>NZ_JBHVVP010000001.1:0-329692 GCF_042882605.1 Streptomyces sp. NPDC058198
CCGTCTCCTCCGGAGACATGACGCGCCGTCACTACGCGACGGAAAGTTGTAACGTCGCTCCGCGACTCAAGAGCGCTGGCTAGGTGGAGGTGGGGTGGCACTCCGGGGGTGACGTTACATCTTTCGGGAGCGCTGAGTCGGCGTCTGCGGTGCCGGCCGCGTACTGCGAGCTCGCCCTACCGGTCATCCCTGGGGGCCCAGTAGTGGCCGGTGTAGACGTGAGCCGGGTAGCCCTTGCTGGTGCGCTCCACGTGGCTCGTGTAGGTGTCTGATCCGCACTTGCACATCGTGTCGGGCTCCCGGTTTCGGCGTCTTGTGTACCTGATTATGTCACGCCGTTGTGTACCGCGCAAGTTCTGTAACGGTGACTCGTCGTTACAGTCCCTCTCTCGTAGAGGTCTAGACCTCTTGCTAATTCTAGCAATTGGAACAACGGGGTATCGGGGGTAGGCGTTGATTATGTACCTGGGTTTGCGAATGGCGTTACATTCTCACGCTGTTGCCGGGGGGGATATGTTACGTACCGGCCTTCTCTGCCGTCTAAATTCTCATCCCGGAGCGTGGCGAATTGCTAGGTCTGTCTTTCGTGCTTTCCGGTGGTGAGGTCTTTCTGCAGTGCGAGGAAGGGCGTGAGGAGGGCGCCGGGGGTGGGAATTTGCGGGCCGGCCGGTTGGAGGCGGCCGGCCCGGCCGGTCAGGCGCCGAGGCCGATGTGGGAGACGTAGGTGTAGGCGCCCCAGTCGGAGTCGAGCTCGCCGATGATGCCGTCCCAGATCTCTTCGAGCCCGGCGACGTCGCCGGCGACGAAGGCGTCGACCGCGTCATCCCAGATGTAACGGACTTGGAAGCGGCGTACGCGCAGGTTGCTGCGGCGCCGCGGTGCCTCGACGACGTCCTGGTTGATGGGGTGGATCTCCACTTCGGTGCCGTGGCCACCGCGGTTGAGGTGCTGTTTCAGGGCGCCGGGGTTGTTGAGGATGTTGGTGGCGCGCAGGTTCCAGTAGGCGGTGTCGATCGCTTCCTGGTTCTCGGGGCGGGGGTGTTGGGTGCCTCTGGTCCAGGCGCGGATGGTGGGGCGGGTGGCGGTGATGCCGGCTTCGGCCATGGCCTGGGCGCCGCCGCCGGTGGTGGTGAGGTAGTTCATGCGTGCCATGAGGCCGCGGCGGGTGCTGGCGGGGGACCTGATGCCGCCGTGGATGATCATGCGTTCCAGGGCGTCTTCGAGGGCGCGGCCGAGGGCGTATTTGCCGTGGATGTTTCCGGGGTCGCGGTTGGCCCCGTATTTTCCGAAGTTTTTCCATCCGTCGGTGGACATCAGGCGGTGGTCTTCCTCGGCAGGGTGTACTGGTCCTTGGGTTTCATTTCAACTGGGCTGCGGCCTTCAGTGAATACGGTACGCCAGTCTCCGCCGGTGACGTGGAGTTCGTCCGTGCCGCGGAGGCGGACGACGGTGAGGCCTTCTTTGTGGGCGCGGTGGGCTTTGTACCAGAGGTTGGCGAATGCCTGGGAGCGGATGATGTGCATCCACTCGGGTCGGCGGATTTCGAGGTTGGCGTTGGATTCGCCGAGGGTGGAGGTGAATTTGGAGTACATGGCCTTGACGTATTCGACGGCCACGGTTCCGTCGGCGTATCCGGCGGCTTCGCGTTCCAGGGCGGTGTGGCGGGCTTCGGTGAGGACGCGGCGGAATTTCTCCAGCAGGCCTTCGCTGGCGCCGCTGGTCCAGCTCTCGGCGATCACCGGCTGGTCGCACAGGTCGTAGCGGGCGCAGCGGATGAGGAGGCGGATGGTGGCCTCGGTGAGGACGACGGGGCCCGTCTCGCGGCGGTTGCCGATGGGGTCGGGGAGGTGGGGGTGGTGCCAGGTGGGGCGCTGGGTGAGGAGGTGGACGCCGGAGAGTTTGGGGTCGAAGCCGCCGTGGGGGTTGTGCCTGAGGGCGCCGATGGGCAGGTGGGTCTTGAAGGCGGACATGAAGGAGGCGTTGGTGTCGAGGGCGACGACGGTGACGGGGTCCAGGGCGCCGGCGTTGAGTTGGTCGGTGAGGTGGGTGTTGGTCCAGTTGTGGCGTCCTTCCCAGATTTCGTCTGAGCCGTCCTTGGTCTTTTTTCGGAGAATTTCGAGGAGTTCCGGATAGACGGTGTGGTCGTAATTCGAGCCGACGCGGGTTTCTTTGAAAAGGGCCATGGCGTCGGGCACGGCCTTTTTCACCAGGGCGGCGGTGGCGGCTTCGACGTCGCCGTCGTGCTCCTGGAGGGCCTGGTCGACCGCGCGGGTGATCTGGCCGGTGTAGTGGGAGTAGTCGCGGCCGGCGTAGGTGCCGCTGCTGGCGGTGGTGCGTGGCGGCTGGGTGTGGTGCGGCGTCGGGTCGCTGGTGGTGGCCGCAGGGTCTGGAGTGGGTTCTGGCGCGGGTGTGTGCGGGGTGCTGGTCGGCGCGCTGGTTGCGGGGGGTGCGGAGCGGCCGGGGACGGCTACGGGCGGCCAGGCGGAGGCTCCGGGCGCGGCGGGGGCCTGGGGGGTGGGCTCGGGGGCGGTCTGCTCGGGGGGTTCGGGGTCGTGGGCGTAGGGGTCGAAGTCGGTGGGGTCGGTGAGGCGGGCGTGGGCGCGGTCGGCGTGGAGGGTGAGGGTGGTCTGGAGTCCGAGGTCGCGTTCGGTGATGGCGAGTTGGACGCGGTGGTGGGGGTGGTCGGGGTCGGGGGTGAGGTGCAGGACGGTGTCGAGGCCGAGGGTGTTGATCAGGTCGGGGTGGTCGGTGTCGAGGGCGGCGAGGACCGGGAGGTGGTGGGTGCGGGCGAGGTGGGCGAGGGTCTGGGCGGCGTCGCGGAGGCGGGGGCCGGACAGGGGCAGGTGGGGGTCGTCGGCGGCCTGGAGGCGGTCGACGACGAGGAGGGCCGTGCCGGTGAGGTCGGCGATGGTCTCGGCGATGGCAGCTGCAGTGAGGTCGGTGCCGTCGTCGATGTAGAGGGGAGCGGCGGCCAGGTCGTGGTGGAGGGCGGCGACGTCGGCCTGTTCGGTGTCGGTGAGCTGGCCGGCGCGCAGGCGGCGGTAGTCGACGGTGAGGTGGGCGGCGACGATGCGGGCGGCGATGTCGGCGCGGGTGAGGCCGGAGGCGGCGTAGAGGACGGGCTGGTGGTGGTCGAGGGCGGTGGTGCGGGCTGCGGTGGTGGCGAGGAGGCTGCCGCCGGTGCCGGGGGCGGCGGCGACGAGGTAGAAGCGGCCGGGCTGGAGGCCGCCGAGGGCGTGGTCGAGGCTGGGGATGCCGGTGGACAGGCCGCGCGGGGACGCGACTGTGTCGGTGGCGGGTTCGGTGTCCGGGGTGGTGGGGGCCAGGACGGTGTCGAAGGCCTCGCCGAGGGGGGCGAGGCGGCGTGAGGCGCGTGGCGCGGCCGGGACGCCGGTGTGGGCGGGGGCAGTGTCGGTGGGCGGCACGTGGTGCAGGGCGGCGGCCGCGGGGGTGTCATCGGTGGTGTCGGGCGCGGTCTTCGGGTCGGCGGCCGGGGTGAAGGGGGCCGGGTGGGGGCGCTGTTCGGACGGGGTCGGGTCGTTCGGTTCGGCCGACGCCGGGGCGGTGTCGGCCGCGGCCGTACGGGCGGGCTGGGGCGACGGTGCTGGTTCGGCGCCGGTCGGGGCGGGACCGTCGGGCTCCGCAAGGGGCGCGGGCCCGGTAGGCGGGACGGCAGCGGTGGCCGGGGGCGCCGCGGTGGCGGGGGCGGGGGTCGTCGGCGGGTGGGGGGTGCCGGTGGGGGTGGCCGGGAGCAGCACGGCGACGGGGGTGGTGTGGCGGCGCAGGACCTGGGGGTGGCCCTGGGCGGCTTCGTGGATGAGGTCGCCGAGCTTCTTGCGGGCGTCGGCGATCCCGTGGGCGGGCGCGTGCTCGAGGTCCCAGCCCAGGGTGGTGGCGGCGTCGGGGGTGGTCAGGAGCGCGTGGTCGGTGTCTTCGCGGGTGAGGGGGGTGGGGGTGCCGTCGGCGGCGGCGCGGATCAGGTCGGGCAGCGCGGCGCGGGCCTGGTGGAGCGTGGCGGGGGTCTTGCCCGGGACGGCCTTGGTCTTGCCGGGCGGCGGGGCCGGTTCGGTTGTGGTGGTCGCAGGCTGGTCGGAGTCGGCGGCGGGCGCCGGCGTGGCGGGGGCCGGCGGCTTAGCGGCGCCGTGGGAGGGCGGGACGGCGGGCCGGCTGGGGGCCGGGGCGGTGTCGGCGGCCCGGGGGGCGGGTTGTTCTTGTGGCGCTGTGGGTGCGTCGGTGGCGGGGAGCGGTCCGGTGGCCCGGTCTGGGGCGGAGGGTGTGGTCGGGGTGGGGGGCGCGGTGGCAGGTTCCGGGCCGGTTGCGGACGGTGCGGCGGTCGCCCCGGGCTCGGGAGCGGGCGGCACGAGGGCGGCGGCGTTCGGGCCGTCGGCCGGGGTGGAGACGGGGGCGTCTTCGCCGGCCGGGTCCAGGTGGTGGTGCAGGAGCACGCACGAGCTCAGGCTCGCCAGGGCACGACGCTGAAGGACGTCGTCGAGGCGGTCGTCGCCGCCCAGGACCAGCGGGAAGTTTTCGGCCGACCACAGGTCGTACAGCATGCGCAGGGCCGCGGTGGGCAGTTCGTGGGCCTTTGGCACGATGACCAGCCGGGAGGCGCGGCGCAGTTCGGCGGCGATCAGGTCCTCGGTGGCCCGCAGCGTGCCGGGCTGTGGCACGCGCTGGTCCAGGCCGAGCTGTACGAACAGGTCGCGTACCAGGGAGGAACGGTCCTTGCCGCCCGTGTGCACGGCTGGAAGGTTCGGGAGGCTGGGAGTGCGGGTGAGGGCGGTGTGCACGGTGGTGGCGTCGGGGCCGGTGACGGTCAGGATGGCGCGGGCCCGGGCGATCTCCCGTACGTGGTCGGCCAGTTCCTCGCCGTGGACGGTGTCGGCGGGTTCTGGGGCGGTCCGCGGGTCGCCGGTGACCGCGTCGCCGGTGACCGCGGCAGGGGCTGCGGGGTCGGCGGGTGCCGGGCCGGCGGGCGGGGAGGTGTCGGGCGGTGCCGGGGTGGTGGCGGGCTCGGCGGGTGCCGGCTGTGACGGTGAGGGGAGGGGGTCCTGCTGCTCGGCCGGAGTTGTACCGCTCGGCGCGGGGGTGTCCGGGGATGTCGGCGCTACGTGGTGCCGGAGGGGCACGCGGGAGTTCAGGCTCGCCATGTCCGAACGCGACAGGAGAGTGGTGAGGTTGGTGTCGCCGATCAGGACCAGCGCGAAGTTCTCGCGCGCCCGCAGGCTGTAGAGCAGTTGGAGGGCGGAGGCGCGCAGGCCGGGGGCGGTGGTGGCGATGATGAGGCGGGGGGCTCGCTTGAGTTCGGCGACGATCAGGTCTTCGGCGTCTTTCAGGGCGTGGGGCCGTCGCTGTCGGCGGCCGAGGCCCAGCTGCGTGTAGAGGGCGCGGGCCAGGGAGGCGCGGTCTTCGCCGGCCACGGACACGGCCGGCAGGCCGGCGGCGGGCAGGTGCTGGGCGAGGGCGGTGTGGGCGGCGTCCGGGTGGGGGCTGGTGAGAACCAGGACGGTGCGGTGTTCGGTGATCTCGTGCAGGGCGCCGGCCAGCTCACCGGCCGCCAGTTCGTCGGCGGCCGACTTGTCGGCGGCCGGAAGGGGGTTGGGTGCCTCCTCGACGGCGCCGCCCTCGGGTCCGGTGGCCACGACCGTGTCGGGAGCGGCAGCGGGATCGGGGAGGAAGCCGTCGGCGGACTCCGGCGCGGCGGTGGGCTTGGCCGGGACGGCTGCGGGAGCGGCCGGGGTGGAGGCGGGGGCCGGGGCTGCCGGGGGCTGCTCGGCCGGGGCCTTCCCGCTCGCTCCGGGCGGCGCGGCCAGGGCGGGGCGCAGGTAGTCGACGACGACCTGCTGCAGCAGCGCGTAGGCCCGCCCGGCGCGGTCGCTGGTGGGGCCGCCGAACGCGGTACGGGGGGCAGTGAGCAGCACGTGCCAGTGAGGGCCGGTCGTACGCATATTCGCGGCGGCATTCAGCGCCAGGCGCAGCGGGCGGCCGGACTTCTCCGCCAGCCCCCCGCGCGGCGGGTTCACCAGGCGGTGGGCGTGCACGGACAGGTTCTGACGCAGCGCGAGCGGCACACTCCCCCACACCGGGTCGTCGGCGGGCGGCAGCAGGAGGCCCGTAGCTGCCCCGGTCTTGGCGGCGGAGGCGGAACGCGAGGAGGACACGGGCAACTCCAGCAGAAGCAGGGCGGGGTGGGGTGGGGCGGGCCGCGGGCGGCGGCCGGGGCCGGCGGAGGGCAGGCGCGCAGCGGTCGGCCACACGCCGCACAGGGGTGTAACGCCTTGAGGGTGAGTCTAGCCCTCCGGTACATAACCGGGGTGGTTTTTTGTAACGCGTGAGGGTGATGTGGGTGGAAGTGGGGCGGCGAGGGCGCGGCCGCGGTACACAGACGGGCAGGGACGCGCCCGGGAGGAGTGAGGCGGAACCCGGAGCTGCGCGTCAGGCGGGCTCGGCCAATGTTGCTCTACCACACTCCCCCTTGCGCACATTAGGTCCCAACACTCCAAAGGGTGACCTGCAGTCAACAGAAACGTTGCTCTTCGTCAGCGTGTGTGTACGGTGCGCGGGTGACGGTGCACCAGGCAGCCCACGAGCGGCTGGCCGAGGTCGGCAGCAACATCGCCGACGACTACATGACGTTGAAACTGCTGGCAGCTGGCCTGGCACGGATCCTGTGGGAGCGCCAGCGTGTCTGCGAGGGAGCTGAGCCCACGACTGGCCTGCTTCCGCTGGCCTGGCGCAGCGGCATGACCCGGTTGTGGTGGCGTGCGCTGGAGCAGGGGATCGATCCTCCGGTCAGCGACATGGTGGTATTCGCCTGGTGCCGTCGGCCGTTGGGGCACTGGCCTGTGCAGCTGGATGTCTCTGGCAGCGACGCAGAGAGCTTGTTGATCGACGGCGAAGAGTTGTCGGCGTTCGCGGACGAGGCGGCGCGGCTTGCGCCGAAGTCGGATGCCGAGGCGGAGCTTACGGAGAACCGGGCGTTCGCGAAGCTGCAGATTGCGGCGGAGATGCACGGGCGTACGGAGGAGGAGGTCCAGCAGGCCTATGTGGCGCTGCGGCTGTTCCTGATCGAGGCCCCGGTGGTATCCGACCTCGAGCTGAACAAGCTCACGGGGCGGTTCAAGGCGGTGGACCGTCACGGTCGCCTGTATGTGCGGGACTTCTTCGACGCTGCCTACCAGTACCGCAAGACCGGCGGGGTCGCTTCGTGCCGGGTCTGTAACGACTGCGGCAACCCTTTGCATGAGGGCGTTGACGTGTGTGGGACGCCCGGTTGTGCCGGGGTTCCGATCATGAGGCGGCTGAAGGTGCTGGAGGGCTACTACGTGCAGCACCGCGGAGTGCGGGTCTGCATGCACGACCCGGGTTTGGTGGAAAAGCGCCTGTTCGATGCGCTCGGGGATCTGCCCGAAGGCCGTGCGCGGCTGCACAGGTGGCCGGGCATAGATGCCTGCGACGTAGCCGTGGAGTTTCCCGATCCGGCCGCGCCGGATGATCCGGACCAGTCCGAGTGGTGGGCCGGGGACGCCAAGGACTGCACGAGCGCGACGATGCTGGGGCGCTCGTTCACATGGAACCAGCGCATGCGGGCTGGGCGTCGGTTCTTGATCCTGCCCTGGCACCGGTTCGAGCAGAAGCACTATGTCGATGACCTCAAGCGGGAGATGCAGGGCCGTAGCGACGGCGTCCGGGTCGTCTCCGAGGGTGACTTCGTCTCGAAGGCCCGCGTCCGGGCTCTTGGTGGCACACCGTGGTGAGGATGGGCTCGCAGTGGTACGAGGACCTGGTCACCGATATGCAGGAGACCGGTCTCGACGCCCGGTTGGGTGACCTGTCGCCAGCGGAGTTCTGCCAGCTCGAACTGGGACTGTTCTACCTGGACCAGCATTTGGCCGGGCAGGCGGTCGGCGCCCTGTGGACAGCGCTGAACCACTATGCAGACCTGGGCCCAGGCGGTTTGGAGGTCGCCCGGAGGGCGCGGCTTCGGATGGGAGACGCAGCGCGCGGCGGCCAGTGGCGCGAGCGGCTGAACGAATACCGCAAAGTCCCGGTCGAGCTGCGGATGTTCACCACCTCCGGCCCACCCGGGCATCGGATCCTCAGCGGCACGCTCTTCGAGCGGTATCCCTCGCCGCATCTTCCGCAGCGAGAGAGTGTCTACCAGGCTGCGCTCACCGACGCGGTTCCCTACGCCGTCGGTCCGGAACATCAACCGGTGCCGCCAGGCGCCGCGTGCTTCTTCAAACGGCGCGACGGAGCGGTCGAAAGCCTACGGATCCCGTCCTGGGTTCCGGCTGCCCCACCGGCGACCCGGCTCGCTGCGCGCGCGAGCCGGGTACGGCAACCGTTCCCCGTCACCCGGGACGATCTGGCGCAGGCCTTCAAAGAGATGGACCGGGCTCTGGAGGCGCATCCGGAGATCAGTGACCGCAACTTCGAGCGGCGCTTTCAGAGCATGACGTTCTCGCGTGTCGACGAAGCAGGTGAGCGTCTCGTCGATGGCCTGGGGGTGTTCGCCGTCGACGGGATCGCCCATACGGTCGGGCTGATGAACGCGGGCAAGAGCACCTTGCTGGACGGGCTGGGGTTTATCGGTGTCCGGCGTGGGCTACGGGTGGGATACGTGATGCCGTCGATCAGTGCCGCGCTGGCCAAGGTGCGGTTCCTGCGCGCGCTCGGGATCCGCGCGGTGCCGCTCATCGGCCGGACTACCCGCGAACGTCACGTGGAGAGCTACTGGCGCGACCAGCTGTACGACGTGGACGGCGGACAGGCCCTGCCCGGTGCGGAGCTGGATCCGGCGGCGGAGTTCACCACCTCTATGTGCCTGCTCGAGCCACTGCGTACCGGAGCCGGGCGCGGTGACGCGCCTTTGCGGGAGGAGGACTTCCCCTGCCGCGGGCGGCTGAAGCTGCCGAAGAAGCGCGAGCTGCACGACTGCCCGCTGACGCATGTGTGCCCGCAGCAGGCTGCGACGCGCGCGGTCCCCGACGCGCAGGTATGGGTGATGACATCATCTGGTCTGGTAAGCAGCCGGATGGAGGGCTCTTCCTACCAGGCGCGGCAGATCGAGGCGATCCAGCATGAGCTGGGCCTGTTGCTGGTCGACGAGGCCGACAAGGTGATGGGCGATTTCGACCAGCGGTTCCTGCTGCAAGAGCCACTCACTTTCCCCGGTGGCTGGAGCGCCCGCACGGCGATCGCCTGCCATGACAGTCTCGACGCCGCCTGGCACCAGCCTTTGACCCACCCTGATGTACGCCGCTACCAGGGCCACATGCTGCGGCACTACCAGGCGCTGGCCGGCCTGTACCCCCTGCTGGTGACGCCACCGGACAAACAGAACAAGAGGAAGAGCAAAGAAGGAGGCGGCAGGAATCAGGGTGGGGAGGACCTGCTGGCGGAGATCGCCGCAGAGGGCCCGTTCAGCGGCTTTTCGCTGCTGAGCCGACTGGCCAGATCCCTGCACGGGATCACCACCTTGAGGGAGAGGCCAGAGCAGGCAGAAGAGGAAGAGGCCGCGGACCGGTTCTTCGACGCGTTCTTCGCACCGTTGGCCCGGGATCCGTTCAAAGCACCTCCCGGTCACCTGGACCGCCTGCTGACCGCGATGACGGCCGGCTACGACACCGAGTGGTCCGCCGCAGAAGCAGCGGAGGAGTGGCTGCTTGACCACGCGCCGAAGAATGAAAAGGGGGACATCAGCGACTGGGTCGAGCAGTTGCTCCCACAGCTGGTACGGCTGCTCATGGCCGGCATCTGGGCGGCACGGATCACGACGAGCTTCTTCGGCGCCAACTCGCTGCTGCCCGCGGTACAGAAACAGATGCCGATGGAGGCAGCCGACAGCTTTTTCAAGCACCAGCCACCGCCCGACCTGCAGATGCTCGTGCCGGAGCAGGCCATGGGCAACATGCTGGCCTTGCAGTGGAAACCCAACCGGGACAACAGCAGCGGTTCGCTGGAGATCCTGTGGCTGCGCGGAGTGGGCCGCTGGCTGCTCTACCATCTGCACGACCTGCTGGGGTGCGAGGGGATCGAGGGCCCCAACGTAGTACTCACCTCCGCCACGAGCTGGATGCCCGGCTCAGCGCGCTACCACGTGGACATCGCCCCGCAGCTGATCCTGCGCGAGCCCGAAGCGTGCGCGCAGGCGCTGCGCCAGAGCCGGATGCTGTTTCGGCCGCAGTACCGCCTGGGCGATCACAAGGGCGTCTTCGTATCCGGCGCCGGTGGCCGCCAACAGCGTGAGGACGGGCTGCGCGACATCCTGGACGCGATCTGCAACCCTGCACCCGGGGCTTCCAGGTCGCTGGTCGACCAGGTGCGTGATCGGCTCGACCCCGATCGTCAGCGGCTCGCGTTCGTCACCCTCAGCGGCAAGGACGCGGCCGCGTGCGCAGTGCACATGAACCTCAAAACCCGCCTGGCGGCCCGTCACGTCACACCCGACTCCGCCGCGCCCGGCCGGTACGGGCTGGCCTACCGGCGGATCGGACGCTTCGCCGCAACCGACGCCGATGTCATGCTCGCCCCGGAGGGATCGCTGCAGCGCGGCCACAACGTCCTCAACGAGCACGGGGTGGCGGCCTTCGGCGCCTTGTTCTACCTCGCCAGGCTGCACCCGCCCGCCGACGACCTGTCGTTCCCCCTCGCTGTTCTCAACCAGTACGCGATGCAGCGGCTGCTGGACCCGGCGGACGGACTAGTCCCGGGTGCGGACCTGGCCAAGCAGGCCCGACTGCTGCGCTCCAACGCCCGCGGTCTGTGGCTGACCTTGATGGGACAGCCGCTGTTCTTCTCCCGCCTTGCCCGCCTCGACCTGCGGCGGGCGTTCGTCAGCGATCTAATGGTGCAGCTGTACCAGACGCTCGGACGCACAATCCGCGGCAACGTGCCGACCCGGATCTACCTCATCGACGCCGCGTTCGCGCCCCGGGCCGCCAATCTGCGCGAGAAAGCCGAGGACACCGACCGCACCAGCGTGCTGGTTGCCGGCCGTCAGTTGATCAACCGCCTGCTCGACGCCCCGGAGCCGGGTGCGCCATCTCAGCGGCAGCTGGAGCACGAGATCGCGAGTGCGACCTGGGGCCTGTTGGACAACCTCTTCGAGACCATGGACTGGGGCAGATGACCGAGCGACCGAAACGCCCGAGGATCTCCTTCAGCGGGATCCAGTTCCCGCTGTTCGCCGCGAAGCCGGACGGGTGGTGGCCGTACGAGCTGCACAGCGCGGCATTCCCCACCGCCCTACTCCCCCGCCTGGAGCGAGCCTGGGCCTCCAATCCCAAAGCGCGCCGCAAGGACCGCCTGCCGACGTGGGCGCTGACAGAATTGCTGCTGGAGCTGGAGCCGCAGCTGCTGGCCGTTGCCACCGACCTGCGCTCCACCACCTGGCTCCGGGCAGTGCGCCCGCTTGCCGACACCACCGTGGTGGCACTCGCGCTGGAGGCCTGGGTGTGCGGACACGTCGCCCCCCACCAGGCCGACGTCCCTTGGGGCGGGATCATCGACGAGGCGCTGCAGCTGCAGTGGAAGCCGATCCGGCCGGACCTGCTCGAACGCGGCGTGCGGCCGAACGGCACCGCCGAACCCAGCGAGGCCGCCTACAAAATGCTGGCGACCTTCCTTGCCGCCAGCTGGGTCGACGAAGGCCGAAAACTGGGCGGCCGCGACACCGACCAGGGATCCTCGTGGATCATGGGACCGGCCTCGCCCGACGGTGACCGGTCGGTGTTCCTGTGGCCGCCGACCCGCCTCTCACGTGGCGGGGAACAGGGCTACAGCACGCACTACCTGCGCTTCAACGTGGTGACACTCCCCCACGACGAACGGCTGCTGCTGCGCGTGGTCCCGCACGTCACGCGCATGGCCGCCACCCAGCCCGCCTACATCCCACGGCGCAGCCAGTACGAGCCCGCGACCGCCACCATGCTGCTGCACGCACCGAGCGGCGTGCTGCGCGGTGCCGAGCGGGACACGCTGCTGCGCGCCCCGGTCACCGTGACCGGGGCGCGGGACGACATGCGGTGGACGTGGAAGCCTGGCCTGCCGCGGATCCTGTCACGCCTCCCCAGTGCAGATTTGTTCCCTTTGCCGGACCAGGTCCGCAAAGACCCGGCCAGTTTCGCCTCCCGGCCCGAGAGCGGAGACGATCAAGCACCCAAACCTCAGGCGTTCTTGCAGCACAGCACTGGCTACAACTACTTCAAGGACGACGAGGACAACGACGACGGAGTGAGGGAGGCCGGCGGGCATCCCGTCGGGACCGGCTTCCAGCCGATCGACCACCTGACTGTCTTCGAAGCCCTGACCCCGGTCCTCGACGAACACCACCTCGTGCCGGTCACCCCGGCGGCTCAGGTGAAGCCACGCTCGCAGCGGCTGCCGGAAAAGCGCGCCCGGGTGGGCGTGGAGTATCCGATCGAGCTGTGGCACGCGACGCCGCGCACCGCCGACGCCGTCCACACCGTGCTCACCCAGGTCCTGGGCCTGGAGCACACCCCTGTCCACGATGGCGACGCGACCACCAGCCGCTACCGCGGCGAGGAGTTCAGTGTCCGGCTGCGTCTGGTCAAGCCTGGTCTGTTGCTGGCCGGCTGGCCCAGAGCCACCGACAGCGACCCGGACAAACGCCGCCAGGCCCGCCAGGCCGCCCTCCAGGAACGCGCCCGGATCTGGCAGGACGCGTTCCCTCCCGAGGACCGGCCGGTCGGCTGCCTCATCGAGCTGGAGGGCCCGGGCTACTACAAGGCCGCCCGGCTGGAGGACCCGAAGAAGCCGCTGAAGAACGCTCTGCCGCCGCGTTGCAACCGGCTCGTCCAGATCGTCAAACCCGTCAACCGTGACCCCAACCCGGACGCGAAGAGCTCCGGCCTGCACCCCTTCGAGAACACCGAGGTACGCAAGCAGGACATCGAGCGTGTCACTGCTGCGCTGTGGGACCTGCTGAGGCAGCTGGGCCGCCTCCCCGCGCTGCCGCCGCTGTCCGGCACCGCGCCACTGGAAGTCGCCGCGCTGTGGCTGGCCCACGCGGGCCCATACTTCGTTCCGATGCTGCTGCGGATGCGTACCGACGGGACCGCGACCGGTCAGCTGATCCCCAGCCAGAACCACCCCGTCGAACCGGAGATCCCCCTCGAACTGCTTCCTGCGGCTCTGGCCGAGGGGCGCGGAAAAGTGAAGCGGACCGACCAGGAAGCACTTGCCCGGTTCCTGCGCGGCGCGCTCGCCGAGGACGACACCCACGACCGGCTCTTCATCGCCCGCGCCGCAACGTTGCGGAACAAGGGACTCTGGCCCTGGCTGTCCAACCATCACATCACCCCGGACGCACTCGTGTGGCCAGGAATCTCGCTCACCGACCCTGCAGTGACGCCGGTCCCACGCACACCGGCGAGCCTGCCGGGGCTGCGTGTCGTGCGGATCAACGACACCAACGACGAGCTGCCCCACGGCTTCGGCATCGGCCCGGCCCCGGAAGCGGCCGAGCCTGCCGTCGGCACCGAGGATGCCGGCGACAGGCAGGAACAGGCGGAGCACCAGGCAGGGGGCACCCAGGACCAAAGCGCATCGAACGACGCCGGAGGCGTCACCGCCGACGGTGACGCCTCCGAGACTGAGCCGGTCACGGTGCTGCCCGAACTGCCCTACGGGTGGGGCCGGATCTCCGGTGTCGCACGCTGGAACGACCGCGGCTACCTGGCCATCAACCCCCGCCCCCACACCAGCCAGCTGCCCAAGGGCGTGAGCAAGCTGTCTGGTCCGGGCAATGACAACAAGAATGGGCAGAACCCCACCTCGCTGCACATCCACGCCTCCTTTCTCCAGGACGGCGACGATCCGGACCAACTGGCGCTGTACGTGCAGGCACTGCGCCGGTTCCACACGCATACCGACAAGGCGACCCGGCTGCCGATGATCCTGCACCTGGGCAAACTCATGGAGGAGTACATCCCCTGACAGCAAGCCCCGCAGAGGCCCGAGAACCCTTGTCGCGCGACCGGTCTCCCCGCAGATGGTGCGATGGTGCGACCGGTCTGCGCGATCAGGGTGTGCTCATCGCCATCGTGCTGCAGACGGCGCCAGGGTTCTCCAGCCGGTGACCGCAGTGACCGATGTGCTCGGCCAGCCCTGGACGGGCATGGTACGCCTCCAGGGCTGAGAGGACCGGCACCCACAAGCGGGTTTCCGCCTCGAAATGAGCACGGCGGATCAGTACGAACACCTGCCGGTTCCCCGACAGCTCCGCGAGCGCCTCAAGAACGAGATGGCGAAGGATCACGCCGCTGCGTCCTGCCGTCGAGTGAACGCCTCGCGGAGCCTGACCCCCATGGCCGTGCTGTCCTCGACCCCGAAGCGCTCGGCCAGATACTCCGCGTCCGCTCGGCACGCCAGCTATCCGGCAAAGGCAACCATGGGACATCCGCTGACAGCCGGCCTGCAGCCTCGAAGACGTCCCGGGCGCACTGACTGCCCGGGACGAGGACATGCAGCATGGGGCGGATAAGGAGGAAGGGCACGGCGGGAGGCACGCAGACCACTGATCGCGGCGGACGGCCCTCAGGTCGACACGCTGTTGCCTTCGCGCGCACGGAAACATCCTGGGAGCACTGCCCCAAGCACCAGTTACACCTCGGTGTCCGGACCTTCGCTGGCGAGGCGGCTGGACAGCTCCGCCCGTAGCTCGGGCACCGGGGCCTGAGCACCCAGCAAGCCTGTGAACTCCCCCAATCCCCAGCTGACCAGCTGCCCGCTGCGGGTGAGGTAGAAGCCGACTCGCTCGAGGCCATAGAGATCCTCAAAATCCAGCAATGCGTACCCGGCCAATTGGTACGCCGCTGCTGGCGGGAGTCGAACTGGATCTTTCAGCGCTTTGAAGTCCAGGAGCAGTCGACCGGCGATCAGGTCTGCGTCCGCACCGCCCACCGCGGGCGAGCCGGCGAAGGTAGGCCCCGAAAAGCACTCTGCGGCCTTGGTGCCGACGCGCAGCTCACGGAGGGCATCCTCCGCAAGCCGTACCTGCGCCGTGATGTCGTCAACCACGTAATCGGGAACTTGGGCGAGCAACGCGGGCAACGTCAGCTCGGCAGCCAGCTGCACAATCGCCGACCCCGGGTACAGCACGCCGGAGCGGTAGACCTCCTCGAACCACACCATCGCCACGCACAGACGGACCAGCCGCTCCTCAGCCGCGGCGGCCAGCAATATCGGCTGGTTCCGGTCATCGGGCCGCTCCTGGTTGAGCAGAAGGCGAAGTTCACGCTCCAGGTCACGGCCTGTTGCCAGAATCGCCTCAGCGACGTCGGAACGCCGCATACTCGCGCACCAGGCGGCCGCGCTCGCAAGACCTTCGCGAACCGCACCATCGATCATCTGATGGCAGGTGAAGGCGTAGCGGAGTCGGTGGTCGATCGCCGCGCCGAGCGTGCCCCATGCCGGCCGCACTCCAGGCGGTGGCACCGGCAAGGACACTGGCCGCTGCACGGCGCGGGCTGCGGCGCGGTAGGTGTCCATCGCCGCACGCGGACGTGGCAGGTGCAACACGGTGAATCGGGTGAACGGGCTGTCGGGCGAATCAATCTGGGATGTCAAGGACAATCCATCGTTCCTCTCTCCAGGCGCGGACCGGCGGTAGGACTGCCATACGTATCAATCCCATCGTCTCGGTCCTACAGGGCAGATGCGGCAGCTTTGCCAAATCAGGGCTTCCGCCACGCGTCGCAGCGATGCCGCGCACCTTCGCTCACGGCTCCCCGATCACTCCTGCGCGTCGGCTCCCCGTGGGGTGGACGGTGACCGGCCAAGGCGTGCGGCTGCACGTCGGCACGGCAGCAGAAGTCCTTTACCGCACAGCCGTGATCGAGCCACAGGCAGCGTTGAGCGCGTGGCTGCACTTCACGAAGAACCACTGGGGAGTCCGCCCCGGTGAACGACTCGACGTGTTCTTAAAACGTCTTGTTGGCTGACAGGTGCGCCAGCTGCTGGCGGGCCCGGCACCCGCACCGATGCGCGCCAGCGCCTTCCGGCTAGGGTGGCGGCCTCGCCCGGCCCCAGGACTGCCGGGCAGTGCCCCTCGCGGTGGGCGGTGCAGGAGCCGCTGCGTATTGCGGCTGGGCATGGCCTGTGATCAACGGTCTGGGCTGCAGTCCGAGCAGACGTTGTCGTCGTTGAACTCGAAGTGCACGTCGTTCGGCTGCAGATGATTGAATCTGCAGGCGGTACACAGGCCCCGCCGCAGTTTCCACAGCCGACATAGCGTCCACCGTCGCACTCGTAACGTCGCTTCTCGATCCAAGGGGCCTCACACGCCATGGTGATTCTCTCTTCGTCGAGATCGTCTTCTCCCGCCCCAGGCCAACGAGCGCACCCATAAGGTGGTCGCACGGTCGGGGCCTGCGGGCACGCCGCCGCTGAGCATCTTGCCCCGTGACCTGGGGGACGGATCCCGTTGGGAGCTGGGCGCCGAGGTTCTGCAGTGGGCTGCCTGGACCCCGTCCTGAGCAGGCCAGACACCACCGCGTCGCCCCGGCACGCAGTCTGTGCACGTGCGGCGCACATGAACACACCGGTAAGAGACGGCAGGACGAGGAGCAGCTGATGAGCGAGCGGACTATCCGCCTTGATGCTGATCCGCGCGACTGGCGCAGCCGGAAGATCCGTGTCCGGCCGCACCGCTGGTACGCCGCAGTCGAACTCGATCGCGACGGGTACGTCGACGCCGCGTCTTCAAGAGGCCATACGGCCGAGCTGCCGAACCGCTACACCGAAGCCGTCGACAAGGTCCAGGCTGCGGCCGTCGACCGTCTCTGGTACGACGGGTACCCGGGCGACTTCGCCTGGAGCAGCGGTTCTCGCTGGGTCACCTTGCCCGTTCCGTACGCGGAGGTCGAAGCTGCGGTCGAAGCCCTGCGTGTGGCTGAGCTTGACCACGACTACAGCGGGCTTGCAGAGCTGGCCGGCCGGCTGGCGCTGCCCGTGGATGACTGGCTGGCTCCCGGTGAGCGGGAGTTGGTGCGGGGCGTGGACTTCCATTCGTCTCCTGCCGTGTTCCTGCGATTCCTGCGCGGCAAGGCCCGGAAAAGCGGGCTGCGTCTCAACGGGCGGGCGACGGCCGGGAGCGTGTGGGTGCGCCCGATGCTGCCGCTGGCACAGAAGCATCTGCGGGAGATGTTTCCCGAGCAGTACCCCGGTTGGGTGAACCGGTGGAGCGATCATGTCGAACCGAATGGCACGTCCTACCGGCCCTGGGTGGGCGGCCGGGAGCAGGACCTCAGCCATCGCGCCACGCCAGTTCAATTCCGAACCGTGAAGCCTTCCGTGGGCAGTGACTGCCGGTGTGGGATGAGCTTGAAGGAGGACTGGAACAGCGGCGAGCACGCCTCCCACCACGCACAGTGGGCCTTCGGAGTGCGGGTACCGAAGAACCTCGACTGGCTGGGTGACCTGGCGGTGGTGACGACACAGTCCTCCATCGCGTGGCGCAGGCTCGTCTACAAGGTGGCGAAGATGCCGCAGAGGGAGAACCACTACGACTTCCGGTCCTGGTCCCACCTCGGCGAGCCCGAAGAGACCGAGGACAATGTACGGGCGTACCTGCTGAAGGCGAACGGGCACGTCATCGGCTACCTCGCGGCCCATGACACCGACCACCACCGGCCGTGGGATCTTGTCGACGAGTCGCAGTTCGGCGAGGCGGATGACACCCTGAGGCCTCAAATCGGCCTGATCTGGGTGGCCGACGCCTACCGGCGCCAGGGAGCGGGCGCCACGCTCGTCCAGGCGCTCGCCGACGACTTCGGCTCCCCCATCGCCGATGTGTCTTGGTCCACCCCGGTCAGCCGATCAGGCCGGCAGCTCGCACGCCGACTCTCACCCGACGGTGTCTGGGTGAGCTGAACCAGCTTGACCGTCGCCGTGGCGCGCAAGAGGCATCGACATGGGCCCCGCGGATGCGGCGATCGAAGCACCTCACCATCACATACTCGTCGACAGCCCCCGCGCCTGGGTGCGTCGTTGCCACCGCTGATGCCGCGTGGGTAGTCTTCCGATAGCCATGCGGATCCCGGGCTGAAGCGCCGGGTCTGACAGCAACTCACCTCTGACCCATGCGGACGAGCCGGTAGCTCGTGCGACACGTCGGTTGGCGGGGTTCCCTCGTTCTTCTGCGGTTCCCGGCGCGTTTTCGTGCCGGGAACCGCTTCTGAGATGTGATGTGAGATAGAAAAATGATTCATTCGTTCATCGCGCACACGAGCCCCGGACGAAGCAGGGTGTTCGCCCTTGTGAGGCGGCCTGGGGACGAACTGGAGGCGGTGACCACACTGGGAGCCATCGATCTCCACCTGACCAGGGAACTGGTCAGTGCGCTCAACTCCTTCCTGGCTGACCGCGACGAAAGCGCCCTCGGAAAGGTGCTGGACCGGATCCCCAAGCCCGTGCGCATGGCCGCGCAGCAGTACCTCAAAGACAAGTGCCCGCCGATGCTTGGGGCTTTCACCGGGTACGGGCCAGTCGAGGTCGTTCGTGAGACTGTCATCTTCGGTGGGATCGACGAGGAACTCAAGGAGTACCTCGAAGGGGCTTACACGATCGGACTCGGCATCCGCATGTCGAACGAGCGCGGACGTAATGGCGGCGTCGGGTGGGTCATCCGGCTGCTCAGTGACGAGGTTTCCGTTCCAGCCAACGGCGAGCTTCGCACCTGGGCTGTCCCCGCAGGGGCGAAGCTCCTGCACACATGGACGAGTAAGCAGCGGGCCAGCGGTGCCGGTCCTATTCTCGGCGCGCTCCAGGTGGCGGCGGATGCAACGGATCAGGGCAGGTGGGTGAGGATCCACACCCTGCTGCACAGCCGCTACGACGTCGACTTCGAAGGCAGCGGGACCTCGGAGTTCGTCGTAGACGTCTTCGACGCCCCGATCCCGCTTGAACGGCGGGGCGAGTAGGCGGCGGGCCGCGACGTTGACCCCGGAGCGGGTGGAGGAGCTGTCCAAGGTCGGGATGCGGTGGACGTAGCCGTACGGGGCAGCGGGGCCCACCGTACTTCTGACCGGCCCCGCTGCGGTCGTCACGTGCCAGCTTCCTCTGACGACGCGTCTGCAGGCTGCTCGTCACCGGGTTCGGTAGGGGGCATAGGAACGAGTCGGTCTGTGTCAGATAGCTCCAGCGACCGATGAATGCCCTCGATGGGAGGGGAGTCGTTATCGGTGACGATGATCTGCAGACGGTCAACGTGTTCGGTGGCAGTGCGCAGGAGACTCGCGTACATCTTGCGCAGACGTTCAAGGTCGACGCCTTCGTGGCCGACGTTGCTGCTGATGCCGTCAATGATCAGGAGATTGGGCAAGGGGATGTCGGGGTCGTTGAGTGCCACGTGTTGGTGCGCAAGGACGTGGGCGACGTTGACCAGTACCTCGACGCCTTGCGACTGCAGGTCAGAGAACGGGCGGCCGTCCACGACAGGCAGGTACGTCTTCTTGTTGATGTAGGAGCCTGGCTGATCGTCGAAGCGGGGTGCGTCGAAGCTACGGAGGGCGGCTTCGAAAGCACCGTCGAGTTTCCGCAGGCGTACGCTGACGGCCTGGTTGCTGTGGCGGGTGGCGTCGATTTTGCTGTTGAGGTCTTCTTGCTCGCGTTCCAGTTCCGCAACCCGTTCGGCCTGTCCTGCTAGCCGGTCGTGGAGGGCCAGGCCGTCGTCTAGACGGGCGAGGTGCTCCTCGAGTCGGGCCTGCTGGGCGGCGACGTTTCGGATGCGGTCTGCCTGATCGGTGATGTAGGTGGAAGTCGCTCGGTCCAGTTGGGCACCGAGGTCTGTCCGGTGCTGGGTCTGGGTAGCCAGGGCTGTCTGGAGTTGAGCGAGGCGGTGGGTGCTCCGGGCGATAAGTTCTTCGGTCTCTGTGACCTGCTCGATGACCCGGTCTTGTTCCGCGGCCAGGGAGGACGGCGCCGGCAGGTGGGGTGGGGCCTGGAGACAGAGACGGCAGGAGTGCTCGTCTCCCCTGTCTGCTACACCGGCTCCGCAGCGGGGGCAGGTGTGGAACTCGAAGTCGTTGAGAAGTCGCTCGGCGACCAGGGCGCGGGTGAGTCGACGGCTCTGGGCGATGAGTTGTCCATGCAGTTCACGGAGGTTGGTGACGGAGACGGCTTCGGCCTCGGTCGCACCGGCGATCCGGGCGATCTCTGCTTCCGTCTCGGCGATCCGCTCGCGGAGCGTGACGGTGGTCGGCCCTGTGAGGTTGATGTTACCGGTGAGGCGGACATCGGCTTGGCGAGCGTGGGTGAGCTCCCGCTCGGTTTCCTGGCGCTCGACTTCCAGCTGGGCGCGGGAGACGAAGGCAGTGCTCAGGAGAATCCGTTCCAGGGTGTTCGCATCTGCGGTGAGGGCTGCCAGCTCTGTGGTGACTTCGCGCAGGCGGTCGCGTAGTCCAGCTGCCTCGGGGTCGTAGAGGCCGTAGAGAATCTCGAAGACGTACTTGCGCTTGATGTTCTTGGAGTAGTTGTCGGGGGTCCCGAAGACGGAGGAGTCGATCTCCTTCTGCCTGAGGACGCAGTACATGAGGTAGTCACTGATGGTGACAGGAACAAGGGGGCTCCTGTCATCGTTGGGAGCGCGCGGGACGCTAAGGCGGGGCAGCCTCAGTACGTTGCGCCACCAGTCACGGAAGGTCTCGTCATACCCGGCTTGGAGCTGGCTGGCGGGCAGCCGCCAGACTTCCCTGCGGCCGCCGACTTCGGCGATCTCGACCATGGCGTTCGGGGTGGTGACCAGGGGGCGGACGATGCGGAATCGGCGATCTCCGACCAGTACGGTGCCGGCGATCGTCCGTCCCCGAAGTTCGGGGACGACACTCACGTCGGCACCCAGGAGGGCCCGGAGGCAGCTGACGGTGGCGGTTTTGCCGCCGCTCATGGAACCGACGATCGCGTTCATGCCGGGTTCGAAGCGGATCGTGCGGCTGGTGCCGACCAGGGTGATCTCTTCGATGCGCAGTCTCATAGGTGGGTCCCCCAGTCCGCCTCGACGATGTCGGGGAACGTCTCGTAGATCAGGTTCTTCAAGGTGGTGCCGGTTAGGTTGAAGTACCGGCGCAACAGCACTGCACGGTCCCGAACCGGACGCCAGCTCTCGCTTTCAGCGAGAGCACGCGCCACTTCCCGCCCGGCGGGGGTAGTGCAGTAGGTCGCGATGGCGTCCTCGTGTTTGGGCTCGATGAGGCCCTTGCCCGTGAGGGCGCCGAGCAACGCGTAGTAGGCGGGATCCCACGGCCCGTACTTGTACCGGATCATGCTCTGCTCAATCGTTCCCGTCAGCCACGGGTCCTCGCCGGCGTCGACATCGGGCCGTCGAACAGCCATGAGCCTGTTGAAGTGGTCCGGGTAGCGGAGCAGGAAGTCGAGCTTGGCCAGCTTCATGCGGCCTTCGATGCCCTTGCTCGCCTTGGTTGCAGAGAAGACGTCGATAAGGAGCAGCAGACGGGCTTGGGCATCCGCAGAAGGCAGTCGCGAGGGCGGCACAGCGGTAGTGGGCGCGGTAGCGCTAAGAGGCATCTCGGTCGCTCCCCCAGTCGAACCTGCATTCGTCCGAGATCGCGCACGCCCTGCCCATCAGAAGCACGCCATCCTGGGCGTAGAGGGGATGGCGGTCGTACGTGCCGGGGCTGACCTCGAGTGTGCGCTGCAGCTCGTCGAAGATGGCGTCAGCGGGCTGGCTCTGTCCCTTGTGCGACCGGCCGGTGCGGCGGGCCAGTAGCAGCAGGCGCTGATCGAGGTCTGTCTCGATGGCTTGGTCGCCAGGCCAGGATCCCAGGGCCAGCTCTCTGAACCGGTGGCGCTCAGCGTGGGCGCGCAGCATCTGCGCCTCCTCGATGACCTCCCTGGAGGCAGCTCCCATACGGAGCTTGCGAACAAGCGCGGTCTCAGGACCGTGCAGTTGCTGGGAAAGATCTTCCAGCAGAACATGGTCGGGACGAGTCAGGCGCTGGCGTACGTCGGCAATCGTCGCCGCGGTGATGCGTTTGCTCAGCACTGCGGCGGGCGGGCTGTCGAGGGCTAGCAGCTCTGTCCACCGGGCGACGGGAAGTCCTTGGGTGGCATCGCGAGTACGCCGGAGCAACTCCGTGTAGAGGGCGTCGATCATCGCCATGGTGAGACCTGGGCCGAGATCGGCCAGGACCCGGGTGTTGCGGAGCTCGATGTCGTCGCGTCGTGGCAGAGGCCTTATACGCACCAGGGGCAGGAAGTCGGTGAGTGCGGCTTCTTTGACTTTCAGGTGTGCCGCGACCCGTTTCCGGCACGCGTCGTTGTCTTCTCCTTCCCCCTTGGACAGGGCCACGACCGCGGCGTCGGCTGGGTCGAGATGGCCCTCGATGCCGGCCGTCAGCTGATAGGTCAGGCCGGTACCTGCCACGGCTTCGTGCGTGCGCCAGAGGCTCTTGAGGGGCTTCTTAGCGATCACGTCCGTTAGCGTCCAGGGCTCCACAGCATCCCTGGTTTTGATCTGCTGAAAATCCCAGAACGAACCGCCATCGGTACACCGGGGGTCGCCGCCGCGGGCCACGACTATGTCCTCGATGTGCTCGCAGGTCACGTGGATGACCGATCCGCCCGCCAGCATCTCCAGGACCGCTTGCACGGCGATGTGTACCTGGTACTCGTACCGTCGCAACGTGACTGCCCCTGAGTCATCCGGTGCTTCGGTTTCAATCGGATCGGTCATCCGCCCCCCATGTCGTTACTCCCCGACCACGCAGCGTAGGGGGTCTGTGATCTCCAGTCGACAGGCCGGGAGATCCACTCCATGTGTCCAGTCTCAGGCGCTCCCGACAGGGGCTCACCCAGGGCCGCTTCGGGCTTGCCCACACTGCCGGGGGTCGGGTCAGGTGCGCAGGCGCGAGAGCCAGCGGCCGGCCTTCTGCTCGGGCACGGCCCGGTCCTGCTCCTGGCGCTCGTTGTCGACCTGGGCCTGCCGTGCGGCGGCCTGGGCCTGGTGCTTGCAGCCGGACATCGTGGACGTGGTAGACGGCGCGCCGGGGCCGGTGCAGGCGAAGCAGGTCGTGCCCAGGATCGGCCTGCCGGCCCTGCAGGGCGACAACTATCTGGGGCTGTTGCCGGACGAGGCCCGGACGATCACGGTGCCTGGCCCGCCGAGGCGCTTGCTTCGGGCCGGCCGCGGCTGTCGCTCGATCGATACAGCGTGCCCGCCGTCTCGGTGAAATGCCTGATCCACGACTGCCGTGGCACGGACTCCTGTGTCTCCGACTCCCATACTCCCGCAGGTTTACGTACCCGTATTGAAAATTAATTTCGCTCAATCTGTCAGCTCCTGACGTCGGTTGGTCGAAAACTTTCGGTTCCTCGTCTTGCTCATGGCCTTCCGTGTCCCTACGTTGAGTGGCGTTCGCACCACGCGCCGGGACGTAGGGACACGGACCGGACCGAGCCGATTGCGAGGAATCCCATGGCTGTTTCCCGACGGACCGTCATCGCGTCCGCACTGGCAGGTGCCGGAGCGGCTGCGGGCCTGGGGGCCCAGGCCCAGAGCGCACAGGCGGCGGCCTCCCCGCCGGGAGATGTCGTCGGCAAGATCACCGTCGGCTACCAGGGCTGGTTTGCCTGCTCCGGCGACGGCGCGCCCATCAACGGCTGGTGGCACTGGTCGCAGAACTGGGGCCAGTCGCCCTCCCCGACCAATACCGCGATCGTGAGCTGGCCCGACGTACGCGACTACACCCACACCTACCGGACCGCCTATCCGGCGCTCGGCAGCGGTCAGCCGGCCACGCTGTTCTCCTCGTACGACCAGCAGACCGTCGACACCCACTTCTCGTGGATGCAGCAGTACGGCATAGACACCGCCGCCCTCCAGCGCTTCAACCCCAACGGTGGCGAGGGTGCGACGAGGGACGCCATGGCGGCGAAGGTGCGCAGCGCCGCGGAGAAGCACGGGCGGAAGTTCTACATCATGTACGACGCCACCAGCTGGACGAATATGCAGCCGGAGATGAAGGCGGACTGGCTCGAGAAGATGAAGGCGTACACGGCGTCGCCCGCCTATGCCCGGCAGAACGGCAAGCCGGTGGTGGGTATTTGGGGCTTCGGCTTCAACGAGCCCAACAAGGCTTGGTCGGCGCCGGTCTGTCTGGATGTCGTCAACTGGTTCAAGGCGCAGGGCTGTTATGTGATGGGCGGGGTGCCCACCCACTGGCGGAGCGGCAACGAGGACTCACGGGCCGGGTACCTGGACGTGTACCACGCCTTCGACATGCTCTCGCCCTGGATGGTCGGCCGGATCGGGACCATCGCGGACGCCGACAACTTCTATACCAACGTCAACTCGCCCGACCAGGCACATTGCGACGCCCATGGCATCGACTACCAGCCCTGTGTCCTTCCCGGTGATCTCCAGTCGGGGCACCGTGCGCACGGCGATTTCATGTGGCGGCAGCTCTACAACATGTGCCGGCTCAGGGTCGCGGGGATCTATATCTCCATGTTCGACGAGTTCAACGAGGGCAACCAGATCGCGAAGACCGCCGAGAACTCCTCGCAGATCCCGGTGGGTTCGGGTATCCGGGCCCTGGACGAGGACGGTACGGCCTGCTCGTCGGACTACTATCTGCGGCTCACCGGGGACGGTGGGCGGATGCTGAAGGGCGAACTGGCACTGACCCCGGTCCGCCCCACCCCGCCGGGCGGCACGACTCCGCCGCCGACCGGGGACCTGGCACTGCGCAGGCCCGCGAGCGCGAGCAGCCAGACGCAGAACTACGCCCCGGGCAACGCCGTCGACGGTGACAGCAACAGCTACTGGGAGAGCGCCAACAACGCCGCCTTCCCGCAGTGGATCCAGGTCGACCTCGGCTCGGTCAGGCCGGTGAAGCGCGTCGTCCTGTCGCTGCCCCCGAACCCCGCCTGGGCGACCCGTACCCAGACGCTGTCGGTCCTCGGCTCGACGGTGGCCGACGGGGGCATCATGTCCCCATTGAGCGCCTCGGCCGCGTACGTCTTCAACCCGGCGAGCGGCAACACCGTGACGATCCCGGTCGCCGTGGGCTCGTCGGCGCGGTTCGTACGGATCCAATTCACCGGGAACAGCGGCTGGCCGGCGGGGCAGCTCGCGGGACTGAGCGTGTACGCGGACTGACGGGGCGTGCTGATCGCCATGATGCTGGGCGGGGCGGTCGCCGTCGGCTGATGGGAGCACATCTACCCGGTCGCCGGACCGTACGCCACGCGGATCGCGGCGGAGGCCGGTGTCCTGGGCGCTGAGCTTGTTCCGCTTTGGCGGACACCATTGGTGTGGTGGTCAGGCTGCGAGTGCGGTCTCGTAGTCGGCGGGGCTGAGGTAGCCGAGGCTGCTGTGCAGGCGGTGCAGGTTGTACCAGCTCTCGATGAAGTCGAAAATCGCGGTGCGTGCGGCGGTCCGGGTGGGCCAGGCGGTCGTGTCGAGCAGTTCGCGTTTGATGGTGGCGAAGAACGATTCGGCGAGTGCGTTGTCCCAGCACTGCCCGGTGCGGCCGACCGACAGGCGAACTCCGAACTGGTCCGCCAGAGCTGCGAATTGCTGGCTCGTGTACTGGTTTCCGCGGTCCGAGTGGAAGATCACGGGACGCATCGGGCGGCGGTGGCGGCTGGCGGCGGGGTGAGGGCATCGGCGACCAGATCGGTGCGCATGTGGCCGGCGGTCGCCCAGCCGACCACGCGTCGTGAGGCGATGTCGATAACGGTGGCCAAGTAGAGCCAGCCCTCATCGGTCGGGATGTAGGTGATGTCGCCGCACCAGCGGGCATCCAGCCCGGTGGGGTCGGGCTGGAAGTCCCGCACGATGAGATCGGGGCGGGTGGCGGCCCGGGGACGGTGGTCAGGTGCCGTCGTCTGCGGTGCCGTCCCTGGAGACCGGCTGCGCGCATCAACCGTGCGACACGGCGGCGGCCGCATCCGGCGCCGTCGCGCTTGAGAGCGGCATGGACGCGTGGGGCGCCATAGGTTCCACGCGACCTCGTGTGGACGGCGGTGATCTGCTCAGTCAGCTCGCTGTCGCGGACCGCGCGGCGACCGGGGGCGCCGGTGCGGCGGGCATAGTAGGCGGCTCGGGAGACCTTCAGTAGTTCACACGCCCGTTTGACGCTGTGGCCTGCGCGTTTCTCCGCCTCGATGAACGGATGCACCGTCACCGGGTCTCCTTCGCGAAGAAAGCCGTGGCTCGCTTGAGGATGTCGACGTCCTCGCGCAGCCGGCGGTTCTCCCGCCGCAGCGCGGCCAGTTCCTCACGTTCACTGCTGGTCGGACCGTCCCGCTCGCCCGCGTCGACATCGGCCTGCTTGGCCCAGTCACGTACCGCGGTCTCCGTCAGATCGAAGTCCTTGGCGATCTGACCGACCGAGCGGTCACCGCGTCGGCACAGCTCAACGATCTCGGCCTTGAACTCCGGCGTGAACGAACGGCGAGGCCGAGGCTTCTTCTTCCCCATGCTCTCCATGATGGACATCCTCCCGGGGCAGAACCCCTGATCTCGGATGTCCGCCAAAGCGAATCAAGCCCAGTCGATCAAGGCCGGCCACTGGGCATCCCACATCCGCCGGTCACACACACCGGAATGCAACAGCACCAGCACAGGACCGTCTCCGGCCACCTCATGAGAGAGCGTCATCCGGCAGACCCTACGCAGCGGCTGCTCGGGACGCGTCCCGATTAACGCCCGCCACCGCCCCGCCCCTCATCCCGCGGCCCTCACCGAACTCATTGACAGCGAACTGCCCCCCTGTCACTGTCTCGTCTGACAGCGGCAGTTCTCGGAGGAAGCCCCGAGGGGACCGCCGCTCGATCCTCCCCCCACCCCCGCGTCTCCCTCGCAGCTGAGTCACCGCCGATGTGGGAGCGCTCCCAGAGAGGGTTGCACTCATGCGGAAGATGATGCGCACGCTCGTCACGTCGGCATTCGCGTGCCTGCTCCTGCCCCTCGGCACCGGGCAGGCCGACGCCGGCGTCCTGGCCGATCCGATCGGCATGACCAGCGGGTTCTACGCGGACCCGAACTCGACTCCGGCCGCATGGGTCGCGGCGAACCCCGGCGACGGACGGGCGCCGGCGATCCGGGACAACATCGCCGCGCGCCCCATGGCCCGGTGGTTCGGTTCCTGGAGCGGTGACATCGGGGCCGCGGTGGGCTCCTACGTGGGAGCCGCGGACGCCGCCGACAAGCTTCCCGTCCTGATCGCCTACAACATCCCCGGCCGCGACGCCTGTGGCGGCCACTCCGGCGGCGGGGCTGGTTCTCCGGCGGCGTACCGCACCTGGATCTCCGCCTTCGCCTCGGCCATCGGCGGGCGACCGGCGCTGGTGGTGATCGAGCCCGACTCCCTCGGTGATTACAGCTGTCTGTCCCAGCAGCAGATCGACGAGCGCAACGCCATGCTCAGAGACGCCCTGGCGCAGTTCTCCGCGCACGCTCCCAACACGTGGACGTACCTGGATGCCGGAAACCCCGCCTGGATCGACGCGGGCACCATGGCCCGGCATCTCGACGGCGCCGGGGCCCGACAGGCGCACGGCTTCTCGTCGAACATCTCGAACTACTACGGCAACGGCCGGAACATCAGCTACGGCAACGCCATCAACTCGGCGCTGTCGGCGTCCTACGGTTACACGAAGCCGTTCGTCATCGACACCAGCCGCAACGGCAACGATTCCAACGGCGAGTGGTGCAACCCCGCCGGGCGGAGGACCGGGGCCGTCAGCCAGACAGGCGGCGGAGCCGAGATGCTGCTGTGGCTGAAGACCCCCGGCGAGTCCGACGGCAACTGCGGAGTCGGCGCCGGCTCCGTGGCCGGTCAGTTCCTCCCGGAAGTCGCGTACAAGATGATCTACGGATACTGAGACCGCCCGATTCGTCACTGTGGGCTGCTTCCTCCCGGTCGCAGCCCGCAGTCATCGGTCCCGTCCCGGGCTCAGGCGATGCAGCCCGGTACCGCGGGGACGCTGGGTTGAGGTTCTCGCGGCGGCTGAACCAGTTCGGGCCGAACGTGGTGATCACTTCGCTGGCCGGGTTGCCGGCGATCCTGCGGCCAGTACTTGACGGAGTACGGCTTGGTCACCGTGTGGAAGAGGGCAATGCGGCGGAGCAGGCCGCTGGCGACCCACGCGTGGTCTGCTTGCTCCTCCCACCAGGTGGGGTCTGCGGCCAGGTAGGCAGATTCGAGCGGGGTCAACGCGGGCGCGTCCCACAGCGGGACGAGGTCGTCGTCATGGCATGAGGCCCGGTGTTCGGTGACGATGGTCCGCCACTGCTTGGAAACCGGTCCGGTGAGGGTGACGCGGGCGTCGGTGCCTGCCAGGCCGAGGTGGAGACCGGCCGCGTCGATCCCAAGGAGCCTGACCCCGGCAATGCCTCCCGGCTCCCGACCTTCGTCCTCGTCAGACCCGGTGTGCTGGGTGGGCAGGAGAGCTTGAAGGCAGTGCTCCGACAGCGAGTGCTCGGGGCCGAGCTTGGGATCGACCTCCACGGCCAGGTGGCCCGGCACTGGGACGGACGTGCGCGATGCCGGCGGGGTGGGCGCAGTAGTCGATCGTGCCGCCCAGTCGCTCGAACACGGCGGCCTCCAGGCGGGCCTGGTCCCGGCTGACGGCCGGCACCGGGTCTTGCCCCTGGAGGGCTTGGAGGTGCTGGAGGCCGGCCTGGTGCCCGATGCCGGTGCAGCGGGAACGGTAGCGGTAGCGGGCCTTCTGCGTGAGGATGTGTGCCGTCAGGACGGCCCACCGGTACAGCTGACCGGCCGCCGCAGCAGCTCATTCATTCGTCCGTGACGGCACCAACGGGCTTCCTCTACCGATATGCGCCCGGTGGGTGCACGGCATCGCACCCGGCGCTCAGCGGCCGGCTTCTGGCCCGCGGTTCGGGTCCGGCTGCTGGGGGCGGTGCGGACCATGTCGTGGCTGACCGGCTACCACAGGCTCAACCACCGCTACGAACGCCAACCCCGCAACTACCTGGCCTTCCTCGGCCTCGCCGCCACACTCTGCTGCTACAGACGACTTGTCCGCCTCACCACATAGGGCACCGTCTAAGGCACTGCACCAGCGGAAGCCGTTGAACCCGGCCGAGCCCACTCATCAGCCTCTCCCACAGTGCTCGACACCGGCGCACCCCCATCAACACCCCGCCACGCCACGCCCCGCCCCGGAAAGGCAGGCGGCCCGTGCGACGGCCCCGGGCCCGGATCCATCCGGTGCACACCCCGGCCCCGGGCGCCTACTGTCTGCCCCCCTGCGGACCAAGATCGATTGTCAGTGGTGGGTGAGACGATCAGTGCATCGAGCCGGAAAAAAGGGGGAGCTTTTCATGTCCGGAACTCAGAACTACATCAATCACGTTGCTCTTGTGCTGGATGCCAGTTCGTCCATGTCACACCTGAGCGGCAAGGTCGTTGAAGTCGCCGACCAGCAGATCGCTTATCTGGCCCGCCGGTCGAAGGAACTGGACCAGGAAACCCGCGTCACGGTGTACGTCTTCGCGAACAAGGTGGAGTGCGTCGTCTACGACAAGGACGTGCTGCGGATGCCGTCCCTCAAACAGCTCTACCGGGTCGGCGGCATGACGGCTCTGCTCGCAGCCACGCTGAAGTCGCAGAACGAGCTGGCGCAGACGGCTCAACTCTACGGCGACCACAGCTTCCTGACGTTCGTCCTGACCGACGGACAGGAAAACGCAAGCCACCGCTGCCCCGACGCCCCCGCCACGGATCCGCGGGAACTGGTCCAGGCCGTGGCCAAGCTGACCCAGACTCAAGCGGACAACTGGACGCTGGCCGTCCTGGTGCCGGACCAGATGGGCAAGCGCGAGGCCATGCAGTGCGGCTTCCCCAAGGACAACATCGCCATCTGGGACGCCACGAGCACACAGGGTCTGGAGGAGGCTGGGCAGGTCATTCAGCAGGCAACCGAAAACTTTATGGTGGGCCGCGCAAAGGGCATCCGCGGGTCGCGAGCGGTGTTCTCCACCGGTGCCGACGCTGTCAACAAGGACACCATAAAAGCAGCCGGCCTCACCCCGGTGAAACCATCCGAGTACCAGCTGATTCCGGTCGCTCGCGAAGCGGGAATCCGGGACTGGGTCACCGAATGCGGACACACCTACCGCACCGGCTGCGCGTTCTACCAGCTCAGCAAGCCGGAGAAGGTCCAGGCACGAAAGCAGATCGCGGTGCTCGAGAAGAAGACAGACCGCGTCTACACCGGACCGCAAGCCCGAACCCTGCTCGGCCTGCCCGACACCGAGGTCCGCGTCAAGCCGGACCACAACGACGACTTCACCATCTTCGTCCAAAGCACCAGCGTCAACCGCAAGCTCGTCCCCCACACCCGGCTGCTGCTCATGATCTGACGCCCGTTTTTCAGGAAAGCCCCGCCGGCAGGCGGATTCCAGAGGTCGTTGCAACACGTGGTCGGTTGGTCAGGCCGCGAGCAGTTTATGCAGGCGCTCGGCTGGGGTTTCCCAGTCGAGCGTTTTGCGTGGGCGGCTGTTGAGCTCGGCGGCAACTGCAGCCAGTTGGTCGGGGCCATGGGCGGAGAGGTCGGTGCCCTTGGGGAAGTACTGCCGCAGCAGGCCGTTCGTGTTCTCGTTCGAGCCCAGTTGCCAGGGGCTGGCCGGATCGCAGAAGTGGACCGGGACATCGGTGGCGACGGTGAAGGCGCGGTGTGCGGCCATCTCGGAGCCCTGGTCCCAGGTCAGTGACTTGGCCAGGTGGCGTGGCAGGGCCTGGACGGTGGTCTGCAAGGCCGTGCTGACGTCTTCGGCGCCGCGGCCCTTGGGCAGGTGGACGAGCATGACGTATCGGGTGGCCCGCCGCTCGACCAGGGTGCCGATGGCGGAGGCACTGTCCTTCTGGCGGTGCGGCTTGCGCCGGGCCCGTCCGGTCCGCAGGGCTCTGGCCAGCTCGTGCCGGAGTTCACCGCGGCCTCGGACATAGAGGGCCTGGTAGATCGTCTCGTGGACCACGTGCATCTCCGGCCGGTCGGGGAACCGTCTGCGAAGAGCGTGGCAGATCCGTTCCGGGCTCCACCGCATTGCCAGGTGGGCCTGGATGAAGTCACGCAGCTCAGCGTTCTGGCCGATCTTGCCGGGCTTGGGCCGGGGCCGGCGCTGGCCGGCCCCGGCGCTGAGCGGCGTGGGGACGGTAGACCCATCGGGTGCGGTCACCGCGCAGGGGCATGCCGTTGCGGCGTATCTCCCGGCTGACTGTGGACGGGCGACGCCCGCTGCAAGCCCTACACCTGCGTGAAGATAGGCAGCGGTACCGCCCTCAGGCCGTGGACGAGCACGTACAGGATCACCAAGCCCTAACCCCTTCGCCCCCGGCGCTCAGCGGCTGTGGGCTCATAAGAGCTCATGATGACATGACCAGGGCCCGTGGCCGGTAACGGCTGCGGGCCCTCGGTCGACAGCCTGGGCGCCCGATCGGCAAATCCAGTTGGTCTTCCTGCCGACCTACGGCTCCTGGCTGAATTGGATCGAAGCGATCATCCAGCGAAGGCACCCGGCCCGACTCCGCGCCGGGTACCGCGGCGGGCGATCACGGGCACGATGCTGTAAGCCTCCGTAGGCGCGTGAGTGCCGAGCGTATTTCTCCTCCAGCAGCTTTCACCTGGTGCAGTAGCTTGCCAACGCCCCGGGAGTTCCGCTTCGATCAGTCCGTCGGGGTCGTACAGGACCGCGTGCGTGCTGATGTGCATGGCGGGCCTCGCCGATGGGGGCGTCGGAACCCGGCGAGGTCCCGGCCAACCGAAGCGGCGAGGTAGGCCGCGCGCGGACTCATACCTGCTCGCGCACCAGCTCCTCCAGCAGGGCCAGCGCATCCTGCATGCCGTCCTCCATGCCGGACTGCAGGTGGCCGTCCCGGTTCGCCTTGGTCTGGTGCTCGACCAGCATCTCCAGGTAGGTCCGGCCGTCCTTCTCGACGAACGTCGTGGTGTTGACCGCCTGGGCGTCCGGGACGCCGGAGAAGGTCTCCGTGGTGACCAGGCGCTCGTCCGGGACGACCTCCCGGTACTCGCCGTAGAAGGCGAACTCGTAGCCGTTGAAAGCCTTCGCCGCCCAGCGCCACCTGCCGCCGACGCGTACGTCCATCTCGACGCCGGTCACCTCGGAGCGGTTCGCGTGCCACCATCGGCGCAGCAGTTCCGGGGTGGTGAAGGCCCGGTATACCAGGTCCCGGGGCGCGTCGAACTCGCGCGTGATCAGGATCTGGGTGTCGGTGGGGGTGGTGACGGTCGCCCGCCGGTCGTTCGTCGCAGTCATGATTTCCGCTCCTTGTCCGTAGTTTCCGATTGAGCTGGCTGCGAGCCGTGGCGGCCGGATTCCGCCTGCTGCGCCTTGAGGTCCTCGAGTACCGCGTCCAGGAGTTCGAAGCGCTCGGTCCAGAGCCGCTCGTAGTCCTTGACCCACTCGTAGACCTCGCGCAGCGGCGCCGGTTCGAGCCGGTATATCCGCTGCCGGCCCTCGTCGCGGACCTGCACGAGCCCGACCTCGCGCAGCACCCGCAGGTGTTTGGACACCACCGGCTGTGCCACGCCGAGCTGCTCGACCAAGTCGGTGACGGACCGCTCGCCCCGCGCCAGGGCGTCGAGGATCTCCCGCCGCCGGGGTTCGGCGACGGCGTTGAACGCGTCGGTGGTGGTCGCCGCTCTCGCCATGACTCCATCGTATGCCGATATAGGCATACGTCAAGCGGCGTGCCGCCCTGATCGCGTACGGCTGCAACGTCGGCTGCACCCCGGTCATCGGCGGTATCGACGTGCTGAAGTACGGGCGGCTCTCCCACGTCGACCAGACGCATCTGCGGCTCGCCACGTACCGGGCCGCGAACGCCACGCTGATCGAGCACCAGGCGGCCATCCCGCTCGCCCAGGCGTGGGGTGGCGGGCTGGTCGCCTCAGTCGACGGATGCGGTTCGTCGTCCCTGTGCCCAGCGTGTACGCGCGGCCGAACCCGAAGTACTTCGGGCGTCGGGGCGGCGCCACCTGGCTCAACATGATCAACGATCAGGCGGCCGGGCTCGGCGGGAAGGTCGTGGCCGGCACCCCGCGCGACTCGCTGTACGTGCTGTACGTGCTGGACGTGCTCTACGACCGCGACGGCGGCAAGCGCCTGGAGATGGTCGTCACGGATACCGCCTCGTACTCCGACATCGTGTTCGGGCTCCTGGCCCTGGCCGGGTTCGCGTACGCACCCCAGCTCGCCGACCTGCCGGATCTGAAGATGTGGCGCGTCGACCGCGCCGCCGACTACGGCGCCTTCCAGGCCGCGGCCCGCGGCCGGGTCGACCTCGCCCGGATCGAGCGGCACTGGGAGGACATCCTGCGGATCATCGGCTCCATCCGCGCCGGGGCCGTCCGCGCCTACGACGTGATCCGGATGCTGTCCCGGGACGGACGCCCCACCCCGCTCGGCGACGCGAGCGCGCACTACGGGCGGATCGCCAAGACCCTGCACATCCTGCGCCTGGCCGACGAGCCCGGCTGCAGCAGGCAGATCAAGGTGCAGGCCAACCTCCAGGAGGGCCGCCACGCGCTCGCCCGGAAGATCTTCCACGGCCGGGCCGGACAGCTCTACCAGGACGGCATGATCGGCGCACTCGGACTGGTCCTCAACGCCCTTGTGCTGTTCACCACCCGGTACATGGACGCGGCGGTAACCCAGCCGTGGGCGGACGATTTCGACGTCCGCGACAAGGACGTGGGCCGCCTCTCCCCGTTCGTACGGCACCACGTCAACATGCTCGGCCGGTACTCGTTCCAGCCGCCCGACCTGCCTGGGGGCCTGCGCCCGCTGCGGGCCCCCGAGACCGCCGATGATGCGTAGGAAGGTGCATCAGCATTCTCGGTGGCGGAATTGGTCGTGCGGCTTGGGCTTCGGGGCAAACCGGGCACGGGGACAGTGTGTTATCGGCGCCGGTCTCGGTCGGCGGTGCTTCGACGGGGAAGTGGATCGGGCTGATCAGGTATTGGGTGCGGTCGGGTGATGGCTCGTTGGCCAGGTGGGGGCGATCGCCTCCCGCATCCCGTCGATCATCCCGCGTAGTTCCCCAGATCCCGCGCCGCCTGCGGCTCATGGATGCCTTCCCGATGACCGTCAGCGGCAAGGTCCGCAAGGTCGAACTGCGGGAGGCGGCGGCGCGGGAACTCGCTGGCCGGGTAATGAGCCGGATCAGCGGATTTCGGTGACCCGGTGCTCCTTCAGGGCGGCGCAGTTGGAGTTTTCCACCGACACGTACACGTTGTCGATGCTGCCGCCCCAGCTCACGCAGTAGCCCTTGCCGTAGACGTAGGACGGCCCCGCGTATGAGGTGTAATTCCCGGAGTCCCCGGACCACTCACCGGTGTCGGGGACGTAGATGTACGCGGACATGTACTTGGCCGCGCCCGGGTTGGCGCGGATGGTCGCGACGCAGTTCTTGCCGTTCGAGGAGTTGTACGTCAGGTAGACGGTGCCCAGCGAGCCGATGGGCGCCGAGTTCACGGTCTTGTAGGCGCTGCCGCAGACGCCCTGCGGTGTGACGTTGGGCGCGGCGGAGGCGGTCGTGCTGAACGCGGTCGTGGCGCCCACCGCCAGTGCGGTTAACGCCCCGGCGGCCGCGATATTGCGTGCGATTCTCATATTTCCCCCTTGTACCCCTGAGAGCTGTTTGCTCTCACTTGATGTGACCCGCGAGCGGCATGGATGGTTGTGCCGGGTTCACGCTGCGGTAAGCGGATGCGAGGACCAGGAGCAGCGGAAGATCACGTTCGGGGCCTGGGTGAGCTATCAGCGCTCACGGCAGCGGCGCCTGGTGTATTGGGGAGCCCTTGTCGCTGTGATGCCCGAGGCCGGGGCGGGGTCTGCGGGACGTGACCGCCAGGGCGAGGGCCTCGGTGTCGCGGCCAATCAGGTCGGGGGCGGCCGTGGCCTGCCGGTCCTGGCGAGTGAGCGAGGCCCGGCCGGTGCGGCGGTACACATCGGTCAGCCCGGCCTCGGGCATCAGGCGGGCGACGCGCTTACGCCGAGGTTGTGGTCATTCCCGGATGCCACGACTGGGCCGAGCCGCTGGCCATCTTGGGCATAGGGGCCCTTCCTTCGCCCAGACCGGCTGTGTGTTGTCCGCGTAGTGTTCCCGATCCCGCGGTCGAAGCGGGGTGTCCGCCGGGGGGGATGAGCGCCGTGGCAGGCTGCTCGGATGGGGCCGGGACCACCTTGTGCCGCGGCCTGGGCAATTGAGGCTCCTGGTCAGCCGTGATCGGCTGCCGTAGGTAGTCGGGCATCTCACCAGCGACGATGCGAGCGGCACGGGCGCGCCGCTGCTTTTGCCGGAGCCTTCCGTGCCCGCTTGGCCTCGCGAGATTCCTTCGGCATCGGGGAGGCTTCACATGGCGGTTGCCGCCGAGGGCTGGTCAGGTGGCTCAGAGTTGAAGTGTCAAGACGCGCTTGGTGGCGCGCGTCAGGGCCACGTAAAGGTCGCGGGCGCCGCCTTGACGGGCGGTTTCGATGGCGGCCGGGTCGATGAGGAACACGCTGTCGAACTCCAACCCTCGTGTATCCGTGGCTGCGACGACCACGGCGCCGGTCCCGTCGAGCACTGTCGTGAGCCGGCCAATGCGATCGGATGGACCGATGACGCCGATCAGCTCGTCCGGGTGGGCGTCGGCTGCCTGCTCGACCAGTTCACGGATGAACTCATCCATGCCGGGGTCGGTCACGAGGACAGTGCTGGGGCGTTCACCGTGCCGGATCGAGCGGGAGAGTTGCTGTTCTGGGGCGATCCGCGCGAGCAGGGGCGCAGCCGCGTGCAGTATCTCGGCGGTGGTGCGGTAGTTGACCGTCAAGGTGTGGTGCGCGAATCGTTCTCCGACGAACGGCCCAAGGGCCTCGGTCCAGGATCGGACTGTCGTCGCCGATCCCGCCTGGGCGAAGTCGCCGACGACGGTCAGGGAACGTGCCGGGCAGCGGCGCATGAGCATCCGCCATTGCATCTCGGAGAGCTCCTGCGCCTCATCGATCACGATATGGCCGTACACCTGCTCAGGGGGGCCGTCGACCAGCGCTCGCGCCTCATCCAGCAGTGCGAGGTCGGCGTTCGTGTATCCCGTTCTGCGGGGAAGGGTGAGGATCGCGATCTCGTCGTCGGAGAGATCAGGCAGCGAGGTGGTGAGCGCGGTGCTGTCGGCGAGGAGCCGCCGCAGCGCGTCGGTGGCGTGTAGCCGCGGCCACACCGCCTCGATGGCGAGGTCGATGCCGGGGGTCTTCGAGGAGCCCGTCGCGGATGCCGTCCCAGTCGATCTCGGGATCGCCCGTGGCCGCGATGGTGCCATCGAGGCCGAGTGCGCGCAGATCCTCGGCGACGGCCTGGTCGAGGTCGATGCCCAGCAGGGCAGCCACCTCATCGTCCATCTCGGTGAGCGCCTCGGTGGTCCGTTTCTCCAGCAGGTTCACGAGGTCACTGACCACGTATTCCTTGAAGGCCTCGCGAGCGGGGTTGTGGGCGAGTCCGCCCTGGGTGGCGTGGCGGTGAGCGTCATCCACCGATTCCGGGTCCAGAACGAGCGTCTCTTGCCCGATCCTGATGTCGAGGGGCACTCCGTGCGGCTGGTGGTCGCGCACCCAGCGCGTGAGGGCTGTGGCGAGCTGGGCTCGTCCCTTGACGCGCGCGGCGGAGTCGGACTCGATCGTGGTCGGCTCGACGCCCGTCAGATCGGCCGAGGTCGCCATCTGCACGTCGTTCTCGCCGAGGGAGGGCAGCACCTCGAAGATGTAGTCGAGGAACCGCCGATTCGGGCCGAACACGAGCACGCCTTGTCCGGTGAGGGCCGGGAAGGCATAGAGCACGTACGCGGCCCGATGCAGTGCCACGATCGTCTTGCCGGTTCCGGGGCCGCCGTCCACGACGGTGACGCCGCGATGAGGTGCCCTGACAATCGCATCCTGCTCGGCCTGGAGCGTGGCCGCCGCCTCACGCATCCGACCGGTTCGTGCCCTGCTCAGTGCGGCGACGAGGGGACCGTCGCCGACGACATCCTGGGGTGTGGGTGACGAGCCGTCGAGGATCTCGTCGCTGACATCCACGATTCTGCGACCGTTCAGCCGCAAGTGTCGGCGGCGACGCAGCCCCAGCGGGGATGCCGGCGTCGCCGCGTAGAACGGCCGCGTGGCATCTGCACGCCAGTCCACCAGCAGCAAGGCGCCGTCCGCAGAGCGAAGGCCGGTACGGCCGATGTGCACCGATTCGCCCGACGTACTGTCGATGCGCCCGAAGCACAGTGAGCGTTCCGCTGCCCGCAGTTCGCGTACGGTGCGTGTGAGGCGGGCGACTTCGACATCGCGGGCATACAGCTCCTGCGGACCCTCGGCCGGGCCGGCCAGCACCCGGCCGCGCGCGGCGAGAGCGTCAGCAATCTCGGAGTCGAGCCGGTCATACATCGCATCAACCAGCCGCCGCTCAACCTCGACCTGCTGCTCGACCTGCTGCGCCACGCCGCTGTCCACCCGCATACGTAGATGTCTCCTCTCCGCAGGTCATCCAGTATGCGAAGCAAAGAGATCGAAAGTAAGGCTTGACTTACCTGGTCGGGTCAGTCGGTGCCTGACGGCTCGTGGGCAGCGTGGGCTCGGCCGCCACATCGGTGTGGTCGGGTAGCCGGATCACAATCGGGGGCCTCACTGCTGTTCGGGGCGCGGCCTCTACAGGTCGAACTCCAGGTGCTCAACATCGGTGAAGCGGACCTCTTCGAGGCTTCCGGCGCGGCGGCCGCCGTCCTGGAAGTACACCTCCTTGAGCGCTTCGGCGGCGATCTCCCGCAACTGCTGGTCGTTGGCGCCCTGGTCCTGGGCATCGAAGAGGCGGGCGGCGTGGTGCGGGGGCAGGGCGACGGTCAGGTGCCGGATCCGGTCCTGGTCCGTCGATCCGATCGGCGCGGTGTAGCCGAGGCGGGCCCGGGTGTCGATGACGATGCCGCCGGTCGTCGCCGCTTTCTCGCGGGCCTTCGCCCGGATCTGCGGTTGCCATCTGGCCTTCACCTCGCGCTCCAGGCGCGAGGCGAGGGCGGGGCGGGGCTTCTTGATCTGGTCCTTCACGTACCGCTCGACGGTGCGCTGGGAGACCCGCAGCATCTGGGCGACCGCCTTCGTGCCCTTGAGCTGTGTGACCAGGTACCGCATCTGCGCGCCGGCCGACTTCGGGATGGGGCGGGTGAACGCCTTCTGCACCGCCTGGTCCAGGCCGTCCCCGAACATGCTCATCGCCTGCTACTCCCCGTTGTCCTGGTCGGTGACGGTGCCGTCCTTGATGTACCGGGCGAGGTTGAGCTCCGGGGCCCTGAACTGCTCCCTCACGCCCTCGCCCCACAACACGCTCTGCGTACCCTCGTGCTTCACCAGACCCGGGTTCACCCCGAGCTTGAAGCCGCCCGGCAGCGGCTTGCCCTCCCGATACGGCAGGAAGTCCAGCGGGCTCTCGCCGTCGACCGCGTACACAGCGCAGTCCGAGAGGATCGCGACCGGGTACTGCCCGGTGAAGGCGGCGTGCCTGACGATCTTGCGGTGCTCGTTGATCCGCGTCCGGGAGATGACCGACGCGCGCAGGTGCGGGTTCCACGTCGGCCGGGACAGCGCCCGCCACGGCTCGCCCGGTCGCCAGCCCTCGCCCCGGGGGCGCTCGCGCAGCTTGCCCAGGCCGCCCTTCACGGTTGCCTTGATCGCGGACACCACGATCGCCAGTCCGGGGTCGCGCTGCCGGTAGCCGTCCATCGCCGCCAGGAACTCCTCCGGCGGAACGTCGACGGGCACCCCGAGGTCGGCCATCGTGGCGATGTACGCGTCGCGCAGCCGGTTGTACCAGCCGTCCAGGTAGCGGCCGTTCTCGTACCGGACGTGTGCCTCCGTCGGGCGCACCTCGTAGCCGAGTTCCACCGCGTAGGCGACGGTGGGCGTCGCGTACCAGCCCGGGCCCTCCGGGCGCTCGCCCTTCGGCGTGAACGGGCTGGGCAGCAGCGCGCTGTCCAGTTCCACCCACTCCTTGCCCGACTTCACGCGGGACAGGTCGACGTGGGACAGGTCGACCAGCCAGCTTCCCGGGAGCTTCGGGTCGAATACCGGGTTCTTGACGTGCGTCGGCTTGCCGAGGCCGACGATCAGGCCGTTGGCTCCGGCGGCGAAGGCCATGTTCACGTCGATGCCCACCAGGTTGCGGCGCAGGCATTCGGCGTCGGTGAGCGGGCGCGCCCAGTCGTACGCCTCCTCGAAGAGCTTCTCCTCGGGGCCGCGGACGTGGAAGCGCGGCAGGTCCTTGAGGAGGGGGTGCCCGTCGGGGGCCTCGCACGGCGCCGGGTCGACCGGGTCCTTTCCCAGGCTGCCGGGGTTGTGCTCGGAGTGCCGCTTGCCCGTCTCATCGGGCTCGGAGGCGCGGGTCGGCGGGTGCAGGGCGGTCATCAGTTCAAGGCCGGTGACGGCGGTGGAGCCGCGCGGCGTCATCACCCGGGACGCGAACACGCCCAGGATCCGGGCGAGTTCGGCCGGCGGGAGCTGCCCGGCTTCGCCCCAGTGCCGGGTGTCGAGCGCGTTCCAGGACGGGATGCACAGCTGGACGCAGGCACGCTCCGAGCTTTGTGTGGGGCGGTAGATCCTCGCCCACGGCCCGAACCCGCGCTTCGTCAGCTTCCAGTCGGCGCGCGTCACCTGCTTGATGACCTTGTGGCCCTCCGGGAGCCGTCCGGCGAGCCGCTCTTCCTCGGTGAGGGTGACCGGGAGTCCGTAGCGCTCCAACGCGGCCTCGGTGAGCACGAGCAGCGGATCGGCGTCCTTGCCCGGCCCGGACAGCTTCGGCTGCCCGAGCTTCGCCTCCTTGAGCGTCCAGTCGACGAGGGCCGGGATGGACTTGGCGGGCACGTCCAGGACCAGGCCGCCGACGCAGTACGCCAGGACCTGGCCGTCGGAGTCGGCGTCGACGACCGCGAGCGGGCCGTTCTCGAACCGCGGGTCGGCGGCGGCCGCCGGGGTGCCGGCCGGGGCAGCCTTCCGCGCGCCCGGACGGCGCGACGTCGACGACGGCCTGGTGGTGCGCGTCGGACGCGGCGCGGCCGCCGGAGCGGCGGCGACGGGGGCAGGGCTGATCTGGGTGTTCTCGGATGCAGTCATGGCCGCAGCCTCGGGCGCCGGCCCTGTGGACAGAGACTGCTCCGTCAGGGCAGGCGTGCCGGTGAACGTAGCCGGCACCGCAACGTCCTGGGCGGGTGCGGCCGCGTCGGCCGGGGCGGGGTAGAGCTCCGCGAGCTTCTCCAGCAGCCGCGCGTACGCCTCACGCTCCGGGCCGCGCGGCTCGGTCTTGCCGGACTCCCAGCCGCTGACCGTGGCCCGGCGCACCTTCAGCGCGGTGGCCACCTCGTCACTCGTCAGGCCGTGCGCGGCGCGCAGCCGCTTGCGCTCTGCCGGTGGCGGGAGCGGAGAGCGGGATGCGACCAGCGCGTCGACCGCGTCGAACAACTCGGACATGGAACACCTCCTGACTAACACTCTACTCATGGAACGTACGAACCACGTACGTTCACCGTACGGATAGCGTACGAAGCGCGTTCGGGGGGTGTAGCGATATTGCGAACGCCTGGAGCGGGGCCGACTGTGGCGGCGCTCCGTACAAGCCGCCTCGATCGGGGTCGGCGCATGGTCCGGGACGACGTCGGCCTCCGGGGAACGCGCGGCGGCGCGGCTTCCTGGTGCACGGCGAGCGCGCGGCGGTAGCCCTCGCACGCCATTCCCTGGTCCTCGCCGAGCCGGTGGGCGCGGCCGGGGACGGGGCTGCCGGAGTGACGTCGGCCGGGCGCGGGCACGGCGCCGGGCCCGGCCGACGGCCTGCGGCTCACCTGCTTCGCCACCAACACCGAGGACACCCCGATCGCGCAGCTGGAGCTGCGGCACCGACAGCGTGCCCGCGCCGAGGACCGCATCCGCAATGCGCGCGCCATCGGCCTGCGCAACCTAACTGGGCACCCGGGTGCGGCCGTTCGTTTCGGACAAGCAGCCGCAACCCCTTCGGCCAGTTGGTCAGGCAGTCCCCGTCGAGCTCGGCGACCCAGGCGCCGTCGCGGATCTCGCCGCCGGGTTCGACGGCGGGCGTCCAGGCGGAGGGCGGGACCGACAGCACGGCCTGGTGAATCTGCTCGGTGATGGTCATGCCGACCGAGTAGGACAGCCACCAGCCCTGCTTCGCGCGCCATTCGACGAATGCGTGGGTGCCTCCGCCGGAATCCGTGCGGATCAGCGTCTGCCGCCCACGCCGGTACCTTTTCGGCAGCTGGGCCACGGCGAGTTTCGCGGCTTCGATGTGATCGGCAGCAGTGTTGGACCCGGCGTTGCCCGGCCGTAGCAGCCCGGCCACCGGCTCCCCGGACCCGCCGCGGCCATGGTCGACGAAGCCCATCAGCGGGTGATGGCCGAAGCTCTTCTTCCAGGTCGCAGGCGCGTCCTGCTTGTCGGAGTGTGCGATCACGAGTACTGCGCCCAGGTCCACGGTCACCTGACCCTCCGCGTCCGGAGCGGAATCCGCGGCCAACTTACAGACGCGTTGGCGGACTTCGGAACGGGCCGTGCCGGATCGCCGTCAGAGCCATAGGCCCGGCCGTGGCAAGGGGGGCGATGAGCCGGGAGACGGTCGGGTCCGAGGCGGCCCGCAGCATGCCCACATCCGCCAGACGGTTCGTTGGGCTGTGCGTGGGGCGGGGTACGTGGAGTTGGATTGTTCCGGACGGCTTGTGGGAGATCGCGGAGCCGTTGATTCCTGCCTCGAGGGTGCGGCCGCAGGGCGGTGGGACGCAGGACACCCCTGGTGAGAGGATGTGCCTGGCGGGCTCTGCCGCCCTGATTCGGTGTCTCGGAGTCGACCGCTCACCGGCGCTTCGTGATCTGGTCGAGGGCCGGCGTCTGGGGGCGGCTGCATGAGGCCGTCGACAGGATCGACGAGTGCGGCCTGCTCGACCTGTCACGTGTGGTTCTCGACTCGGCCCATGTAAGGGCCAAAAAGAGGGGGCGAACTCACAGGCCCGTCGCCCGTGGACCGCCGACCGCGGCGATGACGGGAGGCGTCTCCGACGAACTCGTCATGGTGGGGCTGATGGAGGCGCACAGGAGCGATGCCTCGGAGCCCGGCTACCGCTTTCACGACCTGGTGCGCGTCCGGAGCAGCGTTTCCTACGGGGATTTCACCGCGCTGACCATGATGTAGCCCATCTTGTCCCGGCACAGAGTGAGAATGCGCGGGTAGACGACGTCGAGCTGGGCCATCGCGTCCATGCCCACCAGCTCCGCGATCTGGGTGCGCCTGGCGGCGAACAGGCGCGGGATCAGGTCGTAGGTGGGTTTGAACTCGCGGGACATGTCGCGGGAATCTCGAATGTCGAAGCCGGCCTCACTGAGCATGCGGGAGTAGTCCTCGGCTCCGGCGGGGAGACGGGAGAGGGCGAACGCAGCCTGGAACAGCTGGATTTCCTCTGGTGTGAAGGGCACGGCTTCGTAGCAGTCCGCGAGGACGAACCGCCCCCCGGGCCGCAGCACACGCCACACCTCGCGGATCGCGGCGGGCCGGTCAGAGAAGTGGGCGAACGACTCGATCGCCCACGCGGCGTCGAACGTCTCGGACGGCTGAGGCAGGGCCATAGCGTCCGCCTGCTCGAAGGTCACGCGGTCGGACAGCCCCGCCTGCATCGCGCGGTCGTGGCCGGCCTGCGTCTGCGCGGCGCTGACCGTCACGCCGAGCACGTTCCCGCCCGACGTGGCGCCAATCCGCACGGTGGGCCGGCCGGTGCCGCAGCCGACGTCCAGCATCCGCTGTCCCGGGAGCAGCCCGACCTCGTCGATGAGGGTGCCGGTCCAGGAGTCCTGGGCACGGGTCAGCTCCTGCCATGTCTCGTCGGCTGTCAGCTCCTCTGTCTCCCTTCGCACGCCGTCGGTCCACATGCCCAAGTGCATGCTGTCGCCCATAGTCAGGCCGTACAGATCCCCGAAGCGGTCGTACCAGTCGCCGACTTCCTGCGCCGATGGATCGGTCATATCCAACTCCTTGCTGTCAGGTGGGGCTACCCAGGTGCGGTGACATCACAGCGGGCCGTGCCGACCCGATAGAGCGGCCCGCCACCTCCACTATTTCCCCGGGGCGGGTGCAGGGCATGGCCCCACATCGGGGCGCACGGAAGCACAGATCGGTCCTGTCACTGAATCGCCTGTGTCGGGCGAGGTCGGTGGTATCGGTGATCTGCTGGAAGTGGCCGATCGGGGTGACGCAGATCCGGCTTGGCTGGACCAAGACCTTCACCGACCCCCGGCCCTGCGCGGCCATCGTCGACCGCCTCGCCCCCGAGCACGAGCGGAAGAACCCGCCAAAGCCGGATGGTCATCCTGCCGTCTGGCACGGGAGGTGACCGAATTACCGGCCCGGGCCGGTCCAGAACTGGCTGCGGCGCGAAACCCTCGCGCCGCAGCCAGTGTTCGGTGCCCATCGCGCGGACGACGGCCAGGCCCTCGTGGTGGGCCTTCAGTGCCTTCGTCCACAGGTTGGCGAAGGCCTGGGAGCGGATGATGTGTATCCAGTCCGGGCGGTAGAGTCCCCCGTCCTGCGGACGGCCGTTCGCCGGGGGCCGCCGTCCGGCGGCGGCCGGGATTGCGCCGGACAGGGCCTGGCCGGGGTTCCCTGACCCGGCCAGATCCGCCCGGGTCAGGTCGCGGTGAAGCGGAAGGCCTGGCCGGCGGTGCCGGTGCAGGCCGACTGGACGGCTTCGGCGCCGTCGGTGGCGGGTGACAGGAAACCGATGCACAGGCCGCTGTGCACGGGGCGCAGCCGGAAGCCTCCGTGGGAGGGCTGCAGGCGGAACTTCTGGTTGTCGGCGTCCGCGCAGTCCCTCGGGGACACCAGGGCGCCCGGGCCGGTCAGGGCCTCGTCGACGTCCAGGCAGCCCCTGTCGTACTCCGGGTGGTGCCACTGGATGCGGTAGATGTCCTCGCCCAGTGCCTCCAGGTAGACACGGGGCACGGCGGCGTCGGCGCACGCGTGCTGGACCGCGATGGGACGGTCCGTGCGTCCGTTGCGCTCCCGGCCCTCGGTCAGGCACAGGGCGGGGTCCGTGGCGGGATGGATACGCGTCCAGCCCGCGGCCGGGGTGCGAGGTGCGTCGGCGGTAGGGGGCCGGTTTGTCGCAGTGGGGCCGGCCGGAGCAGGGGCGTTGGCGGCAGGCCCGGCGGGTGTGGAGGCCGTGGGGCTTTCGGCGTCGCCGGTCGTGGGCGGGGTGCTGGAGGTGTCGGGCGGGGCCGTGGTGGGGGCCGGGGCGCCGGTGGACGGGGTGGTCGGGCGTGGTCCGTCCAAGGCGTCGGTGGAGGAACCGCCGAACGGCCAGAAGGCCAGGGCCAGGACTCCCGCGGCGGCGCACAGGCCGGTCGCGATCAGCGGCTTGTACCGGCGCCGCGGCGGCGTTCCGGTCCCGGGGCCGGCCGGGGCCGGGCCGGTGTGTTCGCCGTGTTCGTCGTCGCCGGCAGGTTCCGTTCCCGGCGGTGTCCGGTCCGTGGCGCCGCTTTCGGACAACGCCGCGTCCGGGGCGGCGGGCGCCGGGGCGGCGGGCGGTTCCGCTCTCTCGCCGGATATGGACAGCCGGCGGCGTACGGTCAGCCACGCGGACACGGTCTCCTCGTCGCAGCCGCAGGCCCGTACGTATGCGGACAGGAGGTTCTCACGGGGCAGTTCGTCGCGGTTGAGTGCCCCGGAGACGGTCGCGCGGGGCAGGACCTGTCCGGCACGGACGGCGTTGCGCTCCAGCTGCCGGTAGCTCAGATCCGCCCAGCGGCGTAACTGCCGCATCAGGGCCACGAACTCCGCGGAGCTGTGTGCCGCTTCCGGGTCGGGTCTTTCTCCCATGACCGCTCCCTCTCCCTCGACCTCGAACTGCCATCGCGGCAGCCTAAGGGCTGTCCCGTAGTCCGTGGTGGATCAGCGCACGGCGTCAGATGCGGTGCATCGCAAGGCGGAGGGACGTCCGCATACTGGATGTATTCGGGCGTTCCGACAACGCAGCGAGGTGCCGTAGCTGTCGTCGTGCGCCCGCCACGGATTACGGGACAGCCCTTAGCCAGTGGGCGGGAGAGGAGGAGGCGGTGCAGATGCTGTCCGGTCATACGGTGCTGCCTCGCCGTCACGCGGTACGGCATGCGGTCGGCACGCCAGGGGCGGGAAGAGGGATGGCTGATCGCGCCGGTTCAGCGCCGGATATGGCGGTACCCGACGACCTGCGAGGGCGGCGGCAGCGGTGCGCTGGTGACGGTGGCACCGGGACGGGGGGCGTGGATGACCCGGCCGTCACCGATGTAGAGCCCGACGTGGCCGCCGCCGTTGGACAGTACGAGGTCCCCGGGCACCAGCCCGGCCCGGGTGGTGGCCGTGCCCGCGTGTATCTGGCTGAAGGTGGTGCGCGGCAGCGAGACTCCCCCGGCCTGCCAGGCCCGCATCACGAGCCCCGAGCAGTCGAAGCCCCGCGGGCCCACACCGCCCCAGATGTAGGGCTTGCCCAGCTGCGCCCTGGCGTAGTCGGTGACCGCCCGGGGCGCGGAGGTGGCCCGGTCCGCGGCGGGGGGCGGTGTGCCGCGCGGCGGAGCGGCCGCCCCGGCGGCGGTGGGCGAGGGGGCGGGGACGCGCAGGGTGTCGCCGGCGTAGATGAGGGTGGAGGTGCCCAGTCCGTTGAGCTGCTGCAGGGTCCGGACGCTGGTGCCGTGCCGCTGGGCCAGGGCGAAGAGCGTGTCGCCGTGGCGGAGCACGATCTTCTTGCCGGCCCTGGCCGCCTTGGTGGGCTTTGTTGTGCTCGTGGGCTTCTCGGCCGCCGCGGCCGGGTTCTTCGTGGGCTTGGGCCCGGGCACGGCCGTGGGTGCTTCGGGTGCTTCGCCGTCAGATATCTGAGGGGTCTCTCCGCCGGGCGCCTCGGGGGGCGTCAGTGTGACCGGCGGACGTGCGGGCGGGGACGCCGAGGTCGCCGGTCCGTACACGCCGATGACCGAGCCGACGAGCAGCGAGACGAGGAAGAGCAGGCCCAGAACGGTCGCGGTCCGTGCCCAGCTCACCGGCTTCAGCGCCTGCGTCCACGGGGCCCGCACAGCGTGGCGTGCCCGCGTGGTGAGCGGCTGCTCGCGGGCTGCGCCCGCCTTCGTGGCGGGCTGGCGGGTCCGGCGGGTCCGGTCCGTCAGGTGCGTCATCACATCCTCCTCGGGGGCCTCGGTGGTGGCCCGGTAAGGAGGTTTCATCGGCAGTGTGGTGTCCGGCCAGAGCTTGCGGCGTCTCGGACAGTCCGGGTACGTCCGGGCAGCTCAGAGCCCTGTCCGCCGGCCGATTGGGAGGGGTTGGCCGTCAGGGCGCGGGCCGTGGGGGATCACACGCATCCGTCGGTGACGTCCCAGCAGGTTTCCTCCGGGAAGGGGTCCTGGCTCTGTGCGGGGGATGACGTGGAGGGCTGCGGAGGCGGTTCGTACGCGGTCGGTCCCTGCCCCTGTTCGGGCCAACTCGGCTCGGCGGTAGTGCGCTCGGGGGCGGGAGAGGGCGTGACCTTGGCCGGGGCCGTGGACGTGGAGGGCGTGGTGTGTGGTGCCCTGCTCCGCGCGGGCTTGTCGTCGGGAACGGCCTCGGCGGGCGGGGCACGGTCCGGTGCGGGGCCCGATGTTCCCGACGGCGTGGTCGTGACCGCCGGTTCGCCGGTGGGGGTCATGTGCGGCTCACCCGTGCCGTCGTCGGGCAGCAGTGTGACTCCTGTGACGGCGGCCGCGAGGAGCAGGAGCACAGCGCCGGCAGTGAGGACGAGGTTTGGTCGTCGGAGGCGACGCGGGGCCGGCTTCTCCGCCTCCGGTGCGGTGTCCGATGCGGTGTCCGTGGAGCCCGCGCCGGCGTGGGCCTCGGCCGGGACGCCGTGAAAACCGGCCTCTGGGGCGGACTCGGCCTCGGGTTCGGGATCGGGATCGGCCTCGGGGACGAGGTCCGGGCCCGGGGCGGGGGCCGGATCGGGGGTGGGGCGCTCGCGCTCGACGGCCAGGTTCTTGCGGGCCCGGACCCATGCCTGGACGGCGGGCTCGTCACCGCCGCAGGCCCGGACGAACGCCGCGAGGAGTTCTTCCCTGGGCAGCTCCTGACGGTTCAGTACGCCGGCGAGCGTGGCACGCGGCAGCACCTCCCCCACGGCCTCGGCCCGTTTCTCCAGCTCGCGATAGCTCAGATGCGCCCACTGGCGTAACTGCCGCATCACCGCGACGAACTGCGCGGGAGTATCCGCGTCCCGCGGCTGTGGTGGCCCGCTCTCCACTCCGGGCTCCCGGATTGCTTGTCGGCGATCAGTCATCCCCGGCAGCTTAGGCAAGCGCGGTGGCAGCGGTGACCCGAACCCGCTCACCGCCTGGGCGGGCCCGTACGCCGGCGCACCTGGCCGGCGGTGCGCGGACACCTGCGACTGTGCCGCCGGACAGGTGCAGACACCGCCTCTGACCAGGCCGGACGTCTCCGGACTGTCCGAGCCGCCGCGATCCGTTGCCCCGCGCCGTGAGGGACCGCAACGCTTCTCCCATCGCCCCGCACCGGCCGGTGACGCCCCGTCGAAGACGTCATCGCACCGGTCGCCGGGGCCCCTGCCGCACACCGGTGTCGACGACCGGGGCCGGGCGTCCGCAGGGAACCGCCGAAGGCCGCAGAGCCCGGCACGGTCCCCCCTTCTTTTTTCAGCGGTCCTCAGACACACGGGAGCATCAGCATGACCCTCACACGAACCAGAAGGCCCCGGCCCCTCGCGATCACCGCAGCCCTGACGGGACTGCTGGCCGCGGGCGCCGGCCTGGCCGGGATCAACGGGGCGTTCACCCACAGCGGCGCCTCCCCCGCCGCCGACACCGTTTCGGTGGCAGCCGCCGAGGCGAAGAACGGGGTGCCGGACTGCATGACCTCCTGGCAGAGGTACCAGCCCCGTAAGACCTTCCTCTGGCAGAAGACCTCCGGCTGGTTCTACGTCAACGACGCGGTCAGGGTGCGTTTCCGCTCGAACGGAGGCGAGTACTACTGGCGGCTCAACAGCCAGTGCAAGCGCGTCGAGGCCTGGAAGGCCGGCGTCAGCGAGTACCAGACCCTCGGCAAGGGCCCCGAGGCCTATGTGCCCCGGGCCGGCTCCTGGTCCCCGAACACGGAGTACTGCGGCAAGAACAGCAAGGTGAACGTCATCGTCGCCTGCTACCGGGGCGAGAGCAGGACCTGGAAGCCCTGACCCGCCCAGGGAGCGCCCGGTCCGCCGGCCGGAAAGCCGGCGGACCGGGCGCGCGGTAAGACGGCAAGGGCGGCAAGGGGGGGTGGGGGCGCGCCGTCGGGCCGGCCGGGGCGTTCAGTGTTCGACGACCTCGCCGTCGCTCAGTTCCAGCACCCGGTCGGCCAGGTCGAGGAGCTGGGGGTCGTGCGTGGCGACGAGGGCGGTGACGCCCTCGCCGTGGACCACGGTGCGCAGCAGTTCCATGACCGCGAGGCCGGTCTGGGTGTCCAGCTGGCCGGTCGGTTCGTCCGCGATCAGCAGGGCCGGCCGGTTGGCGAGGGCGCGGGCGATGGCGACGCGCTGCTGCTGGCCGCCGGAGAGTTCGCCGGGGCGCTGTGCCGCGTGGTCGGTGAGGCCCACCAGGGCGAGCAGCAGTGCCACCCGCTCCTCGCGTTCGCGCGGTGCGGTCGCGCGCAGGCGCAGCGGTACGCCCACGTTCTCCGCCGCGGTGAGGATGGGGATCAGGCCGAAGGACTGGAAGATGAATCCGATGCGGTCGCGGCGCAGTTCGAGGAGTCCGTTCTCGCTGAGGCCGCTGAGGTCGGTGCCGTCGATGACGACCTGTCCGCGGTCGGGGGAATCGAGCCCGCCGATCAGGTTGAGCAGGGTGGTTTTCCCGGCGCCTGAGCGTCCTTTGAGGGCGACGAGTTCACCGCGTGTGAGGGTGAGGGAGGCGCCGCGCAGTGCGTGGACGGCCGCGGGGCCGCTGCCGTAGGAACGGTGCAGGTTTTCCGCCCTGACCATGGGGGTGGTGGGCCGGCCGCCTGTCGTGGGGGCGGCCTGGGTGGTGTGGTGCTGTGTCATTGGTGGGCCCCCCGTGCGTGATTCGGTCCGGGCCCAGTATGGGCGGGCGCCTCGGGTGTGGGCAACGGCCGTATTCTCTGTGCCGGAGTGCGGATTCTTGTGAGAGAGCCGTGGTGTCGGGGGTGGGGGGACGGGTGGCGGGTTTCATATTTCTGCGGGCGGCGGGGCACCGGCTTCTGCTGGCGGCCGCGCTGCTCGCGGTGGTGCTGACCACGTGTGTGCTCGCCTCGCTCACCGCGTTCTCGGGTTCTCTCTCGGATACGGCGCTGCGGGAGACGCTGGGCGGCCGGGGCGCGGCTTCCGCGGCGCTCGTCGTCAGCGCGGACATCGCGCCGGAGCGGCGGGGCGCGGCCCAGGAGGCCGTGGTGCGGGGGGCGCGGCAGGCCTTCGACGGGCTGCCGGTGACGCTGCGGAAGCTGGAGCGTTCGGGGCCGTACGCGCTGCCGGCGTCCCTGCGGGCGTCCGCTCGGGTGTCCGCTGTGGCCGGGGACAAGCCGGATCTGACGCACTTCGCCGCTCTGGACCCCTCCCGGATCACTCTCGTGTCGGGTGAGCTGCCCGGCTCCGGCCCGCCCGCCGCTGATGGTGCTGTGCCTGTCGCTCTGCCCGAGGCCGCCGCCCGGCAGCTGGATCTGGGGCCGGGAGCGCGTGTCGCGCTCACCGACCGCCTGGCCGGGGCGGGGCTTACGGTGCGGATCACCGGTGTGTACCGGGCCACCGACACCACGGATCCGTACTGGCGGCTGGACACGCTCGGTGGCCGTGGGGTCCGTGACGTCGACTTCACCACCTATGGTCCGCTGCTCACGGATCCGTCCGTCCTCGCCTCGGGCCGGGTCTCCCGGGGTGCCACCGCCTGGGTGGCCGCCGCCGACTACCGCACGGTCACCACGGGGCGGATCGGTGCGCTGCGTGCCGCGTCCACGCGGGTGCCGGCGCTGCTGCGCGCGGACCCGGCGCTGGGGGGCGGTGCGGTGGTGGGCACCTCGCTGCCGTCCCTGCTGGAGCGGACCGAGCGGGCGCTGCTGGTGTCCCGGTCCACCCTGCTGATCGTGGCCCTGCAGCTGCTTGTGCTGGCCGGGTACGCGCTGCTGCTGGTGGCGCGGGTTCTCGGTGCGGAGCGGGCGGGTGAGACGGGTCTGCTGCGGGCGCGCGGTGCCTCGCGGCGCCGGCTCGCCGCGCTCGCCGCGGTGGAGGCGCTGCTGCTGGCGGTTCCCGCGGCCCTGTGCGCGCCGCTGCTGTCGGGGCCGCTGACCGGGATGTTCGCGCGGCGCTCCGCGCTCGGTGACGGGGCCGGGCCGCGGCTGGGTGACGTACCGTCCGGGCCGGTGTGGCTGGTCTCGGCGGCGGTCGCGGTCTGCTGTGCGGCGGCGGTCGTCTCGCCCGCGCTGGCCGCGACGGCCGGGAGCGGGTTGCGGGGTGGCCGCGGCGCCGCGCTGCCGGCGTCCGCGCGGGCCGGGGCGGATGTCGGGCTGCTGCTGATCGCGGCGGTGGCCTACTGGCAACTGGACCGGCAGACCGGGACGTCGGGCGGTGGGGCGCTCAGCGGTGACCGTGAGGGTGATCTGGGTATCGACCCGCTGCTGGTCACGGCGCCCGCGCTGGCGCTGCTCGCCGGCACGGTGCTCACGCTGCGGCTGCTGCCCCCCGCGGCGCGGCTCGCGGAGCGGCTCGCTTCGCGCGGCCGGGGGCTGCCGGCCGCGCTGGCGGGCTGGCATCTGAGCCGCCGGTCGCTGCGCGGCGCCGGGCCCGTGCTGCTGCTGGTTCTCGCCGTGGCGATGGGCATGCTCGCCATCGGCCAGAGCGCGTCGTGGGACCGGTCCCAGCGCGACCAGGCGGACTTCGCCACGGGTGCGTCGGTACGGGTGGTGGACGGCAGGCCCGCCGGCCCCGGTCAGGCCGGTCTGTACACGTCGTTGCCGGGGGTGCGGCAGGCTGCTCCCGCCCACCGTACGGCTGTGGATCTGTCCGGCGGCCGGACGGCTACGGTCCTCGCGCTGGATACGGCGGGGGCCGGGGAGCGGATGCTGATGCGCGGTGATCTCGCCGATGAGCCGGTGGAGGGGCTGCTGCGGGCGCTCGCACCGCCGAAGGCCCCGTCCGGGGCGGTGGTGGCGCTGCCCGAGGGCACTCGCCGGCTCGCTCTCGATGTGCGGATCACCGAGGAGAGGACGGCTTCGGGCCGGTCCGCGTCGGGGCTCGCGCCGCTGCTCCAGGTCGTGGTCGTGGACCGCTACGGCCTTTCCTACCGGCTCAGCGCCGGGGAGGTGCCCGTCGACGGGCGGGTCCACCGCGTCGTCCTCGACCTCGATGTGACCGGCTCGGGCACGCGCAGTGCCCCTGCCGGGCCGCTCGGGGTGAGCGGGCTGCGGCTCGGCGGGACCGCCCCCGTCAAGGGGCCCGAGCGGCACCGGCTGAGTATCGAACGGCTGCTGGTGACGGGGCCGGACGGGGCCGGCCGGCCGGTGTCCCTCCCCGGCCCGGAGCGCTGGGAGGGCAGCGGGACCATGACGGAGAACGGGCAGGAGCGCGCCCCGGTGGCCCTGCGGCCGGCCGCGTCGAAGACGGCGCCGCTGACGGTCTCGTACACGACGGGGGCCGGATACGAGAGCGGCGACTATCTCGCCGTCCAGTTGGATGTCGCGTCCGCCCCCGTCCGGCCGCGGATCGCGGCCGCCGCCACCGACAGCTTCCTGCGCGCGGCCGGGGCCGAGCCCGGGCAGAGCGTCGATCTGACGCTGGCGGGAGAGCAGCTGCGGGTGACCCTCGTGAAGGCGGTACGGGAGCTGCCGACGTCGGGGAGCCCGGCGGGGGCCGAGGGCGGGGGCACGGCGGACACCGCATCAGGCGCGGGCGTGGTGGCGGACGGTGGTGCGCTGCTCATCGATCTGCGGGCCGTCAACGCGGTGCTGGCCGACCGCGGGAGCAGTGGACTCGCGCCCACCGAGTGGTGGCTGAGCACCGCTCCCGGCACGGCCGCGGAGGTCGCGTCGGCGCTGCGGGACCGCCCGGACAGTGAGCCGGGCCAGGTGCTGGTACGTGCGGAGGCCACGGCCGGCCTGCTGGGTGACCCGCTCGGCGGCGGGCCCCGTTCGGCGCTGATCGCCGTCGCGGTGGCCGCGGCCGCGCTCGCCGCGGTGGGTTTCGCGGTGAGCGCCGCCGGTTCCCTGCGGGAGCAGTCCGCCGAACTCGCCGTCCTGCGCGCCCTGGGGGCCTCCCGCCGGACTCTGGCCCGGCTGGTCGCGGCGAAACAGGGCCTGCTGATCGGGATCGGTCTGCTCGCCGGTGTGGGGCTCGGGGCGCTGCTGACCCGGGCGGTCGTCCCGCTGGTCGTACTGACCTCGCAGGCCGCCCAGCCCGTCCCCCGGGTCCTGGTGGAACTCCCGGTGTCCCAGGTGGCCCTGTTCCTCGCCGGTGTGGCCGCCGTGCCCCTGCTGATCACCGCGGCCGTCGCCGTCCGGCGCGCCGATCCCGCGCTCTCGCTTCGCCACCAGGGGGAGAACTGAGATGACCCGCCGGCCAGTTGACGTACGGACCGGGCGCACGGAGCGCCCCGGCGGCACGGAGCGTCGTCCCGGGCGCCCGGAGCGTCCCGGGCGCGCGGTCGCGCCGTGGGTGCGGACGCGGTTGCGGACCGCCCCCGGGGCGGCTGTCGCCTTCGGTGTGCTCGTGCTGATCACGGCGTTCCTCATGGCCGTGCTGCCGCGGGCTGTCGACGCCTACGAGAGCGAGGGACTGCGGCGGGATATCGGCGGCGCGCCCCCGGGCGCCACCGTGCTGGGGCTGAGCGCGCCCCAGCCGGGGCTGGAGATTCCGCGGTCCGCGCGCGAGGAGGCGATGCGGCCCGCCGCGCTGTCGGCCGTCCACCGCAAGGTGCTGGCGAGCCTGCCGGCACCGGTGCGGGCGGACGCCGCGGAGTCGGCGTACGGGGTACGGACCTCCGAGGCGCTCACCGGCACGGACACCTGGCTGCCGCGTCCCGACGGGATCGGGCCCCGCTTCACGATGGCCGCGCAGTCGGAGCTCGCCGCCCACGCCGCCGTGCGCGGCGGGCGGCTGCCCGCCGCCGGGGGCCGGGTGACGGCCGAGACGAAGGAGGTGGAGGCCGCCGCGACCACGGCGACCGCCCGCGTGATGCGCCTGCGGGTCGGCTCGGTGATCCGCCTGAGCGGCCCCACCGGGTCCACGGCGCTGTCCGTACGGATCACCGGGATCGTCGAACCACGCCGTCCGCAGGGCAGTTACTGGTCCGCCGAACCGGTCCTGCGCACCCCCGGGCTGGCCGTCCTGCCGTCCGCTCCGCCGCAGTACCGGTGGGAGGCGGGCCTCCTGCTGGCGCCCGGCGCCGCGCCGGCGCTCCTCGGCACCCAGGCGATGCCGGAGAGGTACTGGCGCCTCGCGCCCGACACCACGGGGCTGGCCGCCCAGGACACGCCGGCGCTCCTGCGGGAGGTCACCTCCCTCGAAAGCGGGCCCGGCCTGCTGAGGATGCGTGAGATCGCCGGTGGCACCGCGGTCCTGAGCACCGGGCTGGAGACGGTCCTCGGCTCGCACCTCGCGGCGCGTGCGGCGATCACCCGTATCGTCACCGTCGCGGCCTTCGGGATCGGCGCCGTCGCCGCCGTCGTCCTCGCGATGGCCGGCGCTCTGGTCGCCGCGCGCCGCGCCGGTGAACTCGCCCTGCTGCGCTCGCGCGGCGGCTCCCTGCGCGGCATCGGCGGACGGCTCCTGGCCGAGACCGCCGTGATCGCGCTGCCCGCCGCCGGGGCCGGCCTGCTGCTGGCCCTGCTCGCCGTCGACGAGGCACGTCTGCTGCCGGCCGTGTGGGGTGCGAGCGGCGTGGCACTGCTCGCCTGTGCCGCGCTGCCGGTACGGGCCGTCCTGCTGCACCGCCGGCCGCGGGCGCACGACGACCGCGACGACCTCGTCCGGGCCAGGCCGGGCAGACGCCGCACCGTCGCCGAACTGACCCTGCTGGCCCTGGCCGTCGCCTCGGTCGTGGCCCTGCGCCGTCGCGGCGCCTCCGGCTCGGGTGACCTGCTGGTGAGCGCCGCCCCGGTCCTCGTCTCCCTGATCGCCGCGCTGGTGCTCGTACGGCTGTATCCGCTGCCGCTGCGATGGGCGGCCCGGCCGGCCGCGCGGCTGCGCGGAGCGATCGGTTTCCTGTCGCTGGCCCGTGCGGGCCGGTCCTCGGCGACGGGGGCGCTGCCGCTGCTGGCGCTGCTCATCGCGCTGACGACGGCGGCGTTCGGCGGGTCCGTGCTGGCGGGGGTCGCGGACGCGCGGGACCGGGCCGCGCTGCTGGCGGTCGGCGCGGACGCGCGGGTCTCCACCGAGGGAGAGGCCACAGCGCTGCCGGCGGACGCGGAACGGGCGGTGCGGAACACGGCGGGGGTGGAGGAGGTGACGGCCGTCCGTATCGAATGGACGGCGGAACTCGCACCCGACGCGAACCGCACCGGTGCCGGTGCCGGTGCCGACGCGCGGAAGCCGCTCACGCTGATCGGTGTGGAGCCCGGGTCGTACAGCCGGCTGGCCCGGCAGCTGGACCTCGGGGCGTTCCCCGCCGGCGTATTGAAGGACACGGGCGGGGTGCTGAACGCGGTCGCCTCCCCCGGTGTCGCCGCGCGGCTGGGCACCGCACCGCGCCGGATCGCCTCGCCGGCCGGCGAGATCACCGTACGGATCACCGCCGTACGGCCCCGCACGCCGGCCGCTCCCCGCTCCGAATTCCTGCTGGTCGACCGTGCCGGCCTGGAGCACACCGGTCCCACGACGCTGCTGGCCACGGGTGAGGCACTGGACGCACGGGCGCTGCGGGCGGCCGCCCTCGGCGCCGGGCCGGAGCTCGACGTGCGGCTGCGGAGCGAGGAACGGGCGGCGTTGACCGGCTCTCCGCTCCAGTCGGGCGCCGAGCGGATCTATGCCGCCGCCGTCGCGGCCGGCGCGGCCTACGCGGTCATCGCCCTGGTGCTCTCCCTGCTGCAGTCCGCGCCGGAGCGCTCCACGCTGCTGGCCCGGCTGCGCACCATGGGTCTCACCAGGCGCCAGGGCCGTCAGCTGCTCGGCCTGGAGGCGCTGCCCCAGGCGCTGCTCGCCGCCGGAGGCGGCATTCTCGTCGGCTGGGCCACCATCCGGCTGCTCGCTCCCGGCATCGACCTGGCCCGGCTCGCCGTGGCCGCCGCTCCCGCTCTCGCGCCGGTGCAGGACGTGTCGCTGCGGACCGACATGTGGTCGCTGGCGCTGCCCGCGGCGGGTGTGGTGGCGCTGGCCGGCGCGGTGGCCGCCGGGCAGGCCTGGTGGGCGGGGCGGCGCGGATCGATCACCGAACTCAGAGCAGGAGACACGCGATGACCGATACGACGACCGGCCCGGCAGGCAATCCGGCAGGCAATCCTGTGGCTGGGACTGCGGGCGGAGCGGCGGGCGATCCCGCGGGCGGGGCGGCGGGTGCGCGGCAGACCCTCGCGGAGCTGGAGCGGCGGGCGGCGGCGAGCCGGGACCGCCCCTCGTACGGGCATGACGCGCTGATCACCTGCGACCGGCTGGTACGGGTCTTCACCACGGACGGGGTGGAGGTGCAGGCCCTCCAGGGACTGGATCTCACGGTCCAGGAGGGCGAGTTGATGGCGCTGGTCGGGGCGTCCGGCAGCGGCAAGTCGACACTGATGAACATCCTCGCGGGCCTGGACGTCCCCACGGCGGGCGCGGCCAGGACCGCGGGCCGCGATCTGCTCACGATGGACGCGAAGGCCCGGCTGAACTACCGCCGCGAGGTGGTGGGCTTCGTCTGGCAGCAGACGTCCCGCAACCTCCTCCCCTACCTGACGGCCTCCCAGAACGTGGCGCTGCCGATGCAGTTGCGGGGACGCGGCGGCGGCCGGAAGGGTGCCCGGGCAAAAGCCGAGCGGGCGAAGGAGCTCCTGGCGATGCTCGGTGTCGCCGACTGCGGCGACCGGCGTCCGCACCAGCTGTCCGGCGGCCAGCAGCAGCGCGTCGCAATCGCCGTCGCGCTGGCCAACTCCCCCTCCGTACTGCTCGCCGACGAACCGACCGGCGAGCTGGACTCGGCGACGGGTGAGCAGGTCTTCGCGGCGTTTCGCCGGGCCAACGAGGAGCTGGGCACGACGATCGTGATCGTCACGCACGACCAGGCGGTCGCGGGCGAGGTGCGCCGTACGGTGGCGATCCGTGACGGCCGGACGTCGTCGGAGGTGCTGCGCCGCACGGAGATCGACGCGGAGGGCCGGGAGTCGGTGGTGGCCCGGGAGTACGCGATGCTGGACCGGGCCGGACGGCTTCAGCTGCCCGCGGAGTACACGGCGTCCCTGGGCATGGAGCAGCGGGTGATGCTGGAGCTGGAGCAGGACCATATCGGGGTGTGGCCCGACGGCACCGGCGGAAAGAACGCGGGCGGGAAGGGTGCGGAGGGGAAGTAGGTCCCGGTCGTCCTGCCGGCCGGCGGGTTCACGCGCCGGACAACGCTTCGCGGGCCCGTAAGGGGCAGGTGCGGGGCAGGTGCGGCAGGTGCTGACACCGGGCTGCCTTCTGACGTGTTCCTGGCCGGCCGATGAGTTTTGTGCCGCCGCCGGGTCGGAGTTCCTGGAATCGCGCAAGGTGAACGACCTTCAGAAGGGCCCGTCCATGCAGCTCTCCCGTGTCATTGTCAGCCTCCCGGTCGCCGACCGGCGGGCCTCCTTCGCGTTCTACCGTGACGGGCTCGGCCTGGACGCCATCGGCGAGGCGGCGCAGGACGGTGTGCCCGAACCGCTGCAGTTCGCTCTCAACGACGGCCTGCGCCTCATGCTGGTTCCCAGCGGCGGCTTCGGCTGGGTCATCGGCGGCCGCGAGGTGGCGGGCCGCGACCAGAGCGAGTGCGTGTTCAGCCTGCACGCGGACGACGAGGCCGCGGTCGCCGAGGTGATCGAGCGTGCCCACCGCGCGGGGGGCTCCGTCGTCACACCGCCCGGGCCGCAGCCGTGGGGATACGCGGGCGCCTTCTGCGACCCGGACGGCCATGTCTGGATGGTGACCTCGCAGACCCTTCCCGCGTAGCCGTCGGCGGGCGGGGCCTCGCCGGCGGCTACGCGGGGCCGGGGCTCCGGTTATTCTCCGCCGACGCTGTAGTGCGAGGTGTCCCGGCCGTGCGGCTTCAGTTCGATCGTGATGCGGTGGGTCGTATCGCGGGACGCTGAGCCGCCCGCTCCCACGGCGATGACGCCGATCTGCACGCCGGCCCGGCCCGAGCCCTCTTTGCGTACCTGGACCGCGAACTCCAGGTTCACGCTCTCCACCGAGAAGCGCAGGTCGCTCTCGGCGCCGCTGTGCTGCGCCTGTTCCAGTTCGTGGCGTACCTGGCCGATCACCTCGGCCAGTCCGGCCACCGCCGTGTCGTCGCGCTGCTCGCCCACCGCGTTCCTCCCCCGTGCCCCGAAGGGCAGACATGGTCCCCCGTCGCGCGACGGGATCCCATTGTCACCGTCTGTGGCTATGGTTGTGCAGTATGACCGAGCCGAGCGGCGCTTCCAACTCTGCTCATAGCAGGGAGAGTTGGCGTTCGCGGCTGTTCCGTACCCAGGTCCGCGGGCCCCGTCCGCCGCTGGGAGCGGGAGTGCTGCTGCCGGGCGGGCTCGTGCTGACCTGTGCCCATGTGGTGCTCCACCGCGCCGTCAGGGACGGTGGGGGGCAGAGCGCCGGCAAGCCCTTCGAGTCGGTGTACATCGACTTCCCCGGTGCTCCGGAGGCCGTTCCCACCCCGCTGCGGGCCCGGGTGATGCAGGAGTACCTGGTCGCGCCCACCCCGAGCTTCGGCGGCGGAGACCTCGCGCTGCTGAAACTCGACCGCGTTCCCCCGGTCCCTCCCGCGACCCTGCACCGGCAGAGCCCGGCCGACAGCGAACACGTCCACACCACCGGCTACCCCGACGACCTGTGGGGCGGCGAGAACATCGCGGCGCGGCTCGGCGGCACCGGCGGGCCCGGCATCATCCCCGAGTGGGTGCAGCTCGATACGACCCCGGGTCCGCCGTACATCGTGCGGCGCGGCTACAGCGGCAGCGGCGTGGTGCACAACCGTTCGCAGGGGGTGGTCGGCATCGTGGTGCACCAGTACGGCAGGGCGGACGCGCCGCCCACCGGCCCCCAGCACGCGTACATGATCCCGACCGAGACGGTGCTGAAACACCTGCCGCTGGAACGGCTCGGCCTGACGGTGAGCGGCGCCCGCGCCGTCTCCCGTGAGATCGCCGTCTCGCCCCGCCAGACCGGCAACCGGGGCGCCCCGGGGCTGCGCCGGTGGCTGGCCCGCTGGCTGGACGAGGCGCCCGGCACCGGTGCGGTGGAGATCGCCTTCGCACGGGAGGGCGATCAGCGGACCATGCCGGCGATCCACTCCGTCCTCACGCTCGCCGACCGTGAGCAGAATCCGCGGCCCTCCTCCGACGCCACCGCCGACGAACCGCGGGCGGGCAGCATCGACCTCGCCATGGACGCCACCAACCACAGCGCCGCCGAGCTGGCCCGGCGCGTGGCGGAACGCGGCGGCCTGGCCCCCTCGGACCCCGCCGGGCTGCTGGAGCTGATCGCCGCCGACAGCCCCCGGCTGGCCGCGGCGTTCCTGTCGGTGGACCGCTCGGCCTCCTCCGACGAGGAGGTCATGGACCTGTTACGGGCCCTGCGCCGGCGGGGCCTCAGCCGGCTTCTGCTGGTCTTCCGCGACCCGGAGTCCCCGCTGCTGTCCCTGGTGCGCAGGGACCTGCTGGCGGCGGACTGGGCGCAGGAGCGCGCGGAGCACATCGGGGCGCGGCTGGCCCGGCTCGACGAACTCGAACACCGGTTACGGCAGGTCCCGGCGAGCGGCTCCGGCAGGCCGGGCCCGCGGGCCCCGCAGCCCCGGGCCGCGGAACTGCTCGCCGCGCTGGGCTCGCTGCGGGGCTCCGGTCCGCGGGCCGGGGCGCCGGCCCTGGCCTACCGGCTGTTCCGGGTCGGCATCGAGGCCGAGGAGGCGCTGGGTGAGGCCGAGGCGGCGCAGCGGCGGCTGGCCCGCCCGCACGGGCCCCGCGATTTCGTCGTGGAGCCGCCCGGCGACGGGCTGACCGATCTGCCGCTGGTGGCCGTGCACGATCCGGACGCGCTGGCCGGTCCCGGCGGTGCCCCTGACGAGGACGGCCACGCGCTGGTCCGCGGTGATCTGCTGCACCAGCAGTACCGGGTCGTCGGCCCGCTGGGCCAGGGCAGTTACGGCAAGGTCTATCTGGCCCGCGACCTGCCGCTGCTCAGCCGTCCCGTGGCGCTCAAGGGTGTGCTCGATCCGCGGGATCCGGGGGCCGTCAGCCAGGCGAGGCGGGAGCGGCTGCGGCTGGTCAGCCTCAACCATCCCTCGATCATCCGGGTCATCAACTACGCCCAGCATCCGCGCAGTGCGGCCGAGTTCATCGTGATGGAGTTCGCCGACGGCGCCTCACTGGAGTGGGTCGCCGCACAGATAGCGGGCAACGAGCCGCCGTTCGACGGGTTCCGGGTGCACGAGTTCGTCGTCTCCTACGGGCTGCGGATACTCGACGCGCTGAGCTATCTGCACGAGCGGGAGGAGTTCGTCTACGGCGACATCTCCCTCACCAATGTGCTCCACTGCGGCAACGGCATCAAGCTCATCGACCTGGCCGGCGTGCGGCAGATCGGCTCCCCCGGCCCGGTCACCCACCGCCCGCCGGAGATCGGCGAGGCGGGTGAGATGAGTGTCGCCGGTGACCTCTACGGGGTCGGGGTCGTACTGCGGCAGCTGCTGCGCACGGCGCCGCCGCGCCCCTCCGACCTGGGGTCCGAGTCCCTGGAGCTGGCCCTGTCACGGGCCACGGCGCACGCCCCCAGGGACCGCTACGCCAGCGCCCGGGAAATGGCCGTGCAACTGCGCGGTGTACTGCGGGAACTGCGCTCGCTGCGCCTGGACGAGGAGACCTTCGAGCCGTCGCCGCTCTTCGGCCCCTCGGCGGCGGCGCTCGACGGCGGGCTGGGTACCGCCCCGCCGCTGCAGCAGTGGCGCGGCGGCGGCAGCCGCAAGCGGCCGCTGACCGTGCAGGTGCCGGGGGCGGCCGAGGCCGCGGCGGGGCTTCCGGTGCCCAAGCCCGACCGGGACGACCTCAACTGGAAGGAGCTGCAGCGCACGTCGTACGACGATCCGGCCGGGCTGCTCCAGCTCAGCGACGAGTGGCTGGCGTCACCGGAGCTGCATCTGCTGCGCTGCCGCCTCCATCTGGAGCGCGCCCGGGATCCGGCCTCCTCCCGTGGTGACGCGCTGGTCACCGCCGGACTCGAACTGGAAAGAGCCCGCCGTCATCTGCGGGACCTCGCCGACTTCGACTGGCGCCTGCACTGGCACGAGGGGCTCCTCCATCTCGCGCACGAGCGGCCCTCGGCGGCCCTGGAGGAGTTCAGCAGCGTGTACGCGGCCATCCCCGGCGAGTACGCGCCGAAGCTCGCGCTCGGCTACTGCCACGAGAGACTCGGCAACGAGAACCGGGCGGTGGAGTTCTACCGGGCGGTCTGGCGGCGCAATCACGCCCTGGGCAGTGCCGCGTTCGGGCTGGCCCGTATCCATCTGGCGCAGGGCCGGCCCGATCTGGCCCTCGCCTCGCTGGCCGGTGTGCCGGCCGACTCCCGGCACCGCACCGCGGCCCGCACCGCGATGGTCCGTATCCACGCCGACGTGCCCGCCGACGGTTCGGTGCCGTCGGTCGCCGCCGCGGCCCGCGCGTACACGACGCTGCACCGGCTCACGCGCAGCGAGGGGCTGACCGACCGGCATGCCCGTGAGCGGCTGGCCACGGACCTGCGGGAGCTGCTGCTGTTGATGGTGGAGGCCGCGCCGCAGCGGGGCGCGGGAGACGGCCTGCTGGCCGAGCTGCACCAGGCACTGCCGCCCGGTGTCCGGGCACCGGGCACCGAGGACGAGCTGCGCGAGCAGCTCTCCGAGGGCTACCGCCGGCTCGCCGGGCAGGTGCCGCGGACCGGGGGCGGGGACGACGACCTGTTCGACGCGTTGCTGGACAACGCCAACCGCACCCGGTCCATCGGGCTGCGTCACTGGCGCGGTGAGCGGCGGCCGTGGCCGCTGCCGGGTGCGCGGCCGCGACCCTCCCGGGAGGACGGATGAGGAACATCATGCGCGGCACACTCCTGCGCGGGGCATTGCGTGGGGCGTTTGTGCGCGGGGCCGGGCGTCCGGTGTCCGGGGCGCTCTCGGCGCTGTGGCGGTGGGCGGCGGGCCACGCCGGGCCGGCCCCGGCCGGGGAGGACACCGGCCCGGAGGGGTCGCGGACCATCGCCCGCAAGCCCACCTCACGGTTCCTGCGCGGGCGCATGCTGCTGCTGCCCGTGCTCGGGCTGATGGTCCTCCTGCCGGCCAGGACGGCGTACTTCGACGTCCACGACCGTACGGAGAGCCTGCGCGACCGCTACACGCCGGCCCTGGTGTACCTGGCCGACGCGCGGACCGCCCTGCGGCTGGCCCAGGACCAGGCGGAGCGGCGGCTCGGCCAGCCCGTCGAGGTGGGGCTCGGTGAGGAATACCGCTCGCTGTACACGGAGGCTTCGCAGAGCCTGAACCGGGCCGCGCAGACGGGCGCCCTGGACCGGGGCCAGGAGCAGGAACTGCGGGTCGTGTCCGGGCTGGTCGTCGCGTACGGCGACTGGATCGCCTGGGCCGACCGGCGATCGAACCCGGAGATACTGCGCCGGGCCGGCCTGCGGTACGCCGCTTCGATGCTGAACGGCGCGCCGGGCGAGACGACCGCCGTACTCCAGCGGATCAGGGGGCTGGAGCGGCAGCTGGGCCAGGACGCGAGAGAAGCGGCCGCGTGGAGCGCGGTGGCGGTGGGGGCGGCGGTGGCGACAGCTCTGGCGGCCGCCCTGTTCGCCGTGGTGGCCGCGGGCACCCTGGTCTATCTCCGCTTCCAGCTGCGCCTGTTCAGTGTGCTGCTGGCACTCGCCGTGGCGCCGGTGCTGCTGGCGCTGGTCCCGCTGGCGGCCGGCGCCGTCATCGAGCAGGGGGCGCAGCGGCAGGTGGGCGAGGTGGCGGTTCTGATCGCCCGGGCGGGCGAGGGCGCCGAGGGGGTGACACCGGCGGCGCGCGGCGAGATCAGGAACCGGGCGGCGGAGATGGCCGAGCGGATACGCCGGGCGCGTCCGGCGGGCTGGTCCGCGACGGCGGGTGTGGCGCTCTCCGTCGGCACGGCCGGCGCGCTGGCGTGCGGGATCACGCTGTTCCTGTACGGCCGTGAATATCTGGTCCGGGGGAGGTACGCGGAGCTGTGAGCGGCTCGGGAAACGTGGTGAGGACCGTGGTGGGGGTCGTGCTGCGGGTGGTGCTGGCGGGGTGTCTGCTCGCCGTGAGCGCCGTCGTCTCGGGCTGCGGGGGCGGCGGCGGGCGGACCCTGGTCGTTCTCGGCCCCTGGACGGGAGGCGAGGAGAAGCCCTTCTTGAAGGTGCTGGACGCGGTGGGCGAGCGGACCGGCCACCGCTACGTGTACCAGGGCACCCGTTCCCTGCGGGAGACGCTGGTGGCCCAGCTCCAGGCGGGCGCTCCCCCGGACGTGGCCGTGCTGAACAATCTGGGTGATCTCGTCGAGTACGCGCGGGACGGGGCGGCCCGGCCGCTGCCGGAAGGGGTGGCCGGCTCGGCGGTCAAGCCGTGGGCGCCGCGGGTACAGGTCACGGACGGGTCGGGAACGACCCGGGAGAACGCGTACTGGGTGCCGGTACGGATCGATCTGAAAAGTCTGGTGTGGAGCCGCTCGCCGCCGACGACGTCGCCGTCGTCGTGGTGTCTGGGGATGGCGTCGGAGGCCACGTCCGGCTGGCCCGGCACCGACTGGATCGAGGACCTGCTGCTGCAGCGGCGGGGCGCGCAGGTGTACCAGGACTGGGCGACGGGGCGGCTGGCGTGGAGCGGCCCGGAGGTGAGGGGGGCGTGGCAGGAGTGGGCGGATCTGCTGACTCCCGAGTCGGCGGCGGACGCGCTCTCCACGTCTTTCGAGGACATCGGGGGCGGCCGGTACGGGCTCCTCAACCGGGGGACGGCCTGCGGCCAGGAGCACCAGGGTTCGTTCATCCGCCGCCACTACGGCAACGAGGTGCTGCCGTATCCGACGGCGCTTTTCGTGCACGGGAGGGCTGCCCGGCAGACGGCGTTCGAGGTGTCCGGGGACATGGCCGCGGTCTTCAAGGAGAGTGACGACGCCTGGCGGCTGGTGCGGGAACTGACGTCCGAGGAGGCGCGCAGGGACTGGGTGGCCGCGGCGCGGCCGCAGGAGCAGCCGTTGTTCCCGGGCGGGTCGATCGCCGGAACGAGGCCGCCGACTCCCGGTACCCGGACCGTCCAGGCGCTGCTGGACGGCGCGGACCGGATCTGTTTCGACGCGTCGGACGCGATGCCGCCGACGCTGCGGGACGCCTTCAGCCGCGCCGTACTGGAGTTCCTGGCCGCGCCGCACGACAGCGCGAACCTGACGCGGCTGCTGAAACAGCTGGACAAGGAGAGTGAATTCCAGCACGAGGACGGCGCGTTCCAGCTGGACGACCTGTGTGACCGTCCCCACGCGGGCGGCGCCGGGGGCTGAGGGGACGTAGGGCATGATCGGCGGGGATATCAACTGCCCGCCGGAGCAGCCCGGATGGCCGGGGGTGCCCGCCCCGGAGAGCTGGTCCGGGGTGGTCTGCGGTGGTCTGCCGGGCGGGGTGAGTGACGATCGCGGGGAGTGGCGCTGATGCCGGATTCACTGACGCGGCAGGAGATTCTTGCCGCCTCCGCCTATTTCGAGGCGGTCTGGGAGGAGGACACCGAGGCTCTCGGCGCGCTCATGCGGCGCGGGGACGGTGAGCAGCCGATGCCGCGTCTGGTCGCCGAATTCGGCAGCGGGATCATTCACGCCCTGGTGTTCGCGACGGCCGGATTCCATGACGGGATGTCCGGCGCGCAGCGGCAGGCGGCGCAGGAGCAGCTGGTCACCGATCCGGCGGTCCAGGTGTCCCTGCTGCTGGCCGACACCCTCACGGAGCTGTCCTGGTCCGCCGACGCGGAGCAGACCGCCACCATCGCCCGCAGCGTCATCGGCTACCTGACCCGTACCGGCGGCGAGGTGCCGCAGGAACGGGTGCTGCCGCTGATCGGGGCCATGCGGGACAAGGCCCTCGGCAAGGCCAATTGACGCTCCGGCGCCCGGCCGGGGCCGGGGCCGGCCTCCCGCCGGGGACGGGGCGGGGGCCGGCCCCGGTACTCCGGCCCGGGGTGTGGCGGGGTGTGGCGGGGGGCGGGTGTGGCGGGGGGTCAGGGCTGGTAGGGGTTACGGGTGTAGCTCAGGCTGAGGGGCCCGGTGTTCGTGAAGTACTGGGCGGTCAGGTAGGCCGGGTCGCCGGCGATGGAGCCGGCCTGGAGGTCGCCGCCGTCGTTCGTGTCGTCCCAGGCCCAGGGGGTGTGGGCGGCGTTGTCCTTGCCGTTGTCCCCGGCGAAGGTCCCCCAGGAGGCGTACGGGGGCTTCGCGTCACGGCGCTCCCACAGGCCGCCGGGGGCGAAGATGTCGATGAGCTGGTAGGACGCGGCACGGTCGTTCCCGCCCGCCGGCACCGTTCCCGTGGTGCGGCTGGGGCGGTAGACGATGCCGTCGCCGCCGGGGAAGCCGCCGCCGCTCCAGTTGTTCACGCCGTGGCCGCGGGCCTCCTGGAACACGGTGGGGTGCTCGGCGCCGTCATGAGTCTGGGTGAGCAGGGTGCCGTCGACGGACTCGCGGTTGCCCGTGAAGGCACTGCCCGCGGGCACGTAGGCGTAGTAGTTGTCGTGTGACAGGGTGACGGCCGCCTGGAGTGTGCCGTAGGTGCTGCCGTCCTTGCTGACGATCTCGAGGACGCCCTCCATGTCGTTCTCGTGCGAGAACAGGTTGAGCGGATAGTCCTTCCAGTCACGCGGGTGGTAGAACGCGTAGGTCAGGTACCAGTGGGTGGCGGTCTCGACCACGGAGTAGTAGGCGGTGCCGGTCAGCCGTCCGGCGTTGGCGTCGAGGTTCTCCCAGTTGTTGAGGGTGTTCCAGTCCTCGTCGTAGTCGACCCGTGCGAGGTAGTCGGCGGTGGGATAGGCCGCCGAGGTGTCCTGGTGGTGGACGGGGGCCCAGCGGTAGGCGAGGTCGGCGTCGCTGGGCCCGGCCGCGTGCACCTGGGTGGGTGCGGTGAGCAGTCCGGCGGAGAGCAGGACGGTGAGGAAGGCGGCTCGGGCGGATCGCCGGAGCTTCATGGGGTCTCCCGTGTGCTGGGGCGGGTGTCGGCGTGCGGGCGGCCGCCACTCTGCGTCCGGCGAGTGGCGCACACCCCGCCCCATGATGACGTGGACATGAAGATTTCTGGACTGTTGCGCACGTCAGACACCCGCCGGAGAACCACGGCGGGGACCGGCCGGCCGAGGGCGGGCCGGGCTGCCCCGGGAGCGGGCCGGGAGCGGGCCGTCCCGGGAGCGGGCGGGGTCGTCCCGGGCCGGTCCGGGTGGTCAGGGGGCCGGGATGACCGGGAGCAGCAGGTACGAGGCGTGGGGGGCGCCGGTGTGCACGGTGGTGTGCCCGTCGTAGGTGCCGGCGGGGCGGTCGAGGTCGTCGTTGTGCAGGAACGGGCCGCAGCCGGTGAGGTCGTTCTTCAGGTTGGACAGGCGGGCGACGGGGCCGGGGTGGACGTAGTCGCGGCCGCGTACCTGCAGTGCGATCCGGTAGCCGGCCGGGATGACCAGGCAGGTCGGCAGGATCTCGATGTCGAGTTCGTAGACGGTGCCGGGCTGGAGGGGTTCGGCGCCGTCGTGCGGGTGGTAGGGGCGGTAGGGGGTCGACAGGTCCGGGTCGAGGCGGCGGTGCGAGGCGCGCAGCCAGCCCTGGGCGACCGGGGTGTGGGGGTCCAGTGCGCCCTGGAAGACGACTTCTTCGCCGTCCGGTGCGTAGACGCGTACGACGAGGAAGAGGTCGGCGTCGGTGGTGGTGGAGGAGATGAACAGTTTCGCCGCCAGGGGGCCGGTGATCTCGGTCTGTTCGGGCAGCGGGCCCGTGGTGAACTCCAGGCCGTCGCCGAGCGCGGCGAATTGGGCGGTGTCCGCGGTGGCGGGCTCCGGGGCGGCGAGCGTGCGGCCGGGGTGCAGGTGCAGCCGGGTCCAGCGGGTGGCCGGCAGGGGCCAGGCGCTCTCGCCGCGCGGGGTGAAGGTGGCGTCGACGTGCCGGATCTGCAGCTGCACCGGGGGCCGGTCCTCCCAGCCGTTGGGTTCGTCCTTGAGATACCGGTCGAAGAAGCGCCGCTGCAGGGCGACGCCGTAGTCGGTGTAGAACAGCGGCCAGTGGGCGTGGCCGTGCATCTCCAGCCACTTGTGGGGGGAGGCCGCGCGCAGGTAGCCCTCGACGTTGCCGCGCAGGTGGAGTCCTTGTCCGCCCCAGTTGCCGCAGCTGAGGACCGGGATGTCGATGGCGTCCCAGTGTGCCGAGCGGTCCCGGTGGTAGCGGTCGTCGAAGGTGTGCGCGGCGATGTCCGCGCCCAGGTCGGTGCGGTTGGCGGCCAGTTCCGCCGGGGTGAGGAGATCGTCGCCGCAGATCAGCTGTCCGGTGCTCGGGTTGCGGCCGCCGGCTTCGCCGATGCCGTACTGGACGGTCTTGACCTGCATGTCGTACCAGTTGTCCCAGAAGGTGGAGCGGATGCCGCCCTGGTGGGAGCCGTCCCGGTAGAAGTCGGCGGCTCCCTCCCAGGGGCAGATCGCATAAAGGTGCGGCGGGCGCAGGGAGGCGACCTGCCACTGGTTCATCGCGTAGTAGGAGATGCCGTTGAGGCCGACCCGCCCGTTGCTCCAGTCGCGGGTGCCGGCCCACTCGATGCAGTCGTGGAAGTCGCGGGTCTCGCGTGGCGAGAACGGGTCGACGCGGCCGGGTGAGCGTCCGGTGCCCCGCGAGTCGACCCGTACGCAGGCGTAGCCGTGCGGCACCCACTTCTCCGGGTCGACGACTTCCCAGTTCTGGTACCGGTTCGAGGTGCCCGCGACCGTGTCGGGGTGGTCCCGGGCCATCGCCTCCCACGCGCTGGGGTAACCGCGGGAGAAGGGCAGGCCCTTGGCGTACGGACCGTAGGTCATGATCACCGGCGCCGGCCCGGTGACCGGACGGAACACGTCCGCGCGCAGCACGGTCCCGTCGTCCATCTCGATCGGTACGTCCCACTCGATGCGCATGCCGTCGGTGATCTCGGTGCGGAACGGCCGCGGGCCGCCGTCGTCGGGCATTTTTCCTGGGCTCCTTGGCTCTGGGCTCTGGGTTCTTCTGGGGCGGGGCAGTTGGTGGGGGTGGGTCAGGGTCAGCGGTTGACGTGCAGGTGCCAGGGGGCCAGCCGGTGCAGGGCGCTCTGGGTGCCGCTGCGCGCGGCGATGCCGAGCGCGGCCAGGGCGAGGACGGCGACGAACGCGGTGTTCTGCTCGAAGGAGTGGGCGTTGGTGAGGATGAACGTGCCCAGTCCCGGCAGGCTGGCGAGGAATTCCACCGCCACCGCGCCGACCAGGGCCCGGCCCACCGCCACCTGCACGCCGGCGATGACGAACGGCAGCGTCGAGGGCAGCAGCACGTCCACTACCACCCGGGGGCGGGACAGCCGCAGTATCTGGGCGAGTTCACCCAACTGGGCCGGCACATTGCGGGCTCCGTCGCCGGTGCTCACCGCGCAGGGCAGGAACGCCGACAGGGCGATCACCGCCAGCCGGGTCTGGCTGGAGTAACCGAGCCAGATCGTCGCCATCGGGACGATCGCGAGCATCGGCATCGCGTACAGGCCGCTGAGGTACGGGGAGGTCAGGTGCCGCAGCCACGGCACCCGCCCGATGCCGAGGCCGAGCGCCGTACCGGCGGTACAGCCGAGGAGCAGGCCGAGTGCCACCCCGCCGAGTGTCTCGCCCACGGCGGTGCGGAACGCCGGGGAGGTCAGCGTCGGCCACGCCGCGCCGGCCACACCGGAGGGGGTGGGCAGGTAGGCGGGCAGCCACAGCCGCACCGCGCTCTCCCAGACGACGATGACGAAGGCCGCGACGGCCAGCTTGCCGAGGACACCGGCCACCCGGCCGGTCCGCCGTACACCGGACGCGGACGCGGGTGTGGGTGTGGGCGGGGGTGTGGTGCGGGCGGGGTCCGGGGCTGCCCCCGCGGACGGGCCGGACGAGCCGGGTACGGGGGGTGCGGGGGGCCGGGGGGCCGGGCGGGCCGTCATGCCTGCACCGCCCGCCACCGCGCGAAGTGGCGTTCGACCGCCCGGCCGCAGCCCATCAGGGCCACGGCCAGCACCGACACGAGCACGGTCAGGCCGAGCACGGTGGCCGTGTCGAACTGGGTGCCGGCGGCCAGCAGCAGTCCGCCGATGCCGCTGGCGTTGAGGAAGAACTCGGCGGCGAGGGTGCCGACGAAGGCCATCGCGATGCCCTGGCGCACGCCGGTCATCGCGTACGGCACGGTGTGGGGCAGCAGCAGGTCCTTCCAGATCCGCCATTCGCTGCTGCGGAAGGTACGGGTGACCTCCAGCAAGGTGGCCGGTACACGGTGCGCTCCTTCCGCGGTGTTGACCACGATCGGGAAGACCGCGGTCAGGAACACCACCAGGGTCTTGGCCGGCAGGCCGAAGCCGAACGCCGACAGGATCAGGGGGGCCAGCGCGACGATCGGGACGGACTGGAGCGCGAACAGCAGCCAGTCGGTACTGGCGCGCAGCAGCCGGGCCCGGGAGAGCAGCAGGCCGGATCCGACGCCGGCGACGATCGCCAGGGCGAGTCCGACGACGAGCAGTCTGCCCGAGGAGAGCAGGGCGGCCGGCAGGGAACCGTCCCGGGTCAGGGTGAGCAGGGCCTCGGCCGACCGGCCGGGCGTGGCGAACAGGACGGGGTCGTGCCAGCCGGCCAGCTGCCACAGGCCCAGCCCGGCCAGCAGCCCGGCCGCCGACACGGCCGGCGGCCCAAGGCGGGCGCCGGTTCCTTGCCCGGGCGCCCGCGGCCGGGGTGCTCGCATCACTTGCCCGTCGCGTCGGCGAACACCGAGGGGTCCACCATCTGCTCGTAGGTGGGCGCCTTGGCCTTGGGTACGTTGCCCGCGGCGACCGCGCCGTCGATCGTGTGCTGGATGGCGGCCCGGTCCAGGCCGTCGCCCTGCTTCGCCCAGACGCCGAGCGAGAGGAACTTCGGCAGCGCCGCCTCGGTCACGCTCGCGGGTTCCTTGGTGACGGCGGCGGCCTGGGCGGCGACCTGCTTGGTGTGGGCCGGGTCGTACATGTAGGCGATGGTTTCGCGTACGGCCGCGATCACCTTGACCCAGGTGTCCCGGGCGGGGCCGCTGAGCTGGTCCTTGGGGGCGACGAGGACCGTGTAGTGCTGCAGCGGGTCGACGTCGGCCAGGGTCATGACTTCGCTGACGGGGGTGGTGGGGGCGATCTTCTCCTGCACGGTGGCGAGTTCGTCGGGGTGCAGGACGGCCAGCTCGACCTGGCCGGCCACCAGCGCGTCGACCGTGGGCGGGCCGCCCACGTTGATCGTGCTGACGTCGTTCTTGCCGAGGCCGCAGCTGGCGAGCATGGCGGCCAGGCCGAGGGCCTTCGGCGCGCCGACCGCGTCGACCGCGATGGTCTTGCCCTTCACGTCGGCGCAGCTGGTGACGCCGGGGTCGGTGCTGGCCAGCAGGTAGGTGGGCTTGGGAAAGCCCATGAGTGAGACGACGGAGCCGCCGCTGGCGCGCAGGGCGACCGCGCCGGGCGTGCCGATGATGCCGCCCTGGATCTCGCCGCTCTGTACCGCGCGGCCGACGTCGGCGCCGGTGGTCAGCGGGCGCAGGGTGACGTCGAGGCCGCGGTCGGCGAAGAAGCCCTCTTCCTTGGCGACGTACATCACGGTGTTGAGGAAGATCGGCGGGATGCCGGGCACGCCGATGGTGATCTTCTCGGGTCCGCCGGACGTGGCGCTGCCGGCGGACTGCGAGCCGTTGTCGCCGCAGCCGGCGAGGGCGGTGATGAGCGCGAGGAGTGTGGCCACCCCGACCAGGGCGGGTCTGCGCCGCGAAATCGTCATGCGAACTGCTCCTTCTGCTGCCGCGCGGAGGGCACGGCAGGGTGGCGGTGGGTGAGCGGGGCGGGGGGCGGTGTGACGGTGGGACGGTGGCGGTGTGCCGGTGGGGCGGGCGGTGTGATGGTGGGGCCGTTGTGCCGGCGGGGCGGTGTGGTGGGGCGGTGTGGTGGGGCGGGGCGGTGGGGCGGGGCGGTCAGTCCGCCGGGCCGGCGTTCATGATCAGGGACCAGACCCGCTCGCGGATGGCGAGGAATTCCGGGATGGCCGGCACGGACCGGTCGCGGGGCTGCGGGAGCGGCACGTCGATCAGCTCGGCGACACCGCTGGGCCGGCCGTTGAGCACGGCGACCCGGTCCCCGAACAGAACGGCCTCGTCGATCGAGTGGGTGACGAACAGCATCGTCACGGGATGGTCCTGCCAGATCCGCAGCAGTTCGAACTGCAGGACCTCCCGGGTCTGGGCGTCCAGCGCGCCGAACGGCTCGTCCATGAGCAGCAGCCGGGGCCGTACGGCCAGGGCCCGGGCCAGGCCGGTGCGCTGCTGCATGCCGCCGGACAGCTGATGGGGGTAGGACTTCTCGAAGCCGGACAGGCCGACGAGGGCGATCAGCTCCCGGGCCCGCTCCAGCGCGGCTTTCTTCGCGATGCCGCGCACGCGCAGGGCGTAGGCGACATTCGCCTCGACGGTCTTCCACGGGAAGAGGCCGAAGTGCTGGAAGACCATCGCCACGCCGTCCGGGGTACCGGTCACCGCCTGCCCGTCTATACGGACCACGCCCTCGGCCGGCCGGATCAGCCCGGCCACCGCCCGCAGCAGTGTGGTCTTGCCGCAGCCGGACGGCCCGACGATGGACAGGACCTCTCCCGCACCGATGGCCAGGCTGATGTCCTGGGATACCGTGCGGTCACCGAAACGCATGGTCAGCCCGTCGAGCGTGACCGTCGCGCCGTTGTGGGCGCCGGCCGGTGCGGCCGTGGCCGCCGCCCCCTGCGCATTGCCCGCGGGGTCGCGCCGCGCGTCGCCCGCACTGTGCCGCACGGATTTGATCGTGGTCATACCGGGGATTCTGGGGCTAGGATGCCTGACATGCAATAGCCATACTTCAGAAACAGAAAAATGCATGATCCTGGTGTGAGGTGCCTATGACTGCGATGACGACGCCCCTCCTGCTTCTGCACACCTGGGGCGGCGACGCCGGGACCTGGGCGCCTGCCCTGCCGTATCTGCGGGCCGGCGGCAGGCCCGTATCGGCGCCGGACCTGCCGGGCCACGGCGTCCGCGCCGCCGAGCCGTTCACCCTGGCCGGCGCCGTGTCGGCGGCCGCGGCGGCCCGCGACCGGCTGCTGTCCCGCACCACGCAAGAGGATGTAGAAGGGGACGAGGGCGTGGAGGAGGGCGGCGCCGGTGCCGGCGGGGTGGATGTCGTCGGCTCCGGCCTGGGCGCCCTCGTCGCGCTCGCCCTCGCCCTCGACCGGCCGTCCCGGGTGCGCTCGCTGACCCTCGCCGGGTTTCCCCCGGCCACCGGGCCCGCGGCGGCCGGCCGGCTGGCACACACCGAGGCCGCGCTCCGCCGCGACGGCACCGCCCTGTTCGCCCGGGGCTACACCGACAGCACTCTCCTGAGCACCGATCCCGCCCGCCGTGACCTGCTGTACCGGTCGATGGCGGCGACCCGCCCGGACACCCTGCTCAACTCCCTGCGCGTGACACTCGGCTGGGCCGGCCACGCGCCGCCCCGGCCCCTCGGCCTGCCCTGCCGGGTACTGCGCGGCGCGCACGACGACCGGATCAGCGCCGGCGCGGCGGCCGCCCTGGCCGGGCAGCTCGGCGGCGCGGCGGCCGAGGTGCCCGGCGCGGGACACCTCGCCTACCTGGACGACCCCAGCGCCTTCGCCGCCGCACTCGCGGCCTTCCACCGCACCCTCGACCCGGTGCCCCCTCCAGGACCGCCGCCTCCGGAGCTGCTTCCGATGCCGCCGCTTCCGGGACCGCCGCCGTCCGGCCGGGACGGCGGTCCCGGGCGGGACTCCCGCCGTGTGCCGGGCCTGTCCGGGAGCGGTGCGTGATGGCCGTCACCGGAGCGGCCGCCCGCCGCCCGTCCCGCCCGGCCGCCCGCGCCAACTGCCCGTATGACCGCGATCCGTTCCGCCGGTGCGACACTCATCAGGCCCGCCGACCCGACGCTCCCCGAGCGCTGACCCGTTAAGGACATGCCCATGCCGCCGCCGGCCCGCCGACTCTCCTCCGCCGCGACTGACGGCGTCGCAGCGAAGGGGGCGAAACCGCTGACCAAGCGCGACCGCATCGCCATCGAGCTGCGGCGGATGATCAGCGAGGGGGAACTGCCCCGGGGCAGCCGCATCCAACAGGACGTGCTCGCCGCGATGTTCGACACCAGCATCACCCCGGTCCGCGAGGCGCTGCGCCTGCTGGAGGCCGAGGGTGTGCTGGTCGGCGAGCCGCACAAGGGCGTGCGGGTCGCCGACGCCGACTACGAGCAGGTCAAGACCGTCTACCTGCTGCGCCGCCTGGTGGAGCCGTACGCGATGCAGCGGGCCGCCCGGCGGCTCTCACCGCTCGACATCGACCTCGCGGAACGGCTGGTCACCCAGATGGAACAGGCCGCGGCCGAGGGGGACCGGGCACGGCTGAACGCCACGAACCGGCAGTTCCACTTCCTCTTCTACGCCAAGTGCGGCAACGACGGGCTGACCGACGAGATCGACCAGCTGTGGCAGAAGTTCCCCTGGGACGTACTGCAGGTGCTCCACGACCGGGCCGACGAGACCTCCAACGAACACCGGGCGATGCTGGCCGCGGCCCGGCTCGGCGACGGCGACGCACTGGCCAAGGCGACGGAGTGGCACCTCGCCCGCAGCTTCCTGGCACTGGGCAGGCACCTGACCGGGCAGCCGATCACCGACCCCTTCGACGTCGACAACGACTGACCCCCCCCGGGCCCCGGCCCGGCCCGATGCCTGCCCCACCGCCCGGCGGACTGCGGCGGGGCAGTGGGCGGTTGGGGGCGGGGGTCAGCGGGCCGGTGCGGTGGAGGGCGGGGTGCCGGATTCCGCGGGCGGCTCCAGCACGCCGGCCATCTCGCCCTCGGACAGGCCCAGTTCACGCAGCACCTGCGCGGTGTGCTCGCCCAGCCCCGGCACCCGCCGGCCGCCGGGCGGCTCCGGGTCACGGTGCAGCGCGGAGGTGACCACCCGTACCGTACGCCCGTCCGGCAGCGTCGCCTGCGACCAGCGTCCGGTCGCCTCGGCCTGCGGGTGGGCCAGCACATCGGTGATCTGGTTCAGCCGCGCGTAGGGCACGTCCGCCCGTTCCAGGCGGTCGGTGACCTCGGCGGTGGACAGGGTGATCAGCCGTGCCTGCACGGCCCGTTCGGTGCGCTCGCGGTGCCGCACCCGGGCACTGTTCGACGCGAACGCGGGATCCTCCAGCAGCGCCGGGGCCCGGAGCACGGTACGGCACAGCCGGCTCCACTGGCCCTCGTTCTGCACCGCGATCAGGACGTCCTTGCCGTCGGCCGTCGTGTACGGCCCGTAGGGGGCGATGCTGGCGTGCCGCAGTCCGGCGGGCCTGGGCGCCGAGCCCGAGTGCATCTCGGCCAGCAGGAGCGGGCTCATCCACTCCAGCAGCACGTCGAACAGGGCCACGTCGATCCGCCGGCCCAGGCCGGTCCGCTCCCGCGCGTACAGGGCGGCGGTGACGGCGGTCAGCGCGTACGTCCCGCCCGCCAGATCGGCCAGCGACACCCCGGGCTTGGCCGGCGTCTCGGGCGTACCGGTCGCGGTGATCGTGCCGGCCTCGCCCTGCACCAGCGCGTCGTACGCCTTGCGCCCGGCGTAGGGGCCGGAGGCCCCGTACCCGGACAGGTAGCAGCGCACCAGGCGCGGGTTGAGCGCGGCCAGTTCCTCGTCGGTGACGATCCGGTGCAGGGCGCCCGGGGCGAGGTTGCACACCAGCACGTCCGCCTCGCGCAGCAGCCGACGCAGCACGTGGCGCCCCGGTTCGCTCTTCAGGTCGAGTACGACGCTGCGCTTGCCGCGGTTGAGCCAGACGAAGTGGCTGGCCTGGCCGTGGACGCTCTCGTCGTAGCCGCGGGCGAAGTCCCCGCCTCCGGGCCGTTCGATCTTGATCACTTCGGCGCCGAGGTCGGCGAGGTGGCGGGTGCACAGGGGGGCGGCGACGGCCTGTTCGACCGCGATGACCCTGATGCCCCGCAGGTCCGCGGTCACCGGCCGAAGTGCAGCACGGTGCCCACCGAGGGCTGCACGTAGTGCGCGGACAGGTCGTGGGCCAGTCGCGCGTGGGTACGCAGTCCGCTGCAGTGCATCGGCATGACCGTGGCGACCTCGAGTTCGGCGAGCGCGGCCGAGGTCAGGCCGACGTTCTCGGCCGGGGTGGTGGGGAAGCCGAGGTGGAAGCCGCCCATCACCGCCCGGACCGGCTTGGGTCCGCACACCGCGCGGGCCTGGGCGATCGTGTTGATGACGCCGGCGTGCGCGCAGCCGGTCAGGATCACCAGCCCGACGTCGCGTACGTCCACCACGAGGCCCATCTCGTCCATGACGTCGTCCCGGCGCAGCCTGCCCTGGGCGGAGACCTGGTAGAGGCCGGGGTCGCCGGGTGTGAAGCCGGGTGCGGCGCCGGCTTCGAAGGCGACCGTGCGGGGGATCTCCCCGGTGGTGTGGACGCCCCAGCCGAGGTCGAGGGAGTCGCGGGTCAGTACGGGTACGCCGCCGGAGCGCTCGACCTCGCCGAAACCGAAGGCGGCGTTGTAGACCGGTGAGGTGCGGCCGTCGGCCATGACGGCGTAGCGCGGCAGTTCGGCGTCCGCGTGTGTGGCGACCGGGATACGGCGCCCGGCGAGGCCGAGGAAGCGGTGGATGCCGCCGAAGTGGTCCGGGTGGCCGTGGCTGATCACGACGTGGTCGATGGTGGCGGGGTCGACGCCGAGGGCCCGCATGTTGTGTTCGAGGACCGTGCCGGTCAGGCCGACGTCGAACAGGACACGCAGGGTGTGGCGGCCGCGGACCGCTTCGACGAGGAAGCTGATGCCGTTCTCCGCCTGGGGCGGGACGCGTTTGGGGTCGAAGTGCTCGATCAGCCCGTACCGGCTGACGCAGTGGTCGTCCGCGCCGGCGGGGCTGGCCTGGTCGGGCAGCAGCATGTCCACCTGGTTTTCGACCAGCACGGTAATCGTGACGCTGTCGGCGTCGAACACGCTGCGGTCCTCTCCTCGTCGCACGGGCGGGACGGCCGCGCCCTCCGCGCCCCTGTCACAGGCCGGGAGCGTGGCGGGGCCGGTCCCGTACGGCACCCCAACCCGAAGTATCTCGACTGGTAAGCTACATCACCACATTAGAAAATGCATCATCCGATTCTTTATATGTGAGGAGTGGTCGGTGCCCCCGCTGCCGCCCCGTTCGCACCTCTACGTTCCCGCCGACCAGCCCCGCTTTCTGCGCGGTGCCACGCGCAGCGACGCCGACGCGCTCATCCTCGATCTCGAGGACGCCGTCGCGCCGGGGCACAAGGACGAGGCCCGCGCCGCCGCTGTCGCCTTCGCCCTCGCCCGCCGCACCGGCGGCCCCGAACTCTGGGTACGGATCAACACCGGCCCGCGCGGGCTCGACGACGCCCGCGCCCTGCTCGCCACCGGCCGGATCGACGGCCTCTGGATTCCCAAGGCGGCCGCCGGCGCCGATCTCGACGCACTCACCGCCGCCGTTTCCACCGCGGCCGCTTCCACCGCCGTCCCGGGTGCCGCCCCGGCCGTCGCTCCGGACGCGGTCCCGGCCGTCGCCCTGGGGCTGCTTGTCGAAAGCGCCGCCGGGCTGCTCACCCTCGGCGCCACCGCCCCCCACCCCGCGGTGCGCCGCGTCCAGCTCGGCGAGGTCGACCTGCGCGCGGACCTGCGCATGCCACCCGACCCCGGCGACCACCTGCTCGACTGGGCCCGCGGGCTGACCGTCACGCACGCCGTCGCCCACCGGCTCGACAGCGCCGTCGCACCCGTCTGCGTCCACACCGCCGACCACGCCGCGTTCCGCGCGTCGAGCCTGCACCTGCGCGCCCTCGGCTTCCAGGGCCGCGCCTGCATCCACCCCGACCAGGTCACCATCGCCAACGAGGTGTTCGGCACCGACCCCGCCGAACTCGCCGACGCACACGCCCTGCTCGACCTCTTCGAACATCACCAGCGGCGCGGCAGCGGCGCGTTCCGCGACGGACACGGCGCCATGGTCGACGCGGCGACCGTACGCAGGGCCCGGGACCTCACCGGACGCACCACGGCCTGAGCACACCCGGCCGGCCGGATGCGCTCAGGCGCCCGGTTCATCCCGTGCGGCCGCTGCCGGACCTCACACGCAGGGCCGCGCCGTGACGCCACAGCCGGAAGAACGTCACCGACAGCAGAACGGTGAAGACGCCCATGATGAGCAGGGCGATCCACATCTGCCGGCTCCCCGGGCTCTTCCCCGCCTCCAGGAGCAGACCCAGAGCCCACAGCGCGACGCCCCCCGCGTACAGCGAACGGACACGGCGCAGCTGCCGCACGGCCCGCGGGACCAGGGGGTAGAGCTTCTTGTGCGATGCCATGGACGCCGTCTACCCCGGCCGGGGGCTTCGCACCGCACCGGACCGGCCCCGGGGCGGGCCGGGCTCGGCTGGGCTGGGCTGGGCTGGGCTGGGTGGGGTGGTGGTTCAGGTCCTGGCCCGCTTCAGTTCGCTGAAGGCGGTGATGGTGGAGAGCGCGGCCATGCTGTCGTAGAGGCGGGCCGCGTCCTCGCCGGTGGGGACGGCGGTGAGGATCGGTCCGAAGAAGCCGGCGCTGTCACCGAAGGCGGTCAGCGGAGAGCCCGACTCCTGGCCGGCGCGGGCCTGCCCTTCCTCGTGGCTGGCCCGTACGGCCGCGTCCCGGGCCGGGTCGTCGGCGGCCCCGGCCAGCCCGGCGGGCAGTGCGGCGGCGGTCACCGCGTCGGCGATGGTCCCGGTGTCGTAGCGGCCGCCCCGGTCGTGGACGCGTATGCCCAGTTCGGTGTAGAGCGCCTCGACCGCGTCGTTGCCGTGGAGTTCGCCCGCCGCCGCCAGGACGCGCAGCACGCGTACTCCGGCCTGCTGGCCCTCCCGGTGCTGGTCCGGGACGTCGCGGGCCTCGTTCAGTACGGCCAGGCTCATCAGCCGCCAGGTCACCTTCTCGCCCCGGGCCCGCGCCTCGGTGCGCAGCCAGCGCGAGGTGCGCCAGGTGAAGGGGCAGGTGGGGTCGAACCACATCGTCACGCTCATGGGGGGTGCCTCGTCTCTTCTCACCGGCCGGTCAACAGCCGGTGCATCAGGGGGTGTCAGGGGGGAGAGGGGATCGGGGGCGGGGGTCAGGGAGCAGGGGGCGGGTCAGGGGGTGTTTTTGCCGGTGTCCGGGGTGCCGGTGAAGGCGGCCGTCTGGCGTTGTACGCCGGGACGGGACAGGTAGCGCTCTTCGACCGTGGCGCGCGCGGCCGTGCTCCAGCGGGAGCGTCCCGCCTCGTCCGTCAGTGAGCGGCGCACCGTGTCGGCCCAGGGTCCTTCGCCCTCGGTGTAGGGGGCGAGGAGGCCGTTGACGCCGTCGTGGATCTGCGCGCTGATGCCGTCGACATCGGCGCCGACGACGACGGCGCGTTTCCACATGGCCTCGGCGACGGTCAGGCCGAAGCTTTCCCTGCTGCTGTTCTGCACGACCGTGCGGGCCTGCCTGCGCAGCACGTTGAGGGCGAGGTCCTCGCCGGTGCGCTGTACCGGGCCGAACCGCCAGATGTGCACCCGTTCGCGTACCGGGCTGTCCAGTTCCTGGCGGGCGCGCATGAGGTCCTGCCACACCCGGCGGTTGACGGGGTAGTTCTGCCGGTCGTCGATGTGGGGGCCGACCAGGACGAGTTCGGTGTCCGGATCGTCCTCGGCGAGGCGGGCGAAGGCCCGGACGACTCCGAGCTGTCCCTTGAGGGGATCCCAGCGCGACACCTGCAGGACGAAGGGGGAGCCGGGGGCGCGCAGGCCGCCGGTGCCGAAGTCGTCGAGGGTGATGCGGGCGTCCTGCTCGCCGGTGTCCTGTGCCAGGCAGGTGCCGCGGGCGGCATGGAGGTCGGACCACAGGGCCTCGTACGTCTCCTCCGGCAGATCCCGGTTCTTCCATGACCGTGGATCGATACCCGGGGGGACGACGATGATGCGGCTGTCGTCCTGCCATCCCGGCCAGATCAGGCTGTGGTGGGAGAACAGCAGATGGTCCACGACGTCGAGTTGGGGGCGCAGGAAGGTGATCGCGTCCTGGTCGATCGTCTCCAGGTCTTCGGAGCCGACATGGCAGCGCCAGGCGATCTTCGGTGTCACCGGCCGGATCGCGGTGGCCAGGGTGAGGACCATCGGATCGTGCAGGACGACGACGTCCGCCTCGCGTGCCGCCGCCACGACCGCTTCGGTGTTGGCGGCGAGGAACCGGCTGACGCCCGAGCGCACCTGGTCCGCGGGGAAATCACCGGCCGGCACCCCGTAGAGGGCGTTGTGCAGGACGAACGCGGCGTCGTGCGCCTCGTCCAGGTCGCTCGCCGCGACCCAGCGGGTCTGCCATCCCAGCTCGGTGAGGTAGGGCAGTTCACTGCGGACGACTTCGCTGACACCGCCCAGTTTGCTGGTGGTGCTGACATGGAGGATGCGGGGTCCGCCCTGGTTCATAGGTCACTTCTCTTCGCCTCGGAGTACAGGACACGTGCCGGGAAGGCCCTCTCGCAGGCGACGAAGCCCAGCCCGCCGATGCCGATGAGCGCGCCCAGGACCAGCCACAGGACCAGGCTGTTCCACTGCAGGAGCGCGCCGACGACGGCCGGCCCCGCGATGTTGGAGATGGTCCACGACATCTGGAAGACCGATGAGTATCTGCCGCGCAGGGGCACCGGCGCCGCTTCCATCGACAGGGCCTGGGCGGGCGGCCCGGCCGACATCTCACCGAGGGAGAACAGCATGATGCCCGCCGCGGTGAGCACCAGCGCGACCGTCCGGGGAGCACTGTGGGCGCCGGCGAACACGGTGAAGGCCAGCAGGAAGGCACAGGCCCCCACCAGTACCGCGCGGGTGCGCCGCAGCGGGACCAGGGCGCGGGCCACGGTGGTCTGGAGCAGCACGGTCATGGCGGTGTTCACCGCGAACGCGATGGAAGGCACCCAGGGCGGCAGGTCCAGGGTGTCGACGAGGTAGACGGGCAGGACGACGCTGGGCAGCAGCCAGGCGAACGTCAGAGCGGTGTGGGCGGCGGTCATCGCGACGTACGGACGGTCGCTGAGCACCGCCCGCCACCCCACCGGCCCACCAGCACCACCGGTGCTGGTGCTGGTGGCCTCGGTGGTGGTGGGGTCGGTCGGGGGTGGGGCCTGAGGGTTCATGCGCAGCCGGAAGAACACCGCGGCCGACAGGAAGGAGGCCAGTACGGCCGCGACGAGGATGGCGCGCAGCGTGCCGACGTCACCGATCGCCAGGGCGAGGGCGGCGGCGGCCGCGCCGAGGCCGAGCGCGCCGCTCTTGAAGGCGTTGACGACGGCGAACCAGCGGTCCAGCGTCTCGCCCTCGGCGACCTGTTCGGCCACGAACACCGGCCAGCCGACCCAGTACAGGCGCTGGGAAAGGGAGATGAACGCCACCGCGGCGACCAGCTGGGGCCAGCCGTGGATGTCGATCAGCCCGAGGTAGCCCAGGCCGCAGCAGAAGTTCGCCCACACGATGGTCCGCTGCGGGCCCCAGCGGTCGGCCACGCTGCCCGCGACCGGGTTGAGCACCAGGGCGATGAGACCGCCGCCGGTCAGGATGAGACCGATCTGCGCGACCGGCAGGTCGGTGCTGAGCCGGAGATAGAGGAAGGTGAGCGGGTAGAACGCTCCGGCGGCGATCGTGTCGACGAGCAGGACACCGAGCATGATCTTCCGCTGGGGGGTGGCGGCCAGCGGTGTCCGGGTGGCGGTCGCGCTCACAGCGGCCCGGTGCTGTCGGTGAAGGCGACCCGTACCGAGCCGCCGATCCGGCAGGCCTCGGTCAGCACATCGGCCGACCAGCGCTCCCACAGTCCGCGCAGCCGGGAGGTGATCACGACGAGGTCGGCGCAGCCCGCTTCCAGGACGGTGCGCAGGCCGATGGCGTGCAGGACGGCCGTACCGTTCCCGGCCGGGATACCGGCCAGCAGCCGTTCGTCGAAGTCGAGCAGCGTGTACGTCACGCCGTCGGCGGGAGGCGGCCGGTGGCCGCCGGCGCCCATGACCACCACGCGGGACGCCCGCCCGCCGTCCGGCAGCGGGCCGGCCGCCAGCCGGGCCACCTCCCCGCTCACGTCACTGTCGTGGCAGCGGTCCCTCCACTCCAGCAGCCGCTGGTATTCGTACTCCAGCGGCGGGTCGTAGTGATTGCGGGAATACATCGCCCCGTACAGCTCCATGACCGGTTCGGGGTGCTTCTCCCACAGCAGCCAGGAGTTGGCGCAGTTGCTGCTGCGGTTACCGTCCAGATCACGGTCGTGGGGGCTCTCCAGGGCCCACGCCTGGCGCGAGAGGACGATGGGCAGACCCCGCTCATGGACCCGGAAGCCGAACTCGAGGTCTTCCCCGCCCCAGGAGCGGAAGTCCTCGTGGAAGCCGCCGACGGCATGGAAGTCGGCGGCCGGCAGGGACATGTTCAGCGCCCATACGTTCATCCACGGAGCGGCGAGCCGGCCGAGGTCGAAGCCCGCCTTCTCCAGGTCGGCGTGGCGCAGGTCCCGGAACTCGCTCTGGTGGGAGTACCTGCGCACCACGTCCTCCGGGTCGCTGCCGGCCAGGGCGTCGGCGAGTCCCGGGAAGGGCTGGTAGGGGTTGTAGCCGTAGGTGTAGCCCAGTACGAGCCGGCCGCCCGTGGGGCCCTCCGGCCCCTGGTCCCGGTCCGGGTCCGGGCCCTGGGCCTGGGCCTGGGCCTGCTGGTCCCGGTCCTGGTCCTGGTCCTGCTGGTCCCGGTCCTGGGCCGGGTCCGGGTCCTGGTGTGCTGCGAGGTGCGCGGTGAGGAAGTCGGGGCCGATCAGGGCGCCGGTGTCCAGGAAGACCAGGAGCGGGGCGGTGGCCAGCCGGGCGCCGGCGTTGCGGACGGCGGCGGCCCGGAAGCCCAGGTCTTCCTGGGTGTGATAGCCGATCCTCAGCTTGCCGGAGAACGACGCGACCACCTCGGCGGTGTGGTCGCAGGACCCGTCGTCGGCGACGACGACTTCGAACCGTTCCGGCGCGAGACGCTGCCGGGTGAGCCCCTCGAGCTGCCGGCGCAGGAGCTCGGCCCGGTTGTAGGTCGGTATCACCACGCAAACCTGCGGGTCGGGCGGGTGTGTCATCAAAGTCCTTCGGTGGAGGGCGAGTTGGAAAGCGAGGCGGGGGGCGAAGTGGGGGCGAGATGGGGGGCGAGGGCGAGATCGAGATGGAGGCGGGGCGGGAGGCGGGGCGGGGGCCGGCGGGAAGGGCCGGGCCGGAGGCGGCCGGGGCGGGGGCCCGGCCGGGGCGGGGTGGCGGTCGGGGCGGGGTGGCGGTCGGGTGGTGGGCAGGGGTGGTGGGGTCAGGCCGTTGCCGGGGCGGGCAGGGCGGGGGCGGCGGGCAGTACGGGGGTGAAGACGCCGTCGGGATCCACGCGCGCTCTGACCTCGCGCAGGGCCCGGCTCGTCTCGTCGGACAGCCCGTCAGGACGGTGCCGGTCCACGGGATCGCTGGCGTAGTTGACGTAGTCGACATGCCCGTCACCGCCGAGCGACCAGGGACGCGCCAGCCGGGTGACGCCGCGTGCCCACTCTCTTCGCGCGTCGTCCTGTGCGGGGTCACGCCAGATGGCCATCGACAGCACGGTATACGCCGCGTCGCGGAAGGAGATGGCTCCCGGTTCGGCCGGGGTACTCACCGCCCCGCCGAGCGGTGTGATGATGATCGTGTCATCGACACCGTCACCGCAGCCGCCACGCGCGTACTGCTCGACCAGACCCTCGGCCAGATCACCGGGCAGCGCGCTCAGGGAACACGTGGTCCAGTAGTGGCGCAGGCCGAAATCGGTTTCCCCCAGCGAGGCCTGCATGGACAGGTAGGAGCGGGGGGCGAAGTCGAGGCCGGTCAGCGGGGCGCAGCCGCCCATGGTGCTTCTGATCCGGTCGACGACCCTCTGGTCGCCGCCCGAGTAGAAGACGTTGGCGACGACGGACCGGGCGGGCGGATCTCCCCACGGTTCGAGCATCAGCAGGCAGGTCAGTTCCGGCGGCGCGTCCGCCATCAGGTCACCGAAGGCGGCCAGGACGGGCGCCGCGTGCCGCAGGGAGTAGGCGAACCGGCCGCCGTACACCCGCGAGACGGGGGCGAGACGGAAAGTGAACTCCTCGACGACACCCAGCCCGTGCCCCGCGCCGCGCAGCAGCCGGTTGAGCTGCGGGTCGTGGTCGGCGTCGACCTGCCGGCGCTGTCCGTCGCCGGTGACGGTCCGGTAGGACCGGACCCGGTCGCAGGTCAGGCCCAGGCTGCGGGAGAGGTAGCCGAGGCCGCCGCCGAGGGTGAGCCCGGCGACCCCGGTGGAGCCCACGGTCCCCCCGGTGGTGGCGAGGCCGTGCTCGGCGGCGGCCGCGTCGACGTCGTCCCAGGTGGCTCCGCCCTGCACACGGGCCAGAGCGTGTTCGGGGTCGACCGTCACCTGCCGCATCAGACGGAGGTCGATGACGAGGCCGTTGTCGTTCGAGCCCGATCCCGCGACGTTGTGTCCGCCGCCCCGGACGGTGACGGGGATGCCCGCCTCCCGTCCGGCCGTGACCACAGCCTGGATCTCGGCGCCGTCGGCCGGCAGGCAGATCACCGCGGGACGCCGGTCGTGCATGCCGTTGAACATGCCCCGGACCTCGTCGTAGCGGGGATGGCCCGCGGTGAGGACCCGATGCGGGCACAGTGCCTCAAGGCGCTTGCGGAGGGACTCGTACAGGGAGGGGTTCACGCAAGAGTCCTCGGCTCGACGGCGATCTGGTGCCCGGCGTAGTCCACCTTCGTACGCAGGTAGTGGTCGTTGAACGGGTTGATGTGACAGCCGGTCGGCACCGACTCGGCGACCCGGATCCCCAGGTCGGACAACTGGCGCTGCTTGTCGGGGTTGTTCGACACCAGCCGGATCTCGCGGTGGCCGAGAGCGGACAAGGCCGCGGCCGCCACCCAGTAATCCCGCGCGTCGTCAGGCAGGTTCAGCATCCGGTTGGCCTCGAAGGTGTCCACGCCACTGTCCTGCAGGACATAGGCGTCCAGCTTGTTGTACAGCCCGATGCCCCGGCCCTCCTGGCGCAGATAGATGAGGATGCCGCCCTCGTCGGCGAACAGGCTCAGTGTCTCGGCGAGTTGCGGTCCGCAGTCGCAGCGCAGCGATCCGAAGACATCACCGGTGAGGCATTCCGAGTGCAGGCGCACCAGGGGCACGGCGCCGGGGTCACCGAACACCAGGGCCAACGGCTCCTTGTCGACAGGCCAGTTGGACGGCAGCCCCCCAAAGGAACTGACGCGGGGAGTCGTCTCCCGTCCGTCCTGGAGCCTGATCGGTATGTTCACCGTGGTACGGACACTCAGCGGCGGCCGCTCCTGGCCCACGTCCGGTGTCAGTGTGTTCTGAGTCATCTGTCATTCCTTGTCTCACGGCAGTGTGGTCTGGTGCGTGACAGAACAGGCCCGCCCCCCGGCCCACGCCAGGCCCGTTTCTTTGACGGCCGCCCGGCGTCAGGCGCGTACCGGCGCCCCCTTCCGCCTCCCGGCCCGGCCCCGGCGGTGAAGGCGAAAGGTGAAGGGCGAAAAGGGCATGGGTGAGAAAGACGGCGGGGCAGACGGCGGGGCATACGGAAAAGCGTGCTCAGGCGTACGACGAAGCAGGTCAGGCGGCAACGCGTACGGCAAGGCGTGCGGTGAGGCGTATAGCGGGGCGGGTGGTGAGGCATACGACGAGGCGGGTGGGTTACGCGCATGGCGAGGCGGGTGGTGAGGCGTACGACGAGGCGTGGTGATGCCTCGCGGGCACGCCGTCAGCCCCGTACGGCGCGCAGGCAGGTGCGCGGCCCCGTGGTGTGCTCAGTGGGTTGCGAACGGACCCGCCCGACCCCGCCAAGTCCCCCTGGATCACACCAGATCCTGCCCGGGTGAGTCCCGGCAGGCGCCCGGTGGGTTCGGTGGGTTTCCGGTGGGGCGTGTGCCTGTGGTCACCGCGAACCGCGGGTGATCCCCGTACGGGCCGGCGGACCGGCGTGTACGTGCCGGGGTCAGCGGTCAGGAGGGGCGGCGGGCTGATTCACCGTACGGTCCGCGCGGCATCTTTCCGGCGACGGCCTCAACCGGGCCCGGCGGGAAGGCGGTTCGGGAATGGAGTGCCTGCGCCCGGCGCGTCCGGGCAGCCTGCGGCGACGGCATGGATCGTCATGGTCACGTAAGTGCATGGCAGTGCGTTGTCCCCCGTTCATGGTCCGGTACGACGGTTCTTCCGCCCCGGACAGAAGAAACACCAAGCCGTACCCCGCGCTCCCCCGGTCAGTTCGGGAGCGCTCCCAAGACCTTGGCACGCACCTATGGCTGCGTCAACACATGGTGATCACACTGTTCCGGGCGGCCACTGTCCGGTGTGGTGGCGGCCGCGGGCGGCGTGTGCGTGTCCGCCCGGGCCGTCCGGCCGCCCTGACCAGGCGCTTGTCGCGGCCGGCCCGCCGGCCCCCGGGGGTGTGCGGCGGGCCGGCCGCCCGATGGGCCCAACTACGCCCGGATCCACGGGTTTTCGTGGATCAGCGCAGATGAGAGGTGTCGTTGTACAGGCGCATGGACGCCTTCTCGCCGGTGTATGTCACACCCGAGAAGGACGCCGGGGACAGTTCCATCGCGAACAGCGCCTCCCCCGGGGCGTTGAGCGCCAGCTGGATCAGTGCCTTGACCGGTGTGACATGGGTGACCGCGAGGACCGTGCGTCCCTGGTAGCGGGAGAGCAGCCGGTCCCTGGCTTCGGCTATGCGCCGGGCCACGTCGGCGAAGCTCTCCGTGCTCCCGGTGGGCGCGGTCCGGGGAGAGGCGTGCCAGGCCTGAAGATCCTGGGGGAAGCGGGCGCGTACCTCCTCGTAGGTCAGCTCTTCCCAGTCGCCGAAGTCGGCTTCCCGCAGCCCGTCCTCGACCACGGGGTCCAGGCCGAAGCGGCGGGCGACGGCCGCCGCGGTCTGCCGGCAGCGCCGCAGCGGGGAGCAGACGACCGCGTCGATGCCGGCGCCGGCCAGGAGGGTGGAGGCGGCGGCGCGGTCCGCTTGCCAGCGGCCCCGCTCGGAGAGCTCGGGGTCGGTGCCGCCGCTTCCGGAGAACCGCTTCTCGGGGGTCAGCGCGGTCTCGCCATGACGGAGTGCCAGCAGCGTGGTGGAGGCCGACCGGGGGGCCGTCGGCGCCCATCCGCTGCCGGACGACAGACTGTGCGCGGCGGTGGCCGCGGCGCTTCGCTCTGGGTTCGTTTCCGAGATCATCCGCACACACTAGAACGTTCCTGTATGCCTGTACGGAACACATCAGACTTTGCTGCAAAAGGCGGTGACGAGCGCGGCACGGAATGACAGAAGCCCCGTGGTGAAAGGAATTTGGCCTTCCTCTTCCGGTGGTGCGGGGTTCCGGAATACCGTGCTGATTTGCGGTGGGAAACGTTATGCTCCGGCGGGCGGGGGCCGGGAACGCGGGCCGCCGGCGGTGCGGGCGCGGTTGCGCAGGGGCCGCGGTACGCGCATACAGTGGCGCCAGCCGCCATGGACCGGCTTCCGCACAGCGGGAGTTGTCCCCAGCGGGAGCTGCCTCCTGCCTGCCCGCGGACGCGGCACCGGCGCACCGGCACACCCCGGGGGTGGGTCCGTGATCACCGGCTCCGGACAACCCGGCTCCCGCACACCCGCCCCACTCCCCCGGCAGTCCGGCAACCGGGCCACCTGGCTGTCCAGCCGCCTGACCGCTTGGTGGCCTGGCTGTCTGGTGGCCTGGCTGTCCGGGCGGTTCCGCCCTACCGGCGGTTCCGCCCTACCGGCGGTTCCGGTCTCCGGGGGTTCCGGTGGGTTCCGGCCGCCCGGGGGTTCCGGTCTCCGGGGTTCCGGTGGGTGGTTTTCCTTGGCGGTGTGAAGGCGCCTGGGTGAACGCTCCGACGCCGTGCTCGCGTATGAGTCCTGACAGAACGGATGACCTGATGACCACCCGCCCCTACGTCCTGCTTTCCGCCGCGATGAGCGTCGACGGCTACCTGGACGACGCCAGCGACCAGCGGCTGCTGCTGTCCAGCGCCGCGGACTTCGACCGCGTCGACGAAGTCCGTGCGGAGGCCGACGCGATCCTGATCGGCGCGGCCACCCTGCGCGGCGACAACCCCCGGCTCCTGGTGAACAGTGAGGAACGCCGGGCGGCCCGGGTGGCGCGGGGCCTGCCCGCGTATCCGCTGAAAGTCACCGTCACCGCCTCCGGTGACGTGAGCGCCGGCCTCAGGTTCTGGCACCACGGCGGTGAGAAACTCGTCTTCACCGTCGATGCCGCGCTCGGAAAAGTGCGGGCGGCCCTGGGCGGACTGGCCGACGTGGTCAGCACCGGCCCCGGGCTCGACTGGGGCCAGGTCCTCGACGAACTCGGCCGGCGCGGTGTCCGCCGCCTCATGGTGGAGGGCGGCGGCACCCTCCACACCCAGCTGATGGCACAGGACCTGGCCGACGAGGTCCAACTCGCCGTGGCCCCCCTGCTCGTGGGACAGCCGGACGCCCGCAAATTCCTCGGCGCCGCCGACTATCCCGGCGGACCGGCCGCACGGATGCGCCTGCTGGAGGCCCGGGCCGTCGGCGATACCGTACTGCTCCGCTACGCACCGAAGGAACGTGCCTGATGAGCGACGCCACCCACGGCCGCGACCTGCACTGGATGCGCAGGGCGATCGACCTGGCAGCCCTGTGCCCGCCGTCCACGAGCGCGTACTCCGTCGGCTCGGTGATCGTCGACGCCGACGGCACCGAGCTGGCCCACGGGTACAGCCGTGAGAACGACGCGCACGTCCACGCGGAGGAATCCGCGCTCGGAAAGCTTTCTCCCGGCGACCCCCGCCTGAGAACGGCGACGATCTACAGCACGCTGGAGCCCTGCTCCCAGCGCCGCTCACGCCCGCACCCCTGCGCACGGCTCATCCTCACCGCGGGTCTGCCACGCGTCGTCATCGCCTGGCGCGAGCCCGCACTGTTCGTCGCCGACTGCACCGGCTACGAACAGCTCCTGGCAGCCGGCGTGACCGTGGTGGAACTGCCCGAACTCGCCACGACCGCGAAGGCCGTCAACGCGCACCTGCCCGGCATGGGCTGACCCGGCACCCCCGCCCGACGGATACCGACACCGCACCGTCACAACTGCTGCACTGCCACGCTGTCGTGTCACGGCACCATCGCGCCGTTGCAATGCTGCGTCGCGGCGTCGTTGCGTCGCGGCGTCGTTGCGTCGTTGCGTCGCGGCGTCGTTGCGTTCGTTGCTGGGGGCGGCTGGTGCACCGTCCCGGGCGGTGTTGTGTCGTGTGCGGGCCTTACGGGGGCGGGAGTGATGCCGGGTTGTCGTTCCGGGCGGTGTGAGGGGACGAGTTTCCGCCAACCTGCCCTCTCCGCCGGGCCCGGAGGGCAGGCCCGGCCGGCCACCGGAGGGGCACGGTGTGCCCGGTGACCGAGTCCGGGGACGGAGGTGGCCTCGCACGTCAGAGCGGTGACCCTCCGGACACGGAGACCGGGCCGGACCGAAGCGGGCCGGAGCGGGCCAGCCGTCCGGCCCGTCCGCCCAAAACACACCAGACCGCAATGATCGTGCGATCCCCCGCCCCACGCTCAATCGGCCACGGGACCGAATACGCCTTGACGCCCGCGCGATCATCCGTGTTCGATAAAGAAGCGGCCGGCACAGACCGTTCCATCTACCGGTGCCGGCTGCCACGGGGCGAAGAAGCACGCAGTACACGGGGGTGAGAAGCGTGCCATCGGCAGACGCTTGACCCGGCACTCCCTGCCGTGATCACATCCATCTTCACATCATGTTCGAATCGTGGGGGCCTGCGGGCCGGAGCCTTCCCTCCCTGCCGGGAGGCAGCGCACCGCCCGCACCGCGCCGTACCGCACCTCATCGGATCTCATCGCATCTCGGGGTGTGTCTTCCCGGCCCGCTCCAGGGTCCGGGAGGCCTTTCTTCACCTGCACTGTCTGACGCTCGAAAGAATTCTCGGGGGAACTCCACATGAGCGGATTAATGACCGGCACGACAGGTATCGCTTTTATCGGATGCGGATATGTTGCCGATTTCTATATGGCGACTCTTCCGAATCATCCGGAACTCGCCCTGCGTGGCGTATACGACTGCGACAGTGAACGGTCGAAAAAGTTCTCCGGGTTTCACGGTGTCCATCCGTACTCCTCGGTCGAGGAACTCCTCGCCGACGAGACCGTGACGATAGTCGTCAATCTCACCAACCCGGGCAGCCACTACGAGGTGTCCCGCCGCTGCCTGGAGGCGGGAAAGCACGTCTACTCGGAGAAACCCTTCGCGGAGGACCTGCGGCAGGCGACGGACCTGGTCGAATTCGCCGAGGAACGGGGCCTCACCCTCTCCTCCGCACCCTGCTCCGCACTCGGTGAGACCGCGCAGACGGTGTGGCGGGCCCTGCGGGACGAGGTCATCGGCCGGCCGCGGCTGGTCTACGCGGAACTCGACGACGGCGCGGTCCACCAGATGCCCTACCGCACGTGGATCAGCCCGTCGGGTGCGCCGTGGCCCTACGAGGACGAATTCCGGGTCGGCCCCACGCTGGAGCACGCCGGCTACTACGTGACCTGGCTGACCGCGTTCTTCGGCCCCGTCTCGGAAGTGGTGTCGTTCGGCCGGCTGATACAGCCGGAAAAACTCGGCACGCCCGACACGGGGTTCGCCGCCGACTTCACCTGTGCCTGCATCGAATTCGATTCGGGTGTCGTCGCCCGCCTCACATGCGGAACACTGGCCCCCGAGAACCATTCGCTGCAGATCGTCGGCGACGCGGGCGTGCTGTCGGTATCGGAATGCTGGGACTACGGCGCGGAAGTGAAGGTACGCCGCAGGGCGGACGTATCGGAGTCGGTGCACCACTACCTGGCCGAGGCGGAAAAGATTCCGCTGGTCCGCCCCGCCGACTATCCGTTCCGCTACCAGGACACCCACGACATGGACTTCTCCCGCGGTGTCGCGGACATGGCGGCAGCGATAGACCGGGGGGCCAGCCCGAGACTGTCCGCGCGGCATGCCCTGCACGTCCTGGAAATCGTCCTGGCTATTTCCGGGACCGCCGACGCAACGGCGCGCACCGTCATCCGGTCGACGTTCGACGCCGTCGAGCCCATGCCGTGGGCCGGCCGGTGACAGCAGGACCTCCCGCCTGCGGATCCACCGGTTCCGAAAGAGAAGAAGAAAAGAGCACCGTGACGCCCGCACCGCCCGCCACCGCCACCGCCACCGCCACGTTCGTGATGCCGCACTACAGTGACGACCCCAGAGCCTTCCAGTACCTGGAAGAGACCCTCGCGAGCCTGCGCGGCCAGAGCGACCGGGACTGGCGGCTGGTCATCGTCGACGACGCCTCACCGCAGCCGCGGGACCGTGAACGGCTGCGGGACCTGGCCGCCGCCTCGGCCGGGCGGATCGTCCTGCTCCAGCAGGACGTGAACCGCGGGCAGGGCATCTGCCGCAACATCGGCGTCCGCTGGGCCCACGAACAGGGCTCCGGGATCGTCCTGTTCCAGGACGCCGACGACCTCTCACACCCCCGCCGCCTCGAACTGACCCGCCGCGTCCTCACCGAACGCCCCGAGGTCGACTTCATCTACTCGACCTTCACCGTCATCGACGAAGCCGGCGCCCCGGTGCCGGAGAACCGGCTGACCCCCTCGGTCAGAGAGATCATCGAATCCCACCACGACGCACCCGTCGAAGGCCGCGACGCCTGGATACGCATGGGAGTGGAAACCGGCTACACCACCCTGACCTCCACCGTCGCCGTCCGCACCGAACTCGCACTCGCCCACCCCTTCCCCGACGTACGGGGCTCCGAGGACGGACACACCTGGTTCCGGATGGCCGCGGGCGGCGGCGCCCTCGGCTACATCGGATCCATCCCCAGCCTCTACCGCATCCCCCAGAACGTCACCGGCTCCTCCGACCGCAGCCGCATCGGCGCCGACTACTACCGGCGCAAGGCCGAAGTGGACACCGCGGGCTTCTTCCACGCGATGAGCATCTCGCTGCAACGACAGACCATCCAGCTCTCCGACGTACCCGACCTCAAAGGCGGCTTCCTCAGGCGGCTCTCCCTCACCATGGAACGCGAGGGCCAGCCCGAACTCGCCAGGGAAATCCTGGACATGACAGCCCCCGAACCTGTCGGAGCCCGATAGCCCGTGACCGTCACACCCCCCTCACCGGCACCACCCGCCCGCCACCTCCGCACCGCCCGGCGCGCCGTATCGGGATACTTCTTCATCAACGGAATCGCCTTCTCCTCCTGGGTCGCGCGCATCCCCGACATCAAGCACAAGATGGCACTCAGCGACGTCCAGCTCAGCCTGGCCCTGCTGGTCGCCTCGGCCGGCACCGTAGCCGGACTGACCGCGATCGGCCCCCTCGTGGACCGCCTGGGCAGCGCCCGCGTCAGCCGCGCCGCCTCCATAGCCGTCGCCCTCGGCCTGACCGCCACCGGCACCGCCCCCGACCTGCCCCTCCTCATGGCAGCCCTGCTCTTCTTCGGACTCGCCGGCGGCGCCTACAACGTCTCGATGAACGCCCAGGCCGTCCAGGTCGACCGCGAATACGGACGCCCCGTCATCGCCTCCATCCACGCCGTCTTCAGCGCCGGCGCACTCGCCGGATCCGGCCTCGGCATCCTCACCGTAGAACTGGACATCCCCCCGCACACCGGACTGACCGCCCTGGGCGCCCTCCTCGTACTCGCCGCCCTGGCCTGCGGCCACTTCACCCCCCCACCCACCCCCCCGCCCACCCGCACACCCACACCACGACAGAGCGGCCGGACCCTGGCCAACAGCCGCGTCCTGTTCCTCGGCGCCTGCTGCTTCGCCTGCCTCCTCGCCGAAGGAGCCATCGCCGACTGGAGCGGCGTCTACCTACGCGAGCACGTACTGCTCACCCCCGCACTCGCCCCCGCCGGCTACCTCCTCTTCTCCGCCGCCATGGCCACCGGCCGCCTCCTCGCCGACCGGGCAGCCGTCCGCCTCGGCCCCATGAAACTGGTCACCCTCTCCGCCCTCACCTCAGGCACCGGACTCACCCTCGGCCTCCTCACCGCCCACCCCCTCGGCGCACTGACCGGCCTCACCGTCTTCGGCCTCGGACTGTCCTGCATCATGCCCCAAATGTTCAAAGCAGCCGGCGAACAAGTCCCCACCGACACCGGAAAAGCCATCGCCACCGTCGCCGCCTTCGGATACATCGGACTACTCGCCGGCCCCGCCCTCATCGGCCTCCTCTCCCACACCCTCGGCCTCCCCCGCGCACTCGGCCTGCTCGCCCTCCTCATGCTCGCCATGACCCTCGCCGCCAAAACCATCAACACCTGGCAACCACCCCCACCCCCCACACCCGCACCGCCTGCATCGCCCGCACAGCCCGCATCGCCTGTACCGCCCGTACCGCCCGTACCGCCCGCACGGTCCCAACTCGGGCGCTAACCTGAACAACTGACACCAGGTCAGGTAGGGCACACCCAACCGCACGCGCACGACCGGAAACGCGGACACGACCACCCCGCGCGACGGACGCACAGCCGGACGCGTACGGACGGACGCGTGCGGACGGACGCGTACGGACGGACGCGCGTGTCCGTCCGTGCAGGTAGGGATGTGCGTGTACGGCTGTGCGTACGGTCGCGCGTGCGTGTGCGGAAACGACGTTGTGCGTGATCCGGCCGGGAGACCGTCCGGAGAGGGAGGTTTTGGAGCATGCAGGTTCGGCGGCCGACACTCGAAGCCGTGGCAGCCCGCGCGGGTGTCGGCCGGGGCACCGCCTCCCGCGTCGTCAACGCCACCGGCAACGTCAGCCAGAAATCCCGCCGGGCGGTACTGCGCGCCGTCGCCGAACTCGGCTACGTACCCAACCCCGCAGCCCGCGCCCTCGTACGCCGCCGCACCGACACACTCGCCTTCGTCGTAGCCGTCTCACAAGAACGCGTCTTCTGGGAAGAGCCCTACTTCTCCGCCATCGTGCGCGGCGTCCACACCGGCATCAGCGGCACCGGCCTGCAACTCCTCCTCGCCATCGCACACTCCCCACAGGAACACGCACAACTCACCAACTACCTCACAGCACGCCACGTCGACGGCGTACTCCTCAGCTCCCTGCGCGGAGACGACCCCATGCCCCGGCACCTCCACGAAGCCGGCCTGCCCACCGTCATGGTCGGCGCACCCACCGGATTCCACCCCGAATACGGCGTCGACCTCGACAACCACCAAGGCGCCCGCCTCGCCGTCCACCACCTCACCAGCCGCGGCCGACGCCGCATAGCCACCATCACCGGACCACTGGACACCCGCGCCGGCACCGACCGCCTCGAAGGCTGGCGCACCGCACTCACCGACACCGGACTGCGCACCGACCTCACCGCCCACGGCGACTTCACCGCCGCCTCCGGAGCCCACGCCATGCGCGAACTCCTCACCCGCGCACCCGAACTCGACGCCGTCTTCACCGCCTCCGACAGCATGGCCATCGGCGCCCTACGCGTACTCAAAGAATCCGGACGCCGCATCCCCCACGACGTCGCCGTAATCGGCTTCGACGACTCCCCCCTCGCCACCGACACCGACCCCCCACTCACCTCCATCCACCAGCCCCTCGAAAACATGGGCCACCACATGGCACACCTCATGATCGCGCAACTCCGCCAAGAACCCATCACCCAACCCCACATCACCCTCCAACCCCACCTCGTCACACGCCACTCCGCCTAGTGACCTGAGTCGGAGATTCGGTGGCAGTAGCTGGCGACTTTGTCGAGGATCTCGTCGGCTGTCTTTGTCCAGACGAAGGGGCGGGGTTGGTCGTTCCAGTCGGTCAGCCAGGCTCGGATGTCGCGTTCGAGGGCTTGGACGGAGCGGTGGATGCCGCGTTTGAGCTTCTTCTGTGTGAGCTCGGCGAACCATCGCTCGACCAGGTTCAGCCAGGACGCACTTGTGGGTGTGAAGTGCAGGTGGAAGCGCGGGTGGGCCAGCAGCCACTTCTTGATGTCGGGTGTCTTGTGGGTCGCGTAGTTGTCGAGGATCAGGTGCACCTGGAGGCCGGCCGGGACTTCCTTGTCGAGCTTGGCCAGGAGAGTGGTGGTGCCGGCCCGGATGTAGTCGTGGCTGCGGCGTTCCGGAACGCCGGGCATCATCGGCAGGACCGGTTGGGACCGGTCCAGGGCTTGGATCTGCGACTTCTCGTCCACGCAGAGGACCAGAGCCTTCTCCGGCGGGTCGAGGTAAAGACCGACGACATCGCGGACCTTGTCGATGAAGAACGGGTCCGTGGACAGCTTGAAGGTCTGCGACCGGTGCGGGGCCAGGGCGAACGCCCGCCAGATCCTTGAGACCGTCGACTGCGACATCCCCGTGGCCGCGGCCATCGACCTGGTCGACCAGTGCGTCGCGTTCTTCGGTGTTTCCTCGAGTGTCCTGACGATCACACGTTCCACATCGGCGTCGGTGATCTTCCGCGGGACCCCCGGCCGGGGCTCGTCACACAGCCCGTCCGGGCCGTTCTCGAGGAAGCGGCGCCGCCAGGTGCGGACCGTGTCCGGAGCGATCCGCAGCCGGCGGGACACCTCCATGATCGAGTGGCCGTCCGCGCACTCCAGCACGATCCGGGACCGCTGGGCCAGCGCCTGAGCCGTCGTGCGCCGACGCACCCACCCCTCAAGCACCGCCCGATGGGCGTCAGACAGCGACAACGGCGGAATCTTCGGTCCCGGACGACTCATGCCCAACCAACGCGGAATCTCTGACTCAGGTCACTAGGTCCTGTCCGGCGGATCAAGGCGACGTAGGCTCCCGGGCATGCACAGCACTCTGACGGAGCACGCCCGGTGTCTGTTCGGAGACGAGTACCGAGCTGTGCCGGAGTGCGCGCTTGAACACCGGAAGCACTACTTCGCCGAAGAGCTGACCTTCGCTGACCCGGACGAGATCCTCGCCATGTTGCACGAGCTGTGCCCACACGTGGTGGACGGGCTCCTCCCGGTCTGGGTCCGCAACCTCGCCTACCGGTTGGTGCTCCTGCAGCGACCGGACGAGCCGGCACTGCTACGGGAAGCGGCCGAGAACCTCTGGCTGCACGGCCCGGACTGGGACCACATCGCCGCGGACCTGCAGCGCAGGGCCCAAGCCATGGAAGCCGGATGAACAGGGTGAACAGGGAACCAATGACGGGGGCCTGAGCCACAGCCCGATCGCCGCGACGGTAACGGTGCCATGAAAGACGCAGGCCCGTTTGTCGCAAGTATTTGTTTCTGATCCCTGCTCGGTGGACGTGCCCCCTGGACCACTCGGGCTTCGTCCACCCGAACGGGCAAAAGAGGTCCAGCTCCATGGGCAGCAGCCGGATTGGGTCGGAGTCACATGAACGGAGCGCACCCACCGCGAGCGGTCAGCGACAGCTCGGAGGGACATCACAGCGCACTGGATACCCTCACGGTATGAAAACCATGGCGGGAGGCCTCGCCGCCGGGATCGGCTTCGGGGCGGTTACCTCACTCGTCAACGCGCTTTCGTCGCCATATGTGGAGCTCGGAATGTCGCTCACGGGCACCGTCTGGGCCAAGGCCGCCAAGGTGCTCAGCCTGCTGATGGACGCAGGCTGGTCCTGGGCCGCACTGGCGGTGGCGATGGGCTGGCTGGCCGGGACATGGGTCCGAGGTGCGCTCGCCGGGGCCCTGGCCCTGGTCGCTGCCACGGTGGCGTACTACGCGACGGACGCCTTCGTCTCGGGGGCCGGCACCGATATGGTCAACTGGCTGGTGACAGGTCTCCCGTTCGGACTCGTCCTTGGTGTAGTGGGTGCAGCCATCAGACGGCCTGGACCGGTCGGCTTGCTTGCGGCGCTGACGGTTCCGGTAGGCGCTGCCGTGCAGATGGTCGTGCTGCCGCCCCGGCCGCACCTCACCGTGACCCCGGCAATTATTCTCGCCGAGGCCATCGTCTGGACAGCCGCTGCGCTCGGGGCCGGCTGGGCCATCCACCGTTTCTGGGCCGAAAGGCGAACGGCACTACCGGTCCAGCGTGTCCAGTCCGGCTGACCAATGCACTGCACTCCAGAGGCCACACGCGGGCTGCCGCAGAGTTTCGCCGGATAAGCCGCCAGGTCATGCGGGCGACCGCAGCCACAGGTGATGAACGTTTCGGAGTGGCAGGCCGGAGGCCACCATCCGGCTGGCACGGGCCCGGTATTGCCGGCCGGATGACACCGGCCGGGTGCTGCCGCCCAGGTGCTGGCGGCCGGGTGACACAGGCTGGCTGCTGCGGGCCGGGTGCTGCCATCCGGCCCGCGCGGGACGGGTGGTGCGGGACCGGAGTTGGCGGCGGGGGCGGGGCGCCGTCACGGACGACTGCTCACCCCTTCCAGGAACGTATGGGCACAGAACGGGGTATTTCGCAAGTACGGTGGGCCTGACCGCGCCCCGACGGCCCCCGGGGGCACGCACCCTGGTCCTGTGGGGGCGGGCCGACGCGCCGGTGGGGCATCGCGGCAGGTGACAGTACCCGGGGCCGCCCGGACAGCCCGCCGGCCCGGCGTTTTCGCCGCCCGTGACGTGTTGAGCCATTCGAGTGGATTCGTCACGGGATTGTTGCTGTCATATTCACTCTCATGGATAACTGGATACATCCAAACCGGTGGGTCGCCCATCCTCTCCGGGGGAGTGGCAGCCGACCTACCGCCGAAGCGCCCGGGCGGCGGTCAGGCCATCTGCCGCAATGGGCCCCCCGTAGAGGCATTGGATCCATCAGCCGGCGCCGCTTGCCGGCGCCGGCTGATGCGACCCGCTGAACCTCACCCCAGGGGGCCTCATGCGAGTTTCCCGCACCTCCCCAACCCCCACCGGCAACCCCACCCCACCCCCACCGCCGGCCACCACCACCGCAGCCGCGCCCGTCGCCGTGCCCGCCGCCCGAACATCCCCGCCCCACGGCGAAAACACACCGGCCGACGCCACCAGCACCACGAACACCACGGCACACACGCCGCCGCGCACCCGCCCCCTCACCCGCGCCCCCCGGCCCGCCCGCCCCGGCACCCTCCGCGTCTCCCCTGGCCCCGCCCACGTCCCCGACACCGGCACCCACAGCCACCGGACGCCCCCCAGCCACACACCCAGCCGCATCCCCGGCCACGCGCCCGGACCCATGACCGGCCGCATCCCCGGCCGTATGACCGGCTACATGACCGGCCGTATGGCCGGCCCCATGGCCGGCCCCATGACTGGCCCCATGACTGGCCGCGTCCCCGGCCACCTGCCCGGCCATGGCCGCATCCCCGGCCGTATGACCGGCCACATCCCCGGCTATACGCCCGGACGCACCGCCGGCCCCATGAGTGGCCACATCCCCGGCGTATGACCGGCCCCATGACTGGCCCTATGCCCGGCGGTATGACCGGCTGTACCGGCTGACCCCTTTTCTTCCCGCTGCCCGGTAGCCCCTCAGCGGGCAGTACGGGAGCGCCCGTTCAGGCCGGCCCCACAGCACCCCCTCTTTCTTTTCCCCCTCGGTTCACTGATGGGTGAGTGCCATGCCTCAACCGACACACGCAATCCTCCGCGGAGGCCCCGACGGCACCCCCGCGACCTGGAAACTGCAACCCGGCCCGTGCGACACACGGCTCAAAATCCTGCGGGGCAACGGCTACGAACACTTCGAATTCACCCGCCAATACGCCGAATTCAACGGCGAACTCTGCCCCGTCTACCGGTGGAGCTACCGCACCTACATCGCCGAATAGAACCCGCCCCCACCCCAACGCCCACCCCAGCCCAACCCCGCACCAACCCCGTACCCACCCCGCCACAAGCCCGCAACGCCCCCGCTGCAAAACCGCGTTCACCCTCATGCGGGCACCCCAACGACCCCGCTACAACCCCGCGTTCGCCCTCTTGCGGGCGCCCCAACGACCCTGCTGCAACCCCGCGTTCGCCTTCTCGCGAGCGCCGCCCGCAGGCGTAACCGACTGGTCCGGGAGGATCACCGTGACGACACCGACACCGTTCGCAGGCACCTCATGAACACACCCGCCACCGACCCCGGCAACGCCAGCCACCCCCGGGACGCCGTCGTCACCGGCATGGGATTCTGCCTCCCCGGCGAAGAACAACCCGTCTTCACCGCCGGCGACCTGTGGGACATCACCTCCCGCGGAGCCACCTGCCTCGACCACGACGGCATCTACTACGGCTCCGTCAACCTCACCGACGACATGTTCAACGAACGCCTCCCCCACATCCCCCCCTTCTTCTCCGCCCACTACACCAACGCCCACCGCTACGGCCTCGTATCCCTCACCGAAGCCTGCACCGACGCCCAACTCGACATCCACAACGGAGACCTCAACCACGCAGCCATCCTCGTCGGACGCGGCGGAATCGACGCCAACATCAACAGCTACCTCTCCGTACTCAACGCCGACCCCCACACCACCACCGCCGCCCAAGCCATGGAACTCTTCGTCGCCGCCGAACAAGCCATCACCCCCTCCGACGTCGCCCTCGTCCAAGGAGCACTCACCCAAACCAACGGACCCTGCTACACCCTCTCCTGCGGCTGCGCCTCCTCCGCCCTCCAAATCGGCCACGCCCGCACCATGATCCGCGACGGCGAAGCCGACATCGTCGCCGTCACCGGCGTCGACGTCTTCAACATCAACCTCATCCAAAACATCCAAAACCTCCTCCACGGCGCACAACACACCTACAACACCATCCGCACCACCGACATGCCCACCCTCCTCCCCTCCTTCAACACCCTCATGCGCCCCTACGACCAACACGCCACCTGCATCAACCACGGCGAAGGATCAGCCACCCTCATCCTCGAAAGCCGCCAACACGCCACCCAACGCGGCGCCCACCCCTACGGCCAAGTACTCAACCAAACCACCACCCGCGACGGCCTCGCCAACCCCCTCGCCAGCGACCACACCGGCAAAGAACTCGTCAACGCCATCCGCCGCTGCCTCCGCAACCACGACATCACCCACATCCCCTACATCCACGGCGCCAGCGACGGCAACCCCACCGTCACCCAATTCGAAGCCAACGCCATCACCACCCTCTACGGACCCACCCCCCACAACCTCCTCATGACCTCCCACGAAGGCACCTTCGGCCACAACGGCGCCCCCGCCGGATGCATCAGCACCGCCCTCACCCTCCTCATGATGCAACAACAACAAATCTGCCCCACCACCAACTGCCAACAACCCGCCACCAACCTCCCCTTCGACCCCGTCCCCGGCACCCACACCCGCCCCCTCACCTTCCACCACGCCCTCACCCTCAACTACCAAATCGGAGGACTCAAAAGCGCCACCCACCTCACCAACAACCACCCCACATAAACCCCAGGAACACCCGCCTCAACCCCGGCATAGCCGACGGCCGGTTGCACGTGTTCCCCGGTGCAGCGGTGACGTTCAACCTCGTGGTCCCAGCTGCGTTCGGAGGCGTCGCGGGGCGGCGAGGCAGTCAGCGAGAACCTGCCGGATGCGCCGCGTGCCAGGCAAAACCACATGCCGTGGTAGTCCGGGCTCTGCCAGGCTGACGGGCCATGACTGCTTACGAACTGTTGCTCATCGGTGGTGGTGCAGGTGTCGGGAAGACCACTGTCGCATGGGAGGTATCCGCCCTCTTGCAGGGGAAGGGAACGGCGCACTGTCTGATCGAGGGGGACTACATGGACCAGATTCATCCGGCCCCCGACGATGACCCCCGTCGCACAGCGATCACGGAACAGAACATCGCCGCGGTCTGGTCCAACTACACCGCTCTTGGCCAGCATCGCCTGATCTACACCAATACGGTGAGCGTCCTGGAAGAGCCGATGATCACCCGGGCCATGGGCGGCGGCGATATCAGAGTTACCTGCGTCCTGCTCACGGCTGAGGAGGCCACTGTGAGACAGCGGCTCGCTCAACGGGAAATCGGATCCCAACTGTCCGCTCACATCGAGCGGAGTCTGCGGATGGCACGGCATTTGGATGAGGAGGCCGCACCGGGCACCATCCGCATCCCGACGGATGACCGGTCGGTTCAGGACATCGCCGTACACGTGCTTCAGGCTGCCGCCTGGTAGATGTAGGGGGCGACGACCCAGCGCTGAGAGACCACGTCGTCCACTCCCGGGATGATGCGGACCGCGTTGAAGGCTGAAGGCGTGAACATTCCCGGCGTCAGCGGACCGGGCTCGGAGCAATTCGGTGCCCCCATTTCCCATTCCAATGTGGTCCCGCGCTGAGCAGATGACGGGTAGAACGTGAGCCAGAATCCTTCCAAGGGCAGCGCTTGGCGGTGAGTTCGAGCAGCAGACGGCGATGTGCCATCCGCTGAAGCGGACGGTGGATCGCTGCTCTCAGACGTGCAGCTCGGGCGGGAATCCAGTCCAGCGAAGCTCTGCGGGAAGGTGCCGCATGTCGTTGTAGAAGAGGACGGAAGCGGGTCGGCCGGGCGCGTACCGGATGACGGTCAGCGCGGCGTTGGCGTGGTTGAGGCCCATCCAGCGCCACTTCGGTGCGTCGAGGGCGTCCCGGACGAGCCAGCCGATGAGGAAGTTGTGGGTCACGATCAGCTCGTGGCGCGGTTCGTCACCGCCAACTGGTCCGGTGAACTGTGCGAGAGCTTTCCGAGCCAGCTCCGGACCATTTTCGCGCTCCTCGGCCGGGAACTGGGCCAGGCGGCCGAGCATGGCGTCGGCCGGCTCCGAAGGCAGCTCTTCTCTTTGCGGCACGTAGGGGATGTAGTCGCCGGTCAGTTCCGAAGGCTGCAAGGGAACGTCGTCGAGCTGGTCGCAGATCAGCCGTGCGGTCTGCTCCGCTCGCGGGAGTGGGCCGTGATAGATCGCTGAGAGAGGGCTGCGCTGAAGCCGTTCACCAAGCAGTACCGCCTGACGGCGGCCGTTGTCCGTCAAGCTGCTCTCGTCCGGCGAAGCCTCGCCGTGCCGGGCGAGGTAGACGTAACGGGGGGCTGTTCCAGTCATGCGCGAGGTCCTCCATCAGCGTTCATGATCTTGCGGACGCCCGGATGGACGCTGATGTTCGCCGTACGGTTCCGGTGCCTCCCGACCTCATCCACATCCCCGGTCCGTGGAACGGGGCGCCTCCCAAACCCATCGGCAAGCGACTTCACTACTGCTTGATAAAGCTGGCCATGATGCACGACACGCTCAGCGCCAGACCATCTCTTGGGTTCTGGGCGGCTGAATCCCGCGCGCCCGGGGAGAAGGTAGGGCGGGCCGTGTTCCCGGCGGGCGGCCGCGCTGCCGCCGGGCGAACGACGCGAGGAGACGCACCTCATGGGAACCGCTGTGCACGTCCCGCAGACCCGGGACATGATCGGGGACGAGCTCTCCGGGGACGAGGCGCTGGCCGCGCTGCGACGGTACGGAGGTCGCCGCCTGCTCATGGACGCGTTCTCCCGGTTCCGTTACGCCGACGGCTTCACCAGCGCACGCTCCCTCGGGTTCCAAGTGGTGCTGGGTATGGTGCCGTTCACCATTGCCTTGGTCGGCGTGGCCACCACCGTGCACACGGAGAGCCTGGGGCGGATCACCGAGCTCACTCTTGGCCGGATCGTGCCGGGCGCCAGCGCGGACCTGGTCCAGGACGCTCTGGCCAGGACGCGGCGCAGTGCCGGTTCCGGCGCATGGAGCGCCGTCGCCATGTGGCTGGGGCTGGCTTTCGCCCTCCTCAATCTGGCCTCGGCGATGGCGCAGGTCGAACGAGGCGCCAACCGCATCTACGGCATCGAACGCGACCGGCCGTTCCTCAGGAAGTACGGCCGGTCCCTGCTGCTCGCCGTGGCGGCCGGTATGCCCATGGTCCTGGGATTTCTGGTGCTCGTCGCGGGCGAGGCCGTGGGAGAGTCGGTGGTGGAGGCCTTCGACTGGTCCCGTGACACCAACGGCTGGTGGGACGTGCTTCAGCTACCGGTGGGTATGGCTCTCGCCTGGATCGCCTCGGCGGTGATCTTCCGCTGGGCTCCTCGCCGGGACCAACCGGGGTACACCTGGCTCGCGTTCGGCTCGGCGGTCCATCTGGTGCTGTGGGTCGCGGCCACGTGGCTACTCGCTCTCTACGTCGCCAAGAGCGGCTCCTTCGGCGCCGTGTACGGACCCCTGACGGCTTTTGTCGCGTTGCTGCTGTGGGCCAACCTGACCGGTGTCGCGCTGTTCCTCGGCATAGCCTTCGCCGCCCAGCTCGAAGCCGCCCGCGCCGGAATCGCCAAGGCCGTGAAGCCGGACCCAGGGCCGGGGCCGTGAAGCCCGCGCCTGGCGATTTCGGCGCGTACGGCTTCGAGCTGCTGCAGCAGGCGGGCACGGACGCCGTGGCATGGTCGTACCGGCGGCGCTGGCGGAGGCGTTCACCGTCCGACGGCTGACGGCACCGTCACCGCCGTAGCCCTCCTCATTCTGGCTCCGACCGTGATCTTGCCTCAGTGCCGGACCAGGCAGAACGGGTGTCCTGCCGGGTCGGCGTAGATACGCCAGCTCCGTCCGTCGGAACCGTCGTCCAATACCGTCGCCCCTTGGATCAGCACCTGCTCTTGGGCTCGATCCAAATCCGCGACACCGAAGTCCAGATGGAACTGTTGGGGGCGGGCAGGGTCGGGCCACAACGGCGGCCGATAGTCCGCCGCCCGCTGGAAGGCGAGGACGAGACCGGACGGCGTGTGCAGTGTCGACCAGCCGTCGCTCAGTGCCCACCGCCGATCCTGCTGATTGACGGTCCCACCGAGTAGCGACTGGTAGAACCGGGCGAGTTCCGCCGGATCAGAGCAGTCCAACACCACACACTGCAGGTCAGCGATCATGGACGGATCCTAAATGGCCGCCAGGACGGACCCGACCGTCGAACCCAAGATCGCAGGCACACGCCCTGGCTGCTGCGTCACGCGTACTACCGGTGCGAGTCCACCGTCGCCGTCTTTCGCTCGCTGATCGCGGTGGGAGCCCCGCTCTGCTGCCCGGCGGCCAGCGGCTTGGCGTAGCAGCGGCTGAGCTCGTGGAAGCGGTAGTGGCCGAACTTGACGCAGGGCTCGTAGCCGCTGGATGAGTAGAGGGAGATGGCCTCCGGCTGTTCGGTGCCGGTCTCCAGGACCATCCGGGTGCGGCCCGCGGCACGGGCGTCGTCCTCCAGGGCGGCCAGCACCAGCCGGGACAGGCCGCGGCCGCGCGCCTCCGGGATCACGTACATGCGCTTGATCTCCGCGTCACCGTCTGTGTACCCGTGGATGTTCTCGTCCTGGCTGCGCCAGCCGCCGGTGGCGACCGGGGTGCCCTGATCGTCGTAGACGACCAGGTACAGGCCCTGCGGCGGCTCGAACATAGCCGGGTCGAGGGGCGTGACGTCGCCCTCGTCCCCGTATCGCTCAGCGTATTCAAGCTGCACCCGACCGTTGAGCTTGACGACGTCGGGGTGCCCGAAGGAGACGGGATGGATATTCATTCCATCAATCCTACGGTCGAGGCGGTGAGCGGTTTTCTTCCCACCACCGGCCAGGCCGTGAGCGAACGACACATCGGGCCCACATGGTGTGCGGGTCCGTCACGGTTGCCCTGCTCCTGCGGGCGCGAAGCCGGACGACGGGGTGAGTCGTACAGTGGCGGACGCTGCCGTGGGGGCTTCGGTGGCTTCTACCGGTGCCCGCTCCAGCGGGCCGGATCCTCCTCCAGCGACGTACGGTCCCATCCGCCGCGCACGGCGGCGGCCTCGTAGGTGGTGTGCAGGAAGCCGGAGAGCGTTCGATCGGGGTCGGCGGCGGTACGTACTGCCTCGTACGGCAGGAGAAACTGGCCGTTCTCCTGGCTGTAGAACGCCTCGGCGGGGGTGACAGGGCTGTCGGCGAATCCGTCAGGTTCAGGGTAGGCGTAGGCGTAGAAGGCCCCCTCGTCACCGCCGCCGGGCCAGAACCCGCAACTGCTCAGCTCGCGTGAGTAGCCCTCCTCCATGACCCAGTCACCGCAGTTCGGCGCGCCTCCGGGGTGGCGGGGGGAACCGCGTCCGGAGAAGCGGGTACAGGCCAGGTCCATGGCACCCCAGAACAAATGGACCGGACTGACCTTGCCGACGAAGTAGCTGCGGAACTCGCCCAACGCCCGGTTCGCATGGAGAAGCTGGCGCCAGAACAGGTGCGCGGCATGCGGATCGTACGTGTGGTGCTGGAAGTCCTCTGCGAACGGGATCGCCGGCTCGACCTCATTCGGATGTCCCTGGATCGTGGTGGGGACGTCCAGTTCGTCCAGGGCCCGTAGGACACGGGCGTGGAAGTCGGCCACCGGCATGGACTCCAACCCGATGCTGCGCGCGCCGCCTTCACTGGTGCGCAGGCGCAGTGTGTGGTCGATGAAGTCGAACTCCATGTCGAAGGCGCCGGCGTCGTAGGGGATGGTGGAGGTGGTCAATCCCCGTGGGCTGACGTAGAGCGTCACCTGCCACCAATGATTGAGCAGCGGAGCATGTGCCAGCCGGACCTTCCCGACGATCTGCGTCCACATGTGCAGTGTGTCGCGCGTCTCGGTCCAGTCAGCGACCCGCAACCGCGGCCACGCCTCGGCTCCCCGTCCGGTTTTCGTCGTCACCATGGTTCTTCCTCCACAGCTTCGGATGCCCGTTGGAGTCCTTGGCCCCAGCCGTGGCCCATCGCCCTGCGCGCACGGCGACGTGCCGCCTTCGTTGCCGCTGGCCGTCTCCCCCATGGTCGTCCTGTCCCACGGCGCCGTCCACCTGGAGGATCCCGCTCCCCGGCGCGCGGGGCGTCGTTCTGGACGCCGATCCGCTGTCGCCGTCTGATGGCTTGGCTCAGTCGGGTAGCGCCACGGTGAGGTCCACCTCAACGAGCTGTCCAGTGAAGCCCAGCTGCGCAACGCCCAGAAGCGTGCTGGCGGTGGTGAACGCCGGTCCGATGACTGAGTCGGTGAGCCGACGCCATGCGATACCCAGGACATCGGTGTCGTCGCTCCGCACGTAGATCACCGAGCGCACCACGTGTTCCGGCTGGGCACCCACCGCTGTCAGGGCCGTGAGCGCGTTCGCCGCGACCTGGTCGATTTGCACCTCGAGGGATCCGGATCCGATGAGGGAACCGCTCCGATCGAGCGGGCACTGCCCCGCCAAGTAGGCCGTCCGGCCGGCCTCCACCACGGTGATGTGGTGATAGCCGGGCGTCTCATGCAACTGCTCCGGGTTGAGGCGCGTGATCTTCGCAGTCATGCCCGTGAGTTTGACGGGCTTGCCGTCGGCACGCATCGCATTTTCTCCGACCGAGCAGTACTCAGTCCGATCCGAAGTGTCCGTACTCCTCCACGCCGCGCCCCCGCATTCGTCGCGGGGCCGGTAAGGTTGTGATCTTCGGGTGGCATCACTGCCCGGAGTCCCCCGAGGACACCGCTGATGAAGGATTTCGGCCGGATGCCCGTACAGCGTCGGCTCGACGCGGCCCTGGAACGCCTGGATGCCACCTTCCGAGGGATGACCGCCCGCCCCGACGAACGCAACTGCGAGTGCCACTGGGGCAGCGCGGAGGAACTCGCGCTGCTGAAGGTGCCGGACGTGGAGCTGGATCCCGACCTTCTGCGCCGGACCTGGCAGGCGTCGGACTGGGCGGACAGCCCCTCCGTGATACGCCGGATCCTGCCTCAGTTCGCTGCCGCCCTCGTCGGTGGCCTGGTCGACGACTTCGACATCGAGGAAGCCGGGCGGGCTATCGCTCGCGGGCGGTGGGAGCAGGGGACGGCCGAAGAAGCCGCCGCGGTCCAGGAATTTCTGCACGCCTGGTGGGCCCACACCCTGGCCGATCCCGGCCCTGCCGTACCCGTGTACCTGGTCCTCGCACTGTGCGCCGAAGCCACCGCCACGCTCGCTCCCTGGCTCGGCACCTGGGAAACCACTGCGCACACGGTGGCCGACCAGCACCTGATGGAAGCGGTGACCCAGTGGGAGTACGACCTGCGGGGCGAGGAGCAGCTCCCCTGGACGAGCTGGCGCGACGAGGACGAGGAGGCCGCCATGCGCACCGAGTTGGCGGTCTGGCTGGCCCGCCACGCCCCCGCCCGCCTTCGCGCCCACGGTGCCTCGGAGGAGCTGCTCCATCACGTACGGCTGCTCGGGCTCGCCGAGGCCGACCGCTGGGACGATCCCCACTGGAACGACTGCACCTACTGAGCCCTCCCGCCAGCCCCACCGGGGCATCCGTCCGCCGGGTGCGACCGGCGTCACGTCCTTGACCCGCGCGGGGTAGTGTCTGTCCGCTTGTTCAAGACTGGCCCCAGGTCAGGGGCAGTGTGCGGGAGGGCGTCATGAGCGGTACGGAATCGATCGACAGCACGTGGAAGCTGAGCGACAAGGAGGGCGGGGTACTCGCGGGCCGGTGGTGGAAGTGGGCTCTGTCCGCCCCTGAGGGCCGCAGCCCGGTCCGTGACGTGACAGGCGAGCACGCCGCCTGGAACCAGCCGAACGACCTCTGGTTCCTCGCCGGCACCTACGGCGGCCGCGTGGTGCGGCGCTGTGCGGTCCCCTCTGACCAGCCGGTCTTCTTCCCCGTTCTCAACATGCAGCACACCAGGTCGTACTCGAAGGTCCCCCAGTCCTTGGCGGTGGCGGAGGCCACGGCCTTGCTCAACGGCATTCCGTTGACGCTGCAGGAGCTTTCCGCGCCGTTCCGGACGGGGCTGACCCGCCGCTTCGCCTGGGGGATCTGGGGCGGGATCGCGCCGCTCACTCCGGGCCAGTACGTACTGGAGATCAAGGCCAGGTCCACGAGCGGCTTCTGGGTCGACACGACGTACCACCTGGAGGCGCAGGCGCCCTGATCCGGGTCGAGTCCGGACGCCGGCCGCTGAGAGGACACGGTCATGGCCGACGCTCACGTGTCCGGGGTCAGCCTGCGGTTGGTTCCGGACCGGCCGATGTCCAGATCGAGAAGCGCCGTCAGGGCCGTACCGCTGTTCCAGAACCCGAGCAGGTCGACATCGATGAGCACCAGGCGGTGCCGGGCCGCGAAAGCTCGGGCCTGCTTGGTGAACGTGCACGATGCCACGAAGAGGGGAACGTCCGCTCCGTGCTCATCGCGGGCGGTGCCGTTGAACCTCTGGAGATCCGGGCTGCCGACCGTACGGTGCTTCGCGTACCGCTTGCACTGCACCACGATCTTCCGGCCGTCCAGCAGTCGTCCCGTCACATCGGCGCCCAGGTCGTTGGCACCGCCCACGCGCTTCACGTCGGTGCAACCGTCCCTGCGGCACAACTCCGCGACGTACTCCTCGAACTCGCGGTGTCCCAGCAGCCAGACCGCCTCCATGGACCGGAGGGCCTGGACCCGGCCCTGCTCCACCAGCCGCGCCCGCTCCGCCCGCGCCTCACGACGACCGGCACGCACCAATCCCCCGACGACGACCACCCCGGCCACGGCGGCTGACACCGCTAACAGCACCGTTCCCATGTTCTGCCCCTCCCCTGACTCGACTGTCCGCGCGTTTACGCTCCCCACCTCGGAGGCGGTCCATCCGGCCGGTGCAGTCCCCAGGGCTTCGTTGCGCCTGAGCCAGGGGGGAGCGTGTGTCCGTATCGGCATCACGGCGGCTGCGGCGGCGCTTGCCGGGGTGTCGGCGGTGCGGGATCCCCGCAGTTCATGCCGTCCACGACTGCGCAGAGCGCCGCGGTGAGTACGACGGTCGACCTCGTTCGCCTATGCGTTTTGAATCGCCTTCACCAGTCCGGCGACAAGGTTCGCCCGCTCAGCCATGGCTTCGATCACCAGGTACTCGTGGTCGGCGTGGGCACCGCCCCCGACTGCTCCGAGGCCGTCCAGCGTTGGCACCCCCAGTGCGGCCGTGAAGTTGCCGTCGCTTCCGCCGCCGACTGCCTTGCCTTCGAGGCCAGGAAGCAGCCGCTTTGCCACCGCAAAGAGCTCTGCCGACGCCGACTCCGGCATCGGGGGCCGGCTGACAGCTCCCTGAACCGCGATCTCCGCCCCATCGAGATGCGGGGCCAGTGCTGCGAACGCGGACTCGATTCGTTCCTTCTCGGCTGCCGACTCGACCCGTACGTCGACGATGACGGTGGCCTGTGCGGGAACAACGTTGTCCAGGGTTCCTGCGGACGCCACGGTCGGGGTAACAGTCGTGCCCATATCCGGTCGACCGAGCGCCGCGATATCCAGTACGTGGTGTGCCGCTTCGATCAGGGCGTTGACCCCGGCCGCGGGCTCAAGGCCCGCGTGCGACGCCCGGCCCGCGATGGAGACTTGGAACGTGCCACAGCCTTTACGGCCGGTCTTCAGGGCCCCGCCATCCGCCGCGCCCTCGAGTACGAGCACCGCGCCGCAGGCAAGGGCTCGTTCTTCGATGAGAGCTCGAGAGGAGCGGGAGCCAACCTCTTCGTCGGCGGTCACCAAGATCTCGACGCCTGACCGGTCATCGAGCGTCGCCAGGCCATGAATGCCCTGCACTAGACCGCCCAGCATGTCGAAGACCCCGGGGCCGGTTGCCTGCCCGTCCTCGACCATGAACGGGCGGCGTTCAAGGGTTCCGAGCGGAAACACCGTGTCGTGGTGACCGAGGATCAGCACTTTGGGATCGCCGCCGGCGGACCAGTGGACGTGCGGCCCGGCTTCGCTCTCAACGAGGATGGCCTGCCCGCCCAGGCGGCTCTCGATGAGAGCGGCGACAGCATTGGCCGATACCCTCAAGGCGTCGAGATCACGCGATGGAGACTCGATTTCGACGAGCCTCCTGAGGTCCTCGATCATCGCGTCAACACTCACATGGACGGTCTCGTACATCGTCATTTCGCAAGGGTAGCCAGCGCGCCGTGGCGGAAGGGACTGCCCCGGCGTGCTGGGCGAGGACGACTGGAGCACGGAGCTGAACACGAACCTGCTGGCCGCCGTACGTCTGGACAGCGCACTCGGCTTGCGCTGTTCCCTCGCAGGGGGCGCATAGCCGCGGCCGCCTCGGCGCTGTCCGCTTCTCAGTCGTTACTCAGCGAGCTTCCTGTCCAGGAATTCCCGCATCAGATCACCGATCTCGGCGCTCTTGTCCTCCAGCGCGAAGTGTCCCGTGTCTAGCGCGTGGAATTCCGCATGGGGAAGGTCGTCCAGGAAAAGACGCTGGTTGGATTCGGGAAACACACCGTCGTTGGCACCCGTGGCGATCAGCGCGGGGGGCTGATTCGTGCGGAGGAACTCCTTGGCCGCCTCGAAGACGACTTCCTGCTTGGAGATGTCGTACAGGAGGTCGAGCATGATCTCGTCCACCCCGGGACGATCCAGAAGTGCCTGGTCGGTCAGCCAGCAATCCGGGTCGATCAGTGAAGGATCGGCGACCCCGTCGAGGTACTGATCCTTCGTGCACTCCGGTGTCACATAGGAACGGGCGGCGTCACGGTGCTGAGCCGTGCCGTCCTTCCAGTACGGAATGAGGTCGTGCCAGAACCCGTCGGGGTTGCCTCCCTCGCGGTAGAGGGGTGCGTTCTGGAGGACGATGGCACTGATGCGTTCCGGGTGCTTGACCGCCAGGCGCCATCCGATCGATCCCCCGAAATCCATCATGTAGACAGCGAACCGCTTGACACCCAGATAATCGAGCAATCCGTCGATCACGTCGGCGATGTGGTCGAAGTTGTAGGTGAAGTCCGACCGGTCCGGCTTTCCACTGTGCCCGAATCCGGGATAGTCCGGCGCGATGACGCGGTAAGCGTCGGAAAGATACGGAATCAGATTTCGGTACATCCGCGACGAGGTGGGGAAGCCGTGAAGGAGGACCACTACCGGTGCGTCCTCAGGGCCGGCCTCACGATAGAAGACTTCCACCCCTTGAATCATCGCGGTCCTGAAGTGCGTGGCGGTGTCCGCCGCACGCGGGTGAGAACGCGTTTGTGTCGCCATGGCCCACTCCATTGAAATCGGCTGAGATGAAATCGGCTGAAATCGGCGTTGAGAGGCGCAATGCACGCACGGAGCGTGGTCAGCCGGATTCGGGGCGGTTCGGTCCCACCCACGCCTTCGAGAGCCCGTGGGGCCCCTCCGGGCCGTGCGCCGCAGCCTATGACGATATCACCACTATTGGCCTATAGCATGATATGAACGGCTGGTGAAGTCGGCTCAGAGTCCGAAGGCTCCACCTTCGATGAGGATGAGCAGACCGATGGCGATCAGGACGGCGGGGAGCAGGATGTGGCCCCAGCGGCTGAGCGCCTTGGCGATGACCGGGCGGGTGGCGAAGAACCGGCCCGCGAAGCACCACACGGCGACGAGGACGAGGAACACCACGGCGTACACGGCCATCCCGCCGACGCCGGCGGTGGCGAACACCGGGACGTAGACGCCGATGTTGTCGCCGCCGTTGGCGAAGGTGACCGCGGCGACCTCCAGCGGGCTCGGCCCACCCTCTCTGGCCTCGGCGCCGTTGTCGTCCTCGCTGCCCCGGTGGTTCCTCCACGCCTGCCAGGCGGCCTTGAGGCCCAGGGCGAGCGGCAGCAGACCGAGGTACGGGACGGCCGACTCGGGCAGGAACGTGGCGCCGAACGCGGCGGCCGCGGCGACGGCCAGGATCGCGGCGAAGCCGAGGTACTGACCGAGCACGATCTTGCGTGCGGAGCCGCGGTGCTCGGCCCCCTGGGCGAAGAACAGCGCCAGAATCAGGATGTCGTCGATGTTGGTGACGGCGAACAGCCCGGCCGCCTGCCCGATGATGCCCAGATTCACTGACCGGCCCGCTCTACTCGTACGCCAACGACGGGGTGACCCTACTCGGGGCCGTACGAGGAGCTGTGGCCGTCCTCGCCACCCGGCGACGCCGGGGTGATTCGCTTCTCGAACCAGTGGTGGGCGTACGGTTCGTCGTTGAAGGCGGCAACCTCCTGGAAGCCGTAGGAGTGGTACAGGCCGATCGCGGCGCTGAGGGCCTTGTTGGTGTCCAGGCGGAGTACGTCGCAGCCGCGCCGGACAGCCTGCTTCTCCAGCTCGCCCAGTAACCGGCGGCCGAGGCCGACGCCGCGAGCGTGGGGCGCCACCCACATGCGCTTGATCTCGGCCGGGGCGCCCGGCGGTAGCTTCAGACCGGCGCAGCCGACGGGCTCGCCGTGCAGCCGGGCGACCAGGAACAGGCCGTGCGGCGGACGGAGTTCGCCCGCGTCGGGCAGCAGGCTCCGCGCCGGGTCGAAGCCGGTCTCGAAGCGCTCCCGCACCTCGGTGGAGTAGGACCGCAGACAGTGCTGGGCGTCGGGGTGGTCCGGGTCGATGACGGTCAGCGTGACCGTCGCAGCGGTCAGCAGCCGGTCGACCTCGGCCATGGCGGCGACCAGCCGGGCCCGCTGGGCGGTATTGAGCGGCTCCAGCAGGGAGCCGGCCAGCTCGTCGCTGCGGCCATCGAGCACGGCGCGCTCCGCGCGGCCCGCGTCGGTGAGCCGGACGGTGCGCACCCGTCTGTCCCGGGGCAGCGGCTCCACCGTCACCAGGCCGTCGGCTTCCAGGGAGCGCAACAGCCGGCTGACGTATCCGGAGTCGAGCCCGAGGCGCTCGCGCACCCGCCGCACGTCCTCGCCCTGCTCGCCGATCTCCCAGAGCAGCCGGGCCTCGCCGATGGGCCGGTCGAGGCCCAGGTAGTGGTCATGGAGCACGCCCACGCGTTCGGTGACGGTGCGGTTGAACCGCCGCACCTGGTCGACCTGCACCTCATCCATTCTCTGACTCTAGTCAGAGAATGTATGAGGGACCAGAGACCCCGAGCGGGTCGTGATGGCGCCGGTCGTCCTCCGGCCAGTCGGCTGACGCTATGTCACCAGGCGGACGGCGCCGGGGGCGTGACGACCGGCGGGCGGTCGTCACAGGTGATGGTGTTCGGCAGGAGCCACGGCGCGAGCCAGGACTCCGTGCCCCTGCCCCCTTCGTTGGAGCCGAGGTCGGTGAGCGCGAACTCCGAACCCGAGGGCGTGAAGTTGAAGGAGCCGCAGTTGTTGACGCCGACCGCGCCGACGTTGCGCGCGTCCACGTTCTCGAAGGACGCCGACCCCGCGACGCGGGCGCTGACCACCGACGTACCCGTGCCGTCGACCTTGACGTCCTTGAAACGGACGCCGTTGATCGCGTACAGATCCTTCACCGCGTACTCGCTGACCAGCATGATCGCGTTGTACGTGCTGTCGAGGTAGCGGTCGCCGGTCACCCGGACGTCCGCGTCGATGTCCTTGTCGAGGGCGTAGAACCAGATGGCCCCGAGGCCGATGTTCCAGTTCAGCTCGAGCGTTCCGGCGCGGACCGTGGTGTTGTCGGTGATTCGCAGCTTCCCCGCGAACGCCTCGGCGCCGAAACGCGCGCCGACGTGGATGGCGCTGCCCTCGCGGACCGGGTCGGCGACCAGGTTGCCCGAGACGGTGTTGTCCGTGCCGCCGTAGAGGGCGATGCCGTTCGCGAGGACCGGCGACTGCACCGTGTTGTGGTCGAACGTGTTGTTGGCGTTGGCGGTCTTCTCGGACCACATGGCGAGTCCGTCGTCGCCCGTGTTGCGGACGAAGTTGTTCGACACGACCGAATTCGTCACGCCCGTATGGAAGTTGAGCGCGTCCGCGATCTGGTCGACGATGATGCTGTTGGTGACCCGGACATTCGACATCGGGCCGTCGAACCACAGGCCGACCTTGGTGTGCCGGATGTGCAGCCCGTCGATGGTCGAGTCGCTCATCGCGCCGCCGATGCCGTTCACCTGGTCGGTGTCGACACGCTCGCGTACGTCGCCCTCGATCGCGAAGCCGGACAGGTGCACGTTCTTACTGCCGCCGTCCGCCGCGTCCTTGCCGTAGAAGCCGACACCGGTGTGTACGGAGCCGTCGGGGGCCGGCTCGGCGAGGGCGACCTCGCGGCCCTTGATGATCGTGTACCAGTTGCCCGCGCCCTCGATCGTGACGTCGTCCACGATGATGTGGCGGTTCACCTGGTAAGTGCCCGGCGGAATATAGACCTTGAGGTGCTTGCGCTTCGCGTAGGCGATGGCCCGGTCCAGCGCGTCCGCCGAGTCACGCCGCCCGGTCGGGTCCGCGCCGAACAGCACCGCGTTCGCCGCGACCAGCCGCACGTGCGGCGCGCCCACGAGCTGCGAGTCGAGCAGGTCGACCACGGTCCACGCCGCCTTGCTCCCGGCGGGCACCGTCAGCCGTACCGTGTCGCCCGCGCGGTACGTCGTGCCGAGCAGCAGGCGCTGCTCGTCGTAGAAGTGGCTCGGGCGGAACGGCTTGGCGATCACCGGGGCCGGCGTGGTGGCGTCCGGCACGCAGGAGCACTCGGTGATCCACCAGTCGGAGTGCAGCAGGTCCGCGTTCGGGTCGTTCGAGAACGGATACTGGTTGTACAGCCAGGCGTACTGCGAGGTGAGCGTCATGGTCTTACGGCTCTTGCCGTTGACCGTGACATCGAGGGGCGCGGTGATGCCGCCGCCCTCGGGCGCGTCCGGGATGCTGTAGCGCACGGTGATCGCGTTGGCCGCGGCGGGCAGCGTGAACTCGACGTACTCCGTGGGCGTGAGCTTGACTGCCGTACGCCCCGAGGCCTCCGAGGGCAGCGTGTACGCGGCCCGGTCCGGCCCGATGACGGCGCCGTTCGTCGTGGCGTTCTCCGCCTCCTGCTCGGCGAAGCCGACATCGGCGCCGCGCCCGGCGACGAGGGAGGGGTCGAGCGCGGCGCGCGTCACCACAGGGCCCGCGGCAGCGCGGCCGACGTCCGGCCGGGCGAGGGCCGTTCCGGTGCTCAGCACGCCGAGACCGACCGCCGTGGCGACGATCACCGCGGCACCTTTGAAGCTCCACGACATCTAAAGCTCGATTCTCTTGGGGAGGAGGAACGCGTGGGACGCTCGGCGGAGCGGACGCCGTGGGGGTGAGGTGACAGTAGGACCGGCGCGCCCCGTTCCACAAGATGCCTGCGAGCTGTTTTCGTATCCCTGCGACTCAACTACAGCCATTCGTCAGTTTCTTGCGACCATCGTCATGATCCTTTACGACCGGCCCCACCGGAGCCGCCGCGCACGCCACCGGCGCCGGGGGCTGCCCGGTGGCTGTTTGTCGGTCCGTCAGTGTCCGCCCACTGCCGGCAGACAGGTCACTCTTCCTCTGCTCTTCGGTGATCGGCATCTGCTTGCGGTACCCGTGGTTCTCCGCCACCCGGTCGTTCCAGTCGAGCCTGATGCAGGGGGACGGCGTCGCCCGCCGCTCCTCGGGAGGCGGACAGTCGCCCTTCGACACGGCCGAGGCGGGCGGCGGTCCCGGACCGCCAGCGCGGGGGTCGTCCGCCGGATCGGCGCACCCGGCCGCCACGACGGCGAGCAGGACCAGGGGCAGGGTGATGGCGAGTTGGGGTTGCGTCCATGCCATGAGCCGATCATGCGAGGTTCATGGCTGCTGGCCCCACGGGCGATGCCCCGCTGAAAGCAACCGTGCGGCCGCCCTGGGGTGCGAGAGAAGTGAGACAGGCTGCCGCGATCGAATGGCCCGCAGGAATACCGACTGCGGGGGGCCGGTGCGCTAAATGACGAGCAGACAGCTCCTTCCATCGGTGATCATGCACCCATGACGCTCATCGATACCCTTGCGCGCGTGGACGCGGACCTTGCCGCAGGGCGGATCCCCATGGCCCGGCAGCGCCTGCGCGGTCTCGTGTCCTCCTACCCCCAGGACCTGTTGGTGCGGCGTCGCCTGGCCGAGGTGTACCGGCTGTACGGCGAAACGGCGGAAGCCGGGCGCTGGATGTACCTCGAAGCAGATCGGGATCCTGCGGAGACGTCCGCTTTCGAAGAGCGGTACTCCGCACCGCATCGACGAATGCTGGCTCTGGCATGGCGCCTGCCTGAATCTCTCGCCCCTACCGCATTCGCAGCCCAACAGCTGGCAGCCGTGCGGGAAGCCGGCTCAGACCATCTCGGCCGGCCGGTCGACTGGAACACCTTGTCCTCCGCCCTCGACGGCGAGCCGGAAGATATCAGGAACGCGTTCACCGATCGTCTCGCCTGTGTCGGCGTGGCCTTGCTGGTGTTGGGGCTCTTCGCCGTCTGGATACTGGGCTTCCTTACCTTCGCCCGCTGGCTCTGGCAGTAACGACCTGGTGCACGATAGCCAGTGGATCAGCGAGCGGCGTCATGCGGCTTCGCATCCAAGGCGGAGGAGGGAGGCGACGCGGAGCGTCGTCGACTGACGACAACGCCGGAGGCGGAGTCGCATGACGCCGGGAGCCCGCTGGCTATCGTGCACCAGGTCGTAAGCGAAGGGCGACACCACATGCTGCGCCCACGAGAAGGGAGGGGTTGAGGGGCAGATCGGCTGGTTCCGTCGCAACCACCTCGTCCCCGTTCCCGAAGTGGCCACCCTGGCCCAACTGAACGCGATGATCGATCGGTGGGACGAGCAGGACGATGCCCGCCGCATCCGCTCGCGCCCGCGCACGATCGGCGAGTACTTCGCAGCCGAGCAACCCCTGTTGGCGCCGCTGCCGGGCGAGCCGTTCGACGCCGGCCGGCTGTTCACGTTGCGCGTCGACCGCTACAGCCAGATCAGCGTCCGCACCAACTGCTACTCGGTGCCGGTGCGGTTCATCGGCCGGACCGTCCCGGCGATTCTGCACGCCTCCGAGCTGATCGTCTACGACGGTCGGGACGAAGTCGCCCGCCATGAGCGGCTGATCGCCAAGGGCGGCACCCGTCTCGCCCTGGACCACTACCTGGAAGCACTGGTCCGCAAGCCCGGAGCTCTGCCCGGGGCGACCGCACTCGACCAGGCCCGCTCCGCGGGCAGGTTCGCCCCGGTCCACGACGCCTGGTGGGCGGCGGCCCGCAAGGCCCACGGCGAGCGCGACGGCACCCGCGCGCTGATCGAGGTCCAGCTGCTGAGCCGCCACCTGCCCCACGAGCACCTGGTCGTCGGTCTCGCGGCCGCACTGCGAGCCGGCGCTCTGACGGCAGACACGGTCGCGCTGGGCTCGCAAGGCGGCCGAAGCCGACACCGCGGACCGATCGAGCCGGAACCGCCTGCGGCTGACTGCGCGAAGGGGACGTCTTTGACCGTACGGCGTCTGGCCCACCTGCCGTCCGACAGCCGGCCGCTGCCCTCGGCGGCTCACTACGACCAGCTGCTGCGACACCGCCGGCCCAACCGCCCCACCACCTGAAAGAGAGCACCATGGCCCTCCCCCACCAACGAGGACTCACCAAGCAGGCCGCCAACGCGGCCATCGACCAGGCATGCCGGATGCTGCGGCTGCCCACCATCCGCGCCCAGTTCCCCGAACTCGCCGAGGCGGCCTCGCGCGAGCAGATGTCCTATCCGCCAACAGCCTCAGCGCTCCCGGATTCTTGACCACCACCAGCCACCCACGGTCTGTTCGCTAGGGGGACCAGGGTCCGGCAGCGTGCGACGCTCGAACTCGTCATCGATGCGATCCACCAGTCGGCCCAGGTCCCGTCGGGCGCCGCGAGGGAGGTGAAGCATGACCTCCTCAAGGTCATCGCGGGCGTACTCGACCTCCAAGCCGGGTTGCCAGACCTGGGACGCGTACAGATAACGGCCCGGCTGCTTGAACATCCACTCAAAGCGGGACAACGCGTCAGCGACAGCGTTGGGCCATAGCCGCTCGTCTTCAACACGGCGGACCGCTGCACGCGTCTGCGCGGAAACACCCCGAACCCGGCGAAGTGCAATATTCCTGCGTGGCCGCCATCGCTCAGCACGGACGGCCTTCGGACGCCTACGCGGCATCGGCCTTTCGGATCAGCATGACGTCATGCTGACACAGCCCGACCTCTTTCCGCACGCGTGATCACCAGCGGCATCGCCACGCCGGTGCTGCTGGAATCCACCGACAAGTGCTCCCGCTTGCAACCTACGTAGCCAGCTCAGCGCGCTGAATGGCCGGAGCGAGGTCGGAGCGCTTCCCGGAGCGCCACATCGTGCCACTCCCCCGCTGCCATCGCGGCGAACGCCTCGGTGCGCGCGAAGCGGTGCCGGCCTCCCGGGGGATTCCGGGAGGCCGGCACCATGTCACCGTGGGGGTAGCCCGGGAGGTTGGTGGCCCGGGGGCGGGCGGCGGTGACATCGAGGGTTAGACGAAGGTGTATCCACCCGGAACGGCGGCGTTGCCGGCCGGGGTGGTGACGACGACCGGGACGTTCCCGGCGGCTCCGGCCGGGGTGATGCCGAACAGCACCGTCCCGGTGGGGTCGACCACCACGCCCGTGGCCGGGACGCCGCCGACCGTGACGGTGGCGCCGCTCAGACCGGACCCCGTGATCACGAACGGGGTGCCGCCGGCGGCCAGGCCGGTGGCGGGGATGATCGCGGTCGCGGTGGGCGCCGCGGCGACGTACGTGTACCCGCCGGGCACACTGGCGGTGCCGAGGGGCGTGATGACGGTGACCGTGGCGTTGCCCGCGACACCGGGAGGGGTGACGCCTGTCAGCGACGTACCCGCGCCGTTGACCACGACACCGGTGGCAGGCAGCGCGCCGAAGAGCACGGCGGCGTTGCTCAGGCCCGTCCCTGTGATGGTGAACGGCGTGCCACCCGCGACCGGGCCGCTCACCGGGGTGATACTGGCGGCCGTCGGGGGCAACGGGGCGGCGATGTACGTGTAGCTCACCGCGTTACTCGTACCGGTCGCAGTGGTGAGCGTCACCGATACCGTTCCCGCCGCGTGCGCCGGGGCGGTGACCACCGTGATGAACCCGAACAGGTCCTGGGAGACGATCGTGGCCGGTGTGCCACCGAAGGAAACACCGGTGGCGGGACTGAGACCGAGACCGAGAAGCAGAACCTTGTTGCCTCCGGAGGTGGGACCGAAGGCAGGCACGCCGGCAACGAGCACCGGCGGCACCACGGGGAACGCCAGCGGCAGACCCGCGGACGCGATAGTGGAAGCTACGGGCACAGACATGAGGAAACCTCCTGCGAAGAGATATGGACGCCGAACCAGCACCGGCACGACCTCTGAACCGATCGCGACCCTCAACCCACCAACCGTGCGGGCAGCTTGAGCTGACCGGCTCGGCTCCCGGACCGCCGCCTGCCGGGCAGGCGGTGCCCACCCGCGTCACGCGGGGGTGGGTGACTGAGATGTGCCGGGCGCCGGCGGATACGTCGAGTGACCTGCCGCCACAAGCGCGGTGGGGCGCGAGGGGATCGCGTCCTCGGTGAGGGCGGGCCGTATACCGGCCGACGTCCACAGTGCACGTCGGCCGGTACGCCCAACTTCCCAGGATCGCTCGCCGCGGTGCAGCGGCCCAGCCGTTGAAGCCCTTCCTACCGGGAAGGCACAAACGGATGGATCGACTGCCGAGCTCCCGGGAAAGGGATGGGCGACCCACCGGTTCGGATGCATTCAGTAACCCATGGGAGTGACACCACCACAACGATGCTGACGGAAAGTCACCCGAACAGCTCAACTACGACGGGGCCCCGTTCCTGATCGCCTGAACGGGTGTCGCTCGTCGCCGCTCCGTGTCGCCGGGGCACCGCGCCCACCGGCACATGAAGGATGCGGGAATGCCATCCTCCGCTCACGCTGCCGGGATTCTGCTTCGGGCTGTGGCCTCGGCCGACGACCCGCCGCAGTTGCTGCCCGCCCGGGAGCAAATGGCCTTCACTCTGGGCTTTCACATCATTCTCGTGCCGTTCGGGGTGGCACTCACCGCTCTCATGCTCATCGCCAACTACCGCGGTCTGCGGCACGGCGACGAGCAGGCCCTGCTGCTCGCGCAGCGCTGGTCGAAGGTCGCTGCCGTCCTGGTGGCCGTAGGAGCGGTGACCGGCACCGTACTGAGCTTCGAACTCGGCATCCTGTGGCCGGGGTTGATGGGTACCTACGGCGCCGCCTTCGGATTCCCCTTCGCGATCGAAGGCATCTTCTTCTTTCTGGAAGCGATCTTCGTCTCGATCTATATCTACGGCTGGAAGCGGCTCCCTCCCTGGGTGCACTTCTGGACAGGCGTACCCGTGGTCGTGGCGAGCATGGGCGGCACGGCCGCTGTGGTCGCGGCGAACAGCTGGATGAACCAGCCGGGCGGCATCACCATGCGTGACGGCCATGTCGTGGAGGTCCGTCCGGCCGAGGTGTTCTTCAACGGCGCCTTCTGGTTCGAGAGCGTCCACATGCTGCTCGCCGCCTATATCGTCGCCGGCTTCACGGTGGCCGGTGTCTACGCCGTCGGAATGCTGAAGGGACGTCGCGACCACTATCACCGGCTCGGGTTCCTCATCGGCTTCACCGTGGCCGCCGTCACCCTGCCCGTCCAGGTCTACGTCGGTGACGTCGTCGCCCGCCAGGTCTTCCAGAACGAACCGGCGAAGTTCGCCGCCCTCGAACTGCTTCCCACCACCGAGAGCCATGTTCCCGAGACGCTCGGCGGAGTACTGATCGACGGCAAAGTGCGCTACGGCCTCCAGATCCCGGACCTGGCCTCGCTGCTCGCCGCGTTCAGTCCCTCCACTCAGATCCGCGGACTCGACGCGATCTCCCCCGCGGTACGCCCCGAGGACGCGACGGTGAGTGTCGTCCACCTCGCGTTCGACGTCATGGTGGGAACGGCGACGCTCCTGCTTCTCCTCGTCGTGTGGTTCGCGTGGCTGTGGTGGCGCCGACGGGAAGTGCCCACCAACCGGTGGTTCCTGGGCTGCGCCGCCCTGAGCGGGATCGTCGCCGTAGTGTGCCTGGAAAGCGGCTGGGTGGTCACCGAGGTCGGGCGGCAGCCGTGGACCGTCGTCGGCCTGCTGCTGACCAAGGACGCCGTGACGACCCAGGGCAATCTCTGGCCGTTCTTCGCCGCGGCGCTGGCCATCTACCTCGCGGTGGGAACCGCCGCCGTGCTGACCCTGCGGTCCATGACGCGGCGATGGAGAACCGGAGGAGAGGGAAGCGACGAGGGAGTTGACGTCCCGTACGGTCCGGACCGGCCGCTGACCGACGCGCACACGGGAGAGGGCCGGCGGACATGAGCGATGCCATCTCGGTCCTGCTGTTCATCGGAGTCATCGCCTACGCGCTCTTCGGCGGGGCCGACTTCGGCGCCGGTTTCTGGGACCTGACCGCCGGCGGCGCGGCGCGCGGCAGCAAGCCGCGTCATCTGATCGATGTGTCGATCGGCCCCGTCTGGGAGGCCAACCACACCTGGCTGATCTACTGCCTCGTCATGCTGTGGAGCGCTTTCCCCACCGCGTTCGTGGCCATCACCACCACGCTCTACATTCCGTTGGGCCTCGCCGCGCTGGGAATCGTCCTGCGGGGCGCCGGCTTCGCCTTCCGCAAGGCATCCATGCGCACCCCCGAACAGCGCATCTACGGCGCGACGTTCGCGGTGTCCTCCGTCCTCACCCCCTACTGCTTCGGCAGCGTGGCCGGGGCCATCGCGTCCGGGCGGGTTCCCGCCGGCGGCAACGGCGACCCGGTGAGCAGCTGGAACAACCCGACATCCGTCCTCGGCGGAGCGCTGGCGGTATTGGTGTGCGCGTACCTCGCCGCGGTGTATCTGACCGTCTCCGCCCGACAGAACCAGAGCCCGCCGCTCGAGGCGTGGTTCCGTCACCGCGCGCTGCTCGCGGGCGCCGTCACCGGTGTGGTCAGCCTGGCCGGGATCTTCGTCCTGCACGCCGACTCCCCGCGTTTGTTCAGCCAGTTGAGTCAGCGTGGCCTCCCGCTGCTCATCGTTTCTGCGCTGAGCGGAGCGATCAGCCTTCTGCTGCTGAGGAGCAAGAGACCCGTCGCCCTGCGCATGCTGGCCGCCCTGGCGGTGGCGACGGTGGTGTGCGGCTGGGGTGTGGCCCAGTACCCGTTCCTGCTGGGCACTCATCTCCGTATCGCCGAAGCGGCCGCGCCGACGCCCACGTTGTGGGTGCTGGCGAGTGTCGCGGGCGCGGCCGCGGTCCTCATCGCGCCGTCCCTGGCCGCCCTCTACATCCTGCAGAACCGCGGAAGGCTGGAGACGCGGGCCTGAAGTGCGTGGGCCTCGCGCCGGAGTTCAGGTCTTCGGCGTCATGAGGGGCACCGGGCGCGCGGCCGCTCGGGCCGCTGTCGCCACGCCGGCCTGGAGCCTGCGGACGGCGTCCAAGTGGTCGCCCGTCCAGATGATGCGCACGGCGGTGGCGCTGGTCCGGCCGCGGTCGTCACGCAGGTCCTGGCGCACCGTCTCGACCAGGCGCCCGTCGGCTGCCTTGTCGTGCTGGAGGGGCTCGGGGACGCCGCGCAGGCCTTCGAGGCTGGAGGCGAGCTCGACGTACCAGCCGGAGACGCTCTCCACGCTGTCCAGCAGCTCCCTGCGGGCGCCGGCGCGGTCTCCCTGCGCTCGGCCCTCGGCGCGCTGCCACAGATCGAGAACGGCGTCGGCCGCCAGGCGCAGCCCGGCGACTCCGGTCACCAGGGCGGTCATCTCTGCCAGCGGCAGGGGTTTCGCGCCGCGTTCCGCGAGATAGCTGCGGAAGGTGTCGTCCAGTCGGCTCGCCGCTGCCGCCGCGCGCGTGGCTTCGCCGAGCGGCATCGAGGGGTCCGCCGACGCCGTGTTGCGGCCACCGAGGGCGAACTCCACGGCGCCCGCCAGGTATTGGGCGCTGTCGTGGTACGCCTCGGCGAGCGCCTTCCCCATCGCCGCGGCCGCTCCGCGCGGCCAGATGAAGAGCCCCACCACCAGGCTCACCGCGCAACCGAGGGCGATGTCCTCCACCCGCACCAGGCCCAGGTGCCAGCCGGCCGGCTGGACGACGTTGTAGAGGATCACGAGGGTCAGGGTGAACGCGGCCTGCCCGGCGGCGAAGGACACGATGGCGGGGGCGATGCCGGCGATCAGGATCGCCACGGGCAGCAGGAACCACAGGACGTCGGTGTTCGTGCCGATGAGTACCACCAGGGCGCCACCGATGACGGAGCCGACGACGGTGCCGAGCAGTCCCCGCAGCGCGTTCTGGCCGGTGTTCAGTGCGTTGGAGCGGAGTACGGAGAGGGTGCCGAGCACCACCCAGAACGAGTGGTCGACGCCCGTCAGATGGGCCGTGGCGACGGCCAGTGCGAGTCCGATCGCTCCCCGTATGCTGTTGTGCAGCCAGACCGAGTGCGCCTCCACGTGCGCGGTGGCGCGCTCGTGGGCGGCCGAGAGCCCGGGGGGAAGCCCCCGTGGATCGCGGCCGAGCAGCCGGTCCGGCCAGCTGCGCCGTTCGGCGGCCGCGGCGAGGTCCACGTTCGCCGCGATCTGTGAGACCGCGAAGCTCATCTCCTGGGCGCGGAAGGACGGGTCGAGCGAGGTGAGGAACTCGCTGTCCTGTCCCCGCGCGGGCCCGGCGCTGCTCCGTGTCACGGCGGAGCGGTACACCGGCAGGCTGGTGGTGGCCTCTCGCACCATGACTTTCAGCGCCGCGTGCAGATGGGCGACCCCGGCGCGCAGGGTGGTGGGATCGCCCCGCCGTGTATCGAGCAGGTCCGCTCCTTGCTCCAGTACGGTGGCCACCGCTGCCCGCACCGCGCAGGCGCTGCGGCTGACCGGCCCGCCGTCGGGGTGCGCCATGCTGTGGACGACGATGGCGTTGAGCCAGGTCAGCTCGTCCACGAGGCGGACGATGGCGCGTGCGCTGGTGGTCAGTCCGGTCGGTCGGTAGGGGGTGGCGAGGAAGCCGCGACGCAGCTCGGCGACCGCCGCCGCGCCCTGCTCGGCCGTCGCGCGGTTCTCGTCGTACGTCGGCGCGCCCCGGCCGCCGAGAACCCAGGCCACGTCCGAGCGCAGTTGTGCGGCGAGCGCCCGGCTCGCGGTCGAGGCGGCTTCGCTGAGGGGGTCGCGGACAGGCGGCGGCCACAGCAGCGCGACCGCCGCGAGGGACGCGGCCGTGGCTATGCCCCAGCCGGCCAGGCGTTCCGGCAGCGCCGACAGGGGCGCCGGCGTGGCGACGGGCAGGATGAACGCCAGCAGCAGCGAGGTCGTCGCGCCGGCCAGGACCGAGCTGACGACTCCCGAGAAGAGCACGGCGAAGGCGACGACGGCCATGGTCAGGGCGGCCAGCCAGGTCACCTGCGAGACCACGGTGCCGAGGCAGATGAACACGGCTCCCACCGCGGCGAGGGCGGCCTGGGCGCGCAGCCGGTAGCTCATCGGCCCGCTGAGGCCGAACAGGAGCAGCATGGAGAACGCGCCGAAGGCGGCGAATGTCGCCACCACCGGGTTACCGATCACCTCGCTGGAAAAGGCGAACACCGCCGGCATGACGATCGCTGTGCGTGCGCCGCGGCGGGTCGCGGCCAGCCCGCGATCGTGCGCCCTGAACCACTCCGCCAGATTCAGCCGGCTCGCCCACGCCGGCCGGAGCGCGCGTAGTGCAGTGGTCATGAGCGTGGTCCTCCTGTCCGGACGAGTGTCTCGTCCGAGCTGTGACCGGTGGTTCTGCGGAGGGAGGTCCGTGTCGACGCCGGGGGACGGCCTCGCGGAGTGACGGGCCGGTAAACGGCCTCGCGGGTGACGGTTGATGACTGCGGTCCTTGTCGAGTATTCCCCAGCCGGGCCGAAGCCGCTGGCGGATCAGCGGGCGCCCGGAACGCCAGCTCAGAAGAGCTGCCGACAGGTGCTTTGCGGCCGGCGCCGCCACAATGGGACACAGGAGCACAGCGGCTCGCCCAGGTGAGCGGCCCCTCCGGCCATGCCCGGGCATGGCCGGCCGAGGACCCCTGGCCGCTGTGAAGCGGAGGGCGGACCGGCGAGGAGGGATTCCATGGGAATCGTGTCGCGTGGCTTCCACGGCCGTCGCTCGACGGAGGTGACGCTGCCGCCGGGCCAGTACCTCGTACATGACTTCCCCGTGCTCTCCGCCGGGCCCACCCCGCGGGTTCCGCCGGAGACCTGGAGCTTCACGATCACCACGGCTGAGGGGGCCCGGCACCGCTGGTCGTGGCAGGAGCTGCTCGACCTGCCCAGCGAACGGCCGACGGTCGACCTCCACTGTGTGACCAAGTGGTCGAAGCTCGGCACCGAATGGGAAGGGGTGTCGCTGGACACCCTGTTCGCCGGCATCGACCGCGACGGCGACTACGCCATGGTCCACAGCTTCGGCGGCTACACCACCAACCTGCCGCTGGAGGATCTGCTCGACGGCCAGGCGTGGATCGCCTACCGCTACGACGGTGAGGATCTGCCGGCCGAGCACGGCGGGCCCGCCCGCCTGCTGGTCCCGCACCTGTACTTGTGGAAGTCGGCGAAGTGGGTGGCGGGCATCCAGCTCATGTCCACCGATGAGCTGGGCTTCTGGGAGACCATCGGCTATCACGAATACGGTGACCCGTGGCGCGAACAGCGATATCAAGGCGACTGACCGGCCGCCTGCTCCGGCAGGCGTCGACGCTCGTGGAACGCCGTGAGGAGACCGGGAGTGCCTGGACACTCGTCCTCGACGTGCCCTCCTGGCCCGGTCATTCCGCGGGCCAGCATGTGGACGTACGCCTGACGGCGGAGGACGGCTACAGCACCCAGCGGAGCTACTCGCTGGCCTCCGCAGAGGACGGCAACCGCATCGAGCTGACGGTGCAGCGGCTGGCGGACGGGGAGGTGTCCCCGTATCTCACCGACGTACTGGAAGTCGGCGAGCCCCTCGAACTACGCGGCCCGGTGGGCGGCTATTTCGTCTGGGAGCCGGCCGACCCTTCTCCGGTACTGCTGCTGGGAGGCGGTTCGGGCGTCGTCCCGCTGATGTCCATGATCCGCACGCGCCGCAGCCTGGGCAGCCGCGTCCCGTTCCGCCTGTTGTACTCGGTTCGCGCTCCCGGAGGCCGATATTACGTACCGGAACTGGACTGCGCCGGGTCCGGGGACGCGGGGCTGGAAGTGACTTACCTGTACACCCGGTCGGCGCCCGAGGACTCGGACCGGCGGCCGGGCCGGCTGGCCGCCGGTGAGCTGGCCGCCCTCGGCTGGCCCGCCGAGTTCGAACCGGCGTCCTTCGTCTGCGGCCCGACCGGATTCGTCGAACGGGCCGCGGAACTCCTCGTGGCACAGGGCCACGATCCCGCCCGGATAAGGACCGAACGCTTCGGTCCCGCGTAGGAGGCTGACATGGACCCCATCCGGACGGCGGAATTCCAGGACGGCAATGTGCTGGCGGGCTCGTTCCGTGAGATCTTCGCGACCGACATCACGGCGGCGACCGGGACCTGCGCGGCCTGCGGGCTCACCGGACCGGTGGCGGAGCTGCGTGTGTACACGCACGCGCCCGGGCTGGTGGCGCGCTGCCCGCGCTGCGACCACGTGATACTCCGCCTGGTACGCGGACCCTCCGAGGTCTGGCTGGACCTGAGCGGCACCACCGCCCTCAAGATCCCGCTCGCCGCCGGGTGATTCCCGGTGCGCTCGTACACTGGGGGTCTGAGGCCCCTTCCACATGATCCGCCGGTCTCCGGAGCAGGAGCCGGCCTCCCGGGCGGGAGCGCTGAACGGCCCGCCGGTAAAGGCCGCCGCTCCCCTCCGCCGAGCGGGTGAATCTTCCCGGAGGGTTGTTTCGTCCTCAGGCGATGGTGGTGTCATGGCGAATCCGACGATCTTGACTGTCGACGACGATCCGGCGGTTTCCCGGGCGGTCGCCCGCGACATCCGGCGCCGGTACGGCGACCGGTACCGGGTCGTCCGCGCCGTCTCCGGAGCCGAGGCGCTGGAGGCGCTGCGCGAGATCAAGCTGCGCGGTGAACGGCTCGCGGTCATGCTCGCCGACTACCGGATGCCGCAGATGAACGGCCTCGAATTCCTCGAGGAGGCGATGGACCTCTTCCCGCTCGCCCGGCGGGTGCTGCTGACGGCGTACGCGGATACCAGCGCCGCCATCGAGGCGATCAACGTCGTCGATCTCGACCACTATCTCCTCAAGCCGTGGAACCCTCCGGAGGAGCACCTCTACCCGGTGATCGACTCGCTGCTGGACGTATGGGTCGCCACCCCGGACCCGGTCTCCACGGAGACCCGGGTGGTGGGGCACCGCTGGTCGGCTCCGTCCTTCGCCGTGCGCGACTTCCTCGCCCGCAACCTGGTGCCCTACCGGTGGCTGCAGGCCGACGAGCCGGAGGGCGCCCGCCTGCTGACCGCCGCCGGTGTCACCGCCGCCGACGTGCCCTTGGTCGTCACCGCCGACGGCACCTCTCTGGTGGCGCCCGGTGACGGGGAGCTCGCCGCGCGGGTCGGCCTGAGTACCGTACCCACCTCGGACTTCTACGACCTCGCGGTGGTCGGGGGCGGGCCGGCCGGGCTCGGCGCGGCCGTGTACGGCGCGTCCGAGGGCCTGCGTACGGTTCTGGTGGAGCGCGAGGCCACCGGCGGGCAGGCGGGACAGAGCAGCCGGATCGAAAACTATCTCGGGTTCCCCGACGGTGTCTCCGGCTCACAGCTGACCGACCGGGCCCGCCGCCAGGCGCTGAAGTTCGGCGCCGAGATCCTCAGCACCCGGGAGGTCGTGGCCCTGGAGGCGGTCGGCTCCGGCAGGGTGTTGCGGTTCGGTGAGGGCGCCGCGATCACGGCCCATACGGTGGTCCTGGCCACCGGGGTCTCGTACCGCAGGCTGGCGGCGGCCAGCCTGGTCGAGTTCACGGGCGCCGGTGTGTTCTACGGCTCCGCCGTCACCGAGGCGCCCACCTGCTCGGGCGACGAGGTGTACATGGTGGGCGGCGCCAACTCGGCCGGGCAGGCGGCCGTGTACTTCTCCCGCTACGCCGGGCGCGTGCACATGCTGATCAGGGGCGCCGACCTGGGCCGGTCGATGTCCAGCTACCTGGTCGAGCAGATCAACGGAATCGACAACATCATTGTCCATCCCTGGACCGAAGTGGTCGAGGGGAAGGGCGACGGTCACCTGCAGCAGCTGACGCTGCGGGACGCCAGGTCGGGGGCGCTGGACACGGTCACCACCTCCTGGCTGTTCATCTTCATCGGCGCCGAGCCGCGTACGGAATGGCTGGACGGGGTGGTCGCGCGCGACGCGCTCGGGTTCGTGCTCACCGGCCCCGACCTGGTCAGCGACGGACAGCGGCCGGTCAACTGGCCGCTGCCACGCGATCCGTACCACCTGGAGTCCAGCGTGCCCGGGGTCTTCGCGGCCGGCGATGTCCGCGCCACCTCTCTCAAACGTGTGGCCTCGGCCGTCGGCGACGGCGCCATGGCCATCGCGCTGGTCCACCGCTACTTGGAGTCACAGTGACCGCTTCGAATCGTTTGACGCCGGCGCAGATACGTACGTTGTTCCTGTTCGAGGCGCTCGATGACAGCCAGCTGGGATGGCTGGCGGAGCGGGGCAGGGTCGAGCAGCGGGCCGGTGGAAGCGCCGTCTACCGCGAGGGTGAGCCGGCCACCTGCTTCTTCGTGCTGCTGAGTGGTGCGGTGACGCTCAGCCGACGGTTGCACGGCGACGACATCGAGGTCACCAGGACCGATCAGCGCGGCGCCTACGGCGGGTCGACGCAGGCATATCTGGGCGACCGCGTGGACCAGGTGTATCCGAACACCATGGGGGCCGTCAGCGACGCGGAGTTCTTCGTGGTGCCGGCCGACGAGTTCGCCACAGCGGTGCGCACCTGGTTCCCGATGGCGCTGCATCTGCTGGAAGGCCTGTTCTTCGGCACGCGGGCGGCGGACACGATCATGGGCGAACGGGAGCGGCTGGTCGCGCTCGGGGCGCTGTCCGCCGGTCTCACCCATGAGCTCAACAACCCCGCCGCGGCAGCGGTGAGAGCCACCGAGGCGCTGCGCGAGCGGGTGGCCGGTATGCGCCACAAGCTCGCCCTGATCGCCGACGGCCGACTGGACGGCACCCGGCTGCGCGGTCTGGTGGAGCTGCAGGACGCGGCGGTCAAGCAGGCCGCCGCGGCCTCCCCCCTGCCCGCGCTGACCGCCTCCGACGCGGAGGACGAACTCAGCGACTGGCTCGATGACCATGGGGTGGTGAACGCCTGGGATCTCACACCGGTCCTGGTGTCGGGAGGGGTGGGTGTGCCGTGGCTGGCCACGGTCGCCGAAACGGTCGGCGAGGAGCATCTGGACTCGGCGGTGCGCTGGCTCGCCTACGCCATCGACACCGAACTCCTGATGGGAGAGATCGACGATGCCGCGACCCGGGTCTCCAATCTGGTCGGGGCGGCCAAGCAGTACTCCCAGCTGGACCGGGCACCCCATCAGACCGTGGATATACACGCGCTGCTCGACGCCACTCTGACCATGCTGCGGGCGAAGATTCCCCCGGAGGTCAAGGTGGTCAAGGAGTACGACCGCGGTCTGCCGTCGATCCCGGCGTTCGGCGCCGAGCTCAACCAGGTGTGGACCAACCTGATCGACAACGCGGTGGACGCCATGTCGGGCAAGGGCACACTCACCCTGAGCACCAGCAGGGAGGGCGACTGGCTGCTGGTGGAGGTGGCCGACACCGGGACCGGCATCCCGGCGGAGGTCAGGCCGCGGATCTTCGAACCCTTCTTCACGACCAAGTCGGTGGGCGACGGTACCGGCCTCGGCCTGGACATCTCGTACCGCATCGTCGTCAGGAAGCACCGGGGCGACATCCGGGTGGAGACACAGCCGGGCCACACGCGGTTCCAGGTACGTCTGCCGATCACCCCGGCAGATGCCGGAGCAGAGCCCGGCCCAGGGTGATACCGAAGCGCATCCGCAGCCGCCGGAGTTCCCAGACCGAGAGCAGGGTGACGGACAGCGGGGGGCCGATGAGAAACAGCGCACGGACCACGGCCGGTGCGGCGACCGGCGGGCTGTCGAAGATCTGGAAGGCGAACATCGACCAGACGAGGAGGGGCGATATCAACGGGGGCAGCACCTCGTGCACATCGGCCGTGCGGAAGACGTAGTGCACCGAGAGCACCGCCGCCGTGATGCCGAACGGCAGCGCGAACAGCGCCGCGAACAGCCCGAGCAGGGTGCCGAGCAGGGCCACCGGCGCGGCGGCGCCGATCTGCGAGAAGGCGCCGCTCGTCACCAGGAACAGAAGCCCCGCGCAGCCGAAGAGTGCGGCGAAACCGCGCAGCGGCCCGGTCAGCCGTCGCCGGTAGAGCGCCCGGACCGGCGGGCGGGCGGACAGCACGAACGCGGCCAGGGCGAGGGGGCCCGCGATCAGCAGGATCCCGGTGCTGAGGAAGACCTCGGTGAACTTGCCCCCGACGACATCCACAGCCGACTCCCGCAGCGGATAAGCGAAGATCATCCAGAGCGTCGCCACGATGCCGATGGCGGTGCGGGCGATCTGTGCCCGCTCGATCCCGCTGTCTCTGATCCGGTCGGGCCTGCTGGGCCGGAACACCCGATGAGCCATAACGAAGGGCAGCGCGAGACACCCGGTGCACCCGTTGCGCGACGATCTCTCGTCATCCCACTCCCCCGTACGGGCACTCATGTCTCGTTCCTCCGTGGCTTCTTGGCACTGGGGCCCACTGACGAGGACACGGCCTAGGTGCGGACGTGGGCGAGCTCGGAATATACAAGCACCGCGCGCGGGCGCGCGAACGGCTTCGGTGTGCCCAATGGTCCTGCCGCCGAAGGGGGTTGAGACCAGCGGGTGACGCGTTCCGCAACCGAAGCCCGCTGAGCCTCGTCTTACACACTCGAAGATCGTTATGGGGACATGTGCGCCGGCATGGGGAGCGGGGAAGCGATGAACAGGCCGTTGAGACACGTGGCCGTCTTCTGCGGGGTGCTGATGCTGGCCCTGTTGCTGCGGGCGAACTGGGTTCAGTTCGTCCAGAGTGAGACCCTCGCCAACGACGAGAACAATCTGCGGGTGCGGATCGCTCAATTCGCCCAGCCGCGCGGCGACATCATCGTGGGGGGACGGCCGGTCACCGGCTCGCGGGAGGTCTCCGGCGCTGACTTCGCGTACAAACGGACCTTCAGGCAGGGCGCGATGTACGCGCCTGTCACCGGGTACGCCTCCCAGGCCCAAGGTATGTCGCTGCTGGAGAAGACCTACGACGACGTGCTCAGCGGCCGGGACGACCGGTTCGCCTTCCAGCGCGCCGGGGACATCCTCACCGGCGAGACGCCGCGCGGCGGCGATGTGATCACCACGATCGACCCGAAGGCGCAGGAGGCCGCGTACAAGGGGCTGACCGACCTCGGCGCCAGAGGCGCGGTCGTCGCCCTCGACCCGCGCAGCGGCAAGGTGCTCGCTCTCGCGTCCGCCCCCTCCTACGACCCTTCCGTCTTCGCCGGAATGACGTTCAAGGAGGGCGACAGGTTCAAGGCGCTCGACTCCGACAAGGGCAAGCCGCTGGCGAACCGGGCGCTGCGGGAGACCTATCCGCCCGGCTCCACCTTCAAGATCCTCACGGCGGCCGCGGCCCTGGAGCACGGCGTGGTCAGCGACATCAACGCCTCGTCCGGCGCCCCTTCCCCGTACCCCCTGCCGCTCTCCAGGAACACGATCAGCAGCGAGGCCGGCGACGCGGTGTGTGACAAGGCCTCACTCAAGACGGCCATGCAGTACTCCTGCAACAACGTCTTCCTCGACGCCGCGTCCAAGGTGGGCGCGGACAAGATGCGCGAAACCGCGGAGAAGTTCGGGTTCAACGCCGATGTCTACTCCGAGGACTTCGGGGACATGCTCGCGACCAAGAGCCTCTACCCCGACAAGCTCGACCGGCCGGGGACAGCGCTGACCGGCATGGGACAGGGCAGCCTCACCAGCACACCGATGCAGATGGCCATGGTGACCGCCGCTCTCGCCAACGACGGCAAGCTGATGCAGCCCTACATCGTCGACGAGCTGGTCGGCCCTGACCTCTCCTCGATCGAAGAGCACGAGCCCCGGCTCAAGAGCCGGGCCGTCTCCGAAGACACCGCCAGGAAGGTGCGGGAGATGATGGAGTTCACCGCCGAGAAAGGCAGCGCGCAGCGTGCGCTGATCGACGGCATCACGGTCGGCGGCAAGACCGGTACCGCGCAGCGCGGCGTGGATGTCGACAAGGAAGTACCGTACGGCTGGTTCGTCTCCTACGGCGAGAAGGCCGACGGCGCCTCGGTCGCGGTCGCGGTCTTCATCGACCCGACCGACATGGACATCTCCCGCGCGGACATCTCCGGCGGCAGGCTCGGCGCACCGATCGCGCGGAATGTCATGAAGGCGGCACTCGGCGTGTGAGCCCCGGCCGCCACCGGCCGTGGGGTCCGGCCGGGGCGGGTTGCCGGGGCTGCCGGCCGGCCGCAGGGTGGACGTATGGCGCACTCCACCCAGGCCACGGAGACACAGAGCGGCTGGGCCGTCGAGACGCCCGGGCCGATGGGTACCGGGCCCTTGGTGGTCACCCGACGGCGGGTGCCGGCGCTCGGTCCTGGGGAACTGCTGGTGCGGGTGGAAGCCTGTGGTGTGTGCCGCACGGATCTGCATCTGGCCGAGGGGGATCTCGCGCCCCACCGCCCGTCGGCCTTTCCCGGGCACGAGATCGTCGGCCGGGTGGCCGCCGTGGGCGACGGGGTCACCCTGTTCCGTACCGGCGACCGGGCCGGTGGGGCCTGGCTGCGCGGCACCTGCGGCACCTGCCGGTACTGCACGACGGGGCGGGAGAACCTCTGTCCCCGGTCCACGTACACGGGGTGGGACGCGGACGGCGGCTTCGCGGAGCTGGCCGTGATTCCGGAGGCTTTCGCGTACCGGCTGCCGGAGGACCGGGACGCCGCCCTGCTGGCGCCGCTCCTGTGCGCCGGGATCATCGGTTACCGGTCGCTGCGCCGCAGCGCGCTGCCGGCGGGCGGGCGGCTGGGACTCTACGGCTTCGGCGCCTCGGCCCATCTGGCCGCCCAGGTGGCGCTGGCCGAGGGCGCCACCGTCCATGTGCTGACGCGGTCGGAGCGGGCGCGTGAGCTCGCCATGGAACTCGGCGCCGCCTCGGCGGGCGACGCCTACGACCCTCCCCCGGAGCCCCTGGACTCGGCCATCCTGTTCGCTCCGGTGGGCGATCTGGTGCCGGTGGCGCTGGAGGCCCTGGACCGGTCGGGCACGCTATCGATCGCCGGTATCCATCTCTCCGACATTCCCGCGCTGAACTACCAGCGCCATCTCTTCCAGGAACGCAATCTGCGCAGCGTCACCTCCAACACCCGTGAGGACGGACGCGAGTTCCTGGCCCTGGCCGCGCGCATCGGTATCCGGGTCACGGTCAGCCCGTACCCGCTGAGCCGGGCCGACCGGGCGCTCGCCGACCTGGCGGCGGACCGGGTGAACGGCGCCGCGGTGCTCGTACCCGGCTGATGCCGGCTTCCCACCGTGCCCCTGCCCGTCTGCGCGGCGCAGGACAGCGGCGCGTCGGCACAGGGCTGCGGCCCGCCGCGGGGCAGGCGCCGGTCGGACGGGGGCATGGGTCCATTCGGCCCCTGGTGTGCCCCCGGGGGCAGGGCCACGATGGGTGGGTGCGGATCCACGACAGCGCGGAGGATCGACATGGACGTGGTACGGGGCTTCTCGCCGCAGAAGCCGATCCGGGTGTTCCTGCTGGACGATCATGAGGTCGTCCGGCGTGGGGTGCAGGATCTGCTCGACGCGGAGGCGGACATCGAGGTGGTGGGTGACGCGGGCACGATCGGCCATGCCCTGGCCCGTGGCCCGGCTCTGCGGCCGGACGTCGCCATTCTCGACGTACGGCTGCCGGACGGCGACGGGATCACGGTCTGCCGGGAACTGCGCTCGCGGATGCCCGGTCTGGCCTGCCTGATGCTCACCTCGTTCGACGACGACGACGCGCTGCTCGACGCGATCATGGCCGGCGCGGCCGGGTACGTACTGAAGGAGATCAAGGGGTCGGACCTGGTGGCCGCCGTGCGCACGGTCGCGTCCGGTCAGTCCATGCTCGATCCGGCGACCACGACCCGTCTGATGAGCAGTCTGCGCGGCGAGGACGCCGAGAAGGAGCCGGAGCCGGACACGCTGTCCGGACTGTCTCCCCGTGAGCGGGAGGTCCTCGCCCTGGTCGGGGAGGGGCTGACCAACCGTCAGATCGGCAAGCGGCTCTACCTCTCCGAGAAGACGGTCAAGAACCACATCTCGCGCCTGCTGGCCAAGCTCGGCGTGGAGCGGCGCATCCAGGCCGCTGTCCTCGCCACCCAGGCCGCCACGCACCTCGGTGACCCCGGCCACGGATCCCGCTGAAGCGCCACCGGACGCCGGCACCGTGCCCGAGCCGTGTCCACGGTCGGCCCGTGTTCGCGGTCGGCCCGTGCCCGTGGTCGGCCCGGTTCAGCCGGGACTGACCGGAACCGTCCATTCGAGGCGGGTGCCGCCGCGGTCGGGCGCTTCGACCGTCATCCCGCCGCCCAGGCTCTCCGCTCGCCCGGCGAGGTTGTCCAGACCGCTTCTGCGGCCGCCCGGTGCGATACCGACGCCGTTGTCCGAGACGGTCAGCGTCAGTCTGCCGCCGCGGACCACGAGGGACACATCTGCCGAGGTGGCCCGCGCGTGCCGTACGACATTGCTCAGCGCCTCTCCCAGGGCGGCGACGACATGTTCGGCGATCACCGCCGGAACATCGGTGTCGATGAGTCCCTCCATACGCAGCGACGGGGTGAAGCCGAGGGGGCGTACGGCCTGCTCCACCGCCCCGGTGATGCGCATCCGCAGCCCGTGGCCCGAACGGCCCGCGTCGCGGGCGCGCAGCCCGAAGATCGTCGACCGGATGATTTTGATGGTCTCGTCGAGGTCGTCCACGGCGCGCAGCAGCCGCTCGTGCGCCGCCGGATGCTCCACGAACCGCACGGTGCTCTGCAGGGTCATGCCCGTCGCGAACAGCCGCTGGATGGCCAGATCGTGCAGGTCACGCGCGATCCGGTCACGGTCCTCCAGCAGGGTGAGCTGTTCCGCGGAGCTCCGTCGCTCGGCGAGTTCCATGGCGAGCGCCGCCTGCCCGGCGAACGCAAGCAGCGGAGCCGTCTCGGCCTGGGTGAACGGCGCCCTCCGGTCGACCCGGGCCAGCAGCAGCACGCCGCGTACCTCGTCGCTGGCGACCATCGGGACCGCGACGGCGGGCCCCAGACCGCTCCACCTCGGGGGTCCTGCGGTGATTCTCGGGTCGTGCTGGACGTCGAGACTGATGAGTGGCTTTCGAGCGCACAGGGCCGCGCCGACGAACGTGCCCTCCCGTGGGAGCACCAGACCATGATGCGCCTCGGCGTCGACCCCGGCGGCGAGCGCGACCCGCAGGACGGCTCCGTCCTCGTCGGGAAGCGCCAGAGCCCCCAGGTCCGCGCCGAGGATACGGCGTGCGTGGTCGACGACCAGCCGTAGCACCTGGGTCTCGCCCGCCCCGGACAGCAGGCTGGCGACGATCTCCGCATTGGCCTCCAGCCAGCGCTGCCGGTCGCGCGCCTGCTCGTACAGCCGTGCGTTCTCGATGGCCACGCCGGCCGCCACGGCGAGGGTGGACAGGACGGTCTCGTCCTCGTCGTCGAAGTCCTCACCGCCCCGTTTCTCGGTGAGATAGAGGTTGCCGAACACCTCGTCGCGCACCCTGATCGGCACCCCGAGAAAGGAGTGCATGGGCGGGTGGTGCGAGGGAAACCCGTACGACGCGGGATGCTCGCCCAGCTCCGGGAGACGCAGCGGCTCGGGATGGCGGATGAGCTCGCCGAGGATTCCATGGCCCTCGGGCAGGTGTCCGATGGCGGTGGCCCGCTCCTCGCTGACGCCGCTGGTCAGGAACTGGGAGAGCGTCATTCCTTCGCCGATGACGCCCAGCGCGCCGTACTCGGCGTCCACGAGCACCACCGCTGCCTCCACGATGTGGCGCAGCACCTGGGGCAGGTCCAGCTCCCGGCCGACCGAGAGGACGGCTTCGAGGAGGCTCTGCACCGATTCGGGGGTGCCGTGCTGGACCGCGTCCAGGTGGGCCTGCAACTCCTCGGGCAGGACATCCTGCCGCCTCGGAGTGCCGTCGGTCCGCTTGTCGCCGTCGTCGCTCACGGTGCCTCCGTCGGGGCCCGCGTGCATCAGACCACCACCGGGCCGCACTTCCACCGTAGCGGCTGACGGTGTCGGGGCATCCTGGCAGCGCGCCCCCGTACGGGTCACCCGTCCCCGTACGGATCACTCGTACGGATCACTCGTGCGGGACGACCGCCACGGGGCACGGTGCGTGGTGCACGGCCGCCGACAGGACGTGGCCGACCCGGGGCGACAGCGCGGGCCGGTTCTTCCGGCGGCCGACGACGAGCAGCCCGGCGCCCGAGGCGCCCCGGACGACCGCTCGCGCCGGGCTCTCCAGCCACACGCTGTCGACCGTGCGCACGTCCGGGTACTTCTCGCGCCACGGGCGCAGCGCGTCGGTGAGTTCCCGCCGCGCGTCCTTGGCCGCCGCCTCGGACAGGGAGGGGTCGATGCCGCCACGGGTGTACACGGGGGCCGGGAGGCTTCTGCCGTGGACGGCCCGCAGGGTGACACCGCGCCGGGCCGCACTGTCGAAGGCGAACTCGAACAGAGCGTCGCTGGGCCGGCGCAAGCCCAGGGCCACCACCACATCGCCGTCGTCCGCGAGCGGCGCGGAGTCTTCCCTGGCCCGTACGAGGACCGAGGGGGCCTCGGCCCGCGCCACCACGTGCAGGCCGACGTCGCCGAGGAAGTAGCTGGCCATGGGGGCCATGTCCCGGGAACCGAGGACCAGCATGTCCGACTCCCCGGCGGCTGCCAGCAGTGCGGTCACCGGGTCCTCGGCCACCAGGTCCTCGTAGATGGGCAGGTCCGGGTAGCGCTTCTCGACGGCGGAGCGTGCCTCTTCCACGATCCGTTCGGCCCAGTAGTTCTGATCGGCCTCCGAGGGGTGCGTCGCCGGCTCCACCGCCAGCAGCACCCACGCGTGCAGCAGGCGCAGGGTCGCGTGACGCACTCGCGCCTCCTGCGCGGCCCAGTGGGCGGCGGACAGTGACTCGGGGGTACCGTCCAGGCCCACGGTGACGAGGGGATTCATGTCCGTACTCCCTTCATGGCCGTGACCGCCGAGCCGCAGCCACACCTCAAGGGTGTGCGCCGATGTGGCCGCGCGACATGAGCCACTCGGCCCCTTCGGGTGACGGGCGGGCCGGGCGGGTATCCGGGCAGCGACCTGCCGGGGCCGTGCCCCGCCATCACACTGGAGGGAGCGCGGGACACACTCGCGGGTCCGGCGCTCATACGAACGCACACAAACGATCGCCATGGGCGGAAGGGCAGTGGGAGCGATGGAGCTTCCCGTGGTCGTGGGAGTGGACGGATCGGAAGGCAACCCGCAGGCCGTCGACTGGGCGGTGGCGGCGGCGGAACGCGCCGGCCTGCCACTGAGGCTCGTCCACGCCTCGCTGTGGGAGCACTACGAAGGCGTACGGCCGAGACTCGGCGGGGACCGCCCCCTCGAGCAGGTGTGCGCCGAGAACCTCGTCTCCACCGCCGAGGACCGTGCGCACCGGCTCGCCGCCGGTGTGCGGGTATCCACCGAGGTGTGGCCCGAGGATCCGGTGACGGCGCTCCTGAGAGAAGGGCACGAGGCCTCTCTCCTCGTGCTGGGGCCGCGCGGACACGGCCCGATCGTGGGCCTGCTCCTGGGATCCGCGAGTCTGGCCGTCGCCGCCCGGGCCCACTGCCCGGTGGTCGTGGCGCGCGGCGCGGAGCCGAACCGGCGGGCCACCTACCGGCGCGTAGTCGTCGGCGTCGGGGACTCCGCCGGGAGCGCCGCCGCCGCGCGCTTCGCCTTTCGCGAGGCGCGGTCACGGGGCTGCGAGCTGGTCGCCGTACGCGCCTGGCACCGCACGGCTCACCTGAGCAAGCCGTCCGCGTCGGCCGGCGCAGACCGGGCGGGGGACGGCCGGCAGCGGGCGGACGCGTGGGTGGACCGGGTCCTGGGTGCCGTCCGGGAGGAGTATCCCGAGGTGGCCCTCCGGCGGAAAGTCGTACGGGGCACGGCGCACCGGACGCTCCTCGACGAGGCGGCCACCGCTGATCTGCTCGTGGTCGGCGCACGGCGGCGGGGAGCGGTGGGACTTCAGCTCGGCCGCGTCAATCACGCGGTACTGCGTCGCGCCTCCTGCCCGGTCGCGATCGTCCCGGAACAGGGCTGAATGATCAGGGCCGAGTGATCAGGGCCTAGTGATCAGGGCCTAGTGATCAGGGCCGAGTACATGTGGCCGGCCCGCCCGGGCCGGCCGACCCCGCCGCACAGGGCCGGTCGGCACTCCCCCTGACGCGCGGCAGCGGTTTGGATGGTCCTTGTCCTCGGCCGTGCCGAGGGATGGATCAACGTCCTTGCCGGAGAACGGATCAGCCGAATTCATAGGTGATTTTCATGTCGTACGAGGGGCCCAGCTGCCTGCGCGAGCGAATCGTGGGCCGGACCACCGTCGTGGAACTGCGCGGAGAGATGGACCTGTTGACCGCGCCGGTCATTTCCGCGTACCTCGATTCCCTGACCGCCGCTCCGGAGCCCGACGTGGTGATCGATCTCCAGTATCTGAGCTTCATCGACTGCAGCGGGCTCTCGGTCCTGTGCCGGGCGCGCAGCCGGGTGCGCGAACGCGGGGGCAGGCTGGCGCTGGTCCTCAATAATCCGCAGGTTCACAGAACACTCCGGCTCGCCGGACTGCTGCGCTTCTTCGACGTGCTCGACAACGGGCCGCGCGCGGTCCGTGACTCCGGAGACACGGCCGGCTGACTTCCGGGCGCCCCACGGGGCGTGACCGTCGAGGCTCAGCCGGCTTCTACGCGCCCGTTCCCGTACCCGGTTCCGAGGTGGGGAGCGCGTCCACGAGGTGCTCCGGCGCCGCCTGCTTCCAGGAGTCCACGAGGATGTCCCGCAGCTCGTCCAGGTCCTCCAGAGCGCCCAGCCGCACGCGGACCCATGCGGAACTCGCCTCGTGCGGCGGCACCCAGAACTTCTCCGGCTCCGCCGCGATCAGCTCGGTCCGCTCGTGCCTGGGGCACCGCACGGCGAACGACGACTGATCGTCGGGAACCGTGATGAACATCTTCCCCGCGACGCGGAACGTGGGCATGCTCCACGCCTCCTTCTCCACCGTCCGGGGAAGGGACAGCGCGATACGGCGGACGTCCTCGGCATCAATCACGGTCACGGTCGCCATGGTAGACGGACGTCCGAGAGGCCGTCGCAGAGGTCGGGCGGCCTGAATACCGCATGCCTGTGCCCGCCCGGGGGCCTGTGAACGCACGATCTTCACTACAAGGTCATTACATGGCCATGTCAAACACATGACAGCCCGTCAGAACTCCTTGTTCCGGGCCTCAGACCTCCGCGAGGGTTCTCTCAGGTGGTCACCGGACCCGTCCGCGCCGCCTGCGCGTACCTCCCGTACGCGCCCCCCACCCGCGCATGCACCCCGGCGCACCACGATGAGGAGAACCCCTCACCATGGCATCGACGCTCACCACCACCCGGATCGCCGCGGCGATCACCGCGGCCGCGGCCGCCGCGGCCCTCGGCGCGGTCTCCTTTCCCGCCCAGGCGGCGCCCGCCGTCGGCACGGTCATCGGCGCCGGCGCCGAGAACGCCGTGCAGGGCAGCTACATCGTCACCCTGAAGAAGACCGCCGGCCTCAAGGCCGCCTCGGCTCCCGGCCGGAGCGTGGTGTCCGAGTACGGTGGCACGATCGAGCGGACCTACACGGCCGCTCTCAACGGTTACGCCGCCCGTCTCTCGCCCGCCCAGGCGCGCAGACTCGCCGCCGACCCGGCCGTCGAGCAGGTGTTCCAGGACCGTACGGTGCATGCTCTCGCCACCCAGACGAACCCGCCGTCGTGGGGCCTGGACCGTATCGACCAGGCCTCGCTGCCGCTGGACCAGAAGTACACCTATCCCGACAGCGCCGGTGGCGGAACCACCGTGTACGTCATCGACACCGGGGTCCGCATCACCCATCAGGACTTCGGCGGACGCGCCTCCTACGGATACGACGCGGTCGACAACGACAACACCGCGCAGGACGGCAACGGTCACGGCACCCACGTGGCGGCCAACACGGCGGGCACCGCGTACGGCGTGGCGAAGAAGGCCAGGGTGGTGGCCGTACGCGTGCTCAACAACGCGGGCTCGGGCACCACGGCCCAGGTGGTCGCGGGCATCGACTGGGTGACGCAGAACCACAGCGGGCCCTCCGTCGCCAACGTGTCCCTGGGCGGCGGCGTCGACCCCGCGCTGGACGCCGCCGTGCTGAACTCCATCAGGAGCGGCGTGACCTACGCGATAGCCGCGGGCAACTCCGGGGCCAACGCGCAGAACTACTCGCCGGCCCGGGTACCGGAAGCCATCACCGTCGGGGCGACGACCAGCACCGACGCGCGCGCCAGCTACTCCAACTACGGTACGCGGGTGGACCTCTTCGCTCCCGGCAGCTCCATCACCAGCGCCTGGAACACCTCGGACACGGCCAGCAGCACCATCTCGGGAACCTCGATGGCCACACCGCACGTGGCCGGCGCGGCGGCGGTCTATCTCTCCGGCCACCCCACCGCGACCCCGGCCCAGGTCGCCACGGCGCTGGTGAACGGTGCCACGTCGGGGGTCGTGACCAACCCCGGCTCCGGCTCGCCCAACAAGCTTCTGAAGATCGTCCCGTAACACGCCGTCACTCTTGATGACGCCCGCCGCCGGCCAGGCGGCGGGCGTCATCTGTGTGCCTGCGCGTTTACCCCCGGGCGGACCTTGTGTTGCCGAGGTATTTCAGGTTCGTGGCCATTCCCCTGTCGCGCTTCCGGCGGCCGCGCGAGGGCCTCTACGGTCCGTAATCAAGCATTCACGTACCCCCGATTCCGCCACAGAACCCGTGCGAGGCCAGAGCATGAGCCAGCCCGTCGACTCCATCACCGCGGGACACACTCCCGAGGACATCTCCCGGCAGGAACCCGGCGCCTCCTGGTCCTTCGAGACCAAGCAGATCCACGCGGGCGCCGCACCCGATCCCACGACCGGTGCCCGCGCGGTACCGATCTACCAGACGACGTCGTTCGTCTTCAGGGACACCCAGCACGCGGCGGACCTGTTCTCCCTCGCCGAGCCCGGCAACATCTACACCCGGATCCACAACCCCACGCAGGACGTCCTGGAGCAGCGGATCGCCGCTCTGGAGGGCGGGGCGGCGGCCGTCGCGGTCGCGTCCGGGCAGGCCGCCGAGACGCTCGCGATCCTCACGCTGGCCCGCGCCGGGGACCACATCGTCTCCAGCACCTCGCTCTACGGCGGGACCTACAACCTCTTCCGTCACACCCTCCCCCGTTTCGGCATCGAGGTGTCCTTCGTCGACGATCCGGACGACATCGACGCCTGGCGCGCCGCCGTGCGCCCCAACACCAAAGCCCTGTTCGCGGAGACCCTGGGCAACCCGCGCGGCAATGTCCTCGACGTACGGGCGGTGGCCGACGCGGCGCACGACGCCGGGCTGCCGCTGATCGTCGACAACACCGTCCCGACCCCCTATCTGCTCCGCCCCATCGAGCACGGCGCGGACATCGTGGTCCACTCGGCGACGAAGTTCCTCGGTGGGCACGGCACCACCATCGGCGGTGTGGTGGTCGACGGTGGCACCTTCGACTTCGGCGCGCACACCGAGCGGTTCGCCGACTTCCACACCCCCGACCCCAGCTATCACGGGCTGCGTTACTGGCCGGACCTGGGACCGGGCGCCTTCGCCGCGAAGCTCCGGGTCCAGCTGCTGCGCGACATCGGCCCCGCGCTCTCGCCGCACTCGGCGTTCCTGCTGCTGCAGGGCGTGGAGACCCTCAGCCTGCGCATCGAGCGGCACACGTCCAACGCCCTGGCCCTCGCCCAGTGGCTGGAGCAGCGCGACGAGGTCTCCGCGGTCCACTACCCGGGACTGCCCTCCAACCGCTGGTACGAGGCGGGGCGCCGCTACCTTCCGCGCGGTACCGGAGCCGTGCTCGCGTTCGAACTGCGCGACGGCGTCGAGGCGGGCAAGAGGTTCGTGGACGGGGTCGAGCTCTTCAGCCACCTCGCCAACATCGGCGACGTACGGAGCCTCATCATCCATCCGGCGTCGACCACCCACAGCCAGCTCGGCGAAGAAGAGCTGACCGCGACGGGCACCCCGCCCGGCCTGGTGCGGCTCTCGGTGGGGCTGGAGAGCGTCGACGACCTCAAGGCCGATCTGGAGGCAGGGTTCCGCGCCGCCAAGGCGGCGTCCTGAACACGTCGGCCGAACCTGCCACGCTCCCCCTCCCTCCGGCCACCGGCGGCTGGCAGGAGGGGGACGCGCCGGGCCGCCGCGCCTGGGTGACGCTCGACGCTCCGCTTCCCCTGGAGGCCGGCGGGCTGCTGCCCGGTGTACGGCTCGCGTACGAGACGTGGGGGCGGCTCGCCCCCGACGGCTCGAACGCGGTGCTGGTCCTGCACGCGCTGACGGGAGACAGCCATGTCGCGGGGCCGGCCGGGCCGGGGCATCCCACCCAGGGCTGGTGGGACGCCCTGGTCGGGCCGGGCAGGGCGCTCGACACCACACGGTGGTTCGTGGTCGCCCCGAACGTACTGGGTGGTTGTCAGGGCAGCACAGGTCCCTCGTCGCCGCGGCCGGGCGGGGGCCGCTGGGGTTCTTCGTTCCCGTATCTGACCCAGCGCGACCAGGTGGCCGCCGAGGCGGCCCTCGCCGACGCCCTGGGCATCGCGCGCTGGGCAGCGGTCATCGGCGGTTCCATGGGCGGCATGCGGGCCCTCGAATGGGCCGTCAGCCGGCCGGACCGTACGGGATCGCTGCTGGTGCTCGCGTGTCCCGCGGCCGCGTCCGCGGAACAGATCGCCTGGGGCGCCGTCCAGATAGCGGCGATCCGGTCGGACCCGGCATGGCGGGAGGGCCGCTACCACGACGCGCCGGCCGGCGGCGGACCGCACCGGGGGCTGGGTATCGCGCGCCGCATCGCCCATGTGACGTACCGCAGCGAGCCGGAACTCGGCGCCCGGTTCGGCGGACACCCGCAGCCGGGCGGCCACCCCTGGCGGGGCGGCCGCTACCAGGTCGAGTCCTATCTCGACCACCACGCCGCCAAACTGGTACGCCGGTTCGACGCGGGCAGCTATGTGGTGCTCACCGAGGCGATGAACGGACACGACGTCGGCAGGGACCGCGGCGGCGTGGCCGCGGCCCTGCGGCGTGTCCGGATGCCGGCCCTGATCGCGGGCGTCGACTCCGACCGGCTCTATCCCCTCGCCCAGCAGGCGGAACTCGCCGCCGCTGTCCCCGGCGCCGACCGGCTCAGAATCATCGAGTCGCCGTACGGGCACGACGGCTTCCTCATCGAGACCGGCCAGGTGGGCGGCCTGGTCGAGGAGCTGCTGTCCCTGGCGTGACCGCCCGGCCGCGCGGTACGGCTCATCCGTCGGTGCGGTCGCAGTCCAGCTCTGACAGATCGACCGCGTCGGCCATCGCCTGCATGCCCTTGTCGTTCGGATGCAAGTGATCGCCGCCGTCGAAGACGGGCAGCATCCGCTCCGGGTCGTACGGGCTCCGGACGGTCTTGTCGAAGTCCGTCACGGCGTCGAACTCACCGCTGTTCCTGATGAAGTCGTTGACGCCCTGGCGTACGGCTTCGCCCTCGGCGTCGTATTCGGACCAGCCCTTGTACGGCATCACGGTCGCGCCGACGACGCATACGCCCGCCGCGTGCACCCGGTCGATGATCTCCCGGTAGCCGGCGATCATGTCATCCACCGTGACCCCGGTGTGCGCCTTGATGTCGTTGATGCCCTCGAAGAGGAACACCGTACGGACGCCCGGCTGGGAGAGCACATCGCGCCGCAGCCTGGATGTCGCGCTCTGCCCCGCGCCGTCCGCCAGGACCTTGTTGCCGGAGATGCCCTCGTTGGCGACGCCCTTCACGGTGCTGCCGCTCGCGTCCCGGAGGCGGCGCGAGAGGTAGTCGGGCCACCGGCGGTTCTCGTCGGTGGCCGACTGCCAGCCGTCGGTGATGGAGTCGCCGAGCGCGACCACGGCGCCGATGTCCGAAGCGGTCTCCACGCTGACCGCGTCCAGCCAGTACCAGGACCCCATCGGGTCGGTCCAGTGGGCCGCTCCCTCCTCACGCGCGTGGTCTCCGGCGGCCGCGTACGACGTCTGCATGGCCATGCCGTGTCCGGTCGTCGGTCCCTGGGCGCCCGTCACATAGAGGCTGACGACCAGATCACTCAGCGCCGCGAGCTTCCCGGGCAACGGGTCGCTCAGGACGGTTTCCCCGGCCGGGACCGTGACGGACCCCGCGCCACCGAAGCCGAGCCGCCGGTTGCTGCCGCGGACGAGCTCCGCGCCCTGCTTCCGCAGCCCCGCGTAGGCGCTCGCGAAGGTGACCGGATGGTCGCCGAACGCGTTGGACAGACGTATGCGCAGATCGCTGCCGCCGACGCTGGTCCGCACGATGAGCCGGTAGCTGCGATCGGCCGGCCCCTCGCTCTGGCGGTCGGCGGCGGCGCCCCAGGTGACGACGGTGTGCCGGGCCGGCTCCGCCGTACCGGTCCGCGTCGGCGCGTGCGCCGCGGCGGCGCTCAGGGGCACGCAGAGCGCGACGATCAGCGCGGAGACGACGGCGACGGCGTACGCCGGCAGGGACCGGGCCGGGGCGCCCGTCACCCGAGATCCCGCAGGGTGACGGAGCCGCCCGGCTCGAGGTCCACCTTCCGGGCCTTCCCCGCGAACACCACGGTGGTGGAGCGGCCCCCGACGCTGCGCAGCCGCGCCTCGGTGACCGCGCCGTCCCGCCAGCCGAGGTCGATGACGAAGCCGCCGCGTACACCCACGCCCGTCACCGAGCCGGACCGCGCCCAGGCCGTCGGCAGGGCCGGCAGCAGCTCGATGTGTCCCGGCCGCGAGTAGACCAGCATCTCGATCATGGCGGCCGGGGTGCCGAAGTTGGCGTCGATCTGAAAGATGCCCCGGCCCTGTTCGACCTCGTAGATGTCGAACAGGTTCATCGCCGTGCCGTTGCTGCCGTTGGCCGACGGCTTCAGGTTGTTGACGACGAGCTCGTAAGCCTTCTCGGCGTCCTTGAGCCGGGCCCAGCACAGACTGCGCCAGGCGTTCGCCCAGCCGAAGCTGTTCATGCCGCGCGCGGCGAGCAGAGCGGTCGCGCCGTCGAGCAGGTCCTTCGGGGTGGAGTCGTCCGGCCGGATCCGGTCGCCGGGGAAGAGCCCGACGAGGGGCGAGAGATGCCGGTGGGTGGTCTCGCCGAGGTTGTCGGGAGACATCCACTCCTCCAGCCAGCCCGTCTTCGGGCTCACCACGGGGAGGTAGAGGCGCTCCCGGAGGGCGTCGATCGTCTCGCTGTATCCGGGGTCCTTGCCCAGCACGGCGCACGCGGTGCGGTAGGAGCCGAACAGGGCCCACACCAGTTCCTGGGCGTACGTGATGCCCTTGGCGTCGAGCGGCCCGTGCTCGGGCGACCAGTCGCTGTCCGCGACGAGTACCTCGCGCGGGGCCCCGGTCGTGGGGTCGGTGACGGTCGTGGTGATGAGCCGGGCCTCCCAGAACTCGCAGGCACCCTTGAGCAGCGGGTAGATCTTGGCCAGGTACTCCCGCTCCTGGGTGTACTCGTAGTGCTCCCACAGGGACTGGCACAGCCACGCGTTGCCCGCGGGGTGCCACCACCAGCCGCCTCCGCCATGGATGTTGGTGGAGATGGCCACGGTCCAGCCCGCGATCCTGCCCGTGGAGTTGCGGTACCGGTTGCGCTCGTCGTTGAAGAGCCGGTGGGTGAGATCGGTCCAGGACGGCAGCTGCGCCAGGCAGTAGTCGGCGTAGGCGTCGAAGCAGCCGGACAGGCCCGCCCGGTCGGCCATCCAGTAGTTCATCTGGATGTTGATGTCGGTGTGGTAATCGCCCATCCAGTCCGGGTCGTTGCCGTCCAGCCAGAGGCCCTGGAGGTTGAGCGGCAGGCTGCCCCGGGATCCGGAGATCATCAGGTAGCGGCCGTACTGGAGATAGGCCGCCTCGATTTCGGGGTCGGGCTCGCCGTCCCTGGCGCGCGCCCGCAACCGCTCCCAGGTGTCCAGGCCGCGCTGCGACGGGGAGGACGTACCGAGCGAGATGTCCATCCGCTCGAACACGTCGCGGTAGTCGGCGACATGGGTGCGCAGCAGGGTGCCGGCCGGATGTCCGGCCGCGTCGAGGACCTTGGTCCTGGCCAGCCGCTGCGGGTCGAGGGACGGGTCGCGGTAGCCGGCGGCTGCGTCGGGCGCGTAGTTGGTGCCGCCGCTCACGACCACGGTCAGGTCCTGGCAGCCGGCGAAGGAGATCCGTGCTCCGTCGACGGTGACCCGGCCGGACCGGCTGTACGCGGTGACGGCTGCCCCGTACCGCAGGCCGTTGGGGAACGCGGCGCCGAAGGACGCGTACCCGCCGGAACGGTTCGCGGTGGTGGTCTCGCCGTGGGTGCCGTCCAGTGAGACGGTGCCGGTGTAGTGACCGCCGCCCTTCTGGGAGAAGTACAGGACGATGGCGTCGTCGGGCCGGCTGGCGAAGATCTGGCGCTGGTACGTGACGCCCGAGCGGAGGTACGAGGTGGTGACCAGGCCCTGGCTGAGGTCGAGGGCGCGGCGGTAGCCGGAGACGGCCGACAGGTCGTGGCCGGGGATGTCCACGGTCAGCTTCGCCAGCAGGGTGAAGGAGCCGAAGTCGTCCCGGGCGTAGGGGAACTGGCCGTCGGAGTCGAGCGTGTCGTTGAGCCCGCCGGTCCAGAGGGTCGCGTCGGTGATCATCAGTAGTTCGCGGCCGGGGTCGTTGCTGGCGAGCGCGCCGAGGCGTCCGTTGCCGACCGGCAGTCCCTGCTCGATCATCGAACTCTCGGAGCCGGGCGCCTGCCACCACAGTTCGTTCTTCGCCGCCGCGGACAGCAGGGGCGATTCGGTGGGGCGGCGCGGGGCCGCGGTGGCGGTGAAGGGGGGCAGAGCGCCGAGGGCGGTGACGGTTCCCGCCGCGGCGGCGAGGGCGAGGAAGCCTCTGCGGCTGGGCCGGCGTTCTGGTGAGTCGGTGTGCTGGATGTCCACGGTGCACTCCATGTCCGGGGCAGGTGGTCAGAATGCGGGGATGGCAGGGCTGCGGGGGGCAGGACTGCCGGGGGGAGGACCGCAGGGGTCAGGACTGCGGCACGGCGATCTTGTCGATGTCGGGGGCGTATCCGGAACCGCTGTCGAAGGTGAGGGTGTTGGCGCCCGCCTTGAGGGTCACGGGCACGCTGACGGTCTCCGCGGTTCCCCAGTCCCCGGTCGAGGGGAACGTCAGGCTGGTGGCGCCGTTGCCGTTGGCGGAGACCGCCACCGAGCGCGCGTCACCGCTGACGTAGGCGACGTTGACGGTGTAGATCCCGGCCTTCTTCACCGTGATGCCGTTGAACCGGAGCGTGCCGCCGCCGTAGAGGTTGCCGACCTTCTGGCCGCCCGAGCACGCGTCGCAGCCGCCCACCGAGGCGTTGCCGCTGAGGGTGTTGGCCGCCGACTCGGCCTCGTAGCCGGTGGTCTTGAGCGGAGGCCCGGCGGGCGTGACGGTGAACAGGCGTGAGCCATGGGCGGGCAGGGCCTGCGTCACCTTGTTCTGGTACGTGCCGAGGTTCTCGTGGTTCCACAGGTCGCGGACGCCGGCGCGGCCCGTGAAGCCGAAGGACGCCCAGTCGGCGGTCACGGCGGCAGGCGAGTCCGCGAGGTTGAACAGGGCGACGGTGTAGCTGCCGTCGGGGTTCTTCGCGCCCCAGACCTGCTGGTCGCCGGCGGGGGTGACCGGCCGCGCGACGGGGGTGTCGCCCTGGTCGACGGCGATGACCTCACGGTTGGTCAGCAGGGAGAGCCCGTAGTCGTCGAGCCGGGTGAGGTCGTCGCCGGAGAAGAGCGGCGACTTGGAGATGGCCCACAGGGTCACGTAACTCTGCCGTTCGGCCTTGGTGAGGCCGTCCATCTGTCCGTTGCCGACATTGATGGAGTCGAGGTCGTTCCAGCCGCCGGGGCCTGCCTTGCGGCTCCACCCCGGGGCGTCGTCGAACCGGTCGTCGACGGAGTTCTCCCAGCTGACGAGGGTGTTGCAGTAGCACTCGACGTCGGTGTCGATCCGCCAGCCGTTCGAATACCGCTTCCAGTCGGCGGCGTGGCCGATGTCGAGTGACCAGGAGAGTTCGAGGTGGATCGGACGTCCCGCTGTGCTGATGGCTTTCTGCCAGGCGGCGACGTCGGCGACGTTGTCGTAGTTCTCACCGCTCTTGAACGAGCCGGGGCCGACCCCGTCGAGCTTGAGGAAGTCGTAGCCCCAGTCGGCGAACAGCTGGGCCTGCGAGTCGATGTACTTCTGGGCGCACGGGCGGGAGAAGTCGATCTTGTAGGCGCTGTCCCAGCCGTTGGTGGTGCGCAGGTCCGGATGGACGATGTCGGCGGTGGTGCAGGACTCGGTGTTCCAGATGGGCACCTTGCCCTCGCCGTACGCCTCCTTCTCCAGGCCGACGGGGAGGTAGATGCCTGCCTTGAGTCCCTTGTCGTGGATGTGGTCGGCGACGGCCTTCATACCGCGCGGGAAGCGGTCCGGGTCCGGGGTCTGGCGGCCGTACGCGTCGAACTCGGGTGTCCAGTCGTTGGTACGCCACCAGCCCGCGTCGATGTTGACGTACTCGTAGCCGTACGGCTTCAGCTTGGACGCCATGGCGTCCGCCTGCTTGAGGACGTTCGCCTCGGTGAGGTAGCTGTAGTCGCCGTCGGGGTTGAGCCCGGGGTACTTCGAGGACTGCATGCTCCAGCTCGTCCAGCCCATGAACGGCTTCGCGGCGACGTCGGCGGGCTGCGCGGCGGCCGTGGGCTTCACTTGGGCCGCGGGCTGCGCGGGCGCGGCCGCCTCCGCCGCGGGGACGGCCGTCGCCAGACCGGCGGTAAGGGCCAGGACGAGCACGGCTCTCATGGTGCGGCGGGCGGAGCCGGCGGAAGCTCCGGGCATGGCGGGGTACGAGGATGACCGCATGGGTCGGACCTCCTGTTTGTCGGGTCACGGGGGGTATCGCGGTGGACCACGGGCCGGGGACGTACGTACGGCGGCTCAGCCCTTGCCGGAGCCGATGGTCAGCCCGCTGATGAACTGGCGCTGGAGCGCGAAATACACGAGCAGCGTCGGGATCGCGGTCATCAGCGCGCCGGCCGCGATGAGGTTGGGGTTGGTGAAGTACTGGCCCTGGAGATTGGCCAGGGCCGAGGTGATCGGGCGCTTGTCCCCGGTCTCGATCAGTGCGAGGGACCAGAAGAAGTCGTTGTAGATCCAGATGGATTCGAGGGTGGCCAGCGCCGCGAACGCGGGACGGCAGAGCGGCAGCACGATCTGGAAGAACTGGCGCCACGCGGGGGCGCCGTCGACCAGCGCCGCTTCCGTGATCTCTTTCGGGATCGTCCGCATGTAGTTGCTGAGTACGAAGGTGCAGAAGCCGCACTGGTACGCGATGTGGATCGCGATGATGCCCCAGACGGAGTTGTAGAGCAGGAACGAGTCGCTCATCCACCCCGGCAGCGGGATCAGCAGGTACAGCCGGTACAGGGGGGTGATGAGCACTTGCGCCGGCAGCAGGTTGCCCGCGGTGAAGAGCATCAGCAGGACAATGTTCCAGCGGAAGTCGAAGCGGGAGACGAAGAACGCCACCGCCGCGGAGAACAGCAGCGTTCCCAGGACCGAGGGGATCGTGATGAGGACGGAGTTCCAGAAGAAGTGCGGCATCCCGGACTGGTTCCAGGCGTCGGCGTAGTTGTCCAGGCTGATGGCGCCGGGCCAGGAGAGGTAGCCGTGTTCGCTGGTGTCGGCGTAGGGCCGCAGCGAGGTGTAGACGGCCCACAGCAGCGGCACGAGCCACAGCAGGGCGATGCCTCCGAGGAGCAGGTGGCGGCCGGTCTGGCGGCCGGAGCCCCGGGGACTGCCGCCCGCAGGCGCCGCGCGGCGGGTTCGTGAGCCGGCGGCCGGCGGTGTGGCGGTCGCGGTCACTGGTCCTCCTTGCGGAAGTTCTGGAAGAGGAAGGCCCCGATGGCGGCCAGCGAGAGGACGAGCAGGACGACCGCGAGGGCGGAGCCGTACCCGATGTGGCTGGACTCGCCGATGATGTTGTCGGTGATCAGGAGCGAGAGAAGCTCCATGCCCGGTTTGCTGCCGATCCCGCCGCCGAGTACGTAGACGATGTCGAAGGCCCGCAGCGATTCCATGACGGTGACGACCAGGATGATGATGTTGACCGGCTTGAGGGCGGGGAAGACGACCCGCAGGAAGGTCTGGCGTCCGTTGGCTCCGTCGAGGGCGGCGGCTTCCTTCAGCGCCGGGTCGAACCCCTTCAGGCCCGCCAGGTAGAGGATCATGATGTAGCCGGTGTGCCGCCAGGCCGAGGCGACGAGAACGGCCCAGAGGTTGAGGTCCGGGTCGCCCAGCCAGTCGATGTGGTGACCGGGGGCCGCCGCGTTCAGGACGCCGTTGAGGAGACCGTTGTCGGGGTTGTAGATGATCTCCCAGATGAAGCCGACCACCGCGAGTGACAGCACCATGGGAAGGAAGATCGCGGTCTGGTAGATCCTGGTGAAGCGGAGCTTCCGGTCGAGCTGGTAGGCGAGGAAGATCCCGAACGGGGTGGGCAGCAGCGCGGTGAACAGCAGCCAGACCACGTTGTGCCGCACGGCCGGCCAGAACGGCGGGTAGTTGGTGAAGATCTGGTGGTAGTTGTCCAGTCCGATCCAGTGGATGTCGGACAGGTCGATGCCGTCCCAGCTGGTGAAGGACAGGCCGAGGGAGGCCAGCGCGGGGAACCAGACGAAGGCCAGCAGGGCGAGCAGCGGGATACCGACGATGACCGCGAGGAAGATCCGGTCGCCGGCGCCGAGCCGACGGGGCGGGCGGGGCCGGCGGGCGGACTGCGACGCGGGCTGCGGGGAGGGCGGCGCGGAGCGTACGGAGGACATGCTGAACCTTCCCGGTCCTGATCAGGCCGTGAAGAAGCGCGAGCGCTGGGACTCGATCTTTTTCAGCAGGGCCGAGCCGTTGTCGGGGTCGCCCAGCCACTCGGTCAGCCCGGGGAGCACGACGGTGGAGATGAAGCCCGGGTCGCTGTCGCGGTCACCGAACTGGGTGAGGTGCTTCGCCGAGGAGATCAGCGCCGCGGACTTCTTCTGCAGGGCGTTGTAGGAGCCGGTGTCCGCCTGTGCGTGGGCGGCCACATTGCTCGGGTCGACGCCCATGTAGAGCTGCTCCGCCTCCGCGCTGCCGAGGAACTCCAGGAACCGCTTGGCGCCGTCCGGATTCCTGGGCTTGCGGCTGAGCATGAAGCCGTCGGTGGGCGCCTCGACGGTGTCCTGGCCGTGGGCGGGGTCGATCTCGGGGAAGGGGAAGAAGTCGATGTCCGCGCGCAGCGCCTCGTCGGTGATCTGCTGGCCGAGGAAGAGGCCGATCACGGCCATGCCCGACTTCTTGTCGAGCAGTGACTGCGCGGCGTCCTGCCATGAGCGGCCGCCGGCGCCCTGCTGGTGGTACGGGGCCAGCTCGCGCCAGTGGTCGAAGACGGCAGCGGCACGACGGTCGGTCCAGGAGACCTCGCCCCGCATGAGCGACATGTGGAAGTCGTACCCGTTGGAGCGCAGGTTCAGGTAGTCGAAGGCGCCGAGGACGGTCCAGCTGTCGCCTCCGCCGTAGCCGGACGCGATCGGGGAGAGCCCGTCCTTCTTCATCTGCTTGGCCAGGGCGGTGAACTCGCTCCAGGTACGCGGGATTTCGTACCCGCGCTCCTTGAACAGGCTCTTGCGGTAGAAGACGGCCCACGGGTAGTTGTACAGCGGAACGAAGTAGTACTTCCCGTCCTCGCCCCTGGACAGCTGCTTGGCGGCGTCGCTGAAGCCGGAGCCTATGGTCTCCCACACGTCGTCGAGGGGATGGCACAGGCCCTTCTTGGCGAAGTACTGCATGCGGTAACCCGCGAACCAGGTGAAGACGTCGTCGGGGGTGCCCTGGAGGTAGGTGGAGATGCTCTTCTGGAAGGTGTCGTGGTCGACGGTGTTCGTCTTGACCGTGAGGCCGCTGTCCTTGGTGAAGGCCTTGGTCAGCGCGGCGTAGGCGGTCTTGGGTGTGGCGTCCGCCCCGTTCGATCCGAACGTCACCGTCTTCGGGTCGGCCGACGGTCCGCCACCGCACGCGGTCAGGAGCGGTGCGGCCAGCGCGGCGGCGCCGAGTCCGAACAGCCCGTTGACCACTCTGCGGCGGCCGGGGTCACTGGCGAGCGAGGGGGTGCGGCTCTGCAGCGTCATCGCTACTCCTAGAACTCGTGCTTGATCCGATGAAGGACTGGATCGCGGTGGCCGCGGCTCCGCGCGCCCACTCCTCGAAGGGCAGGGGGCGTGTCATCACGTCGCACTGGGCGGCGGTGCCGAAGGCGGACGCGGCGAACGCGTCACGGATCTGCTCGGCGAACAGGTCGTAGGCGGCCAGGCCCTCGCCGGAGATGATCACCCGTTGCGGCCCCAGGACATTGACCACCGCTCCGATGGCGCGGCCGATGGCCTCACCGGCCCGGGTGTACGCCTCCCTGGCGCCGGGCTCACCCTGGTGTGCCAGCTCCAGGGCCTGCGCGACGCCGGCGACGGGCAGACCGGTGGTCTCCCGGACGCGGCGGACGATGGCCGCGTCACCGGCGATCGACTCCACGCATCCGGTGTTGCCGCAGTAGCACTCGGGGCCCAGCGGATCGATGGACAGGTGCCCGATCTCACCGGCCACGCCGTGCGCACCGGAGACGACCCGTCCGTGCACCACCAGGCCGCAGCCGATGCCCGCGCCCACGGTCACCAGGGCGAAGTCGGAGAGCCCCACGCCGGCCCCGAACCACTGCTCGGCGACGGTCAGGGCCCGTACGTCGTTGTCGACCGTGACCGGCAGTCCTGTGACGGTCCCGGCCAGTTCGGCGAGCGGGACGTCCCGCCAGTCGAGGAAGGGTGAGTAGCGCACCACGCCGGCGGCGCGGTCCACGTCGCCGGAGACGGCGAGGCCCATCCCGCTGACCCGTACGCCGAACCCGTCGGCCTCCGTGAGCAGTTCCTGTACGAGCGTCGCGATCGAAGCGAGCACCGCGCCGGGATCGCGGCCGGTCAGCGGCGTGTGGCGGGCCACCCGGATACGGCAGCACAGATCGGCCAGGACCGCGATGATCTCGTCGCCGGTCACCTTCACCCCGATGAACAGCGCCCGTCCGCCGTCGACCCGTACGGCGTTGGCGGGCCGGCCGAGGGAGGGGCGTGCGTCCTCGTCCACGCCTTCGACCAGATATCCGGCCTCCATGAGCGGACGTACGGCCTTGGTCACCGCCGCTGAGGAGAGCATCGTCCGCCGGGCTATCTCCACCCGCGTCAGCGGGCCGTGGGACAGCACGGTGGTGAAGACGAGGGAAGCGGCCGGGGTGGGGGCCGGAACCGCCTCGTGACGAGGTGTCGAGCGCATGGCCGGAAACGTAGGGGGGTTCTTTTCCTCTGTCAATGAAAGAAGCAAGGTCCTTCTGAAATCCCGTCATGGTCCGGACCAGCCACGCAAATGCGAGGTGGGTGGGCGGTGTTGACAGGTGATCGAAGGAGCGGTTGGCTGCCGACTGCTCTCCTGGAGCCAACCGACCGTGAGGATCAACGCCTGTGATCTCCTTCGCCCCGGACACCGGGGTCTGGCTGCTCTCCACTCCGCGCACGTCGTACGCGCTCCGCGTCGACGAGACAGGTGCGCCCTGTCACCTCGCGTGGGGTCCACGGCTGACCCTTGAGGAGGCCGAGGAACTCATCGCTCCCCCGGCGCCGGCCGCCAGCAGTTTCGAAGGAAGACCGGCGGCCGGGGAAGAGCTTCCCGTCGACGGCGGCACACGCTACGGTCCCCCCTCGCTGCAGGTGCGGTTCGCCGATGGCACCCGCGCCTTCGAGTGGCAGCCCCTGGGCCATCGCGTCCACGAGCCGGTCCCGGGACAGACCGAACTGGCCCTGGAGTTCAGGGACCGCCACTACCCCCTGCTGACGACCCTGCACTACCGCGTCCACGACGACAGCGACGTCATCGAACGCTGGACCGTCCTGCGCAACACCGGCGGTGAATCCGTACTCCTCCTGCGGGCCGACTCCGCCGCGTGGACGCTGCCGCCCCGGGACGACCACCGGCTCAGCCACGTCACGGGACAGTGGGCCAGTGAGACCCAACTGCACCGGGAACGGCTGGCGTTCGGGGAAACGGTGCTCACCAGCCGACGGGGCGTCACCAGCCACCACGCGAATCCCTGGGTGATGCTGGACGCGGGTGAGGCGACCGAGGACCACGGCCAGGTGTGGAGCGCGGCCCTGGCCTGGAGCGGAAGCTGGCGCGTCACGGTGCACCGTGGCTCCGACGGCCGGGCGGGCTTCACCGGCGGCGCCGGGCATGACGGTACGGCCCTGCCACTCGCGCCGGGCGAGGACTTCACCACCCCGACGTACGCCGGGCTCTATGCCGACGGCGGTTTCGGCGCGACGAGCCGTGCCTGGCACGCGTACACCCTCGCCCACGTTCTGCCGCATGCCGGAGAGGTGCGGCCGGTGCTGTACAACTCGTGGGAGGCGACCGGTTTCGAGGTCGACGAGAGCGGCCAGAAGGCGCTGGCCGCGCGGGCGGCGGCGCTCGGCGTGGAGCTCTATGTCGTCGACGACGGCTGGTACGGCGCGCGCCGCAGCGAGCGGGCGGGCCTCGGTGACTGGACCGTGTCCCCGGAGGGCTTCCCGGACGGGCTCGGACCGCTGGTCCGCGAGGTGCACCGGCTCGGTATGCGCTTCGGGCTGTGGGTGGAACCCGAGATGGTCAACCCGGACAGCGATCTGTACCGCCGGCATCCCGAGTGGGTACTCCACATCCCGCACCGCGCCCGCACCGAGCTGCGCCATCAGCTTGTCCTCAACTTCGCCCGCCGTGACGTCGCGGACTGGGCCTACGGCTGGCTGACGCGGCTGGTGGCCGAGCATGCCATCGACTTCCTCAAGTGGGACATGAACCGCGCGCTGAGCGAAGCCGGCTGGCCGGAGCGGGCGGAGGGCGCCGACCGGCTGTGGACGGCCTACGTCCACAACCTCTACGAGGTCATCGACCGGCTGCGCGCCGACCATCCCGCCCTGCGGATCGAGTCGTGCAGCGGCGGTGGCGGCCGGGTCGACCTGGGCATCCTGTCCCGCACCGACCAGGCCTGGCCCTCGGACAACACCGACGCCGCGGACCGCGTCTCCATCCAGCACGGCTACAGCCAGATCTACCCGGCGCGGACCATGGCGGCCTGGGTGACCGACGTACCGAACCAGCACACCGGACGGTCCGTGCCGCTGCGCTTCCGTTTCCATGTCGCGATGGCCGGGGTGCTGGGCGTCGGGGGCGACCTCACCCGCTGGTCCGACGGCGAACTGGCGGAAGGCGCCGCCCTGGTGGACCAGTACAAGACGGTGCGTCATCTCGTACAGCACGGGACGCTGCACCGGCTCCGTACCCCCGCCGAGGACGGGCCGACCGCGGTGCAGTACACCGCCGCGGACCGGAGCGAGGCCCTGTTGCTGATCTGGCAGAGGACCCCACGCCACGGCGCCCCGCGGCTGCCGGTCCGGCTCGCCGGCCTCGACCCCGCGGCCCGCTACCGCGACGCCCGCACCGGCGCAGTCCATCACGCGACGGTGCTGACCGCGTACGGACTCCTGCCCGATCTGCCACCCGGCGACTGGGCGAGCACGGCGGTGCACCTGGTCCGGGTGCCGGCGTCGTAAACGACTCCATCCTTCGGCTTCGGCGGCCGCAACGCCTCGCTCGTGTTCACCCCTGCCCCGGCGGCCTCAGCCCGTACGGACGACGAGATCGCTCGGGTCGGTGTTGGCACCGCACAGCACCACGGCGATCCGCTCGCCGCCGCGCGGGCGGTAGCTCCGTAGCGGTGCGTCGCCCAGGGTGCCGGGCGCGACGGGCGCGGGAGTGTCCTCCTGCGGGGCGAGGGCGGCCAGCGCCGTCGCCGCGGCGTGCTCGACCACTATGCGGCGGTCGTCCCACAAGGCCTGACGGGCGTGCACGATCCGGGAGTCGGGGACCAGCACGGAGCTGACTCCGGGCTGCTGGGCGGCGTGCAGGGCGATGGCGGAGGTGCGCCGGGCGCCGAGCGAGTCGGCGGCGACCGAGTCCACCGGGACGTCGACGATCCGCCCGGCCCGCAGGGCGGCGTTGAGCGCACGGCAGTCCTGGGGCTCGACGGCAACGGTGTGCACCCCGTGGTGGCGGGCGGCCGTGGCCACGCCGGCGAACAGGCCGCCCCCGCCGACCGCGACGACCACCGTGTCCAGGTCCGGGATCCGCTGAAGGATCTCGTCCATGAGCGTGCCGGCTCCGGCGGCGATCAGCGGGTGGTCGTAGGCGTGGCTGGCCAGCGCTCCGGTCTCGGCGGAGAAGTCCTGGCAGGCGGCCAGCGCCTCGGCGTACTCGGTACCGATGAGGCGTACGTCGGCTCCGTAGCCACGGAGCTTGGCGACCTTGACGCCCGGGGCGCGCTCCGGCAGGAAGACGGTGGCCGGGACACCGTGCTGCCGCGCGGCCCACGCGCAGGCGAGGCCGGCGTTGCCGCCGGAGGCGATGGTGACGCCTGCTTCGGGGAGGCTGCCGGCCTCGTGGTGGGCAGTGAGGAAGTTCATAGCGCCGCGCGCCTTGAAGGACCCGGTGTGCTGCATGTACTCCGTCACCAGCCAGACCTGGCAGGGGTCCGGCCGTCCGACCGGTCCGTCGGTGGCGACGGCGCCGGGCTCGACGGGCACCACGGTCACCGGCCGTATCCGTCCGGCGATGCGGGCGGCGGCTTCCTGGACGGCGTCGTAGGTGAGCGGCTGGAACACAGGGGTCTCCTCTGCCGCGCGCCCGGCGGGGGCAGCGGACTGCCGGGTTGGCCGGGCCGGGCGGGCGCAGCGTTTGCGGGTTTTGTGATACAGCGTACGTTACGCTGTATCACATGCCGCGGCAATCACACGCTCTTCAGGGGGCGACCCCCAGCCGTATCGCCGGGACCGCCTTGTCGATCATCGACGAGGACGGTCCCTCCGCACTGAGTTTCCGGGGGGTGGCCGAGCGTCTCGGGGTCTCGCACGCCACGATCTTCCGGCGTTGCAGCGACCTGGCGGGGCTTCTCGATCTGTGTGCCGACCACCTGGCCGCGCAGCTGCCCGATATCGCGCCGGACGCGGACTGGGCCCGGGCCACCGAGACACGCTTCGGCGCGCTGTATCAGCTGCTGACGGCCCATCCGGGGCTGGCCACCTTGCGCGGCACCCGTCCGTGGCTGGGCCGCGAGTTGCTGGCGCGGCTCACCGAGCCGCAGATCGCCGCCAATATCGCGGCGGGGATGAGCCCGCGGGACGCGGTCGCCACATACCGGCGGATGTATCTGCTCACGCTCGGCAGCGCGGGCTTCGTCGACCACCGTCACCCCGGCGCCGCCACGGCGGCCACCCGAACCGCCCTCGCCCCACTGGACCCATCGCGGTTTCCCGTACTGACCGAGCACCTGGACGCCGTCCTGGCGGGCATGTCCGACCATGAGGTCTACTACGGCGCGCTGCGTCAGCTGATCCGCGCGGCGGTCCCCACGAGCACGGTCGCACGCGGCAGCTGAGCGGCGTTCCGACAGTGCGGGCAGTACCGCCGGAAAGGGAAGCCGGCCGGATCCGTGGCGCGCGGCCCGCCGTCAGATCTGGTTGCTGCCGCCGTCGACGAACAGTTCGATGCCGGTGATGTAGGTGCTCTGGTCGGAGGCGAGGAACAGGACGGCGTCGGCGATTTCCTCCGGCCGTCCCATGCGGCCCATGGGCGTCTGGCCGACCAGCGCTTTCCTGAGCTCGGCGGCCTGCTCCTCGTCGGCGGCGAGGCCGGTGATTCCGGGGGTGTCGGTGGGACCGGGGCTGAGGGCATTGACCCGGATGGCGCGGCCCTTCAGCTCGTTGGCCCAGGTACGGGCGAAGGACCGCACGGCGGCCTTGGAGGCGCCGTATACCCCGAAGGCCTCACTGCCCACGCTCCCGGCGATGGACGCGTTGAGGATGACGGAGGCCCCCTCGTTCAGCAGCGGCAGCGCCTTCTGGACGGTGAACAGGGTGCCTCTCACGTTGAGGCCGAAGATGTCGTCGAAGTGCTTCTCGGTGACGTCTTCAAGTCGCGCGAGCTCGCCGCCGCCCGCATTGGCGAACAGGACATCGATGCCGTTCCCGTCGCTCTCCACCGTCCGGTAGAGCCGGTCGAGATCCGCCGGATCGGACGCGTCGCTCCGGACGCCGGTGGCGTTCGCGCCGATCGCCTCCACGGCGGCATCGATACTGGCCTGACGCCGGCCGGTCACGAACACCCGCGCCCCTTCCTGGGCGAACCGCCGGGCCGCGGCCAGGCCGATCCCGGTGGTGCCACCGGTCACGACCGCGGTCTTCCCGTCGAGCTGTCCCACGGTTCTCCTCAGGCTGGCGGGCGGTTGCCTGGAACGATAAGGCGATATGTCCGCTTCGCTTCGGAGGCCGGGCGCGGCGCGTTGTCGAGCGGGCCAGGCTGCCGCGCATGCGGTCGGCGGCCTCGTTCACGTCGGTGACGGGTTGAGTGAGCAGGACCGATCACCCTCGACGGCGGTCCCGCCCCGCTGAAGCCGCAGTGACCGGGCGGGACGGACGGCTGGTGGCCGGGGGAGCTTCCGTGCGGGTCCGTCCTCGGTGCCGCAGGAGGATGGCGGCCGCCGCCGGGATCCGTGGCCGGACGCCGGCGCGGAGCAGCCGTGGGCCGCGGGCCTCGGCCAGCTGGAGCAGGTGGGCGTAGACGTCCAGCTGCGCCGCGACCATGGGCACGTACAGCGGCGGGAAGCCGGCCACGGCCCGCTTCGCCGCCGCGAGATCCGCCCAGCACTTGGCGGCGGTGCGCGCCAGCAGTGCCCGTACCTGGGCCGTGCCGCGTCCTTGCCGCAGATCGTCGGGCCGTACCTCCGTGGCCCGCAGGTCCGCGCGCGGCAGGCAGACCCGGCCGGCTCGCAGGTCCTCGGCCAGGTCGGTCAGGAAATCGATCCGCTGGACGGGTACGGCCAGCAGCCGGACGCTCTCCCGCAGCCGCTCCGGGGGCTCCTCCGGAGCGGCGAGCACGGCGGCGATCAGCAGCAGTCCGGGCAGCGTGTACCCGTCCACGTACGCCGCGAAGTCCGACTCCTGCTCGAAACCGGCGAAGTACAGATCGGTCGGCGCCGCCCGCAGGAAGTCCTCGACGCAGCCGGCCAGCCGCGGGTGGGTACGGGCGGTGTGCCACAGCGGCGCGAGGCCGCCCGAGGGAGCCCGGGGGGACGCCAACGCCAGCCGCACCCGCGTCTCGTACTCCGCGAAGCGGGCGGCCCGCAGCTCGGCCGGGGCCCGGTCGTCCCGGTCCAGCAGTTCGTCGCAGGTGTGCATGAACGACATCGCGGCCACCACGTGTACCGCCGTCGCCGGGGTCAGCAGCAGCCGCAGAGCCGCGTAGTGGGCGGGAACGTACCGGGCCAGTCCGCGCGCCTGCCGGGTGTACTCCGCGCGCAGCCGGGGGTCACCCACCCCGGCCTCCGTCAGTCCGCGCTGCCAGCCGTTCATTCGATCTCCCTTGCTCGGGCGGGGAGTTGGCCACCGGTCCGCGAACCGCGCACCGCAAGACCCCCATCAGCACCTGCTGTTACCATCGAGACACGGAGAGTATCCGAAGTGTCCGATCGTGGACGCGCCGGCCGGCAAAGGTGAGCTCGTGGTCATCCCTTCTGTTCCCGCTGCCCCCCGGGCGCGGTCCAGTGCTCCGTCACCGCGCCCGGGCGACGGGCCGCCGCGGATCCCCGAGGGGCGGCTGCCCGGCCATGTCGCCGTGGTGCTCGACGGCAACGGCCGCTGGGCGACCGGGCGCGGGCTGCCGCGCACCGACGGGCACCGGGCGGGGGTGGCGGCCGTGCTGGACACGGTCGACGGCGCCTTGCAGCTCGGACTGCGGCATCTCTCGCTCTTCGCCTTCTCCACCGAGAACTGGCGCCGGGAGCGGACGGAGGTCGGCGAGGTGATGCGGCTGATCAGCGCGTTCGTGACGGACCACGGCGACTGGCTGGATCAGCGAGGTGTGCGCGTCACCTGGTCGGGCGAGCGGGGACGCCTGGGCGCGGACATGCTCGTCGGCTTCGACGCGTTCCAGGCACGGACCGCGGGCAACTCCCGGCTGGACCTGACCGTATGGATCAACTACGGGGCCCGCGACGAACTGTGGCGGGCGGCCCGGCATCTGGCGCTGGACAGCGCGGCGGGCCGCGTCGATCCCGCGCTGATCGACGCGGAGACCTTCAGCCGCTATCTGTACCGGCCGGATCTGCCCGATGTCGACCTCTTCATCCGGACGTCCGGCGAGCAGCGGCTCAGCAACTTCCTTCTCTGGCAGAGCGCTTACGCCGAACTTCTGTTCACCGAAACCCTCTGGCCCGATTTCGGCCGTCATGATCTGTGGGCGGCGGCGGTCGCGTACAGCAGACGCGACCGGCGCTTCGGCGGCCACTGACCGGGGCGCCTCCGCTCCGGCGGCGGACCTGACGCTCCGTCAGCCGCCTTACTCGGGCCCGGCGTAAGTCGAGTGCACGTTCTCGATCTGTCGCTGGATCGCCTCGATCGCGCCGCGCCTGCGGCCCGGCACCCGGCGGCGCAGCGCGGTCAGCGCCGGAGCCAGGGAGCGGGCCAGGGCCGGGTCATGGAGCTGCTCCCACTGGTGGTGGGCGCGGTCGACCGCGGCCTCGACGTCCTCGTGATCCGGGGCCTGGTGCGAGGCGAGGCGGGCTTCGGCTGCCGCCATCCATAATGCACAGCTGCGGCCCGCGTCCTGGGCGAGGCGGGCGAGATCGGCCCGTACTTCCAGCCAGTGGATCGCCTGCATCGAGCCCGGCCCGTGGGCGCGCAGCGCCGTGCTCTCCCACAGGGCCGCGATCGACGCCGCCTCCGTGTGGCGCCCGGCCCGGGCGGCGGCCAGGATCGCCGGATGCGGATCGGCCCCTGGCCCTTCGGCCTCCGCCTCCGCCCCGGCTGGCGGGCCGGGCGGCGCCATGACCGGCGGCCGGTCATGGCGTACCGGCTCGGCACCGTTGTCCAACGGCAGGTGGTGTACGGGCGGAGCGTCGAAGGCCAGCAGCAGCGCGTCCTGGACCCCGGCGCGCGCGGCGGCCTGCTCGTGGAGCTGGGTGAGCGGCGGCCGCGCCCCGCTGCGCCAGATCGCCGCGCACGCCGCCAAGTACGCGGGGGCGGCGACCGTTCGGCGCGGCGGAGGCGGGGCGATGCGCCCGTACAGGCGGGTGCCGTAGCCGAGGCCGATCCCCTCGGCGCCCAGTCGCTGCCAGGCTTCCGCGTCGGCCACCAGATCCACGACCACCGTGGTGGTACCCGGCCGGCGCAGTTTGAGCTCGGCGGCCAGCCAGTGCCAGGGCAGGCCGGTGTAGCGCAGCGTCGCCGGGGCCGTGCGGGCCAGCGCGAGGTGGACCAGGCGCTGCTTGTGGTCCAGGTGCAACTGCCCCGTGATGTAGAGGGACAGCGGGCCGGCCGTGGCGGCCGCGGCGCGGATACGGGTGAGGACGGTCTGCGGGTCGAGCGGGTCGGCGAGTTCGATCACGGTCGCCGCGGCCGTGCCGGTGAGGGTGCTCGGGGGGACGGCCGCGAGCGCGGGCAGTACGGATGCCGCGTCGATGAGACAGCCCTTGCCCGCCGGCGCGGCCGCGAGCAGCAGCGCGGTACCCGCTCGTGTGTCCTCCCTGGTGATCACCACGTCAGCAGCGTATCCCGCTGACCAGGTCCACCGGCCGGGGAGAACCTCCGCACATGCGGCCGGACATCCCGCCGCGGCGGTGCGCGGCGGAAACGGTCCTGGCCCCGATACGGGCCGGGGGTTCCGGCGGGCCGGCGAACACCACCCGAAACAGTGAGCCGGGGGCCGCCCGCACACCCCGGGCCGCCCGAGGCGCCCTTCTCCGAGGAATGGCAGGGCAGACTGCGCACGCTGCTCGCAGAGGCCGCCGCGCAGGGGCTTCCCGCGGAGAGACTCACCAGCGGGCGGGTGGCTCCAACTGGACGATGAACCTCGGCCACCCCGCCGCCCGGGCGTTTCCTCATCGCCGGGACCGTCTTCCGATCTCCTACCGCCGGTTCAAGTACGCCAGGCCGGGGTGCGCGCTCGTGTAGTCGTCGACGAGACGGCGGGCGACGGTCACGGAATCGACAAGCGGGTGCAGGGCGAACGCCTTGGCCGCGGTGGTGCGCGAGCCGCTCGCGGCGGCGGCCAGGACCTCGCGCTCGACGGCCTTGACCGCGCACACCAGGCCGGTGGCGTGATCCGGCAGGGGGGCCACGGACAGAGGGTGGGCGCCGTTCGCGTCCACGAGGCAGGGGACCTCGATCACCGCCTCCTCGTCCAGCACGCGCAAGGTGGTGCGGTTGCGGACGTTGAGGATGAGCGTGGCGCGTTCGTCGCGGGCGATGGCGCGCATCAGGGCGAGGGCCACCTTCTCGTAGCCGCCGGACTCCAGGTCGGATTCGTCCCGCTCGCCGACGCCCGCCGCCTCGCGGTTCGCCGCCATGTACGTGGCCTCGCGTTCGGCGCGGGTACGGTCCCAGGCCGCGAGGGCCGGGGTGCCGGTCCGCTCCATCTCCTCGTAGAACCGCGCCTGCTGGTCGCGGAGGAACGCGCCGCGCGTCTGCTCGGCGTCCTGGTAGGCGCGTACCGCTTCCCGGTTGAAGTAGTAGTAGTGCAGGTACTCGTTGGGGATCGCGCCGAGGGACTGGAGCCACTCGGGACCGAAGAGCCTGCCCTCCTCGAAGGAGCCGAGGGCCTCGGTGTCGGCGAGCAGGCGCGGGAGTTCGTCGCGTCCCGCGACGCGCAGGCCACGCAGCCAGCCGAGGTGGTTGAGGCCGACGTAGTCGATCCACGCCTCGTCCGGGTCGGCGCCGAGGACGCGGGCGACGCGTCTGCCCAGGCCCACGGGCGAGTCGCAGATCCCGATGACACGGTCGCCGAGGTGGCGGGACATGGCCTCGGTGACCAGGCCCGCCGGATTGGTGAAGTTGATGACCCAGGCGTCGGGGGCGAGCCGGGCGACGCGTCGCGCGATGTCGACGGCGACGGGGACCGTGCGCAGTCCGTACGCGATACCGCCGGCGCCGACCGTCTCCTGGCCCAGGACCCCCTGGTCCAGCGCGATGCGCTCGTCGGCCGCGCGGCCCGCCAGCCCGCCGACGCGGATCGCGGAGAAGACGAAGTCGGCGCCGCGCAGCGCCTCGTCGAGGTCGGTGGTGTGCGTCACGGCCGGCGCGTCGGCAATGCCCTCGGACTGCTCGGCCAGTACGCGCGCGACGGCCGTGAGCCTGGCGGGGTCCAGATCGTGGAGGGTGACATGGGTGACGCGGCCCTCGGCATGATCGGCGAGCAGCGCTCCGTACACCAGCGGCACCCGGAATCCGCCGCCGCCGAGAATTGTCAGCTTCACGCCTGAACCACCTTTACGCCTGTCTCCTCCGGTGCGGCACGGGTCGCGGTGCCCAGCCGGCACCTCACGAACACTACTCGTCAACGCGATCATTCCCGCGCGGAGGAGCAGCTCGTGGCCGGTCGCCCTCGCCGGTGGAATCGGCTCCCGACGACGTCTCCAGAGGGCTCGACAGTAAGCGCTTTCCGGCAGAAGTTATAGGCCACGCGGCCATACGTCAACGGACCTGCGGAGATCGATGGAAGCGCTTCACGTCGGTCACCCGTGACGCCACATCACTTCTGCGCGAAGCATTGACGAAACATAAAGGCGGTCCTAGCTTCATCGCGTCGTACTTCGTACGTCATATATGAGACGCGATACGCGAGATGTGAGTGCGCCCATGGCCTTCGCCCCGAGTCCGATCCCCTCCCGCACCCAATACGTACTGGAGGCGATCAAACACGGCATCCTCACCGGCGGTCTCAGCCCGGGACAGGCCCTGGTCGAGACCGAACTGGCCGCGCAGTTCGGGGTGTCGAAGACTCCGGTACGCGAAGCGCTCAAGACCCTGGCCGGCACCGGCCTCGTCGTCATGAGCCAGTACAAGGGCGCCACCGTGCGCACGGTCGACGCCGCCATGGCCCACGAGGTCTACGACGTACGGCTGCTGCTGGAACCGGAGGCGCTGCGGCGCTCCCTCGCCCGCCACGCCTCGCTGGACGCCGCGCGGGAAGCCCTGGTCAGAGCCGACGAAGCGGCGGACCAGGCCGAGCGCTCGCTCGCCAACCGTGACTTCCACCGGGCGCTGTATCTCCCCTGCGGCAACCCGCTGCTGGCCCGGATGCTCGACGAGGTGCGCGATCAGGCGGCCCTCGTCTCGACCGTCGCCTGGTCCGCCGTCCCGTCGTGGAAGCGGGAGGCCGGGGAACACCGGGAGATCCTGCGGCTCGCCCTCGCCGGTGACGCCGACGGCGCCTCCCGGGCCCTGCACGATCACATCGCCGACTTCGTGCGGCGAGCGTTCCCCGAGGGAGACCCCATATGAACAGCCCTGATTTCACCTCGCTGCGGGACGCGCTCGCCGATGTCGTGGCAATCCCCGTGACCCCGTTCACCGCCGACGACACCCTCGACACCGTGGCTCACCGCGCTCTGCTGCGCCGGCTGCTCGACGGCGGCGTCCGCACGCTCACGCCGAACGGCAACACCGGGGAGTACTACGCGCTGACCCCCGAGGAACGCCGCACGGTCACGGAGCTGACCGTCGAGGAGGCGGCCGGCCGGGCCGCGATCCTTGTCGGGATCGGCCTGGACGTGCCGACCGCCGTGGCCGCGGCCGAGCACGCCGGCGCGGCCGGCGCCGGGATGGTGATGGTGCATCAGCCCGTCCATCCCTATGTGTCGCAGGACGGCTGGATCGACTACCACCGCTCCATCGCCGACGCGGTCCCCGGGCTCGGCGTGGTCCCGTACATCCGCAACGCGCAGCTCAGCGGCGAGAGCCTGGCACGGCTCGGAGAGCTCTGCCCCAATGTCATCGGGGCGAAGTACGCCGTGCCGGACGCCGCGCGCTTCGCGGCCTTCGCGCGGGACGCGGGTCTGGAGCGCTTCGTCTGGGTCGCGGGACTCGCCGAGCTGTACGCGCCCTCGTACTTCGCCGGCGGAGCCACCGGGTTCACCTCGGGGCTCGTCAATGTCGCACCGGCCGTCTCACTGGGGATGCTGGACGCGCTGCGCGCCGGGGACTACGCGGCCGCCATGAAGCTCTGGGAACAGATCAGGCCCTTCGAGGAACTGCGCGCCGTCCGGCAGTCCGCCGACAACGTGACGATGGTCAAGGAGGCGCTCGCCGCCCTCGGGCTGTGCCTGCGCGACATCCGCCCGCCGAGCAGCGCGCTGCCCGAGGAACAGCGAGCGGCCGTCGCCGCACTCGTGGCGGAGTGGTCGATATGACCGTACGGCCCGAGGACCTGCGCAGCCACCAGTGGTACGGGACCGACGGGCTGCGCTCCTTCAGCCACCGCGCCCGTACCCGCCAGCTCGGCTACCTCCCCGAGGAGCACCTCGGCAAGCCGGTCATCGCGATCCTCAACACGTGGTCGGACATCAATCCCTGCCATGTCCATCTGCGGGAACGTGCGCAGGCGGTGAAGCGGGGGGTCTGGCAGGCCGGTGGTTTCCCGCTGGAGTTCCCCGTCTCCACCCTCTCGGAGACGTTCCAGAAGCCGACCCCGATGCTCTACCGCAACATGCTGGCGATGGAGACGGAGGAGCTGCTTCGCTCCTATCCGGTCGACGGCGCGGTGCTGATGGGCGGCTGCGACAAGACGACACCGGCGCTGTTGATGGGCGCGGCGAGCGTGGACCTGCCGGCCCTCTTCGTGCCGGCCGGGCCCATGCTGCCGGGGCACTGGCGGAGCGAGGTCCTCGGCTCGGGGACGGACATGTGGAAGTACTGGGACGACAAGCGGGCCGGGCTGATCGGCGACGCCGAGCTGGCCGAGCTGGAGAACGGCCTGGCCAGATCGCCCGGCCACTGCATGACCATGGGCACCGCCTCCACGCTCACCGCCGCCGCGGAGGCGCTGGGGGTCACCATGCCGGGAGCCTCGTCGATCCCGGCCGTCGACGCCGGGCACGACCGGATGGCTGCCGCTTCGGGCAGACGCGTCGTCGCCCTGGTGGAACAGGACCTGAGGCTGTCGAAGCTCCTCACCCGGGAGGCGTACGAGGACGCGGTCGCCACAGTTCTGGCGCTGGGCGGCTCCACGAACGCGGTGATCCATCTGATCGCGATGGCGGGACGCTCGGGCGTACGGCTCACCCTCGACGACTTCGACCGGATCGCCCGCACCGTGCCGGTCCTGGCGAACCTCCGTCCCGGCGGGCAGTACCTCATGGAGGACTTCCACTTCGCGGGCGGACTGCCGGGATTCCTGTCGCGGTTGACGGACGTGCTGCATCTGGACCGGCCGACCGTCGCGCACGCCACCCTGCGGGAACAGCTCGACGGCGCGCTCGTCCACGATCCGGAGGTGATCCGGCCGCGCGGGAATCCCCTCGCGCCGGAGGGCGGGGTGGCGGTGCTGCGCGGCAATCTCTGTCCCGACGGCGCGGTCATCAAGCATGTCGCCGCCGAACCGCGCCTCCTCAAGCACACCGGTCCCGCCCTGGTCTTCGACGACTACCGGACCATGCAGCGGACCATCAACGACCCGGAACTCGGGATCACCCCCGAACATGTGCTGGTGCTGCGCAACGCGGGCCCCAAGGGCGGCCCCGGAATGCCCGAGTACGGGATGCTGCCGATCCCGGACTACCTGCTCAAGCAGGGGGTACGGGACATGGTCCGGATCTCCGACGCCCGGATGAGCGGCACGAGTTACGGCGCGTGTGTCCTGCACATCGCGCCCGAGTCGTACATCGGCGGGCCGCTCGCGCTCGTACGCACCGGCGACACGATCACCCTGGACGTCGAGGCACGCAGCCTCCATCTGCACGTGCCGGACGAGGAACTGGAGCAGCGGCGGGCCGCGTGGACGCCGCCGCCCGAGCGGTACGAGCGCGGTTACGGCGCCCTCTACAACGAGCAGATCACCCAGGCCGACACCGGCTGCGACTTCGCCTTCCTGGCCAGGCAGGGCACGGTGCCCGACCCGTACGTGGGTTGAGATTCGCGTCTCCCCCCCTGTCCCCTCCCCCCGAACTCCGACTATGCAGCGCTTCACCCTAGGAACGGAGAAGCAGTCATGGCCTCAGCTGTGGCGCAGGACTCATCAGGGGCTCCGCCCCGGGCACCCAGGGCGCCCAAGCGCCGTACGGGAGCGACGCCGCGGCGCCTCCCCTATCTGCTGATCGCCCCCGCCGGACTGCTGATGCTGGGCTTCATCGCCTATCCGATGCTCAGCGTCTTCTACTACAGCCTGCGGAACTACAACGCCACCAAGCCCTGGCGCAACGGCTTCGCGGGCCTCGACAACTTCAAACGGATCTTCACCGATGACCCGCTGTTCTGGGACAGCCTGGTCTTCAGCGGCAAATGGGTCGTCACCGAGGTCTCGCTCCAGCTCGCCTTCGGCCTGGTGCTCGCGCTCCTCGTCAACCAGACCTTCGTGGGCCGTGCCATCGCCCGCGCCCTGGTCTTCTCGCCCTGGGCCGTCTCCGGCGTACTGACCACCACCATCTGGCTGCTGCTCTACAACCCGTCGACGGGCATCGGCCGCTATCTCGCCGACGCGGGCGTCGGCACATACGGATCGTCGGTGCTCTCCGACACCGGCACCGTCTTCTGGGCTGCCGTACTGGCCGAACTCTGGCGCGGTGTGCCGTTCTTCGCGATCCTCATCCTCGCCGATCTCCAGTCCATTCCCGGGGACCTGTACGAGGCGGCCTCGGTCGACGGGGCGAGCAGGTTCCGGCAGTTCGTCCACATCACACTGCCCCACCTCAAGGACGCGATCATTCTCTCCACACTGCTCCGGGCCGTATGGGAGTTCAACAACGTCGACCTGCTGCTCACCCTCACCGAGGGCGGACCGGCCGGTGTCACCACCACACTGCCGCTCTATGTCGCGGTCACCGGGTTCGAGGCGCACGACTTCGGCTACGCCACCGCGCTGACCACCGTCGCCTTCGCGATCCTCCTCTTCTTCTCGATTCTCTATCTGCGTCTGAGCAAGTTCGGAGGCGACGACAAGTGACCGCGGCACTCACCGAACAGGGCACGTACACCGAGCCCGTGACCGGTCCCCCGCAGCTCCCGCCCGTACGGCGGAGGAAACGCGAGCGCGCCTTCGACGAGGTGCCGCGCTGGCAGATCTATCTGCCCCTCGGCCTCTATCTGCTCTTCACCCTCGTCCCCTTCTACTGGATGCTGCTGTTCGCCGTGCGGCCGGCGGGCTCCGACTCGCTGGTGCCCTGGCCGGTCACCCTTGAGCACTTCGCGAAGGTCTGGAACGACCGGAGTTTCTCCGTCTTCTTTCAGAACAGCGCGCTGGTCGGCCTCTGCACCCTGATCTGTACGACGGGGGTCGCGCTCGCCGGCGGTTACGCCCTGGCGCGCTTCAACTTCCGGATCAAGCAGGGGTTCATGCTGGCGCTGCTGTGCTCGCAGTTCATCCCGGGCGCGCTGATGCTGGTGCCGCTCTTCCAGATCTTCAAGAACCTCCAGATGATCAACTCCCTGGGGAGCGTGGTCATCGCCGAGACGGTCTTCCAGCTGCCCCTGTCGATCATCCTGATCAGCGGTTTCATCAAGAATGTGCCGTACTCCCTGGAGGAGGCGGCCTGGGTGGACGGCTGCTCGCGGCTACAGGCCTTCCGCATCATCGTGCTGCCCATGCTGCGGCCCGGCCTGATCGCCGTCGGCTCCTTCGCCTTCGTCGCCAGCTGGAACCATTTCCTCTTCGCCCTGATGTTCCTCATGGACCAGGACAAGCAGACGATCCCGGTCGGGCTGAGCACCCTCATCGGGGCGGACAGTGTCGACTTCGGCGCACTGGCCGCGGGCGGTGTGATCTCCGCGGTGCCGGTCGTCATCGTCTTCGCCTACATCCAGAAAGGGCTGATCACCGGCTTCAGCGCGGGGGCGGTGAAGGGATGAGCCTGCGCGTCGTACTCGCCGGTGCGCGTGGTCATGGCCGCTCGCATCTGCGCAACATCCACCGTCTCGAACAGGCAGGGCTGGTACGGCTCGTGGGCATCTGCGAGCTGGAGCCGCTGACCGCCGAGGAGCTGACCGGTTTCGGCAGCCCCGAGCAGTCCGCCGACTTCGCCGGGCTGCTGGAGCGCACGGGCGCGCAGATCGCGGTCATCTGCACGCCCATCCACACCCATACCGCTCTGGCGCTGACCGCCGCCGCCCACGGTGTGCACACCCTGCTGGAGAAACCGACCACGGCGTCGTACGCGGAGTACGAGCGGCTGCTCTCGGGGCTCGACGAGTTCGGCACGGCCTGTCAGGTCGGCTTCCAGTCGCTCGGCTCCCATGCCGTCGACGCGATAAGAGAGCTGATCGCGGAGGGTGCCATCGGCCCGCTGCGCGGGATCGGCGCCGCCGGGGCCTGGGTGCGCGACGACGCGTACTACAAGCGCGTGCCCTGGGCCGGGCGCCGCACCCTGAACGGGCGGGACGTCGTGGACGGGGTGCTCACCAATCCGCTCGCGCACGCGGTGGCCACCGCGCTGCGCCTCGACGGCAGCGATCTGGCCGAGGACCTCGCCGGGGTGGAGCTGGAGCAGTTCAGGGCCAACGACATCGAGGCCGACGACACCAGTTGTCTGCGTCTGGAGACGGCCAGGGGCACCCGGATCACGGTCGCGGTCACCCTGTGCGCGGAGCGGGCCGGGGAGCCGTACGTCATGATCCACGGGGCCAGCGGCAGGATCACCTTCTGGTACAAGGAGGACCGGGTGCTGGTGCAGCGCGCGAACCGGGGTCCGGTCCAGACCGTCCACCCGCGTACCGATCTGCTGGAGAACCTGGTCGCGCACCGGCGCGAGGGCGCCCGCCTGCTCGTACCGCCCGCGCGCACGGGTGCCTTCATGCGGATCGTCGAGGCCGTCAGGACCGGGCCCCAGCCCGAGCCACTGCCGGCCGACGCCTGGTACAGCGCGCAGGGCGAGCGCGCGCCGCGCCGGGTCGTCAAGGGCATCGACGCTCTGGTCGCGGCAAGCGCCGAGAGTCTCTCCACCTTCTCCGAACTGGGCGCGGGCTGGGCCGTTCCCCCGGCCGCGGTGCACGCGCCATGAGCGGGCCGCCGGATTCCCCGGGTATCACGGTGCTGTGCTGCGGCGGCCGCCCCGTGGCCGACTACGTGTACCGGCCGCGGCTGCCGGCGACGCTCTCGCCGCGCCCGTATCTGCATCCCGTGCGCACCCTCGGCGGTGTCACCGTGACCGAGCTTCGGCCCGCCGACCATCCGCATCACCTCGGGGTGTCCATGGCCGTGCCGGACGTCTCGGGCGGCAACTTCTGGGGCGGACGTACCTATGTGCGCGACCGGGGCTCCGTCGAGCTCGACAACCACGGCACGCAGGAGCACACGGGCTGGCTGTCGCGCGACCACGACGGCTGCGTGCAGGAGCTCTCCTGGACGCGGGAAGGACGCCAACTGCTCAACGAGCGGCGCACGATCCGCGCCCTCGCACTGTCCGGCGACGCGTGGGCCCTCGACTTCACCTCGGCGCTGAGCAATGTGTCGGGCGAGGACCTGTCCTTCGGCAGCCCGGCCACCAACGGCCGTCCGGGCGCGGGGTACGGCGGATTCTTCTGGCGTGCGCCCAGGGCGGGCCCGGCGGACGCGGCGCCGGACGCCTTCACCGAGGACGCGACGGGCGAGGACGCGGTGCACGGGCGCACCGCGGACTGGCTGGCGCTCACCGGACCGGACTGGACCCTGATCTTCGCGGGGGCGGACGAGGACACCCGCGACGATCCCTGGTTCGTACGCACCGCCGGATATCCCGGGGTCGGATCGTCGCCCGCCTGGCGGCGCCGGCTGCCACTGCCCGCCGGCGCGCGTCTCGCCCGGCGCGTGGTCACCGTCGTCGCGGACGGCAGGCTCGACCGCCCGGCGGCGGCCGCGCTCGCCCGCGAGGCCGCGGCCGCGTCCCGTATCACCGCCTGACCACCCCTCCCTGACATCCACCCCAGCAATGAACCACCCCGAGAGAGAAGAGCCGGCCATGAGGATCTCGAAGGCATATAGAGGACGGACGGCCGCGGCCGTCTCCTTGACCGCGGCGCTCGCCCTGACGGCGACGGCGTGCGGTGACGACGGAAGCGGCGGGAGCGGCAGCGAGGGCTCCGGCAAGGGACAGATCACCCTCTGGGACAACAACACGGGTGAGCGCCGGGACATCTGGGCGCAGATCATCAAGGACTTCGAGAAGACGTACCCGGACATCGACGTCAAGTACGTCGGTGTTCCGATCGACCAGGTCCAGGCGAAGTACGACACGGCGATCGACGGCGGGGGGCTGCCGGACGTCGGCGGCGTCGGCACCGCCTATCTCTCCAACCTCGTGGTACGGGACGTCCTGGAGCCGGTCGGCGACCGTGTCGAGGAGAGCAGCCTCAAGGGCAAGCTCGTCCCCACCCTGGTGGCAAGCGTCAAGGCGGCGGGCGGTCGCGGGGACGAGATGTACTCGGTGCCGACCTCCACCAACAACGGCACGCTGTGGTACCGCACGGACCTGTTCTCCCGGGCCGGTCTGGAGGCGCCCACCACCTGGGCGACGTTCTACGCGGCCGCCGAGAAGCTCACCGCCGCGGCGAAGAACGAGTTCGGCTACACCATTCGCGGCGGCTCGGGCTCCATCGCCCCGGCGATGGACGCGATGTACGGGCAGTCCGGCATCACGTCCTTCTGGAACGGTGACAAGACCACGGTCAACGACCCGAGGAACGTGGCGGCCCTGGAGAAGTACGCCGCCCTGTACAAGAAGGTGACGCCGTCCGCCGACGTCAACAACGACTTCATCAAGATGGTCGCCCAGTGGGACAACGGCTCGATCGGCATGCTGACCCACAATCTCGCCTCGTACCAGGACCATGTGAAGGCGCTGGGACCGGAGAAGTTCAAGGGTCTTCCCTTCCCGACACAGGAGGACGGCTCGCGCGTCCAGGTCTCCAACCCGGTCGACGGTCTCGGTCTGTTCAAGAACAGCAAGAACAAGGCGGCCGCCTGGAAGCTCATCGAGTTCGCCGCCTCTCACAAGTCGAACAGCGCGTGGAACGCGTCCGCGGGCTCCATACCCGCCAACATCGACGCCGCCGCCGACACCTGGATCCAGCAGGCCGAGCCGACCGGCGCCGCGATGGAGGCGCTCAGCGACGGCTCGACGAAGATCGTCAATCTGCCGTACTACCTGCCCGACTGGAACACCATCAGCAAGAGCGGCAACGAGCCGAACTTCCAGAAGGTGCTCCTCGGCGACATGACGGCGAAGGAGTTCGCGGACAAGGTCGCCGAGGAGCTCAACGCGGCCCAGGCGGAGTGGAAGGAGCAGAACAAGAGCTGACCCGCCGGTCGCCCGACCGGGCCGGCGGCGGACTTCCTTCCTGGTCGCGCCCCGCCGCCGGCCCTCTGACGGGCGCCGATTACCCATGCTGCCCTCGCTTCGGCAGGATGGGCGTCATGACCGAGATCCACACTCCCCGCCTCACCCTTCGTCGCTGGCACGACCACGACCTCGCCCCCATGGCGGAGATCAACGCCGACCCCCGGGTCATGCACTGGATCGGCGACGGCTCGGTCCTCGACCTGCACCGCACCGAGGAGGCCCTCGAGGGGTGGGAGGAGGAGTGGGACGAGGAAGGCTTCGGCCTCTTCGCCGTCGAACTTCTGGCCTCGGGCGAGCTGGCGGGCTTCACGGGCCTTTCCGTGCCCGAGTACCTGCCGGAGACACTGCCCGCCGTGGAGATCAGCTGGCGGCTCGGCCAGTCCTTCTGGGGCCAGGGTTACGCGTCGGAAGCCGCTCACGCCGCATTGGAGTTCGCCCTCCAGGACCGTGGTCTCGACCGCGTCGTCAGCATCATCCGGCCGGGCGACGAGGCCTCCGAGAACATCGCGCACAAGCTGGGCATGGTCCCCGGACACGCCACGACGCATCCGGTCCACGGCTACCCGCTCCAGGTGTACACGATCGACCTCACCGAGTTCGACGCATAGCCCACGCCGCCGCACCCGCACCCCGGCAGACCTGGTCAGAACAGGCGGCCCGGCGGGACCTGGCCGATGATGGAAGCCCCGGAACGCGATGTGTGAGGGCGGGGTCATGGCCGTGTGGCACGTGCGGGACTTCATCCCGGACGATCTCGAAGCGGTGGTGCGGCTCGACGGTGAGAGCGCCACCACCGACGAGCCTGCCGTCTTCCGGCTCTCGGAGGTCGTCGCCGCGCTGCAGGCGCAGCATCCCAGCGTCGTCGCGGTGGCCGACGGTCATCTGGTGGGCGCGGCGGTGGGCCGGGTGGACGGCGACCGTGCCTGGGTGCTGCGGATCGCGCTGCACCCGGCCTGGCGGAACCTGGGCCTGGGCACCACACTGCTCTCCGCCCTGGAGCACCGTCTGCGGGGCGCCGGGGCCAAGGCCGTGGCGGCGGTGCTGCCGGAGGAGGAGACGGGCGCCTCCGCGCTCGGCAACTCGGGGTTCCGCCCGCACCGGGGACTCACGTACTACGAGAAGGCACAGTCCGTGACCGCCCAGGACTCCGCGGTGCTGTCCTCGCTGGGGGCGATGGTGCCCGCGGCCGGGCTCTGGGAGAAGCTGACCGGGATGGCCGACGAGAAGCAGCTCATCGAACGGCGCCTGGTGCTGCCGCTGGCCAATCCCGAGCTCGCGGACCAGCACGGTGTCGAGCCGCCCCAGGCCGTGGTGCTCTTCGGCCCCCCGGGGACCGGTAAGAGCACCTTCGCCAAGGCAGTGGCCAGCCGGCTCGGCTGGCCGTTCGTGGAGCTCTTCCCGTCCCGGCTCACGCTGGAGGACGGGCTGGCGAACGGACTCAGCCGCCGCTTCGAGGAGATCGCACAGCTCGACCACGCACTGGTCTTCATCGATGAGGTCGAAGAGGTCGCCGGCACCCGCAATCTGGCCGATCCCGCCTCTGTCAGCGTGGTCAACGAGCTCCTCAAATCCATCGTGCGGTTCCGCGACCGCGACGGCAGGCTCCTCATCTGTGCCACCAACACCGTCGCCGCCCTCGACCCGGCGTTCCTGCGCCACGGCCGCTTCGACTATGTCCTGCCCGTCGGGCCGCCCGACCACGAGGCCCGTAAGGCCCTGTGGGCCAGCTACATCGCCAAGGCCCAGGCCGAGGCCGACACCGGGGTCCTCGCCGACGTCAGCGACGGATTCACCCCCGCCGACATCAAGCAGGCCGCCCGCACGGTCGCCCAGGCCATCTTCGAGCGCAGCCTCGACAGCGGGAAGCGGGCCCATCCCACCACCGAGGACTACCTCAGGACCATCCGGCGTACCCGCCCCACGGTCAGCGACGACATGGCACTGGAATTCGCCGACCACACCATCCGCTACGGCCGCACCTGAGGCCCGGAAGAATGCGACCGACCTTTTTCTGGGACGGGGCGGGCGCACCGCGTCGGGCCCGGCAGACCGAGGTCTGCCGGGCCCGACGCGGATCGTACGGTCAGTGCTTGAAGGCGTCCTTGGCCTTCTCCTTCGCCTGACGCACATCGCCCTTGCTCTGTTCGGCGCGGCCCTTGGCCGTCATCCGCTCATTGCCCACGGCGCGGCCGGCGGTCTCTTCGACCTTGCCCTTGGCCTGCTCGACCTTCGCCTTGGCCTTTTCGTTCTTCTGGTCAGTCATATGGATCACGTCCTGACAGCTGGAAAATCAGTGGGCGATTATGCGTCTCACCCGGAACGCGACGGCCAAACATTCACCGTCGGCGGTCTCACTCCTATTGAAGTTTCGCACCCGTTCGGTAGATAGGCGAGCCCGTATGCCCCGGGAACAGGTCGAGAAACACATAAAAGTGCCCGCATAGCCGGACAACCTGCGGGCAGACGACGGTTCGGAGGTTGATAACTATGGTTCCCCTGCTTCTCGTTCTTCTGCTCGCCCTGATCCTTTTCGGTGCGGGCTTCGCACTCAAGGCGCTGTGGTGGATCGCGATCATCATTCTGGTCGTGTGGCTGCTGGGCTTCGTTGTCCGCCCTGCGGCAAGTGGTGGCAAGCGTGGCCGCTGGTACCGCTGGTAAGCGCCGCGCTCGACCGGTATTGAGGCGGGTGGGACCGGAGCTGGTCCGGTCCCACCCGCCTTTTCACGGGGTATTCCCCGTCGTGCTGCCGGGAATTACTTCAGCCGGTACGCCTTCACGATGGTCGTGTCGTACGTATTACCGTCCTTGTCCGTGAGCTTGGCCTTGAAGGAGACCGACGTGGCCTTCTTCGGGTGGCTCAGGGACAGGCTCTTCCTGCCGTCCTTGGCGGTGGCGACCGGAACCTTGGTCCAGGTGACGCCGCCGTCGTAGGAGACCCGGACGGAGAGCGACGCGAATCCCTTGCCCGCGGCCGGGCCCTGGAGGGACAGCGGAACCCTGAATTTCTTGCCGGCCGCCGCGGCGCTGGTCAGATCGAGCTTCGGGGCGAAGCGGACGGTGGACAGCGGGAGCGTCCCGACCGTGTCGTCGGCGGGCTTCTTCGAGGTGAACGCCCAGGCCGCGGCGATCCGGGTGCTGACGCCCGCCACCGTGGTGGAGCGGGACGCGTCCGTGCTGATCCGGAAGGCGGCCGAGGTGGCCGGCAGCCCGGTGACGAACTGGCAGAGCCCGCCCTCCTCGTCGAGGACCTTCGTGCCGCCGACGGAGATCACCGTCCGCTGCCCGGTCACGTCGGAGCTGCCGAAGTGCCCGGCCCCGTCGGTGAACTCGGGGATGCAGACCTCCAGCTCGTTGCCGTACCGCCGGGCGGTGTAGTTCTTGTCCACCTTCGGAGAGAACACCCCGACGTTGTACGTCTTCTCGTAGGTCTTCTTCGCCGCGTACACCGCGGGCGGATCGGACTGGAGGAAGACCCCTCCACCGTCGTCCGACGAGCTCTCCTGACCGACGTGGAACTCCCACAGGAAGCCCTTGGGAGCGGTGACGTACGTCTTCGCCGTGGCGGGCAGGGCGAACGGCTCGGTGATCGTGCCGACCCCGAACATCGGCGCGCTCCAGAACGCGTTGACGATGCCCTCGCGGCCCTTGGCCGAGGCGCCGATCTTCAGGTTCACCAGCGCCAGTTCACTCCTGGTGGCCGTATGGCTGAAGCCGGTGTGGAGCGACCCGGTGCGGTTGTACAGGAGGTTGTAGTTGGTACTGCCCTTCTGCCAGTTGCCGCCCGTCTGGGTGCTGAACTGCTTGGCGGGCAGCGCCGCGCCGACCTGTGCGGTCCTGAAGCCCTTGAACGAGTCCAGGAACCAGGTGCTGCCGAAGCCGCCGTCCGCCGACTCGAGCGAGTAGTTCAGGTACGTCCCGGCCGGCTTCGCCGATTCGGGTGCGGTGATGCTGACCGGCTTCGCATTACGGGCGTCGAAGGTGATCGTGGCGTCCTTGGTGACCGAGATCTTCGGCTGCACCATCAGGGCGATGTCCGGGAAGGCGTCGCCGCCCTTGGGGGTCTGTACCGGAGCGTCGATCAGATACGAACCCTTGGGCACCCGGATCGTGGCGACGCCGTCGCCGTCGGTGTCGTACGGGTTCTCCCAGAAGTCGCCGGAGTGGCCGTAGACGGTGGTCTCGGCCTGGGCGGGCTTGCCCCGGGTGTCGAGGAACTTCAGCGTGAGGTCGTACGACTCCACCTCGCGGACGGCGCCGAACGACGTACGGACGCTCTCGCCGCCGGCCGTCCTGGCGGTGATCGCACCGGAGTACACGCCGTCCAGGCCGCCGATCCGGGTGTCCGCGGTGAGATCGACGCTCGCGGTGCCGCCCGCGGCCACGGTGACCTGCTCGGCGCCGGCCGTGAAGAAGCCGGCCGGGGCCGGCTGCCCGTCGGGACCGAGGGTCTCCAGCGCCAGGTCGAGGGTGACCGGCTCCTTGCCGCTGTTGCGGTAGGTGATCTTCTTGGTCACCGGCGTGTCGTCGGTGTGCGGCCACTCCTGCTGACCAAAGCCCACCGAGGTCTGCTCGCTCACCACCGTCTGGGTGATCGCCCTGGCCAGATCGGTACGGCCGGTGCCCTGCTGATAGGCGGTCAGCCCCGGTCCCGGCGCGGCGGAGGCGGTCAGCGTCTGCTTGATCCGCTCGCCGGTCCAGTCCGGGTGTTCCTGGGCGAGGATCGCCGCGGCGCCCGCCACATGCGGGGTCGCCATCGAGGTGCCCGACATCGCCACATATCCGTCGGCCGCCGGGTCACCGATCTGCCCCTGGGCCGCCTTCGCCGCGACGATGTCCACGCCGGGCGCGGTGATGTCCGGCTTCAGCGTGCCGTCGGCTGTCGGACCCGCGCTGGAGAAGTCGGCGATCCTGTCCTCTCGGTCGACCGCGCCGACGGTGAGGGCGGCCGCCGCGCTGCCCGGCGAGCCCACGGTGCCGGCTCCGGGGCCTTCGTTGCCCGCCGCGATGACGAACAGGATGCCTCGGTCGGCGGACAGCTGGTCGACGGCGGCCTCCAGCGGATCCACCTCCACGGAGTCCGTACCGCCGAGGCTGAGGTTGGCCACCTTCGCGCCCTGATCGGCGGCCCACTGCATCCCCGCGATGATGCCCGACTCCGCACCGGAACCGGAGTCGTCGAGCACCTTGCCGTCAAGGATCTTCGCACCGGGCGCGACGCCCTTGTACGCTCCGCCGGACGTGGCACCGGATCCCGCCGCGATCGACGCGACATGGGTGCCGTGGCCGAAGTGGTCGACGACATTGCCCGCGCCGGAGAAGTCCTGCTGCGCCACCTCGGCGTCCTTGAGGTCGGGGTGGGTCTCGTCCACCCCGGTGTCGAGGACGGCGATCTTCACGTCCTTGCCGTCGTACCCGGCCTTCCAGGCCGCCGGCGCGCCGATCTGCGGAACGCTCTTGTCCAGACTGGCCCGGCGCTTGCCGTCCAGCCAGACGCGCTCGATGCCGGGCGCCACCGTACGCGCCGCACGCTGCTGCCCACCGGGAGCGGTGAGCGCCTCCCACACCTCGGGCGAACCCGTCTTCGGCGCGGTCACGGCTTCGCCGCCGACCGCGGGCAGGCTCCGGCGTACCGAGACGTCCGCCGCCGAGATGGCCGGCTTCGCCCGCGCCTTCTCCTTCGTGTACGACACGATCAGCGGGAGGGTCTCCCGGTGCGCGTCGTCGTACTGGGCCTCGATCAGGCCCGTGACATTGAACAGCCGCCGGTCCACCCGGCCCTGGGCCACCAGCCGGGACGCGTCGGACGGCAGTGCGTACGTGTCGCCCGCGACCCGGTTGACGGCTATTCGGATGCCCTCACGGCCTTTCGCGGGCTGCACCCGCGTGATCCGTCCCTGAGCGTCCACGAAGGCGCGGTCTCCGGTGATCAGGGTGACCACGGACGAGCCGCCCTGCGCCTGCCGCGCCTCCGGGGCGGGTATCTCTCCCCCGCCCGTCCCGGAGGCGGCTCCTGTCACGAGTCCCGCGGTGAGCAGCGCGGCCACCATGGCCGCGCCCGCCTTGTGTCTGTTTCTGAGCAACTCTCCCCCAACGGATGAAGTCATGGTTGGTCGAACCCCCGAGGCACTGCATACCGAGTATGCACATACTCAGTATGTCCCGTGCGCTTGTCGAGGGCCGAGCCGACACACCGTCAACTTGATTCCGTAGCTGAAGAGTTCCGGTCGGTCAGCTGGAGAAGTGGTGCCTCCCGGAGCCGGCGGCGAAGACGGCGCAGCCGTCCTCCCTCCGCAGGAACCGCGCCCTGCCGTGGCCGACGTCCACCGCGTCACCGGCGGGGATCCACACCTCCGCGGTGGTGTTGGCGGGCAGGGAAACGTCCAGCTGGAAGCCGTCGGAGCCTGCCTTCCAGCGCGTGGTGACCGGTCCGTAGACCGAGTCGAAGCGCCCCTCCGCCTCCGTCACGCCGCCGCCGGGGCGCGGCCGGACGATGATCTTCCGGAAGCCGGGGCCACCGGGCGCGATGCCGGCGATGTTCGCGTACATCCACTCCCCCACCGAGCCGTACGCGTAGTGGTTGAAGGAGTTCATACCGGCGTCCTGGAAGCTGCCGTCCGGTTTGATGGAGTCCCAGCGCTCCCACATCGTGGTGGCGCCCCGGTCGATCTGGTAACCCCAGCTGGGGAAGGTCCGCTGAAGCAGCAGCCGGTAGGCGACATCGGTGTGGCCGGCGGCGGTGAGCACGGGAAGCAGCCGCGGGGTGCCGAGGAAGCCCGTCGACAGATGCCAGTCCTTGGTCCTGACGAGCTCGACCAGACGGTCCGCGGCGGGCTTGCGGTCGCTCTCGGCCAGCAGGTCCATGGAGAGGGCCAGTACGTACGCGGTCTGGGTGTCGCCCTTCACCCGGCCCCCGGCAAAGACGTAGGCCGCGCGGAAGGCGTCGCGGACCGCGCGGAACAGCGTCCTGTACGGCTCGGGGTCCTTGCCCAGCGCCTCGGCGGCCCGCGCGACCAGGTCGGCGCTGTGCGCGAAGTAGGCGGTGCCGATGACGTCCTTGGGGGTCTCGTCCTGGATGTTGAGCCAGTCACCGTAGCCCTCGGCGGGGCGCAGGAAGCCGCTGCTGTGCCCCTCCAGGTAGTCGAGCCACTTCAGCATCGCGGACCAGGACTGCTCCAGCACCCGCACGTCTCCGTACGCCTGGTACAGCGCCCAGGGCACGGTGACTCCGGCGTCCCCCCAGCCCGCCACGCCCTTGCCGACCCCGCCGACAAGTGGCGCCACATCGGTGAAGGCGCCATCGTCCGCCTGGTCGTCGCGCAGGTCCCACAGCCACTTGGTGAGGAAGCGGGCCGACTCCATGGTGTAGGCGGCGGTGGGCGCGAAGACATTGATGTCGCCGGTCCAGCCGAGCCGCTCGTCGCGCGCGGGGGTGTCGGTGGGAACGGTCAGGAAGTTGCCTCGCTGGCCCCAGACGATGTTGCTGTGCAGCTGGTTGAGCATCGGGACATTCGTCCGGAAGTCCATGGTGAAGGGCGCGGAGGTGTGGATGACGCGTCCCACGACGGCGCTGAGCGGCGGCCGGCCGGGGTAGCCCGTCACCTCGACGTAGCGGAAGCCGTGGAAGGTGAAGCGCGGTTCGTACGTCTCCGTGCCGCGGCCCTTGAGGGTGTACGTGTCGGTGGCGCGGGCGGTGCGCAGATTGGTGGTGTAGATCGTGCCGTCGGGGTTGAGGACCTCGGCGTGGCGCAGCCGCACGGTGGTTCCCGCGGCGCCGGAGACGGTCAGGCGGACCGAGCCGACCATGTTCTGGCCGAGGTCGAAGACGAAGACGCCGGGCGTGGGCTCGGCCACCGTCAGGGCGGGGAGGTCACGCTCCACCCGCGAGGGGCCGTCGACCTCGGACACCAGCGCGGCGGTGACTCCGTCGACGGGTTCGGCGGCGCTCCATCCGCTCGCGTCGAACCCGGCGCGGGTCCAGCCGTCGGTCTCCAGCCGGGCGTCGTAGTCCTCCCCCATCACCAGATCAGCGCTGGTGACCGGTCCTGTGGCGGCGCGCCAGTCGGTGCCCGAGAGCACCCGCTCGGTGGAGCCGTCGGCGTACGTGACCTCCAACTGAGCGAGCAGCGCGGGCCGTTCGCCGTACTGGTGCGGGCCGAACCAGGCGATGTTCCCGGCGTACCAGCCGGCCGCCAGCGTGACCCCGAGCGCGTTGGCACCGGAGCCGACCAGGCCGGTCACGTCGTACGTCTGGTACTGAACCCGCTTGTGGTAGTCGGTCCAGCCGGGCGCGAGCCGGTCCTCGCCGACGCGCTCGCCGTTGAGGTACGCCTCGTACAGGCCGAGCGCCGTGGAGTACAGACGCGCCCTCGCGACGGGCTTGTTCCCGAGCCGGAATTCGTGCCTCAGCTGCGCGGCGGGTGAGTACGAGGGCCGTACCTCGCCCCAGGGCCCCGAGCCCCACCGGGCCAGGGACGTGGCCGCGGGCCATGAGCCGTCGTCGTAGCCGGCGGACCGCCAGTCCCCGGAGGGCTCCTGGTCGGCGGCCTTCCAGGTGCCGTCGGTGGCGACGGTCCGCACGCCGTCGGCGGTCGTGAGCTCCAGCACGCCCAGCAACCCGGCGGGCCCGGCCGTGGCGTTGGTGGCGGAGACGGCGATCACGTTGGCGCCTGGTCGCAGCCGACTGGTCACGTCGGTGAGGGCGGGGCGCTTCCAGTTCTCGGCGGGGCCGTCCGCGTCGGCGTGCGCGACCTGATCGCCGTTCAGATACGCGGTGTAGCCGTCGTCGGCCGTCATGACCAGGCGCGCGCGGGTGACGCCGGCCGGGATGTCGACGCGGCCGCGGAACCAGCGGGTCGCCGCCGGGGCGCTCGAGGCAGGGTCGCCCTCGGGGAACCATATCCACGAAGCGCCGTCCAGCGCGGGGGCGCCGACGAGCGCGGCGGGCGCCCCGATCCAGCGCGCCGACCACTCCGAGCCGCCGCCGAGTCCAGTCTCCCACCAGGACGGCGCGCTCCACTCCGAGACCGCGCCTTCGGTGTCCCAGACGCGCACCGACCAGTAGTAGCGCGTACGGGGCAGGAGCGCCGGGCCCGCGTACGGGACGAGGGCCGACTCCCCTGACGTGATCTTTCCGCTGTCCCAGACATCGGGCTCGGCGAGGCGCTCGGGGGCCGTGGCGACGCGCACGTGGTAGGCGCTCTGCGCCTGTCCGGTCTCCTCGGACACGAGGGGCCAGCTCAGCCGGGGACGCGGCACGTCGAGACCGAGCGGATGCTCGACGTACTCGACGGCGGGCCGGCCGATACGCACGGCCTTCGGGGCGGCCGGCCGCCCCTGCGCCGCCAGCGCGGCCGGAGCGGCTCCGGCGGCGACGGCCGTCCCCAGGGCGGTGGCGGTGGTGCTGAGCAGTCGTCTTCTGCTGATCACACTCGGCTCCGATGCGACTCGACAGTGAATCGTTTCACTCACGTGAAACTAGGGAGGCCCGTGTGCCGCGTCAAGAGTTCTGCAGCGGTCTTCCTTTGGCCAGAAGATTGCCAAGTGCGGTTCGCCGACGGTGCAGTTGACGCCGCTTCCGCGTTCCAGGAGGTCGATTGAAACCTTTCATCACCGATTGCCCCCACGGGCGACGGCCGATCGCTATGCTGCGACCGAGCGGTCACATGAAGCAGTCAAACGAACAATGCGCAGCGGTACAGCGAGGGGATCAGACACCATGCGGGAGCCGGTCGAACTCAGGCGTCAGCGGATCCTGGCGGTCGTGCGGTCGCGCGGTGCGGTCAAGGTGAGCGTGCTCGCCGCCGAGCTGGAGGTCTCGGTGGTCACGGTCCGGCGGGACGTCGAGGAGCTGGCCAGGGCCGGCAGGCTGCGGCGCGGACACGGCGTGGCCCGTCCGGCGGGGCCGGTCGAGGAGGTGGCGGCCGTCCCGGCGGCGCGGTCCGGGGAGCCGGCCGCGGACGGCGGCGCGGTCGCCCTGGTGGTGCCGGAGCGGCACTCGTACCTCTACGAGACGCTGCACGGCGCACGGACGGCGCTGGAGGAGTCCGGGATGCGGATCGCGCTGCATATCGCCTCGCAGGCGGCCGGCGCGGAACGGCCCCTGGTGGAGGGGGCATTGGCGGCCGGAGCGCGGGGGCTGCTGATCGCCCCGAGGTGGCGCAGCGCGGTCTCGGAGGAGGCGGACTACGGCTGGCTGGCGGAGGTGGACGTGCCGACCGTCCTGATGGAGCGGCGGCCCCGGCCCGGCAGTGCGCTGCACGCCCTGGACTCGGTGTGTTCCGATCACTGGTACGGGACGTATCTCGCCGTCGATCATCTGGTGGCGCTCGGCCACCGGCGGATCGTGCTGGCCGCTCGCGACGACAGCCCCACGGCGCGCCGTATCCGCGCGGCCTTCGCCGAGATCGCCGCCGCCCGGCCCGAGGTGGAGGACTGGTCGGTGGTCCTCAGCTCGCCGGACGCGGTGCCCGGGCCGCCAGGACCCGACCTGGCCGCTGTCCCGCACGACCGTACCCCCCTCGATCTCGCCGCGCTCCTGCGGGAACGCGGGGCCACGGCCGCCGTGCTGCACGGCGACGTGGACGCGCTGATGCTGGTGCAGCGGCTCGCGGAGCAAGGGGTGCGGGTGCCCAGGGACTGCTCGGTGGTGGCGTACGACGATGTGGTCGCGGCCCTGGGCGGCACCCCGCTGACCGCGGTGGCCCCGCCGAAGGCGGAGATCGGGCGGGCGGCGGCCGAACTGCTCCTGTACCGGCTGGCCCGGCCGCTCGGCGCCGCCGGTCCGGTGCGCAGGATCGAGTTGCTGCCGACGCTGAAGGTACGCGGCTCCGCGCAGAAGCCGGCTGCCCGGTCCATCCCCCGGCCAACCCCCGCAGAAGACTGAGCGTTTGACCGCTTTCATTTTCTTCTGAGCGATCTATTGACCAGTTCCGATCAGCCGATCAGGATTCCCCGTGTCTCGAACCGGAGCCGCGGGAGGCGCCCATGCCTGGTCGACAAAGCCGTCGATCCGTGCTCGCCACGATCGCCGCGCTGCCCCTGACAGGTGCGCTGAGCGCCTGCACCGGTGGCGGCGGGGACTCACGATCGCGCAGCACGAACACCACCACCAGCAGGACCACCACGCACATCACCTTCTGGTCCGCCCTGCGGGGCAGCCAGGAGGTGGTGGACGCGTTCAATCGCACCCACGACCGGGTCCAGGTCGAATTCCAGCAGATCCCCGCCGGCGGCCAGGGCGGTTACGCGAAGCTCAGCAACGCCGCCCGTGCGGGCAACGCCCCGGACGTCGCCACCATCGAATATCCCCAGCTCCCCGGCTTCGCCATCGACGGCGTCGCCCGTGACATCACCGGGCTGATCAGTGACGGACTGCGCGCCAAGCTGCTGCCGCAGGCGCTCGGCCTGACCACCTTCGAGAAGCGCGCCTTCAGCGTGCCGCTGGACATCGAACCGATGGTGATGCACTACCGCACCGACCTCTTCGAGCAGTACGGACTCGGCGTACCCCGCACCTGGGAGGAGTTCGAGGACGTGGCCAGGACGGTGCGCCGCAAGGCCCCCGATCGGCGCATCGCGCTCTTCCCCACGGACGGCGCCCCGCAATTCGCCGCGTTCGCCTGGCAGGCCGGCGCCCAGTGGTTCGACACCGCCGACGGCGCCTGGAACGTCTCGCTCGCCGACGCGCCGAGCCGGCGCGTCGCGGCGTACTGGCAGCGGCTGATCGACCAGGACCTGGTCTTCTTGAACCCGGTGGACAGCCGGCAGGGCGACGCGCAGATCGGCAACGGCCAGGTCCTCACCCGGCTCAGCGGCGCCTGGGACGCCGGGGCGCAGATGAACGCGCGGCCCGGGCAGAAGGGCGCCTGGGCCATCGCGCCACTCCCCCAGTGGGATCCGGACAGGCCGGTCGTCGGCACCCACGGCGGCTCCACCTTCGCGGTCACCAAGGACAGCACGCGGCCGGAGGCCGCCATGGAGTTCATCGAGTGGCAGGTCTCGCACCCCGACGCGCTGCGCGCCCGGCTCGCGAGCGGCACCAGCAGCCAGTATCCGGCCGCGCCCGGCCTCGTCGCCGTCGGCCGCCAAGCCTTCGACCGCACCTACTACGGCGGCCAGGACATCTACCGCCTCTTCGAGGAGGAGGCGCACAAGGTACGGGACGGCTGGCTCTGGGGACCGCGGATGACGGCCACCGGGGAGGTCATGCAGGACGGTTTCGCGCGGGCGAGCGGGGGCCAGGGTTCGCTGATCGAGGCGGTGCGCGCGGCCCAGAACGGCACCATGCCGGACCTCAGGGCGCTGGGCCTCACCACCACCGAACGCAGCAGCTGATCCGCGCCCCCACCCCCGCAGCAGAGAGGCAGGTGACACCCCATGAGCAATTCCCTCGCCACCCCCGTGCGCCCGACCGCCGACGCCACCGCCGCGCCCGCGCGCGGCGGCCGCAGGTCCGCCCGGCGCCGTGAACTCGGCGCGTGCGGCGTCCTGATGACCCCCTTCTTCGTACTCCTGGTGACGGTCTTCCTGATCCCCGTCGCGACCACCGTGTGGCTGAGCTTCTTCAGCGACGACCAGCCGGGCCTCGGCTTCGGCCCGGAGCGCACGGTCTTCGCCGGACTGCGCAGCTACACCGCCGTCCTGACCGACCCGACCTTCCTCGCCGGGCTCGGCACCGTCGTCCTGTACTGCGTGGTCTACATACCGCTGATGGTGATCGGCGCCCTCGCGCTGGCGCTGCTGCTCGACTCCGGTGTGGTGCGCCTGCGGTCGTGGGCCCAGCTCGCCCTGTTCCTGCCGCACGCCGTGCCCGGCATCATCGCCGCCCTCATCTGGCTGTATCTGTACACGCCCGGCATCAGTCCGGTGATCGATCTGTTCGGCAGGGCCGACATCACCATCGACTTCCTCGGCGTGCACACCGTGCTGCCGTCCCTCGTGAACATCGCGCTGTGGAGCAACCTCGGCTACAACATGGTCGTGTTCTACGCCGCGCTGCAGGCCGTGCCGCGCGAGGTCATCGAGGCGTCGGTCGTCGACGGCGCCGGTCCGGTCCGTACCGCCCTGCAGGTCAAGACGCCGCTGGTGCGTCCATCGATCGTCATGGTCGCGATGTTCACCCTCATCTTCTCGCTCCAGCTCTTCACCGAGCCCATGCTGATCGGCCAGTCCACACCGATGATCAGCTCGCGTTTCTCGCCCAGCATGTACATCTACGACGCGGCCTTCACCCGTAACAACTACGGTCTGGCCGCGGCCGCCTCGGTCGTGCTGCTGGTCTGCACGATCGCCCTCTCCTACGGCGTCACCCGCTGGACCAACCGCGCCAACGCCCCCGAGGAGGCCGTCCGATGAGCGCGATCAGCAGCACCGGCGCCCGACGCGCAGGCGTCCCGCCGCGCCCGCGTCTGCTCGGCCGCCCCGTCGTCAACCTCGTCGTGTGCATCTCCGTCCTCTACACCCTGCTGCCGGTGCTCTGGCTGGTGCTGGCCGCCACCAAGGACCGGGACGCCCTGTTCAGCAGCGATCTGCTGTCGCTGGGCAACATGTCCTTCGTGCAGAATCTCAAGGACCTGTTCGCGATGGACGGCGGACTGTACGGACGGTGGTACGGCAACAGTCTGCTGTACGCGGTCGTCGGCGCCGCGATCGGTTCCCTGGTCTCCATCGCCTGCGGCTACGCCTTCGACAAGTACCGCTTCCGCCACAAGGAGAAGCTGTTCGGCCTGGTCCTCGCGGCCGTGATGGTGCCGCAGACCGTCCTCGCGCTGCCCCTCTATCTGATGGCGTCGGGCACGGGCCTGGTGAACACCTTCTGGTCGGTCTTCATCCCCGTGCTCTTCAACCCCTTCGGCGTCTATCTGGGGCGGATCTTCAGCCAGGGATACGTGCCCGACGAGGTGCTCGAAGCGGCGCGCGTGGACGGCGCCGGTGAACTGACCACCTATGTGCGGGTCTCCCTGCGGATGCTCGGTCCCGGGCTGGTCACGGTCTTCCTCTTCCAGCTCACCACGATCTGGAACAACTTCTTCCTGCCCATGGTGATGCTCTCCGACCAGGACCTGTATCCGGTGAGCCTCGGTCTCTACACCTGGAACAGCTCCGCCACCGTCTCTCCCGAGTACTACCCCGTGGTGATCATGGGTTCGCTGCTCGCGATCCTGCCGCTGATCCTCGCCTTCGCGCTGCTCCAGCGCTTCTGGCGGTCCGGCCTCACCGCGGGCGCCGTCAAGTAGCGGGCCGCCGGCCCGTCCCCACGTACCAGGAGAAGGATGCCCACCGCACCGACCGAACGCTTCCGTCCGCGCGCCGCCCTGGCCATGAAACCGGATGCGGCCGCCGCCGTCCTCGGCCCCGAGGCCCTGACCGCCCTCGGCGCGGTGTGCGACCTCGTGCCGCCGCCCGTCCTCGACGACCTCACCACCGACCGGGCCCGCGCCGCGCTGGCGGACGTGGAACTCCTCGTGACCGGCTGGGGCTGCCCGCCCCTCGACACGGCCGTCCTGGACTCGGCGCCCCGGCTGCGCGCCGTCGTCCACACCGCGGGATCGGTCCGCGGCCATATCACCGACGCCTGCTGGGAACGCGGCATCGAGGTGTCCTCGGCCGCCGCCGCCAACGCCCTGCCGGTGGCGGAGTACACCGTCGCGATGATCCTGCTCTCCGGAAAGCGGGTCCTGGAACGGGCTCGCGACTACCGCGCCACACGCCGCCGTGAGGAGTGGCTGCGCGCCCCCACCGAGCTGGGCAACTACGGCCGCACCGTGGGCATTCTGTCCGCCTCGCTGATCGGCCGGCGGGTCATCGAGCTGCTGCGCCCGTACGACCTGCGGGTGCTGCTGCACGATCCGTACGTCTGCGACGAGGAGGCGGCCGCGCTCGGCGTCCGCCCGGCCGCCCTCGGCGAACTGTTCGCGCGCAGCGACGTGGTGAGCGTCCACACCCCGCTGCTGCCCGCCACCCGTGGGCTCGTCAGCCGCGAACTGCTCTGCTCGATGCGCCGGGACAGCGTGCTCATCAACACCGCGCGCGGCGCCGTCGTCGACCAGGACGCCCTCACCGGCGTGCTCCGCGAGGACCGGATCCGGGCGGTCCTCGATGTCACGGATCCCGACGCGCTGCCGCCGGGACATCCGCTGTGGGAGTGCGAGAACGTAACGATCACCCCGCATCTCGCCGGCTCGCAGGGCAATGAGCTGCGACGGCTGGCCGACCTGGCGGTCGGCGAAGTCGCCCGCTGGGCCGCGGGCGACGGCTTCGCTCACCCCGTACGACGCGAAAGGCTGGCATTCCTCGCATGACGTCACCACTCGAACTCCCCGCCGAGGACCGCGCGCTGAGCCCGCGCACCGGTTACACCCGGGCGCACTGGGAGGCCGCCGCCGACGGCCTGCTGCACGCCGCCTGGCAGTGGGCCACCCCGGGCCGCGCCCTGCTCGACCTGCCGGGACGGCCCTCCCGCTCGGGGGTGCGCTCGGACGGCCTGGAGGGCTACGCCCGTACGTTCCTCGCCGCCGCCTTCCGGGTGGCGGGCGCGGACGGCGAGGATCCGCACGGCTGGCTCGACCGGTACGCGGACGGACTCGCGGCCGGCACCAGGACGCCGGGACGGGACGACGCCGAGTCCTGGCCGCTGATCCTCGACCACCACGTGCAGGGCCAGCCCATGGTCGAGTCCGCGTCCGTCGCCATCGGACTGCGGCTGACCAGGAGGTGGCTGTGGGACCGGCTGGACTCCGGGGTGCGGGACCGCGCCGAGGAGTGGCTGCGCGGCTCGCTGCGGCACACCCCGGCGCCCAACAACTGGTATCTGTTCCCCTACTCCGTGGCCGGGTTCCTGGAGTCGGTCGGCCGCGGCGACGCGGAGACGGCACGCGCGCAGGAGCGAGGGCTCGACCTGCTGGAGGGCTGGTACCGCGGCCAGGGCTGGTACGCCGACGGCGACGGCCGCGCCTTCGACCACTACAACGGCTGGGCCCTGCACCTCTATCCCGTCCTGCACGCCCATCTGGCGGACGACGCGGAGCTGTCCGCGCACTACGGCGCCCGGCTGCGCGAGCATCTGGAGAGTTTCTCCCTGCTGTTCGGCGCCGACGGCGCACCGATCCACTTCGGCCGCTCGCTGACCTACCGGTTCGCGGCGAGCGCGGCGGTCGCGCTGGGCGCCGTGACCGGACACACCCCGCTCACACCCGGCGTCTCACGGCGGCTGGTGAACGGATCGCTGCGCTACTTCCTCGACCGTGGCGCGACGGGCACGGACGGGCTGCTCAGCCTGGGCTGGCACGGCCCGCACGACGCCACGCTCCAGCACTATTCGGGCCCCGCCTCGCCCTACTGGGCATCCAAGGCCTTCGTCGCGCTGCTCGCGCCCGAGGGGCATCCGCTGTGGACGGCCACCGAGGAGCCCGCGCCCAGCGAGGGGCCCGACCGGGTGCTCGCCCTGCCTGCGCCGGGGCTGCTCGTACAGTCCACCCGAGCGGACGGGATCGTCCGGCTGCACAATCACGGCAGTGACCATGTCCGCCCGCACGAGGGCGAGTCGGCCGCGCAGGACGACCCGCACTACGGCCGGGAGGCCTACTCCACCCGGACCGGCCCCACCGCGCCGGCGAACGTCGCGGACAATCATCTGGCCGTGGAGATCGCGGGGGACCTCAGCGGCCGTCGCCGTATCCGCCCGCTGGGCGCCGGACACGGTGACGGCTGGGGCTGGGCCGCCTCCTGGCACCGGCCGGTCTTCGCGTCGGGCGCTCCCATGGTGCCGGGACTGCGCGTGGAGAGTGTCACGGTGGTCCGGGGCCGGTACGAACTGCGGGTGCACCGCGTGCTCGGCGCCCCGCCCGGGGCGCGGGTGCGGCAGACGGGCTGGGCGACCGGCCCGGACGAAGCCGTACGGTCCGCCCTGCACGCGCTCCACGGCTGGCAGACCCCGGACGAGCTGCGGGCGCCGCAGGGCACGGCGTTCACCCGCTGGGCGGTCGTCCCCCGGCTGACCGCGCACGTGGAGGGCACGGCGGTCTTCGCCGCCCTCGCCACGCTCACCGCCGAGCCCGGTGCCACGCCGCTGTCCGGGGCGGTGAGCGAGGTGCGCGTGGACGGGGACACGGTCGAGGTGAGGTGGGCGGACGACGGGTCGGCCACCCGTATCGCCTTCGAGCCCCTGACGGTCGACCACGGCTGATTCCCTCGGATCGCACGCACCACGCGTCACGCCCGCCCCGCTCCGGCGCGCCCTGTCGTCCCGGGGCGGGGCGGACCGCAATCCTCGGCTGCGGTACGGTGCCTGGCATGGGAACGTACTCGAACTGCCGTGCAGCGGAGCCGCGCCACAGCGGCCCCCACGGTGAGTGCGCGCCTCGCGGCCACAGCTTCCTGCGTCGCCGCGGCCGGGTGGGTTCTCCCCCGGCCCGCTCCTGTCGCTGACCACCGGTACCCCCGGAACGCCGGGCCCGTCATCGGGCCGGTCCGCCTCGTCAGCGCCCTCCGCGTTCTCCGGGCCGGTCCGCGCCCCGCTCCCGTTCCCCCAGGTCGGCCCGTACCCTCCCGTCGGCTCGAACTCCAGAGGAGACCCGTGACCACCACCGCCGGACCCACCCCCTCCGCACTACGCGACCACCGCATCCCCGCCGACGGCCTGTACGAAGGCCACCGCGAGCTGCGCCGCCTCCCGGAGGAGTGGACCGACCGTCCGTACGAGCTCTTCGACGTCGTCCCGCAGGGCCGCACCATCGGCGCCGAGATCCGTGGCCTGGACCTGTCGGGTCCGCTGTCGCCCGCCGTACGGGAGGAGCTCAACCGCGCCCTGCTGGAGTGGAAGGTGCTCTTCTTCCGGGGGCAGCACCTGTCCTCCGACGCGCAGCGGGCGTTCGCCCGCAACTGGGGCGAGTTGGAGACCAATCCGCTGCTGGCCACCGGCGCCGCCCGGGACGTGGTCCGCCTCGACCGCACCGCGGTCCCCACGTACGAGAACGTCTGGCACACGGACGTGACCTTCCGGGAGCGGCCCGCGCTGGGCGCGGTGCTGCAACTGCGCGAGGTGCCGCCGGCGGGCGGCGACACGCTGTGGGCCGACATGGCGGCGGCGTACGACAACCTGCCGCGGGAGGTGAAGGACCGTATCGACGGCGCCCGCGCCGTCCACGACTTCGTCCCGGGCTTCGCCCGCTTCTCCCCCGCCGCCCGGCTGGCCCCGTTCCAGGAGCTGTTCCCGCCGGTCGAGCACCCGGTGGTGCGACGTCATCCGGAGACGGGCCGGCGCATGCTGTTCGTCAACGCCTCCTTCACCACCCGGATCGTGGGATTCGAGCCGGAGGAGAGCGACCGGCTGCTGCGGCTGCTGTTCCAGCAGGCCCATGTGCCCGAGTTCCAGGTGCGGTTCCGCTGGGAGGCGGGCGACATCGCCTTCTGGGACAACCGCGCCACCCAGCACTACGCGGTCAGCGACTACGGTACGCACCGCCGGGTGGCCGAGCGCGTCGCCATCGTCGGCGACCGGCCGTTCTGACCGTGGACAAGGGCCGGCCCGGCGTGGCCGTCCGTCCCGCCGCGACCTGCCGGAACGGTCAACGGCCCGGGGGCACCCGAGCCGCTCTATCGGGTGAAAGCGACGCCCCGGCCGTCGCGCGGGCGGGCGTTCCGGCCGCGCGCCGGAGGTGGCCGGCGAACGGACGGCACCACAGCCGTGACCGGCCCTTTTCGCTATCACCCGGCTATTCCTGCCTCCCACCACGGCCGAGGAAGGTGAGCAGGACCGTCCCGTAGCGACGCGCCGGAAAGCAAGAGGTCGCACCGCACCGGTGAAAGCAACGCCATGCTGCTTGCCGAATCCACACGCGACCATTGACCGGAGGAACGTCGCAGTGACGACGACGGGCACGGAAGAGTCGGCCGAGGCCGACGACACGTACGAGAACGAGTTGCCGGTACGGCGCAAGGAGCCGGGCAAAGTCGTCGTGGGGTGGCTGACCACCACCGATCATAAGACGATCGGGACACTTTATCTCACTACTTCGTTCGCGTTCTTCATCGTGGGCGGTCTGCTGGCGCTCTTCATGCGCGCGGAACTGGCCCGCCCCGGCACGCAGATCATGTCCAACGAGCAGTACAACCAGGCGTTCACGATTCACGGCACCATCATGCTGCTGATGTTCGCGACGCCACTGTTCGCCGGATTCACTAACTGGATCATGCCGCTGCAGATCGGGGCGCCCGATGTGGCGTTCCCACGGCTGAATATCTTCGCGTACTGGCTCTATCTCTTCGGCTCTCTCATTGTCGTGGCCGGATTTCTCACCCCGCAGGGTGCGGCGGACTTCGGCTGGTTCGCCTACTCCCCGCTGACGGACGGCGTCCGTTCACCGGGGGTCGGCGGCGACCTGTGGATCATGGGTCTGGCCTTTTCCGGCTTCGGTACGATCCTCGGCTCGGTCAACTTCATCACCACGATCGTCTGTATGCGCGCCCCCGGTATGACGATGTTCCGGATGCCCATCTTCACCTGGAACGTGCTGCTGACCGCCTTGCTGGTCCTGTTCGCCTTCCCCGTGCTGGCCGCCGCGCTGCTCGCGCTGGAGGCGGACCGGAAATTCGGTGCGCATGTCTTCGAAGCCGCCAACGGCGGCTCCTTGCTGTGGCAGCACCTCTTCTGGTTCTTCGGCCATCCGGAGGTGTACATCATCGCGTTGCCCTTTTTCGGCATCGTCACCGAGATCTTTCCGGTCTTCAGCCGCAAGCCGGTCTTCGGCTATATCGGCCTGGTGGCGGCGACCATCGCCATCGCGGGTCTTTCGATCACGGTGTGGGCGCACCATATGTTTGTGACCGGCGGTGTGCTCCTGCCGTTCTTCTCCTTCATGTCGTTCCTGATCGCGGTACCGACCGGGGTGAAGTTCTTCAACTGGATCGGCACCATGTGGAAGGGTTCGCTGTCCTTCGAGACACCGATGCTCTGGTCGATCGGATTCCTGGTCACCTTCCTCTTCGGTGGTCTGACCGGCGTCCTTCTGGCCTCGCCGCCGATGGACTTCCATGTCTCCGACTCGTACTTCGTCGTCGCGCACTTCCACTACGTGGTCTTCGGCACCGTGGTGTTCGCGATGTTCGCCGGATTCCATTTCTGGTGGCCGAAGTTCACCGGGAAGATGCTGGACGAGCGGCTCGGAAAAATCACGTTCTGGACGCTGTTCATCGGCTTCCACGGCACCTTCCTGGTGCAGCACTGGCTGGGCGCGGAGGGCATGCCGCGCCGTTACGCGGACTATCTCGCCACCGACGGATTCACCGCGCTGAACACCATCTCCAGCATCGCCTCGTTCCTGCTCGGACTGTCGATGCTGCCGTTCTTCTACAACGTCTGGAAGACCGCCAAATACGGCAAGAAGATCGAGGTCGACGACCCGTGGGGCTACGGCCGCTCGCTGGAGTGGGCGACCTCGTGCCCGCCGCCGCGGCACAACTTCCTCACCCTGCCGCGGATCCGCTCCGAGTCCCCCGCGTTCGACCTTCACTACCCGGCCATCCGGTCCCTGGACGAGGCCCTCAACCGTCCCGGCACCGCCACGATCGTCGCGCCGGGCGACAAGCAGGAGTGAGACCCCTTTCCGGATCCCAGAGCAAGGAGAAACGCGTGGAGCCCGACAAGGACAGTGCCCGCGGACTCGTCCGGCTTGAGGGCTACCTCCTGTGGAGCGCCGAAGTCGAGGACGTCCGGAGGCGGACGGTCCGCTTCACCGAGCAGTTGCCGTGGCTCACGACCGCCCAGCGTGAGGAGGTGGAGCGCGTCTACACCGCCGACGGGGTGGCCGCCTCCCGGGAGATGCTCGTCCGGATCGCCAACCGGGCCGCCGAGCTGCGCGAGGAGTACACGGAACGCTACCTGCAGCTCAGAACGCGCTGCGTGGCGGCGACCGTCGTCGCGGTCGGCGCGGCGAGCGGCACCTGCGCCGCGGTCACGCTGCTCGCCCGATGACACCGGGCGCGGCGACGCGGTCCCGCGTCCGGGGAGGGCTCCCGGCCCGGGGGCTCACGGAGCGGCGCGCTGGATCAGCAGGAGCGCGGCGTCGTCGTTGAGGCGTCCGCCGTTGTGATCGAGCAGCCTCGCGTGCAGGGCGTCGAGCGTGCCGGTGAAATCCGCCGTGAGGTGCTGCTGCAGGCGTTCGGGGAGAGGAAAGAAGACCCCTTGGTGGTTCCGGGCCTCCGTCACCCCGTCCGTATACAGCAGCAGCTGGTCGCCCTCCTCGAAAGCGACGCTCACCAGCGCGGGCCTGGCCTCACTGAGTTCGAGGAGTCCGAGCGGAGGAACCGTCGACTCGGGCTCCACGACGGTGACCACCTGGCGGTGGACGAGGAGGGGCGGCACATGACCGCAGTTGGCGATGTGGAGCCGGTCCGGGGAGGGGAAACCGACGAGGACCGCGGTCACGAAGTCGTCGCTGCCGAGATTGCGGCGGAGGCTGTTCTCGACCCGGTCCACGACGCGGAGCAGGTCCGGCTCGTCGTGCGCGGCCTCACGGAAGACACCCAGGACGAGGGCGGCGGTGCTGACGGCGGGCAGCCCCTTGCCCCGCACGTCGGCCATGATGGCCCGGGGGCCGAAGGGGGTCAGGACGACGCCGTACAGGTCGCCTCCGATGCTGGCCTCGGCGGCCGCCGCGCTGTACCGCACGGCGATGCGCAACGACCCCACCCGTTCGGGCACGGGCGCGAGAATGGCCTGCTGCGCCGCCTCGGCCACGGACCGTACCGCGATCAGCTCCCGTTCACGGCGCTGCCGCAGCGCGCTCAGCAGCGCGCTGGCCACAGTGATCACGGCCAGCGCCGCCAGCACGAAGGCCTGGTCGTCGACGCTCGGTGACCCCGGGCGCATACCCAGGGTCACTCCGATGGCGAGCGAGACGGCCCCGAACGCGATCACGCTGCGGGGGCCGTAGCGTGCGGCGGCCAGGGCGGGGGCCGCGGCGAGCATCGACAGCCAGCGCAGCCCCGGTCCGGCCAGGACCGCGACCAACAGGTCGGTCGCGATGACCACGAAGGGAGTAATGGCCGCGATCAGGGCGACCCTTCGTGAGAGCTGCGGCCCCGGCCCCGTCACCAGCTCGTCCGGCGCGTGGTGCCTTGACTGTGTACGTGCCATGTCGCTGTTCCTAGGGACCTCACCAGAAATCCCGCCAGTGCCGGGCAGGGCCGACCACGGCCGCGCGCCCCGACGTGTGGCCGCAGCCGGCCTCCCCGAAGGGCGATCACTGTATTCACATCATATGTGACCGATTATGCGCATATGAGAAGGATTCCGCGCGTCGGCGTCCGGTTACCGCGCCATTTCCGGATCCCGGCCCGCGCCGGCCACGGTCTCCCAGTCGGCGCCCTCGGCCACCAGGGCGCGATAGGCCCGAGCCGCCCGCGCCATGTTGACGGCGACCGCCCCGCACACCCGGCCGCCGAGCCCGTACAGCGCGATCAGCTTGCGTTCGGCGAGGCCGCCCTCCACGACGCGCATCCGGTCGGCGCCCCGCGTGCGGCCGAAGATCTGCACCTTGAGGTCGTACTGATCGGACCAGACGTACGGGACAGGGTCGAACGGAACCGCGGCTCCGGGCCCCGCCAGGATATTGCGGGCGACCGCCAGCCCCTGCTCGGCGGCGTTCGTACGGTGCTCGATCCTGGTCGGGATGCCGGTACGCGGATGCAGCCAGCAGGCGACATCGCCGGCCGCCCACACATCCGATCCGGCGTACAGCGTGGCGTCGCACTCGACACCGTTTCCCACCGGGACACCGCTGCCCGCCAGCCACCCGGTATTGGGCCGGGCACCGATTCCGACCAGCACCGCGTCCGCCTCCAGTGTCCGGCCGTCGGCGAGGCGCACCCCGGTGGCGCGGCCCCCCTCGGACCGGATCCCCTCGACGAGCACGCCCGGCTCCAGGCGTACCCCCTGCTCGCGGTGCACCTCGGCGAGCATCGTCCCCAGCTCCGGACCGAGTACGTCGGCCAGGGGCGCGGGGACATCGCTGACCATGGTCACCTCGGCGCCCATCCGGCGGGCGACGGCGGCGGCCTCGCAGCCGACGAAACCGGACCCGACCACGACGAGCCGCGGTCCGCCCCGCAACGCCTCCCGCAGCCCGAGAGCGTCCTCCAGGGTGCGCAGCACATGCACTCCGGAGACGCCTTCGGTGCCGGGCAGCCGACGGGCGGCGGCGCCCGTCGCCACCACCAGCGCGTCGTAGCCGACCCGCTCGCCGTCGGCCAGGACGACCTCGTGGGCCGCCACGTCCAGGGACTGTGCCGGGACGCCGAGCCGCAGGTCCAGCCGCAGGCCGGCGAGGGCCTCCTCGCCGCGCAGCCGCAGCCGCTCGGGCTCCCAGTCGCCCGACAGCAGCTGCTTGGACAACGGCGGCCTGTCGTACGGCAGATGGGCTTCCTCTCCGATGAGGGTGATCCGCCCCTCGTAGCCGGCCCGGCGCAGCCCCTCGGCGGTGCTCACGCCCGCGGCCGAGGCGCCGACGACGGTCACTTGACGGATTTCACTCACTCCAGCTCCAGTTGGATCGCCGTCGCGGGGCAGCGGGTCACGGCCTCGCGTCAGGGACGAAGGCTATGCCGTCCCCGTCGCCGGGCCCAGGGCGTGTCCGGGGCCGCGCCTCAGCGGATCAGTGACTGCCAGTTCGGGGCCTGGGCGGGGTCGAGGGAGCGCAACTGGCTGAGCACGCCGGGGTCCTGGGCGTCGAGCCAGTCGGCCAGTTCACGGAAGGACACACAGCGCACCCCCTCGCGCGGGCACACCTCCCGCATCATGTCCTCGACGGCGTCCATGTAGATGCCGCCGTTCCAGTCCTCGAAGTGGTTGCCGATGAACAGCGGTGCGCGGCTGCCGTTGAAGACCCGCTCGAAGCCGTTCATGTAGGCGTCCCGGGTCTCGCCGCGCCAGGTGGGCCACATGGACGGATCGCCCTGGGTGCTGTCGCCGGACTGGTTGTAGAGGAGGTTGAAGTCCATGGAGAGCACCTGGAAATCACGCCCCGGATAGGGCAGCAGCTGGAGGGGGAAGTCCCAGACGCCGTCCTTCTCGGCGGGCCAGATCTGGAAGTCCCCGGACGAACTCGCGTCGTAGCGCCAGCCAAAGGGCTTGCCGGCGGGTATCAGCGTCTTCTGTCCCTCCAGGCAGGGCGCGCGGCCGCCCGCGATCTCCCGCTCCGGGTCGAAGGGCAGCGGGGCGAGGTCGGTGAACCCGGTGTTCGTCTTCCACTCCTTGATGAAGGAGTAGGTCTGGTCGATCTCGCTCTTCCACTCCCCCTCGCTCCAGTCCCCGCCGCCCTTGTCGCCGCAGAAGTGGCCGTTGAAGTGCGAGCCGATCTCGTGGCCCTCCGTCCAGGCCTTCCGGAGCTGGTCCAGGGTCATCCGGATGTGCCCGGGCGTCGGGTACGAGATGGCCGCGGCCCCGGCGCCGTGCTGCGGCGGCTTGTAGAGCCGCTTCTTGGACTCGGGCAGCAGATAGATGCCGGTGAGGAAGAAGGTCATGTGCGCGCCGCTCTCCTTCGCCGCCTCGCGGAAGCGGGAGAACAGTCCCTGCTCGTCCTCCAGAGCGCCGTCCCAGGAGAACACCACGAACTGGGGTGGTTTCTGCCCCGGTTTGAGGCGCTCGGGCTTCAGTTGTCCCGGCTTGGGGCCGGTGTAGGAGGTGGAGCCGTCCCCCAGCACCTTGACCTTCCCGTCCCACTCCTCGTCGTCACGGTCCGCTCCTGCCCTGGCCGACGCGCCGGGGCGGGCGCGCGGCCCGGCGCTCCCGTGAGCGGTGGCGGCCGTGGGCGGCCGCGCTGCCGGCGAGGCCGCGCCCGCGTCGCCGTCGACGAGCGGGACGGCGGCCGCGGCCGCCACGACGGCCAGCACCGCCCCTAAGGCGACATGGGCACGGGTGGCGGAGCGCGGGAACGCTCGCCATCTGGCACGAGTGGTGCGGGTCATACGGAATCGCTTTCCTGAAGGAGTCGATGAGACGGCGGTGGTGAGACACCGTCGATGAGAAGAGGTGCGGGCACGGCGGTCGGTTCACTCCTGACCCGTCACGGTCTTCAGGTAGTCGGCCCAGATGCGGGCCGGGTATGTCAGATCGGCGTCGTCGGCTCCGCCGAGGCCGGTGAGCGGCAGCGGTTCGAGATTCTTCAGGTCCATGCGGTAGACGACGACGGCCGTCGCCTCCTGCGCGGTGTAGCCGGCGAACCAGCCCGCGGTGTGGTCCTGCGTGGTGCCGATCTTGCCGGCGGCCCAGGCGTCCAGGCCGTTCGCGGGTCCGGAGCTGTCGTCCTGAAGGGCGCCCCGGAGAGCGTCCGTGACCTGCCCGCTCACCTTGGCGCTGAAGGCCCGGTCGCTCCGTGGACGTGCCAGCCGCACCGGCTCTCCGTTACGGGACACCCGCGCCACCGAGTACGGCTCCGTGTGCAGGCCCCCCGCGGCGAACGTCCCGTACGCGGCGGCCATCCGGATGGCGCTCGGCGTGGAGTTGCCCAGGGCGAAGGCGGGCACCCGCGGCCCGAGGCTGGAGGCGAGGATCCCGGCGTCCTGGGCGGCGCGGCCCACGCGGTCGAGGCCGACGTCCATCCCGAGCTGCAGCAGGGGGGTGTTGGCCGAGTGGACCATCGCGTCGTTCAGGCTGAGCCACCCCCAGGAGCGGTCGCCGTCGTTCTGCCCCTTGACCACCTTGCCGTTCCGGTCCCAGTAGGGGCCTTCGGGGGTACGCACGGCGAGATCGTCGGCACCGTCATAGGTGGTGGAGGGAGACACGGGGGTGCGGGGCTCACCGCGCTCGCGTTCGACGCCGTCGCGCAGCGCGGCCGCGTACACGAACGGCGTGAACGCCGACCCCGCGGGGACCGTGACCGCGTTGGACTCGTTGAAGCCCTGCACGAGAGAGTCGGGGCCGCCGTACACGGCGAGTATGCGCCCGTCGGGGGCGATGGACGCGGCGCCGGTGCGCGCGTGCCGGTCGGCCTTCCGGTTCTTCGGGTCCAAGGTCTCGCGGGCTGCGCGCACCGACTTGGTCAGAGCCGCCGTCCGCGGCTTCTCGAAGGTGGTGTAGATCTGATAGCCACCCAGGTCGAACGCGGCGTCGGAGATACGGCCCGACTGCTTGAGATAGGTCGTGGCGAGGGCGACCAGATAGCCCGGCTGTCCGCCCGCCGTGGAGTCCTGGGGTGGGGCCTTCGGCTCGGGGAAGACCGTATAGGCGGCCCGCTCCGAAGGGGACAGGACGCCGGTCGTGACCATCCGGTCGAGAATCCAGCTCCACCGCTCCACCGCCCGTTGGTGGGTTTTCGCGCTGATCGCCGGGTCGTACAGCGAGGCTCCCTTGAGGAGGGACGCCAGAAACGCGGCCTCACTGGCGTCGAGGTCGGTGACTTCCTTCCCGTAGTAGGCCTGCGCGGCGCGTTGGATGCCGTACGTCCCCCGGCCGAACCAGCTGGTGTTGAGATAGCCCTCCAGTATCCGGTCCTTGCTGAGCTGGTTGTCGACCTTGACCGCGAGGAGGAGCTCGTCGAACTTCCGGGAGAAGGTCTGATCCTGGTTGAGATAGGCGTTCTTGACGTACTGCTGGGTGATGGTGGAGCCGCCCTGGGTGTCACCACCGCCGACCATCCGCAGCAGCGCGCGGGTCATTCCGGAGGCGGAGACACCGGGATCGGAATAGAACCCCGCGTTCTCCGCGGCCAGTACGGCGCCCTTGACGTCGTCGGGCACCTTGGACAGGGGCATCTCCTGCCGGCTGACCCAGCCGCTACGCGCCATCTGCGAGCCGTCCGCCCAGTAGTACACGTTGTCCTGCTGGGTCGCGAAGCTGTTGAGGCGTTCCGGTATCTCTGTCTGCGCGTAGGCGTACATCACCAGCCCGGTGAGGCCGGCCGCGCCGATCAGTAACAGGCCGGACAGCTGGCGCCAGGACGGCAGCCATCGCCGGGGGCCGGAACGGTTCGCGCGTGGGTAGTCCGGGCGGCGTAGCCGCGGGATCCGCAGGAATCTCGTACGAGCGGTCCGTCCACGCCGGGGGGAAGGGGTGGCGGCTCCGCGTCCGCTCGTCGTCCGCTCCGTGCGGCGGTCGCGGCGGGGTGCGTGCTGCATACCTGCGAGATCTCCTGACAAGAAGGTGTTCCGAGCTTTGGCCTACACCTCACTGACGCGTTGGGCCCAGCGGAATGTTTCAACGCCCGGCGGGAAGGTTTGGGAGCCTATGGTGCGGCTTGGAGCGTTGGAGAGCCGGTCCAGCCATTCGCTCATCAGTTCCGCCTCGGCGGGGCTGAGCACCGAGTCCGGCGACCGGTTCAGCAGTGCGCGCAGCCGGGCCGCGGTGGACGGCATGTGTGTCTCTTCCACGCCGCTCCACGAGAGATCGGGGGCCGTGGCCGGGCCGGGCACGTCCGGGGTGACGAGAGCGACGGCGTGCACGGCGTCCCGCACGCGCCGCGATGTGCTCGTGTCGGGGAAGGCCGAAGGGCGGGCGACGAGCATCAGTGCCACGCCGGTGTTGGCGGACATGATGATCTGGGCCGCCAGCTCCGGGGCGAGGCGCAACCGCCCTTGCGCCGCCGCCCGTTCCAGGTCCCGGGTGAGTATGCGGTGGGACTCCAGCGCCGCGGCCGGCGGAGTGCGCATCGCGGGGGAATGCATCAGCCGGTACAGGTTCGGGTTCTTCAGGGCGAAGTCCACATGGCTGTCCCAGCCGTTTCGCAGGTCGTCGACGGGGTCCGCGCCGGGGCTGCGCCGTCGCTTCGTCGCCAGGTACGCGTCGAAGCCATGGTCGACCACGGCGGACAGCAGGCCCTCTTTGTCGCCGAAGTGCCGGTAGAGGGCCGGCGCGCCCACCTGTGCGGCCTCGCACACGGAGCGGGTGGAGACGTCCCCGTTCGGGGACCGTGCGACCAGATCGGCCGCCACTTCCAGGATGCGTGCCCGTCCACTCGTCATCCGGTGATCCGCATCAGCGAGATACGGTCGCCGTCCACCGTGAACGCGAAGTCGGACGGCCCGTTGAACCCGTTCCCGCCCACCGTCGCGCTCACCGTCACGGTGTCGCCCGACCGGCGTGCCCCGGTGACGGCCAGGCTGACGTCCACGCCGATGAACTCCTTGTCGCTCCATCCGCGGATCGCCGCACGCCCCTTGAACGTGCGGCCCCAGTCGTCGACCGCGCCGTCCTCGGTGAAGCTGTCGAGATAACCGTCGATGTCACCGGAGTTGGCGGCGTCCACGGCGCGCCGGACGGCGGGGGGCAGGTCGGAGCTGTTCATGGTGGTCTCCCGTTCGGTACGAGGTGAGCTGGTGCGAGGTGAGCTGGTGCGAGGTGAGCTGGTGCGAGGTGAGCGGACGGGGTGGGTTGTCACAACGCCGTCCCCCGGTGCGAAGCCTTCGCCCGTATGGAGAACAGGCCGACCGCCGCGAGGAGCGGCACGAGCAGCCGCAGGGCCTCCTCGCCGGCGGAGCGCACCGGGACGACGCGCGCCGCCGTCTCCATCGCGGCCACGGCCACCACCAGGGCGGGAAGGAGGGCCACGGCCGTGGTCGCCTTCGGGAAGCGGCGTCCCAGCGGGCGCAGCACTCGGTCCGTACCCGCGCTGCCCAGCGTCACGAGGGCGCCCAGCAGGCCGGAGGCGACGATCACGGCGGCTTCGTGCGTGAACACCTGGGCGGCGGATATGAGCCACGGCGTGGTGGCCGCGTCGGCCGTGACGGCGCGGTGCAGGGACCAGACCAGGCCCCACACGCCGCCCATCAGCGCTCCGGTGACGACGCCCGAGGCCAGATAGGCGCCCAGATCGGGAGAGGGGGCCGGCCGGGGCGCCGCGAGCCGGTGGACGCGGGCCGGAAGGGAATGATGAGACACGGGAACCTCACTTCGCCAGACGCGGTGGGTGGCGTTCTCCGCAACCCGACGGATCAACGCTAACACCAATACGTTAACTACGCTACCCCCATGCGTAGCACCGCTACGCCCCACCCGCGTCCCGACCCCGGACCCGACCCCGGACCCGACTCCGGCCCCAGCCCCGTCAGAGGTCCGGCTTGGCGAGGTGGCTGGCACTGCCTCCGCGCCACTCGACCAGGAAGAGCGTCGCGTCGTCGCTCGTGGACCCGTCCCTCGCCCGCGTCAGCGTGTGGGAGAGGGCCCGCACCATCTGCTGCACGCTCGTACTGGACGGGCCGACGCGCTCGATGGCGTCGGTCAGGCGCGCCTCGCCGAACGGCTCCCCGCCGGAGACGTGTTCTTCGACGAGCCCGTCCGTGTAGAACAGCACCCGGTCGCCGCGCTGGAGCTGCTGCGTGCTGATCTGCGGCGTGTCACCACCGAAACCGACCGGCAGCGTTCCCGGCCCCTGCAGCGCCTGAATGACACGGTGATCACGGATGAGCAGCGGCGCCGGGTGGCCGGCGTTGACCCACTCCAGCCGGCCGCTGACGATATTGAGACGCATCATCTGCGCCGTGACAAAGCTTTCCGGGGTGAATTGCTCCTCGACGACCTGGTCCATGAACGCGTACAGCTCGGCGAGCCCCACGTTGGCCCGTCGGGCGTGCCGGTAGGCCCCCACGGCGGCCGTCGCCAGCATGGCGGCGTTCAGGCCGTGCCCCATGGCGTCGATGATGGCGAGATGCAGGACCTCGTCGTTGAGGGCGTAGTCCAGACTGTCGCCGGCGACGTTGTAGGCAGGCTCCATGATCCCGGCGACGGAGACCTGAGGCGTGACCATCGTCAGCGGGGGCAGCAACGACCACTGGATCTCCGCGGCCACGCTCATCGGCTGCCGGCGCCGCGCCTGGAAGAACTGGTCCGTGTAGCCGTTCTTGGTGACCACCATGTCGGCGACCAGTCCGGCGAGGCGTCGCAGCAGCCGGCGGTCGTCGTCATCGACCGTGTCCAGCGTCAGCGCCATGACCCCGACCTCGTCACTGCCGTCCAGCAGAGGCAGGTACAAGCGCACGCCGTCGCCCCGCTGACGCTCGACCGGGGTCGCGTGGAGGAAACACTCACCAGCCGGGGAATCGTCGATGGAAACGGGGCTTCCGACCAGGAGCCCTTCCCCCGCGAGCGGAACCAGCAGCAGCTGGCCGTAGTCCTGCAGGAGGATCGAGACATCCCGCCCCCCGACCAGGCGCACTTCTTCCGCCACCAGGGGAGCGATGAGCTGAGGCGGCATCTCGTGCGCACGGTCCAGGAGTTGTCCCAGCAGCCGCTCGCCGAACCCCTCCGACCGGTCCACACCCACGAGGCGCCCCGTCATCGGCACCTCAGCCCGGGACGCCGCCCACTCTCGTCCCCCGCTGGTTCCCCTGCCTTGCTTCCGCGCACAGCGCGAGCCAATTGCATAGAGTCATTATGCTGACAAAAGTCGAAAATCGCCTCAAACCCTCGCACGCCCGGTCGCGCGAGGATCACAGATCGAGCACCACACTGTCCGTGGGACGGGAGCAGCAGATCAGCGCGTTGCCGTCGGCCGGCTGGTCGATCGGGTCCGGGGAATAGCCGACGGCGCCCGAGAGCAGAGCGGTCTCGCAGGTGTGGCAGATTCCTGTGCGGCACGACCACCGGGTGGGTACGTCGCATGCCTCCGCCAGTTCGAGCAGGCTCGCCCGGTCCGGATCCCAGCGCACCGTGAGGCCGCTGCGGGCGAACGAGACGACGGGCCCCGTGCCGGTGGAACCGTCGGGCGGGTGGGGCGGCCGGGCCGGCCCGGAGACCACACCGGGTGTCAGAGCGGCGCCCGCGCCGAAGGCCTCCGTGTGGATCCGGGCCGGCTCCAGCCCGGACGAATCGAGGACCGAGGCGAGATCGCTCATGAAGTCCGGGGGGCCGCAGAGATACGCGTCGGCGTCCCGGGGCAGGCCGAGACCGCCGACCAGGCCGGCGGAGAGCCGTCCCCTCGCGGTGTAGTCGACGCCCTCGCGGTCGTCGTCGGCGGGACGGCTGTAGCAGACGAAGGAGTGACTGTCCGTCAGCCGGTCCAGCAGGGCGCGGCTTTCGTCGGCGAACGGGTGCTCCGTCCCGTCGCGCGCCCCGTGCAGCCACCACACCTGCCGACCGGACCCCTCGTCGGCCAGCGCGTACAGCATGGCCAGTACGGGCGTGGCACCGACTCCGGCGGACAGCAGCAGCACCGGCTCCTCGCCGTCCCGGAGGAAGAACGAACCGCGCGGCGCGGCGACGTCAAGGGTGTCGCCGACGCCGACCCGGGTACGGAGGTGGCTGCTGGCGGCGCCGTGCGGCTCCTGCTTCACGCTGATCCGGTACCGGTCGGCGCCGGGCGGGCCGGACAGCGAATAGCTGCGGATCAGCGGCGCCGCGCCGCCTTCCGGTTGGAGCCGCAGCGTAACGGCCTGCCCGGGTTCCCACGCGGGAAGGGCCGAGCCGTCGGCGGCGGCCAGCGACAGGGAGAACACGCTGCGGCTCTCCGCATGGATCCCGGCGACTCGCAGGGGCCGGAAGCCGGCCCAGGCCGGCGGCGGGCCACTCGCGGCCGGGGTCAGGCCCGTGTTGCCTGCCGTCCCTGACGGCTCGTGATCCGCCTGTTCGAGAATGGCCCGCAGGGAGGTCCGCCAGCCGGGGCTCAGCGCGGAAATGCTCAGCGCGCGGTCGACCCCGTCCCGGGGATGTCCCGGCAGATAGAGCAGCGCGTCGATCTCGGCGACCGTCATCCCCACGGGATCGGAGGAGATCTTCGTGATCTCCTGCCCGGCCTCCACCTCTCCCTCGACGAGCACGCGGAGGTAGAAGCCCGGGCGCCGGTGGGACACCAGCAGGGCGGGCAGTTGTGGCTCGCCCATCCGCAGGCCCACCCGATAGCACGTCACCCGCGGCTGGGTCACCTCGAACACGGCGCCGCCGATGCGGTAGCGGTCACCGATGCAGACCTCGTCGTCCGGCAGGCCGTCGACCGTGAAGTTCTCCCCGAACTGTCCGGGCACGAAATCGTCCCGGCCCAGCTCCTTCTCCCAGTAGCGGTACGAATCGGTCTGGTAGACCAGCACCGCGCGGTACTCGCCGCCGTGCCCCGCCAGATCCCCCTGGCCGTCCCCGTCGATATTGAGGCGCCGCACCATCCGGGGCCCGGTGACAGGCTGCTTCCACACACCGGTGTACACCGTACGACCGCGCCAGAGGACATCCTGCGGCAGACCCACGTTCACTGCGGTCAGCTTGGCCAACGCTCTCGCCTCGCCTCAGGTCGGATGCTCCCATCCAGGGTGGCACGGAAGGCGCCGGCCCGCGCAGCGGGTCACCGTGCACCGGGGGTCACCCGAGCAGCGCCGCCACCGTGACCAGAACCGGCACCGACAGCATCGTGGACAGCAGGATCGACTCCCGCGCGAGTCGCTCGGCGACCCGGTAGCGCGAGGCGTACGTGAAGAGATTCTGGGCGGCGGGCAGGGCCGAGGTGACCACGACATCCAGCAGGGCCGCGCCGTGCAGCCCGAAGACCCAGGCCCCCAGCATCCAGGCCACCACGGGCTGGCCCGCGGACTTCAGGGCCGCGGAGAGCAGGACCGGGTGCCGGTCGGGGCCACGGCCCGGCAGAGCGCTGCCGCGCAGCGAGATGCCGAAGGCCAGCAGCACGGCGGGGACCGACATGTTCCCGATCAGTATCAGTGGATCCAGGACCGGTCCCGGCACCGTCCACCCCGTGGCCGCGACCGCGACCCCGCACAGGGAACTGGCCGCGATCGGGTTGCGCAGCGGTGTGGTCAGGCGCTGCCACACCGGGCGCTTCTCCCCAGGACCCGACAGGTCGAGCACCGTCAACGCGACCGGGGTGACCACAATCTGCTGGAACAGCAGGACCGGAGCGACGAGGGAGGCGTCGCCGAGCACGTACACCGCGATGGGGATACCGAGATTGCCCGCGTTGACATAGCTGGAGCACAGCGCCCCGATCGTGGTACGCCCCACGCCCCAGCGGCAGACCACGGCGACCGCCACGAACACCCCGGCGGCGGCCGCGGTGCTGATCGCCGTGATCAGCAGGCGGCTGGAGAGGACCACCGACAGATCGGCCTGCGCGAGCGTCGTGAACAGCAGCGCCGGTGTGGCCACGTGGAAGGCGAGCTTGGTGAGCACCTCACGTCCGTTGTCCCCGAGATATCTGCGCCGGCCGATCAGATAACCGACCCCGATGACGACCGCGATGACCGCGAATCCGGTCAGAACTCCCCGCACTGCGCGCCCCGGTCACAGAGAAGGGAAATCCCGGTCGGCGGTACGGATCCGTGTGTCATGCAGCCAACCCTCCCGAGGAACGTCCCCCGAGGTCAACGTGATCTCGCGCACCGGTCCCGCACACGGCGGTGGGCATCATGACATCATCGACTTGTCCCCCTCTGGCCCGCGTCGGAAGGCCGGTCCCATGAGTCATGACCAGCACGGACACCCCCACCGGTGGGCACGGCTGCGGCACCGCGCGGGACACCTGCTGACACCGCACTCGCACACGGCTGCCGACAGGACCGACCGTGCGCTGGAGGCCTCCGCCAAGGGCATGCGGACGCTGTGGACCTCGCTCGCCGTGCTCGGTGTGACGGCGGCGGCGCAGTTGGCCGTGGTGGTGCTGTCCGGGTCGGTGGCCCTGCTCGGAGACACCGTCCACAACGCCGCGGACGCGCTGACCGCCCTGCCGCTGGGCGTCGCGTTCGTGCTGGGCCGCCGCGCGGCGAACCGCCGCTTCACCTATGGCTACGGGCGGGCCGAGGACCTGGCGGGCCTCGTCATCGTGCTCACCATCACCGCCTCGGCCGGGTTCGCCGCCTGGACCGCCGTCGACCGGCTGCTGAACCCGCGGGAGATCAGCTATCTGCCCGCCGTCGCGGCAGCGGCGGTGATCGGCTTCCTCGGCAACGAGTGGGTGGCCCGCTACCGCGTCCGCGTCGGACGCGAGATCGGCTCCGCCGCGCTGGTCGCCGACGGACTGCACGCCCGCACCGACGGATTCACCTCACTCGCCGTCCTGCTGGGCGCGGGCGGCGCCGCGCTCGGCTGGCGGCTCGCCGACCCGATCGTGGGTCTGGTCATCACCGCCGCCATCCTGCTCGTCCTGCGCGACGCCTGCCGCGAGGTGTTCCGCCGGATCATGGACGCCGTCGACCCCGCCCTCGTCGACACCGCGGAACACACCCTGGAACGGGTGCCGGGCGTACGGGCGGTGAGCGAACTGCGACTGCGGTGGATCGGTCACCACCTGCGCGCCGAGGTCGCCATCGTCGTCGACGGGGAGCTGACCGTCCGCGCCGCGCACCAGGTGGCGGTCGACGCCGAACACGCGCTGCTGCACGCCGTACCGAGACTGGCCGCGGCCCTGGTGCACGCCGATCCCGCCCCGGTACCGGGCGCCCCCGACCCGCATGTGGTCCTCGCGCATCATCTGACGTGAGCGAAGAACCTGGCCGTCAGTTGCGTGGCAGCAGTGTTCCCAGCGGGCCGAGGTCGAGGTTGAGGTCTTCGGCCGTCAGTCCGTGCTGGTCACACAGCTCCTTCATACGCTCGTCGAGCAGCATGAGCGTCGTACCGATCCGGTCCACCTGATCGTCGCTGAGGTCGCCCTGCTCGACGCGGCGGATCGCCTGCCGTTCCATGAGCTGGCGCAGGAGTTCCACCACCGTCAGGACCAGCGCGACCAGGTCGCGCCCCATCTGCTCGCGATCCACGTCGAACCGTGCGCTGGTCATAGGGGGCCTCCGTCCGCCCAGGGGGCGGGAACGCGTTCACTGACCGAGGACAGCAGGGCGTGCAGCGACAGCCGGACCAGGGGCACATCGGCGATGGCGATGACCAGATCACCGCTGACCACCACTCCGGTCGCCAGGACACGGTCGAGAAGATCGACGAGGGGAACGCCGATGGGACCTGACAGCGGCTCGGGGGTGTTCCAGGGCACCGGCTCGCGCTTCGTCACTGTCACACCTCGCCGGCGAAGGAGTAGGGCACCCACGGTCCTGACATCTCGATGTGCGCCCCGGTCAGACGGCGCAGTGACCGCACCGCGCGGGAGACTTCGTCGGTACGGTCCGCCGCGACCAGATAGGCCGCGTTGAGAACCTGGAGTCCTCGTCCGTCCGTCAGTTCCTGGGCGTGCGTGCGCAGTCGCCGTGAGGCGGCGGCCAGAGCGCGCATCGCGGTGTCCACCGTGTCGGCGGTGCGCAGTGCCTCGTCGTGCTGCTGTTCGCGCCGCTGGTGGACGTCTCGTTTACGGTCCAGATAGGCGCGGCCCGCACCGGCGGAAGGCCGGCTGCGCCCGGTCGGCGCCGGCTCCGGTGCGACGGGCTGCCGGGGCGCCGTCGGCGCGTACACCTTCACTCCCCACTCGACGCGTCCCTCGATACGCCGCAGGGCGGTGTGGAAGCGGTCGGCGTCCTGGTCGAGGGCGTGGCGGGCACGCTCGTCGCCGCGGTAGAGCGTGGCCAGCGCGAGGGGAACCGTGGGTCCACAGGTGGCGGCGGCGGACACCACCTCGTGATGGGCGCGGGCACACCGTTCCAGTTCGTGCTGGTCCGACAGGCGTTCCTGCCAGGCTTCTTCGGTGAAGTGGGCTGCCTCGACCCGCTGGACGACGGCCGTGAGCGTCCCGAAGGACAGCGTGCGGACGGGCGCGTTCCCGGAGAGCCCGGGGAGAGCGGTGAGGACGGCCGGTTCGAGACGGCGGCAGACGGCGAAGACATAGGTGGCGGTGGTGTCGGCGAGGCCGGGTACGGGCGTGCTCATGTCCCTTGTCTCTCCTTGCTCCTGGCCGGGGGCGGGGCCTGCTCATGAGCGGATTCGAGGGCCGCCAGGCGCGTGCGCAGTTCATGGTTCTCGTCCTGCAGGGCGCTGCGGGCGGCGCGGGAGCTGAGGGCCGGGTCGGTCTCCCACCAGTCGATGCCGGCTTTCTTGGCGGTCTCCACGGACGCGACGAACAGACGCAGCCGGATGGTCAGCAGCTCGATGTCGAGCAGGTCGATCTTGATGTCACCGGCGATCACGATGCCTTTGTCGAGGACGCGTTCAAGAATGTCGGCGAGGTTGGTGGTACTCGGGCCGGGGGTGACACCACCGCCCTGCCTGAAGTCGATATCGGTCACAGGGCCGCTCACTCCTCTTCCTCGTCCTCGGCCGGTTCATCCTCGTCCTCGTACTCCCACTCGCCCTCTTCGTCCTCTTCGCCTTCCTCAACCTCGTCCTCGTCAGCGACCTCGCCGTCCTCCTCCTCTTCCTCCTCCTGCTCGGCCTCTTCCTCCTCCATGGCCTCTTCGTGCGTACGGACGACTTCGCCGTCCCGGATCTCACCGCGCCACGCGTCCTCGGGCTCTTCTTCGGTGAGCGTGACGTACCGCTGGAAGTGCTTGAAGTCCAGGCGCAGGCGCCGGCCCTGAGCGCGCCACAGGTTGCCGGTCTTCTCGAAGAATCCGGACGGGTAGTACTCGACGACGAGGACGATGCGGGTCAGGGACGGCCCCAGCTCATGGAAGCTGACAGCTCCACGGGTCGTGCCCTTGGCGCCTTCCGAGGTCCATACGATGCGCTCGTCAGGCACTTGTTCCTGAACGGTCGCCTTGAAGCCGCGCGTCGACGGGCCGACCTTGACCTTCCAGTCCGTCGTCACCTCATCGCTCTGCGACACATTGCGCACGCCCTTGGTGAAGCTGCCGAACTTCTCGTACTGCGTCCAGTGGTCGTACGCGAAACGGAGCGGCACTCCCAGGTCCAGGACCTCGATGATGCTCGTCACCTTGGTGTCGCCGGCCTTGCCCTTGCCCTTGCCGCCACCGACCAGCTCTTTGGCCTTGCCCACGATGCTGTCCTTCACCCCCTTCGCCTTCTGGGCGAAGAAGGCCTTCACGGGCGATTCGCCCTTGAGGAGGCTGGAACCGATCGCGGGCAGCATTCCGCCGTTCGCCGCGACGTCGGTGAGCTTTCCGGTGACCCCGGTCAGCTTCTCGCCGGCCTTCTCGACCACGTGGTCCACTTGGGCACTCAGGTAGCGGGAGAGTTCTTCACGCAGCCGGTCGAGACCTGAATCGCCGGCGTCAGGGGTGTCCTGTTCTGTCTTGGCCATGACCGGCTACCTCCCGCGATCGGCGCGCTTGGATGTCCTCTTGGCCGCACGCTGCGACGACGACGCCGACTTCTTCGCGGCCGTCTTCTTGGCCGGCGAGGTCTTCTTCGCCGCCGTCTTCCTGGCGGGGGCCGTCTTCTTCGCGGCGGACTTCTTGGCGGGAGCGGACTTCTTGGCCGGGGCGGACTTCTTGGTGGGCGCCGACTTCTTCGCGGGCGCCGACTTCTTGGCCGGAGCGGACTTCTTCGCCGGAGCTGTCTTCTTCGCCGGCGTCCTGCTGGGCTGCCGCTTCCCGGGCGCGGGCCTGCGGCGCCTGGGCGGAGCCTCCTCTTCTTCCGGCTCCTCCTCTTCTTCTTCGGGCTCTTCTTCTTCGGGCTCTTCTTCAGGCTCTTCTTCGTCCTGGTACTCGCCCTCCGGCTCCTCCTCTTCCTCCTCCTCTTCCTCCTCCTCGTACTCGCCCTCCGCCTCTTCCGCCTCTTCTCCCTCCTCGGGCTCTTCCTCCTCCGGCTCCTCTTCTTCCTCTTCCTCGTACTCGCCCTCCGCCTCTTCGTCCCCCTCTTCTCCTTCGTCCTCCGCGGCCTTCTTCCCACCGAGGCTGAGGGTACGGTCACTGATCGCGTCGGCGAGAGAGGCCATACCGCGGTTGGCGACCGCCGTCAGCGCGTTGCGGGCCGCGTCGAGGCCTTCGGACTTCAGCTGCTGCTGGAGCTCGGCAACCTGCGGGACCTCACCGAGCCGGCGCACGCCCTCGGCGACCAGCTGGCGCGGTTCGAGGCCGAAGCGCCTGCCCGCGAGGTAGGTCACGGCGGTCAGCGCGAGCCGGCCCTTCTTCGTACGGCCGAGCACATAGCCACCGACCACTGCGGCAGCCAGAGTTACCTTGGTCTGGTCATCCATGAGAGTGCCACCTTCGCTCGCTCGCCTGGTCCGGCCGACCCTCGTAGAGCCGGTCGAGTAGCCGTTCCTCTTCCTTTTCGAATGCCTCGACGCTGAGGTTTCCTTCTTCGAATTCCTCATTCAGCAAGGCAAGTTGGGCGCGGATGACGGCCGGGTCGTGCACCTCGCGGTCCGCGGCGTCCAGGAGCTGCTCCGCCACCCAGGCCACCCCGCGGACCGGCGCCAACGGCAGGGTGAGAATTCCGCTGATCAGTCCCATGTCAGGCTCCCGCTCTCACGAGAGGGCCCTCGGGCGCGACAAAGCTGTAGCAGGGCAGCGGTCCCGCGACCCGTAGTTCCACATGGTCACGACGGAGCGCGGCGAACTCCCGCGCCACCACCCTGAATCGGTCGCCGGCCGCCCTGTCGACGAGAAATGACGTATTGAGCACGCAACCGGAGACCTCAGGGCCGGCGGCCACGGCGTGGGCCAGGGGTGTCAGCTCCAGCACGGCCCGGCGGCCGGCCTCGGCCGCCCGGCGCGACAGCGCCGTCACCACCGCCTCACCCAGGCGCAGATTCGCCTCGTATCCCGGATGCCGCCGCGCGGCCTCCCGGAGCTGCTGGATATTCCTGTCCTCACGTACGAGACCGGCCAGCGCGTCGGGCGGCGCGAGCGCCTTGACGTTCACCTCGACCCGTCCGGCCAGCCGCTCCAGGGCCGCCAGGTGGCGGCCCTCGGCGGCGGCCAGTTGCTCGTGGACCGTCGCCTCGTCCGGCGCGACCATGCCGAACCGCATCGGCAGCACGGGCCCGCTCTCGGTGAGCCGCAGCAGCAGCTCCTGATGCGCGAGGAGGTCACGGCGGCGGGCGCGCAGCTTCGGCGGAACGTCACTGACGACGGCGGCGAGCGGCCCTTGCGTGAGCACGCGCAGCGGCAGGGGCGGGCTCCCCACTCCGCCGGCTCCCGCCGGAGCCGGCTGCTTCGCCCGGACGATGGCGTAGACGTACACGCCGCTGTCTTCCACCGGTCAGTCCTCCGAGGGACGGCGGCGGCGGGTGGCGGAGCGGGCAGGAGCGCGCCGCCGTGGCCGCGTCTCCTCTTCCTCTTCCTCGTCGGAGTCCTTGTCCCCGCCGCCGACGGCCTGACGCACCGTGTTCCCCACGGACTCGGCCGCCTGCTTCACCTTGCGCTTGCCGACGGACCTGGCCAGCCCGCCGCCGCCACCCAACAGCTCGGGGATCGTGGTGCTGCCCGAATCGCGCTCCAGGTCCAGCCGGTTGCACGCCTCGGCGAACCGGAGGTAGGTGTCGACACTCGCCACGACGATGCGGGCGTCGATCTTGAGGATCTCGATGCCGACCAGGGAGACCCTGATGAACACATCGATCACCATGCCCCGATCCAGGATGAGTTCCAGCACGTCGTACAACGTGCCGGCGCGCGGTACGTACGCGACCTCGTCGGAGTAGGTGGTCGTTCTCATGGGTGCGTCCTCTCGGCTGGTCGGATCGCCACGGTCACTCGTCGGCGGCGCCTCTTCGGTAGCGGCGGACCCTGCGGTACTCCATGAGTTCGCCGTCCTGGTTGAGCTGCACCTCGTACGAAGCGAGCAGGCTTGTGGTGTCGGGGATACGGGGAACCTCCAGGACGTCCACGACGACGCACCATCCGTCGTCGGTGCGCCGCACCCCTGACACGCCCTCCGTGTGATGGCTGATCAAGCTCGCCAGTCGCTCGCGGGCGGCATGAGCGGCATGCTCAGGCCCCTGCTCGGAGGTGGCTCGCCGACGGGGCGCCGTGGACGTGGGCCGGGCCCGTGTTCGACGTTCTTCTGCCATATGACAAGTCTGATCACTATCCCGCCCACCGCATCCTGGGCGGGCCTATCGAGTACGCCGCCCGCGGGGCCGGTTCATTCGCCGCGTTCCGCGGTGTCCCGTGATGTCTGTCCGACCACGGCGGCGAGCCGTCCGAGCATGCTGCGGTGGCGGATCTGGATCAGCGTGTCGACGGCGGTGTTGTGCACCGTCCCGCCGGGGCCGCGCAGCGGATGCTCGTCCACGACGACCAGCGTGTCCTGTCCCCACGGCTGGACCTCGATGGCGATCCTGGCCGTACCGAGCGGGCCGCTGTACGCCTCGAGTTCGAGCCGGTGGGGTGGTTCGTACCGCCGGACGACCGTGTGCCCGCCGACCGTCCACGGGCCGATCCTGACCTGGTATTCGATCGTCGATCCGAGCTCGGGCCACGTTCCGTCGGCCGGGCGGGACCGGGCTGTGCCCACCACCCAGTCCGCGTACCGATTGCCGTCCTCCAGCACCGCCCACACGGCGGCCGGGGGCCTTCTGATCAGCTGATGCCGTACGGCCATGGGTGCCTCCAAGGGCATACATGTGCCCCGTGACCCGCCGGGCGGAAGGGGAGAGTCGTGCTCACTGCACGCGTGCCGCGTGCGCCGAACTGTCGTCACTCTCGTCGTCGGATCCCGGCACGTGGACGTTGAGAACGTTCACATTGGCCTCCACGACTTCCAGCCCCGTCATGCTTTCCACCGAGTCCGAGACATGGGACCGGATATTCCCGGCGGCTTCGGCGATCGGCGTACCGTACTCGACGACGATGTCGAGGTCGATCGCCGCCTGCCTCTCGCCGACTTCCACCGAGACGCCCCGCCCGGGATCGTCCGCACCGGATACCTTCTCGCGCACGGCCCCGAGCGAACGGGACGCGCCCCCGCCCATCGCGTACACACCGGACGTCTCGCGGGTCGCTATACCGGCGATGGCGGAGACGACCGAGTCGGCGATGGTCGTCTTTCCCTTCACCGCGCCGCCCTTGCCGGTGGACATGCCCGCCATCGCTGGTTCGTTGGCTGCCATGAGGGAATTCCCTTCCTGAAGGAGAACTTCCGCCGGTGCCTCCGCTGAGACAGGCGCAAGTGAAATGCCGCCGACCGCAAGGCTCTCCGCTCACGGCCGCGACCCCTTCCTCCCACTCTGCCCGGCTTGCCCGCACGGCGCCATTCGGGTGAGTCCGGCGCGAATGGTGAGCGCAGTGCCCGGCCACGGACCGGCCTGACGGGCAGTCGTCAGGGCGGCCGGGAATCGTGGAGCCGTGTCAGATCGGGGCGCAGCCGGTGCCATACGGGGTGGCGGACATGGCCCGCGGACGTCCAGCCGGACAGGGTGATCTCGGCGACGAGGCGGGGCTCGACCCAGTGCGGAGCCGGCACCCCGACCGGGTTGATGAAGGGGGAGGTGTCACGGGGAATCACGGCCAGGTAGCGGGCGAGGTCGCGCCGCTCGCGGTCGGACAGCCCCGAGCCGACGGCTCCGACGAATCGCAGTCCGGCCCGCTCCGCCACCCCGATCAGGGCCGCGCCGGGAAGGCCGGTGATGCCGCCGCGGCCCTCCGACCAGCCCCCGATGATCACGTCGAGGGTCACGACGTGCTTGGTCTTGCGCCAGTCAGTCGACCGGACGCCCGGGGCGTACGGGGACGACAGGCGCTTCGCGACGACGCCCTCGAAGCCGGCCCGCAGCGAGGTCTCCCAGGCCTGGTGCCCGTGCCCCTCGACGAACGCGGGCACCGACCAGTGCGGACCGCCGAGGCCGAGGCCGGCCAGGACGGACCGCCGCTCCCGGTACGAGGAGCCGAGCAGGGACCGGCCGTCCAGGTACATGACGTCGAACAGCATGAGGTGAACGGGGTACTGCCCCGACAGGTGCGCCGCGCGGCGCGGGTCGGCCACGCCCATCCGGCGCTGCAGCAGCCCGAAATCGGGCCGCCCCTGGTCGTCCAGGACCACGACCTCGCCGTCGAGCACCGCCGGCCGGCCGCGAAGCTGCTCACCGAGCGCCGCGAGCTCCGGGTATGTCGCGCTCGCGTCATTGCCGCCGCGTGTGCTCAGCCGTACCGTCCCGTCGCCCGGCGCGGCGGTGACGCACCGGGCCCCGTCGAACTTGACCTCGAAGGCCCAGTGCTCCTCTTCACCCTCACCGGGCAGCGCGCCGGAGAGGGCGAGCATCGGCCTGATGGCGGGAAGCGGTGCGGTCGGCGCCATGCCTTCGATGATCCCCCGGGCCGTATGCTCCCGCAGATCGGCCGCCGGTGATCGCCGTCCCGGCCGACGCCGTCCCGGCAGCCCGGTGTCACGGCCCTTCGGTGAGCGCGGAAAGGCGTTGCGCGCGGGACGCGCCGACGCGGAGGATCGTTTCCGCGGCAGCCGGCGAGCCACGACGCACCGGAGGGGGGTGCGTCGTGGCACCCGACCTCGTGGCGCCCGTCGGCCACCGCGGCATCAGGCGCCCGCCCGTAGCGCCAGGGCGGCGAGTGCCTCCGGTGCACCGGCCTGGCCCCGTATGCCGGGAAAGGCGTTGATGTCCACGATCAGCGGGGCGCCGTCGCCCGCGTCGATCACGTCCACGCCGTACACATCCAGCGCGAAGACGGAGCCGACCTCGCGCACCAGGTCCAGCCAGCCGTCCGGCAGTTCACCGAGGGCGAGCGGCAGCGTCGGGCCCCGGCCCCCGTCCGCCAGCTCCGACCGGCGCAGGGCGCCGAAGACCTGACCGGCGACGACCCACAGCTTGTGGTCCCAGCCGCTGTTGGCGGTGAAGGGCTGCACCACCACCGGCTCGTCCGGCCAGTCGGCGCACAGGGCGCGCAGGCGCGCGGCGTCGTCGGCCCGGGCAACGAGGTCGTGCCGTCGGCTGTGCCGGCTCTTGACCACCAGCGGGCGGGTGGGTTCCGCCTCGGCCGCGAGCAGCCGGAGCGCCGCCACGGTCCTGGTCTCCGCGAACGGCAGCCCGGCGCGCCGGGCCAGCTCGGCCATTTCCGTCCGGTCCTGGCAGAGACCGGTCGCCGCGGCCGAGTTCAGTACGGGGGCGCCGCGTTCCTCGATCGACCGGGCCAGGGCCAGCGCGCGCGGTGTCCGTGCCTTCAGCAGATAGACGTCGGCGAGCGTGCCGGGGCCGGCCGGCTCACGCGGCGGGCCGTCCTCCGCCCCCGGATCCAGCGACTCCACGTGGTGGCGGGGCGTCAGCAGGGCGGTCGTGGCGGCCAGCAGCGGGTGGTCGGGCCGGGGCGTGATCAGACAGATCCTCATCGGCCCTCACCCGCCGTCGCGGGCAGCTGCGCCGGAACCCGCACCGGTTCCTGGAGAGGGGTGCGGGCCGCCGTACCGGGTACGGCGCCGCCGGTACGGGCCAGCTCCAGAACGGCGCGCGCCACCCGCGCCGCCGCGTCCGGCACCTGCCGGAAGCTCGGGAAGTCGTTCACATCGACGACCACCGGACCGTCCGGGCCGAGCAGTACGTCGACGCCGTACAGATCCAGCCCGTAGACCGCCCCCACCTCGGCGGCGATCCGGGCCACCTCGGCGGAGAGCGGTACGCGCCGCTCGGGCGCCGGCCGGTCCGGGTGGAGCGGGGAACGCCGCTCGGTCGCGTACAGCTCGCCGCCGACGCAGTAGACCTTGAGGTCGATTCCCGAGTTCGGCACATACGGCTGGGCTATCAGCATCCCTTCCCCGGCCAGTTCGTGCCGCATCCCGGCCAGCAGGTCCGGCGAGGCCACCAGCCGTACCGCGCGCCCGGAGCTCCCGTCGGCGGGCTTGACGACGAGCGGGAACTCCGCGTCCGGGATCTCCGCCAGGGACTCCGGCCGCGCGGCCGCGTATGTCAGCGGTACCGGCAGCCCGCCGCTCCGCCCGATGGCCGCCGCCAGCACCTTGTCCCGGACCCCGCGGATCGACCGCGCGTCATTGACCGTGGTCAGCCCGACCGCCGCGGCGGTCTCCAGCAGCGTCAGTCCCGGCCCCCCGGACACCGTCTTGAGCACCCAGGCGTCGTGGCTGCCCGCCCGTATCTCCTCGGACACCCGTATCAGCGAGCTGCCGGGCCGCAGCACATCCACCCGGTGTCCCCAGGCGTCGAGTTGGCGGATCACTTCCACGGGCATGCCGTCGTAGCGGTACTGCTCCTCCACCAGAAAGCAGAGTCTCATCGACCTTCCCCGTAACCCCGGACGTCTGAGGATGCTGTCCGGCAGACTGTGACACCTCGGGGTTCATGATCCGCCCCCGCGTCACCTCCCGCCGCACCGCCCCCGACGCCCCGTCACCCGCCCCGTGGTGACCGGCTCACGGGCGGCGGGCGACCCACGCGGTTCTGGTGCCACGGACGACCAGGTCGTGGCGGTGCAGGACGCCGTCGGGTCCGTCACTGTCGAGGAGCGTGTCGAGGGCGGCCAGGTCGTCGGCGGCCATCCGGCCTTCGAGCACCGGCCGGATACGGCGCAGGTACGCGTGAGCGTAGTGGCCGGTGGCGGGCGGGTGCGGGGGTGTCAGGTCGATCGTGAACGTCCGCTTGCCGAGGATCGCGAAGCCGCTCCGCTCAAGATGCGGGCCCCAGTCAGGACCGAGGCGCGGTTGCGTGTCGCCCCGCTCCTGTTCCAGGGCCTCGTGGCAGCGTGATTCGAGGCCAGGGCGTCCCAGGCCGATGTCCTCGGGCAGGAACCGGGGCAGTGCGTCCATCTCGGCCACGGCCAGCAGGCCACCGGGGCGGATCGCGGCGAAGGCGTCCTTGAACACCCGGTCGGGGGCGGCCATTTCGTGCAGTGAGTTGGACGCCCACACCAGGTCGACCGGTTCGACGGCGGGCCAGGCCGCGTCCAGATCGGCCCGGACCGTACGGACACGGTCGGCGATCTTGAGGTCCGCGGCCTTGGCCCGGACGCGGGTCAGCAGCTCCTCGGCCCGGTCCACGGCGATCACCTCGGCTGCGCCGAAGCGCCGGGCCAGGGCGATGGTCCCGGTCCCGGTTCCGGCGCCCAGATCCAGGATGCGGCGCAGCGGTACGTCCGTGGCCTGCCGCTGAATCCAGCTGGTCACGTCGGACAGATAGGAGTGCAGGACGGCGGCGTCCAGATCCAGCAGCTCGGCCATCGCCGCCGAGTCGCCCCCCTGGTGCGGACCGTGCGGGTGGTGGTGAGTGTGATCGCGGAGTTCCATGGGTGCGACCCTACGAGCCCCATGCGTGAATGGCATAAGCTCTTGCCTATGACGCAAGAACCGGATCTCGACAGCCTGATCCGCCGGCGGATCAAAGGACTGCGCCTGGCCCGGGGCTGGTCGCTGGATGCCCTCGCCGCCCGCTGCTACCTGAGCCCTTCCACCCTGAGCCGTATCGAGACCGGTCACCGACGGATCGCCCTCGATCAGCTGGTGCCCATCGCCCGGGCCCTGGGCACCACCCTGGACCAGCTGGTGGAGTCCGTCGATGACGACGACGTGGTGATCAGGCCGGAACGCGACCATGTGCGCGGGGTGACCACCTGGATGCTCACCCGGGAGCGGGCACCGCACGGCGTGACCGTCGCCAAGATGCGTATCACCGCGCCTTCGCGGCCGGTCGGCATCGGTGAGATGGGCGTGCATCCCGGCCGGGACTGGTTCACGGTGCTGTCGGGAACTGCTCGCCTGCAACTGGGGGAACGGACCATCCTGGTCGAGCCCGGCAGCGCTGCGGAGTTCTCCACCATGGTTCCGCACGCCATCGGAGCCCACGACGGCCCGGTCGAGATCCTCATCATCCTCGACCACGACGGTGAACGCGCCCACCTCCACCCGTGCGGTCAGCACCCCGGCCCATAGGCGGGGGGCCGTCGGGCGGCTTCAGCCCCTGTCCGCCGCCGGGGCGCCGGTCCTCAGCCAGGACAGGGCCGCGCTCGTCAGCGCCGTGATGCCGGTGGGAAGCGTGGTGCGGACGTCCGGCGCGAACTCCGGTGAGTGGTTGGGCGGGAGGGCGGCAAGCTTCTCCTCGGCGGCGCCGGGGGTCTCCGACCACGCCTTGGGGCCCACCGCGCCGAGCATCCAGTAGGACAGCGGAATGCCCGGCATTCCGTGCAGGGACGTTCCCGCGTCCCCGTAGAGCGGAAAGTCCTCGGTCGCCATGGCCGGCGGCCAGGCGGCGACGCGCTCGGGGCCGTAGAGGCGCAGATGGGCCTCGCGCACGGCGGCCGTGGCCGCCGGGTCGGGGTGGGTGACCGGGGAGCGGGACACGACCGTGATCTCCGGGTCACGCGGGCAACCGGACGCGGCGCATTCGGCCCTGACGATCCGTTCCACCGCGCCGGCCATCCGGTCGAGCGCGCGCTCCGACAGGGCGCGGACGGTGATGCCGAGCGTCGCCCGGTCCGGGACGAGGTTGTTGCCGGTCCCCGCGTGGAAGGAGCCCACGTTGAGCACGACGGACTCGGTGGGGGCCGACTCGCGTGACACCGCGCCCTGGAGCCGCAGGACCGCGGCGGCCCCGGTGAGCACGGGGTCCACCGCCAGCTGCGGGGTGCCGGCGTGGCCGGCCCGGCCGTGGATGACCGCCTCGAAGCTGACGCTTCCGGCCAGCATCGGGCCGTAGGCATGGGCGACCATGCCTCCCGGCAGTGGGGCGGTGTGCTGGGCGAGCACGATGTCGGGCCGCCCGAAGCGCTCGTACAGCCCGTCCTCCAGCATGGCCCGCGCTCCCGCGAGGGTCTCTTCGGCCGGCTGGCCGACGATCACCACGGTCCCGCGCCAGCTGTCCCTGGCGCGGGCCAGCAGGGACGCGGCTCCCGCCGCCGCGGCGGTGTGCAGGTCGTGTCCGCAGGCGTGCATGGCCGGGCCCTCACTCGCGTACGGAAGGCCGGTCCGCTCCCGCAGGGGCAGCGCGTCGAGTTCGGCGCGGATCATGACGCGCGGCCCGTCCCCGTTGCGCAGGACTCCGACGACTCCGTGGCCGCCGACCTCGCCCGTGACCTCGTACCCCGCGTCCCGCAGCCACTCCCCCAGCCGGGCGGCCGTGCGCCGCTCCTCGCCGGAGAGTTCGGGGTGGCGGTGCAGATCCAGGTAGAAGGCGACCGCCGGGCGGAGGACCTCCCGCACCCCGTCCAGGACGGCTGTGTTCTCTGCGGTGTACGCGACGGGGCTCACGCGGTACATGGTGCGCCACCGGCCAGGCACCTGACGAACAGACCACTGACGAGCGCGGTCAGTGGAAGACCTGCCGATCTGCCAGCGGGGTCGGCTGGAATGGTGCGCAGCACGACGACGGACCCCCGGGGAGCCCCCCGGTGGCCAGGCTTCCCCCAAGGAGTCCCCATGGCTGACAAGAGCATCCTCGCCTCCCTCGCCGACGAGATCATGGAGCTCGAGTCGGAGACCTTCGAGATCTCGGACTACTCGGACGCGAGCGAGGTCGTTCTCGCGGGCTCCACGAGCTGCAGCTCGACGTCGACCTGCTCCTCCACCACCAGCACCACCTCCTGCAGCGCCTGATTTTCGCGCTTCGCTCACGACGAGCGGCCCCTGCTACCTTCCGCGCAGGGGCCGCTCGTTTTTGTGCGTGCATGGGGGTTACGGGAACGGATGTGGCACCTTGCGGATCTCCGCTTCGGTCAGCTCCGTGCCGCGCAGCCCCGCCCGGTGGGCGGCGGTGCGCAGGCGTGGCAGGTGCGGAGCCCGCTGGCGCGTCCAGCCGAAGTCGATCGGCAGCAGGCCGGGGACGATCGTGGACACCGTGCGCAGCCCTATGCGGTGCTGTTCCGGGGTGGTCTGGTCGACGACGATGACATCGTGCCCCGCCCGTACGAGCTCGTCCCGGCAGTGCGTCACATCGTCGCGCAGGTCGCCGGTGCGCGGCCGGTCCCGCTCCTCCCAGCTGCGGTAGACCTCCGCCATCGGCCGGACGGCGGCCGGCTCCTGGTACGTACGGACATGTTCGGCCATGCGCGGCAGACCGTAGAGCTGGGCGTGGTCCTTCAGATGCAGGACCTTCCCGAAGTCCTCGGCCATGGCCTCCAGTTCGCCGCGCCGCTCCTCGACCTGGCGGGGCAGGTGCGGGATGTAGGTAAGCACCTCGGACAGGGCTCCCTCCAGCGCCGCCGCGGGATCCAGGCTCGCGCCCGCGCCGAAGGAGAAGGTGCCGGGGCCGCCGTCGCGCCGTACGGCCAGGCCGGTGACGACCGGTACCGCGAGGTCGATCCGGTTGTCGAAGGCATGCACGTCATAGCCTTGCAGACCGGCCCGCTCGATCATGGTGCGGACCGTCCTGTCACCGATCGAGTCGAGTGCGATCTCGGTGAGCGGGGTGGCTCCGTACCAGGCGACCAGGAAGGCGTCCCGCTCGATGAGTTCGAGCAGACCGCCGAGGACCGCCTCCTCCAGACAGCTGCCGATGGCGCAGCCGTTGGAGCATTCGAAGACGAAGTTGTCCGAGGCCAGGCCCGCGCTGTAGTGGACGAGCCGCGCCGGTACGAGGACCGGCCGTTCGTCGCGCAGGGAGTATCCCCAGACCCAGGGAATGGGCCGGTCGGGGTCGAAGGGGCTGACCATCGGGTCGTCGCGGTAGGTCTCGGGCGCGTAGAAGCCGCACTCGGCGGGGTCGAGGGCGTCGTCGCCGAGGGCGCTGTAGGCCGCGGTGAGCAGCGTGGTGCCGGTGCGCCGGTGGGTTCCGGCGTACCGTTCCAGGCCTTCCAGATAGGCGAGGTCACGGCTGGCGTCGAAGCCGTTGGCCTGGCCGCTCCAGGTGACATCGGTCAGGCCCGCGTATCCGCGCATGAAGACACTGCCGGCGACGGGCGCGGTGGTGGGCGAGGTGACATTGATCCAGGTGCCGGAGCCGAGCACCCCGGAGACGGGGTTGGCCAGGGCCAGGGTCGGCATCGGGTAGGACGACGCCGCGCGCAGCCGGTAGGCGTCGGGAGCGGGCTTGGGCCGGCTCACCAGTCCCAGGCGTGCCTGGTCGGGGCTGTCGGTGCCGCGCGGCCCGCAGTGCGGGCAGAGCGGATCGGTGAACAGCGGGTACGTCCGCACCTCGAGCGTGGTGAGGTCGAGCCGGGACACCTGCGGCAGGCTCCGGTCGGCCGCGCCGGGCCCCGGTGGGAGCACGCTGTCGGAGAGGACGACCGCGCGGTAGAGGGCGTCCACCGCGTCGAGGGCGTACGGGGTGAGCCACGGCCAGTCGCCGGCCGCGCTGGTCCGCTTTCCGGTCTCCAGGGCGTCCCGCTCGGTGCGGGTGCGCAGCCGCTGCCAGCGCATGGCCAGGCACTGGCCGCACGCGGGGGCGCTGCCGTCGCCGCCCCAGGGCCCCACCAGCACCGCCTGGGCGGTGAGATGGACGGTGGAGGTGGCGCGCACGTCCGCGAAGCGGTCGTCGCCGCGGTGGCCGAGGACATCACCGGCGCCCAGCGGCACCACCGTCGGGCCGCCGGCCGGGGCGAGCCGTTCGGCGAGGGCCAGCTGCAGCTGCGCCCGTGCCGTCTCCAGCGGTGTGCCGTCCCGTACCGCGGCCGGCGAGGCGGTCGTGTCCGTCGTCATGTCGAGTTGCTCCAGCGGAAGGTCTTCAGCGCGAGCGCGCCGAAGATGACGGTGAACACGACCAGTCCCCCGCAGCCCAGGGCGATGTCGTCGAGACCGCCGCGGCCGGAGAGGGCCGCGGACACCGCGTCGTTGAGGTAGCGCAGTGGCAGCACGCGCGAGACGGACTGCAGCCAGGACGGCATCATGTCGAGCGGCAGGAAGGATCCGGAGAGGAACGCCATCGGCACCATGAGGAAGTTGGCGATGGCGGCGACCGCCTCGGGGGTGTCGGCGTAGGAGCCGATGACGACACCGATGGTGAGGAACGCGGTGATGCCGAGCACCAGCACGGGCAGCGCCAGCGGCCACCGGCCGTCCAGCCGCATGCCGAAGAGCGGCAGCATCGCCACCGCGATGAACACCACCGCCTGGACGACGCCCACCCCGATGGCGATGACATAGCGGGAGCCCAGGACCGAGGGCAGCCGGGTGGGGGTCATCCGGATCAGCCGCAGCAGGTCGTCGCGGCGCCACTGCATCAGGGTGAACGCCACCCCGAAGACAGCGGCGTTGGCGACGCCCCAGGACATGACGCCCGGCGCGATGTAGGAGATGTACGGGCGGCCGGTCTCCTCCACCTCCTGGCCCCGGAAGATCAGCCCGAAGACGACCAGGAAGAGCAGCGGGAAGGCGAAGGTGAAGAAGAGAGTGGCCTTGTCCCGGATCTGCGCCCGGTAGCCGGCCCCCGTCAGTGCTGCGTACGCGCTCATCCCTGCTGCTCCGTGTCGTCGGTCTCGTCAGTGGCTGCGATGGGGGTGCCGGTGAGTTCGAGGTAGACGTCCTCGAGGGTGGCGGTGCGGGTCTGGACGCCGTCGAGGCCGGTGAGCGCGTCGACCGCCTGGAGGACCTTCCCGGAGACCGCCGTCTCCAGGACGAGGGAGCCGCCCTGCACGGTGACCCGGTCGACGCCGGGAATGGCGGTCGCGTCCGCCTCGCTCATCCGCTCGGTGGGGATCATCACCCGCGTCGGCGCCGCGGCGGCGCTCACCAGGTGGTGCGGGGAGTCCAGGGCGACGACGGAGCCGGCGACCAGGATCGCCACCCGGTCGCACAGGGCCTCGGCCTCGTCCAGATGGTGGGTGGTGTAGACGATGGTGCGGCCCTCGCTCTTGAGCTCGCGCAGCACCTTCCACAGATCGCGGCGGGCCTGCGGGTCCAGGGCGGCGGTGGGTTCGTCCAGGAAGATCAGCTCGGGGTCGTGGACGAGCGCCGAGGCGATGGCCAGGCGCTGCCGCTGGCCGCCGGAGAGGTTCTCGACCATGACGTCGCGCTGTTCGGCCAGCCCGACCATGCCGAGAGTGCGGTCGGCGTCCTCGCGGCCCGCCCCGTACAGCGCGGCGACCGTGCGGAGGTGTTCGCGCGCGGTCTGGCGTACGAAGAAGGCGGAGGACTGGGTCTGCACACCCAGCCGCGGCAGCAGCGCCACGTTCCGGGGCCAGGGCGACTGCCCGAGAACCGTCACGGTTCCGGAGTCCGCCTGGCGCAGGCCCTCCATGATCTCGACGAGGGTGGTCTTGCCCGCGCCGTTGGGGCCGAGGAGTCCGAAGAACTCCCCGCGGTTCACCTGGAGTGATACCCCGTCGACCGCCTGCCGGTCCCCGTATCGTTTGCGTATCTCCTCGACGACGATCGCTGCGCCGGTGGCTGCCTCGTGCGGCACGGACGCCATGGTCCTGGCCTCGCTCATGTGGTTTTGCGCCCCTCGGGGGTTGTGGGTCAGTGAACTAGGTGGAAGTAGAGGCCTGTTGCCAGGGCCGCGAGGATGAGGACGACGAGAAGAGTCGATCCCAGCCCGTAGCAGAGATAGAGGACGCGGGCCCGGCGCGGGTACGCGGCGGCGGCCGGCCGGTCGCTGAAGCAGAGCCGCAGGTACCGCCCGCTCTCCGGCCCGAGCTGGGAGACGCGCAGGGCGTGGCCGAGCATGGTGTAACCGTCGAGCGGAGGCAAGGGGAGCAGGTTGACCAGTGCCTGGACGCTGCCGAGAAGCAGCAGACCGGACAGCACCCGGCGGGTGGGGTCACCCTCGGGCAGCGCGGCCCACCAGGCCAGGAAGGGCAGCAGGAACAGCAGGTTGGCGAAGGCGCCGGCGCCCGCGACGGCGAACTGGTGCCACCGGGTGCGCAGATAGCGGTAGTTGTCGACGGTGCAGTACATGACGGCCGCCGGCAGCCGCCAGCGCAGCCCGATCTCGCTGACGGTGCCCCCGTAGTGCCGGGCGCTCACGCCATGGGCCAGTTCGTGCAGCGCCGTGCTCAGCCACAGCAGGGTGAACACCGCCACCAGCGCGACGGGTTGCCGGACCAGCCACCAGGTGTCACGGCCCAGCTCCGGCAGGTTCGCCGCGAGCAGGACCTCCATCGCCACCATGAGCCCGGTCAGCGGGAGCAGTACCGGGGCTCGCAGGACGGGGCGCAGCCGCCGGTGGAGGCGGCCGGTGGTGGCGTCGGCGTCGGCGACCAGCCGCAGCGTGCCCCGCAGCAGGGTGCCGTTGAGCGGGGTGGCCGCCGGGGCGGCCGGCGCCGGCCGGGGCGGCGCCCCGGCCAGCAGCCCGCGGGTGCCGAGCAGCTTCAGGAGCTGCTGCCAGTGCGCCTCGGCGAGACGCTTCCCGAACGCCTCGGCGTACTCCCCTCCGATCTCTCCCAGGCTGCGGACGCCGTCGAGCCGGGAGATGAGGAAGTACTCCTTCACGCCGACCTCGAAGGCCGCGCCGCTGTCCGGCTCCTTGATCAGGTGGACGGTGGCCGGGCCGTGCAGCAGGGCGGGGCTGAGCAGGATGTCCGGGCGCAGCGCCGGACGGTGGGAGAGGAGTTCCCCGGGTGTGGCGGTCATGGGATCGCCGCCGGGGCGGGTGCGCCGGCGGGGTCCTCGCGCAGGACCCTGCCGAGGACGTGCGAGAGGTAGGCCTCGTCGCGGATCGTCACATGCAGCCGGTTGTTCGTCATATGCATGTACGGGGACAGCAGCAGCGGCAGCGCCACGGCGGGGTCGGTGACCTGCTCGTCGCGCGTACCGTCCCAGGAGCGGAACACCAGCTCGCCCCGGGTGATCAGGTCCTCGGCCCGCGCGCGCAGTTCGAGGCAGTGCTCGGCCCAGCCGCGCAGGAAGGCGGGCAGCCGGCTCAGGTCACCGGTGTGGACGGCCTGCCGGATCCCCTCGAAGCGGCGGCCGAGGCCGGGGGCCATCCCGGCGTAGTTCTTGTCGTACTCCTTCGAACCGATGAAGCCGGTCCCGGGGAAGGCGTTGTGCCAGAACTCGTAGTAGCGGTCCAGATAGCCGCCGAGTTCTTCCCGGTCGGGCAGGAAGCAGCCCGCCATGACCATCATCAGCTGGGCGGAGGTTCCGAGCAGCACGGTGCGCAGATGCAGGTTCATGGTGCGGAAGGCGTCCATGACGAGGTCGCTGGAGTGGGCGAAGTGCCACTCGGCGAGCTCGATGCCGGCCGGGCCGCCGTACTTGCCGTACTCGGGCTCATACGGTTCGTACGAGAAGGAGTTGTTGGGCCGCAGGTTCATCCTGCCGTCCGCGTCCATGAACTCGCCGCGGTCGCCCTCGGGGAACTCGATCTCGAAGAGGGTGTTGTAGAACTCGTTGAGGAAGCCGGAGTCGACCTCGTAGAGGGCGGGCCGGGCGCGCAGGAAGCCGCTGATGGCCTCCTCGGCGCGGCGGCGCACCTCCGCGGTGGCGTCCGCGTCGACCGGCCGGAGCCGGAGGCGGACGTGCGGCCCCTCCAGCCAGTAGTTGATGAAGAAATGGCCGGCCAGGAGGGAATCGGCGGTCAGTTCCGCCACCAGCGGCCGGACGCAGTTCACCAGCAGGGGCTGCGGGTTGGCCGCGTAGAAGATGTGGATGGCCTGCCAGTCGCCCGCGGCGCGCGCCGTCTCGGGTCCGGCGCCGGTCCCGGTACTGGGACCGGGGGTCAGCTCTGGCATGTCGGTGCGCCCTTCGTACGTCGGGTCGAGGTGAAGGTCTCCACGGCCAGCTCGGCGACATGGCTGCCGCGCCCGGACCGCACGTGCAGCCCGTCCTCGGCGGGCAGCATCTCCCGCAGTACGACGCGGTCGTCCGGGTTCGTCAGCAGCGCTTCGAGGGCGGTGAGGGAGAGACAGCTGTGGAAGTCCACGTACTGGGGCTTGGCTCCGGCGCCGCCCCTCGGTCCGCTGGACACGGTGGCGAAGACCTGGTCGGGCAGTTCGTGCTCGCGCCGCCAGCGCTGCCAGTCGAGGAACCAGTCCTGATCACCGGTGCCGGGCCGGCGGGCGGGCAGGGCGCCGGCCGTCGTGGCCCAGCTGCGGCGGCTGAGGACGACATTGCCGTGCAGCACCCGGGGCCGTGAGGTCACTCCGCCCCGCGCCTCGCCCTCCGGGACGCCTCCCCACAGGTCCAGGGGCGCCATCGAGGTCGGGGACATCAGCAGCAGGGTGCGCGGAATCTCGGGCAGGGCGAGCGGCACGAGATAGCCCAGGTAGACGGGGACGACCTCGCGGCCGAGCCGCTCGGAGCGCAGGACCAGCCGGTCCGTGTCCGCGTCGTGCTCGACGTACAGGTCGTCGAGGTGGATGCGCCGTTCCTCGGGGACGGTACTGGATTCGCCGGGGCAGACGATCTCGTAGTCGGTCAGCGGGCTGTGCAGGTTGAGGTTGCTGGTGACGGCGCCCCCGGTGATCTCGGCCAGGACCGCCCCCTCGGGGGTGATGGCCGAGGCGGTGTCCCGCAGGGCCGGGGAGAAGGCCCCGGGTGCCTCCGGCGTCTCCGGTGAGCCGTCCGGGTCAGTGTCGTAGACATGGGTGAAGCGGCTGAAGGGGAAGGAGAGACCGCCGTACGAGCGGTTGAGCACGATCAGCGGGTCGCCGTCCCTGCGGGTCAGCTGAAGATGGTGGCACTGCGGTGCGAAGTCCGTCGCGACCGGGGCGAGTTCGTCCGCCACCGGCGCGAGGTCGCTCTCCCCGAGATGGATCTCGGTCGCGTCACCGCACTCCGCCCAGGCCTGGCGCATCCGGGAGATGAACGTCTTCCGCGCCGCGTCGATCGCGCGGATGCCCGGCAGGCCGAGCCAGTTCTCCTCCGGTGTGTACTCGCCCTGGTCGTCGAACGGCCGGCGCTTGCCGGCGAACGAGAGGTACTGGTCGAAGAAGTCCTCGTGGAAGTCGTGGACGAGTCCCAGGAGGTCGTCGCACCGGCCGCCGCGGCCGTAGCGCGCCAGGAAGAAGCCCTTGAAGGTGACGCGCTGGGGAAGCGTCAGGTCGAAGGCGGGGAGGATCCGCTCGACGGAGCGCAGCGCGCCGCCGGCCGGTTCGGTCCACGCGCCGAGACCGCAGGTCACGTCGCGGCCCGCGCTCACGTCCTCGTACAGCAGCGTCTGCGGCAGTGTTGTCTCTCCGGTGCTCAGCAGCGCCTGGGCGGCCAGCAGTCCGGCGCGCAGTTCGCGCAGCAGGGCCACCCGGTCGGCGCGGCCCGCCGAGGGGAAGCGGTCGATGGTGCGCAGCGGACCGTCGAGCGCGGCGGCCAGAGCGTCGGCCCAGGGGCGGTCGAGGGCGCTCAGGGCGCTCTGGAAGGAACGCAGCGGTTCGGGGCTGTGGACATCGGTGTCCAGGCACGGCACCCGCACCATGCCGAGCTGGAGCAGCGCCGCCACATAGGTCTCGCACTGGGCGGGCTCGGCGTCGTGCTCGGTGCGGAGCCAGTCCACCAGCTCGTGGTAGCGCAGCTCGGCGCGCCCGTCGAAGAGACCGAGCAGCCGGTCCAGCGTCCCGCTGCGGCGCAGGAAGAACAGCCGGTCCTTGACCGCGTCGAAGGTGACCGCGGCCGAGTCGTCGCCCGCGGTCGTCCACTGGCGTACGTACCGGATCCGGTCGTCGTCGCGCTCCCAGCCCGAGGCCAGCCGCACGGGCAGGTCGCCGCGGCGCGCGGGGTCGGCGAGGACGAGCTCGGCGAGCCGGCCCAGCACGACGACGTTGAGCCGCGGATGGCTCGACCACTCCTCGTCGATCCGGATCGTGGCGTCGTCGCCCGCGCCCGCGCCGCCGCCTTCGCCGAAGACGCCGGTGGCGACACCGGTGAAGGTGCTGAACGGGCTGGTCTTGCACGCCGTCCGGTACAGGTACGACAGCACCGACCGTTCGATCTTCCGCATCCGCTTGTCGGGCCGTACGCCGGAGGCGGCCTTGCCGACGTAGGCGTCGAGCTGTCCCTCCAGGGTCGGGGAGGCCAGCAGGAGACCGCAGCGCAGCCGGTCCTCGGCCAGCAGGCCGCGCAGCGCGGCCCTGGTCCTGTCGAAGTCGGCGGCGAGCAGCGGCGCTCCCTCGGCGCGCAGCTTCTCCAGGTGCTGCCGGTCCCGTACCCAGTCGGCGGTCAGCTCCGCCGCGCGGGGGTCGAGCCCCGCGACCAGCCGCGCCGCGGCGTCGGGCGCGGCGGGCAGCCGGTTGTTGAAGATCTGGCGGCGCAGGGCGAGCAGTTCACGGCGCTGCGTCCCGCCCTCCCCGTCCGGGGAGACATCGGTGGACTTCACCACCTCGTGCAGGATGTCGCTGAGTTCTGCTCCGCGGGTGCGCAGCCGCTCCTCGGCGGCGAGGACGTCGTCCGCCCAGCGGCGGCTGTCCCCGCAGCGCAGGGCGTGCACGGACTCGACCGGGAGTCCCGCGACGCGCAGCATGAACCGGCGGCCGGGTTCCCAGCTGGTCTCTGTCGTACTCGTGGTCGTACTCGTGCCCGGTGTCATGGCAGTTTTCCCCATCCCCGGTCAGGCGATCTCGTAGCGGAAGTCGGCGGGCTGCGGCCGCTCGTTGCCCAGCAGCATGATCAGCAGGGGAGCCTCGCCGCTGCCCTCGAGGGCGAGTTCCTCGATGTACGAGATGTTGTCGAAGCCCAGGGCCACGCCCGCGCCGAGCCCGAGGGCGGAGGCCGCGGTGTAGAAGGTCTGGGCGATGGCGCCGATCGTGCCGTTGACCAGCCGGTATCCGCGGTCGCCGACGGCGTCGAGGACGGCGGTGGTCCGCATGGTGGGGACGATCACCGCGCCCGCCTGCTCCAGGTTGTAGTTCGACAGGAAGTAGTTGCGCTGGAGGAACGGTCCCGGCGCTCCCGGCACCACCAGGCGCAGGGCATGCGTGGCGGGGTCGTAGGCGTACGCGCCCGGTTCGACGCCCTCGACATGGTTGACGAAGGCGTACAGCGTGACGAGTCCCGGCGCGTCGGCCCGCTCGGCGTCGCTGCCCAGTGAGGCGGCGGCGCAGGCGCCGAGGGTGGCGGACAGCTGCGCGGGGGTGACGGCGCTACTGGCGTCGAAGCGCCCGAAGCTGCTGCGGCGCTCCCGCAGCGCGGTGCGCACGCTCACCCGCGGCAGCTGGGGCTCGGGCAGCGTCACGGGCGCGCCGATACCGGCCGGCAGGACGGTGGCCGCCGGGTCGAGCGCACCCGGTGCGGGCCGGTCGGTGGCGGCTTCGGCGGTCGCGGCGTGGATGCGCTGGAGGGTCTCGAAGCGCAGGACGGTGCGGGAGCGCTCGGTGTCGGTGTGCGCGATGGCCGGGGGCGCGGGGAGCTCGACGGCGGTGGGCCGCGCGCCCTCCCAGGTCAGCGGGACGACGGCGAAGATGCCCTCCTCCTCGTTGTCCACGCCCAGCAGACGGCTCAGCCTCGCCTCGTCGAACCACAGGGCGGGTTCGACCTTCAGCCCCTGCGAGCGGGCCCAGATACGCCAGGTCTGGAGGATCGCGCCGAGATCCATGCTGACCGCGTGGAAGGAGAAACTGTTGTACTTGAACGCGTTCTGCCAGTACTTGATGCCCAGGACCAGGAACTGGTCGCTGTCGGTGCCGGCCGCTCCCTCGCCGAGCGCCGCGCGTACCTCGCCGGTCACATCACCGGCGAGCAGGCGCTGCATGGAGTGATGCGGCGCGGAGTAGTAGTGGATGCCCGGGGCGGCCGGCCCGCTGGGTCCTGAGACCCAGTAGACACTGACCGGGTACAGCCCTCCGCCGGAGGCGGTGCCGCGTGACCAGTTGGCCTGGGAGTAGTGCGGAAGCGCCGCCAGGTCGGTGTTGGTCTGGACGCCGAGCCGGCGTCCCGTCAGCCCGTAGGAGTCCCGCAGCATTCCGGACAGCGAGTCCAGCGTGAACGGCAGCTCCCCGGCCGGCTCCCCGGCTTCCCCGGCGGGCAGGCAGCCGGCCGCGGCGGTCGCGGCGGCGGGGACGTCCGCGTCCGGCAGCGGGAACGACTCGACGCCGGGGTAGAACTTGGCCTTCCTCGGCCGATCCGCCCAGTCGGGGACGAAATCGGCGGGCTCCATCGGGATCCGGCCGCGATGCATGATCGCTTCCGCATAGTCATGGGCGTAGCCCACTGGACCCTCCTCTCTGCTGGTCTCTGCTGGACGTGGGTTACGGGAAGGGGTGGGGTGCCGGGTTGAAGTCGTCCGGCCCCAGGTCGTGGTCGCGCAGTCCCGCCGTACGCAGGGCGGTGCGCAACCGGGGCATGGTGCGGGCGCGTTGCCGGGACCAGCCGAAGTCGATCGGCAGCAGTCCGGGGACGAGGACGCTGACGGTGTGCAGCCCCAGCGTGCGCTGCTCGGGCATCGTCTGGTCCACGACCACGACGTCGAAGCCGGCGCCGGTCACCGCCTCGACGCAGCGCCGCAGGTCCTCGCGGAGGTCCTGGGAGGCGGCGGCTCCCGAAGCGTCCGGCCAGCGCAGATCACGGACGGCGCGCGGGGCGGGCGGGGCGCCGTCCCCGAGCGGGCCGCGTCCGTCGAGGAGGAAGGCGGCGTGCTCGCCCATCTCCGGTACGCCGTAGACCAGCGGGTGATCGTGCAGCGCTGTCACCTGGTCGAAGTCCGCGGCCATGGCGCGCAGCCGGGGTTCGTCGCGCTCGGTGCGGCCCTGAAGGTTCACGGCGTCGGTCGCGATCTCGCAGAGCGCCGAGTCCAGTGCCGATTCGGGGTCGAGTCCGGCGCCGGCGCCGAAGCACATCCGGCCGGGGCCGCCGTCGAAGCGTTCCGCCACGGCGGTGACCACCGGGATCGGGAAGGTGACGCGGGTGTCGAAGAACCGGGCCCGGTAGCCGTACATCGCCAGCCGGTCGACCATGTGCCGGGTGCTCGCCCGGGTGCTGGTGGCCGGGTCGATCTCGGGCAGGGGCTGCTGTCCGTACCAGGTGAGCAGGAAGGCGTCGCGCTCGATGACTTCCATCAGGCCGAAGTAGATGGCCTCTTCCAGGCATCCGCCGGAGGCGCAGCCGTTGGAGCTCTCCTGCACGAACCGGTTCTCCAGACCGGGTGCGTGATAGTACGTCAGCACTTCCGGCACCAGACGCGGCGTGTCGTCGCGCAGGGAGTGGCCCCAGACCCAGGGGATCTCACGGTCGGGGGCGAACGGGCGCACCCGGGGGTTGTCGCGGTAGAAGGCCGCGGAGTAGAGGCCCACTTCGCGGGGGTCGACCGCGTCGGCGCCGAACTGGTCCAGCGTTCCGGTGACGCTGGTGATCCGGGAGCGCGCCCGCATTCCGGCGTACCGCTCCATTCCCTCAAGGACGCCGATGCGGTTGCTGGTGGCGAAGGAGTCCGCGTGGCCGCCCCAGAAGGTCTCGCGCAGATACTCGCCGGAGCGCATCGAGAAGCAGCCGATGGTCGCGGAGGTGGAGGTGGAGGAGACGTCGTGGACCACGGAGGGCCCCAGCGCGCCGCACACCGGGTTGGCGAAGGCCGCGACGTCGATGTCGTACGACTCGATGGGGCGCAGCCGGAACGCGCCTGGCTTGTGCTTGGGGGCCGGCCGCAGGGTGATGCGGGCGGCCTCGGAGGTGTCGGTCCGTGGCGCGGCGCAGCGCGGGCATTCGGGGTCGGGTACGAGGGGGTAGTGGCGCACCGACAGGGTGCGCAGGTCCATGAGCCGGATCTCGGGGAACGGCCCGTCGGCGGTGGGGGGCCGCTGCCGCAGGGCGGTGACGAGCGCGGCGATGGCGTCGGCCGCGAACGGTGTGGCGTAGGGCCACTCCCCCGCCGCCCGGGTCTCGCCGCCCAGTTCGAGGGCGTCGCGCAGCGCCACGGACCGTACGGCCTGCCAGCGGCGGGCCAGACAGTGGGAGCAGCCCGCCGATCCGCCGTCGGCGCCGGGCAGCGGACCGATGACGGCGTGCTGTCCGTACAGGTGCACCGGGATCTCCGGCTCCGGCGGACGGGTGTGGTCCCCGGGGGCGAACGCGTCGCGCGTGCCGAGTGCGGTGACGCTCACCCCTGGGCCGCCGAGCTCGCCCAGGGCGCGTCCCAGCAGGTCCTCCAGGGGGAGGACCGCGAGGTCGTCCGGGCATGCGTCGGGCGTGCTAAGCGCCACGAGATGCCTCCGTGGTGAGGAGCACGCGGGCGGTTCTGATGCCGGCGACGGCCAGGTCCGCGGAGCCGGTGGGCACCACGAGGGCGTCGCGGCCCGCCGCCTGGAGCCGGTCGAGGACCTCGGACCAGGGCGTCGTCCCGTCGTCCCCGGCGCTCGCCGTGTCCACGGGAGCTGACGCGTCGATCGTCGTCGCGTCGAGGTCGCGCAGGAGCGGGTCTCCGGTGTCGAACAGCGCGGCCGTCTCCTCGCGGTCGAGCTGCACCTTCCCGAGCAGATCGCGTACGGCGTCGGCGGCGGCGCTCTGCCGTCCTGTCCGGCTGCCGATGGCCCAGCCGCCGGCGCCCCTGGCGAGCAGCACATGGACGCCGGAGCGGCCGCTCTCGCCCAGGTCGAGCAGTTCGAGGTCGACGTCGAGGACGGCGGCGGAGCGGATGAGGAAGGTGAGTTCGGCGTCGGCCGCCGCGCCGTCCGTCAGCGCGTCGAGCGGGATCCGGCTCGCCGTGCCCCCGCGCAGCACCCTGTTCAGCGCGTCATGGGCGAGAGCGGAGAGCAGGCCGTCGGCGGCCGCGTCCGTCATCGTCGCTCCCGCGCCGGTCCCGGCGCTGGACGGCTCGAACAGCCGCTCGGCGTTGTGCGGTCCGAAGGTCCGCACCGCCGCGGACGGCACCAGGATCTGTTCCTTGGTGAGGAGTGAGGTGGCCGGGGTCCACGCGGTCACCTGCTCGCCGGTGGCGCCGGCTCCGGTGGTGGTCAGCGCGCCGGGCTCCAGGGTGCGCACGCCCGTGCGTACGGCGCTGAGCTGATCGCCCGTCAGGGCCTCGGTGGCGGGCACGACATGCTCGGCGTACACCTTGGCGGCCGCGTTCAGCGCGCGCAGCCGGGCACCCGCGACATGGTGCACGTCGAAGGCGGCGATACGGCGCTGTGCGGTGTGCCCGGTGCCGAACTCGACGATGCTGGCCTTGAGCGGTATCTGGGTGAGCGGCTCGTCGGCGAACCGGGTGAAGACGCCGGCCCGCGGCCGGACCAGGACCGTCTTGCGGTTCAGCTCCTCCACCAGGGCGTCGGCCTCCCGGGCCGTGGCCACGGTCGGCATCGGCAGCGTGTCGCTGCCGGCCGTGGTGAGGTCCACGGTGGCGGCCTGTACGTCGCTGTCGTCGGCCTTCGCGCAGAACGGGCAGCGGGGGTGCGGCAGCAGGGGTTCCGAGGTGACGTCGAGGGACTTCATGTCCTGGATGACCAGCTGGCCCGCGGTCTCGGCGGGCAGCGCGCCCGTGGTGATGCGGAAGATCTCGTATCCGAGCAGGTTGCCGATCATGGCGGCGAGGGGACGGCTCGGGAGGTCACCGGCCGGGGTGGCGCCGGGCAGCGCCAGGCTGTTCCAGATGTCGGCGGCCGCCGCCGCCTCGTCGTGGGATCCGATGCGCAGCACCGCGCAGGCCCAGCAGCCGGTGGCGCCGGCGGTCATCAGCGGTCCTACGACGGCGTGGTGTCCGTAGGACCAGGCCGGCAGGAGGGTGCGGCCCTCGGGCACGCCGGCCTTCAGGAGCGGGAACAGGCGCCGGGGCGCCGCCGGTCCGCCGGTCGCCACGACGATGTCGTACGCCTGGAGGTCCGCCCAGCCCAGGGGCTGCTGGGGGTCGTCGGCGCCGAGCGGCAGAAGCTCCACCGGGCAGCCGTCGGACGCCGCTTCCCGCGCCTCGGCCTCGATGCCTTCCGTGTCGAGCCCCGGCTGCACACCGATGGTGGAGCAGCCGTTGCGGATCAGGCTGAGTACGCACCAGCGGGCGACGAGGTCGTCACCGAGGACGGCCACGCGTGCGGTGCTGAAGCGCCGGAAGCGGCTCTCGGCGTCGTCGGCGTAGTGGTCCACGTAGGCGATCTGCGGGGCGAAGCGCCGGGCCACGTCGGGCGGGGTCTCCCGCGCGTCGGTCACGGCCGGCGGGACCGCGCGGGCGAAGTCCCGCTCGTACAGGTTCCTGACCAGCTCGCCGACCATGGCGCGCTGCTGCTCGCCGAGGCCCTGGCAGATGTCGGAGACCGTGTGCGCGCCGGTGAGATGCGGCACGATCAACGTGGCGAAACGGTACGCGGACCTGGCGGTCAGCTGGAACCCGCCGTCCGCGTTGTGGAACAGCACTCCTTCCGGCGTTTCGGTGAAGAGCACGTCCCGGCGAATGCGCGGACAGGTCGCGGCAACGGCTTCGTAGGTTGCTGAGCCCATGTGAATGACACCCCTGGATGCTTTGGACAAGGTGGCCGGATCGTTCGAGTTCGGGCATGGCCCGTCAGTGGGGCGCGGTCGCCGCCTGGCTCTGGTTCCATTCGCGTGCTTGCCGACGCGCGTAGATTTTGAGCAGGTGATGGATGCGGTAGGGGCCGGGAGGCCCTTCTTCGAGCAGCCCCGCGTCGGCGAGCTGCTCCAGCGCCTCCTCGGCGTCGGCGGAGTCGCCGAGTGCGTGGGAGGGGAGCAGCAGTCCTTCGTGCTCGCCGAGTTGGCGGAAGGCCTGCTGGCAGCGCGGGTCCAGGCGGTGCAGGGCGCGGCCGAACACATGCGGTACGGACATCCGCGGGTCGTCGGCGAGGGAGAGCCTGGCCGGCAGGTCGTCGGCCAGCCACGCCACACAGTCCTCGATCCGCAGCCCGGGGCGGGTGAGCAGACGGGCGGCGGCGATCCGCAGCGTGAGGGGGAAGTGGCCGCAGATACGGGCCAGTTCCTGGGCCGCGGCCGGCTCGGCGTCCACCCGCTCGGAACCGAGAGCGGCGGTCAGCAGCTGATGGGATTCCGCCGGCTCCAGGGTGCCGAGCCGGTAGACGCTGCCTCCGTGGGTGGCCACCAGGCCGGCGAGACCGCGTCTGCTGGTGACGATCGCGGCGCTGCCGGCCACGGACGGGAGCAGCGGACGGACCTGGTCGGCGCTGGTCACATCGTCGAGGACGAGCAGCGTCCTGGGGCCGTCGGCTGCCGGCAGGGGCAGGCCCTCCAGCGCCTCGGCCGGGGTGACGGACGACCCGTCCTGACGGGTCAGGGAGACGACGAACACACCGCCGGGGAAGCTGTCCTGGGCGTCATGGGCGGTCTGCAGCGCCAGCGCCGTCTTGCCGATGCCCGGGGCTCCGGAGAGGACGACGACGGTGGGGCCGGGAGGTCCTGAGGTGAGGCGGGCGGTGATCGCCGCCCGCTCGGCCGAGCGGCCGGTGAACGACGGCACGGACGGCACCGGAGCGGGGGCGGCGGGGCCCTGCGGCCCGGGCGGCGGCATGAGGGCCGGGGCCGCTCGGCCGGCCGGCGGGGCGGTCCTGTCGACCGCGGAGGGGCCGAGGTCGTCGCCGCGGAGGATCGAGAGTTCGAGCCGTTGCAGGGACGGGCCGGGATCGATTCCCAGCTCTTCCTTCAACCGGCCTTTCACGGCGCGGTACTCGGAGAGCGCCTCCGCCTGCCGGCCGGTGCGGTAGAGCGCCTCGATGAGCTGCTCCGCGAACCGCTCACGGCCGGGATGCTGACGCGCGGCTTCCCAGAGGTCGACCAGTACCTGACGACATCGCCCGAGCGCGAGCTCGATGTCGCAGGCCCGTTCGAGGGTGCGCAGCCGCTCCTCGGTCAGGCCGGGCACCTCGTCGCGATGCAGCATCTGGGACGGCACGTTCGCCAGCAGGGGCCCCTGCCACAGCGTGAGGGCTTCCTTGAGGCGGTACAGCTCACCCTCGGCGTCTCCCGCCGCGTGCGCCTCTCGCACCAGGACGCGGAAGCGCACCAGGTCGAGCGTGTCGGCGTCGGCGTTCATGCGGTAGCCACCGGGCACCGCCTCGATGGCATTGCCGGTGACCCCGTACTTGGTGAACAGACGGCGCAGCCTGAGCACACAGCTCTGGAGCGCGGCCCTGGCCGTGGCCGGCTGGTCCTCGTCCCACAGGGCGCGCAGAAGATAGCCGGTCGAAACGACGGAATCGGGATGAATGAGCAGAGCTGCCAGCAGGCTGGACGGTTTGGAAGGTTTGAGGACGACAGCGTCATGGCCCTCGGCAATGCTCAAAGGACCCAAAAGCTGGAAACGCACGCGGCTCCCGCCCCCCGAATCAGAACTCGGACCCACGACGCATGAAAGTGCCGAATATCGGGCACGACATGGCGTCACGAGATCCACGGACGGAAAGGGCTGACATTCTTCTGCGGTATAGACCTCTTCTTGCAGGCCGCACTAATTTCTTACTCCCCCGTACACACACGGCCGAACCGACCGGTCAGTTTTTGGATATGACGGTCCCTCAGCACTTCAGAAGGTAGCCGCAAAGAATTAACGCCCTTTACGGGCACCCGAGTAAATAGGAGATACCGGCACGTCAGCGCCGCAATGGATACGCCGTCGACGAGCTTCAACAATGCAAGGACCAAGAACTTGTTGGGCATCCTAGTAACTCGGTACGGGAAAGTCGACCCTTCGGTCGGAGAGCATTCTCCACCGATACTGGACAACCGGAAAAGACGCTTGATTAAGCAGGAATAGCCCGGCCCGTGACGGGCTGCGCCGCTCTGCCCGTAGTTGCCACCCACTGCGTCGCTTGCACACCCCTCGCGGACGCCCTCACCGAGCCCCGCGGCGCGGGCGCGAACGACCGGAGGGCCCGCGGAGCATGTGCTCCGCGGGCCCTCCGGTCGTACCGCCTTATGACGCCGTCGCCGTGTGCGGCTCCGGGCTCGTCAGGACGACGGTGATACCGCGCGAGCGCAGCTCGTCGACGATGCGGGGGTCCGCCCCGTCGTCGGTCACGAGGGTCCACTCCGGCTGGAGCCGCGTCCAGGTGTGGAAGGGCCGGCGGCCCAGCTTCGCCGCGTGCGCCAGGACGTACACCTCGTCGGCGCGGCGTGCCATCAGCTCCTTGAGCCGGGTCTGCCGCAGGTCGGCCTCGCAGATGCCGTGTTCGGGCGAGACACCGTCCGTGCCCAGGAACAGCCGGTCGAACGTCAGCCGTTCCAGGGCCGCTTCGGTCAGCGGCCCCACAAAGCCCTGGCTGAGCGGGCGCAGGGTGCCGCCGAGACACTCGACATGGACGGATTCGACGTCCGACAGCTCCTGCAGAGCGGTCAGCCCCGTCGTCGCCACGGTCACGTCCTTCGCCGTGCGCAGCTCATGGGCGAGTGCCCCGACGGTCGAGCCCGCGTCCAGCAGCAGCGTCTCCCCGGGGCGGACCTGCGCCGCCGCCCACCGGGCGATGGCCTGTTTGGACTCGAAGGCGTCACCCGTACGCTGCCGCAGCGACGCCTCGGGATGGGCCGCCAGCGCCATGGCTCCGCCGTAGGTGCGGGCCAGTTGGCCGTCGGTGGTCAGCTTCGCGAGGTCACGGCGGATGGTGGACGCCGTGACTCCGAACAGCTGGGAGAGTTCCTCGACACTGGCGAGCCCGGTGGTCGTGGCGAGATGGACGATTCGGTCGCGCCGGGCCTGGGATCCGATCGCAGACATCAGTCTTCTGTCCTCTGGTGCAGACGAACCGGTGGTCAACGGGCAGGAGCGGACGACATCTCGGCGGCCTGCCGCAGGGCCTCGACCATGCTACCGGCCTCGGCCCGCCCCGTACCGGCGATGTCGAAGGCGGTGCCGTGGTCGACGGAGGTGCGGATCACGGGCAGCCCGACCGTGAGGTTGACGCCCGCCTCGATGCCCATGACCTTGACGGGGCCGTGGCCCTGGTCGTGGTACATGGCGACGATCAGGTCGTAGTCGCCGCGTGCGGCGAGGAAGAAGGCGGTGTCGGCGGGGAGCGGTCCGCGGGCGTCGATGCCGTCGGCACGCAGGACCTCCACCGCCGGGACGATCTTCTCCTCCTCCTCGCCGTAGCCGAACAGGCCGTTCTCGCCCGCGTGCGGATTGATCCCACACACGCCGATGACCGGCCGCTCGACGCCGGCCCGCAGCATCGCCTCATGGCCGCGCCGCACGGTCCGCTCGACCAGGCCGGGTTCGATCCGGTTGACCGCGTCGATCAGACCGATGTGCGTCGTGACATGGATGACCTTCACCGTGGGCGTGGAGAGCATCATCGACACCTCCTCGACACCGGTGAGATGGGCGAGGAGTTCGGTGTGGCCGGGGTAGAGATGACCGCCCGCGTGCAGCGCCTCCTTGTTGAGCGGGGCGGTGCAGATGCCCTGCACGTCTCCGCGTACGGCGAGTTCGGCGGCGACCCGCACATACTGGTACGCCGCGTCGCCCGCGACGGCGGACAGCTTGCCCCAGGGCAGGTCCGCGGGGAGCAGCCCGAGGTCGATGACATTGATGCGGCCGGGGCTGAACTCCGCCTCCGCGGGGCTCTCCACGGCCACGATCTCGCAGGTGGCGCCGAGGATGCGGGCGGCCTGGCGCAGACGTTCCGCGTCGCCGACGACGACGGGGCGGCAGCGCCGTACGGTGTCGGCGTGGAGCAGCGCGGGGACGATCACCTCCGGGCCGATGCCGGCGCCGTCGCCCATGGTGACCGCGATCACCGGGAGCGGCCGGCCGGCCGTATCGGTCTGCTCCACGGAGGCGGTCGTAGGGGCTGCGTTCACAGGGCTTCTCCTTGCGGTACGTAGGACACGGGCTGCGGGTGCGCGGACGCGCTGAACTCGGCGCCCGGCGTGGGGGGTTCTGCCGGTACGAAGGGGTGCCGCGGCCGGAGGGCGCGGGCGATCCGCAGCAGGGAGCCGGTGTCGCCGTGGCTTCCGGGACGGGTGACGACGCGGCGGCCGTCGGGCGTGCGGCAGTGCACGGCTCCGTGGTGGATCTCCCCGACGGGGATCAGCTGGGTGACACCGAGCGCGTCCAGGACGCGCCGTGCGGTCTCACCGCCGGTGAGAACGAGGTCGGTGGGGTACGGCAGCGCGGCGACGGCCCGGCCCAGACCGGCCGCCATGCGGCGGGCGGTATCGAGCCTGATGCCCTGGGTGGCGCCGATGCTGACGACCGTGATGCCGTCCGGGTCGACGGCGAGCGGGAGCCGCGCGCCGGGCCGGGCGAGGAGGTCGGCCGGCAGGACGATATGCCGGGCGCCGGCGGCGGTCAGTTGCGCGATCTGCGCAACGGCGGTGGGTTCCGCGGTGCCGACGACAACGAGCAGCGGCCGGGTCGCCGCGGGTCCGGGGCCGGCTGACGGGCCGTCCGCCGCGAGAGCTCCCGCCGCCGCGTCCGCTCCGTCGGGCGATGCCCGGGGCCCGGCCGGCGGGGCGCCCGCCGCGCCGAGCACGCGGCCGAGGGCGGCGGCGAGCCCGCCCGTCCCCATGAGCCGTACACCGGCCCCCAGATGGAGGGCCGCCGCGGCGATGGCGTCGAGGTCGGCGTCCGTCTCGGCGTCGCACACGGGTATCAGCCCCGCCTCGGCGAGGGTGTGGAGCCGGTCGGCGAGCTCCCCGAGGGGCGAGCGTACGGCCCTGAGGGGCACCACCTCCGTACCGGCGGCGCCGAGCGCGGCCGCCACCGAACGCGGTGCGGGACGGCTCTCCGCGCGCCAGGCGTCCGTGGCGTGCAGCGGGACGCCGTGCAGGTGAACGATGCCGTCACGGACGGTCCGGCCGGCCACCGGCAGGGCGGGAGCGACGACGAGTCCGCCGGCTCCCTCCGCGTAGGCGGCGGTCTCGGCGGCGAGATTGCCGCGCAGCAGGGAGTCCGTCTTCTTCATCAGCACGGCGCCGTCCACGGCGTCCCGCACGCTCGCGCGGACGATACGGGCGGCCGCGTCGGCGTCCAGCTGCCGGGTGTCGAGATCGAGGACGAGCGCCTCACCCTCGGCGGGCGGCGCCGCCACCGCCGGGCCCAGGACGATCCGGCCCGGCAGGCGCAGCGCGGCCGCCGTCTCGGCCGCGCCGGACAGATCGTCCGCGAGAGCGAGCACCCGGCGCGGTGCGTGCTCACTGGGGGGCGTGAGGAACACGGATACCTCCTCGGGCGGCCCGGGGCGGGCTGCCTCGGTGCTCGATGATGACACATGCTGCGCGAAATGCGCGAGACCTCTTGCGCGAAACACGCAACCGTGGCAGCTTTTGCGGCGCGACCCCTGTGGGTGCCCGACGGACCGGACACCCGCGGCTCGAGCCGGTCGCCTCCCAGAACCCCGAGAAGGTCGACGATGACCCCTACTCCTCAGAGCGCTCCCCCCGACACTCCCCCGCGTGAACCGTTCAGCCGCCGCACCCTGCTGCGCTGGGGTGCCGCGGGCGGCGCGGGCATGGCTCTCGGCCCCCTGGCCGCCTGCGCGGGCCCCACCGGGGCTCCCGGCCCCGGCACGCTCACCCTCGGTCTGAACCGCTCCCTGGTGAGCCTCGACAACAAGCTCAACCAGTTCGACGCCGCGGTCACCGTGCAGCGCGCGGTGCGGCAGGCGCTCACCCGTATCGGTCCCGGCATGAAACCGCAGCTCATCCTCGCCGACCGGTTCGAGATGGCCCGGCCCACCGCCTGGACGGTGCGGCTGCGCGAGGGCGTCCGCTACTCCGACGGCAGCCCCGTCACCGTCGAGGACGTCGCCACCGCCCTGCGGATGTACGGGAAGGTCAACGGCTCCTTCCTGCTCGGCCTCTTCCCCGAGCTGCCCACCGTCGAGAAGACGGGGCCCCGCACCTTCCTGCTGCACACCGACAAGCCCGTGCCGGTACTCGACCGGCTGATGGCCAACATCCACATCACCCCGGCCGCCGCCAACCGGCCCGAGGAGCTGCGGAGCGGTCTCGGTTCCGGTCCGTACCGCGTCCTCAGGGCGAACGCCGGCGCCGGCGAGTACACCCTCGCCCGCAATCCGGAGTACTGGGGGACACGGCCGACGATCGACACGGTGCGCGTCCGGTTCGTCCCCGAGGAGTCCAGCCGGGTCGTCGCGCTGCGCAGCGGCGAACTCGATGTCGTCGACACCCTGACCCCGGACTCCGCCGAGCAGCTCACCGGGCTGCCCGGCGTCGAGGTCGAGGAGACCGCGGGCGTCCGCATGTGCCAGCTCTTCTACAACTTCCGCAAGCCGGCCGGGCATCCGCTCGCCGACTCCCGGGTACGGCAGGCGCTGGCCTACGCGATCGACGGCAGGGCCCTCGTGGACGATGTGCTGAACGGCGCGGCGGAGGAGGCCGGCGGCGTGGTGCCGCTCGCCCTCGAAGGCGCGGTGCGGACGGGCTCGTACGCGTACGACCCCGGCAAGGCGCGCTCGCTCCTGAGGTCGCTGGGCGCCGCGGACCTCCGTATCAACATCATCTGGGAGTCCGGGGAGTTCGCCGCCGACGCCTCGGTCATGGAGGCCGTGCAGAGCATGTTCCAGGACGTCGGGGTGCGCGCCTCACTCCAGCAGTTCGAGCCCGGCGGCGACATCCTCACCTGGCGCCAGGGCCGGGCCGGCGACTGGGATGTCATCGGCAACGGCTACGGCAGCCCCACCGGCCAGGCCCTCACCACGCTCCAGGGCATGTACGGAGGGACGGCCGCGAAGGAACGTACCCGCGACGCCTTCATGGGATATGTCGTGCCGCGGGTCGAACGACAGCTCTCGGACGCCGCCACCGAGGTGGACGACGCCGAGCGCACCAAGCGGCTCGCCGCGGTGCAGCACGCCATCTGGGACACCTGGCCCAGCCTCTGGGCCTTCGCGCCCAAGACCCTGCTCGCGCGCCGGAGCCGCGTCCGGGGCATGTCGCTCCTGCCGATCAACTCCTACGACCTGTCCGCCGTGCGGCTGGAGGGCTGAGCCGTGCCGAAGTATCTCGCCCGCCGGCTCGGCCAGAGCCTGCTGACCGTCTTCCTCACCCTGACCACCGTCTTCCTGCTGGTACGTCTCGCCCCCGGCGATCCCGCCGCCGCGTACGCCGGCCCCACCGCGACCACCGCCGACCTCGCCCGTATCCGCAGCCAGTTCGGCCTTGACCAGCCGCTGTTCACGCAGTACGGCATCTTCCTGCGCGACCTGCTCACCGGAAACCTCGGCACCAGCTACTCCTTCCACGCACCGGCCCTCGACGTGGTCCTGGACCGGATGCCGTACACGATCACGCTCGCCGTCTCCGCGATCACCGTCACCGCCGTCGTCGCCGTACCGCTCGGCGTGTGGATGGCGCGCCGCGCCGACACCAAGCGCGAACTGGGCGCCAACGTGCTCACCATCACCGGGCAGTCCATGCCGGACTTCTGGACCGGCGTGATGCTCCTGACCGTCTTCGCGGTGCTGCTGCCGGTGCTGCCCGCCTCCGGCTTCACCTCCTGGAGCGGTCTCGTCCTGCCGACGGCCACCGTCGCCGTCCTGCAACTGGCGCTCATCTCCCGGCTGGTTCGGCGCGAGATGACCACCGCACTCAGCTCCCCCTACCTCACCGTCGCCCGCTCACGCGGCTTCTCCGAGCGCGCCCTCACCTGGCGCTACGCCCTCGCCAACTCGGGGGTGCCGCTGCTCACCGCCATCGGTACCCGCTTCGCGGCCCTGCTCAACGGTGTCGTCGTGGTCGAGGTCGTCTTCGGCTGGCCCGGCGTCGGCTCGCTCGTCGTCCGCGCCCTGGAGACCCGCGACTATCCGCTCATCCAGGCCACCGTCCTGGTCACCGCGACCCTCGCCATCCTCGTCCAACTCCTCGTCGACCTCGCCTACCCGCTGCTCGACCCGCGGGTGCGCCTCGGAAAGGCGGCCTGAGACATGACCACCGCCCTGCGTCCCGCCTCTTCCTCCGGCGCCAGGCCGAGCGCCGTCACCGCGCGCGATCTCGCCCGCGCCATCGCCACCCGGCAACGGCGTGGCGCCCGCTTCAAGCTGTGGGCCGGCACGGTCTGCACCGCACTGGTCGTCCTGCCCGTCGCGCTGGCGGGCCTGCTGCCCCTGCCCGGCGCCAACGCGCAGGACCTGTCCCGCCGGCGGCTGCCGCCGCTCAGCGACGGACACCTGTTCGGCACCGACCAGCTCGGCCGCGATCTGCTCTCCCGCATCCTGCACGGCGGCCAGGTCTCCCTGACCGTCGGCATCCTCGCGGTCCTCGTCTCCGGCCTGATCGGTATCGCGGCGGGCTCGGCGGCCGGATTCTTCGGCGGCTGGGTCGACGCGGTCATCTCCCGGCTGCTGGAGGCCCAGCTCGCGCTGCCCCTGCTGATGATGCTGCTGCTCGTGGTCGCCCTCTTCGGGCCTTCCGTCACCGTCATCACCTGCGTGATCGCGGTCGCCCAGTGGCCGGAGGTCGCGCGGCTCACCCGCTCGCTCGTCCTCGTGGAACGCGAGAAACCGTACGTGGCGGCCGCCCGGGTCCTCGGCCTGCGCGGCTGGACGGTCCTCGGCCGGCACGTCATTCCCAACGTCATCCGTCCGGCGAGCCTCGTCGTCCTGCTGCTGCTCGCGCAGGCCGTCCTGCTGGAGAGCGCGCTCAGCTTCCTCGGGGCGGGCCCGCAGCGGCCGTTCGCCACCTGGGGCCGGATCATCTCCGACGGCCAGGACTACATCACCACCTCGTGGTGGCTGGTCACCCTGCCGGGACTGGTCATCGCCCTCCTCGTGGTCGGCGTCAACCTCGTCGGCGACGGGCTGCGCGACCGTACCCGCACGGTGAAGGCACCGCGCGGCGCGCGCGTGCCGCGCGGAACGCGCATCACACGTGCCAAGAAGGGAGCCTGAGCCATGACCACGGACATCCCCCTGCTGGACGTCGAGGACCTGCAGATCGAACTCATCACCGCGCACGGCGTGGTACGCGCCGTGGACGGCGTGAGCTTCACCGTGGGCCGGGGCGAGACCGTGACGCTCATCGGCGAGTCCGGATCCGGCAAGTCCACCACCGCCATGGGCGTGCTGCGGCTGCTCCCGGAAGGCCTCGCGGTGCTCTCGGGCACCGTGCGCATCGCCGGCCGGGACGTCGTGGCCGACCCCGGCGCGGCCCGGGAGGTGCGCGGGCGCGCCGTGTCGCTGATCCCGCAGGACCCGATGACGGCCCTCAGCCCGGTCCACACGATCGGCCGCCAGCTCGGCGACGCGCTGCGGCTGCGCCACCCGGAACTGTCCCGCACCGAGGCCAGGGAGCGAGGGATCGATCTCCTCACCCAGGTGCGTATCCCCCAGCCGGCGACCCGCTGGAAGGCGTATCCGCACCAGTTCTCCGGCGGCATGCTCCAGCGCATGCTGATCGCCATGGCGCTCGCCGGCGAACCGCGGCTGCTGATCGCCGACGAGCCGACCTCCGCGCTGGACGCCACCGTCCAGGCGAGCGTCCTCGACCTGCTGATGGAGCTCCAGGAACAGGAGGGCATCGGGATGCTGATGATCACCCATGACCTGGGAGTGGCCCGGGTCGTCTCCGACCGTATCCATGTCATGAAGGAGGGCAGATTCGTGGAGTCAGGACCCGCTCAGCAGATCGTGGACCGGCCGGCCGAGCCGTACACCCGCGACCTGCTCGCCGCCGTACCGCGGCTCGGTCCGTGGGACGAGGACCCGCGGTCCGAGGCCGCCCCGCAGGGAGTGGCCCGGTGAACGCCCTCGCAGGGAGCGCCCCCGTGAACAGCGTCGCAGAGAGCGGCCGGGCCGTCGGCCGCCCGTTGCTCGCCGTCGAGAACCTCGTCGTCGAGTACCCCACCGCGCACGGCCCGTTCCGCGCCGTCGACCAGGTCAGCTTCCAGCTGGAGCGCGGTGGCACGCTCGCCGTCGTCGGCGAGTCGGGGTGCGGCAAGTCCACCCTGGCCCGCGCCCTCGTGCGGCTTCTCAAGCCCACCTCCGGCCGGATCGTCCTCGACGGTACAGACATCGCCACGCTGCCGGAGCGACGGCTGCGCCCGCTGCGCAGGCGCGTGCAGATGGTCTTCCAGGATCCGTACGGCTCACTCGACCCGCATCTGACCGCCCAGCAGATCGTGGCGGAGCCGCTGCGCCTTTCGGGCGTCGGCGACAAGGCGGAACGCGCGCGGCGCGCGGCCGAGCTGATCGACCGGGTCGGACTGCCGTCCTCGGCCCTGCACCGCCGCCCGCCCGAGTTCTCCGGCGGCCAGCGCCAGCGGATCGGGATAGCCCGCGCGCTCGCCTCCCGGCCGGACCTGCTGGTGTGCGACGAGGCGACCTCCGCCCTCGACGTCTCCGTACAGGCCCAAGTCCTCGAACTGCTGCGGGAGCTCCAGGCCGAGACCGGTATCGCCTATCTCGTCATCGCCCACAACCTCGCGGTGGTCCGTGCGATCAGTACAGATGTCGTCGTGATGCACGCCGGCCGGATCGTCGAGAGCGGGCCGACCGCCGATGTCCTCGCCTCACCCGCCGAGTCCTACACCCGGGCGCTGCGCCGCGCCGCCCTCGATCCCACCGCGGTCCGTGGCGTGAAGCCCCGGCACCTGCTCACCACCGCACCGGAAAGCACTCGCCCGTGACCATCGGCATCAATCTGCCGCACCTTCCCGTCCCGCTGTCCCGTCTTGTCCTCGGCACCATGACCTTCGGCGACACGGTCGACCGCGCGGGCGCCGCCGCCATGCTCGACGCGGCGCTGGACGCGGGTATCACCGGCGTCGACACGGCGAACGGCTACGCGGGCGGCGAGAGCGAGCGCATCCTCGCCGCGCTGCTGCCGGGCCGCCGCGACCGGATCGTCCTGGCGACCAAGGCCGGTATCCCGCACCCCGACCAGGGCGCGCACGCCCCGCTGTCTGCCGCCGGAATGCGGGCCGCGTTGGAGGGCAGCCTCCGGCGCCTCGGCTCCGACCACGTCGATCTCTTCTATCTGCACCAGCCGGACCGGGCCACACCGCTCGCCGAAACCCTTTCCGCCGTGGCCGAGTTCATCGCCGAGGGCAAGATCCTCGCCCTCGGCGTCTCGAACCACGCGGCCTGGCAGATCGCCGAACTCGTACGCACCGCCGACGAGGTCGGGGCGGACCGCCCCGTCGTCGCCCAGCAGCTGCACAATCTCCTCGCGCGCCGTATCGAGGAGGAGTACGTCGAGTACGCGGCCGTCACCGGGCTGCGCACGATGGTCTACAACCCGCTCGGCGGCGGTCTCCTCACCGGCCGTCACACCTTTGGGCAGACCCCCGGGTCGGGCCGGTTCGGCGACTCCAAGCTGGCCGCGATGTACCGGGAGCGGTACTGGGACGAGCGGCTGTTCGCCGCCGTCGGGGAGCTCACCCGGATCGCCGGCGAGGCGGGCATCCCCCTCACGGACCTCGCGCTGCGCTGGCTGCTGGACCGCGCCTCGACCGACGCGCTGCTGCTCGGCGGCTCACGGACCGAGCATCTGCGGGCGAATATCGTGGCCGCGCAGGCCGGTCCGCTGCCCGCCGAGGTGACGGCGGCCTGCGACGAGGTCGGTGCCCGGCTGCGCGGCCCGATGCCCGCGTACAACCGCTGACCGCGCCCCCGCCCCGCCCCACCCGCCCACTTCCGCCTCGAAGGAGCCCTCATGCCCCGAGTCCCGTCCGGTACGCCCGCCGCCTTCGCCACCGCACTGCGCGCCCGCGAACAGCTCATCGGCTACTGGTCCGTCCTGGACTCCCCGGTCTCCACCGAACGCCTCGCTCGCCTCGGCTACGACTATGTGGCACTGGACGCCCAGCACGGCCTGATCGACTACGCGGGTCTGCTCGCCTCCCTCACCGCCATCGACACCAAGGGGAGCACCGCCGTGGGCCTGGTGCGCGTCGAGGCGAACGACGCGGCACCGATCGGCCGGGCGCTGGACGCGGGGGCCGCCGGTGTCATCGTCCCGCTCATCGACACCGCCCAGGACGCGGCCGACGCGGTGGCCGCCGTCCGCTACCCGCCGCTCGGGCGCCGCTCGTACGGCCCGATGCGCTCGGGCCTGCGGATCGGGCCCGACCCGGCCGACGCGCACGCGCAGACCGTCGTCCTCGCGATGATCGAGACCGCGGACGGCCTCGCCAATGTCGCCGCGATCTGCGCCACGGAAGGTCTCGACGGCGTCTACATCGGCCCCTCCGACCTGCGGATCGCCATCGGCGGCGCCACGGCAAGCGATCCGGCGGTCGCCGACCGCTTCGAGGCCGCGCTGGTCACGGTGCGCGAGGCGGCGGCCGCCGCCGGCATCGCCGCGGGCATCCACAACCCGGACGGGGCGAGCGCCGGCCGGCGCCTGGCCGAGGGCTTCACCTTCGCCACCGTCTCGAGTGACCTGGTCCATCTGGAGCAGGCCGCGGGGAGCCACCTCGCGGCCGCCCGCCGCTCCGGGGAGGCGCGGTGACCACGGCTCCTGCCACCGCCGACGGCGTCCTGCGCCCGCATCCCGCCGAACCGGGTCGCGCCGAAGCCCGGCTGGCCGCGCCCGCCCCGCAGAACCACGCCGCGAATCTCGCGGTACTGCCCGGCGGGGACCTGGGCTGCGTCTGGTTCGCCGGAACGCAGGAAGGCGTCGCGGACATCTCCGTGTGGTCCGCCCGGCTCGCCCCAGGCGCCGGCGCCTGGTCCGCGCCGGTCCGGCTGTCCGACGACACCGGCCGCTCCGAGCAGAACCCCGTCCTGTTCCCCGCGCCGTCGGGCGAGTTGTGGCTGCTGCACACCGCGCAGCGAGCCGGCCACCAGGACACGGCCGAGGTGCGGCTGCGCGTCAGCGGTGACAACGGCGCGACCTGGGGCCCCTCCCGGGTCCTGTTCCCGGCCACGGCCGAGGGCGGGATCTTCGTCCGCCAGCCGGTCACCGTACTGCCGTCGGGGCGCTGGCTGCTGCCGGTGTTCCGCTGCGTCACCGTGCCGGGTGAGCGGTGGTCGGGCGGCCACGACACCAGTTCGGTCATGGTCAGCGACGACGCAGGACGGACCTGGGAGGAGCGGCCGGTGCCCGTCTCCACCGGCCTCGTACACATGAACGTCCACGCGCTGGCCGACGGTTCGCTGCTCGCGCTGTTCCGCAGCCGCTGGGCGGATGCCGTCCACCGCTGTACGTCGCACGACGACGGGCAGACCTGGACGGCGCCGGAGCCGCTCTCCGTCCCGAACAACAACTCCTCGCTCCAGTTCGTCCCGCTGGACGACGGCCGTCTCGCTCTGGTCCACAATCCCAGCAGCGCCGCCGACGCCACCGAGCGCCGCGCCTCGCTGTACGACGAGATCGACGACGCAGGGCTGAGCGGCGGCGGCGCGGACACCGCTGGCCCGGCCGGCGCCGCCTTCTGGGGCGCTCCCCGCGCCCCGCTCACTCTCTCCGTGTCGTCGGACGGCGGCCGGACCTGGCCGGTGCGGCGCGATCTGGAGACCGGCGACGGCTACTGCCTCACGAACAACTCCCGCGACGGGCTCAACCGCGAACTGTCCTATCCGTCCGTCACCCGGTCCGGCGACGGAACGCTGCACATCGCCTTCACCCACCACCGCCGCACGATCAAGCACCTGCGGCTGAGCCCCGCCTGGACGGACCGGGAGATACCCGCCTGACCGTCCGGCCCGACCCGTCGGGAACCCGGCGGACCACGCCGGACGGCGGGAATACCTCCGCCGCGTGCCGGGCTGCCACCCGTATGAGCACTCTCGGACTGATCGGCAGTGGCAACATCGGCAGCACGCTCGCGCGGCTCGGCACAGCCGCCGGGCTGGAGGTGGTCCTCAGCAACTCCCGGGGGCCCGAGACCCTGGCCGGCCTGGTGGCGGAGCTGGGGCCGCAGGCGCGCGCCGCGACCCCGGCGGAGGCGGCGGCCGCCGGGGACTGGGTCGTGGTCACCGTCCCGCTGAAGAACTACCGCCAGGTGCCGGTCGCGCCGCTGGCAGGAAAAGTCGTCCTCGACACGAACAACTACTACCCCGAGCGTGACGGGCGGATCCCCGAGCTGGACGCGGAGGAGACCACCACCAGCGGGCTGCTCCAGCACCATCTGCCGGACTCCCGGGTCGTCAAGGCGTTCAACAACATCTTCTTCAAGCACCTGGCCGCGCTGGCACGGCCGGCCGGGGCATCCGACCGGTCGGCTCTCCCGATCTCGGGCGACGACCCCGCGGCGAAGGCCGCCGCCACCCGGCTGCTCGATCTCCTCGGCTACGACGCGGTCGACGCGGGCACCCTCGCCGACAGCTGGCGCTTCCAGCGCGACACCCCGGCCTATGTCGTTCCGTATGCGCGCAACCAGCAGGGGCCGGGCATCGACATGAACGACCCGGGAGCGAGCGCCGGCGCCGCGTCGGTGCGTGCCGCCCTGGCCGCGGCCACCCGTCCCGCCGGCTGAGCCGCCGTACGACCGCTGCCCCGCCGTCCGGATCCACCGTGGTCCGGGCGGCGGGGCTTCGTCCTCCTCGTGCTTCTCCGGCGCGGAACTCGCGTCCAACTCGCCGGGAACCCAGGGCGGTTGACAGCCGACTACTGACACGAGGCAAGTGACGGAGCGCGTCCCAGGGGCCGTTGGGGCTCAGATGGAGGGCAGCCGGTGTGCGGTGGTACGAGGACGACTCCCTCTGGTCCGACTTCGCACCCACGATGTTCTCCGCCGACCGGGGCGAGGCGGTCGCCGGCCTCGTGGCGACGTCACCCCTGCTGGACTTCCCGCCCGGTGCCCGGGTGCTCGATCTGTGCTGCGGCCCCGGCCTCTTCCTTCTCCCGCTGGCCCGCCGTGGGTACGCCGTCACCGGTGTCGACCTCAGTCCTTCCATGCTCGACCGGGCGCGGACCGCGTGCGCGGAGGCCGGCGCCGACGTGCGGCTCGTCCGGGCGGACATGCTCGAATACGCCGAGCCCGGCTCCTTCGACGTCGTGCTCAACGTGTTCACGTCGTTCGGCTACTTCGACGATCCGGACGACAATCTGCGGGTGCTGCGCAACGCGCACGAGTCCCTCGCCCCCGGCGGGCGGCTCCTGGTGGATGTGATGGGCAAGGAGGTCCTCGCGGGCTGGATCGGACGCCCGCAGGCCGTGGATCTCCCCGACGGTTCGTATGTCGTCCAGCGTGATGTCGTCTTCGACAGCTGGCGGCGGCTGCGGACCGACTGGACGCTGGTGCGCGGCGCGAGCGCGCGTACCGCCTCCCTCACGTCCTTCCTCTACAGCGCCGCCGAACTGCACGATCTGTTCGTGGCGGCCGGGTTCACCGACGTGGAGTGCTTCGGGGGCTTCGACGGCGCCGCGTACGACCAGCACTCCCGTCGGCTGATCGTCCGGGGGACGAAGAAGTGTGACTCGGTAACCGGAGCTCAGGAGGATCGGTCAGTCATGTCGCCGCATCACGAGTTCAGCAGCCTGCCGCCCGGGACGCGGGGTGCCCTGCGATGACCGCCCCGACCACCCCGGCCGTCGCCCCGGCCCGGGTACACGAACACATCACCGACGCGATGAAGGCCCCGGATCTGATCCGGCTGAGCGGCAATGTGGTGCTCGCCCGCTTCGAGACGATGAAGGTGTACGCGGCGCTCGGCGCCGTCCGTACGCTGCTGCGGCGCGGCCGCATCGTTCCCGGCCAGACGCTCATCGACAGTTCGAGCGGCATCTACGCGCTGGCGCTCGCGATGGCCTGCCACCGTTACGGGCTGCGCTGTCACATCGTGGCGTCCACGACGGTCGACGCGGTGATGCGTGCCCAGCTGGAGGTGCTGGGCGCGACGGTCGATCAGATGCCGCCGTCCCAGAGCCTGCGGCTCGACCAGGAACGGCGGGTGCGGCACGTACGGCAACTGCTGGCCCGGCGGCCGGACTTCCACTGGATGCGGCAATACCACGACGTGGTGCACTACGCGGGCTACCGGGAGTTCGCCGATCTGGTCACCGAGGCGCTGCCGGGCAGTGAGCTGACCGTCGTCGGCGCCGTGGGCACGGGCGCGTCGACCGGCGGTCTGGTGCGGGCGCTGCGCGGATCGGGGCGCGCCGTGCGGCTGGTGGGGATCCAGCCGTTCGGGAGTGTCACGTTCGGCAGCGAGCGCTTCAGCGATCCCGAGGCGATCATCGCCGGCATCGGCAGCTCCATCCCCTTCGGCAATGTCCGGCACGATCTGTACGACACCCTTCACTGGGTGGACTTCCGCCACGCCATGGCCGGCGCGGTCGGCCTTCTGCGGGAGCACGCCGTCTTCGCCGGGCTCTCCACGGGGGCCGCGCATCTGGTCGGCTCGTGGGAGGCGGAGCGCGACCCCGGCCGGCTGCATCTCGTCATCGGCGCGGACACCGGACACCGGTACGCGGAGCGGGTGTTCGCCCGGCACGCCGAGGCCCTGGACCCCCGCACCGTACGCCCGGAGCGGATCCACACCCTCGACGATCTGCGTCCCCCGTGGTCGGTGATGGAGTGGGCCCGGCGCTCCCATCCGCAATCCGTCGTGCCGGCCGAGGAGTCGTCGTGACCATCGCCGCGCTGGAATCGCTGTCCTTCGGGCTGGCCCGGATGGCCGCCGCCGCGTCCGACGCCGGGCACCGGCTGTCTCTGCTCACCTGCGACCGGTCCGTGTACCGGCACGAACTGGACACCCTGCCGGACGGCGCGCTGTCCGTGATCGATGTCGACACCTTCGACACGGCCGCGACCCGGCGCGCGCTGGCCGCCCTGCCGGATCTGGCCGGACTCATCAACACCACGGACACCTGGAGTCTCCCGGCCGCCGATCTCGCGGCCGAGTTCGGGCTGCCGGGGCCGGATCCGGACGCGGTACGGCTACTGCGCGACAAGGCACGCGTCCGCGATCTGCTGTACCGCCGCGGACTGAGCAAGGGCCCCGCCGTGCCGGTCGTGCCGGCCGGCCAGGACCTGGACGGCGCGGCCGAGGTACTCCGTACGATCGGTCTGCCGGCCGTCCTCAAGGACTCGGCGGGCACCTCGTCCCGCAATGTCTGGGTGGTCAGGGACGAGCGGGCGTTGCGCGCCGCGCTCACCGAGGCAGGGCGGTGCGTCTTCGCCGGCGAGCTGTTCGCGGAGCCCTTCCTCGCCGGGCCGCTCTACAGCGCGGAGACACTCAGCTGGGACGGGGACACCCGGCTGCTGGGCGTGCTGAGCCGGCAGACCTCGCGTGAACCGGCCGTACGGGAGGAAGCCGCCGCGTTCCCCGTCGCGCTGCCCCGCGGTGAGCTGAGCGAGATCGAGCAGTGGGCCGGCGCCGTCCTGCGCACGGCCGGTCACGACAGCGGTTTCGCCCACGTGGAGTTCATTCTCACCGCCGAGGGCCCGCAACTGGTGGAGATCAACCGCAGGATCGGCGGGGCGCTGGTCGGGGAGGCGCTGTGCCGCTCCCTGGAGACCAATGTGTACGAGGCCATGATCGACACCGCGCTCGGACGCCGTCCCCGGCTCATGGACGCCGCGCTCGACCACACCGGTCCCGCCAGCGGATTCGTGCTCGTCCACCCGGACCGTCCGGGCGTCCTCGCGGGCTGGCACGGACTGGACGGACTCGGGGCGTACCCGGGCGCGGTGCGCTGGTACCCGACCAAGGCGCCGGGCGACGAGATACGCAGCGTGGACGATCAGCGTGGCTGCACCGGGATCGTGCTGGCCCAGGCGGCGACGGCGGAGATCGCTCTGCACCGGGCGGCGAGCGCGGCGGGGAGTGTGCGTCCCGTCCTCGTGGCCGACGGTGGGCCGTGAGCGCGGGACCGGGGCCGGCGGCCGGCGGCCGGCCGGTCCGCGGCTGTTCCTGCTGGCCGGCTCGTTCCTGATCACCCTGGGCAGCTTCGCCGTCCTGCCGTACATGTCGGTGCTTCTGCACCAGCGTCTCGGGCTCGGCCTCGGCACGGTCGGCGCCGTGCTCGCCATCGCCTCGCTGGTGCAGTTCTCCGGCGGCGTGGTGGGCGCGGCGCTGGCTCAGCGGATCGGGCTGCGGTCCACGATGCTGGTGGCGCTGGCCGTGCGTACGGCGGGGTTCGCGGCGTTCCTACCGGGGCTGGACCGTCCGGCGGTGGCGGTCGGCGCGCTGTTTCTGGTCTCGTGCGGGGCGGCGCTGTATCTCCCCGCGAACAAGGCGTATCTGGTGGCGGGGGCCGACGAGGCGGAGCGGCCCCGGCTGCTGTCCGCGAGCGGTTCGGCGTTCAACGCGGGCATCGCGCTGGGGCCTCCTGCGGCGGCGCCGTTCGTGCTGGGTTCGCCGGGGGTCCTGTTCGCCGGTGTGACCGTGCTGTTCGCCGTCGTCGGGCTCGGGCACGCCGTGCTGCTGCCCGCCGTCCCGGTCACGGGCCCCGCCCCGGCCGGCGGCCCCGACGCGCCTGCCGCGCGTCCCGGCGAGGGGGTGCTGCCCTTCACGGTCACCGTCGTGAGCGTGTACGTCTTCATGTTCTTCCAGCACTATCTCGCGCTCTATGCCGTCCCCCGTACGTCGGCGTCGTTCTACGGCGTCGTACTGATGGCCTACGCGTGCCTCCTGGTGATCGTGCAGCCGGCGCTGTCCCGGTGGATCGCCGGGCTCTCCTACCGGCGGGCGATGCGGGTGGGATTCGGCGCGATGGCCGCGGGGACGGCGGTCACCGGCCTCGGAGGGCACGCGGGCATCGGCGCGGGCGCCGCGCTGATCTGCCTGGGCGAGATCGTCCTCTTCCTGAAGAACGATCTGGAGGCGCTGGCCCGGTCGTCCGCCGCGCCGGCCGTGGTCTTCGGCCGGCAGCGGCTGGCCGCGGGAATCGGCGCGTTCGCCAGCGGAGTGATCGGGGGTCAGCTGTACGGGGCGGCCGAAGGGGCCGGAATGGAGCGGGGCTTCTGGCTGGCGGTGTCCCTCCAGTGTCTGGTGCTGCCCGTCCTGCTGATCCCGTTGGCGCGGCGCGGGTACGCCGGCTTCCGTACCCGGTCCGGGGACGGGCTCCCGGCCGGGCCCGCCGGTCCGCGCCGTCCTCGATGACGGCACGGACCAGCGCGTGGACCGGCGCGCGAACCGGGGCACGCACCGGCGCGCGGCGTTACGCCGACGGGGTGCGGACCAGGTCCTGTCCGGTCGATCTTCGTGGATCAGCCCGCGGCGTCTGGTGCGGTACATCGCAAGGCGGAGGATCGTCCTCGTACTGGACGTACTTGGACGACTCCGACAACGCGGCGAGGTGCCGTGCCGGGCGTCGCGGGCCCGCGACGATCGGCCGGACAGGACCTGGCGGTAAGGACAGCGCCGGGCCGGGCACGAACCGGGGGTCCGTGTCCGCCTGCCACACCGCGGCGAGGTCGCGTCTGGCCCGCGCGACGCGGGAGCGGACCGTACCGACCGGGCAGTCGGCGACGCGGGCGGCTTCCACGTAGGACAGGCCCAGCAGCTGGGTCAGCACGAACGCCTGCCGGCGCGGCGGGTCCATCGTGTCCAGCGCGTCGAACACCGCGACGGTCTCGTCGAAGCCGGGCAGATGGCGCGGCTGGGCGCGTTCGGCCGCCAGCTGCCAGTCCGCGGTGTCGGCGACCCGGGGCCGGGCGGCGGCGCTGCGGTAGCGGTCGATGACGACGCACCGGGCGATCGACAGGAGCCAGGTACGGGCGCAGGACCGGCCGGCGAACTTCGCCAGGCTGGTCAGAGCCCGCAGATAGGTTTCCTGCGCCAGGTCGTCGGCCCCGGGCACATCGGCGCTCAGATGGGCGACGAACCGCCGTACGTCGTCGTAGGTCGCGCGGACGAAACGCTCGGCGGCCTCCCGGTCACCGCCGCCCGCGGCCAGGGCCCACGCGGTGATCTGCGTATCGTGGCCGTCGGATCTGACTCTGCGTAAGTTCGTTGTCGGAGCAGGGGACATCGCACACGGTCCTTCGCGTCCTCGCGGAGCCGCGCCGTCGTGGCGCGAGCCCCTCCGTGACCGGCTCCCGCGGCGCCGCCGCGGGCCACCGGTAGGCCTGTGAACAGGCACGCGCACGTGCCTGAGCGGACCTTCGGCCACGGCCGGGCCCGGGCGGAGCGCCGGAGACGGGACGGTGCGGAAGGTCAGGGACAGGACGGCAGAAGGGGCGGACCGCGGCGAGAGGTGCCGTGCGCCACGACGCGATGGCGCAGACGGCGACGAGGCCGGCGCGGCGCGCGGATCCGCGGCTGTGGCGGCGGCGATCCGGTGTGGGACAGCATCCGCCGGGCCAGCCGCAGCGGGGCGCAGACGAACAGCGCGAGCGAGCGGCCGAGTTGGAGGACGGCCGTCTCCCCACGCCACAGCCACCATCCGCACAGCAGTCCCGCGACCATATGGGCCACGGCCATGCCGGACGTCAGGGAGTGGCCGTCGTAGGCCATCGCGAGGGCCATGAGATCGGCAGGACCCTCGCCCATGCCCGGGCCGGTGTGCGCCGCCGCCATACCGGAGTGGCCCTCGCCCGGCATGGAGATCGCCTTGGAGCCACCGCTGTGCGGCAGACACAGGTGGATCCAGCTGAACAGGGCGTGCAGGAACACCTGTCCCGCCGCGCTCACGCCGGCGACCACCAGGGCGCCGCGCCGCCGCCCCGCCAGCCACCATCCGGCGCCGCCCGCCGCGACCAGCGCGAGGGCCAGGGCCGGCCAGGGCAGCGGAGCCCCTGACTGAAGCGCGTGCCCGAGTCCGGACACCGCTACGCACACGGCCGCGAAGACCACGGCTCGTGTGAGACGGAATGCGGGCCCGGCTCTCATGGGCGTCATCGTGTCACCCGTGACGGAGCATCGGAAAAGAGCTGCCGATCCGGATACATCGACGGTTCGCCCGCTATAGGACGACAGCCAGATGATGTGATCCATGTCACATGGAGACGCGGGGAACTTTCCCGGTACGGGGCCCGACTCCTCGGATAACGCGCCTCGTTGGATCCACACGCCCACACACTCGCCGACCCGCATGCCCGCGCACCCGCAGACCCGCCGACCCGCCGACGCCATCGAGAAGGCCCTTCAGATGAAGCCGTCCCCCGCGCCCGCCGCCCCCGAACCGGCCAGCCTCCCCGATTCCGCCACCGGCCGGCAGCAGCCCCGGCCCACGCTCAGGTCGGATCTGAAGGCATCCATACCCGACGGTCTCATCGCGCTGGTGGTGACCGCCGCCGTATTCGCCCTTCTCTACGCCCGTATTCGCGCGAAGACGTCATCAACCGTGTCCGTCATGCCGTTCATGGCGGACGCGGGGGGCTTCTGGATGTACTTCCTCAGCCAGGCGTTCGGCTGGGCGGCCCTCCTGTGGGCCTGGACCACGGTCCTGCTCGGGCTGCTGCTCTCCGGGCCCCGCCCGGCGTGGCTGCCGCTGTCCGGCCCGCGCCTGGAGCGGCTGCACCGCACCACGAGCCTCAACACGATCGCTCTCATCGCCGCCCATGCCCTGCTGTTCGCCGCGGAGTTGGTGCGCCATGACACCGCGCGCTGGAATTCCCGGCTGTACACCGCCTTCGTCGAGGCGTTCGTACCGGGCGGCTACGACTCGGGTACCGGCCAGATCGCCATGCCGCTCGGGCAGGCCGCCCTCTATCTGGCCGTCCCGCTCGGACTGCTCTTCTACATCAGGCACCGCATCGGCCCCAAGACCTGGCGCGTCCTGCACCGCTTCGTCATCGTCGTCTACGTCCTGAGCGTGTGGCACACCCTCCTGTACGGAACGAACGTCTGGTACGACGGCTGGTTCCGCACCAGCGTCTGGCTGCTGCAACTGCCCATCGCCGCGCTCCTGCTCGTACGGCTGCTGCGCCCGGCACGCCGCTCCGAGCGGCTGTCCAGGCCCAGCGCCCACACCGGCTCGGGCACGGGCTGGGGCCTGCGCCTCGGCGGGCGGCTCGCCGCGGCCGGGATCGTCGTCGCGATTCTCGCCGTCGTCCTCAGCGGGAACGACGGCGGCCGCTCGGTTCCGCCCGCCGACACGTCATCGACCCACAATCACGACTGAGCCGGGAACGGGGGGCGGCCGTGCTCAGGCGGCGGTCGCGTCGTGGTCCGTGGAGAGGGAGAGCCCCCGCCAGGCCGCCAACTCGTCCCGTACGAAGTCGAGTTTGGCCTCCACCCGGGCCACCGCGTCCGCCCCGAGCTGCACGCGCAGCGGCGCGGCCGGGTCCTGTCCGAGCCCGACGATGATGCGGGCGGCCTTGACCGGGTCGCCGGGCTGGGCGTGGTTGCCCTCGGCGGAGGCTTCGCGAGTGGCTCCCGCGCTCGCCGCGTAGTCGGGGAGGGCGGTCTCCTCGGTGTGCAGACTCGACGCGTCGAGGAAGTCGGTACGGAAACGGCCCGGTTCGACGATCGTCACCTGGATGCCGAGAGGGGCCAGTTCCTGCTGGAGGGCCTCGGAGAAGCCCTCCATGGCGAACTTCGTCGCGGCGTAGACGCCCCAGCCGGACCCCGCGGTGAACCCGCCGACCGAGCTGATGTTGATGACATGCCCGGAGCGCCGGGGGCGCATCACCGGCAGAACGGCGCGCAGGACGTTGAGCGAGCCGAACACATTGGTGTCGAACACCGAGCGCGCCGCCCCGTCGGAGATCTCTTCCACGGCGCCCAGTACGCCCCGGCCCGCGTTGTTGACCAGGACGTCGATCCCGCCGAAGCGGTCGACGGCCGCCCGCACCGCCGCGTGTGCCTGCCGCTGGTCCGTCACGTCGAGCGGGACACTGAGCAGCGCGTCGCCCACGTCGGGGAACGCGGCGTGCAGCGCGGCGGTGTCGCGCGCGGTGGCGGCGACCTGGTGTCCCTGGACGAGCGCCTCTCTGGTGATCTCCAGACCGAATCCGCGCGAGGCTCCGGTGATCAGCCATGTGCTCATGGCGGCTACCTCCTTGCTGGGTCCTGCCGTCTCCTGAGGTGTGCTGCTGATTCCTGCTGGTCAGTCGGCCGCGCGGGAGAGCGCCGCGTACTCGTCGTCGGTCAGTTCCAGGGTCGCGCCCTTGATGTTCTCCTCCAGGTGGGCCACCGACGAGGTGCCGGGGATCGGGAGGACGACCGGCGAGCGCCGCAGCAGCCAGGCCAGCGCGAGCTGCGAGGGGGCCACACCCCGGCCGGCCGCCATCTTCGTCAGCGGGCTGTCCGCACCGGCCAGGGCGCCGGTGGCCAGCGGGAACCACGGGATGAACGCCATGTCGTGCGCCTGCGCGTGCTCCAGCACGTCCTCGGCGGCCCGGTCGGCGAGATTGAAGCGGTTCTGTACGGAGACGATCCGCGCGGTCTTCCCGGCCTCCACCACCTCGGGGACGGAGACCTCGCTCAGCCCGATGTGCCGGATCTTGCCCTCGCTCTGCAGCGCGGCGAGCTCGCCGACCTGCTCCGCGAGCGGCACCTTCGGGTCGACGCGGTGCAGCTGGAGCAGGTCGATGCGCTCCAGGGCGAGGTGGCGCAGGTTCAGCTCGACCTGCTGACGCAGATACTCCGGGCGCCCGACCGGCTGCCAGATGTCCGGCCCGGCGCGGGTCAAGCCGACCTTGGTGGCGATCACCAGCTCGTCGGGGTACGGGTGGAGCGCCTTCTTCAGCAGGAGATCGGCCGTGAAGGGGCCGTACGAGTCGGCGGTGTCGATGAAGGTGATACCCAGCTCGACGGCGCGGCGCAGGACCTGTACGGCTTCCGCCGGATCCCTGGGGTCTCCCCAGATGCCGGGGCCGGTCAGCTGCATGGCGCCGTAGCCGAGCCGGGTGACGGGCAGATCGCCGCCGAGAACGAAGGTGCCGGACGCGCGGGCGGGCTGCAGGGTTACGGGCATGATCATGCTCCTAAGCGAACTGTGCGTTCAGTTTGCTGAGGAGGCAGCGCGATGACCGGGCGGTTCGTTCCGTCGCGCGTTCTTGCGACGCTGCCGGCGCAGTCGGCGTCACCGGAGCCCCACACTCCGCGACCGGGGCGATGACGCGAGGTCTCGTGCCCGGCCCGGCGGGCTCCTTGCCGCACTCCTCGGGACCGCTCACTGTCCTGGCGGTCTTGGCTTCATGCCCGTCCGAGTCTATCGGCTCGGTGTGACGTACTCCACGGGAAGCGGCCCCGGCGCGGGGCGGACGCCGCCGGGAGCCGCCGGAATCGCCGGGGGCGACCGCCGTGCGGAACCGCCGCGCCCTCCCGCGACGTTCACAGGGCAGCACCGCACACGGCTGGTGCTGTTCCCGGGCCGGACGGGCGGTGGCGATGCGCGAGTTGGTTCCCGGCGGGAATCTGCCCCTGCCGGACGTGGCGCTGTCGCTCCAGGTGCCGGGGCCGTTCGATCTCTCCGTACTCATCACCGGCGACAGCGGGAAGGTCGCCGCTGACGGCGTTTTCGTCTTCTACAACCAGCGCTCCGCTCCGGGCGCCCGGCTGCACGCCGGCGGCGCCGGCATCGACCCGCGGCGGCTGCGGGCCGGCGCGAGCCGGGTCACCGTGGCCATCAGCCCCGGCGACCCCGGCACTCCCCTCGGCCGCCTGCCGGTCCCGACGCTGACCGTCACGGGCGAGGGCGTGGGCGTCCTCGCCCGGTTCACGCCCGCGCGGCCGACGCACGAGACGGTCCTGCTGCTGGCGGAGATCTACCGCCGCGGCGCCGCGTGGAAGCTGCGGGCCCTCGGTCAGGGGTACGCGGACGGGCTGGCCGGCGTCGCCCGCGACTTCGGCGTCGATGTCACGGAGGAAGCCACCGCTCCCCCACCGTCTCTCCCCGCGCCCCTTCCACCGCCGGCCGCCCCCGCGAGCGGTACGGAGGCCGGATTCGCCGCACTCGTCCGGGCCGAACGGCTCAGGGCCGGCCTGCCTCCCGTGGCCATGGAGAGCCGGCTCTCGGCCGCGGCGCGGGCACACGCGGCGGTCATGGCGGGGCAGCGGCGGCTCAGCTCGGAGAGCCCCGACGGCATCTCCGTCTTCCAGCGGATCACCGCCGGCGGCTACCGCTACCTCCGTATCGAACAGCAGCTGGTCTCCGGCCCCCGTACACCGGGTGAGTTCATGGACTACTGCCTGACCGCCGAAGCGACCCGGGGCCCGCTGTACGACGCGGCGCTGTCCGACGCGGGAATCGCCCATGCCGTCGACGCCCGCTCCGGCGGCTTCTACTGGACGGCGCTGTGGGCCCGCCCCTTCACCGCGGACGGCCTGCTGCGCACCACCGCCGAGGTGCTCGCCCTCACCAACGCCGCACGCGCCGCCGCCGGACTGCGCCCGTTGGCCGGCGACGCGCGGCTGGCGGCAGCGGCGCAGGCCCACAGCACGGACATGGCCGAGCGTGCCTTCTACGCGCACACCTCGCCCGAGGGCAGCGCGCCCTGGGACCGGGCGGCCGCCGCCGGGTCGGGGCACCGGTCCATCGGCGAGAACATCGCCTGCGGCCAGCGCACCCCCCGCGAGGTGGTCCAGGGCTGGATGGACAGCCCCGGCCACCGGGCGAACATCCTCAAAGCGGACTTCACCCACCTGGGAATCGGCTTCGCGGGCGGCGGCCCGGCGGGCACGTACTGGACCCAGCTCTTCGGCCGGTCCTGACGCTCCCCGTCCTCATCCGCACGGGGTCACCAGTCGTGGACGGTGCCGTCCAGGAGGCGGTTGACCGGCAGGTAGGCGGCCTCGTATCCGTGAGCGGCGGCGAGGTCCTCGTCGAGTTCCACGCCGATGCCCGGCGCCTCGCCGGGGTGCAGATAGCCGTCGGTGAAGGTGTACGCGTGCGGGAACACCTCGTCGGTCAGCGGCGTGTACCCCGCGTATTCCTGTATGCCGAAGTTGTGGATCGCCAGATCGAGGTGGATGGCGGCGGCCATACCGACCGGTGAGATGTCCTCCGGCCCGTGGATGGCGCTCTTGATCTGGTGCTGCGCGGCGAAGTCGAAGAGCTTCTTGAGCGGCGAGACGCCACCGAAGTGGGTGACCGCGGAGCGCACGTAGTCGATCAGCTTCTCGCTCACGAGCGTCTGATAGTCGTATACGGAGTTGAAGACCTCACCGATCGCGAGGGGCGTGGTCGTGTGCCGGCGGACCAGGCGCAGACCGTCCTGGTCCTCGGCGGGCGTGCAGTCCTCCAGCCAGAAGAGCCGGTACGGCTCGAGGTCTTTGCCCAGCTGCGCCGCCTGGATCGGCGTAAGACGGTGATGGGCGTCGTGCAACAGGGGCAGCTCGGGCCCGAATTCGTTGCGGACCGCCTCGAAGACCGTGGGTATGTGCCGCAGGTAGGCCGCGGTGTCCCAGTCCTCCACCACCGGACGGGCCTGCTGGTGGGGCACGGCGGCGGCCCCGGCGGGGCCGGCGCTGTGATGGACGCCGTATACGGTCTTCAGGCCCGGGATGCCCGTCTGTATCCGGATGGCCGGGTAGCCCTCGGCCAGCCGGGCACGGATCGAGTCGAACAGCTCGGGGATGTCCTGCCCGTTCGCGTGTCCGTAGGTTCCGACGCGCTCGCGGCTCGCGCCGCCGAGCAGCTGGTAGAGCGGAAGGCCGGCGGCCTTGGCCTTGATGTCCCACAGGGCGACGTCAACGGCGGCGATGGCGGCCATCGTCACGGGGCCGCGGCGCCAGTACGCGCCCCGGTACAGCGACTGCCAGGTGTCTTCGATGCGGTGCGGATCGATGCCGACGAGCAGGGGTGCCACGTGGTCCTGGAGGTAGCTGGCGACGGCGAGTTCCCGCCCGTTGAGCGTGGCGTCGCCGAGACCGGAAATGCCTTCGTCGGTCGTTATCTTGAGGGTGACGAAGTTACGGCCGGGGCTGGTGACGACGACCTTCGCGTCGACGATCTTCATGAATACGCTCTTCCTGGCTTGCGGTGCGAACAGTGGACGGCGGTGGGGAGAGGACAACGGGGCGGACGGGCGGCCCGGCTGTCGTGGGCGGTGGTTCAGCCCTTGGAAGCACCTGAGGTCAGCCCGGCCACGAGGTACTTCTGTCCGAGGAGTGCGGCGAGGAGGACCGGCAGCGTGATGAGGGTGGCGGCGGCCATCAGGCCACCCCAGTCCGTGCTCGCGTAGGAGATGAAGTTGAACAGCGTCACGGGCACGGTCTGGGTGTGCTCGTCCGCGAAGATCAGCGCGAACATGAAGTTGTTCCAGCTGAAGACGAACGCCAGCAGGGACGCGGTGGCGGTGCCCGGCGCCGCGAGCGGAAGCGAGATGCGCCAGAAGGCGCCGAACGCGGACAGTCCGTCCGTACGCGCGGCCTCCTCCAGCTCGACCGGCAGGCCCTCGAAGAAGCTGATCATGATCCACAGGATCAGCGGGACCGAGACGAACATATGACTGAGGACCAGCACGGTGTAGGAGCCGACCAGGCCCGCCTGCGCGAACACGTAGTACCAGGGGACGAGCAGCGAGATCGCGGGAATGATGCGGGCCACCAGGATGAGGGAGCCGGCGCGGCGCATCCGGAACCGTCCCACCGCCCAGGCGGCCGGTACGGCGATGATCGCGGAGAGCACGGTGGACGCGAAGCCGACGATCAGGGAGTTGCCCATCGACCGGAGGATCTGGCCGGCCTCCAGGACGCTGCGGAAATTCTCCAGCGTGGGAGAGAACCACAGCCCGACGCTCGGATCGGTCACCTGGACGTTCGTCTTGAACGCCGCGGCGAACATCCAGATGACCGGCAGCGCGAAGATGAGCGCCACCACGGTGATGGCGATCCCCCGCAGCCAGGACCAGTTCCTGCGCCTGCGCCTGCGGCCATGGACGGACGCGGGCGGGCGCGGACCGGTGGTGCTCCCCTGCGGGGAGGAAGAGACGGTGACGCTCATGCGGACTTCCTTCCGGCGCGGCGGCGGAGCAGGACCACGACGCCGATGATGAAGAGCGTGAACAGGACCAGGACGGCGGAGGCGAGCCCGTATTCCTGGTAGTCGAAGGTGAGGCCGTAGGCGTAGACGTTGAGGGTCTCCGCCTCGAAGTCCGAACCTCCGCCGGGGCCCTTCGTGGCGTACAGGATGTCGAAGGTCTTGAGAGCGTCGACGGAGCGCAGCACGAGAGCGGTGGCCAGCGTGGGGCCGAGCATCGGCAGGATGACGTAACGGAACCGCTGCCAGCTGTTGGCCCCGTCGACGAGGGACGCCTCTTCTGGCTCCTCCGGGAGGGTGGTCAGGCCGGCGAGCAGGAGCAAGGTCATCATCGGTGTCCACTGCCAGACGTCGATGAACATCAGGGTGGGCAGCGACTGGCTCACCGAGCCGAGGAACTCCTGCGGGGGCAGTCCGAGGGAGCCGAGCAGGTGGTTGGCGATGCCGTTGGTGGGGTCGAGGATGAGCAGCCAGAGGATGCCGATCGCGACCGGTGTGGTGAGCAGCGGAATGATGAGGACCGTGCGCACCCAGCGCATGCCGCGGAACGGCTTGCGCATGAGCATCGCCAGGGCGAGGCCGAGCACCGTCTCCACCACCACGGCGCCGACGGTGAAGATCACCGTGCGCTGGACGGCGGGCCAGAAACGGCGCGAGTCGCCCAGCGCGTCGGCGAAGTTCCGCAGGCCGACATAGCCCTTCTCGGCGTTCACCGCGCCGAAGGCGTCGGTGAAGCTGAGGTTGAGGGTGAAGACCAGCGGAAAGATGATCATCAGACCCACGAAGATCAGCGCCGGTGCGAGCATCGCCCACTTCAGACGCCGGTTGGCCTGCTCGAACGTCCGCGGTGTCCGGGCGCGGGGGCCCCGTACGCCCGGGGCCGCGCCGGCCGGTCGGCCGGGTGCCGTCGTGGAGACCTCGGTGGTGGACATCAGGACTCCCGGTGGCGGTTGTCGCGGACAAGGAAATCGGCGAACTCTGCGTCGGCGTCGCGGACGACCGGCTCCACGGCGTCGCCGAGGATCCCGGCTACCAGCGGACGGCCGATGATGTCCCGCGCCCGGCCGACCTGGAGGACCGAGGGCCGGTCACGGCCGACGCCCCGCTCCGCGTTGAGCCGCATGGCCTCCGCCAGCTCCGGCGGGAACGTGGCGAGCGTCTTGGCGTCCGACCACGCGGACTGGCGGGCGCTCGGGATTCCCGCCGCCTGGAGTTCGGCCGCCATCTCGGGGCTGGACGCCCACTGGATGAACTCCCAGGCGTCGTCACGCAGCAGGGAGAACTCATTGATTCCCAGACTCCACGACGGAATGTTGTGCGGCCGGGAGCCGGCCGGACCGGCCGGGAACGGGGCAAAGCCCACGGTCTTGCCCACGGTCGAGATCTTCGGGTCGAGGAAGTTGCTGTAGACGGCGTCGGCGTCGATGAAGAACGCCGCCTTGCCCTGGGCGAAGACCGGCAGGGCCTGTTCGAGGCTCATGTTGGTGGCACCGGGCGGACCGGCCCGTTCGAGCAGCTTGCCGTAGTACTTGTACGCGGCGAGCGCTTCCGGCGTGCCGATGCCGGACTTTCCGTCGACGACGAAGTCACCGCCGAAGGAGTAGAGAAAGCTCGACCACTGGGTGACGGCGCCGCTGCGCTGTCCCCGCCCGACGTAGCCGAAGAATCCCTTGTCACGCTTGGTGAGGTCCAGCGACATCGCCATCAGGTCGTCGAGCGTGCGGGGCGGACCGCCGAGACCTTCGACCAGGTCCTTGCGGTAGTAGAGGGCCGGGCGTTCGGTCACCACCGGCACACTCAGGACCTTGCCCGCGGTGACCGACGCCTCGCGCGGGGCCTGCTGGAAGTCGGACCAGTCGTACGCCGTGTCGCTCTCGACCCGGTCGGTGAGATCGGTGAGCCAGCCGTTGTGCCCGAAGACCAGCTGCTCCTGGAGCGCCCGGACCATCATGACGTCGACGTCGGTGGCGGAGGCGTTGAGTTTGACGTTGTAGCTGCTGGCGAGCTGGTCCGCGGTGAGCAGGGCCATGGAGACCTTGCGTCCGATCCGGTCCTCGAACTCGCTCATACGACCTTTGATCGCCTGCGACCAGACGTGGTTGATCGCCATGATCCTGAGCGGTGCGTCCGGGGAGGCGGTGCGACCGCGGGTCGAGCAGGCGCTGAGCGACGCCACGCCCGCCGCGGCCGCGACACCGGCGGCCAGCTTGCCGAAAGAGCGCCGGCTGAGAAACTGGCTGCTCGTGGACATCGTTGTCCTCGTCTTTCTGATGTGATGCGTACCGATTTAACTGGTCCAACTGGTAGGACCAGATGGACCGTAACAGCAGACATCACGCCCTGACCAGCCTCGAACGTCCGGCATTACCCGACGTAAACGGGCACGCCACGGAGAGCCAGGTCGGTTCAACAAAGGGATAAATTAGGGCATTGCGGTCAGTTCTGACCGCGGCCGTGCGGCTCACCGAGCAACGTCTCGATGTGCTGACGCGCCATCACGTTCACGTTGAGATCGAGATCCGGACCGTAGGTACGCAGGCCAAGGGTGAGATGCTCACGCATGCGCGCGCAGGCCAACTCGACATCGCGCGCCACGATCGCCTCGAAGATCTCGGGGTGGTGCGGAGTGCCCGGCTCACCGATCGACGGATCGGAGTTCGAGCGGAGCATCATCTCGAACATCATCCCGCTGATCGACGACAGCATGATCCGGAGTACGGGATTGCCGCTCGCCGCCGCGATGGCGTCATGAAAGTCGACGTCCGCCTGGGCCTTGCGGACAAAGTCGGTCGCCGTTTCCAGCGCGTCCCTGGCCGCCCGGATCGCGGAGATGTCCTCCGCCGTCGCACGCGCCGTCGCCAGCCTGACGGTCTCCACCTCGAGCGGGACACGCGCCTCGATGAGCTGGCGGACCGTGGGCCGCCCGGCGCGGTACAGCGCGTCATAGTTGCGCGCCTGCTGGGACGTCTGTTCGCACACGAACGACCCCCGGCCCGGCGCGACCTGGATCAGGTGCTGGGCCTCCAGCCGCCGCAGCACCTCACGCACCACATTCCGGCTGGCGTGGAACTGGACGGCGAGCTCGCGCTCCGAAGGCAGCTTGGCCCCCACGGCGATCTCTCCGGACCGGATGTCGTGCTCCATCTGACGCGCGATGCGCTCGGTCAGGAGCCCGCGCTGGGCGGGGGGTGCGACACGGCCCGACTGCGAGGAAGGGGCAGCTGGCATGTTGAGGAGGATACAGGCCGAATGTCTGACCGAAGAGCCGTTCGGTCAACGCCCCTCCCCGCCCGCCGGGCCGGCGCCGACCCGTGCCGGGGAACGGAACTGACCGCCGGCCGTACCGTCCCGGTCGTACGAGCAGCAGTCCGAGGGTAATCCAGACGTAGGTGTTCGCGCCGAGCACGGCATCGGCGCCGGTCGAGTCCCACCGCCACAGCCAGACGACGCTGCTGCACAGGACCACGTACACCGCGGCGCACAGCGCGAGCGGCAGCCGGCGCTCCCGGTGGCCGCGGCGCAGCCCGGTGTCCGTCAGTACGACAAGGGCGGGGATGAGCCAGACCAGATGATGGACCCAGGTCACCGGCGAGACCAGGCAGGCGGCCAGGCCGGTCAGGGCGAACCCGGCCCGCTCGTCGCCGTCGCGGACGGCCGCGCGGGCGCGGTACGCCCAAAGCGCGAGGACCGCCAGGACACACACCAGCCACAGCGCCCGGCCGGGATGGTCGGGCTGGAGGCGGGCCAGTACGCCTTGCAGCGACTGGTTGGAGACATAGCTGAGCGAGCCGACGCGGTCGGTGTTCCACAGGGCGTCGGTCCAGAAGGTCCGGGAGGCCTTGGGGTCGGCCAGGGCGGCGAGCAGCGTGGCGGCGCCGGCCGTGCCCGCCGCCACGCCGGCCTGCCGTCTGCGCCCGGTGATCAGCAGATAGCCGATGAACAGCGCGGGCGTGAGCTTGATCGCGGTCGCGAGGCCGATGCCGATGCCCGCGTAGCGGCCGCGCCCGGTGGCCAGCAGCCGTGCGTCGGCGAAGACGAGCGCGACGAGCAGCAGGTTCACCTGGCCGAAGCTGAAGGTGTCGCGGACCGGTTCGAGCAGGGCGAACAGGCAGCCCGCCACGACGAAGGCGAACCACCGGCACCAGCCTTCACGCCGGATGACCGGGCCGGCCAGCCAGTGCAGCAGCAGCGCGGAGGCGACGACGCTCAGCGCGATGCTGATCCCGACGGCCACGGGCCAGGAGACCAGGGCCATCGGCAGCATGGACACCGCCGCGAAGGGCGGGTAGGTGAAACCGTACGTCGTGCCGGGGCGGAGATAGTCGTAGATCCCGCCGTCGTGGTGAACCCAGTCACCGACCGTGCCGTAGTAGACACCGACGTCGAAGAAGTCCCGGTGCAGGGGGACGGTGGCAAGGAAGACGGCGGTGGCCACCACCAGGCACACCGCCACGCTCACACGCCTAGCGGGCGTCGCCAGGACGCGGCGCGGCCACCTCATGAAAGGGCCCCCGTCCGGGCGGGGAGGGTTCCCGGTTCCGGCATCCGGAGCATCCACCACAGGGCCGGCAGGGCGAGCGCGCCGCCGGTCACCGCGAGCGTCAACTGCGTCCCGTCCGGCGGGGATCCGCTGGGCAGCAGGCCCAGTGCGAGGATCCCGCTGCCGGCCGCGGCCCAGCGCCGTACGCGACCGTCGGGCGCGGCCGCGGCGATCAGGAACAGCCCCCACAGCGCGTACCACGGCCGGAACGCCGGTCCCAGTACGAAGACCGCGAGCAGGGAGAGCGCCAGCGCGTAGACCGGGCCGAGGCCCTTCCCTGAGGCTCCCGCCCCGGCGATGAGCGGCCGGACAGCGCCCGGGCCCGCCCGGCGCAGCCAGAGCAGGGCGACGGCGACGGCGGTGGCCAGCAGGCCGAGCCGGCGCCACGCCGGTACGGCCAGGTCGGCGAGCCCGCTCCCGGCGGCGTCCAGCAGCGCGCCGCTGAGCCGGCCGAGCCCGCTGGTGAGCGACCAGTTGTCGGGCGAGACGGGGGTGGAGAGGGCTCCGAGCCAGCCGTAGCCCGTGCCGGCCGCCGCCGTCACCACGGCGGTGGTGGCCAGGGCGACGGCGCAGGTCAGCGCGGCGGCTCCGACCGTACGGCCCCGGCCCGTGAACCGGGCCGACCACAGCGCGGTCACCGCCAGCAGGCCCAGCGCCGCGGGCGCCTTCACCAGTGCGGCGAGCGTGATGAGGACCGCCGCCCTGGCCGGCCATCCGCCGAGCGCCGCCACGAGTCCGGCCCCGAGCAGCCCCAGCATGAGGGCGTCGTTGTGGGCTCCCGCGACAAGGTGCAGCAGCACGAGCGGGTTGAGCGCGCCCAGCCAGAGAGCGGCGGACGGTTCGACGCCGCAGCGGCGGGCGAGCGCGGGCAGAAAGGCGATCATCAGCGCGACACCGAGCAGCGCGACGAGCCGCATGCCGAGTACTCCGGATGGCACGTCGACGCGGGCGAGAGCGGCGACCTTCGCGGCGACGGCGAGGAACACCGGGCCGTACGGGGCCGGGGTGTGCTGCCATACCGGCGCCACCTCGGTCGCGAGCGGCCCGCCCAGATGCGCCGGGCCATGGGCGTACACGTCGATCCGCGCGTCGACCATCGCCCCCTGCGCGAGATAGCTGTATACGTCCCGGCTGAACAGCGGCGGTCCGATCAGCAGCGGCGCCGCCCATACCGCGAGGGTGGTCAGCAGCTCGCGCGGAGCCGGCGGCCGGGGGCGGCGCACCGCGCGGCCCAGCCACCACCAGGCCGCGATCAGCAGCACGAGTCCGAAGTACGCGAGGACCAGGCCCAGTGCGGCGCGTCCCGACGAGGGAAGGAGCGCTTCCCCTACCGGCAGCGCGCCCGCGGTCAGCCCGCCGGCCATGAGCGCGACGGACCCCGCGAGCCCCAGTGTCCTGCAGCGGTACGGGTCCACATCAGCGTTCAGGGCGAGCATCTGTGGAGGCTCGCAGGAGGGGGTGGCCGGAAGACGACGTCGCCACCACGCTCCGGTGGCAGACACGTATCCGCCGCCTTAAGCCAGGTGGGCCCCGGATCGGATCCGGGGCCCACCTGGGACAGGAGCTGACGCCCCCTACTTCTCCAGGGTGAAGGTGTCGATGTCGAACAGGGAGCCCGCCCCGCCGGTGAAGGTGAGGAAGACCGGCCCGGTCGGTGTGCCGGTCAGCGGGGTGGAGACGGTCTGGAAGGTCTCCCAGCCGCCGGTGTTGCGGACCGTGGCCGAACCGAGCACCGGTCCGGTGGCCGAGCCGGAGCGCACCTGGATGGTGCCGCCGGCTCCGGCCGAGGAGACCTTCGCGCTGAAGGTCTTGACCCCCGCGAGGGAGCTCTGGGAGTAGCCGGCCCAGTCTCCGCTCTCGATGTAGCCGAGGGTCTTGCCGCCGCTGGCGGGGGCGTGGTCGGCGGCCTGGACGCCCTGGGACGAGGTGTAGGACTCACCCTCGAAGGTGGACGGGGTGGTGGTGGCGCCGAGCTCCTTGATCCGGACGTTGCGGAAGGACACGTCGTCGCCCGCGCCGTGGTTCTGGATCCCGATGTATCCCTGCTTGAGGGACCGGACCGGGTCGGTGTTCGTGAAGTCGTTGATCTTCACGCCGTTGAGGAAGACCTGGAGCCGCTCCCCCTCCACCCGGATCTCGTACGTGTTCCATGCCCCCGGCGGGTTGAGCGCGCCGTCCCGCGCGGCGATGTCGGCCGACTTGAAGCCATAGATGGAGCCGGTGGTCTTGTCGGCCGTGTCGGTGGCGTCGATCTGGATCTCGTACCCCTGGTTCACCGCCGAGTTGGGGTCGTCGGAGGTCGGGAAGCCCACGAAGACACCGGAGTTGTCGTCTCCGGGCATCTTCCAGTCCAGCTTCAGGGAGTACGAGGAGTACTCCTTGGACCGGTACCAGAGCAGGCCCATGCCGCCCTGAGAGGTCAGGGTGGCGTCGGTGTTGGTGAAGCTGCCGGGGCCCGCCTGCGACCAGCCGGTGGTCGAGCCGTTGTACAGGCTCGTGTAGCCGGTCTCGGCGCGGCAGTCGGCCTTGGCGAAGCCGGCCGCGTAGCGGATACCGCCGAGCAGCAGTGAGCGGAACGCGGGGTCGGCGTACGACTCCGCGGTGTGGCCGAGCCCGGTGTAGAAGGACCGGCCGTTGCCCTGCGGATGGCACCAGGTGATGGGGTGGTCGCCGCTCATCTCCCCGCCGCTGTAGCTGCCTTCGTCGAGGCTCTGCAGCACCCGGACATTGGCCCGCGGGTTGGTGCGGTAGTTGTACCACTCGTCGGACCTGGACCAGGTCTGGCCGAGGTGCGAGGTGGCCGGGTTCGCCCGGTCCTCGGTCTTCACGGTGGCCTGCTGGATCGCCGGGTGGCTCTTGAACCAGGCGCCGACGAGCCCTTCGTACTGCGGCCACCCGTACTCGGTGTCGGCGGCCGCGTGGACGCCGAGGTAGCCGCCGCCACCGTCGATGTACCCCTGGAGAGCCGACTGCTGGGTGTCGTTGAGGACATCGCCGGTGGTGCTGAGGAACACCACCGCCTTGAAGCCGGCCAGGTTGGCCGGGGTGAAGGCGGCGCCGTCCTCGGTGGCGGTGACCGTGAAGTTGTTGGCCCCGCCGAGGTCACGGATGGCTTGCGTGCCGGCCGGGATGGAGTCGTGGCGGAAGCCGGCGGTCTTGGAGAAGACGAGCACCTTGTAGGCGGGGTCGGCGGCCTGTGCGGTCGCGGCCGGTGTCACGAACGCCCCGACGAGGGCGAGGGCGACGACGAAGGCCGAGGCAGCGGCCGACGGTATTCGCCGGAGCTGTGTGCGCATCACTGTCCCTTTCCCGTACGTCACTTGGTGAGAGTGAGCGTGTCGATGTCGAACAGGGAGCCGGCGCCGCCGGTGAAGGTGAGGAACAGCGCCCCGGAGGATGCCGTGCCGGTCAGGGCGGTGGAGACATTCGCGAAGGTCTCCCAGCCGCCGGTGGGCTGGACGGCGACGGTGCCGAGCACGGCGCCCGTCGCGGATCCGGAGCGGATCGTGATGGTGCCGCCGGCTCCGGCCGAGGAAACCTTCGCGCTGAAGGTCTTGGTCCCGGCCGTGGGGACGGAGGCGTACCCCGCCCAGTCGCCGTTCTCGATGTAGCCGAGCGTCTTGCCGCCGCTGGCCGCGGCGTGATCGGCGGCCTGGACGCCCAGGAACGAGCTGAACGACTCACCCTCCACCGTCTGGCTGGTGACTCCGCTGCCGGTGGCGAAGGTGAAGGCGTCGAGGTCGAACAGGTTGCCCTGGCCCGTCGGTCCCTTGAAGACGAGGAACAGCTCGGTGCTCGCGGACGGTGCGTTGGTCAGGTTGGCCGATACGTCGACGAAGTTCTCCCAGCCGCCGGTCGGTGCCACGGTCGCGGTGCCGAGCAGGGTGCCGGTGGCCGAGCCCGCCCGTACCTCGATCGTGCCGCCGACGCCTCCGGAGGAGACCCTGGCGGTGATCTTGTTGGCATTGCCGAGCGCGTACGGCTTGAAGGAGATCCAGTCGTTGTTGTCGGTGAAGCCGACCGTGTTGCCGCCCTCCGCGGTGCCGTGCGCGGCCACCTGGATGCCGTTCTGGGCCGAGAAGTGCTCGCCCTGGCGGTGGCGGGGCTGGAGGATGCGCGCGCTGTGCGTGGTCAGCCCGGCGGCGTCGGTGTACTCGGCGTCGAAGACACCGTAGATGTTGGCGGCGCTGTCGTGCTCACCGTCGGCCGGGACGGACAGATTGCCCGAGCAGCCGTTGGCCTGGGTGATCTGGTGGCGGTGCTCGTCATGGCCGAGGAGATAGGCGACCTTGACCTTGGAGCAGTCGATCGCCCCGTCCTCGGGGTCACTGACGGTGACCGAGAACGGCACGGTGTCGCCGAACGAGAACAGCTCGCCGTCCTTCGGCGCCGTGAGATTGACGGAGGGCGCGGTGTTGCCGGCCGTCACGACGAGACTGGCGCTGCCGGTCAGTCCCTCCGGATCCCTGACCGTGAGCGTGGGCCTGAAGGTGCCCTTGGCGGAGTAGGTGTGGCTCGGGTTGGCGGCGGTGGAGCTGGTGCCGTCACCGAAGTCCCAGGCGTACGTGAGGGCCTTGCCCTCGGGATCGGAGCTGCCCGCCGAGGAGAACGCGACCGTGAGCGGGGTGGGCCCTGACACCTTGTCGGCTGCCGCCTTGGCGATCGGGTTGCGGTTGCTGCCGCCGATGTACTCGACGCGGTAGAGCGCCTGGTTGTTGGCGCCGGTGCCGTAGTCGAGGACGTACAGCGCGCCGTCGGGGCCGAACGCCTGGTCCATGACCTGGGTGCCGGTCCACGGGAAGCTCTCGATGACGCCGGGGGTGCCGTCGGCCTTCACCTCGATCGCCTTGATCCACTTGCGGCCGTACTCGGCGGCGAAGAAGCGGCCGCTGAGGGACTGCGGGAACTTGACGTTCGAGTTCAGATTGGCGTCGTAGCGGTAGACGGGGCCGCCCATGGGCGACTCGGAGCCGCCGCCGAACTCGGGCGGGGAGCCCGCGTCGCCGCCGTACTTGATCCAGCTGGCCTTCACCGCGGGCAGCGTGGGCAGACCCGTGTTGCGGAACGAGTTGTTGGCCGGGCCCGCGCCGCAGTTGTACTTCGCCCCGGCGGGACCGCTCGGGAAGGTGTACTCGCCGTACGTCTCCGCCGCGGTGTTCGTACCGGTGCAGTACGGCCAGCCGTAGTTGCCGGGCGCGGTGATCCGGTTGAACTCGACCTGGCCGCTGGGGCCGCGACCGCCGTCGGTGACACCCGCGTCGGGGCCGTAGTCGCCGAGGTAGACGATGCCGGTGGCCTTGTCGACCGACATCCGGAAGGGGTTGCGGAAGCCCATCGCGTAGATCTCGGGACGGGTCTTGGCCGTACCGGCGGCGAAGAGGTTCCCGGCCGGGACGGTGTAGCCGCCGGCGGCCGTCGGCTTGATCCGCAGGACCTTGCCGCGCAGGTCGTTGGTGTTACCCGAGGAGCGCTGGGCGTCGAACTGCGGGTTGCGGTCGGCCCGTTCGTCGATCGGCGCGTAGCCGCTCGAGTCGAACGGGTTGGTGTCGTCACCGGTGGTCAGGTAGAGATTCCCGGCGGCGTCGAAGTCGATGTCGCCGCCGACGTGGCAGCACTGGCCCCGGTCGTTGGGCACTTCGAGGACGACCTTCTCGCTGGCCATGTCGAGGGTGCCGTCGGTCTTCAGGGTGAACCGCGAGAGGTTGAGGTGACCCTTCCACGGCTCGAAGGCGGCGGCGTTGCCGGTCACCGGCGCGTCCCCGCCCGGGGTGGTCAGCTTGGGCGAGTAGTAGAGGTAGAGATAGCGGTTCGTGGCGAAGGCCGGGTCCGCGGCCACGCCCTGGAGCCCTTCCTCGTCATGCGTGTAGACGTCCAGCTTGCCGGCCGTCTTGGTGTTGCCGGCGGCGTCGGTGAACCGGACCGTGCCGTCCCGGGCCGTGTGGACGACCGCGCGGTCCGGAAGGACCGCGAGTGACATCGCCTCTCCCAGCTCGGCGCCGCCCACGGCGAGTTGAACCTGCTGGTAATCGGCGGTCGGAATGACCGCCGGGGCTCCGGCGGCGGGTCCGACGACCACACCTCCGGCGATGACCAGCACCACCACGGTGAGCCATCTCAACCACGTCTGTCTCTGTCCTGATATTCCTGACATGGAGCTTCCTTCCTGACCTGGCGGGGGTGAGTCAGGCATGGGCGCGCGTCGACCACGCTGCCGTGTCACTTGGGGGAAGAGCCTGCGCCCGGGTGATGTCCCGTCACCCGGGAAGCAGCCGTACCGATCTGACGGAGTGGTTCCGATGCGGCATCAAGGTATTTGCAGAATCTCGCGAGAGTTTTGCATGTTGGCAACGCCGCGTTAATTTGTCAAGGGCGTGTCAAAATTGCCGACACCGTGTCCCGACTGATGCATGAGCCACCCATGTCGTCGCTGGTGGGACGCGGGACGGCGGGGTCGCAGGCCATTGCGACTGCACACAAAAGAATCGACCTTCCCTCCGGCCGGAGACCGCCGATCACTTGCGGAGGACCGGCGCACACCTACGGAAGAGAAGCCGCCTCACCGACGGATCCGGCGAATCGACCGCACCCCCCAGGCCGCCCGAAGTCAGGCATTTCCCTCATCCTCAACCACTCGCGATCAAGGGTGCGTTACGCCGGGGGAACGCGCACGTCACACCGGGCCGCCGGTTCGCGGGTTGCTGGTGAGAACTGAAGAATCGTTCTATGCTCTGTGCGCGTTTCGCATAGCTGGATGAACAACCCGCCCGCCCGGCCGATTTGTCCTCGAACGCGAGACGGCAGTCCCGGTGGTCGGCCCCACGGGCCGCCCGCACCGAAGGCACGGTTTTCATCTTCGCGATGAGTGCCCCTGTCCTGAGACCCATCCACTCGTCGCGCTTACCTCTGGTCCTACGATTCGCTCGGGAGCAACCATGCGGAAATATGCCATCGGTGCCACAGTCATGGCCATGACACTCAGTCTCGCCGCCTGTGGCGGCGGGGACTCGGGCGATGACGCCTCGTCGGGCAAGGGCAAGACCCTGACGGTATGGATCATGGAAGGGACCAACCCGGACGCCAGGCCCTTCTTCAACGAGGTGTCCGCCGCCTTCAAGAAGAAAACAGGCGCCACCGTCAAGGTGGAGTACCAGCAATGGGCCACCGCCCAGAAGAAGTTCACCACCGCGATCGAGGGCGGCCCGAGCCAGGTTCCCGACGTCGCCGAGGTCGGTACGACCTGGATCCCGCAGTTCGCCGACACCGGCGGCCTGGTGGATGTGACGGACGAGGTGAAGAAGTCCGGCCTGGGCACGGACCTCGTCGAGGGCCTGGCCGACGCCGGCACCCTGGACGGCAAGCAGTTCGGTATGCCGTGGTACGCCGGTGTCCGCGCCCTTGTCTACCGCAAGGACATCTTCGACAAGCACCACCTCAAGGCGCCGACCACCTGGAAGGAACTCCGTGACACCGCGCTGGTGCTCAAGGAGAAGGAGCCGGACATGATCCCGTTCCCGGTGGCGGGCGGCGCGGAGATGTTCGCCGCTCCGTTCGTCTGGGGCGCGGGCGGCGAGCTGGCCAAGGAGGAGGGCGGCACCTGGAAGTCCGCCATCAACTCCCCCGAGTCGGTGAAGGGCATCCAGTTCTACACGGACCTCGCCAAGAAGGACGGCCTGTCCCCCGCGAAGGTCACCACCTGGACCGAGAAGGAGGTGGCGACGGACTTCCAGAAGGGGAAGATCGCCATGTCCATCTCCGGCAGCTGGACCCCGAAGGCCTTCGTCGAGGCTGCTCCCGACCTTGAGGGCAAGCTCGCCGCGGCGCCCATCCCGGGCCAGGACGGCGGACTGAGCAAGTCCTTCCTCGGCGGTTCCTACCTGAGCACCTTCAAGGGCGAGAACCAGGCCCTGGCCTGGGAGTTCGTCAAGCTGGTCACCACGGGCGAGTTCGCCACCAAGTGGTCCGACCAGTCGAACTACTTCCCCGGACAGAACTCCCTGCTGAAGAAGGTCCAGGAGAAGAACGACCCGCTCGTCGCGCCGTTCGCCCAGCAGATGACCGAAGCCGGCGCGACCGTGCCGAAGACCCCGGCCTACGGCGAGATCCAGGCTTCCCAGGTCGTGCAGAAGATGGTGCAGTCCATCCTGACCGGCAAGAAGAGCGTGCAGGATGCCGCTGATCAGGCGGCGCGGGAGATGGACAAGATCTTTGCCTCCTGAGACCACAGAGCACGCCGTGCGGGCCGCGACGACCTCCACCACGGAGTCGTCGCGGCCCCGCGGCCCGCGGCCCGGCCCGACGCTGCGCCGCAAGCGACTCATCGCCACGGCGCGTCCCTGGATGCTGCTCGTCCCCTCCATCGTGGTGCTGGCCGGGCTGCTGCTCTGGCCGATGATCAAGGTCGTACTCCTGTCCTTCCAGGACTACGAGGTCAAGTTCGGCGGCGGCATCGGGACGTACACCGGCTTCGACCACTACCGCGACCTGCTCGGCGACGGGCGGCTCTGGGAGACCGTCCTGCCCAACACCGTGGTGTTCGCGGTGGCGTGTGTGGCGCTGACGGTGGCTCTCGGTACTCTCGCCGCCCTGCTGCTACAGCGGCTCGGTCCCGTCTGGCGGATCATCTGCTCGACCGCGATCATGGCCGCCTGGGCCATGCCCGCCGTCACCGGCACCTACGTATGGGTGTGGCTGTTCGCGGCCGAGGACGGTCTGATGAGCAGGCTCGCGGGCTCACTCGGCCTGATCGACCCCGCGACGACCAACTGGTTCACCGACCGCCTGAGCTTCTATGCCATCGCCACCCTCAATGTGGTGCACCACGGCTTCCCGTTCGTCGCCATCACCGTCCTCGCGGGTCTGCTGACCATCCCGAGGGAGCTGTACGAAGCGGCGATGATCGACGGGGCCAACGCCTGGCAGCGCTTCTGGAAGATCACCGTGCCGACCATCAAGCCGATCTTCTTCGTGGTCACCATCCTGTCGACCATCTGGGACTTCAAGGTCTTCACCCAGATCTATCTGATGCCCGGCGGCAGCGGCAGCAACGAAGAGGTGTTCAACCTCGGTGTCTGGTCCTACCAACGGGCCTTCGCACAGAACGACTACGGCGCCGGAGCGGCGACCGCCGTGCTGCTCACCCTGCTGCTCCTGATGATCACGTTCGTCTATATCCGTACCCTCTTCAAGGAAAGTGACGAGCTGTGAACCGCACGACGACCGCGGGGCGGATCGGTCTCTGCGCCGCGGTGTTCGCGCTGCTGGTCTTCACCCTGTTCCCGGTGTACTGGATGGTCAGCACCGCGCTGGATCCGAACGCCATCACCCGTGGCGCCGATCTGCTGCCGAGCGGTGTCAGCACCGAGCACTTCCGTTTCATCTTCGATCACGGGAACTTCGGCGGATTCCTGCTGAACTCGTTCCTGGTCGGCATGGGCACCATCATCGTGTCCGGGCTGCTCGCGCTGTTCGCCGCGGTGGCCGTCGCCCGGTTCCGGTTCCGGTTCCGCACCTCGGTGCTGATCATGGTGCTGATCGTGCAGATGGTGCCCCTGGAGGCACTGGTCATCCCGCTGTTCCTGCAGATGCGTGACTACGAGCTGCTCAACAGCCTGGTCGGACTCACCATCGTCTACATCGCGCTGTCGCTGCCGTTCGCGATCTGGACCCTGCGGGGCTTCGTCGCGACGGTTCCGAAGGAGGTCGAGGAGGCCGCCTATCTCGACGGCTGCTCCTGGCCACGGATGTTCTGGTCGGTCCTGCTGCCGCTCACCGCACCCGGCCTCGTGGCCACCAGCGTGTTCGCGTTCATCACCGCGTGGAACGAGTTCGTCTTCGCCTACACCTTCATGAAGGACGGCTCCAAGTACACCGCGGCGGTGGGCCTGTTCCAGTTCTTCGGCGAGAACTCGACATCCTGGGGACCGGTCATGGCGGGCTCGACCCTCATCGCCCTGCCGGTGCTGGTCTTCTTCATCATCGTCCAGCGCCGTCTGGCCTCAGGACTCGCCGCCGGGGCGGTCAAGGGATGACCGGCCCCTCACCCGAGGCGCTGCGTCTGGTCAACGGCGTCATCATGCCCGGCTTCCAGGGCACCGAGCCGCCGGGATGGCTGCTGGACGCGATCGATGAGGGCCTCGCCGGTGTCGTGTACTTCGCGCACAACGTACCCGACCCGGCGACGGCCGCCGCGCTCTCGGCGGCGCTGTACGCCCGGCGCGGCGACCTGATCGTGGCCGCCGACGAGGAGGGCGGGGACGTCACCCGTATCGAGGCCGCGACCGGCTCCTCGTATCCCGGCAACGGGGCGCTCGGCAGGGTCGACGACCCGGCCGTCACCGAACGGGTGGCCCGGCTGATCGGCCGCGACCTGCGGCGGGCCGGCATCGGCCTGGATCTCGCACCGGACACCGACGTCAACGTGGATCCGGACAATCCGGTGATCGGGGTACGGTCCTTCGGCGCCGATGCCGCGCTGGTGGCCAGGCACTCCGCCGCCTACGTCACGGGCCTGCAGTCGGCCGGTGTCGCGGCGTGCGCCAAGCATTTCCCGGGGCACGGCGACACCTCCGTCGACTCGCACCTCGACCTGCCCGAGCTCGACGCGGACCTCGGCCTGCTCAGGCGGCGGGACCTGGTGCCGTTCGCCGCGGCGATCGAGGCGGGCACCCGGTGCCTGATGACCGGGCACATCAGGGCGCGGCCCTTCGGTCCGGCACCGGCCACGCTGAACCCCGAGGTCACCCGGCTGGCCAGGGAAGAGCTGGGCTTCACCGGAGTGATCATCACGGACGCGCTGGACATGCGGGCCGTGGCCCGCGATCCCGGGTTCGGCGCCGCCTGCGTGGCGGCGGTACGCGCGGGCGCCGATCTGCTGTGCCTGGGAAACCCGGCCGCCTCGGCGGACGAGAGCGCGTACGCCACGGCCCGGGACGCGCTGCTGGACGCGCTCGCCACCGGCCGGCTGTCCGAGCGGCGGTTGGCGGAAGCGGGCCGCAGGGCCCAGGAGCTCGCCCACTGGATCGGCGAAGCGCGCGCCACCCAACTCCCTGCGGCGCAGAGCGATCTGCCGCTCTCCGTGGCCCGCGCCGCGCTCCGGGTGCGGGGCGACGTACGCCTCGCCTCCGCGCCGCACCTCGTCGACCTCCGGCAGCAGGTCAATCACGCGTCGGGCAGCCGCGCGCCCCATCTGCGACGGCTCCTCACCGAGGCGCTGCCCGGGCTGACGGCCACCGGGGTGCCGCCCGGGGGCACGGTCACGGAGCGGGCCGGCCTCGCGCTGCACGGGGCGGAGGGGCGGCCTCTCGTTGTCGTCGTACGCGAGCCGCACCGCGACCCGGAACAGGAGAAGCTGCTGGCCGAGCTGGTGGACCGGCGCCCCGACGCCGTCGTCGTGCTGACCGGCTGGCCGCACACCGTTCCGCCGCAGGTCCGGAACCTGGTGATCACGTACGGTTCCGGCCGGGTCAACGCCCAGGCCGCCGTGGAGCGGTTGCTCGGCGGCCGCACCGCGTAAAGCGGCGTTGTCATGGATGGCGGCCGGGTCCTTCGGCTCAGGCGAGACTTCGGTTATTTCAGTAGCACAACGGTGAAGCATCTGTGCGCATTGATCGAAGTGGCACAGGAAAGCCACCCGCGGCAAGGCTTTTATGGTGAACTCGAACAACCCCACGGCCGGCTGGCGGAGAACGGCACCCCGTGCTTTACCGCAAAGCCGATCAGCCTTGCCGACTTTCCCCCCAGAAGGTGATCCACGTGAACAACCGCTTGCCCGGCCGATCCCTGATGATCGCGTCCTGTCTCATATTGAGCAGCGGATGTGGCTTACTCCCGGGCAGTGCGGACTCGACCGACATCACCATCTGGATGATGGAGGGCAGTGTCTCCGACGGCTTCGTCGAGGATTTCACCGCCAACTACGAAAACAAGAACCCTTCAGTCAATCTGGACATCAAGATCCTGCCCTGGGACGGGATAGGCAAGAAGGTGACGGACGCGCTGGAGAGCCAGGACGCTCCGGATGTCATCGAGGTCGGCAACACCCAGGTCGCGGCCTACGCGGACAGCGGCAATCTGCGCGACCTCACGCTGGAGTCGGTCCGGGACCTCGGCGGCAACGAATGGCTCCCCGGTCTCGCCGCCCCCGGCATCATCAACGGCGCACAGTACGGAATCCCGTGGTACGCGGCCAATGTCGTGGTGATTTACAACAAGGAGCTCTTCAAGCAGGCCGGAATCGGGCAGCCGGCCACCACCCAGGCGGAGTGGCTCGAGGACACCGCGCAGCTGAACCAGGGCGGAAACCAGGGTATTTACCTCAGCGGGCAGGACTGGTACACCCTGTGCGGCTTCATCTGGGACGAGGGCGGCGAGCTGGCCGTCGAGTCCGGAGGTGAGTGGGAGGGCACGATCGACACACCGGCCGCTCTCCGGGGAATGGCCTTCTACAAGGAATTGCAGGCCCTGGGCGACGCCCCCAAGGACAAGGACCACACCGATCCGGATCAGGCCGATGTCTTCGCCAAGGGAAATGTCGCCCAAATCATCTCCACTCCTGGCGCGGCAGCGCAAATAGTGGAGAAGAACCCGAAGCTCAAGGGCAAACTCGGCTTCTTCCCCGTTCCGGGAAAAACAGGCGACAAGCCGGGACACGTCCTCACCGGCGGTTCCGATCTGATCGTCCCCAAGAACAGCTCGCACCAGTACCTGGCGGTCCAGGTCGTCGCGGCGCTGGCTGACGAGAAGTGGCAGATAGAGCACGCGAAAACCATGAGCTTCGTGCCCAACAAGGCGAAGCTCGCCGCCTCCCTCGGTGGCGGCGCGGGCATTACGGCGATGGCCGCGGGCGCCGCACAGGGCCGGGCGACACCCAACTCACCGCAGTGGGCGAACGTCGATGTCGACAACCCCATCAAGCCGTACATGACAGCGGTGCTCAACGGCAAGGACGCGAAGGCCGCTGCCGAGGCGGTGTCCGAGCGCATCACCGACGCGTTGCGCGGCTGATCCACTAAGCCTTTGGGAGGAAGCACCTGGTGTCTGTCCACAGCCTTTCCCTGAGGTAGGGGCGGCTGCGCTTGTATGAGGCGAATGGACCACATGACGATTCTTGTGGGAGTGGTGATCGTGACCGCTCTGGCGTTCGACTTCACCAACGGATTCCATGACACCGCGAACGCGATGGCGACGTCGATCGCCACCGGTGCGCTGCGCCCCAGGGTCGCGGTCCTCATCAGCGGCGTACTCAACATCGCGGGGGCGTTCCTGTCCACCGAGGTCGCCAGGACGATTTCCGGCGGCATCGTGGACGACAACCTCGTCACGCCGGGCATGGTCTTCGCCGGTCTGATCGGTGCCATCCTGTGGAATCTGACGACGTGGCTGGTGGGGCTGCCGTCCAGCTCCTCCCATGCCCTGTTCGGCGGGCTGATCGGCGCCGTATGGGTCGGTGCGGGGCAGCACGGGGTGCATTTCGACAAGGTGATCGAGAAGATCATCATCCCGGCGGTCGCGTCCCCCCTGGTGGCGGGGGTCGCCGCGCTGCTGGCCACGTATCTCGCCTACCGGCTGACCGCCCGGGGCCGGGAGTCCTCGGTCAACCGGGGCTTCCGGCTCGGGCAGGTCGCCTCCGCCTCGCTGGTCTCCGTGGCGCACGGGACCAACGACGCCCAGAAGACCATGGGCGTCATCACGCTCACCCTGATCTCCGTGGGCGGGCTCGCCCAGGGGGCGGGGCCGCCGCTGTGGGTCATCGGCGCCTCCGGCCTGGCCATCGGTCTGGGTACGTATCTGGGCGGCTGGCGGATCATCAGGACCATGGGCAGGGGCCTCACCGATATCCGCGCCCCGCAGGGCTTCGCCGCGGAATCCTCCGCGGCGACCGTCATTCTGACCTCCGCCCACCTGGGCTTCGCCCTGTCCACCACCCAGGTCTGCTCCGGCAGCATCATCGGTGCGGGTCTCGGCAAGAAGCCGGCGCATGTGCGCTGGCGCACCGCGGGGCGGATGGCTGTCGCCTGGTGCGTCACCCTCCCCGCCGCCGCGTCCGTCGGCGCGCTCGCGGCCCTCGTGATCGTGCACGGCGGCACCATCGGCACGATCCTCATCGCCCTGGTCGCCGCCGCGGTGGCGACCTTCATTGTGATCGTCTCCCGCCGCAATCCGGTCACCGCGCGCAATGTCAACGACGACCACACCGTGACCGTCCGGCCTCACACGGCCAAGGCGAATGCCTGAAGGGAGCGGGCCGCATGGATCTGAACTGGAGTTCCTTGGGGGAAGTGGTCGTCATCAGCCTCGGGGCGACCGTGGGCGTCGTGATCGTATTCTCGCTGGGCGTCCGCGCCCTGGCGTCGAGGGAGGGGAGCGCCGCGGACACCGACCGGCCGTCCACGCTGTCGAAGGCCGGCGCCGGACTGTGTTTTCTCGTCTGTGCGGCAGCGGTCGGCTACGGGCTGTATCTGATCATTCCGCAATTCCGCTGAGCCGCTGAGCCGCTGGACCACGGAGCGTGGCCACCCCCGCACCGCGTTCATAGGACCATCTCGCACTTACCTGGCGCGTCCGCGTCGGATATCCAGGTAGGGAAGCTCCTCACATCGTGCGCGCGCTCCTCTCCGGGGCCTCGCCGGAATCCCCAACGAGGAGGGGATGATGGATACCGCGGAAGAAACCCCCACGGTCCATATTCTCTGGATCAACGCGGGCCTGAGCTGCGACGGCGACTCCGTGTCGCTCACCGCGGCCACCCAGCCGAGCATCGAGGAAATCGCGCTCGGCGCTCTGCCAGGACTGCCCAAGGTGGCCGTGCACTGGCCCCTGATCGATTTCGAGTGCGGCCCCGTGCAGGGCGCCGACAACTTCATCGAATGGTTCTTCAAGGCCGAGCGCGGGGAGATAGAACCCTTCGTCCTGGTCATCGAGGGATCCATTCCGAACGAGGCGATCAAGAGCGAAGGCTACTGGTGCGGATTCGGGGACGACCCCGAGACCGGACAGCCGATCACCACCAGCGAGTGGATCGACCGGCTCGCGCCCAAGGCACTGGCCGTGGTGGCCATCGGTACCTGCGCCACCTACGGCGGGATCCACGCCATGGAGGGCAATCCCACCGGAGCGATGGGCGTGCCCGACTATCTGGGCTGGGACTGGAAGTCCACCGCGGGCATCCCGATCGTCTGTATCCCCGGCTGCCCGGTCCACCCGGACAACGCGTCGGAGACCCTGCTGTATCTGCTCTACCAGGCCGCCGGCTCCGCGCCGATGATTCCGCTCGACGAACAGCTGCGCCCGACCTGGCTGTTCGGCGCGACCGTCCACGAGGGATGTGACCGGGCCGGCTACTACGAGCAGGGCCAGTTCGCGACCGCGTACGACTCGCCGCAGTGTCTGGTGAAACTCGGCTGCTGGGGCCCCGTGGTCAAGTGCAACGTCCCCAAACGCGGCTGGATCAACGGAGTCGGCGGCTGCCCCAACGTCGGCGGCATCTGTATCGCCTGCACGATGCCCGGCTTCCCCGACAAGTTCATGCCGTTCATGGACGAGCCCCCGGGCGGTCATGTCTCGGCGGCGGCCAGCGGCGCGTACGGAAAGGTCATCCGCAGACTGCGCGGTGTCACGGCCAGGACGGTCGACAAGGAACCGAAGTGGCGCCGCAAGAGCGAGAAGGTGCTGACCGGCTACCACCCCCCGTGGTGATCCACGGGTCGTCGCAGCAGAACGAGTCCCCCCACCGTTGAGGAAGGTGCGCAGCCCATGGCGCCGACGACGAAGCGAGCCGAGGACGGCAACGGCCTGATGGAGATGTCCTGGGATCCGATCACCCGGATCGTGGGCAGCCTCGGCATCCACACGAAGATCGACTTCAAGCAGAAGCGGGTGGCCGAGTGCTACAGCACGTCGTCCGTCTTCCGCGGCTACAGCGTCTTCATGCGGGGCAAGGACCCGCGGGACGCGCACTTCATCACCAGCCGCATCTGCGGTATCTGCGGTGACAACCACGCGACGTGTTCGGTGTACGCGCAGAACATGGCGTACGGCGTGAAGCCCCCGCACCTCGGCGAGTGGATCATCAACCTCGGCGAGGCCGCGGAGTTCATGTTCGACCACAACATCTTCCAGGAGAACCTGGTGGGGGTGGACTACTGCGAGAAGATGGTCCGCGAGACCAACCCCGGTGTCCTGGAGCTGGCCGAGCGCACCGAGGCACCCCACGCGGCCGACCACGGCTACCGCACCATCGCCGACATCATGCGCTCGCTGAACCCGCTGGAGGGCGAGTTCTACCGTGAGGCGCTCCAGGTCAGCCGCAGCACACGGGAGATGTTCTGCCTGATGGAGGGGCGGCACGTGCACCCCTCCACGCTCTACCCGGGCGGCGTCGGGACCGTGGCGACCATCCAGCTGTTCACGGACTACCTGACCCGGCTGATGCGCTACGTGGAGTTCATGAAGCGCGTCGTCCCGCTCCACGACGACCTGTTCGACTTCTTCTACGAGGCGCTGCCCGGGTACGAGGAGGTCGGCCGGCGCCGGGTGCTGCTCGGCTGCTGGGGCGCCCTCAACGACCCGGAGTACTGCGACTTCACGTACCGGAACATGTCCGAGTGGGGCCGGCGCATGTTCGTCACGCCCGGCATCATCGTCGACGGCAAGCTGATCACCAACGATCTCGTCGACATCAACCTCGGCATCCGGATCCTGCTCGGCAGCTCGTACTACGACGACTGGGCTGGCCAGGAGCTGTTCGTCGAGCGCGACCCGCTGGGCAACCCGATCGACCCCCGCCACCCGTGGAACCAGCACACCATCCCCGCCCCGCAGAAGCGTGACTTCGCGGACAAGTACAGCTGGGTGATGTCGCCGCGCTGGTTCGACGGTACGGACCATCTCGCGCTGGACACCGGCGGCGGCCCCCTCGCCCGGCTGTGGTCCACCGCCCTGTCGGGGCTGGTCGACATCGGCGGCTATGTGCAGGCGACCGGGCACAGCGTCAAGATCAATCTGCCGCGCACGATGACCAAGCCCGAGGTCAGCCTGGAGTGGCGGATCCCCCGGTGGAGCAACACCCTGGAGCGCAACCGCGCGCGGACCTACTTCCAGGCGTACGTGGCCGCCGCCGCCCTGCACTTCGCCGAACAGGCGATGGAGGAGGTGCGCACCGGCCACACCCAGACCTGGGAGAGCTTCGAGGTGCCCGACGAGGGCCTCGGCGTCGGGTTCACCGAGGCGGTCCGTGGGGTGCTGTCCCACCACATGGTGATCAGGGACGGCAAGATCGCCAACTACCACCCGTACCCGCCGACGCCGTGGAACGCCAGCGTGCGTGACTCCTACGGCACGCCGGGCCCGTACGAGGACGCGGTGCAGAACACGCCGATCTTCGAGGAGAACCCCCCGGACACGTTCAAGGGCATCGACATCATGCGGGCCGTGCGCAGCTTCGACCCGTGTCTGCCCTGCGGCGTCCATATGTACGTCGGCGGCGGCCGGACGGTCCAGCAGACCCATCTGCCCACCGGGCTGAGCGGGCTGGCGGGCTGACCGCACGCCGCAGGTTCCACGGAATCCAGGGGACGGCCGCCATGCCGGGGCCGTCCCCACCGGAGGAAAGGCACCGTGACATGGCAGCAACGGCCAAGGAGCAGCAGGCCGGCGAGCACATCGCCGCGCTGCTCGACGAACTCGGCAGGTCGATGGGGCCCTCGGGACGCGATCTCGCGGACGAACTCGTGCGCAGCATCGTCGAGTTCTACGGAACCGGCCTGGCCCGTGTCGTCGAGCTGCTGGGCGACGCACCGGACGGCACCGATCCGCTGGATCTGCTCGGCGGCGACGAACTCGTCGGCGGACTGCTGATCCTGCACGATCTGCATCCCGAGTCCACGATGACCAGGGTGGGGCGGGCGCTGGACGAGGTCCGCCCGTACCTGGGCTCGCACGCGGGCGATGTGGAGATCGCCGGGATCGAGCCGGGAGTCGCGGACGCGGCCGGCGAGCCCGACGGGCTGACGCTGCGACTGCGGCTGCGCGGCAGCTGCGACGGGTGCCCGTCCTCCGCCCAGACCGTGCGCTGGACGATCGAGGAGGCGGTGGCCCGCCGCGCCCCCGAGATCTCGCTCGTGGAGGTCGAGGGTGTGGTGGAGGAGACTCCGCAGCCGAAGCTCCTCCAGATCATGTCGGGGCCGCCGGACGGCGCCACCGGTGCGTCGCCCGCAGGGGCCGCTCCGGCCTCCGTACCGGCCGGGGACGCTCCGGCCGAGTGGCATCCGCTGCCGGGTCCGCCGCCGTCGGCCGACGGTCGGAGCGTGGTGTGCGACGTGGCGGGCGCCTCGCTGCTGCTGGTCCGGCTGCCCGGCAATCTCTACGCGTACCGCGACCACTGTCCGGTGTGTGCGGGCCGGCTGGGCGAAGGCGCGGTGGACGGCGAACAGCTGCGCTGTCCGTCCTGCGCGGCGGAGTACGACATCCGCCGGGCCGGACAGGGCGAGCGCGGCCATCTGGAGCCCGTACCGCTGCTGGAGGAGAACGGATCCGTACGGGTCGCGCTGCCCGGCATCCTGCTGGCGGCGGGTCCATGACCGCCCGGCCCGCCCGCATCGCGGGCGCCTCCGGCGCCGGGGGCCCGGCCGCCGTGTCCGCGCCGGCGGGGCTGCGCGGATTCACCCGCCGCCCGCCGCCCGCTCAGGAGCGGTGCGAGCTGTGCGCGGAGCCCCTGACCGAGGAACACCGGCATCTGGTGGACACCCGGAAGCGGTCGCTGATGTGCGCCTGCACCGGCTGCTATCTGCTCTTCACCCGTCCCGGCGCGGGCGCTGGCCACTTCAGGGCGGTGCCCGACCGGTACCTGGCCGACCCGGACTTCACCCTGGACGAGGAGAGCTGGAACCGGCTGCAGATCCCCGTCGGGCTCGCGTTCTTCTTCCGTAACTCCGAGCTGGACCGGCTGGCCGCGTTCTACCCCAGCCCGGCGGGTGCCACGGAGAGCGAGCTGGACCCGGACACCTGGCGGGACGTGCTCGGCCACAGCCTCCTGGCCGGCCTGCTGCGACCCGACACCGAGGCGCTGCTCGTACGGCGGGAACGCGGCGCCGACGGCGCCTCGGGCGGGACCGGCGAGGGCAGCGGTGAATGCTATCTGGTGCCGGTCGACACCTGTTACGAGCTGGTGGGCCGGATGCGGCTGCACTGGCAGGGGTTCGACGGCGGCGCCGAGGCCCGTGCGGATCTGGCGGACTTCTTCGCCCGGGTCCGGGCGAAGGCCAGGCCGCCGAAGGACGCGGACCTCCGGGAAGCCGCCGCGGATCAGCAGGCGACGGATCGGTCCGGGGACGAGACCCGGGACGAAACCGGGAACGAAACCGGGGACGAGGCCCGGGAGAGCGGCGAGGAGGGCGGGCGATGACCGATCTGACGTTCTCCTGCGTCGGCGCACGGCCCGAGCCGTTCGGCACGGGGCCGACCCTGCTCTTCCGGCTGCGCATCGAGGCGGCCGACGACGCGAGGATCCACGCGGTCGCGCTGCGCTGCCAGATCCGGATCGAGCCCGTCCAGCGGCGCTACGCACCGGCCGAGGTGGAGATGCTCGGTGACCTCTTCGGCGAGCCCGAGCGCTGGAGCACCACCCTCAAGCCGCTCCAGTTCGCCCATGCCTCGGTGACCGTACCGGGGTTCACGGGCTCGACCGAGATCGAGCTGCCGGTGGCCTGCACGTACGACATGGAGGTGGCCTCGGCCAAGTACTTCCGCGCTCTCGCGGACGGCGAGATCCCGCTTCTGCTGCTGTTCTCCGGCACGGTCTTCTCCGGTGACCGTGGCTTCACGGCGGAGCCCGTCGCCTGGCACAAGGAGGCCAATTTCCGCATGCCCGTGAAGGTCTGGCAGGACCTGATCGAGCAGTACTTCCCCGGTTCGGGATGGCTGCGGATCCGTGACGACACCCTGGAGTCCCTGCGCCGTTTCCGCTCGGAGCGGGCGCTGCCCTCGTGGGAGCGGGCCTTCGACGAACTGCTGCGTACCGCCAGTGTGCCGGCGCCGGGCGGCACCGGACAGGGAGGGCGGTCATGACGGAGGACACCGCGGACCGGGTGACGGGGGGCTTCAACGAGGCCCGCCGGGTCGCCGACGCCCTGCTCTTCGAGGGCTATGTGCTGTATCCGTACCGTGCCTCCGCACGGAAGAACCAACTGCGCTGGCAGTTCGGGGTGTTGGTGCCGCCCTCCTGGCAGGACGCGCAGGGCGAGCACACCGAGCAGCGCACCGAATGCCTCCTGGAACCCCGTCGGGCCGACCGGCTCCTGGCCGAACTGCGCTTCCTGCAGGTGCGGCGCCGTACGGTCGAGTGCCCCTCGCGGGACGGCGAGGGCTGGAGCGAGGTACCGGAACTCGAACTCGCCGACCGGGTGCTGGTGCCCTGGGACGAGGGCGGAGAGGAGCGGATCGAGTGCGAGGTGCCGCTCGACCGGCTCGCCGGGGAAGGGCACACGGTACGGTTCGACCGGCCGGGCGGGGTGGAGCACGAGCCGGTCCACGACGGCGCGGGACATGTCGTCGGACGTCTGGTGCGGCGCTCCCGGCCGCTGGCGGGCGAGATCCTGCTGGCCACCGAGCCGCTGCCGGGACCGTACGGGGCGCTGCGGCTGACCGCAACGGTACGGAACGTGTCGGGCTGGGCGCCGGACCGGCGGGAGAGCGCCGACCGCGAAGCGGCCCTGCCCCACAGCCTGATCGGGGCGCACCTGCTGCTGGGACTGCCCGGCGGACGGTTCCTGTCGATGACGGACCCGCCGGAGTGGGCGAAGCCCGCCGCGCGTACCTGCCGCAATGAACACACCTGGCCGGTGCTGGCCTGTGGCGAGGGCCGCGACGACGTACTGCTGTCCTCCCCGATCATTCTCGAAGACCACCCCTCGGTCGCCGCGGAGAGCCCGGGTCCGCTCTACGACGCCACCGAGATCGACGAGATCCTCTCGCTGCGGACCGCCGCGCTCACCGATCGGGAGAAGCGCGAAGCGCGCGGGACGGACGCACGCGCCGCCGAAGTGATCGATCTGGTCGACGGCATGCCGGCCGAGGTCATGGAGCGCCTGCACGGCGCGATCCGCGGTCTGCGCGAGGTGACCGGCGAGGCCGGCGGCGGCGTCGGCGGCGACGTCGGGAGCGACAGCACGGGCGAGCCGTGGCGGCAGCCGGTGCCGGACCCGGATCCTGACCGGGGCGCAGCGGCGCCGTCCGCCGGCCTGCGGCTGCCCACCGGTCCCGGGCTGCCCTGGTGGGACCCCGCCCAGGACGCGATGAGCGCGCCGGGACAGGACACCGTGTCCGTCGACGGGCAGCTGCTCGGGGTGGGCAGCCGGGTCGTACTGCGGCCGGGGCTGCGCCGGTCCGACGCCCAGGACATCTTTCTGGCGGGCCGTACGGCGACGGTCGAGGCGGTGCTCCAGGACTTCGACGGCGAGACCCATATCGCGGTCACCGTCGACGGGGATCCGGGCATCGATGTCCGCCGTCAGCAGGGCCGGTTCCTGTACTTCCGCCCCGACGAGGTCGATCCCGCCGACGCCCCCGCGCCCGAGCCGGAAGGAGGGGCCTGACATGGACTCCGTCCCGCTCCACGGCGGCGCACCGGACCGCGCGTACGGCAGGACCCTGGTCGCGGGCATCGGCAATATCTTCCTCGGCGACGACGGGTTCGGCGTCGAGGCCGTCCGCCGGCTGACCGGACGGCCGCTGCCGCCCGGGGTCGACGTGATGGACGCGGGCATCCGGGGCGTCCATCTCGCGTACCGGCTGCTCGACGGCTACCGCAGGCTCGTTCTCGTCGACACGGTCGACCGCGGCGCCGCCCCCGGCACCGTGTACGTGATCGATGTCGACCCCGCCGATCCCGCCGCCGGCACCGGACCCGTGTCGCCCGCCCAGCTGGACGGGCACGGCATGGACCCGGCGGCGGTGCTGCGCCTCGTCGGGGAACTGCACGCCCAGGCGGGCGGCACTCTCCCCGAACACATTCTGGTCGTGGGCTGCCAGCCGCTCACCACGGAGGAGGGCATCGGGCTGAGCGAGCCGGTGGCCACCGCCGTCGAACCGGCGGTGGATCTGGTCCTCGGCCTGGTCACCACAGAAGACGAAGGAGATGAGCCGCATGCACTCGCTGATGAAGGGAACGCACCACCACCACACGAAGGACTCGGACCTGACATGGCTGTGGGTCTGCGCCGGAGTGGCCGCGGCCGGAGTGGCGTACGGGTCGGCGAAGAACGTACCGGACCTGCGCCGCTATCTGCGGATGCGCCGGATGTGACGACGGATCCGACGCCGGACGCGAACCCGGATACGGAACGGGCCGGCTGATGACGCCGCGCCAGGACCCGCCACGGTCACACGGATCCCGTGGCGGGCGGATGCCCGGACAGCGGTCGTGCGTCGCTGCCGGCGAGGTCAGGGCCGTTCAACTGGATGTAGCGCTCCAGGAACAGATGCAACGTGCTGTGCAGCTCACCCAGCCGGACGAACGACAGCGCGAGACTCATCGATCCCGCCGGGGTGATCTCGTACTCGCGACGAGCCGGTCCGGACGCCGAAGCCCGCCACTGGGAGGTGATCTGACCGCACTTCTCCATACCGCGCAGCAGCCGGTACACATGCGCGGACTCGGCCTCGGCCCAGCCGAAGGCGCCCAGACGCTGGGTCAGCTCGTACCCGTGTCCTCGCCGCTCGGCGAGCAGCAGCAGGATGACGGGGGTCATCAGCGCGCGTGGTCCGGTGTCGTTCGTCGTCATGGCCTCGGTCTCCTGACGTGGCCGTGCGACGGTGCCGCTCGTCCCTTTTCCACGCTAACCACCCCGGCCGGGCCGGGCCAGCCGTCGGGCGCCGTCCGGGCCGGGTGCGGCCGGGGCGGCGCGCGTACCGCGTATGTCACCGGAGCGAGGTGAGTCCCGTGCACGAACTGTCCATCGCCACCGCTGTGGTCGCCCAGGTGGAGGAAGCCGTCCGGACCAACGGCGGCGGCCGGGTCACGTCCCTGCGGCTGCGGATCGGCGAACTGGCGGGCGTGGTACCCGAAGCGCTCCGGTTCTCCTTCGGCCTGGCGAGCGAGGGCACCGTGCTCGCCGGGGCCCGGCTGGACGTGGACACCGTCCCCGGCCGGGCCCGCTGCGCCGGATGCGGCCGGGAGAGTGACGTCGGCATGCCGCCCCTGCTGTGGTGCGACGCCTGTGCGCGGCCGCTGGACGAGCTGCTGTCGGGACGGGAACTGGAGATCGCCGAGGTCGTCCTCGCGGATCCCTCGGATGCGGCCCGTCCGGTCAACGGAGACGATCGGGGTACGCCCGAGGAGGCAAGCCATGTGCCGAGTCGTTGATCTGCGTCAGGCCGTCCTGGCCAAGAACGACGCCAGTGCCCTGCAGCTGCGCGAGCATCTGGCCGCCCGGGGCACGGCGGAGGTGAATCTGCTGTCCAGTCCTGGCAGTGGCAAGACGGCCCTGCTGGAGCTGCTGCTCGCCCGGTTCGTCGCGGCGGGAACGTCCGTCGCCGCGGTGACCGCCGATCTGGCCACCGAGAACGACGCGCGGCGCCTGGCGCGCGCCGGGGCGCCCGTCAAGCAGGTGCTCACCGACGGGCTCTGCCATCTGGAGGCCGGCATGCTGCGCGGGCATCTGGACGGCTGGCTCCCCGAGGACACCCGGGTGCTCTTCGTCGAGAACGTCGGCAATCTGGTGTGTCCCGCGTCGTACGACATCGGGGAGAGCCTGCGGATCGTGCTGGGCTCGGTCACCGAGGGGGAGGACAAGCCGCTCAAGTACCCCACGGCGTTCGGCCTCGCCCATCTCGTGGTCATCACGAAGACCGATATCGCGGAGGCCGTCGAGTTCGACAGCGAGGCGTTCCACCGGAACGTACAGCAGGTGAATCCGGGGGTGCCGGTGCTGGAGACGTCGGCGCGCACCGGCAGCGGTGTCGACGAGCTGCTGGCCTTCATCCTCGGGTGCGCCGACGGAGTCCCGGTCCATCAGCCCGTGCTAGCCGGTCAGCACGAGCGGTATCTGCACCACCATCACGACGACGAAGAGGGCCACGGCGGCCACGAACACCCCGCGTCCGCCGTACGCGGGGCGGCAGAGGCGCCATGAGCCGACCGGTCACCGGCTCCGTGCCCGAGCGCCGTCGCGTCGTGGTGCGCGGCGTCGTCCAGGGCGTCGGCTTCCGTCCGTTCGTCTACACGCTCGCCCGTGAGCTGGGCCTGACGGGCTGGGTCACCAACAACGCCGACGGTGTCGAGACGGAGGTGGAGGGACCTGGCCCCGGCGTGGCGGCGTTCTGCGCGCGCCTGGCCACCGGCGCGCCGCCGCTCGCCGTCGTGGAATCCGTCCGCCACAGCACGGTGCCGGCCACCGGGGGCAGCGGGTTCATCATCCGTCCCTCGGCCGGCGGAACCGGCCGCACCCTGGTCTCCCCCGACATGGCGACCTGCGCGGACTGTCTCTACGAGCTGGCCGACCCGGCCGACCGCCGCTACCGGCATCCCTTCATCAGCTGCACCCACTGCGGGCCCCGGTTCACCGTCGTCACCGGACTGCCGTACGACCGGGCACGGACCACCATGGCCGGTTTCCCGCTCTGCGCCGACTGCGCGCGCGAGTACGAGAACCCCGCCGACCGCCGCTTCCATGCCCAGCCGGTCGCCTGTCACGCCTGCGGCCCCCGGCTCACTCTCGTCACCGGCCCGTCCGGCCCCGCCGCCGCTGCCCGGCCGACCGGCGAGGACGCCCTGACCGGGGCCCGCCGGCTGCTCGCCGCGGGCGCCGTCGTCGCGGTCAAGGGGCTCGGCGGCTATCACCTCGCCTGTGACGCCTCCGACCCCGTCGCCGTACGGACCCTGCGCGCGCGCAAGAACCGTGGCGCGAAGCCGTTCGCCGTGATGGCCGACTCGCTGGAGACGGTGGAACGGCTGGCCTTCACCGGCCCGGAGGAACGCGACCTGCTGCTCGGCCGGCGCCGGCCCGTCGTACTGCTGCGGCGCCGGTCCCACGGCGCGTCCCTGATCGCGGACGGCGTGGCACCCGGCAGTCCCGATCTCGGTGTCCTGATGCCGTACACCCCCGTCCATCACCTGCTGCTGGGCCTGCCCGGCGATCCGGCGGGCCCGCCCGTCCTCGTGATGACCAGCGGCAACCGCTCCGGCGAGCCCCTCGTCACCGACGACGAGGAGGCGCTGCGCCGGCTCGAAGGGCTGGCGGACGCCTGGCTGACGCACGACCGGCCGGTGCACGTACCGTGCGACGACTCGGTGGTACGGATCTGTGCCGGGCAGGAGCTTCCGGTGCGCCGGTCCCGCGGCTACGCCCCGATGCCGGTCGCTCTGCCCCTTCCCGTGGAGCCGGCGCTCGCCGTCGGCGGGGACCTCAAGAACACCTTCTGTGTCGCGGAGGGCGGATACGCCTGGCTGTCCGCCCATGTCGGCGACATGGACGACCTCGCGACCCTCACCGCCTTCGAGACCGCCGTGGCGCATCTGTCGGCGCTGGCCTCGGTCACCCCCCGGGTGCTGGTCGCGGACCGGCACCCGGGCTACCGCTCCGGCCAGTGGGCCGGCCGCCACGCGGCGGGCCGCCCGGTGCGCCGCGTACAGCACCATCACGCGCATGTGGCGTCCACGATGGCCGAGCACGGCCTGGACGGCTCGGCCCCCGTGATCGGGGTGGCTTTCGACGGCACCGGCTACGGCGACGACGGCGCGGTCTGGGGCGGCGAGGTACTGCTCGCGGACTACGACGGTTTCCGGCGGTTCGCCCATCTGGCGTATGTCCCGCTGCCGGGTGGCGACTCCGCCGTACGGAACCCCTACCGCATGGCACTGTCCCATCTGCGCGCGGCGGGCCTGCCCTGGTCCGACGACCTGCCGTGCGTCGCCGCCTGCGCCCCGGGTGAACGGCGGCTGCTGGAGCGGCAGTTCGAGCGGGGCTTCAACTGCGTGCCCACGTCCAGCATGGGGCGGCTGTTCGACGCCGTCGCGTCGCTCGCCGGCGTGTGCCACCGCGTGGAGTACGAGGCCCAGGCGGCGATGGAACTGGAGAGCGCCGCGGTGGCGGCCGGGGAGACAAGGGCCGACGGGCGGCGGGAGAGCTACCGGTTCGCCCTGCTGCCCGCGGGGCCGGCGGACCGTGCGGCGCTGGTGGCCGACCCGGCGCCGGTCCTGGCGGCCGCCGTCGACGACATACGGGCGGGCGTGGACGCCGCGACGGTGGCCGCGCGCTTCCACGGCGCGGTAGTCGCTCTGGTGCACGACGTGTGCCGGGCGGCCCGTGACCGTACGGGCCTGGCCACGGTCGCGCTGACCGGCGGGGTGTTCTGCAACGCCCTGCTGACCGACGGCTGCGCGGAGCGGCTGGAGGACGACGCGTTCACCGTACTGCGGCACCGCAGGGTGCCACCGAACGACGGCGGCCTGGCGCTGGGCCAGTTGATGGTGGCCGCCCGGGTCTAGCGGCTCGGGCGGCGGCCCCGTCCGGTACCACGCGCTGAACGACGCAACGACTCAACGACCTGGTGAAGGAGGAGCCATGTGCCTTGCCGTGCCCGGCAGAGTACTGGACATCGAGGAACGCGACGGCACCCGGATGGCACACGTCGACTTCGGTGGCGTCGTCAAGGACGTCTGTCTGGAGTACGTGCCGGAGATGAAGATCGGCGACTACGCGATCGTGCATGTCGGCTTCGCCCTCCAGCGGCTGGACGAGGAGTCCGCGAAGCGGACGCTGGAGCTGTTCGCGAATCTGGGCGTCCTGGAGGAGGAGTTCGGAGACGCGTGGGGCCGGGCCGCGAAGGAGGCCGGCGCCGACCGTCCCGCCGGCACCACGCCCCCGAAGCCCGATATCCCGAAGGAGAACCGACGATGAAGTATCTCGACGAATTCAGCGATCCCGATCTGGCCGCGCGGCTCTTCGACGACATCCGGGCCACCGTCACCCGTCCTTGGGCCCTGATGGAGGTCTGCGGCGGCCAGACCCACACGATCATCCGCCATGGCATCGACCAACTGCTCCCTGACGACGTCGAACTCATCCACGGCCCCGGCTGCCCGGTCTGCGTGACCCCGCTGGAGACCATCGACAAGGCGCTGGAGATCGCCTCCCGTCCCGACGTGATCTTCTGCTCCTTCGGCGACATGCTCCGGGTGCCGGGCAGCGGCCGGGATCTGTTCAAGGTCAAGAGCGAGGGAGCGGACGTACGGGTGGTCTACTCGCCGCTCGACGCGCTCAAGATCGCCCGGGAGAATCCGGACCGTCAGGTGGTCTTCTTCGGCATCGGGTTCGAGACGACGGCCCCGCCCAACGCGATGACCGTCTACCAGGCCAGGAAGCTCGGCATCGAGAACTTCAGCCTGCTGGTGTCGCACGTACGCGTGCCTCCGGCGATCGACGCCATCATGAACGCGCCCGACTGCCGGGTCCAGGCGTTCCTTGCCGCCGGCCATGTCTGCACCGTGATGGGGATCGGCGAGTATCCCGAACTCGCCGAGCGCCATCGCGTGCCCATTGTCGTGACCGGCTTCGAACCGCTGGACATCCTGGAGGGCATCCGTCGCACCGTCCGCCAGCTGGAGGCCGGCGAGCACACCGTCGAGAACGCCTACCCCAGGGCCGTCACGGCGGAGGGAAGCCCGGCGGCCAGGGCCATGCTGGAGGACGTCTTCGAGGTCACCGACCGGGCCTGGCGCGGCATCGGCATGATCCCGGCCAGCGGCTGGCGGCTGTCTCCCAAGTACCGCCGGTACGACGCGGAGCACCGCTTCTCGGTGACCGGCATCCGTACGGAGGAGTCCACCGTCTGCCGCAGCGGCGAGGTGCTCCAGGGGCTGATCAAACCGCACGAGTGCGAGGCGTTCGGCACGTCCTGCACCCCGCGCAATCCGCTCGGCGCCACGATGGTGTCGAGCGAGGGCGCCTGCGCCGCGTACTACCTGTACCGCAGGCTGGACACACCGGGCACGGCGGGCACCGCCGGTACGCAGGAAGAGGTGACCTCCGTTGGCTGAGTCGACCGGGATCCGCGAGGTGGACGGCGTGCTGCCGGGAACGCGGCCCGCCGCCCCCGACTTCTCCGGGTGGACCTGTCCCGCCCCGCTCCGTGACCATCAGCGGGTCGTCATGGGACACGGCGGCGGCGGACAGCTGTCCGCCGAACTCGTCGAGCATCTCTTCGCCCCGGCGTTCCGCAGCGAGCACCTGGCGGAGCTCGGCGACTCCGCGGTCTTCACCCTCGGCGGAGCGCGGCTCGCCTTCTCCACCGACTCGTACGTCGTGCGCCCGCTGTTCTTCCCCGGCGGCAGCATCGGCGATCTCGCGGTCAACGGAACCGTGAACGACCTGGCGATGATGGGCGCCCGTCCCGCCTATCTGTCCTGCGGTTTCATCCTGGAGGAGGGCATCGAACTCGCCACGGTCGGCCGGGTGGCCGACGCGCTCGGAGCCGCCGCCAGGGCCGCGGACGTGGTCATCGCCACGGGCGACACGAAGGTCGTGGACGCCGGTCACGGCGACGGCATCTTCATCAACACCGCGGGCGTCGGGCTGATCCCCGACGGCATCGACATCCGGCCGCAGCGCGCCGCGCCGGGCGATGTGGTCATCGTGAGCGGCCCGATCGGGGTGCACGGCGTGGCCATCATGAGCGTCCGCGAGGGCCTGGAGTTCGGGGTGGAGATCGAGAGCGACACGGCGCCGCTGGCCTCGCTCGTCCGGGCCATGCTGGGCGTCTGCGCCGATCTGCACGTACTGCGGGATCCGACCCGCGGCGGCCTGGCGACCTCGCTGAACGAGATCGCGTCGGCCGCCGGGGTCGGCGTCACCCTCCGGGAGCGGGCGCTGCCGGTGCCGGAGGCGGTCGCCAACGCCTGCGCCCTGCTCGGTCTCGATCCGCTGTACGTGGCCAACGAGGGCAAGCTCGTGGCGTTCGTGCCCCCGCAGCACGCCGACGCGGTGCTCGCGGCGATGCGCGCGCATCCCCAGGGCATCGGGGCGGTGGCGATCGGTACCTGCACGGCGGACCATCCCGGCATCGTCGTGGCGAGTACCGGCCTCGGCGGCACCCGGGTCGTGGATGTCCCGCTGGGCGAGCAACTGCCGCGCATCTGCTGACCGTTCCGTCGTTCCCCGGGAGGCGGTCGCGGCTGCCTCCCGGGGAGCCGTACCGTCGGTGGTCCTCAGAACACCGCACCGGGGCGGGCCGTCTCCGCCAGGACCTCGCGGGCGGCGCGGGCCCCCGAAGCGAGCGCTCCCTGCACGGAGCCGGTGGCGCGATGGTCGCCGCACACATAGCGCCCCGGGGCGAACCGGGTGGGCCTGGACAGCGGCCACGGCGGGAGCATGGCGGGCAGGGCGTCCTCGACGGTGTACGTGGCGAGCGGCTCCCACCCGCCGGTGTCGGCGCCGTAGGCATCGGCCAGGTCGGTACGGAGCGCGGCCTCCCGGCCCGGCCGGTCGGGGCCGAGCACGGAGGTGGAGACAAGAGCCCGGCCGGCCGGCGCGCTGCTGGGCACGACCTCGCTGATCACACAGGTGTTCAGGAACCGGCGGCGGGCGTCGACAAGGATGGTCGGCTCGCGCAGCGGCGCGGCGGGGGCCGCGTGGTAGTACGTCGTCACGGTGCGGGTGTCCGGGATGTCCAGCCCGGGGAGCAGTTCCGCCGCCGCCCGGGGGCCGGTCGCCACCACGACGGTGCCCGCCTCCCAGTGCGTACCGTCGACGGCCAGGACGCCGGAATCCGTGAGCGAGCGAACGGGCGTCCGTGTGCTGACCGTTCCCGGGGGCAGCCGGTCGGCCAGCTGGGCGGGCACCGCCCCGATGCCGGCCGCGGGCAGACAGAGGCTGCCGCGCAGCATGCTGCGCCACACGAGATGGAAGAAGCGCGAGGAGGTCTCCAGCTCGTCCTCCAGGAACACACCGGAGAGGAACGGCCTGAAGAACGTCTCGACCAGATCGGGTGAGATTCCCGCGTCGGCGAGTGCGGTCAGGGTCGTACGGTCCTCCCGCCGCTTCAGCCCGCCCACCGGGCCGAGCATGTCGCGTGCGGTCAGCAGCCCGAGCGCCAGCAGATCACGGCCCCCCGCGAGCTTCCCGGGGAGCAGGGCGGCGGCGGCGCGCGGGCGCCGGGTGGGGTCCGTGAACCGCAGCCGGCCGTGGTCGGTGTGGACGAGCGCGCCGGGGGTGAAGGGCCGCAGGCGCAGTGCGCGCAGATTCAGGCGCCGCTTCACCTGGGGGTAGGAGGTGTTGAAGACCTGGAAACCGCGGTCCAGCAGGAAGCCTTCGTGCCGGTCGGTCCGCATCCGGCCGCCGACGGCGTCCGAGGCTTCCAGGACGCGTACCGACAGTCCCGCCCCGCTGAGATCGGTGGCACAGGCCAGGCCCGCCACGCCGGCTCCGATGACGAGGACGTCCGCCCCGCGCTCCTGGTTGTCCGGCACGTGCGCCCAGCCCTTCGCTCAGTGGCTTCCCGACCCGCGGTGGGCCCGGTACCGCCCGGCGCTGGGTGCGCCGGGCGGTACGGGTTCCTTCCGCGATGGTGTCAGGCGGGCGCGGCTCGGGCGGCGCGCCGTGCTCACGCGGCGCGCCGTGCTCGTCCAATGCGCCGCGGGCACGGACCGGCCGTCAGATCCAGGGGCCGGTACGCAGGGTCTCGTACCACCGGTCGGCCATCTTGGCGTAGCCACCGGCGTTGGGATGGACGCCGTCGGCGAGGTCCGCGACGCCGAGGGCGCTGTGCATGTCGATGAAGTGGACCTTGCGTCCCTGGTTCGCCCATTGAGCGACGACACCGGGCACCGCCGCGTTGTACGGCCGTGCCCGTTCCTCCAGGTTGGCGTCGCTGAACGGGATGATGTTGGTGACGAACAGGTCGGCGTCCGGCGCGGCGGCGGTGATGTGGTCGATCAGCGCGGACAGCCGCGCGGGCGCCCCCGCCACGTCGTAGTTCTGGGCGATGTCGTTGGTGCCGATGTGCAGCAGTACGGTACGGGGCTTGGTGGCCTGGACCCAGCCGGTGGCCTGGGCGTCGATCTGCTCGATACGCCAGCCGGAGTGGCCTTCGTGGTCGTGGTCGCCCAGCTCGGGCGGTCCGTTGAACTGGGATCCGACGAAGTCGTCGACGCGGTGATCGGCCGCGGCCCGCTGCCAGAGCCGGGTCCGGTAGCCGCCGGGAACGTTGAAGCCGTCGGTGATCGAGTCGCCGAGCGGCATGATGCGCAGACCGCCGTTGGACTCGGCCATGGCGGACGAGGGTGACACCAGGGTGAGGACGAAAGCCACGATGGCCATGGCGCACACGAGAGCGGACCTGGACCGGCGTCCTGCCGGTCTGGCCCGGTGGGTGATTCGCATCCGAACTCCTCTTGCTGAAGAGGGAGGTGGGGGGACGGAACGCAGAATTGACCGGGTAGTAATTGACATGAGCAGAACAGCACAGCACCGTCCCCCTGTCCACCCCCGCCGCGGCCCCGCACCGCACCGGCGCCCCGGACGCGCCCGTCGTGAACGAGACCGCGTCCGGGGCGCCGGCCCGGGGTTCCTCACTCCTGCGGAAGGCTGCCGCTGCGGGTCAGGCGCGCGTACCAGTGGGCGCTGGACTTGAGGATGCGGCGCTGGGTCGCGTAGTCCACGTACACCGTCCCGAAGCGCTTGCCGTAGCCGTACGACCACTCGAAGTTGTCCAGCAGCGACCACAGGAAGTAGCCGCGGATGTCCGCCCCCGACTCGATCGCCCGGTGCACGGCCGCGAGGTGTTCCCGCAGGTAGGCGATCCGCTCCGGGTCACGTACCTCGCCCTCGGGGCCGGCGTAGTCGTCGAAGGCCGCTCCGTTCTCGGTGATCATCACGGGCAGGTCGGGATGGTCCTGCCGTACGCGCATCAGCAGCTCGTAGAACCCGCTCGGGTCGATCGTCCAGCCCATGGCGGTCCGGTCGCCGGGCGTCTGGTGGAAGGCGACCCGGTCCGCCCCCGGCCAGGGGCTGTGGTCGCTCGCGCCGTGTCCGTCGGACCCGTGGACGGACGGTCCCGAGTGGTGGGAGACGAGCGTCGGTGAGTAGTAGTTGACGCCGAGGAAGTCGAGCGGCTGGTGGATGAGCGCGGTGTCGCCGTCCCGGACGAACGACCAGTCGGTGATCGCCGCGGTGTCCTCCAGGACATCGGCCGGGTAGCCGCCGGTCAGCATGGGGCCGGTGAAGACCCGGTTGGCCGTGCCGTCGATACGGCGGGCCGCGTCGACGTCCGCCGGGCTCTCGGTCAGCGGCCGTACGTGATGCAGATTGAGCGTGACGGAGACCTGCGTGGTGGCCGGCAGCCGCTCGCGCAGCGCCTGGACCGCGAGACCGTGGCCGAGGTTGAGATGGTGGGCCGCCCGCAGGGAGTCGGCCGGGTCGGTACGGCCGGGCGCGTGCACGCCGGAGCCGTACCCGAGAAAGGCGCTGCACCACGGCTCGTTGAGGGTGGTCCAGGTCTTCACCCGGTCCCCCAGCGCGTCGGCGACGAGGCCCGCGTACTCGGCGAAGCGGTAGCTGGTGTCGCGCTCGGGCCAGCCCCCGGCGTCCTCCAGGTGCTGGGGCAGGTCCCAGTGGTAGAGGGTGACGACCGGCTGGATCCCCTTCTCCAGCAGTCCGTCCGTCAGCCGGCGGTAGAAGTCCAGGCCCTTGGCGGAGACGGGACCGCGCCCGGTGGGCTGGACCCGGGGCCAGGACACCGAGAAGCGGTACGCGCCGACGCCCAGGCCGGACATGATCTCGACATCGTCGCGCCAGCGGTGGTAGTGGTCGGTGGCGATGTCACCGGTGTCGCCGTTGCGTACCCGCCCCGGAGTGTGGGAGTAGACGTCCCAGATGGACGGGGTACGGCCGTCCTCCTGGGCGGCGCCTTCGATCTGGTACGCGGCGGTCGCGGTGCCCCAGAGGAAATCGGGCGGGAAGCTCAGGGGTGCCGCAGGGTCCAGGGCTCGCCCGGTGGTGGGTGCTGAGGTGGCCACAAGGGTCCTTCCGCATATCTCGAACGGTGTACGTACAACGGTGTGTCGCAGGGATGGTGACGGGGAGTCAGTTCTCGTCGCCCCGTCGGCCCGTCGGCCCTGGTCGGCCCGTCAGCCCTTGACGGCGCCCTGCATGATGCCGCCGACGATCTGGCGGCCGAAGACGATGAACATCGCCAGCAGCGGCAGCGTGCCGAGCAGCGCGCCGGCCATGATCACCGACTGGTCCCGTACATAGCCGGCGCTGAGCTGCGTGAGGGCCACAGGAACGGTCGGGTTGGTCATGTCCAGGGCGATGAAGGGCCAGAAGAAGTCGTTCCAGGAGTGCACAAAAGTGATCATGAACAGCACGGCCATCGGGGGCCGGGCTATCGGCAGGACGATGCTCCAGAAGATCCGCAGGGAGTGCGCGCCGTCCAGCCGCCCCGCCTCGATGAGTTCGTCGGGCAGGGCTTCCTTCAGGTACTGGCGCATGAAGAACACGCCGACGGCGCTGACCAGCGTCGGGAAGATGACGGAGGGCAGTGACTGTCCCCAGCCGAGGTCGGCCATCATCATGAACAGCGGGACCACCCCGAGCTGCGGCGGCACCATCATCGTGCCGATGACCAGCAGCAACAGGAGATTGCGGCCCTTGAAGCGGAGTTTGGCGAAGGCGAAGCCGGCGAGGGTCGCGAAGAACACCGTCGAGAGTGCGATCACGCCCGCGACGATCAGGCTGTTGGCCATCGCCCGGCCCATCGCGGCGTCCTGCCACGCCGTGGCGAGGTTCTTGAACAGGTTCGGGCCCGGCAGGAACGGCGGCGGGGTCTGGGAGACCCGGGTGTTGTCGGTGGAGGCGGCCACCATCGTCCAGTACAGCGGAAAGAGGGAGACCAGCGCGGCGAAGCCGAGGAGGAGATAGGCGAGGGGGCCCGCGTGGTGCTGACGGCCCGCGCCCGGACGCAGCATGCGGCCGAAGCGGCGCCGGACGGGCGGCGGTGATTGGGGAGTCCGGTCACGCGCGTCCACCCGGACCTGTGCGATATCGGTGGTCATGGGGCTGCTGCTCCCTGGTCAGGACGTACGGGACGTGAAGCGCGCGATGACGCGCTGCAGGACGAAGACGAGGATGAGGATGAGGAACATGGCCCAGGCGATGGCCGACGCCCGCCCCATCTGGTAGTTCTTCCAGCCCTCTTCGTAGAGCAGCAGCCCCAGCGTCTGGTACTGGTTGTCGGCGCCGCCGCTGATGCCGTTGGGGCCCTGGCCGAAGATCAGCGGCTCACCGAAGAGCTGGGTGGCGCCGATCGTGGACAGCACGATCGTGAAGATGATCGTCGCGCTGATACCGGGGACGGTCACGGTGCGGAACTGCTGCCAGCGCGAGGCACCGTCGATGGCCGCGGCCTCGTAGAGGTCCCTCGGGATGGCCTGCATGGCGGCCAGATAGAGCAGGGCGTTGTAGCCGGTCCAGCGCCAGATCACGATGGAGGAGATGGCGAGCTGGGCGGGCCACTTCTGGCTCTCCCAGTCGAGGCTGTCGACGCCGAAGAAGCCGAGAACCCAGTTGATCATGCCGAAGTCGCGCTCGAAGAGCATGGTGAAGACCAGCGCGGCGGCGGCTATGGAGGTCGCGTACGGAGTCAGGACGGCAACCCGGAAGAAGACCGAACCGCGAAGCCGGTAGTTGAGCAGATGCGCCAGCCCGAGGGCCATCAGCAGCTGCGGCACGGTGGAGATGACGCCGATGGTGAAGGTGTTGCTCAGCGCGTTCCAGAACCGGTCGTCCTCGAAGAGTTCCGTGAAGTTGGCGAAGCCACGCCACTCCATCATGTCCATCGAGGAGAGTTCGACGCGGTGCAGCGAGATCCAGAACGTGTAGAGCAGCGGGTAGAAGCCGAAGGCGCCGAAGATGAGGAAGAACGGGGCGATGAAGGCGTACGGCACCGCTCCGAGGTCCAGGCGGTGGAGGATATTGCGCCGCGACTGCCGGGGATCCCCGCCGCGGCCTGCGCCGCCCTTCCCGGAGAGTCCGGCTGAAGCAGGGTGCGGCTGCCCGCCCGTGGGGGCTGCCGGGGTGGAGGTGGCCACGCGGGCTTCCTTCCGTGGAGTGATCGGTGAGGCGGTGATCGGTGATCCGGTGAGGCGGTGAGCACGTGATCCGTGAGCGGATGACCCGTATGCAGGCCGGGAGAGTGGGACGCGTGGCCGTCCGGGCGGCCGGGCCGGCTGAGGGACGCCGGCCGCCGGACGGTCGCACGTCAGGTCAGCGCGCCAGCTTCTGGATGCGCTCGTCCGTGGTCTTCCACGCCTCGTCGGGGCTCTTGCCCTGCGCCTCGATCAGCTGCAGGCCCGCCGAGAAGGTGTCCTTGATCGAGCCGTCCTTGCGCCCGAGGATCTGCTCGTCCGGGATCTCCTTCGCCGCGTCACCGAAGATCTGGCCGATCGGCGCGTTGTTGAAGTACGCGGAGGTGCCGTTGGCGACGGCGGGCATGTCGAGCGCCGTCTTCGAGGACGGGAAGTTGCCGAGCTTCTCGAAGATGTACGCCTGCTGCTCGGGCGCGCTCAGCCAGGCGACGAGCTTCTTGGCCTCTTCCTTGACCGGGCTGCTCTCCATCACACCGAGGAACGAGCCGCCCCAGTTGGCACCCTTGGGGGCCTTGGCGACATCCCACTTGCCCTTGTTCGCGGGACCGGCCTTCTCGCTGATGTGGGCGAGCATCCAGGCCGGGCAGACGGTGGTGGCGAAGGTGCTGTTGGACAGTCCCGGATCCCAGCCCGGCTGGAACTGGCGCAGCTTGGCGGTGAGTCCGGACTCCGCGGCGTCCGACGCCAGGCTCCAGGCGTCCTTGACGACCGGGTTGTCCTGGTAGATGAGCTTGCCGTCCTTGTCGTAGAACTGCTTCTCATCGCCGTAGATCATCGCGTTGAACAGCCCGCTGGAGCTGTCCATGAAGGAGACCTTGGTGTCCTTGGACTGCTTCTTGAAGTCCCGGCCGACGTCCACGTACTTCGACCAGTCCCCCTCCCACAGCTTCGCCACCTCCGCGCGGTCGGTCGGCAGACCGGCCTGCTCGAAGAGGTCCTTGCGGTAACACACGGCCATCGGACCGATGTCCGTGCCCAGGCCCAGCAGCTTGCCGTCGCCGGTGGTGACCTGGTTCGACTTCCACGGCAGGAAGTGATCGAGGTTGCCGGTCTTGGACAGATCGGCGAACTTGTCGGCCCGGGTGTCCACCAGTTCCTTGGCTCGGCCGATCTCTATGCCCTGAATGTCCTTCAGACCGCTGCCCGCGGCGAGGTGGGTCTGCAGCGCGGTGTAGTAGGTCTGCTCGTCACCGGCCACATCGGCCTCGATCAGGATGCCGGGGTTCTCCTTCATGTAGCGGTCCAGCAGATCGGTCTCCTTGAAGCCCATGACCCCGAACAGGCCCATGCTGATGACGGTCTTGCCGTCCTTGGTGCGCGCCTTGCCCGTGTCGTCGCCGCTTCCGCAGCCGGCGACGAGGACGAGGGACACTGCAGCCGCGGTAACGGATGCGAGGGTGGAACCGAAGCGATTACGGGCGGTGCCCATGCTTCCTCCTAGCAGCGGCGCTCAGGCGCGCGCCTGCTGCGGCTCACGGTCGACTGGATGAGAGACCCGTTCCGATCAAAACTGGGAGCGCTCCCAACGGGTTGTGGAAGACTCTCCGCAGATACCGGGCCGTGTCAAGAGCCGAAGTCGGTTCCGTTGCGTGAATGTGTCCGGACGGTGGTCCCTTGCCGTTTGGATGCCGGTCACGCGGCACAATCTCCTGGTGAGCGCTTCGGGGCAGCACCGGGAGCGAGAGTCAGGAGACGTGATGAGCAGCCGTAAACGCCCAGGCCGGAGGCCAACCCTTGAAGCCGTCGCCCAGCTGGCGGGCGTGGGCAGGGGGACGGTTTCCCGGGTGGTCAACGGCTCCCCGGGTGTGAGCGCGAAGGCCAGGGCCGCGGTCGAGGCGGCCGTCGCGGAACTCAACTACGTACCGAATCCGGCCGCCCGCAGCCTGGTCACCAGCCGGACCGACAGCATCGCGCTGGTGATCCCCGAGTCGGAGAGCCGGCTGGCCTCGGAGCCGTACTTCTCCGCCGTCATCCGCGGGGTGAGCACGGAACTCGCCGACACCGAGATGCAGTTGCTTTTGATTCTCGTACGCAATGAGCGCGAACTCGACCGGCTGACCCGGTTCGTGGAGGCGCACCGGGTCGACGGCGTGCTGCTGGTCTCGGTCCACCGCGACGACCCGCTGCCCGCGCTCCTGGAGAAGTTGCAGATTCCGACCGTCCTCGCGGGACGGCGCACGCCCGCCGAGTCCCTCAGCCATGTCCGCTCCGACAATGCCGGCGGGGCGGCGCAGGCCGTGCGGTATCTGCTCGGGCAGGGGCGTACCACCGTCGGGACGATCACCGGACCGCTCGACATGGACGTCGGCCACAGCCGGCTTCAGGGGTGGCGCGACGCCCACACGGAACGGGGCGGGCAGCCGGACGAATCGCTGGTCGCGCCCGGCGACTTCACCGAGGACGGCGGCCGCGCCGCCATGCGCGAACTCCTGGAGCGGCGCCCGGACATCGACGCCGTCTTCGCCGCGTCCGACGTCATGGCGGCGGGCGCGATGGCGGAGCTGCGTGAGCGCGGGCGGCGCGTCCCCGAGGACGTGGCGGTCATCGGATTCGACGACTCGATCATCGCGCGCCACACCGTTCCGCCCCTGACCAGCGTCAGCCAGCCGACCGAGGACATCGGGCGTACGATCACCCGGCTCCTCCTGGACGAGATCAACGACCCCGGCCAGGCACGCCACCACCTCACGCTCCCCACCACGCTCGTCCACCGCCGGACCACGTGATCACCGGCGGCGGGCGGCCTGCCGGGACCGGTCAGACGGTCGCCGCGAACGCGTTGACCCCGGTCAGCTCGGCCGAGAGCGTCCACAGGCGCGCGGCCTGCTCCGGGTCGGTCGCGTGCGGACGAACCCCGCCGGCGGGGCCTTCCGCCGCGGCCGGCTCGGCGATGTCGCAGTCCTCGCAGAAGACGCCGCCCAGGTCCGCGAGCCGGGGCGAGGTCGCCGCCCACACCTGGGTCGCCGCACCCTGCTCGGGTGTCTTGAACGCGGGGTTGAGCGCGTTGCCGTCCTCGTCGATCCAGCCCGCGGCGACCATCTCCTCCTTCGGGAGGTGGCGCTGCAGCGGCGTGAGGATGCCGCCGGGGTGCAGCGAGAACGCCCGCACACCGGCGTCACGGCCGAGCGCGTCGAGCTGTACGGCGAACAGCGCGTTGGCCGTCTTCGCCTGGCCGTACGCCTGCCACTTGTCGTAACCGTGCTCGAACTGGATGTCGTCCCAGCGGATGCCCGAGAGGCGATGGCCGGACGAGGACACCGAGATGACACGGGCTCCGCCGGGCACGATCGCCGGCCAGAGCCGGTTCACGAGCGCGAAGTGGCCGAGGTGGTTGGTCGCGAACTGCGCCTCCCAGCCGGGGCCGACGCGCGTCTCGGGGCAGGCCATGATCCCCGCGTTGTTGATGACGAGATCGACGTTCCGGCCCGAGGCGAGGAAGCGCTCGGCGAATCCGCGGACACTGTCGAGATCGGCGAGGTCGAGTTCGTCGATCTCGGCCCCGTCGATGCCGTCGAGCGCCTCCTCGGCGGTCGCGCGCCGCCGGGCGGGCACGACGACACGCGCCCCGGCCCCGGCGAGCGCGCGTGTCGTCTCCAGGCCGAGGCCCGAGTAGCCACCGGTGACGATGGCGAGTTTTCCGCTGAGGTCGATCCCGCGCAGAACCTCCGCCGCGGTGCTGTCCGCTCCGAACCCTGATCCGATCTTGTGCTGAGGCGTTGTCATGCCTCGAAGGCTACGAATTGGAGCGCGCTCGAAGTCAAGCGCACCGGCCGGGCCCCCGCCAGGTTCACCCCAGCGAGGGTGTGCCCCGGGAAACGCCGGGCGGGGCGACTACGCGGGCGGCTGGTCCGTGCTGTCGGCGATGCCGACGCCCAGGGCGGCGACCTTGTCGGTACCGAGGTAGGTCAGCGCGGTCCGGTCGAAGACCCAGGTGACGCTGTCGCCCCGCGCGGTCCTGAACGTCAGGCCGACCCCCTCGCGTCCGGCGGCGTCGACCGCGTCGTCCTTCACGACGACACCGGGGATCCTGGCGGTCGCCCGGTACAGGGCGGCGTTCAGATCGGGGATCAGGGTCGACTGGGGCAGCATCGCGCCGATGGCCTCGAAGACCCCCTCGTACCGGCTCGGGCCCTGGCCGTTCGTATCGGCCTTGATCTTCTCCAGCAGAGCGGCGGGGTCGGTGGGCAGCGCCGCCAGCTCCCGGTACGTGGTCGCGTTCGGATCCCTGTTCAGCACCGTCTTCCGCGTCGCGGGCCCCTTGTCGATCGAAGGGCTTCCCGGCTCGAAGACTTCCCGGGCGAGACCGTGCCGCCTGCCGTCGACCGCCTGCCAGTCCTCACGCTCGAAGACGTCCGTGCCTTTGCCGAGGAACTCCCGCGAGCCCTTGACCTTGGTGTAGACGTACTGGTCGTCGCGGACCGTCAGGGCCGGCCGTTCGGCGGCCACCAGGGCGATACGGTCCAGCAGCCGCACGGCCTCCCGGTGCTCGGCCGCGCTCACCGTCGGTGCGGACTCCCCGAAGACCCCGCCCACGCCCGCCACGGTGACGGCGCCGGCGACGAGCAGCGCGGGCAGGGCCACCAGCGCCGTACGCCGCTTCCAGGAAGGACGCGCGACCGGCGCGGGAACGAACACCGGCGCGGGGGCGGATTCCTGGGTGATCTTCGCCATGAAGCGCTCCTTGAGAACGCCGTGCCGGCCGGAGGAGAGGTCCGGGTACCGCGGCGCGGGGGGCAGCGGAGTCGGTTCCTCGTGCCGCGCGCTGGACAGCCGTCGCGAAAAGACGTTCATCGGTTTCCTTCCTGAGCCGGCGTGACCGCCGCAGTGCGGTCACTCATGAACTGTCCGGGGCGGGCGGAGCGTTGCGTGTTATTTCCGCTGCGGCGCAATTCCGCTTCGGTGAGTTTCCGCAGCCGGCTCCGGGCGCGGGACAGCCGGGAGCGCACGGTGCCCACGGCCACGCCGAGGGCTTCGGCGGCGGCCGCGTGGTCGAGGTCCTCCCAGACACAGAGTGTGAAGACCTCCCGCTCCGCGCGGCGGAGCCGGCCCAGCGCCACGCGCGCGGCGGCCAGTTCCTCGGAGTCGGCCAGCCGGCCGACCAGGCTGTCCGCGAAGTCGGGTACGTGTTCCGGTTCCGGCAGGCGGGCGAGCGCGAGGTGGTGGCGCTTGGCCGTCCGTGCCGTGTTGCGCATGACGTTCGTGGCGATTCCCAGCAGCCACGGGCGCAGGCTCTCACCGTCCGGATGCACCTTTTCGCGCAGCCGCCACGCTTCCAGGAAGGTCAGCGACACCACGTCCTCGGCCGCGGACCAGTCGCCCACGACCCGGCGGGCATAGCGGTATACCACTCCTGCGTAATCTTCGAATAGCTGCCCGAAAGCGGCCGGGTCTCCGGCTCGTATGCGGGCACGCGGTGAAAGGTTCACACCTGTCCCTGTCCGACGCCGGTCCTGCGTTGCCGTGACTCACGCCACACCCTCGCGTGGTCGCCCCGGCACAGGCGGGGTGTCGGACAGCCGAACAGCGCATGCAGAACAGGTGAAGCACCGCGGAGATGACCGTGCCCGGGCCGGGCGGCTGGGGGTGGTCCCGGCCCGGGAACGGCGCTTTCTCAGCCGCCCAGCAGCCCCAGTGCTTCCAGCTGCCCGGCGCGTCGCTTTCGCAGTTCTTCGGCGAGGCCCGTGGCGGCCGGAGCGGCCCCCGACTGTTCCTCGCCGCGCGCCACCAGGATGGTCTGCTCCAGGTGCTCGCGGAGATACGTCATGGAGGCGTCGTCGAAGGCCTTGCCCCGCTTCGCGGCGACCGTCCCCAGTTCCTGGTCGGTCACCATCCCCTTCATGTCGTGGCCCTCGTGCGGGTTGGTTCCTGCCGCCCCCGCCTCCTTGAGGACCACGCGCAGCCGGGTCAGCTCGGCCCGGTGCGTCACCGTCGTACGCCGCGCGAGATCCGACAGGCCGGAGTCGCTCGCGCGGTCGGAGATCAGGTCGAGCAGCAGCAGCGTCCGCTCGTTCATGGGCACCATCAGCTGGGCCCATCCCCGGTCGGTGGCGTTGAAGCCGCCCTCCTCGGTGGCGGGCGCGGAGACGGCCGGCGCGGGACGCGCCGCCGGGCCCTTCGCCGGGTCCGCGGCCGCCGTGCGCCGCGGGGTGTCGCCCGAGGACGTCCCCGCGCTGCCGCAGCCGATCGGCCCGAGCACGGCCAGCGCCACCAGCATCGCGGGCAGCACGCTCCTGCCCGGACGGAATCCCCGGTCCCGGCCCCGCCCGTCCGGCCGGCGGCCGGAACGGGGCGACGGCCCGTCAGCGTGCGACCGGCCGCCGCCCCACGCCATCACGGAGTCCCGTTGGCGCCGCATTTGATGATCGGGTTGATGCAGTCGCGCACGCGGCGCTCCATCTCCGCCACGGGCCAGGCGTTGAAGAAGTCACCGTGCATCGTGTATCCGGGCCCCGAGGCGAGCCGGAAGCCGGCCGGGTTGCCGTTGACCGGGTACCGCAGGACCTGACGCAGCTTGGGCACCGGGACCGGGTGGGTCGCCGGGCACGCGTTGTTCACCGGGTAGGACATGTGGCTCTTGTGGTCGGCCGAGTCGAGGTCCCTGCCGTTCCAGCACTGCGGGAAGTCGAGGTACGACTCCAGCATCGTGCCGGCCGGACAGTTGACGAAGTCCTTCGACGGGTTGACCTGCCCCGCGTGCAGGCACGACCAGCGGGCACGTATGTCCCCGTCGTTCGGGCCTGTCGCCCTGGCGTTACCCGCGATGATCTTCAGACCCTCGGGCAGCGGCTGGGTACGGGCGATGAGCTCGTCGGAGACACCCTCACCCAGGTAGTAGAACGTCGTGCCGGTGGGCTCGACGGGCTGGTCGTTCACGAACAGGGTCGGCACCCAGTACGAGGAGAGGTCGACCTTGGGGTCGCAGGTGGTCTCGGAGCTCTTCAGATCGCCCAGGTTGGTGTAGGCGTCGGTGGCGTGGCTGCCGAAGAAGCTGTGCGAGTGCGAGGCACCGGGCATGCCCGGCAGCACGATCGGGTCGTCCGGCAGCCGGTGGCTGAACTTGCACTCGGCCAGGAACTCGGCGACGCGTACGACATCGGCACCGGCCTTGGCCTTGGCGGGGGCGGCTTGCCGGGTGGTGCCGCTGTCCACCTGGGCGACGGCGCCCGTGGTGCCGAAGACGAGCTGAGCGGCGACGGCACAGGCCGCCACTAAGCCGGCGAGAAAGGCCGGCCGGCGTCCTCTGCGGACGCCGCGGCCGTTCTTGGACCGCAGTGATCTCATGAGCGCTCCAAAGGGAGTTGAGGGTTCCGCGCGCGGCCGACTCCCGGCGTGGGGCCGGGGCTCGGGCTGCGCGGGACTCCGATGGTGGGGGGTCAGGGAGTTCCATAGCGGGCTCCCTTGAGTGCCGGACGTTAGAACTGGCCTCAGGGGGCGTCAAGGTGTCGCGTCAAGTTCCGGAACTAACGGCCCGTCAGGAATTTGTTGGCGCGGAGGCAATATCCGCCCCATTGAGGCGTATGCGGAGGCGTCCCCGCCCGGTGGGCAGGCGTGGGCCCGGGCGACCGGTCAGCGGTGTCGTACCAGGTGAGCCCGGTGACATCAGGAGGCGTCCGGGGTCCGTGGTGAGGACCGTCCGCCCTCGCCGAGCACCCCGCGCACCGTACCGACATCGAAATGCAAGAGTCTCGCCCACCTTCAGGTGATGAACGCTTCCCGCCACCGCGCCGTACCACTGCTTCGACAAGCGAATCATCACGCCGTCCGCCGGCGCCCGCGGGCGCCTGTCCGGATTCAGGACGACGGCGGGATACGCGCGGCGATGAGGGTGATGTCATCGCGGGTGTCGCCGAGCTCCCTGGCGAGGCCGACGCACAGCCGGTCCAGCGGCTCGGCCCGCTGGGCGGCGGTGTGCTGGCGCAATCTCGTCATGCCCGTGTCCATGTCCTGGGTCCGGGACTCGATCAGCCCGTCGGTGTACAGCAGGACGGTCGCTCCCGGCGGCAGCTCGATCGTGGCCGTCGGCCGGGAGAGGTGCGGACGGAGGCCGATCAGCATCGCATGTGCCTCGGTGAGGTAGCGGGCCGCGCCGTCCTCGGTGACGAGGAGGGGCGGCGGGTGGCCGGCGGTGGACCAGCTGAGCCGCCACGTGCCGTCCTCCCTGGCGTGCAGCCGGGCCAGGACGGCGGTGGCCGAATCGGCCAGTTGGAGATGTGCCTGTGCGGTGTCCAGCCGCTGCAGAATGCTGCCAGGACCCTCCTCGGGGCGGTCGACCGCCAACGCCCGGAGCATATTGCGCAATTCGCTCATCCGCGCCGCGGCCTGGATGTCGTGCCCGGTGACGTCGCCCACCACCAGGGCCAGGTCCCCGCCGGGCAGCCGGAAGGCGTCGTACCAGTCACCGCCGACCTCGGCGGTACGTTCGGCCGGCTCGTAGTGGGCCGCCAGCTCCAGCGTCTCCACCGGCGGCAGGTCGGTGAGCAGGGCACGCTGCAGGGTGGCCGCGATATCGGCCTGCTGGGCGTGCAGCCGGGCGTTGTCGAGCCCGAGCGCGGTGCGCCGCGCCACCTCCTCGGCCAGCACCCGGTCGGCGTCGTTGAACGGCGGACCGGCCGCGCCGCGCGTCAGCGTGAGTGCCCCGAAGGTGCTGGAACGCAGACGCAGCGGCACGATCAGCGCCTGGACGGCCTCCAGACCGGCCAGCATCGCAGTCGTGGCTCGCCCGAGCGCGTCGACGGCGGCCGGGGGCGGGGCGGCCGCCGTGAGCGGCGCGTCCTGGGGGTCGAACGGGCCGGTCAGCTGCTGGGTGGGGCCGCCCCGCAGGACCTGCGCCAGGGCGGCGGTCGAGCTCTCCCCGTACCCGGGCGGATCGGCCTCCAGCAGCGCGGCGGGAACCTGGTCCGGGTCGTGATGGCTCCAGGCGGCACGCCGGACGCGGCCCCGGTCGACGATCAGATCGATCATCGCGGCGTCGGCGAGCCGTGGTACCAGGAGCCGGACCAGCCGCGCCAGACCTTCTTCGGCTTCCAGCGTGCTGACCAGGGCCAGGGTCAGCTCGCTGAGCCAGATGGCTTCTGCGAGATCGTATTCGGCCTGTTCGCGGGCCAGCTCGCTGTGGGCGTAGCGGTCGGAACGCCGCTCGCTGCGTGCCCGCTCGGCGTGGGTGTCGTGGAAGACCACCACCGCGCCCTGGGCCCGATGGTCTCCCCGGGGCAGCGGAGCCGCCGTCCACCAGACGGCGAGCGGAGCGCCGTCGGCTCGCAGCAGCACGCCCTGGTCGCCGCTCACCCTGCGCCCCGCGGCCACCACGCTCTGGACCGGCTGCTGGGCGGACAGACCGTTCGCCATGTCGCCGCGGACCGGGTGCAGCGCGAGATGGGCGTCGAGTCCTATCAGGCCACCCGGCTGATAGCCGAGCACACGCTCCGCCCAGGGATTACAGGCGATCACCAGACCGGCGCCGTCGACGGCGTACATGCCCGCGGCGGCGTGTTCGAACAGCATCGGCAGCAGATCGTCGACCGCTTTCCCCCTCGGGGCCGGTCCCTCTTCAGGCATACTCTCCACCCCCGTAGTGTGCGCGCTGCCCGTCGGCACGGGATCCACCCGGACCGACGTCTCCGGCGGTCAGCCGGGCGGGTTCCCGCCGGCGCGGGCGGGCCGCCCGAAGCGGACCGGCACACCGGGCGAGTAGAGCACGCTCACCGGATCCCCGGCCGGGGCGGACAGCCCCGCCGCCGTCAGCAGATCCTCGGTGCACTCGATCAGTTCCGCGCGGTGCAGCGGCCAGCGCGGGTGGGTGTTCGGAAGGTACGTCGGGTGGCCGAAAACCGTGCTGTGCATCCCCCAGCGCGCGGTCACGAAGTGCTCCAGCGCGCTGGGCTCCTCGACACGCTCCCCGATCCGCAGCCCGATCCTGCTGTACGCGCCCCGCGGCCCCGGCCAGCGCCGCCGGCTGGTGTACGTGAGAGAGCCGCCGTCGCGGTCGATCGTCATACGGGACCACACGTACGGCAGCCGGAAGGCGGTGCGGCCGACCACCACCGGAAGGAGGCGGGAGGCGTCCAGCGAACGGAAGACCACACCACGGCGCCCCTGCCCGTCCACCGAGTAGAGCCGGACATTGGTCTCGGGAAAGGTGCCCAGATACGGGAGACCGGGGAGCCGGAGCCAGCCGATCCGGTGCATACGGAAGGCCACCAGACCCACATAGGTCACCCCGTCAAGGGTGTCCGGGCGTGTCCCGGACGGCAGCAGCGGCGCCACCTCCGCGGGATCGACCGCCCAGTGCAGAAAAGCCAGATCCAGCCATGACTGGGTGAGCAGCGGCTTCGGCTCGTGCCGGGGCGGACCGGGGGTGACCGGTTCCGGTGAGCTGGGGGTGGGCGACACCCGGCCAGCATCGCAGAGAACTCCCCCGGCGAGGGGCCGGAGGATGGAGTCATGGACGGCCGAATGGCCGACGGGCCGACGGCGCGGCCCGCGTCGGCCCTCCACCACGCCGTCCTACTGGGCGAGTTCACGCACGGTCGCCATGTCGCTGAACGGGATCAGCTGTTCACCGACGATCTGGTACGGCTCGCTGCCCTTCCCCGCGATCAGCACGATGTCGTCGGGGCCGGCCTCGGACAGCGCGAAGCCGATCGCCCGGCGGCGGTCGGCGAACCGCTCGAACCGGGTGGAGGTGGCCGTGAGCCCGGGGGTGATCTGGTCCAGGATCGTCTCGGGGTCCTCGTTGCGCGGATTGTCCGAGGTGAGGACACAGAGATCGGAATGCGTCCCGGCGATCTCCCCCATCCGGGCGCGCTTGGTGATGTCCCGGTCGCCGCCGCAGCCGAAGACGGTGATGATCCGGCCCCGGGCGAAGTCGCGGATGGTGGACAGCACCTTGTCCAGCGAGTCGGGAGAGTGCGCGTAGTCGACGATGACGGACGTGCCGCGCGGGGTCTGGAAGCGCTCGAACCGGCCCGGGATCGGGGGCATCCGGTCGAGCGCGCCGACCAGTCCGCGCAGATCGTGTCCCAGCAGATGGCAGGCGGCCACGGTGGCCAGGGCGTTGGCGACCGAGAAGCGGCCGGGCAGCGGGATCGCCGCCGGGTATTTGCGTCCCTCGTGGTGGAGGGTGAACCGCGTCCCGTGCGCGTCCATGGTCAGGTCGGTCGCCCGGTAGTCCGCCTCGGCGTCGAGAGCGTATGTCGTGACGGCCCCGGGCATCAGCGCACCGATCCCGGCGCCCACCGGATCGTCGGCGTTGACCACCGCGCGCTTGCACAGGCCCTGGAAGAGCCGGAGTTTGGCGTCCCGGTAGTTCTCCATGGTGCCGTGGTCGTCCAGATGATCCTGCGTCAGGTTGGTGAAGATCCCGACGTCGATGAACGAGTGGTCGACGCGGTGCGTCAACAGGCCCATGGACGTGGCCTCCAGGACCACGGTGCCCACCTCGCGGTCCCGCATGCGTCCCAGCAGATACTGGAAGTCCGGCGACTCGGGTGTGGTCAGCACCGACCTCGGCATGGGGATCAGTTCGTCGCCGATCCGGCTGCCCGCGGTCCCGATGACCCCGACCGTGGCCCCCTCGGCGAGCCGCAGCACGGACTCGACCATGTACGACACCGAGGTCTTCCCGTTGGTGCCGGTGACGGCCACCATGTCCATCCCCCGGCCCGGCTCACCGTAGTAGCGGGAGGCGGCGACCGCGGCGGTCGTACGGGTGTCCCGGACCCGGATCACACACACCTCCGTGCCCGCCCACACCGAGGGGGGAACGTCCGGTTCCGCGGCGTCGACCAGCACCGCCACCGCGCCGCGCGCGAGGGCGGGGCCGATGGACCCGGGGCCGCCCTCGCGATGGCCCGGCACCGCGATGAACAGCGAACCGGGTACGACCCGGTGGGCGTCGAAGCAGGTGCCCGCGGTGATCGCCGTCTCCGGATCGCCCCGCAGAATCTCGTGGTCGTGCCCGATGAGCAAGTCGCTCAACTTCACAGGGATCCTCTCGAAGGTGCGGCGCGCGGCGGTCTCCGGCGGTCGCCGAGGAGGCGCCGACGGCACGCCGTAGCGTCGCGGTGAGTGGTGGGGGGCGGACGCCGGGGACGGCTCGGCGGGCAGGCTTCTACGGTGCTACCGGAGGGAGCGGGCCGCGGGAGAACTCCACGGGCGGCCGGAGAACGGGCCGGGCGTGCGGCGAAGGGGGTGCTAGCCGTGACCGTGCAGAGCGCGGCAGCCGGCTTCCGGTGCGGATACCGGGCCCGCGACGAGGGCGCCCGCGGCGGCCGAGCACAGCGCGCAGGGGGCCTGTCGCAGGCACTCCCTCACAGCACGTGTACAACCCATGAGTGGAGTGTACGGCCGGTGGGGCGCTCCCGGGCGCGGCGAAGGGCGGGCCGCGCGGTGCGGCCCGCCCTTGAAGGGGTGGGAACGGCTGTCGTCAGACTCCCTGGCCGGAACCGGAGCCCGAGCCCGCGGCCGCCTTGATGCCCTTGGTGATCTCGTCCATGACGGACAGTTCGGGCGCCTTGTCGTTGATGTCGAACCCGGAGCGCACGACGACGAGCAGCTCCGGGGAGGAGGGCGAGGGGAAGGCGAGCGACTGCACGTAGCCGTCGTCGCCCTTGCTCGTGACGACCTTCCACCGCACCAGATAGCCCTTCTGGCCGGCGACGGTGACCGCCTCGGACTTCAGCTGCTGGTGCGAGGAGATGTCACCGTAGATCGCGCCGCCGTAGGACTCCTTGGCGTTGGTCTCGATGTCCTTCTCGGCGGACGCCTTGGCCGTGGTGGCCTCGATCTTCAGCGCGACGGCGGGAGCGGAGAACACCCCGCCCCGGACACAGGTCTCGGACGAATCCCCGGGACAGGAATATTTCCCGGTCGTCACCCCGGCGCCGATGGGCCCGGACTCGCCGGTCCAGCCGTCCGGTACGGGAATGGCGATGCCGCTGGCCGCGTCGGTGGCGTAGCCGTCCTCGGTCTGTGGCTGCCGGGGCGCGCCGCTCTCCCCGCCGCCGGGGCCGCCCCGCTCCCGCTGCTCGTCGGGGGCCGGGCTCTGCTGTCCTGGCCGCGAGGGGGCCTCGGACACACCGGGGCGGCTCGCCGTGCCGCCGCTTCCGCCGTCGCGCCCGAGCAGATAGAAGCCGCCCGCGATGGCCGCCACCACGACCAGGGCGGTGGCGCCGACGGCGATCCGCCGTCCGCGGTTCCGTGGCCCGGGCGGTGGCGTCCCGGGGTAGGGCGGCGCGGTCGGCGGGCCCCACGCCGCGGGAGAGGTGGCGCGGACTTCATCGGTCCAGGCGGACCCGTCCCACCACCGTTCCGGGCGGGGACCGTCACCTGTGTGCCCTGGATCGGGATACCAGCCGGGCGGAGTCGTATACGTCACGGCTCTCACTCTAAGCACACTGTCTGAAAAGCTGGTGAGAGGCCCATGAGAATCCACGGCGCGGGCCGGCCGGGCCCGCGCGGCGGGCGCCTGTTCTGTGGGGTCCGTAGGTCCGTACGTTCGCACGTCCGTCCGGGCATGGCCTACGAGGCCGCGTCCGGCACGATGCCCCGTACGGCTCCGAGGGAAACCAGGTCCTGCGGGCGCAGCCGGAGCTGGCCGGCCGTCGAACGGGCTTCGTCCGGGGGGCGCTTGAGGATGGCGGCGGCCAGCTCGGGTGCGATGACGGAGAAGTAACTGTCGCTCGTGGCCCAGGTGTTGCCGGGCGCCGACAGCGCCAGCGCCCCACCGGAACCGCCCTCGCCGATCAGCAGCGTGGTGAGGGGCACCCGGGCGGTGGCCACGGCCGCGAAGAGGTCGGCGATGGCGCTGCCCGCTCCCGCGCGTTCGGCCTCGGCGTCGCTCGCTGCGCCGGGGGTGTCGACGAGGGTCAGCACGGGGATGCCCAGCCGGTCGGCGAGGCGGATCAGCCGGGACGCCGTGCGGTAACCCGCCGGGAGGGTGGCGGTGCCGCGCTGGGCCGCGTACGCGATCGTACGGCCCTCACGCAGCCCGAAGCCGCACAGCATCCCGGGGTCCGTGCCACCGCAGCGGTCGCCGCCGATGGCCTCGCGCCGGGTGAAGTACGTGTCCAGATAGGACTCGGCGCGCGGGCGGCGCGGGGAACGGGCCCGGAGCACCGCGTCCCAGCCGGTGGCGGGGAGCCCGCCGCGGCCGAGGCCGTCGGGGGGCGGCGCGGCGGCCCCGGCGTCCCGTACCCCTCCGGTGAGCAGCGTCAGCCATCGGTCGACGGCGGCGCGCAGCTCCTCCTGGCGTACCACCGCGTCGATATGGCCCGCGGCCAACTGCGCCTCCGCCGTGTAGGCGTACGGATCGGCGTCCGCGGGGCGCACCCGCGAGCCCGCGAAGCCGATCTGGGCGCCCGGCAGGGCCAGTACGACATCCGCGCCCGCGCCCAGGGTCGCCCAGCCGCCGCCCGTCGTCGGGTCACGCACCACGGCCAGCTGGGGCAGGCCGGCCGCGCGGGTCAGCGCGGACTGCCGTGCCACCCGCTGGAGTTGGAGCAGCGCGCGCATGCCTTCCTGCATACGGCTGCCGCCGGTCGCGATCAACGAGACGACGGGCAGGCCCTGCTCGCGGGCCCGGGTGTACGCGGCTTCGAGGCGGTCGCCCGTACGCTCGCCCAGCGATCCCCCGAGGAAACCGAACTCGAAGGAGATCAGCACGGCGTCGGTGGCGCCGACCCGCCCGGTGCCGCACACGACGGACTCGTCCTCACCGGTGCGGTCCCGGGCGCGGGCGCGGGCGGCGTCGTACCCCTCCCAGGCGAGCGGGCCGTCCGGCGCCGATGTGCCCCGGGGCGCGGGCAGTTCGGTGAACGTGCCCGCGTCGGCCACGGCCGCGACGGCCTCGCGCGCGGTCATCCGCTCAGGCATGAAGGGCCCGCTTCATGATCTTGCCCATGTCGTTGCGGGGCAGCGCGTCCAGATAGCGCACCGTGCGCGGCCGCTTGTGCGCGGCGAGCTGCGCCGCCACGTGGTCCGCCAACTCCTCGGCGGACGGCGGGTCCTCGGCGTGTGCCGGGACGATCCAGGCGACGATCCGCTCGCCGAGGTCGGCGTCGGGCTCTCCGGTCACGGCGGCTTCCCGTACCCCTGGATGTTCCAGCAGTACGTTCTCGATCTCGCCCGCGCCGATCTTGTAACCCCCGCTCTTGATCAGATCGGTGGCCTTGCGGCCGACGATGCGTACATAACCGTCGGGGTCGCGGATCGCCATGTCCCCCGTGCGGAACCAGCCGTCGGTGAAGGCCGCCTCGGTCGCGTCGGGCCGGTTCAGATACTCCGTGAAGAGGTTCGGGCCGCGGACCTGGATCTCGCCGACCGTCTCACCGTCGTGCGCCTCGATCGCGCCGCCCGCCTCGTCTACGAGGCGCAGTTCCACACCCCGCAGCGGTACTCCGACCGTCCCGGCGCGCGGTTCGCCGTCGGCGCGCACGCTGGTGTTCATCAGGGTTTCCGTCATGCCGTAGCGCTCGATGACCCGGCGGCCGGTCGCGGCGGCGATCCGCTGATGGTCGTGGACGGGCAGCGCGGCGGACCCGGACACCAGCAGCCGCGCCCCGGCCAGGGCCTTCGCCAGAGCGGGGTCGTCGGAGAGCGCCTCGGCGATGCGGTGGTACATCGTCGGTACGCCGAAGAGCATCGTGGCGCCCGAGGACAGTTCGCGGGCGACGCCCTCGGTGTCGAACCGGCCCAGATGGCGCACGGAGCCGCCGCGGCGCAGCGGGCCGAGGATGCCGAGGATCAGTCCATGGACATGGAAGAGGGGCAGGGCGTGGACGAGTACGTCGTCGGCGGTCCACTGCCAGGCGTCCTCCAGCGCGTCCAGGGTGGCGGCGACGGCGCGGCGCGGCAGGACGGCGCCCTTCGGCGGCCCGGTGGTGCCGGAGGTGTAGACGATCAGCGCGGGAGACTCCGGGGCAGGCTCGGGCCACTCCCCCGTCACTGATCCGGCCGCGGGCCGCGCCGGCGGGCCGTCGGCCACCGCGTCCACGCGCTCCAGCGCGGCCAGCGCCGGCGGGAGCACGACGCCCGGTTCCGCCACGACGAGTGCGGGCTCGCTGTCCGCGACGATATGGGCCAGTTCCCGTTCGCCGCTCTTGGGGTTGACCGGCACGACGGGCACTCCGGCGAGCAGTGCGGCCACGACGCCCACCGCCGTCCCCAGCGTGGGGGTGGCCCAGACCGCGATCCGTCGCGCGCCGGCGATCCGGCCGGTCAGGGCACCGGCCGCGTCGGCCAGTTCGGCGTGGGTGAGGGTCCGGTCACCGAACCGGAGGGCGGGCCGGTCCGAGCGGGCGGCGAGGGCCGGGAAGAGAGGGGACACGCGTCGTTCTCCTTGCTGTCGACGAGTCTGACCGGTCATCCGAAGCCTGGCACCACCAGCACAAGCCAGACGGCGGCGGGTACCACCGCCACCACGATCCCTCCGTACACCATGAGCTGCCGGAAGAAACGCTCACGGTCCACCTCGGGAGCGGCGGCCAGCACGAGGGCGCCATTGGTGGAGAAGGGGCTGACGTCGACGACCGTCGCGGAGATCGCGAGGGCCGTGATCATGCCGATCGCGCCGATCTCGCCCTGGGCGAGGAACGGTACGGCGAGCGGGATGAGCGCGCCCATGATGCCGACGGAGGAGGCGAAGGCGGAGACGATCGCGCCGATGTAGCAGAGCAGTACGGCGGCGAGGAGCGGGATGCCGATGTCGCCGACGGCGTGGCCCGCGTAGTCGATCGTGCCCATCTCCTCCAGGACGCCGACATAGGTGAGGACACCGCAGATCAGCAGCACGGTCGGCCAGGCTATTTCGCCGACCGCCCTGCGGCTGGTCTCCGGCCAGAAGGCGCTGAGCAGTACGGCGAGGGTGACGGAGGAGAGTCCGGCGTCGAGGTCGAAGGCGAGGACGGCGACGACGAGCGCGACCAGGGCGGCGAGGGTGGCGATACGGGCGGGGGTGAGGCGGGAGGCCGCGTGCTCCGGCTCCTGCTGCCCCTTCTCACCGGCCTCACCGGGCTCACCGGCCTTACCCGCGGACCGGTCCTGCTCCAGCCCCGGTTCCTCCTGCTTCCCGGAGAGCTTGAGCCCGCCGAAGAGCACGAAGACGATCCCGGCGATGACGAGGTTGGCCACAAGGGAGGCGAAGAAGAGGGTGAGTTCGCTTCCGGGGAGCTTCTCGCGCTCCACGATGCCGTTGACGATCGAACCGTAGATGCTGATGGGTGAGAACCCGCCGCCCTGGGCGCCGTGCACGACCATGGCGCCCATCAGCAGGGGGCTGATCCCATACCGCGCGGCGAAGCTCAGCGCGATCGGCGCGACGATCGCCACGGCCGCCGGGGAGACGGCGCCGATGGCGGTCAGCGCGGCGGTGATCGCGAACATCACCCAGGGGATCAGCGCGAGCCGGCCGCGGACCAGCCGGATCGCGGCATGGACCAGCCAGTCCGTCGTCCCGTTGGCGCGGGCTATCGCGAACAGATAGGTGACACCGACGAGTACCACGAACAGGTCACCGGGGAAACCGGCGAAAATGCCGGCGGCGTCGAGGCCGGCGACCAGCTCACCGACGGCGAAGGCGGCCGCGAAGGCGAGCGCGCCCATATTGATGGAGCGCGTGGTGGCGATCACGAAGACCACCACCAGAGCGAGGATCGAGATCAGTTCGGCGGACATGGCGGGGGCTCCCGTTCCTGGGTCTCCCTGGTGCAGGGGGAATTGGCCAACTGGCCAACTGGCTGATTGGGCAACTGGCCAAGTGGCTGGACCACATTGACCATCAACCGCGGAGAGCGTCAAGGGATTGCGCAGAAATTGGCTCAGCCACTTGACCGCCCGAGGTAGGCTGAGGGCACAGGGATCGGGAGATATTGGGCAGGGATGGGGGGTCCGGATGTCCGACGCACTACGGCCGATGACCCGGCCACGGCTGTACGAGCAGGTGCTCGACCGGCTGCGCAGCTACGTCGCCGAAGGAGATCTCGGCGCGGGCGACCGGCTGCCGCCCGAGCGGGAGTTGGCCCAGCGGCTCGGGGTCAGCCGCGCCTCGGTCAAGCAGGCGATCGTCGTCCTCGAAGTGCAGGGCCTGGTCGAGGTGCGGCATGGCGGCGGCACGTATCTGGCGAAGGACAGCCTCGATCCGGAGCCGGTCGAACGGCTGGTGGAGCGCAAGCGCCGGCTGCCGGATGTGCTGGAGGCGCGCGAGGCGCTGGAGACCAAGCTCGCCGAACTCGCCGCGGAGCGGCGCACGGAGGAGGATCTCGCGGCGCTGCACGACGCACTCCACCACATGGCCGAGGAGATTGGCGCGGGCGGGCACGGCGTGGAGGGCGACCGGCGCTTCCACGCGGCGGTGACCGCCGCCGCCCACAGCACCCTGCTCGCGGAGTTCATGCGCTCCATCGCCGAGCAGATCACCGAGAGCCGCAATGAATCCCTGCGTCAACCCGGCCGCCCCAAGCGGTCGTTGACCCAGCACCGAGCGATTCTCGAAGCGATCGAAACCCGCCGCGGCAAGGCGGCGGCCGCCGCGATGCGGCGCCATGTGCGGACCGTGGCGAAGGTGCGCCTGCTGGACTGGAACCCGGACGACACACCGTAGGGCACCAACGGAGCCCCGACAGGAGGGAGCCCCGGCTGGTTCGGGGGATCCCAGCCGGGGCCGATCACATGTGATCGCGGCCCGGGGGCGCGGTCCCCCCGCGATCACATATGGATGAACGCTCAACCACAGTCGGCTGTTCCGCCCCCGGGCCACCGCACCGTGTGAACTGCGCCACCGTCAGTTGAAGGCGTCGGGGTCCGGGCCCGTGCGCAGCCCGCGGTCGAGCGTGGCCAGCGCGTCCATGTCCCCGGCCGAGAGCTCGAAGTCGAAGATGTCGATGTTCTCGCGGATGCGCGCGGGGGTGACGGACTTGGGGATCACGACGTTCCCGAGCTGGAGGTGCCAGCGCAGCACCACCTGGGCGGGCGTCTTCTCGTGCCGCCCCGCGATCTCAGTGATCGCCTCCTCTTCGAGCACCGCGCCCTGCGCCAGCGGGCTCCATGCCTCGGTCGCGATGCCGTGCTGGGCATGGAAGTCCCGTAGCTCCGCCTGCTGGAGAGCGGGGTGCAGCTCGATCTGGTTCACGGCCGGGGCCACGCCGGTCTCGTCCAGGACACGCTGGAGATGGGCGGGCTGGAAGTTGGACACGCCGATGGAGCGGGCGCGCCCGTCGGCGAGCAGCTTCTCCATCGCGCGCCAGGTGTCGAGGTAGAGGCCACGCGCGGGAGTGGGCCAGTGGATGAGATACAGGTCCACATGGTCCAGGCCCAGCCGGTCCAGGCTGGCGTCGAAGGCGGCGAGGGCCGACTCGTACCCCTGGTCGTCGTTCCACAGCTTGGTGGTGATGAACAGATCGTCCCGGGACAGGCCCGAGGAGGCGATGGCGCGGCCGACTCCGGTCTCGTTGCGGTACGCCGCGGCCGTGTCGATGCTGCGGTAGCCCGCCTCCAGGGCGGTCAGGACCGCGTCGGTGGACCGCGCGTCGTCGACCTGGAAGACACCGAAGCCGAGCTGCGGGATCGTGACGCCGTTGTTGAGTACGACATGGGGGACGGAAGTCATGGTGTTCCTTTTCTTTGCGGGTGCGCCGGGGGAAGGGGGCGGCGCGGGGAGGACAGGGACACACCGACTACCAACGTAACGACGTCATCCACGACGCGCGCTGTGGCAGGCCGGGGTGCGCGCCTCAGCCGTGGGCCGCGGTGGCCCGGCCCGGCTCGGGAGCGTCCACGGCCTCGGCCGCGACCCCGGCTTCGCCGTCGGCTTGGGCTTCGGCGCCCCGGCGTCCGGTGGCCCGGGTACGGCGCTCCAGGGCGCCGGAGACGACCGCGAGGACGAGTGCGGAGCCGGCCAGTGCGGCGCCCACCCAGTTGGGCGCGGTGTACCCGAGCCCCGCGGCGATGACCATGCCGCCGAGCCAGGCGGCCAGCGCGTTGCCCAGGTTGAAGGCGCCGATGTTGACGGCGGAGGCCAGGGTGGGGGCGGCGGACGCCTGGTCGAGGACCCGCTTCTGCAGCGGCGGTACGGTCGCGAAGCCCAGCGCGCCGATCAGCGCGATCGTGACGGCTGCCGCGACCTTGTGGTGAGCGGTGACGGTGAACAGCGCCAGGACCACGGCGAGAGCGCCGAGGGACACATACAGCATCGGCATCAGACGCCGGTCGGCGAACCTGCCGCCGATGAGATTGCCGCCGACCATGCCGAGGCCGAAGAGCACCAGCAGCCAGGTCACCGAGGAGTCCGCGAAACCGGCGGTCCCGGTCATCATCGGGCTGATGTAGGTGATCGCCGCGAACACACCCCCGAAGCCCAGCACGGTCATCGCCATGGCGAGGAGCACCTGCACATTGCGGAAGGCGGCCAGCTCGTGGCGGAGCCGTACGCCCTCGGGACGGGGCTGCTCCGGTATCAGTTTGGCGATGCCCACAAGGCCCAGGACACCGAGTCCGGCGACGACGAGGAACGTGGCCCGCCAGCCGGCCGACTGGCCGATGAAGGTGCCGAGCGGTACGCCGACGACATTGGCGACCGTCAGACCGGTGAACATCAGGGCGATGGCCCCGGCCTTCTTCTGCGGCGCGACCAGACCGGCGGCGACGACGGAGCCGATACCGAAGAACGCCCCATGGGCGAGCGAGGCGACGACACGCCCGGTGAGCATCACCCCGAAGGTGGGGGCGAGCGCGGAGAGCACATTGCCCGCGACGAACAGCCCCATCAGCAGCATCAGCATGCGCTTGCGGGAGATCCGGGTACCGAGGACGGTCATCACCGGGGCGCCGAGCACCACACCGAGGGCGTAGCCGGTGACCAGCAGCCCGGCGGTGGGGATCCCGACCCCGTACTCGGCGGCGACCTCGGGGAGCAGCCCCATGATCACGAACTCGGTGGTGCCGATACCGAATGCCCCGATGGCCAGCGCGAGGAGCGCGAGTGGCATGGGTAGAACCTTCCCAGGAGATTGCACGTGCGCCTTACGAGCGAACACAATACTTGCAGGCGCCGACTAGTTGCAAGCGCGCCTTATTGCAGGAGCGCGCTATCCGCGCCTGCCCTGGGAGTGCGGGCTCCGGTCAGCCGCTCATGGCGAGAGCCGGGCAGGAACCCTGATCGGGGTTCCTGCCCGGCTCTCACACACAGACCGGCGGTTCTGCCGCATGAGACGGCCGTACGGGTCAGCTCCGCGGATCAGCTCCGCGGCGCCTTCCCGCGCGCGCCGTAGCGGCGCTCGAAGCGCTCCACCCGTCCTGCGGTGTCCACCACGCGGGTGGCTCCGGTGTAGAAGGGGTGGCTCGCGGAGGAGATCTCCACGTCGACGACGGGGTACGTATGGCCGTCCTCCCACTCCACGCTCCGCGCCGAGTCCGCGGTGGAACGTGTCAGGAAGGCGGTTCCCGCGGCGCGGTCCCGGAAGACGACCGGACGGGATTCGGGGTGGATACGAGGCTTCATGCGGGATTCCTTCCTCGGTACGAGGGGGCTGGACGGATGCTCATCGCACGGGCGGGCCGGGTCAGCGCTCCTCGCGGAACATGACGTGCTCGCCGAGCGCGGGGTCGTACTTGCGCAGGTAGAGGCGGTCGGGATCGTTCCGACGGCTCTTGCGCGTCACATACGTGTGGCCGGTGCCGGCCGTGGACCGGAGAGTGACGATCGGGCGGGCATCGCTGCGTGCCATGAAGTCCTCCAGACGCTGTTCCTCGACACCGTCCCCTGGTCGAACTGGGGGTGGATGTCGTTCCCATCAAGTGGTACGTCGGTGTAACGCGACGGCCCCCGGAGGCATTCCCGCCAGGTCAGGGACGCCGGGACAGGGGACACTGGGCTTGGCGGACCACATAGGGTCCGCTCCGGTGACAGAGCGCGGAGAGCGGGAAGTGGGCGGCGGTCATGGGTGAGTTGATCCTGGTACGGCACGGAGAGACCACCTGGTCCCGGTCCGGGCAGCACACCAGTTACACCGACCTTCCGATGACCGAGCGCGGCGAGGGCCAGGCCCGCACCCTCGCGCCCCTGCTCGCCGACCGCACCATCGGGCTCACGCTGGTCAGCCCCATGACGCGCGCGCGGCGTACGGCCGAGCTGGCCGGCCTCGGTGACGCCCGCGTCACCGAGGAACTGCGCGAGTGGGACTACGGCGGCTACGAGGGCATCGCGACCACGGAGATCCACCGCACGCGCGCCGACTGGAACCTGTGGACGGACGGCGTGGTCCCCGGCCCGGACGGCCATCCCGGGGAGAGCCCCGCGGAGGTCGGGCACCGCGCCGACCGGGTACTCGCCGAGGCTCTGGACACCCTGCGCGCGGGTGACGACGATGTCGCCCTGGTCTCGCACTCCCACTTCCTGCGCGTGCTCACCGCGCGCTACCTCGGGCTGGCGCCCGCCGCGGGATCCCTCTTCACGCTCGCCACCGGGACCGTCTCGCGCCTCGGCACGGAGCATGACCGACCGGTCGTCACGGCCTGGAATCTCGCGCTTCCCGAGAGCCTTCTGCGCGCCACGCCGCGGGAGAAGGAAACCGCGGCCTGACCGCGCCGACGGCGACGGGCGCCGGCCCGGGAGCGCGGCCCCTTGCGGAAGTGCCGTCCGGTAAGGATCCAGATGCTGCGCGATGTGCGGCTCGGTCAGGAACGGGGGCGCGCCCGGCAGCGGAGGCAAAGCGCCTGTTTATGAAGTTTGATCATGGGGTACTCGCAGCCAGCACCTTCGACGCCGTAGGAGTCGTCGCCAGGCAGGAGGCACACCATGAGCCAGTCCGGAGGTACGGGGATCGCGACCGTCACCACCAAGGTCCCCGCCAGACTCGACCGTCTTCCCTGGTCACGATGGCATTGGATGATCGTGATCGGCCTGGGAACCGTATGGATCCTCGACGGCCTGGAAGTGACGGTCGTCGGCAATATCGCGAGCCGTCTCTCGGAGGACGGCAGCGGGCTGCCGATCTCGGACACGCAGGTCACCGGCGTGGCCGCCGCGCTCTATGTGGCCGGCTCCTGCTCCGGCGCGCTGTTCTTCGGCTGGCTCACCGACCGGTACGGCCGCAAGAAGCTCTTCCTCATCACGCTCGCGGTCTATCTCGCGGCGACCGCGGCGACGGCCCTGTCCTTCTCGGTCTGGTGGTTCTTCCTCTTCCGCTTCCTGACCGGTTTCGGTATCGGCGGCGAGTACGCGGCCATCAACTCGGCCATCGACGAACTGATCCCCAGTAAGTACCGCGGCCGCGTGGACCTCATCATCAACGGCAGCTTCTGGCTCGGCGCCATGGGTGGCGCGCTGCTGTCGGTCCTGGCCCTCAACACCGACATCTTCCCCAAGGACGTCGGCTGGCGGCTCACCTTCGCCCTGGGCGTGGTCCTGGGGCTGGTCATCCTGCTGGTCCGCCGTCATGTACCGGAGAGCCCGCGGTGGATGTACATCCACGGGCAGGCGGAAGAAGCGGACCGGCTCGTCGCCGGCGCGGAACGGGAGATCGAGGCGGAGACCGGCCGGAAGCTGCCCGAGCCCGCGGGCGCCATCACCATCGAACAGCGGGGCTCCATCGGCTTCATAGAGATCGCCAGGACGCTGTTCCGCGACTACCCCAAGCGCGCGATTCTCGGCTTCTCGCTCTTCGTCGGGCAGGCGTTCCTCTACAACGCCATCACCTTCGGCTTCGGTTCGATCCTGGTGACCTTCTTCGACGTCTCCAGCGGATCGACCGGCTACTTCTTCGCCGCCATCGCGTTCGGCAACTTCCTCGGCCCGCTGCTGCTCGGGCGCCTGTTCGACACGGTGGGCCGCAGGCCCATGATCGCGGGCACCTATATCCTCTCCGGGCTCCTGCTCTTCGTCACCGCGTGGTTCTTCAGCAACGGCTGGCTCACCGCGACGACCATGACCGTGTGCTGGGGCGTGGTCCTCTTCTTCGCCTCGGCCGGTGCCAGCTCCGCGTACCTCACGGTCAGCGAGATCTTCCCGATGGAGACCCGGGCCATGTCGATCGCCTTCTTCTACGCCATCGGTACGGCGGCGGGCGGTATCTCGGGACCGCTGCTGTTCGCGGGTCTGACCGAGAGCGGAGTCGTCGCCGACGCCGTCATCGCGTTCTGCGTCGGCGCGTCGCTGATGGTGCTCGCGGGTCTGGTGGCGGTGTTCTTCGCCGTCGCCGCCGAGGGCAAGTCGCTCGAGGACATCGCCACGCCGCTGTCGGCCCGTGGGGCCAAGGACGGGGACACGGCGGGTTCCTCGGCCCTCTGACCGCACCAGCCGCACCGGCCGGACAACGCGGCGGGCGCCGGTCCGGTGGAAGGGAATTCCACCGGACCGGCGCCCTGTCGTCCATGCCTTCGCAGGCTCGGCGGACGGCTGTGTTACGCGGGGAGGATGTTCTCCGCCTGCGGGCCCTTCTGGCCCTGCGTGACCTCGAAGGTCACCTTCTGACCCTCCTGCAGCTCACGGAAGCCGGACGTCGCGATGTTCGAGTAGTGCGCGAACACGTCGGGGCCACCGCCGTCCTGCGCGATGAAGCCGAAGCCCTTTTCCGAGTTGAACCACTTCACTGTTCCACTGGCCATGTTCAGTCTCCGTTTTAGAGGGACGCGTGGTTCCCGCACGGCGCGGGAACCGGAGGTGATCGCCCTGGTCCGCAGAGACGCTGAACAGCACAAACGCCCGTGACTGCACGTCACGGGCGAGCGGTACTTCGGAACCACGACAGCTGATCAAGACGCTACAGTGCGCGGCGCGATACAGCCACAGAAACCGGCAACTCTTGCGTCTGTGCCGCCCCTCGGGCCGCAATTGTCTCATCATCGCCTGTTCCCATTTTCAGGCAATCTGTTCAGTCGACCCGAACGACGACAATCGTGATATCTCCGCCGCACCGCCCGTGCCCCGCTTCCTACCAGCGGTGATGGATCGAGGCTCGCAGGCGGCGGTCGTAGAGCTCCCGCACTCCGTCGAGAACCGGCTGTTCCAGCGCCGGGAGCGCGGCGGCCGCACCGTTGGCGCGGGCCTGCTCGACGGAGCGGGCGCCGGGGATGACACTGCTGACGCCGGGCTGCTGAATGATCCAGCGCAGCGCGGTGCCGGCCGACGTGGCCCCTTCGGGAGCCAGCCCGGCGAACTCGGCGGCCGCCGCGACGCCCGTCCCGTACTCGATGCCGGAGAACGTCTCGCCCTGGTCGAAGGCCTCGCCGTGCCGGTTGTACGTACGGTGGTCGTCGGCGGCGAAGACCGTGTCCTTGGTGTACTTGCCGGACAGCAGTCCGGAGGCGAGCGGAACCCGCGCGATGACGCCGACGCCCGCCTCACGGGCGGCCGGGAGCACCTCTTCCAACGGCTTCAGCCGGAACGGGTTGAGGATGATCTGCACACTGGCGACGCCGGGACGGGCGATGGCGGCGAGCGCCTCGGCGCAGGTCTCGACACTGACGGCGTAGGCGGCGACCCGCCGCTCCGCGACCAGGGTGTCGAGCGCGTCGAAGACCGCGTCGGAGGTGTAGACGCTCGTGGGCGGGCAGTGCAACTGCACGAGGTCGAGGGTGTCCACACCCAGATTGGCCCGCGAACGGTCGTTCCAGGCCCGGAAGTTGTCCAGGACGTAGTTCTCGGGCAGCTGCTCGGCGCGCCGGCCCATCTTCGTCGCGACGAAGACCCCGGCGTCCGGACGGTCCTTGAGATACCGGCCGATGAGCTGCTCGCTGCGCCCGTCGCCGTACACATCGGCCGTGTCGAAGAACGTGACCCCCGACTCGACCGCCGCGTCCAGGACGGCGAACGCGTCCGATTCGGTCACATCGCCCCAGTCGGCGCCGAGCTGCCATGTCCCCAGTCCTACAACGGAGACTTCTCTTCCTGTCCTGCCCAATACACGCTGCTCCATACGGATCATGCTACGTCCCCCGCCGGGCCCCAATAATTTTGCAGATCCTGCACTTTTGCATACTCTGCAAGATGTGAAAACCGAAGGTGGCGCGCCGGGACTCCGTGAGCGCAAGAAGCAGGCGACGCGTACGGCCCTGGCGGAGGCCGCGGTGCGGCTCGCCGCCGAGCACGGCGCGGAGAACGTCACCGTCGAGGCGATCAGCGAGGCCGCCGGGGTCTCGCCGCGTACGTTCTTCAACTACTTCGACACCCACGACGACGCGTTCGTCATGATCGACCCGGAGATCGGGGAGCGGGTACGGCGCGCGGTGCGCGAGGCACCGGCCGCCCTGTCCCCGCTCGATGTGGTGCGTGAGGCGCTCGCCACCGAACTGGCCGATGTGGAGGAGCGCCAGAAGATCTGGAAGCTGCGGGCCACGGTGCTGAAGCGTTCTCCGCATCTGCTGGTCCGCGGCCTGGGCGCGCACATGGCCCAGGAACTCGACCTCGCCGGCGCCATCGCGGAACGGCTCGGTTCAGGGGGGACGGACGGCCCCGATCCGGTGGCTCTCGAACTCTATCCGCGGCTGCTCGCGGCCGTCGCGGGGACCGCCGTACGGGTCTGTGTCGAGCACTGGTGCGCCCAGGCGCCCGCAGAGGCCTTCCCCGACGTGTTCCAGCGCGTCTTCGCCCATCTCGAGGCCGGACTTCCCGAACCGCCGGCGCCGGCCCGGCCCGTGTCACCGCCGGTGTCACCCTCCGACTGCTGATCCCTTGTTTTCTTTCCTGAGCATCCGAGTCCATGGATTTGAAGAAGGACACCTTGAGTGCAACAGAGGCGCCTGAGCAGGCGCCGACTTCCATGTCCAACCGGCAGATACTGCAGGCCATGTCGGGGCTGATGGCCGGCATGTTCGTCGCCATCCTGGCCGGCACGGTGGTGGCCAACGCGCTGCCCCGCATCATCGCCGACCTCGGCGCCACCCAGTCGTCGTACACCTGGGTCGTCACCTCCGAGCTGCTCGCCATGACGGCGACCGTCCCGCTCTGGGGCAAGCTCTCCGATCTCTACAACAAGAAGCTGCTGCTGCAGCTGTCGCTCGCCATGTTCGTGGTCGGCTCCCTGCTCGCCGGCTTCTCGCAGGGCGTCGGCCTGCTCATCTTCAGCCGTGTCGTCCAGGGCATCGGCGCCGGCGGTCTGACCGCCCTCGCCCAGGTCGTCATGGCCGCGGTCATCCCGCCCCGGCGGCTGGGCAAGTACGCCGGCATCTTCGGCGCCGTCTTCGCCGTCGGTACGGTCGCAGGACCGCTGGTCGGCGGTGTGCTGGTGGACACCTCGTGGCTGGGCTGGCGCTGGTGCTTCTTCATCGGCGTGCCCTTCGCGCTGGCCGCGATCCTGATGCTGCAGCGCACGCTGAAGCTGCCCACGGTCCGCCGTGAGGTGAAGATAGACTTCCTGGGCGCGTTCCTGATCGTCGCGGGCGTCTGCTCGCTGCTCATCTGGACCTCGCTGGCGGGCAATCAGTTCGACTGGGCGTCCTGGCAGACGGCAGCCCTGACCGGTACGGGTGCGGTGCTGCTGGTGGCCGCGGTGTTCGTGGAGGCGCGGGTACCCGAGCCGATCATCCCGCTGACCATCTTCCGTAACCGCACCGTCTCGCTGACCACCATCGCCAGCCTGCTGGTCGGTGTGGCCATGTTCGGCGGCACCGTCTTCCTCTCGCAGTACTTCCAGATCGCGCTGGGCAAGTCCCCGACCATCGCGGGGCTGATGAGCCTGCCGCTGATCCTCGGTCTGCTGGTGTCCTCCACCATCGCCGGCCAGATCATCAGCGCCACCGGCAAGTGGAAGGTCTATCTGGTCGCCGGCGGCGTCATCATGACGGCGGGCCTCGGGCTGCTGGCCACCATCGACACGGACACCGGCTTCGGTCTGCTCAGCGTCTACATGGCCGTCCTCGGCATCGGTGTCGGCCTGCTGATGCAGAACCTGGTCCTCGCGGCGCAGAACGATGTCCCCGCGTCGGAGCTGGGCGCGGCCACCTCCGTCCTGTCGTTCTTCCGCTCCATGGGCGGCACGATCGGGGTGAGCGTGCTGGGCGCGGTGCTGGCCAACAAGGTGACCGCCGAGATCTCCAAGAGCCTGGGCACGGCCGGCCAGGCCGCCTCCGGCGGTTCCGGGGAGACCTCCGTACCGGACATGTCCAAGCTGCCCGAGCCGATGCGGGAGATCGTGGAGAACGCCTACGGGCTGGCCACGGCGGAACTCTTCCTGGTCGCCGCCCCGTTCGCCGCTCTCGCGCTGGTCGCGGTGATCTTCATCAAGGAGAAGCCGCTCAAGACGACGAGCGGTATGGAGCGCCTCATCGAGGAGAGCAAGCAGGCGGAGAGCAAGCAGTCCCAGGAGGACGCCAAGGCGGCGCCGCCCGCCCCGGTGGTCTGACCCGCGTCCGCGCGCACCGCGCGGTACAACGCCGCGTAGCCGGATGGCCCCTGGGATTCCAGGGGCCATCCGCATGAACGGAGTGGCTCAGTGGTCGTCCCAGTGACCGTCGTGCTCGGCGTGCCGGTGGCCTTCGTGCACGTAGTCCACATGGTCCCCGTGGGGCACCGCCACATGACCGCACGCGGCGCCGTGCTGGTGCGCATGACCACTGTGCGGGGCGTGGTCGCGGGGCTCGCACTCGTCCACGTGGTCGTCGTGGACCTGGTGCAGATGGCCGTCGTGCACATAGTCCACATGGCCGTCGTGCGGGACGGCCACATGGCCGCAGCCCTCACCGTGCTGGTGGGTGTGGTTCGGGTGGGGGGCGTGGGCAGTCGTCATGGCTCTCTCCGGTTGTCCCTCGGAGGCCGTCGGCGCCCCGGGCGCGGGGGGCCCCCGCCCGGGTGGGGCCGGCCCCCCGGCGGCCCGGCCCCCCGGCCACGGACAAAGGCAATGCGGCCCGCCGGGAACGCGCACTGCCCCCCCA
>NZ_JBHVVP010000001.1:329702-1954246 GCF_042882605.1 Streptomyces sp. NPDC058198
CCGGGGGGGGGGGGTTTTGTTGGGGGGGGGGGGGGGGGCATGGGGGCCCCCCCCCCCCGGGGGGCCGCGGGGGGGGGGGGGGGCCCGGGGCGGGGGGCCCCCACGGCCTGATTCGCCACGCCAACGAGGAGCACGGGCCCACGTCACCGTCCCTGTGCCATTCGGCCGAGCGGGAACGACGAAGCGCCCGCCTCTCCCCGGGGGAACCTCTCGGGAGGACGGGCGCGGTTCGTGAGGCGGGTGCGGCCGCCGGAAATCAGACGCCGTGCGGGCGCATCGCGGGGGCGGTGGTGCCGCGGCCGTGCAGCACCAGGGCGCGGGCGAGGAAGCCCAGCGCCGCCGTGCAGACCAGGGTCCGCAGGATGTTGGTCGCCACCCAGGTGTCCTTGAACTTGTCGACGATGGAGAAGTCCGTGATCTTCGACGGGTCGCCGGCCTGGGCCAGCTCGTTGTTGAGCGGGATGTTGACGCTGACCGTGATGATCAGGGCCACCACATAGAGCACGGCGGCCGCGCCGACCCAGCGCGCGGCGCCGCGCCGGCCCTGACGGTGTTCCAGGACGACCGCGACCCCCGTGGCCAGCAGCGCTCCGACGAAGACCATGCCGAAGAGACCGCTGCCGTCGATCAGTGCGTTGAAGTTCTGCATCGCGGCCACATAGGTGCGGTCGTCCGTCTTCGCCAGCCCCGGCATGACCGAGACGTCGAACGCGAAGAAGAGGCCGGCCATGAGCCCCATGGTGATGGTGGCGATCATCAGCAGCGGTCCGGCGGCCTTGCTCTGGCGCACGGGCGGTGCGGCGGCGGGGGCCGGCGGGTAGGCCGCGTAGGGGTTGGGGGTTCCGGTCGGGTTGAAGCTCATGGGAGTTCCTTGTCTGGTGGTCGAAGCCGTCCGATGCGAGGTGATCCGGCGGCCGCCACGGTGTCGTTGCCGGGATCCGTCGACGCCCGCTGTTCTCAGACGGTCCGCACGGCCTGTCCGGACCCCTGGGCACATCTCCTGCTCAACGTCATGGAACCAGTCAAGTCCAGCGCGGTGAGACGGTACATAGCCATGGATCTCAGGTCCATGTCTCTGCGTCCAAGCCGCTGTCGGTGTTCCCACTCCCCCCGTCGGAGCCTGTCCACGGGAGGGCAAGCCCGGAGATCATAGGCAGCCGCCACGACGGCCTGCCAGGCCGTCTGGACGCATCCTCGACCGGGTCTCCAGCGGGTACGGAACGGGCCGTGGCCCGGCCGCGGCGGTTCAGTACGGGGTGGCGGCGAGCGTCCGGTCGGGCCGTCCGCCCACGCCCAGGTTCTGATGGATCTCCAGGGTCGCCGTGGAGCGGTTGAGGGTGATGTAGTGCAGCCCCGGTGCGCCCTCGGCGAGCAGCCGCTCGGCCATGGCCGTGGCGTACTCGACACCGATGCGATGGCCGTCCGCGGGACGGTCGCGGGCCGCTTCGAGCCGCCGGGCCAGCGCGTCGGGGAAGCGGGCGTCGCTCAGTTCGGCGAAGCGGCGGATCTGCCGTACGTCGGTGGCCGGCATGATCTCCGGGATGATCGGGGTCGTACATCCGGCGGCGCCGAGCCGGTCGCGCAGCCGCAGGTAGTCGTCCACGTCGAAGAACATCTGGGTGATGGCGTAGTCGGCGCCCGCCCGGCACTTGGCGACGAAGTGGCGGATGTCGCTGTCCCAGTCGGCCGAGCGGGGGTGGCGCTCGGGGAAGGCGGCCACGCCGACGGTGAAGTCTCCCAGTTCCCTGATGAGGGAGACCAGTTCACTCGCCTGGGCGAAGCCCTCCGGATGGCGGACCCACTCGCCCCGGGGGTCACCGGGCGGGTCGCCGCGCAGCGCGAGGACGTCCCGGATGCCGGCGTCCGCGTACTGGCCGATGATGTGCCGCAGTTCGGCGACCGAGTGCCCGACCGCGGTGAGATGGGCGACAGGGCGCAGGGTGGTCTCGGCGGCGATGCGCTTGGTGACCTCGATCGTGCGGTCCCTGGACGAGCCGCCGGCGCCGTAGGTCACGGAGACGAAGGAGGGCGCGAGCGCCTCGATACGGCGGATCGCGTTCCACAGCGTGCGCTCACCCGCCTCGGTCTTCGGCGGGAAGAACTCGAAGGAGTACGAGCGCCGGCCGTCGCCCGGCAGGACGCGCCGCCCGGGCCCGGGGTACTGCGGACGGTCTGCGGTCTCTGCCGCCATGGCAGGGGTCCTTCCTGGAGTCGCTCGGTGCGTGGCTGGGCACGGTCCGCACACAGTAGCCGCGATGTACGGCGGTTCCGCGGGCATGACCACGGACTGATCACCGGCATGGCGGAGCCCGGTAACCGGCGGTCCTGAAGCCGGAATTCAGGTGCGCGCGGGGCTGTCCCGCTCGCGCAGCAGGCATTCCTCCAGGAAGGCCAGCGCCCGCAGATGGTAGGTGCGGGCGGCGCGGCCGATGCTGATGTTGTGGCCGGCGGCGGCCAGCCGTTCCACCGCGACCAGGGGGGCGGCGGTCAGCCGGTCCCGCATCGCGGCCAGCGCGTCGTCGTCCAGTTCCCACCAGAGTTCGTGCTCGGCGAAGGTGAGCCTGACCGGGTTCGTGATCCGGCCGGCCAGGCGCGGGTACTGGGCGGGCCAGATCGCCGTCTGGGCGGCCTCACGCCTCGGCACCGGCATCAGGAGGGTGCGGCTCGCCCGGAACGTACCGGGTGCGTACAGCCGCAGCGGACCCCAGTTGAGCTTGGACGCGCCGCCGCCGAGGGTGTCGGGGAAGTGCCGGGCCTCGGGGGCGTACAGCCAGCCGCAGCCGTTGATGTCGAGGCCGATCAGCTCCTTGCCCGCCTCCTCCGCCGCCATGTGCAGCGCGACCTTGCCGCCGTCGGAGTGGGCGACGACGAAGAAGCCCGCCCCGGTCTCGTGGGTGCGGGCGAAGTCGGCGAGCGCGGCGTGCAGGGTGGTCGCCTGCTCGCCGAGCGGCTGGCCCTCGGGCAGTTGCCCAGTGGAGAGGCCGTAGCCGGGACGGTCCAGCGCCAGCACGGAGTGGCCGAGCCGCGCGCCGAGCGTGAGCAGCGAGTTGGCCGGATCGGTCAGCCCGTTGAAGTAGTCGGCGCACATGCCGCGGCCGTGGATGGCGACGATCACGGCACGGGGTTCGCCGCCGGCCGGCTCGGCGAGCAGACCCGACACCTGTACGCCGTCGGCGTCGAGGGTGACGGGGCGGACCGCGGGCGCCACCTCGGCGGCGGGCAGGGCGCCGTCGGGGACGGTGGGCGCGACACCGGCGGGCGCGGTTTCGACCGGCACGACTTCTACGGGCACGGCTTCTACGGGCACGGCTTCGACCGGCGGCGCTTCGACGGGCAGGGTGGCGCCCGGGGCGGCGGGCAGGGTTCCGGCGGGGACGGCGGCAGGGGCGGGAGCTGTCATGGCTGGCGGTTCTCCTGGGGAGCGGGGGTGGGCCGGGGCCGGTCAGACCGTCCTGGCCTCGGGGCGGGTCCGGGCACGGTCCAGGGTGTCGAGCCAGGCGCTCGCGCTCTCGGTGCGCAGCAGCGAGGTGCCGACCAGCAGGCCCGCGAAGCCCGCGTCCAGCAGCTTCGCGGCGGCGAGCGGGCCGTCGATCGCGCTGGCGCTGACCGGGCAGCGCGTACCGGAGGCTCGGAGCGCCGGCAGCAGCGCGAGGCTGCGGTCGATGTCCCCCCGGTCCTTCTCCTTCGTCTTGATGTCCTTGTTGTTGACGGCGACGACGCATTCGTCGGCGTGCGGCAGGCCGTCGAGTTCGGCCTCCTCGGTCACCTCGACGAAGGGGGTGAGGCCGGTGGACAGGCAGGCGGTGATCAGGGTGCGCATGCTGGACCTGGGCAGCAGCGCGGCGGTGAGCAGCACGGCGGAGGCGCCGAGTTCCTTGGCGGTACCCAGCTGGTCCCGGCGGGTGATGAAGTCCTTCTGGAGCAGCGGCAGGTCGGTGAGTGCGGCGACATCGCGCAGCAGGGCGGTGGTGCCGCCGAACCAGCGTCCGGTGACCACCGAGATGCAGGGCGCGCCCGCGGTCTCGTACGACTCGACGATCGCGGCCGGGGTGCGGCCGCCGAGCAGGTCGTAGCCGTGCGCGTCGCGCCGTTTGACCTCCATGACCAGGGGGCGGTCGGCGGCCAGCAGGGCTTCCAGGAACCGGGCGGTCATGTGCTCTCCTCAAGGGATGTGACGGTCCGCCAGGTGCGGGCCAGAGCGGTGACGGCGGGCGCGGAGAAGCGCCCGTGTCCGTCCCGGGCCGCGGTGTCGACATCGATGCCGCGGAACCCGGGGTGCTCGGTGACGCGCGGGTAGTCGGGACGGTTGTGCGGGGAGATGCCCCCCGCGAGCAGGAACGGCCGGGTGAGCCGGGGCAGCAGGCTCAGGACGTCCTGTTCCGGCAGCTGGCGGCCCGTGCTGCCGATACGGCCGTCCTCGGTGGCGGTGTCGAGCAGGAACAGGTCCGTGCCCGCCCGTTCGTACGCGCCGATCAGAGGGCGTTCGAGGCAGCTGCCGCCGCGCAGATGGAGGACCTTGACGAGGACCGCGTCGGGCAGGGCGGCGCGCAGCGCCTTCACCACGGCGGGCGGCTGGTAGGCGTGCAGTTGCAGCCAGCGCAGTCCGGTGCGGCGGGCCAGGCCGGTAAGGGTGTCGGGGTCGCTCAGGAACGTGACGAGGACCGGTTCGAGCCGGCCGGTGGCGTGGGCCGCCGCGACCAGACCGGTCAGCCGCTCCTCGGGCAGCTCGGCGTGGCCGCCGGGTATGCCGTGCCACAGGCCGACCAGGTCGGCTCCGGCGGCGGCGAGTGTCGCGATGTCATCGGGGGCCGTGGCCCCGCATACCTTCAGAACCCGGCGGGTCTCGGGTGCGGCCGAGTGTCCCGCCGGGAGCCTGGAGCCGGGTTCCGGACTCATTTGCCCAGACCCAGCATCGAGGCGATGCGGTTGTACTGGATCTCGCTGGTGCCCGAGTAGATCGTGCCGGCCACGGCGTTGCGCACGTCTTTCTCGAGCCCGTACTCGGTCATGTAGCCGTGACCGCCGAAGATCTGTACGGCGGTCAGGCTCGTCGCCACGTTGCTCTCGCTCGTCACCAGTTTGGCGATGGCCAGATCCACCGTGACGTTCTCGCCGGCTGCGAGGCGTTCACCGGTGTCGTACAGCCATTTCCTGGCCGTCTCCAGTCGGATCTTCGTGTCGACGATCTTGTTGGCGACGGACTGGTAGGAGCCGATCGGCTTGCCGAAGGAACGGCGGGTCTTCGCGTAGTCGATGCAGCGGTCGAGCCGGTGCTGCATCTCCCCCACATTGACGATGAAGGAGAAGAGGATCTCCCGCTTCATCACGTAGTCGAGCACGATGAACCCACCGCCGACACGGCCCAGCACCTGGGTCGCGGGGACTCGGCACTCGTCGAAGAACAGCTCGCTCAGCGGCGAGGTCCGCAGTCCCATTTTCTTGGTCGGTTTGCCGATCGTGAGCCCGGGGGTGTCCCGGTCCACGAGGAACGCGGTCACACCGAGCGCGCCGCCGTCCGGACGCGTACGCGCGTAGACGACGAACACATCGGCGACCGGTCCGTTGCTGACGAAGATCTTGGAGCCGGTCAGGACGAACTGGTCGCCGTCCCGTACCGCCCGCGTGGTCATCGCCATGGCGTCCGAGCCGCCCTCGGCCTCGGTGATGGCATGGGCGCCGATCACTTCGCCCGAGCAGATCCGCGCCAGATAGGTGTCCTTCTGCGCGTCCGTGCCGAACTGCTCCAGAGGGACGCCGGTGCTGGCCATCGTGGTGGTGACCGAGAAGCTCAGCCCGGAGTCGCGGCAGTTCTCGCCCAGCCCTTCGAGCAGGTACATGGTGGTGAGCAGGGACTGGCCCAGGCCTCCCCACCGTTCGTCGAAGGGCAGGCCGAGGATGCCGGTCTCCCGGATCAGTTTCCACTTGTCCCAGGAGAACGTGGCCTGTTCGTCCTGTTCAATGTGGCCGGCGCTGAGCGCCTCGCCCCACCGGGCCAGGCCCTCACGCAGTGCGGCCTGGTCGGCGTTCCAGCGGATCACGGCGAGCCTTTCCGTATACGGATCAGTAGCGGCGGTTCGGGGCGGATCAGTACGCGGAGGAGACCTGCTCGTCGAGCTGGTGCACCTCGTCGCCCTGCAGGGCCGGGGAGAAGACGCACACCAGGCGCAGGTCCTCGTGCGGGCTGGCCACCAGGTAGTGGGCGTCGTGCTCGTTGAGGGAGTAGAGACGGCCGGGCACGATGGGGTGCGAGGTACCGTCGAGCTCGATCACCTCTCCCGAACCCTCGATGCAGTAGCAGGATTCGATGTGATTGCGGTACTCCAGCCGGGACTTGGTGCCCGCACGCACGGTAGTGTCGGTGATGCTGTAGTCGAGGCCGTCGGCGGCGACGATGAAGCGGCGGCTCAGGCCATTGCCCCACTCGACCGTCTTGACGGTGTCCAGGTCACGGATGAACATGTTCAACTCCCTGTTCTCTCAGGTGTGGTGGAACGGGTGGGCGAAACGGACCTGACGAACGCGCGGAAGTCGTCGACGACGTCGCCCCCTTGGTCGAGCGACTGCTCGATCCGGGCGACACCTGCGGAGCCGATGATTACGGCATCGGCTCCGCAGGCACCGACGGCTTCCACGTCCTGCCTGGTCCTGACCCCGAAGCCGATGGCTATCGGGGACGTTGTGTGCGCCCGGAGCGCGGCGACCGTGCCGGCCAGAGCGGCGTGCCCCGCGACCGGGGCGGTGCCGCTGCGTCCGTAGTGGGCGACGAGATAGAGATACGCGGTGGCCTCGGCCGCTGCTTCCGCCATGGTCGGCGGCGGGCTCTGCTGGTAACAGGTGGTGACAATGGGGAGTTTCGCCTCGCGTGCCGCCGCGTAGTGGGCGGTGCGCAGCCGCGGCGGCAGCGCGTGGACGAGCAGCCCGTCCGCGCCCGACGCCGCGATGGTACGGAGCACGGCGTCCGGGTCGCGGTGCTTGAGCGAGTGGCTCCAGTCGGCGAGCAGCGCGATCCGCAGCCGGCGCAGCCGCGGGCGTACGTCGGCGATGAAGGCGAGGACCTCGTCGAGCCCGGTGCCGAGGTCGAGAGCCCGGCGTGCCGAGCGGCGGATCACGGGCCCGTCGGTGACCGAGTCCGGGAAGGGCACGGCCAGTTCGAGGCAGTCGACGCCTTCCTCGTCGAGCATGAGCACCAGGTCGGCGAGGACATCGAGCGGCGGATCCCCCGCGTTGAGGAAGAGGGCCAGGCCCGGTCCCTCGCCCGGCCGGACGCGGTCGAAGAATTCAGCCATGGGTCACCGCCTCGGGTCGGTCCTGCATGCGTGGTCCCGCTACCGGTGTGCCGGCCGGGGCCCGGAGCTCATCCACCGGACACCCCTCTCGTACGGGTCAGCAGCCGCGGGCCTTCGGCGCGTACGCGCTCGGCGAGGTCGCGGGCCGCTCCGCCGCGTACCGCCTCCTGGGCGGTGGCGACGGCCTTGGGCCAGTCGGTGATGTGACCGCTCGCGACGGCCAGCGCCGCGGCGTTGAGACAGACCGTGCGGGTGGCCACCTCGCCGGCGGTGCCGGAGAGGACGGACAGGAAGTGCGCGGGCGCCGACGCGGGGTCGGTGGCCGGCTGGAGGTCGTCGAAGCCGCCGTCCGCCGCCACCAGCTCGCCGGCCGGGAAGCGCAGTTCGCGGCCGTCGTTGGTGTGGATGGTGTTGTCGGCGAAGCCGAGCAGTTCGTCGGCTCCGCGGTCGTTCGTGGTCAGCCACAGGGTGCGCCCGGTGACGGTCGCGGCGAGCGAGCGCAGCTCGGCCAGCGGCGCGACAGCCGAGACCCCGGTGACCTGCGCCGTGACGGGCAGATCGGCGAGGAAGGGTCCGAGGGCGTTGAGGAAGCGCCCGAACGGCTTCATGCTCGTCGGCACGATGGTCCTGGCCAGCCGGGTCAGCTGGGCCGGGTAGACGAACGGTCCCGCGAAGGCGATCCCGTGCCGGTCCAGAGTCTCGGCGGTCTGCTCGTACGACGAGGTCAGCCGGACACCGAGCCGCTCCAGCAGATCGACGGAGCCGAGGCTGCTGGTGTAGGCGCGCGAGCCCGTCTTGACGACCCGTACGCCGGCCGCGGCCGCGACGAACGCCGACGCGGTGGAGATGTTGAAGGTCTTCGGTCCGCCGCCGGTGCCCACGACGTTGACCGTGCCGGCCCAGCGGCCCGCCGGTTCGGCGGGCCGCCGCTCGGCGAGCGAGTCCAGCAGATGGCGCAGCGTCTCGTGGTCGGGAAACCTGGTGGCCAGGGAGGCGAGCAGGGCGAGGGCCTGCGCTCTGTCGAGGCTGCCGTCGCCGAGCTGGTCCCACAGTGACCGCCAGGTCTCGCGTCCTACCGGTGCGCGCTGCTCCAGCAGGCCGATGAGTGCGTCATGCACCGCTAGCTACCTGCCACCTCGGGACGGCGCGCACCGGCGATGAACGCGTCGATCGCCGCGACGCTGCGGAAATTGTTCGGGTCGAGGTCCTCGTCGCCGATAGCCACCTCGAAGCGGTGCTCGACCCAGGCGATCAGCTTGAGCACGCCGAGGCTGTCGATGACCCCGTCCGAGAGCAGATCGTGGTCGTCCGCCAGCTCCTGCGCGCTGACGTCCGGCAGGAACTCCTCGATGACGAACTGCTTGATGGTGCCGACGTGGCTCATGACGTCCTTCCTTTGGCTGTTGACAACTCGTGGAGACGGTCGAGCGCCTTGCGGTCGACCTTTCCTGTGGCGGTCTTCGGCAGCGGCTCGTCGACGATCCGCAGCGTCGAGGGGACGGCGGCCCTGGGCAGGCTGCGCGCGCAGTGCTGGCGCAGGGTCAGGCTGCTCAGTCCGCTGCCGGGAGCGCTCTGTACGGCGGCGACGAGCCGGCGGCCCTCGATCGGGTCGGGTACGGCGGCCACGCCCGCTTCGAGCACCGCGGGATGGTCCAGCAGGACCCGTTCGATCTCTGCCGTGTTCACGGCGACCCCACGGACCTTGACCTGGTGGTCGCCGCGCCCGGTGAGATGGAGCCGGCCGTCCGCGTCGCGCCGTACCAGGTCGCCGGTGCGGAACCAGCTCCGGTCGTCGAGTCCCAGCGGATGGCTGGTGAACTTGTCCGCGTGCCGGCTCCGGTCGAGGTAGCCGGCCGCCTGGAAGGGCGTGGACACATACAGCTCGCCGGAGCCGGGGCCTTCGACGGCCGCGCCGTCCACGTCGAGGATCAGCGCCTCGACTCCCGGCAGCGGGACGCCGATCGGTACCGGCGGGAACGCGGTGGTGCTGGTGTCGACCTCGTGGACGAAGCTGTCGTTGGTCTCGGTGCAGCCGTAGATGTTGTGGATCCGTGCCTTGGGGAACAGCTCGGGCAGTGCGGCGAAGGTGCGGTCGGGGATGACATCGCCGCTGAACATCACGTGCCCGACGCCGGTCAGGGTCTCGCCGCGCCGCCGGGCGGCGTCGAGCAGCAGCCCGTAGAACATCGGCACCGCCTGCACCACGTCCACGTCATGGCGGACGAGGAGGTCGAGCAGATGTCCGCCGCGGGCCGCCAGGGTGGGGTCGACCAGGACGACACGGCCGCCGCGCGCCAGCGTCGTCCAGACATCCAGCAGGCACAGGTCGAAGTTGAGCGGCGCGTAGTTGAGTACGGTCCTGCCGGGCCCGATCGAGAAGGCGGGGCCGGCCCAGGCGACGAACCGGTTCACGGCGTCCCGGCCCAGCGGCACGATCTTCGGCAGGCTGGTGGAGCCGGAGGTGGTGAGCATGAACGAGACCTCGGCGGCCTCGCGCGGAGACAGCGGCTGCGGGGTGACCTCGGGGTTCGGTACGACCCCGGCGTCGTCGCTCTCGGGGGTGATCACCCGGCGGCAGCCCGCCTGGGCGAAGAGGTCCGCGAGCAGCGAGTCGGCGAGCGCCGGCGACGGCAGCAGGAAGGGGCGCCGCGCCAGCAGGCACGCCAGCACCAGGGCGATGGCCGCCGGGGACTTGGTGGCCAGCACACCGATGGGCTCGCCCGCGGTGAGACCGAGCTGGGCCAGCCGCTCGCGCTGGCGTCCGGCGTGCTCGTACAGCTCGCGGTACGTGGTCTCCTCGCCGTTCCAGAGGAGCGCTACCGTGTCGGGCCGCTCGCGGACCTGGGAGAGGAATCCGCCCACCAGGCCGAGGCCGTCAGTCGTCATCGCCGCCTCCGTCGCTGTGTCCTTCGCTGTCCCCGGCTCCCGCCAGCTCGATCCAGCCGCTCTTGACGGCGGGTCCTGCCGGGGTCCTGCAGGTGAAGCGCACAACCCGGCCGGCCGCGTCCGGCTGGAGGTCGAACCGGAGCGGCTCGCCCGGCGCCACCGGCGCCGAGAAGCGGCCGCCGATGCCCCGGACGCGGGAGGCGTCGCCGTCGGCGTACCGGTCGACGACCTCCTCGACGACCAGGGCCAGCACGCTCATGCCGTGGGCGATGACCGAGCCGAATCCGGCCGCGCGGGCCGCCTCGGGGTCGAGGTGGATCGGGTTCTCGTCGCCGGAGGCCTGGGCGTAGCGGCGGATCCATTCCGCGGTCGGTTCATGGACGACGGTGGCGGGCTCGCCCGCGCCGGAGGGCGCCGGAGCCGCGGCGCCCGCCGAGATCTCCCCGAAGGGTTCGAGGACGGTGGCGCCGACCAGCAGGGCGCTGGTGACCAGTTCGGCGAAGGGCTCCTCGCCGCCGGCCTCCGGGCCGGCACCCGCGCCGTCGCCGGTGAGCCGGGAGCGCAGGGCGACCCGGACCCCCCGTGCCTCGCGGCGGGCGCCGAGCACATCGAGCCGTACCGTGACCTCTTCGCCGGGCAGCACGAGCCGCCGGCAGCGGATGTCCTGGCCGAGGTGGACGACCGAGACGGGTCCTGGCTCGTCCGCGGTCAGCGCGGCCACGGTCCGCTCGGCCACCATGTGGGCGAGGACGAACGCGTGGACGGGCGAGGCCTGCTCGGCGGGCGCGGCGGCCAGGCCGGCGCGGACCGCGCCGCGGTAGGCGGCGATCTCTTCCGCGGTGACGGTGCGCGTCGCCGCGGGGGCGGGGGCGGTCGTCATACCGGCGCCACCACCAGGCTGGAGTTGTGACCGCCGAAACCGAAGGAGTTGGACAGCGCGGGACCGGATGCGACGGCGCGCGGGGCGCCGTGGACCACGTCGATTTCCATGCCTGGCTCCAGCTGTTCGTGGTTGGCGGTGGGCGGGACCTCGCGGTGGCGCATGGCCTGCACGGTGGCGATCAGTTCGACGGTCCCGGCGGCTCCGATGAGGTGGCCGATGACGCTCTTGTTCGCGGTCACCGGCGGCCCGTCGGTGCCGAACACCTTGGCCAGGGCGGTCGCTTCGGCGCGGTCGTTGTGCGGCGTCGAGGTGCCGTGCGCGTTGATGTGGACGATGTCGGAGGGGGCCAGGCCCGCGTCGGCGATGGCTCCCTGCATGGCGCCGATGGCGGCGGCGCCGTCCGGCAGCGGCATGGCGAGGTGGTACGCGTCGGAGGTGGCCGCGTAGCCGGCGACGGTCGCGTACGTCAGCGCGCCGCGCGCCCGTGCGTCGTCGAGGCGTTCCAGTACGACGAAGCCGGCACCCTCCCCCATCACGAAGCCGTCGCGGTCGATGTCGAACGGCCTGGAGGCGTGCTCCGGGTCGTCGTTGCGCATCGATACGGCGTTGAGGTTGCCGAACCCGGCGAGGGTGACGGGCGTGATGGTGGACTCGCAGCCGCCGGCCAGCACGATGTCCGCCCGGTAGGTCTGGAGCAGCATCAGCGCGTGGCCGATGGCGTCGGCTCCGCTGGCGCAGGTGGTGGCGATGGTCAGGGCGGGGCCCTGCCAGCCGAGCCGCATCGCGATCTGGGCCGCCGCCGCGTTGGGCATCGTCATCAGCGGCATCAGCGGATTGACCCGGTGCGGTCCCGACTCGGTGAAGTGCCGGGACTCCTCGTCGCTGGTGGCCCGGCCGCCGACGGCGTTGCCGACGACGATCGCGGTACGGCCCGGGTCGGCGGCGGGCGAGCCGGCGTCCCGGTGGGCGGCGAGGGCCGCGGTCGTCCCGAAGAGGGCGAACGGGTCCATCCGGCGGGCGTCCTTGGCCGGCACAAGCCCGACGGCGTCGAGCCCGCGGACCCGGCAGCCGATGCGTACCCGGTGGCGGTCCAGATCGAGGTGGGTCAGCTCGGCGGCGGTGGACCGGCCGGCGCGCAGCGTGGCCCACAGGTCGTCAGGGGTGCAGCCGGCCGGGGTGACGACGCCCATGCCGGTGATCGCGACAGGTGCTTTCGACTGTGCGTGCCTCGGTGAGGTTGGCATCTCGGATCCCGTATCCCGTGCGAACGGCGGAGGGGCGGACAGATGGCCGGCGGGGAGCCGGCCCGGAGGGTCAGGCCGTGATCAGACCGCACTCGTGGGCGGCCTTGACGAAGGCCTCCGCGGCGAAGTCGATGTCGGCCTTGGTGTGACGGGCGGTGATGGCGATCCGCAGCCGCGCCAGATCGTTGGGGACGGCGGGGGTGACCACCGGCAGTCCGATGACCCCGGCCCTGCGGCAGGCGGTCGCGTAGTCGTACGCGGCGTCGTCGGAGCCCGCGATGACGGGGACGACCGCGGTCTCGCTGTCGCCGGTGCGCATCCCCGCGTCGTTCAGCATGCGGCGGAACCGCGCGGACTCCTGCTGGATGTGGGTGACGCGCTCGGGCTCGCGCTCCAGGATGCGCAGCGACTCCAGCGCCGCGCCCGACTGGGCGGGGCCGAGGGCCGCGGAGAAGAGGAACGGCCTGGCCGCGTACTTGAGATGGCCGATCAGCTCGCTGGGCCCGGCGACCCAGCCACCCATGGAGGGGATGGCCTTCGAGAGGGTGCCCAGCTTGACGTCGACCTTCGCGGTGTAGTCGAAGTGCTCCTCGATGCCCTTGCCGGTGGCGCCGATGACGCCCAGCGCGTGGGCCTCGTCGACCATCAGGAGGGCGTTGTGCGCGTCGCACACCGCGCGCAGCTCGGGCAGCGGGGCGATGTCGCCGTCCATGGAGTAGACGCTGTCGACGATGACGAGCCTGATCCCGTCGGGGCTCGCGGCGGCGAGCCGCCGGTCGAGGTGGTCGACATCGTTGTGACGGAAGCGGGTGACGGTCGCACCGCTCAGCCGGCAGCCGTCGACGATGCTCGCGTGGTCGTACTTGTCGATCAGTACGGTGTCGCCGGCGCCGACCAGGGCGCCGACCGTGCCGACGTTGGCGGCGTAGCCGGAGCCGAAGACCAGCGCCTCGGGCCGGCCGGCGAACCGGGCGACCTCAGCCTCCAGTTCCTCGTGCAGCGGGATCGAACCCGCCAGCGCCCGCACCCCGTGGTTGCCGGTGCCGTACAGGTCGACCGCGGCCTTGGCGGCCGCGACCACCCGCTCGTCGCCGGCCAGGCCCAGATAGCTGTAGCCCGACATCATCAGGAGGCGTTCGCCGTCGAGGTCGGCGTACGCGGAGTCGCGCTCGACCGTGTAGGTGACGAAGCTGTTACGTCGGGCGGGCTCCCACTCGAGGGACTGCACACGACGACGTGTCGCGTCCAGTTTCGGCGCCAGACGTTCCCATCCTCCGGATGTGTTCACGTGCGTCTCCTCATCCACGTTTCGGACAATTACCGGAGTCCGCTCAACCCTGGACTCAAAGTGCGACGCAATTCAACGACAGCCGCGCAAGCCGCGCGCAACACGACCTTGAAATGCGGAAATCAGTCAACGCAACAAGAACGCGACACGGCCCGGGAAGCGGAATCCTTACCTCCGCCCAATTCCCGGGGAATGTTCCTCAGCCACTGTTGACATACCAAGAAGGCCGACCGGTATCGTCCAATTCTTGTGCAGGGGGCATGCACACCGTGTCCCGATCTCCTTCACAAGGACTCGATGTGACGGACCCCCTGGCGTGATTCCGACACCTCGCCGGCGGCAGCCGCCGCCGGTGCAACCGGCAGACAGCCGACCGCACCGGGGAGTACAGCTTGCTCATCAGACTTGCTGGTCTCGTCACGATCGAACCCGAAGGGGTTCCGCCACAGCATTTGTCCAGCGCACAGGCGCAAGTCGCGTTCGCCCGGCTCATCCTTGAACGGTCCGGCGGTACGAGCCGCGACCAACTGGCGGACACCGTATGGCCCGACGGCCTGCCCGACACCTGGGCCTCGGCCCTGCGCAGTGTCGTCAGCCGGGTCCGTACCTTCGTCACCTTCCCCCAGCAGCAGCCCGGCGTCACCCCGCTCGTCGCCCAGGGCGGCCGCTACCTGCTGCGCCTTCCCGACGACGCGGCCGTCGACATCGAGTGCGCGGAGGCGGCGGCGACCGAGGCCGCCGAGGAGTTCGCGACCGGTTCCTACGCCGTGGCGCAGCAGCTCGCGGCCGCCGCCGTGTCAAATCTACGCGGGTCATTTCTGCCCGCGCACGAGGGCGAGTGGGTCAACAGCATGCGGGAGCGGCTCGATGAGCTGCGACTGTGCGCCCTGGAGACCGCGAGTCTGTCCTCGGCCGCTCTGGGCGACGAGCACCACGCGCTGCGGTACGCCGAAGAGGCCGTACGGCGTGCGCCGTTCAGGGAGAGCGCCTACCGGTGCCGGATGGCCGCGCACCGTACGGCCGGCAACCGGGCCGAGGCGCTGCGCACATACCAGCAGCTGAGGGAGGTGCTCGCCGAGGAGCTGGGCATCGACCCGGCGCCGGAGAGCGAGGCGGCCTATCTGGAGCTGCTGCGCACTCCCGATCCGCAACGGCGTCCCGAACCCAGGGCGGTCACACGGCTGGACCCGGTGCTGATGGGCATGTTCGAAGCCCCTTATCCCCGGCCCGCCGCGCCGCGGCCGTGCTCACTGACGGCGGACGGCTGTCTCACCCACCCGGTGAGTCCGGCGCGAGCCGCGCCGGACCGGCGTGTGGCCTGACCGACGGCGGGGGAACATACGTGGGCGGCCCGGCAGTTGAGCCGGGCCGCCACTTTTTTTCGCCTGCCGGCCGGTCGGGGCACCGAGTGCCTGCCGTGCTGCCGGGGCATGCCGGACGACCGGAGCGCTGAGGGACGCGCACCGGCCGAACGGGTCCTGCGGGTACCGGAGCGGTCTCTCAGGTGATCGAGACGCCGCTGTCGATACTGATGACCTGGCCCGTCATACAGTCCTGGTCCAGGAAGAGACCGGCGCTGCGGGCCACCTCCTCGACCGTCACGAAGCGGGGAATGGGGGCCTTGTCCTCCATCCCCTCGATGACACGGCCGGGCAGGTCCTTCGTCATACCGGTGATCATGAAGCCCGGTGAAAGGGCGTTCACGGTCACCCCGCGCCGGCCGCACTCGGCGGCCAGGGTGCGGGTGAAGCCGATGAGACCCGCCTTGGAGGCGGAGTACGCCGTCTGGCCCGCTGTCGCGATCAGGCCGGAGGGCGACACCACATTGATGATCCGTCCCCACCGCTGCCTGAGCATGTACGGCACGGACACCCGGGCGGTGTGGAACGAACCGACCAGATTGGTCTGGATCACCTGCTGCCAGTCCGCCGGCGACTGCATCGCCATCAGCGCGTCCTTGCGGATGGCGCCGTTGTTGACGAGTACGTCGACGGGACCGAGCTCCTCGCTGATCCGGGCGTACATCGCGGTGACGGCGTCCCAGGAGCCGACGTCACCGGTCACGACGACCGAGTCGTTGCTGAGCTTCTCCTGAACAGCCCGAGCCTGAGCCTCGGAGCTGTTGTAGTGGACCGCGACCCGGCAGCCGAGCGCGTCCAGTTCCAGGGCCAGGGCCTGTCCGAGTCCGCCGGACGCTCCCGTGACCAGGGCGACCGGCTTCTCGGGACGGCTGCCCTGCGGCTTGTTGCTCATTTCCTCACCCCGCCCCACTCCATGAGCATCGAACCCCAGGTCATGCCCGCCCCGAAGCCCGCGAGCAGCACCTTGTCGCCGTTCTTGATCCGGCCCTCGTCGAGCGCCTCGGTGAGAGCGATCGGGACGGACGCGGAAGCGGTGTTGCCGTACCGCTCCAGATTGGTGATCAGTGCCTCCTTCCGCAGACCGGTGTGGCTGAGGATCGAGTTGATGATCCGGATATTGGCCTGGTGCGGGATGACATGGTCGATGTCGGCCGCGTCGACCTTGGCGCTCTCGAGCGTCTCCCGGACCGTACGGACGGTGTAGCGCACGGCGTTGAGATAGATCTCGTTGCCGTTGATCTGCGCGTAGTGCAGGCCCTGACGGACCGTCTCCTCGGTGGTCGGCATCCTGCTGCCGCCCGCCAGCACCTTCAGACTGCCGGCGCAGGAGCCGTCCGCACCGAGGTTCCATGCCTTGACCCGGTTCTCGGGCCCCGGCTGGAGCACCACCGCGCCGGCGCCGTCGCCGACGAGGATGGACAGGTCACGGTCGGCGGGGTTGGCCGTCAGGGTGTGGGTGTCGGAGCCGATCAGCAGGATCGGCCGGGGGTCGATGGCGATCAGCGCCATCGCCGACACCAGCGCGTAGATGAAGCCCGCGCACTCGGAGTTGACGTCGTGCGCCCCGCCGGCGATGCCCAGGTCGTGATGGACGAACGCGGACGTCGCCGGGGAGGGCTGCTCGGGCGTGGCGGTGGCGACGATCAGATGAGCGATGTCGCCGCCGGTCAGGCCCGCCTTCTCCAGTGCGCGCCGGCCGGCCTCGACAGCCAGTGAGGCGGTTGTCTGTCCCGGTCCCACGGCTCGGCGCTCGCGGATACCGCATCGGCTGACGATCCAGTTCTCGTCGACGCCGAAACGCTCCGCCAACTCCACGCTGGTGACCTTGCGTTCGGGTACGGCCATGCCCCACCCGGTGATGTCGAAGCCGTTCACAGGCGGTCTCGCTACGCCTGCGCCGGCTGCGGAACGAGCGCGAGGATCCGCTCGTACACGTGGCGCAGCGTGGTCGTGTCGTCGAGGTCGGCGAACAGCGACTCGTCGGCGGGGATGTCCGGGTACTGGTTCTGGAACCCGTACAGCCACTCCATCAGGTCCAGCGAGTCCACGTCCGCGATGTGCTGGAGCGGTGCATCGGGGCTGACCTCCTGGGCGCCCGACACGGCCTCGAGCTGGCTCGCCAGTTCTTCGATGGTGGGCAGCGTCATGAGCTTCGGTCCTCTCTCGCGGTGCATCCGGTTTCGAGAGGCATGGAAGCGCGGGCCGCGCAACCCAGGCGCAACACCGCCGACGCACGGACGTCTTGCACATCTGTTGCGAGCGACACGGTTTGCTCGTGGCCGAATCAACGGTCGGAACGAGCGGCGCAGCGACGAGAACGACAGGAAAGAGGTCGAGCATGACAACGGTCGCCCCCAGATCCGTAGACCCCGAGGTCGACGCGGTCAGGCACCACTACGAGGTGAGCAACGATTTCTACCGGCTCCTGCTGGGTCCGACCATGATGTACTCCGGCGGCTACTGGGAGCAGGGCGAGGACCTCGTCGCGACACTGGACGAGGCACAGGAGCGCAAGCTCGACACGTTCGCCGAGCTGGCCGGGGCCGCGGGCACCCGCCGGGTGCTGGACGTCGGCTGCGGCTGGGGCACCATGCTCAACCGCCTCACCACCGTCCACGGTGTGGAGCAGGCCGTCGGTCTCACGCTGAGCCGCACCCAGGAGGCGTTCATCGCCGGCCTGGACAACCCGCGCATCACCACGCGGGTGGAGAGCTGGGCGGACCACGAGACGGACGACAAGTACGACGCGGCGTTCTGCATCAACGCGCTGGAGCACTTCGTCTCCTCGAACCTGCCGCCGCGTGAGCGCACCAAGCGCTACCGCTTCTTCTTCAACCAGGTGGCCAAGTCCCTGAACCCGGGTGCGAAGTTCGTCCTGCACACGATGACGGCCGAGGCGCAGCCCATGAACCGGGAGCTGCTCGCCGACCTGAAGTTCCTCCAGCGCTCCGAGTTCGAGGGGATGCACATCCCGCATCTCCACGAGCTGACGGCCGCCGCCGAGGGCGTCTTCCACATCGTGGAGATCACCAACGAGCGGGAGTCCTTCGCCATGGCGTGCCGCGCCTGGCTGAAGCGGCTGGCCGCGGACCGTGAGACGGCTGTCGCCCTGGAGGGCGAGGAGGTCGTGGCCCGCTTCGAGCGCTACCTCGACATCTTCGCGTACACGCTCGAGGACAAGTTCTTCAACAACTTCCGCGTCACCATCGAGCGCAGGGGCTGAGGAGGCCACCGTGACGAGCATTCTCGAACCCGCCCACGGGGGCGGCGCGAGCAACGGGACGGAGGGGCCGGCCGGCCGGGGCCCCACCCGTCATCTGCGGGTCGCGGTCATCGGAACCGGCTTCTCCGGCCTGGGTACGGCTGTACGGCTGCTCCAGCAGGGGATCGACGACTTCCTGGTCTTCGAGCGGGCCGACGAGGTGGGCGGCACCTGGCGCGACAACACGTATCCCGGGTGCGCCTGCGACGTCCAGGCCCACCTCTACTCCTTCTCGTTCGCCCGCAACCCGGAGTGGAAGAGCACGTTCGCCAAGCGCGACGAGGTCTTCGACTACCTGCGGGACTGCGCCGACCGCTTCGGGGTACGCCCGCACATCCGCTTCAACCACGAGCTGATCGCGGCGCGCTGGGACGAGAACACCCGGTACTGGCACATCGAGACCTCGGGCGGCGAGTACACCGCCCAGGTTCTGGTCGCCGGCGCCGGCTACCTCAGCGAGCCGTCCATCCCGAATGTGCCGGGGCTCGCGGACTTCGAGGGGAAGGTCTTCCACTCGGCCCGCTGGGACCACGACCACGATCTGACCGGCAAGCGGGTCGCCGTGATCGGTACGGGAGCCTCGGCGATCCAGTTCGTGCCGAAGATCCAGCCCGAGGTGGGGCAGCTCGACCTGTACCAGCGCACGCCTCCGTGGGTCGGTCCCAAGAACGACAAGCCCAACACGCCGTTCCACACGAAGATGCTGCGCAGCTTCCCCGGCTACCAGCGCTTCCGGCGCAACTTCAACATGTGGGGCCGTGAGGTCCTGGCCTTCGCCTTCGCCCGGCCCAAGGTCGCGGAGAAGGTCCAGAAGATGGCCTCCGACCATCTGGAGAAGAGCGTCAAGGACCCGGGGCTGCGGAAGCGGCTCACCCCCGACTATGTCGTGGCGTGCAAGCGGCTGCTGTTCTCGAACACCTGGTACCCGGCGATCCAGCAGCCGAACGTGGAGATCGTCAGCGACTCCATCGACCATGTCCGGGCCAAGTCCATCGTCACCAAGGACGGCCAGGAGCGCGAGGTCGACACCATCATCATGGGCACCGGCTTCCTCGCCACGGACCGTCCGGTCGCACGGCGGATCTGGGGCCGGGGCGGGGTCCAGCTCCGGGAGGCCTGGAGTGACGGGATGTCCGCGCACCGCGGCACGACCATCGCCGGGTTCCCCAATCTCTTCATGCTCCTCGGTCCCAACACGACGCTGGGGCACTCCTCGCAGACCGTGATGATCGAGTCCCAGATCGCCTACGTCATGGACGCGCTCAAGCAGATGGACAAGCGCGGCCTGTCCAGCGTCGAGGTGCGGCCGGAGGCGCTGGAGGCGTACAACGCCAAGCTCGACAAGCGGCAGGCGCGCGCGGTCTGGAGCGCCGGCGGCTGCAAGAGCTGGTACCTGGACAGCAGCGGGCGCAACCCGTCGATCTGGCCCACGTACACCTGGCGGTTCCGCAACGGCACCAAGCACTTCGACCTGGGCGAGTACCAGCTCGCCACCACCGTGGGCGCCGGCCGACCGGCTGTCAACCACGTATGACGAACGGGAGAACGGACCAGATGACCACCAATACCCCTTCTCGGCGCAGAGTCCTCGGCGGAATGGCCGCCACCGCCGCGACCGTCGTGGGCTGGAACGTGGCCACGCAGACGTGGGCCACCGCCGCCGAGGCGGGCCAGGGCCATGGCGGCGGCGGTCATGTGTCGCCCGTGCCGCCGCTCGACGGGTCGCTGAAGACCTCCGCGGCCGACCTTGTGCACTTCAGCAAGGACTTCGGCGGCCTGGTGCCGAACATGACGCCGTGGGCCGCGCTGGTGCCCGGCTCGGTCAATGACATCGTCAAGATGATCAACTTCGCCCGGTCCAACAATCTGAAGATCGCGGCGAACGGGCGCAGCGGCACCGATCCCGACCTCGAGTCGCACTCCAACTACGGCCAGGCGGCGGTTCCGGGCGGTATCTCGATCGACTCCCGTGGTCTGTCGAAGATCGTCAGCATCGGTTCCACCTCCGCCGTGGTGGAGATGGGCGTCACCTGGGGCCAGTTGACCGACGCGGCCCTGGCCAAGGGCAAGGTCCCGCCGGCCATGCCCGACTACATGCACCTGTCGATCGGCGGCACGCTGAGCGTCGGCGGCATCGGCGGAACCGTCGGCAAGTACGGCCTGGCGGTCGACACCGTCGAGTCGCTCGACATCGTCACGGGTGCCGGTCAGTTGCTCACGGCCTCTCCCACCGTCCGCCCCGACCTGTTCCACGCCGCGCTGGCCGGCGGCGGCCAGGTGGGCATCATCGTCCGCGTCACGATCAAGATCGTCCCGGCCAAGCAGCGGGTGCTCGTCCTCGGCCTGGTCTACGACGACGTGTCGACGTATCTCGCCGACGCGGAGAGGATGATGGCCGACTCGCGGTTCCTGGTCCAGGCCGGCGACATGCGGCGCAAACTGGATGACTCGGGCTGGCACTACGGGATGGAACTCGGGGCCGCCTACACGGGCACCGCCCCGGCCTCGGCACCGCTCCTCGCGGGGCTGCGGGACAACCGCGCCGAGGTCACCGTCGAGGACATGTCCTTCCGCGACTACCTGTACCGCTTCGACGCCTACGTGGACGAATACAAGCTGGGGGGCTACTGGGAGCAGCCCAAGCCCTGGCTGAGCCTGTTCCTGCCTGGTTCCAAGATCAAGCAGTTCCTCGAGATCGCGGAGGCCGATCTCACCGCCAACGACCTGGGTGCCGGCTTCGTGCTCACCTACCCGTACCCCACGTCGAAGCTGAAGCGCGGGACGGTGGTACAGCCCAACGAGTCGGTGGCCTACCTCTTCGACCTGCTGCGCTTCCCCCACCCGGGTGAGCCCGACATCGCGGGCATGGTGGAGCAGAACCGGCGGCTGTACGACAAGGCCGTCGCCCTGGGCGCCAAGCGCTACCTCGTCGGCGCCGTCCCCCGGATGACCCCGGCGGACTGGAAGAAGCACTTCGGCAACCGCTACACCGACTTCTGCAACGCGAAGCGCCGCTACGACCCGGCCGGCATCCTCACCCCCGGTCAGGGCTTCTTCGCCTGATCCGGTGTGCCGGCCGGTCCGGCCCGCTGCCGGCCGGGCCGGCACACCGGTAAGGGAGCGGGGCCCCACCGTGGGCCCCGCTCCTCCTTCTGTCCCATCCGCCGCCCCACACAGGGAGACTGGCATGAACGGCTACGACATCATCGACGAGGCGGTGGTCGACGCCCCCGCGGACGTCGTCTGGGACGCGCTCGTCGCCGAGTTCCGCGGTGCCGCCCGCTGGTGGGTGCCGTACAACACCTTCGAGACGGTCTCCGGCGCGCCCGACAAAGTGGGCAGCACGGTCGCCGTGACCGTCCACACGAAGGGCGTCGACAACGGGGGCCCCAAGCTCCGCTTCACCCAGCGCACCGAGTCCGTCGTCCCGGGCCGCCGGCTGACCGTCGAGTATGTCGACGGGGTCTTCCGCGGTCCTGCGGACTTCATCCTCGAACCGCTCGACGACGGCCGCCGTACCCGTATCACCATGCACTTCCGGGGCCGTCCGCACGGCAAGCTGAAGCTGCTGGCGAAGGTCGCCGACATCGGCGCCGAGCACTCGAAGGCGACGCTGGGGGCCTTCGTCGCGCTGAACGGGCAGCTCGCCGCGGCGCCCGCCGGAGGGGCGCGATGAGCCCCGTCACGGCGAGGACCGACGCACTCGCCCGTACCGACGAGACGACCGTACGGACGGACGACGGAGCCGCGCTCGCGGTCACCGTCCTCGCCCCGCTGACGGCCGGACCGGGCAGCGGTACGACGGTCGTGCTCGCGCACGGCTGGGCGGCGGGCCGCCGGGTCTGGGGTACGGTCGCGGACCGGCTGATCAGGGCCGGCCACCGGGTGGTGCTGTACGACCAGCGCGGGCACGGCGCGTCGAGCCTGGGCAAGGAGCCCGTCGCCATCAAGCGGTTCGGGGCGGACCTGGCCGCCGTGCTGGGCGAGACCGGCTCCCGGGACGCGGTCCTGGTCGGGCACTCCGGCGGCGGCTTCGCCGCGATGGCGTACGTCACGGCCGATCCGGCCGCCGCGCGCCGGCTGCGGGGTCTGGTGCTGCTGGGCACGGCCGCGCACGACCAGGAGACCCCCGACAGCGAGGTGCGCATGATGGGCAGCGCGCTGTTCTCGCGGGCCCTGCGGCGGCCGGCGCTCGGCCGGAAGCTGCTGGCCCAGACGATGGGCAAGGGCGTCGACCCGTACCTCCTGGAAGTCAACCGGCAGATGTTCGCGGCGGCTTCGCCGCAGGTGCGCTCCGACTGCTTCGCCTCGTCGCGCGGGATGGATCTGCGCAAGGGGCTGGCGGCGGTGGAGGTGCCCGCCGTGGTGCTCGCGGGTGAGAACGACCGGGTCGTCAAGCCGGAGCTGGGCAGCGCGGTGGCCGACGCCCTGCCGGACGCGCGGTACGAACGGCTCCCCGGCGCCGGTCATATGCTGCCGCTGGAGCGGCCGGACGAGATCGTGCGTGCCGTGGCCGGGCTGGTCGCCCGTCCGCGCGCGTAGCCCCGCCGTGATCGAGGAGATCCTGCCCCCGGGCGTCAGGTCGTCGGAAGCCTTCGACGACCTGGCGCCCGCTCCGCTGTTTCCGGAGGAGGCCGCGCTGATGGCCGGCCGGCGTCCGCGCCGCCAGGCGCAGTTCGCCACCGCTCGCGCCTGCGCGCGCCGCTCCCTCGCCGAACTGGGCCTGCCGCCCGCCCCCCTGCTGCCGGGCGCCGGCGGCGCACCGCGGTGGCCCGCCGGGGTGGTGGGCAGCATCACCCACTGCGACGGCTACCGGGCCGCGGTGGTGGCCAGGTCGGCGGAGGTGGCCGCGCTCGGTATCGACGCGGAGCCCGCAGAGCCGCTGCCGCGGGGCGTCCTCGGCCTGGTCGCCTCGGACAGTGAGCGCGCGGCGCTGGAGCGGCTGGCGGCCGGGAGCCCTGAGCTGTGCTGGGACCGGCTGCTGTTCTCGGCGAAGGAAGCGGTCTACAAGGCGTGGTACCCGTCGGCGGAGCGCTGGCTGGGCTTCGCGGACGCCGACGTACGGTTCGCCCCCTCAGGCACCTTCACGGCCCGCCTGCACCCCTCGGAACCCCCACCGGACGCCCCCACGCACTTCGAGGGCCGCTGGCTGGTACGGAACGGGCTGCTGCTGACGGCGGTCGCGACCACGACCGCGCCCGCGGGCCACGACGACGCCCCGCTCCTGTCGGCGGCCGGCGGCGAGTGAGCGGTCCGCGAAATCAGCGGTCCAGTACCACCGTCTGGGTCGGCGCGCTGAGCCGGTGCACCGACTGGACCTGGCCGCCCTTGCGGAACTCCTGGGGGCTCACGCCCCGTACCCGCTTGAAGGCCGCGCTCAGCGCGAACGCTCCGCTGTAGCCGACCCGGCGGGCCACCGTGGCCACCGTGGCGTCCGGCTCGCGCAGCAGGTCCGCGGCGAGGGTGAGCCGCCAGCCCGTCAGATACGCCATCGGCGGCTCGCCGACCAGCGTGGTGAAGTGGCGGGCGAGACCCGCGCGGGAGACCCCCACGGTGTCCGCCAGCGAGGCCACCGTCCACGCCTTGCCCGGCTGTTCGTGGAGCAGCCGCAGCGCGGGGCCCACCACCGGGTCGCTCTGGGCGCGGTACCAGGCGGGGGCGCCCGACTCGGGCACCGCGAGCCAGGTGCGCAGCACGCTGACGAGCAGCAGGTCCAGCAGCCGGTCGAGGACCAGTTCCTGGCCGATGTCGTCCTTGCTGATCTCCTCGGCAAGGATGTGGACGAGCGGGTTGTCGCCCGCCTCGGCGGGCCGCACCAGCAGCACGGGCAGGGCGGCCAGCAGCCGGCGGCCGATCTCGCTGGGCGCCTGGTAGGTGCCGCTGAGCATCACCGAGGCGCCGGCCCGGCCGGCGTCGCCCCAGGTGCGTACACCCAGCGCCATCGTCTCGGTGACGTCCTCGCCGTCGGTGGTGTTGCAGCGCTGTTCGGGTCCGACGACGATCTGGACATCCGTCTCCGGCCGGTCGGAGATGGTGTACGCGTCGGGGCCGCGTATCACGGCGACATCGCCGGGACACAGCCGCACGGGATGTCCCTTGTCGGGGAGCACCCAGGCATCGCCGCGCACCATGGTCACCACGGAGATCGGCGCCCGGTCCTCGACCCGGAGGGACCACGGCGGATTGAAGACCGACTTCAGCAGGAACGCGCCTCGGGCCTTCGGCCCTTCGAGCAGACCTGTCAGTGTGTCCATGACATTACCTTAGACGACCCCGTATGAATGGTCACTGGTTTCGCCGGATCCGTCTCAGGCCGGTCGGAAGGAGGTGTGCGCCCGCCCTCCCCGCGGGGGAACGAAAAGAAGGACGGGCGCAGTTCAGGGGCGGGCCGGTCGGCCCGCGGTGCGGGGCCGCGGTCAAGACCGTGCGGCGGCCGCCTTGTTGTGCAGGACGAGGGCCCGGCCGAGCGCGCCCAGCGCCGCCGTACAGGCGACCGTGCGCGCGATGTTGGCCGAGGTCCACGGCCGCTCGAACCGGCCGCGCACGGCGGCGAAGTCGGGGCTCACGGCCGCCGAACCGGCGCGGGCCAGCATCCTGTTGAGCGGGATGTTCACACACATCGTGACGGCGATGGAGACGCCGTAGAGCACGAACGCGGTCCGGATCCAGCGCGCGGCGTCCGGCTGTCCCAGACGGCGCTGGAGGGCCGCGGCGACGCCCGTGGCGAGGAAGACCCCGACGAAGAGCAGACCGAACAGCGCGCTGTTGTCGAGGACTTCGTTGATCCGCCGCATCACGCTCACATACGTACGGTCGTCACGACGGGCGAGGGCGGGCATGACACCCACGTCGAAGGTGAGATACAGCCCCGCCATGAGCCCGGTGCCGATGGTGGCGGCGGTGAGCACGGGGCCGGCGGCTGCGGGAAGAGTCTCCATGGGGCTTCCTCATCCGTTCGTGGTGGGTCTGGCCGGTATCGGGTGCGGCGCGGGGCCGCGGCGGTCAGGAGGGCCGGGTCACTCCGGCGAGGGTCCTCTCGTACCGCCTGCGCAACACCGTATTGCCGATCAGCCGTACCGGTGGCGGAATCGTGGCGGCGACGTGTGCCACCGACCGCTTGTCCGCGCCGTCGAACATCCAGGGCTGGAGCTGGGTCATGACCTTCATGGGGGCGCTGGCGATCACCTTCCGCTCGACCGCCAGATACTCCTGCGGCGCGAGCCGGGCGAAGACCGGGAAGGACACCGCCTCCTCGTCACGCAGATGAGCCCGCAGGACGGAGTCGAAGCGGGCGGCCGCCAGACCGATGGCGGGCAGGTCGCCGCGCGGCCGCAGCGCGGCCGTGACCGCGTCCATGGCCCGGTCGAGCACCACATGGTCGTCACCGAGCTGCCGCGCCTCCGCCGAGAACTCCGGTGCCCGGCGCAGCAGTCCGGGCCACAGGACGTCGTCCTCGCTGCGGTGGTGCCAGTCGATGATGTCGCGGAGCTGCTGCCACCACACGCCGGCCGCGTCGAGTCCGGCCGGGGTCAGCCGGGGCGCGGCGGCGAGCAGCCGCTGGGCGTCACGGCGCATCGCGATGTGCATCAGCGCGAACCCGTGGAAGTGAGCGGGCAGGGAAGCGAGTCCGAACTCGCTCGACATCGGGGTACTCATGGCCGCCTCCTCGTGGCTGACGCGTCGTCGCTCACGCGTCGTCGTTCCTGTAGCGCTCACCCGGTCGCGCCGGCGGGGTACGGGATCAGACGTTCCAGACGCCGGTGGCGGCCGCGTCCCTGGCGAAGTCGGCGAAGTCCCGGGGCTTGCGGCCCAGGGCCTCCTCCACACCGTGCACCAGGAAGGCGTTGCGGCCGTCGAGAGTCATCGCGAACAGGTCGGCGAACTCCTCCGGCAGGTCGTTCTCCTTCAGGAAGGCACGGTACTCGTCGCCGGTCACCGGGATGTACTTGATCTCCCGGCCGGTGGCCTTGGACAGCTCGTCGGCCACGTCCTGGTAGCTGAGCAGCCGGGGACCGGACAGCTCGTAGGTCTTGCCGATGTGCTTCGGGTCGGTGAGCGCGGCGACGACCACGTCGGCGATGTCGTCGACGTCCACGAAGGGCTCGACGGCGTGACCGGTCGGCAGCGCCAGGACTCCGGCGAGTACGGGCTCCAGGAAGAAGCTCTCGCTGAAGTTCTGGTTGAACCAGCTGGAGCGTACGACGGTCCAGTCGGCGCCGGACTCCTTCAGCTTGTTCTCGCTGATCTGCGCGCCCTCCTCGCCACGGCCGGAGAGCAGCACCAGGCGGCGGGCGCCCCGGGCGACGGCGAACTTGGAGAACTCACCGACGGACTCGGCGGCACCGGGGAAGGCGAGGTCGGGGTAGTAGGTGACGTAGACGGCTCCGACACCCTCCAGCGCGCCCTCCCAGGTGGCCGGGTCTTCCCACACGAAGGGCCGGTCCGCGTTGCGCGAGCCGATCCGCACGGGAAGTCCCTGGGCTGCGAGGCGCTCGGCGACCCGGCGGCCGGTCTTTCCGGTGCCACCGATGACAAGCGTCGTCTTCGTCTCTGTCTGGGCGTTCTGCGTGGTCTGAGTCATGAGTACAGTCAAGTCCACTCCCGTGAGACGCGACATAGCTGCAAAGCTCAGTTCCATACGCGTGCGTCTACGGTCGTCCCGTGGAGGCGCCGGGAGAGCCACCGGCGCCCGCACCGGAGTACGCCCTGGCTCAGAAGTTGCCCATGCCGCCGCAGACATTGATCGCCTGCGCGGTGATGGAGGCGGCGCTCTCCGTCGTCAGATAGCCGACCAGGCCCGCCACCTCCTCGGGGGTGGAGTAGCGGCCGAGCGGGATCTTCGCCTCGAACTGCTCCTGGACGAAGTCCTCGGTGGTGTTCCACGCCGCCGCGTACCCCTGCCGGACCTGCTCGGCCATCGGGGTCTCCACATAGCCGGGGCAGACCGCGTTCACGGTGATGCCGGCCGGCGCCAGCTCCTTGCCGAGCGCCTTGGTGAAGCCGACGACGCCGTGCTTGGACGCGGAGTACGGGGCGCCCATCAGGACGCCCTGCTTCCCGGCGGTCGAGGCGATGTTGATGATCCGGCCGTAACCGGCCTCCGTCAGGCCGCCGTTGAGCAGAACCTCGCGGGTCAGCAGGAACACCCCGTTGAGGTTCGTGTCGATGACGTCGTACCAGAGCTCGTCGGCTATCTCGGCGGTGGGCCCGCCGCCGCCCCGGCCCGCGTTGTTCACCAGGATGTTGACCGGGCCGAACTGCCCGACGACGGCGGCCACCAGAGCCGCGACCGACGCACGGTCCCGTACGTCGGCGACCGTGCCCTCGGCCTCGAGGCCCTCCGCGCGCAGATCCTCGACGGTCTGCTTGACCTCTTGGGCCGTACGCGAGCAGATGAACACCCGATGGCCTCTGCGTCCCAGCTCCCGTGCGACCCCGAGACCGATTCCCCGCGTCCCGCCCGTGATGAGGGCCACCGGGTTTCTCGGCGCCGTCATCGGTTTTCTCCGGCACTCAGCTGACCCAGATCCTGAATCTCCACGGTCTTCCTCCGTACCTCGTCGAATCCCCGTCGAAATAGCAACTCTTCGACGCTTGGTACGGTAGCCGTGCGCTGACTTTACTTCTTGAATTCTTGAGTACCTGTCGAGCGCGTCTCCAACGTCTTGATTTCTCCGGCATGACGGAGACGTTGGAACACGGACAGGAAGTTCTGATGGAATATCATTTCCATTTCCCCAAACGGTCCTGACACCACAGAAAAGACCTGCCGGAAAACACAGTGAATCATCGCGTAATTACCCCGGCCTGAACCGAGGGGAATGCGTCGGTGCGGTCAGCTCACACGCACGAGAGGCTCACGGGGAGTCTCCGGCGCCGGGGCCGCGCTCTCCGGCCCCGCCATGAGGATCGACCGCTGGAGCCTGCGCAGCCCCGCGGACGGCTCAAGGCCCAACTCCCGCACGAGCGTGCCACGCAACCGCTGGTACACGTTCAGGGCCTCGCCACGGCGCCCGGAACGGTGCAGCGCCAGCATGAACTGGCCGTGCAGATTCTCATGGGTGCGGTACCGGCTGACGAGCACGGTCAGTTCGGCGAGCAGCTCGCGATGGCGGCCCAGCCGGAGATCGGCCTCGATGCGCTGATCGAGCGCGCACAGCCGGCTCTCCTCCAGCCGCTTGATCTCCATGTCGAGCTGCGCCCCGCCGTGCACGTCGGCGAAGGCGGGCCCGCTCCACAGGGCGAGCGCCTCCCTCAACTGCCGGGCCGCGCGCGGGTGGTCACCGGCGTCCATGGCCCGGTAGCCGAGACCGGCGAGCCGGTCGAACTCCCGGACGTCACTGCTCCCGCCCCCGCTGTCGAGGCGATAGCCGCCCGGCAGCGTGACCAGCACATCCTTGGCGGTCCGCTCCTCGCCTTCCGGGGCTCCGTGTTTCAGAGCCGCGGCGATGAGGGACCGCAGCTGCAGCACATAGGTCTGGAGCGTGGTCCGGGCGCTGCGTGGGGGTTCTCCCGCCCACAGCTCCTCGATCAGCGCGGTCACGGGCACCACCTGGTCTGCGTGGAGTGCGAGTAACGCGAGCACCTGCCGGGGCTTGGGCGCCGTCGGCGTGATCGACCTCCCGTCCTGTCTCACAGCCAATGCGCCCAGTACGTCGATGTCCACGCGTCTCCCCAATCCTGCAGGTGAAGTCAGTACCGTTTGAGGCCGCTCACGGGGTGCGATTGCTGCGCATGGATTCAAAAACAGGACAGACGGTTTGTCAATACCAAACCGTCTAGACTGTTTTTTGTTAACGCTCCGTACATCGAGGTCACTCTTCGATCATGAATCGGGCTCGATGCGGGCAGGCCCAGCCGTCAAACGGGCTCCTCGACACATGTCTCAGGCCCGGCTACCGCGCAGCAGGTTCCGCAGGTCACCAGGGTGTCCAGGGCCTGCCGGGCGGCCAGTCTGGGTAGCATCAGCTCCCAGAACCTGGTCAGCGTACGCCGCGAGATCCACTCTTTGTCATCCCTCGCGCCAAGTACCTCGAAACCGACCGTCGCCGCCACGACCGCACTCGCCACGTCGTCCGGTGACACACCGTCCGCAAGTCCGCCCTCGGACGCGGCGTGTTGCAGCACGCCCTCGACCCAGCGCCGCCACTGAAACCTCAGGTTGAGACCGTCGGCGCGCGAGATGTCGCCGCTGAGCTCGAAGCCCGCCCGTACGATGACGTCCTCGTCGAGGGCGCGCATCAACGCGTGCGTGGCGTCCACCAGGAGTTGCAGGGCCCCGGCCCCTTCGGCGCGGCAGCGCTCGGTGATGAGACGCACCTCCTGGGCCGCCTCTGTCTCAACAGCCCTGGCCAGGGCGTCCTTGCTCTCGAAGTGGAAGTGCAGCGCACCGTTACTCACCCCGGCCCGCCGGCTGATCATGGTGAGCGACGCCGGAACGAATCCTTCGCGGGCGAAGACCTCCGCGGCGGCCCGGATCAACGATCGTCTCGTACGGGCGGCGCGCTCCTGCTTGACCATCAGCGTCTCCAGATGTCGGGAAGACCGGAAGCGATGCGCGGTATGCGCTGCGACATTAACAAACCGTCGACGCGGTTTGTATAAGGAATACGTCACTCCCAGCGGCGGGAACCCGCCGTCGGGACCTCTGGACTCAAGAACCACTCAAGGCGCGCTGGAGAGCGGATGGAGAGCCGCTCGATCAAATGAACCGCTCCGGAGCGGTGGCGCGACGGCTACCGGACGGCGGAGCGCCGGAGCGGAAGGAGCCATTCGGTCACGGTCCGTCATCCCGTTGGTCACGACCCGTCAGAGAAATACCGGCGCCGCCGGCCCTCAGTCGTCCGCCGGTTCCTGTCCGTCCGCGGCGGCGGCCAGCTTCCTGGCGGCCTCGACGCGTGCGCCCCGGTCGTGCGCCACGTCCAGCCCCAGCAGCAGGCGCGGCATCACCATGCTGGGCAGCAGGTGCTCCCACATCACCGACACCCGGTGCTCCACGTCCCGGCGGCCGGCCACCACGCGCGAGTAGACGTGAATCCCCGTCCAGGCGCCGACCAGCAGCTCGGCCGTCTCCCTCGGATTGACGTACGGCAGGAGCTCGCCCCGCTCCTTGGCCTGGACCAGCAGGTCCTCGCTCAGACACGACCACACCGGGAAGGGACCGACATCGGAGAAGTCGACCGATCCCTGCTCCACGGCGAGCCGGGTGCCGGCCCTGAGGATCATGTCGTGCAGCGAACGGTGCGCGACGACCATCGTCACATCGATCAGCTCCTGGACCTTCCAGTCCGTCGGCCCCACGACAAGGTCCCTGGTCTGATCGCTCAGCACACCCCGCGCCAGATCCTCCTTGGACGGGAAGTGGAAGTAGAGGGCACCCTTGGTCACCTCGGAGCGGGCCAGGATCTCCGCGATCGTGGCGGCGTCGTAGCCATATTGGTCGAAGACCGAGGCCGCCGCCTCAAGGATCGCAGCGCGCGTTCTGATCGCACGCTGTTGCTGTGCCATGCGGTGTGGCTCCTGTCGTGCTGTTCGCGGGGTATCCGCGCTGTCCTTGCTGCGACTCCCCCGCCGTGCGCCGTCAACCCTATCGACTAAACCGGGTGGTCTGTATATTCCCCGCTCCGGGAGAGCTCGACAGCTCCCGTCCCACATCCGTGCTCCACGGGGAGACAGCTATGTCCGAGATGACATTCCGGATGGACGGCACTTCGCGCACCCAGACACCGGCCGGGGCACCCGGTGCCGGCGCTCCCATTCCGCCGGGGCCACGACTCACCACCACGGTGCCCAAAGAGTTCGTGCACCGTGCGGCCGTGGCGGAGGTCCTGCTCACGGGGTGGCGCCGGACGGACGATACACGCTTCGCTGTGACGGCCCAGTGGCCAAGGCTGCACAGCTTCTTCACTCCGGTCCGGGGCAGTCATGATCCGCTGCTGACCGCGGAAACAATCCGCCAGGTCGGTTCCCTGCTGGCGCACGCCGAGTTCGGTACGCCTCTGGGACACCACTTCCTGATGCGGGACCTGTCCTTCACCGTGGAGCCGCGGCATCTCGCGATCGGCGGTGTCCCCGCCGGTCTCGAACTCGACGTCACCTGCTCGCAGATACGAAGGCGTGGCAGCGAACTCGCCGGGCTGCGCTACGAGGCCGTCATCCACCGCGACGGGCAGATCGTCGCGACCGGCGGCGCGTCCTACGTCTGCGCCACCCCGGCGGTGTACCGCCGGCTGCGCGGAGAGCGCGCCTCGCGTTCCGACGTACAGCCGCCGCCACCCCTGGCGGCGCCGGTCCCGCCGCAGAGCGTCGGGCGCTCCACACCGTTCGACGTCGTGCTGTCCCCGACCGGGGACGCCCAGACCTGGCAGCTGCGCGTCGACACGGGGCATCCCATACTCTTCGACCATCCGGTCGACCATATCCCGGGCATGGTCCTGCTAGAAGCGGCACGCCAGGCGGCCACCTCGGTTCTGCGCACGGACGCGTGCGTACCGACCAGTTTCACCGGCGAGTTCCCTCGCTTCGCCGAGCTGGACCTGCCGTGCCGTATCGAGCTCCAGCACCTGCCCGGGGACTTCGCCGGGCTCTCCTCGGTCCGGGTGACCGGCCATCAGGAGGGCGAACCGGTCTTCAGCTGTGTCGTGGGGGCGCCGCTGCTCGGCTCCTGAGCACCGCCGCTTCCGGGGGCGCTCCGCCGGTGCGGGCGACGGCCCGCACCGGCGCGTGCGCGGCTCGGAGCCTGTCGGGTGACGGGCTCTCACAGCACGGTGTAGCCGCCGTCCACCGGCAGGACCGCGCCGGTGACGAAAGAGGCCCGGTCACTGCACAGCCAGGCCGCGGCCTCCGCCACTTCCGCCGGTTCTCCCGTGCGGGGCTGCGGGGTCGACCGGTGCAGCATCTTCTCCGCCTCGGGGTGCCTGGCGAACCACTCCTGGCCGACCTCACTGCGTGTCATGCCGGGCGCGAGGGCGTTGACGCGTATCCGCCGGGCCCCGTACTCCGCGGCCGCGGCCCTGCTGAGACCGACCACGGCATGCATCGCCGCGACATAGGCGGCGGAGACCGGGGTGGCCACCAGCCCGGCGACACTGCTGCTGTTCACGATCGAACCGCCTCTGCCGCTCGCGAGCATCGCCGCGATCTGGTGGCGTAAGCCGTTCCAGACCCCCCGGACGTTGGTATCCATGATCGCGTCGTACTCGTCGTCCTCCGTCCGGTGCAGCGGAGTCTGGTCGGCCCCCAGTCCCGCGCTGTTGAAGGCGGCGTCCAGTCCGCCGAAGCGGTCCACCGCCGCCTTCACGGCGCGGGCCACATCGCTCGATCTGGTGACATCACCCACCACGTACTCGGCTCTCCCGCCCGCCTGTCTGACGTCCTCGGCGACGGCGGCGAGACGCTCTTCCCGTCGCGCCAGGAGTACCACCGAGGCCCCTTCGCGGGCGAACACCCGCGCGGCGGCGGCGCCGATACCGCTGCTCGCCCCGGTGATGAGGGCGGTCTTGCCAGTGAGCATCAGTGAGTTGGTCGACATGGCCGGATTGTGCCAGTGAGCCGCCGTGTGCGGAGCCTTCTTGAGGTTTTTCCAAGCTGAACAACCGATTAATAGGCGTGACCAGTGCTGTTGGCCGCCTGCTCCTCGACCAGGTCGAGATACTCGGAGGCCCGCGCCTCGGCGGCGGGACGCCGCGGTGGCGGGATCCGCCGCAGAGCGTGCCGCCGGGAGCGGCGGGTGAGCAGATCGGTCGACAGGGCGGTCCGCGGCGACAGCAGAAAGGCGCGCGCCCGCCGCCGCGCGCGGCGCCGCAGGGTGAGGTAGAAGCCCGCGGCGACAAGGAAGTTGACGGCTACTTTGCCGAGGATGCCCGTGACCGAGTTCAGCAGGGGCGCGTCGAAGAGCCAGTGCATGCCCATGGCGGTCAGGACACAGAGGACGGCCGGGACGATCCGTCGGCGCGTCGGGCGGTCGTCGTGGGCGAACAGGAAGCCGATCCCGGTTCCGGCCACGGCGGTCATCGCCCAGTGCGAGCCCAGGCCCGTCAGCACGACCCGGGTGGTGAAGGACTGCGTGACATCGGTACCCCCGTTCACTCCCCCACTGACCAGGATGGAGTTCATCGCGTACGTCCAGTTCTCCACGACCTGGAAACCCAGGCCGGTGAACGCGCCGAGGAAGAACCCGTCGAGCGGACCGCGGACCAGCCGGCGGGCGCCGAGGGCGATCAGCGCGACGCCGGACGCCTTGAGGAGTTCCTCGTTGAGCGGCGCGGTGAGCGCGGCGGCCCACCGTGAAGCGAAAGAGATGCCGGCGCTCTTGAACCAGATGCCCTGCAGCCCGGTGTTGGCCACGATGGCGCAGCCGGTCGCCGCGGAGGCCCCCCAGGCGACGCCGCTCCAGGCCCAGGCGCGCGGCGGTGACCGGAAGGGCCGCAGGCGGGCCAGGACGCCCACCCCGATCCCGACAGTGATCAGAAGCAGCACAAGGGCCAGCAGAGCGAGGCCGGGGAAGACACGGATGAGCCCGGCGAACTCGAAGATGATCAGCGCGGCGCCCAGCACGCACAGGGCGGCGCACAGCCGGGCGACCGACCGCCGTCCCAGAAATCCGCGCGCCGCCGAGGACGCCGAGGACGCGACGTCCGCCGTCATGACGCCGCCGGCGGAAAGGAGACACTGCGGGCCACGGCCATGGCGTCCGCCAGTGCGCGCGGACCGGTGCCCGGTTCGGCCAGTACGGTGACCTCTACCGCGTAACTCCCGACGGGCGGCAGCCACACGTCGGCCGTACCGGTGCGGCCGTCGCGGGACAGCGCCCCGGTCAGGCCCTTCGCTCCCGCGGTGCCGGTGACCGGTCGCGCACTGCCCAGCCGGCTGCCGCTGTCCGCGACGGACTGGACCTTGCGCAGGCCGGTCCACAGCTGCCCGGCGTCGGCGGTGCCGGGGAGATCGACGAAGCCGGCGACCAGATCGACGCCGTCGCGGGACAGCGCGTACTGGGAATTCGGGTTGCTCACGGACTTGCTCAGCACCCAGCCCGCCCCCACCACCCGCAGCGTGGCGACATCGTCGCCAGGTCCCAGCACCAGGAGCGCGCCGTCCCGCACGCTCTCTCCGTCGTCCAGGGACCGGTCGATCAGCGGCCAGCCGACCGTCAGGGCGGCCATCAGCAGCAGTACGCCACCGGCAGCCCACCAGGTCGGCCGGGGCGTTCGCCGGGGTGAGCGCCGGGTGACCGATGGGGAGTCCATTCCCCCACGGTCGGTCAGCGACCGCCCCCACGCAGTGTCAGCGACTCATTCGGGTGGCGGGCGCCCAGGTCCTGTCCGGTCGAGTCCGGGGGCTGGTGTGAGAACGCACCGCACGGGCACTCGATATTTTTAAGGACCCCCGACCACTGCGTAAGGAGCACTGCACTCAATGGAATCAAGGGACTCGGTCAACATATTCGTCATGGGACTGGACGATCTCAACAGGGAAACGCTGGAACACGTACCGGGAGCGGAACAGTACCGGTTTCACGCCCTGCTGACGATCGAAGAGCTCCAGAACGGCGACATCGATATCCCTGGTCTGCTCGCCAAGGCGGAGAGCCAGCTGGATGGTTTCGACGGAACCGTCGACGCCATCGTGGGTTACTGGGATTTCCCGGTGAGTTCTCTGGTCCCCATTCTGTGCGAGCGGTACGGCGTGCGCAGCACCAGCCTGGAGTCCATCGTCAAGTGCGAGCACAAATACTGGAGCCGGCTTGAGCAGCGGAAGGTCGTCAGCGAACTTCCCGGCTTCGGAATCGTCGATCTGGACGGCACACCGGAGGTTCCGGAGGGGCTTCGCTTCCCGCTGTGGCTGAAGCCGGTCAAGTCCTTCTCCTCCGATCTGGCGTTCGGAGTGAATGACGAGGAGGAATTCCAGCAGGCCGTGAAGGAGATCCGGGCGGGAATCAGCCGCATCGGTGAGCCCTTCGAGGACGTTCTCGGACATCTGGACATCCCCGCGGAGATAGCCGATGTGGGTGGACAGGCCTGCCTGGCGGAAGAGGCGCTGGCCGGTGTCCAGGTGGCCGTCGAGGGATACGCGTTCAACGGCGAAGTGACCCTGTACGGGGTGCTGGACTCCATCACGTACCCCGACAGCGCCTGCTTCCTGCGCCACCAGTACCCGGCGAACCTGCCGGACGAGGCCGTCCGGCGGCTGACGGACATCTCCGAGCGGGTGATCCGGCAGATCGGGCTGGATTCGGTGACATTCAGCATTGAATACTTCTACGACCCGGAGACCGGGGACATCAATATCCTGGAAATCAACCCACGGCACTCGCAGTCGCACGCGGAGATGTTCGAGTATGTCGACGGCGTGCCGAACCATCACTGCATGCTGAGCCTCGCGCTCGGGCGTGACCCCAGGATGCCGACGGGGAAGGGATCGTACGAAGTAGCCGCCAAATGGTATTACCGTCGGTTCGAGGACGGCGTCGTGCGGCGGGTGCCGAGCGCCGAGGAGATCGAGCGACTGCAGGCGGACATCCCCGGTCTGAAGATTGATATCGTCCCGCGCGAAGGCCAGCGGCTTTCGGACATGACCGATCAGGACAGCTACAGCTATGAACTCGCCCACCTCTTCATCGGCGCACAGAGCGAGGAGGAACTCTGCGCGAAGTACGAACGCTGTGTGGCCTCAATGAACTTCGAGATCACCGACGCGATCACCGACAGCACGACAGAAGGAGATGACGTACGGTAATGCGTTCTGTGACCGACCTGCCCCATCCGGTCAAGGAAGAGCAGCATGTCTGGATCCCGGTCTCCGACGGCACGCGGCTTTCCGCCCGCATATGGCGGCCGGTCTCGTCCGACGACGAACCCGTGCCCGCGGTACTGGAGTCCATCCCCTACCGCAAACGGGATCTGACCTCCGTCCGTGATTCCATTCATCACCCTTACATGGCCGGGCACGGCTATGCCTGCGTACGGCTCGATCTCCGCGGCTCCGGGGAATCCGAGGGTGTGCTTCTCGACGAGTATCTCGACATCGAGCAGCGCGACGCCGAGGACGTCCTCGCCTGGCTCGCCGAACAGCCCTGGTGCAACGGGCGGCTGGGCATGATGGGGCTGTCCTGGGGCGCCTTCGGGGCGCTCCAGGTCGCGGCGCGGCGGCCGCCCGGACTGGAGGCGATCGTCATCGCCTCCTTCACGGACGACCGCTACGCCGACGACATGCACTACATGGGCGGCTGCATGCTGTCCGACAATCTGGCCGAGGCCGGCACGATGTTCGCGTACGCCACCTGCCCGCCCGACCCGGCGCTGGTCGGCGGCCGGTGGCGGGACATGTGGTTCGAGCGCCTGGAGAGCAGCGGGCCCTGGGTGGCCGAGTGGCTGCGCCACCAGCGCCGAGACGACTACTGGCGGCACGCCTCCGTCTGTGAGGACTACGCGGCCGTGGAGTGCGCGGTACTGGCCTCCAGCGGCTGGGCGGACGGCTACTCCAACGCGGTGACCCGGCTGCTGGAACATCTGGACGTACCGCGCAAGGGGCTGATCGGCCCGTGGTCCCACAAGTTCCCCCACCTGGGGGAACCCGGTCCCGCGATCGGGTATCTGCAGGAGGTCGTGCGCTGGTGGGACCACTGGCTCAAGGACGCCGACAACGGCGCGATGGACGGCCCCATGCTCCAGACCTGGATGCAGGAGAGCGTGCCGCCGTCGACCTCGTACGAGGAACGGCCGGGCCGCTGGGTGGGCGAGCCGCAGTGGCCCTCACCGCGGATCGAGCGGGTCAGCTATCCGCTGGAGCACCACCGGATCGCCGCGGCGGACGAACGGCCGGGTGAGCCGGTGGCCGAGCCACTGGGCACGGCGGTGGACGAGCCACCGGGAAAGTCCGCCGACGGCGCCGTCATGTCGGTCCAGTCGCCCCTGTCCGTGGGGCAGTTCGCCGGGAAGTGGGCCTCGTACAACGCGCCGCCCGACCTCCCCTACGACCAGCGTGAAGAGGACGGCGGCTCACTGGTCTTCGACAGTGACGAACTCACCGAGCGGCTGGAGATTCTCGGCGCGCCGTCGGTGGAGCTCGAACTCTCCGTGAGCGAACCCGTCGCGATGGTCGCCGTACGCCTGTCGGACGTGGCCCCCGACGGGCGGGCCACCCGGGTCAGTTACGGGCTGCTCAATCTCACCCGCCGGGACAGTCAGGAGGAGCCCGAGCCGCTCGAACCGGGCCGGCGCTATCGCGTCGAGGTCCAGCTCAACGGGGTGGCACAGGCCTTCCCGCCGGGACACCGGGTCCGGCTGTCGTTGTCGACCTCGTACTGGCCGCTCGCGTGGCCGCCGCCGAAGCCGGTCCTGATGCGTGTCCACGCGGGCCTCAGCTCCCTGAAGCTGCCGGTCCGCCCGCTGGACGGAGCCGACCACGAGGACGTCCGGCCGTTCGGCGAACCGGAAGGCGCCCCGCCGATCGCGACCGACCAGAAGCAGCCGCTCGAGCAGCGCTGGACGGTCTCCCGCGATCTGGTCGGGTACAACTCCGCCCTGGAAATCGTCAAGGACAGCGGAGTCACTCACTACGAGGACATCAATCTCGATGTGGGCCGCCGGGCCTTCGAGCGCTATACGTCGGTGGCCGACGACTTCTCGTCGGTACGGGGTGAGTCCACCTGGACGATGACGTTCAGCCGCGACGGCTGGGAGACACGTACGGTGACCAGCACCGAACTCACCTCCACCGAGGACGAGTTCCTGCTGCACGCCACCCTGGACGCGTACGAGGGATCCCGGCGGGTGTTCTCCCGCAACTGGAGTCTCACCTTCCGCAGGGATCTCGTCTGACCCGGACCCGCACGAAGGAGACCGGCCGCCCCGTATCCGCCGCCCGCTCCCCCCGGTCGGCGCCATCCGGAGAACGTCAGCGCGCCGACTGTCCCGGCAAGCGGCGGTGTATATAACATCTCGTCCGCCCTGATTACTATGCGCGCGAGGGCTATTCTGCGCCTCGTTGACCACTATAGTACGGGGTGGGCGGTTTGTTTTTTCAAACCCGGGTCCGTAGAAAGGCTTTTCATGGCAACACAGGAGCGCGCCATCAGGACGCGCCTGGCGATCCTGGAGGCGGCGGGCGCGGTCTTCGACGAATACGGCTACGCGTCGACCACCCTCACGATGGTGCTGGAACGCGCTCAAGTCACCAAGGGCGCCCTCTACTTCCACTTCCAGTCGAAGGAGGCCCTGGCCCAGGCCGTCCTGGACGAGCAGGTGCAGCTGGGCGCCGTACCGCCGCAGGCCTGCAAACTGCAGGAGGTCATCGACATGACCTTCGCCGTCGCCCATCGGCTCCTGGAGAACGCCCTGCTCAGGGGAAGCGTCCGGCTCACGGTGGACCAGGGCGCTCCGCCGGGCGTCGACCACAGCGGCCCCTTCCGCCAATGGCCGGATCATCTGGTCCTGTTGATGGAACAGGCCCGCGAGCAGGGTGAGTTGCTGCCGAGTGTGCAGCCGCGTGACACGGCGGAACTGCTGGTCGGCGCGTTCGCCGGCATCCAGCTGATGTCCCGGGCGCTCACCCGTCGGGAGGATCTCGGGCGCCGGGTCTCCCTGCTGTGGGGGCACATACTGCCCAGCATCGCCGTCCCCGGTCTGATCCCCAGCATCGACACCGCGCCGGACCGTGGGGCGCGCGTGACGGCGGCGAGCTCTGCAGTCTGACCGATGATCCTGCTGACCGGAGTCACCGGCACCGTCGGACGGCTGGTCGCCGAGCGTCTGGCCACCGACGAGCCCGTCCGCCTCCTCTCCCGTGACCCTCGCCGTATCGCCGCCCTCGCAGGACCCAGGACCGAGGCCGTGGGCGGCGACTTCGCCGATCCGTCGAGCCTGGCCGCCGCGCTGACCGGTGTCAGAGCGGCCTTCCTCGTCACGTCCGACCCGCTCACCCCCGCCCATGACGAGCATTTCGTCGCCGCCGCGCGCTCGGCCGGCGTACGCCACGTGGTGAAGCTCTCCGCGCGGGCGGTGGCCGAGCCGGACGCCACCGATCTGATCACCCGCTGGCAGCGGGACAACGAGGAACTCCTCCGCGCCTCGGGCATCGAATGGACCTTCCTGCGCCCCCGGGCCTTCATGTCCAACACCCTGGGCTGGGCCCGGGCCGTCCGCGACGAGGGTGTGGTGCGTACGGTCAACGGCGCGTCGCGCAACGCCACCGTCGATCCCCGCGACATCGCCGACACCGCCGTACTGTCCCTCACCGGCACCGGTCACGCGGGCCGGGCCTACCCGCTCACCGGCCCCGCCGCGATCAGCTCCGCCGACCAGGTCGCCGTGCTGGCCGCCTTGCTGGAACGGCCCCTGAGGTGCGAGGACATGACGCGGGACCAGGCGTACCAGGGCCTGCTCGCCCGCTATCCGTCTCCCGTGGCCGACGCCCTCATGGAGAGCGCCGTACGCCAGCGGTCCGGCGCCAAGGCCGGGGTGGAACCGACGGTGGAGACGCTCCTGGGCCGGGCGGCCGGTACGTACCGTGCCTGGGCACACGACCACATCCAGGCCTTCCGCCCCGTCTGAAAGATCCCCGACGGGTTCCCGGCGGGTTCCCGGCGGCCTCCCTTACCTCGCGGGTAATCGACCCCCTCCCGGATACGCGGCATCGTTGCGATGACCGGGACTCGGGCGGCGCACTCCGGCCGAGCCCCGGCCCCACACCGATGCGCCCGACCCTCGATGGAGGCTGATCACCATGTCCGCACACCGCTACGAGAGCGCCGTCACCCGCTACTTCGAGGCGTGGAACGCGGCATCCGCCGAGCAGCGGGCCAAGGCCGTCGCCGCCGCGTGGACCGAGGACGGCCGCTACACCGACCCGCTGGCGGACGTCACCGGCCATGAGGCGCTCGCGGCCGTCATCGCGGGAGCCCAGGAGCAGTTCCCCGGTTTCGAGTTCAGGCCCGCGGGTCCGGTCGACGGGCATCACGACACCGCCCGCTTCAGCTGGGAACTGGTCTCCGTCACCGACGGCTCGGCGCCCGTCGCGGGCTCCGACGTCATCACCCTGGCCGAGGACGGCCGCATCAGCAGCGTGCGGGGCTTCCTGGACCGGGTGCCCGCCGGCTCGTGACCCGAGGACGGCACGCCCGCCGCGCGGGTCGTCAGCGTTGTCGTGCGCGGTACAGGTCGCGTATCAGGGCGATCTCGGCTCCGTGGTGCAGCAGTTCCTGATTGACCCACCAGACCGTGTCGATGAACGGGTCGTCCGGGTCGCTGCCGTGCGGGTAGGTGCTGTATCCCACCGTGTCGAGCGCGGCGTCGTCGGCGCCGAGCAGGGCGTTCCGCCATGCTGTGGCGCCGGCGTCGAAGGCCGTGACCGCCTCCGCGGCGGCTCCGCTGCTGGCGTAGTCGTCCCGGGTCAGCGTGTGGCTGCCGGCCGTGTGGTCGGCGCGGAGTGTCAGCAGTTCGCCGAGGTGGCTCAAGCGCCACGCGATGGTGGTGAAGGGCGGCGGCGAGGGGTGCGGGGCAGGGGCGGCGTCGCGCCCCCAGCCGCCCCGTCCTGCCAGGAGTGTCGCGCGCGGCCCCGGCCCGTCCGGGCGCCGTCGGACCGACCAGCAGTCGGGCACGGGCTCCCACAGGTGCTCCTCGTCGGTCATGGCGCCGACCTGGACATCCGTCCCGTTGCCGCTGTCCATGACCGGGCCGGTCATGCGGTCGACGAGGCGCTTGCGCGCGAAGTCGAACTGCTCGAGCAACGGGGCCAGGTGGGGTGGTGTCGTCATGAAACGGCTCCTGCGGCAGGACGGCGGGACGCGGACAGGCGGTGGCAGCGTACAAGCCGCTTCCGGGATTGCCGGATCCCGGCAGCCAGCCGCAGGCCCGACGCTGCCGCACTCCGGCCTGTCGCCTGCTCAGCGGTGTGTGGCTCAATGCTCCCGGAGCCAAGGGGGTACGGGGATGGCTGTGCGGACGGCGAAGCAGGTGGGATCGGTCAGGCCCGGGAAGGCGTGGCTGCGTACGGTGGCCTGGGCGCTGCTCGGACTGGTGTTGCTGGCGGTCTCCGCGGCCCCGGCCATTCCGGTCCCCGAGCGGATCGCCGATGAGAAGGCCTTCCTGGCCGCCCGGCCGTGCGGCGGAGAGGAGGCGGCACGGGGCACGGCGGACTGCGTGCGCACGATCCGTGGGACGGCTCTCTCCGCCGAGCACGTCAAGCGTGGCAAAGCGACGGTCTTCCGCGTACGGCTGCGGGCCCCTGTTCCGGCCCCCGCCGATCGGCCCCTGCACCTCGATTCGTACGGCGAGTTGTCGGAGCTCATCAAGCCGGGGGACGAGGTGGAGGTCACCACCTGGCGGAACGTCCAGGTCGCCGTCAGCCACGATGGGATCAGCGAGACGCTCCCCGGACTCCCGGACGAGAAGGCCACCATGCTGGCCGGGCTCACGCTGGCCGGTGTCTGGGCGGCGATCCTGGCCTTCATCGCCGCGTTCGGCAGCGCCCGGCGGGCCCGCCGCTTCGCCACCGGCCGCCCCTTCGCGCCCCGGGTTCCGTTCGGCCCGATGAAGTGCGTGGGCGTGGTGGCCGCACCACTCGCCGCGGCCTTCTTCTCCGGCCTCGTCTGGGACGCCTGGACGGCAGTGGTGGTGACGGTCGCCCTCTGGGCACTCATAGCGCTCCCGGCCACGATCGCCGCCCTGCGCTGGGACCACGCTCCGCCGGCGGTCCGTCGGCCCGGCGTACCTCGGTGACCGGCCGCTCCGCGAGATCCCGGCGGACCGGCTTGTGGGAGCACGCACGCGACAGGCAGCATTCCTGGCATGTCGCCCACACCCGCCACCGTCCGCGCCTACCGCCCCGAAGACCGCCCCGCCCTCTACGACATCTGCGTACGCACCGCGGACCAGGGCCAGGACTCCCGGCACCTCTACCCGGACCCTGAGCTGATGCCGAGCATCTTCGCCGCGCCCTATGCCGCGCTGGAGCCCGAGCTGACGTTCGTTCTCGACGACGGCCGGGGGCGGGCCGTCGGCTATGTCCTCGGCACCGCCGACACCTCCGCCTTCGTCAAGGCGTTCCGCGATGTCTGGCTCCCGCCGCTGGCCGGCCGCTATCCGGATCCGGCCGGGCCCGCCCGTACGCCGAGCGAGGAAATGATCGCTCTGCTGCACCGGCCCGAGCGGATGGTCCTGCCCGAACTGGCCGGCTATCCCGCGCATCTGCATATCGATCTGCTCCCCGACTGGCAGCGCAAGGGGCACGGCCGTGCGCTGATGCACACGTTTCTCCGCGCCCTGCGGGCCGAGGGAGTCGACGCGGTCCATCTCTCCATGGTCACCGCCAACACGCCCGCCCGTGTCTTCTACGACCGCCTCGGCTTCCACGAGATTGCGGTGCCGGACCCCGGTCCGGTCACCTACCTCGGGCGCTCCACCACGGTTGAGTAGCCGTACTCATCCCTCAGCCCCGGCCGCCTCCTATCGTCACGGCAGGTCGTCACGGCAGGTCGTCACGGCAGGCAAAAGCCGGCCAGCGAGGGGGAACGGACCATGGCGGGTTCACGCGGAAGACGGCTCCGGGGCGGGCTGACGGGGGCGATGGTGTGCTCCCTCGCCCTGCTGCTCGGCGGATGCGGCGTGCTGAGCACGAAGAACGACCGCAAGCGTGCGGCGGAGCTGGCCGAGCGGCAGTACCCCGGCGTCCTCGACGTCCTGTCCGCCCGCACCCTGTTCCCACAGACTGGCGGATCCGAGGTCTCCTTCTCGGTGGCCGACGACGCCGACGCCGTGGTCCGGCTGCGCATCGACGCCGCGGCGGGCAGCTGCGGGCAGCGGGCCTGCGACCGCGCGCTCGACGAGGCCGTCAGGCGGGGCAGGTCCGAGGCCGGCGCGCTGCGCCGGATGCGGTCGGCGTTCACGGCGTGCGGATACGAGGCCATCGCCCTGAGCCAGGACCTCGCCACCCCCTGGATCGCGGCGGCGCCCACGAACGCCACGATCACGCGGCTGCTCGCCGAGGTCGGCGCGTGTGTACGGCGGTGGTCACCGTCCCGCGACGAGACGGGGACGCCGACGGCCGCACGTTCGGTGACGGTCAATATCGTCGCCCCCGACCTCGCCCGCGGCCGCCCCGCCGGGAAACCGTCCTGGCCCACGGCGATGCGGATGACGGACGGCAAACTGCTGGCGGCCCTCTCGGAGCGCCCGTACTACTCGGCGACGTACACGGTGCGGGACGGCACGGTCGACGCGGCCTCCGGCACGGCCTCGCTCTTCCGGCCCTGGGCGTATCAGCGGGCGTTCGCCACGACCGTCCAGGATGCCGTCGGCGGGTGGCTGCACGCCTCGGATCCCCGGGCCGAGGTCCGTACGTACCAGGGGTTCTGGCGGCTCGAACCGGGCACGGTCGACCGGTTCCGGGGTTACGTCCTCTTCTGCGACCACCCGCGCGGCGTACGGCCCTGCCTGGGCGACCACGCGGTCGCGGTGACGACCGACCCGAAGGGCAACCCGATCGGGGAGTTCCGGATGATCCGCGACGTACGGGAGGACGGGGGCAGGATCCGTCTCCCGCCGGAGTGACACCGGACGGCCCGGCGCCCGGCCCGGGGCCCGGGTGACCGCCCGTCAGCGTGCGGGCGGAGGCGGCGGCGCGACGTCCCGGTCCCCCGCCGCGATGCCGTGCGGCGCGGCGGCGTCGATCGCCGCCAGGTCCTCGGCGGTCAGTTCGATGGCGGCGGCCTCGGCGTTGTGTTCGAGGTAGGTGCGCCGCTTGGTGCCGGGGATGGGCACGACCCGCTGGGCCATCAGCCAGGCCAGCGTCAGCTGCGTGGGGGTGATGCCCTTGGTATCGGCGAGCTCGGTGACCTTGTGCACGACGGCCAGGTTCGCGGCGATGTTCTCCTCGGAGAACCGGGGCAGACCGCGGCGGGCGTCGTCCGGGGCCAGATCGTCGGTGCGGGTGATCTTCCCGGACAGGAAGCCGCGGCCCAGCGGGGAGAACGCGACGAATCCGATGCCCAGTTCCCGCACGGTCTCCAGTACGCCGTTGTGCTCCACGTCCCGGGTGAAGAGGGAGTACTCCGACTGCAGCGCCGTCAGCGGATGGACCGCGTGGGCCCGGCGGATGAGCTCGGGGCTCGCTTCCGAGACCCCGAGGTAGCGGACCTTGCCCGCCTGGACCATCTCGCTCATGGCGCCGATGCTCTCCTCGATCGGCACCTGCGGATCCACGCGGTGCAGATAGTAGAGGTCGATGACGTCCGTGCCGAGGTGCTTCAGGGAGCGGTCCACCGCCCGGTGCGCGTACGCGGCGCTGCCGTTGTGCCCGTGAGCCGTTCCGTCGTCGTCGAACTCGATGGCGAACTTGGTCGCGATCGTGATCTCGGCGCGGCGCTTTCCGAGGGCGCGTCCGATCAGTTTCTCGTTCTCGAACGGGCCGTACGCCTCAGCCGTGTCGATATGGGTGACCCCGATGTCGACGGCCCGGTTGAGCGTGGCGATGGCTTCCGCTTCGTTCCGCGGGCCGTACCAGACGCTCATGCCCATGGCGCCCAGGCCCTCGGCGGAGACGGAGAGGCCCTGAGATCCGAGTGTCACGGTTTTCACTGAGCTCATGTGTCCAGCCTCCACCCTGGAGCGCGCTCCAGGGCAGACGGACACGGCGCGGGGCACAAAAGACACCACGGACCGGCGGGCCGCCCCCGAGCGGGCCCGCCGGTCCGGGCAGGGAAACGCGCGGAGTCAGTCGTCGATCACCGCGCCGTAGAGAGCGTCCGTGAACGGGGCGCCGAGCGAACCGCCGCCGTACGACCACGAGCCGGTGGCGGTGACTCCGCCGGAGCCCGCCGAGAGGACCCACACCACGCCGTCATCGGTGTTCTCGCCGGGCGCCGCGGCCAGCAGGCCGAACTTCCCGTCGCGGTTCGGGTCCACCAGCCGGACCTGGCCGCCGAACCGGTCACCCTTCTCGGCCGTGCCGGGGACATCCGCCGTGTCCTGGTTGAAGTCCTTGGCTCTGACCGTGGTCAGACCGCCCGGCGAACCGCGCAGCACCCATACGGCGCCCGCGTCCACGACCGGGCCGATGTCCTCGCCCGGGGCTCCGACGGCCAGATCGGCGTATCCGTCGCCGTCCGTGTCACCGAGCGAGAGATCCGAGCCCCAGCCGTCGCCGCGCTCGGAGGCTCCGGCCACGCCCGGCGAGTCCTGGGTCCAGTACTGCGGCGGGGTGCCGGGGCCCTCGGTGCCCGCGGGGCCCTCCCCACCGCCGTAGTAGACGCCGACGAGACCGCCGGTGAGTGTCTCGCCGCCGTCGTCCGGGCTGTTCGGCTCGCCCGTGACCAGGTCGTCGTACCCGTCGGCGTTCAGATCGCCGGAGGCAGCGACCGGACCACCGCGCAGCTCCCGGCCGAGGCGCAGGTCGTCGGCATGGGTGCCGCCCGGGGTGCCCGCCTGGGCCGCGGGCGCCGCGGTGACGGCCACGCCTGCCAGCAGGAACGAGGCCGCGGCGACAGCGGCGATACGGTTCTTGCGCACGAAAACGGCTCCTTTGACGAGGAATGCCGGGCTGGCGCGGGGGTGAGGGGAAAGCGCCCGTTCTTTCCGGTGCAGGGTTGGACCCGGGACGGGGCTCCAGGGTTGTAGGGGATGCCGGGGACGATACGGAGGCTGTTCATCCGTCACCTCATGCGTGGGCGCAGGTCATGGCAGTCTGGGCGGAGACCGCCGACACGAGGAGACAGCATGGGCGAGAGCGCCGCCGGCACGGAGTCATGTCTCGGCTTCACCGACTGGACCTGGCTCAATCCGCCCACCCGCTGGGCCCCGTCCGACGACGCGCTGGAGATCACGACGGAGCCGGACACCGATTTCTGGGTGACCACGCACTACGGCTTCGTACGGGACACGGGACACGCCCTGCTGCGGCCCGTGCCCGGCGGCTTCCGGCTGCGTGCCACCTTCGCCGGCGACTATCGCGAACAGTACGACCAGGCAGGGCTGTTGCTGCGGCTCGACGAGAAGAACTGGATCAAGACCGGCATCGAGTACGTCGACGGCCGGCAGCAGCTCAGCGCCGTCGTCACCCGCGAGGTGTCCGACTGGAACGTCGTACCGCTCGCTCACCTCACGGACACCCCGGCGCCGGTGACCGTCGAGATGCGGCGCGAGGGCGACACCGTCACGATCCTCTACGGTCTCGGCGGCGCTCCGGAGACGATGCTGCGGCTCGCGTACTTTCCACCGGACCTGACGGCGCAGGCCGGTCCGATGTGCGCCTCACCCGACGGGAAGGGCTTCACGGCCCGGTTCACGGAGCTGAATCTCGAACTTCCCTGAGCCCCGGCGGACGCCCTCTGGCACGAGACACGACGGGACGCTTTGCTTGGTACGTCCCCCGGGACGCTTCGCTGGGCGCGTCCCCCCGCAGCCTCCGACCGCCGAGGAGCCCCGCCATGACGACTGTTCCCGTGCCAGGCCCCCGTCAGTTCCCGCTCCTCGGGAATCTGCCGGCCTTCGCCCGTGACCCGCTCGGCTTCTTCACCCGGCTGCGCGGACACGGTGATCTCGTCGAATGGAGGTTCGGGCCACAGCGGGCCCTGTTCCTCTCCCGGCCGGAACACATCGGCGAGCTGCTCACCGGGATCGAGAGCGAGTACCGCCACCCCGAACTCGGCTGGGCGTTCAAGCTCGTGCTCGGCGAAGGGGTCGTCACCTCGGAGGGACCGGCCTGGCGCCGCAAACGCGCCCTGGTCCAGCCGGCGGTGCGGCCCCGCCAGGTCCGCGGCTACGCGGAGACGATGACCGACTGCGCCGCCACCGTCGCGCGGGGGTGGCGGCCGGGCCAACGCGTCGACGTCCGCGACGAGATGCTGGGCCTCACCCAGCGCATCGCCGTACGGACCCTGTTCGGAGCCGACACCGCCGGGCGCGAGAGCACGATCGGGCCGGCCATGGACATCGCCCAGCGGGCGATCGGCGACGAGTTCCGGGGCGTCACGTTCTTTCTGCCGCCGTGGGTTTCCACGCCCGGCCGGCAGCGGCTCAAGCGGGCCGTCGCCGTCATCGACCGCGAGGTCGCCCGGGTCACCGAGCAGCGCAGGCGCCTCGGCGAGGACCGGGACGATCTGCTGAGCCGGCTGCTCGCGGCCAGGGACGAGCAGGGTCAGCCGCTCACCGACAAGGAGATACGCGACGAGGCGGTCACCCTCTACATCGGCGGCCACGAGACGACCGGTACCACGCTCACCTGGGCGTGGTACTTACTCTCCCGCAATCCCGGGGCTCGCTCCCGCCTCACCAGGGAACTGACCGACGTCCTCGGCGGCCGCGCCCCCGGCCACGACGACCTCGGACAGCTGCCCTGGACCGAGCAGATCATCAAGGAGACCCTGCGGCTCTATCCCCCGGTGTGGCTGATGACCGGTATCGCCAAGGAGCATTCGACGCTGGGCGGACGTCCGGTCGCCGAAGGAACCGTGCTGTGGTCCAGCCAGTGGAGCGCTCACCGGGACGCCCGCTGGTTCCCCGACCCCGACGCCTTCCGTCCCGAGCGGTGGGACGCCGACGCGGCCGCCGCCGTGCCGGACCACGCGTGGTTCCCGTTCGGCGGCGGCTCGCGCGCGTGCCTCGGCGCCCGGTTCGCGATGGTCGAGGCCGTCCTCGTACTGGCCACCCTCGCGCAGCGCTTCCATGTCGACATCGACACGGGCGACATCCCGCCGAGGACCGGCCTCACACTCCAGCCCGCACGCCCCGTACGGGCCACGCTGAAACCGGCCGCCTGACGCGATGCCGCACCCGGTGAACAGACAGAGCCTCAGCCGGAGTTGAGCCCGGCTGGGCCCTGTCCGGTCAGGCCTCGCGGGCCTTCGCCGCCTCCGACGCGGCGCCCATCGCGAGGCCCGCCACGATCAGTACGACGCATACGTAGATCTCGTAGCCGTCGAAGAAGCCGATCCTGGCCACCAGGGTCCAGACCTCGAACCAACCGCCGGTCCACTCGTGGAGCAGGCCGCCGACGCCCTGGGACAGCAGGACGAAACACAGGATTCCGAAAAATGTCTTCACCCCTCAAGGCTAGAAACGGCGGCTCTCAGCCGCCATTGGCCATCGGGAGCGGCCGCCTGACCAAAGTCGCGGACCGGCCGCCGGTCCGGCATACCGAAGTCGGAGCGGAGCGCGCCCGCGATCCGGATGTCCGCCTGTCGCGTCACACCGTTCACCGTCACCGCGAGCGTGACCGTCCCCGGCCGCAGCGCGGTGAGGGTGCCCGTGACCGGGTCGAAGACCGCCGTGTGGCGCGGGCGGACGCCGTCCCGGTCTCCGATGCGGAGGTTCGGTGATCCGGTCCAGTCGGCGCTCAGCGGGAAGCCGACCGGGACCGGCCTGCTCCCCTGGGTGACGGTCGCCGTGGCCTCGGCGCTCCGGCCGGGGGTCAGCACGCCCGGCGCGTCCAGCGCCAGCGCGTCGGTGTGCGCGCGGGTCTGTACGGAGACCCAGTCGGGGCCGCCCTCCCACGGCTTCGCCCGCGCGGCCGACTGCTCGCCCCGGGAGACCTGGTCCACGCCGATGAGCGACCAGCCGGTGAATCCACCCTCGTCGGCCGGAGCCGAAGGTGCCTTGCCCGAGTTGCCGTTGACCAGATAGGGCACGCCGTCCACGTGTGAGGCGTCGAAGACACCGACATGGCTGCCGATGAGGGCCGCGCCCTTGCCGGTCGTACGGCGGAAGTCCGTGAGCCACTGTTCGATCAGGGCCGCCTCCTTGCGGTCGCCGAGCTCGCTCGCCTTCTGGACGGTCGGGTCGCGCGGCGGTACGTGCTCGATCAGCATCACCGAGCGGACCCGGTCGTCCTTCGCCGCCGCGTCCAGCTGCTCGCGTACCGCCTTGATCTGCGCGAAGCCACCGCCGCGGAGCGTCAGACTCGACGTGTCGAGCGTGATGACCCGGGTGCCCTCGTGGTCGAAGGTCCGCCGGGCGGGGCCGAATTCGGCGACGAAGTTGTTGATGGTGCCGCCCATCACCTCGTGGTTGCCCGGCACGTAGTACCAGGGCAGCGCGTCCCCCAGCTCCTCGGTCAGGACTCTCCGGGCGAAGGCGAGATCCGCGGGCGAGCCCTCGTCGACCAGGTCGCCGTTGACGACGAGGAAGTCCGGCTTCGCCGCCTTGATCTCGCGGAGGGTACGGCGGGCCTGCGCCACGATCGCGCTGTCCGGCTCGCGGGCGACGAACTGGGCGTCGGACATCACGGCGAACCGCCAGTCCCTGCCTTCGGTTCCGGCCGCGGAGTCGATCAACGGGTCGACCGCGCGGGGCTGTTCGGGCAGCTCCACGGTGGGCGGCACCTGCGCCGTCAGGTCGTCGATCAGGATCTCGCCCGTGTACTGCTTCGTGGCGGCGGTCTCGGCGAGATAGAAGCGGTGCACAGCGAGCGGCATCGCGGCCCCGGCCGGCACGGAGAAGGTCACCTGCCGCCAGCCGGTCCAGGTGAGGTACGGGCCGCGCAGCAGCTGGTCGGAGCCTGCCGCGTCCTTGAGGTGCAGCGTCGGCCAGGCGCCGTTGCCGTCGCCCTTGATCCAGAGTGTGAAGGACTGCGGCTGGCCGGGGACCGGGATCTGCCGCGGCGGACTGACGTAGGCGGCGCGGGTGGCGGTCGACTGCGTGAAGTCGTACGAGAGCGCGAGTCCGGTGCCGGTGTGGCCGTCCGGGGCCGCCGCCACGGAGCCGCTCGCGCGCGCCTGGCTGAAGGTCCAGGACGCGGCGTCGTCGAAGCCGGAGACCTGCTGTTCGTCCAGTCCGACGCTGACGGCGAGTACGGTCGTGACGCCGCCGGCCTCCGCCGTGATCCGTCCGGCGCCGCTGCCCTTGAGGGACGTGACGGCGAAGGAGCCCCGGCCGTCGTCGGTGACGGCGAACAGCGAGCGGTCGTAGTCCAGTCGCACATCCCGGGGCTCGACCGGCGCGCTGGTCCCGTGGGCGTCGAGTCCGACGATGCCGAAGGTGCCGGCCGCCGCCGCGTCCGCGAGTCCGACGCGCTGAGTGGTCGGCCGGATACGGGCGAGTGGGCCGAGCACCGTCAGCTCCGTGCCGCCGTGGGCCCGGCCGCGCTCCGCCCGTACCCCGGTGGTGCCGCTCGCGCGCGCGGTGAACACGCCGTGGTCGTCGACCCGGCCCACCGAGGACCGTACGGCCCGCCAGTGCGGATCGCCGGCCGCGGGGCCGTACGTCTCGTCGTATCCGGCGGCGGTGAGCCGGCGGGTCAGGCCGGGAAAGACGCGCTCGGGGTGGCCTCCCTTGACCGGGTCGACGGTCGGGGCGCCGCTCGCGGGCGTACGGGTCTCCACCCAGAAGCCCTTGAGCCGGCCGCTGCCGTCCGGCGCGGTGAGGGCGAGGCCGTTGGGCACCGTACGCTCGCTGCCGTCGGAGGGGCTGTTCTCCACGCGCAGGGCGTCGCTGCCCGGTACCCGCGCGACCAGGGTGGAGGAGCCGCCGCCGTCGAGGTTGATCGCGCTGTACGACCCCGCCCGCTTCATCATGAGGCCGAGTTCGGTGAGGGTGACACCGCCGCTGTCGGCCTGCCGGCCGTCGACGGTGATCACCTGCATCGTGCCGCCGTCGCGGGAGAAGCCGACGGCGGTGCGCGGCGCCGCGGTGTTGTTGCCCTCGCCCTCGTGGCTGCGCGCCGCACCGTCGACCACGAGCAGTTCACGTCCGCCGACGGCCGTCCGCGGTACGGGTCCGCTGTCGGTGCGCGGCCGGTAGGCGAGGGTCACCGGATCGCCGGGCCGCAGCGCCGCCAGCGCCTCGGCGCCCGCCTCCCGGCCGACCAGGACCGTGGTGCCCTCGGCGATCGGTCCCGTACCGGCCCCGTCCGTCACGGAGACGACCCTGCCGTCCCTGACGGCCGCCTCGGCGACGGGAGTCGCCCGGTCCACGGTGAGCGCGCGGTCGGCCTCGCCCCAGCCCGCCGTGTAGGCGCCGATGCCGCCGGCCGGCACATTCGCGGCGTTGTACGCGGCCAGTGGCCGCGCGCCCGAGGGAAGTGTCAGGGTGCCGTCGAAGTACAGCCGCAGGATGCGGCCGGCGTTCCCCGGGCCTAAGCCGACGGCCTGCTCGGCCCCGGCCGCCGGGGAGTTGACGACCTGGCCGTCCGCGAGGCCGGGGCCCTGGGGCGCGCCGGTCTCGTTGATGTCGAAGAAGTCCGCGTTGATCGCGGCGACGGTACGGCGGCCAGGTCCCGGGTCGTGCCGTGCGGCGAGTTCGGAGACCGTGCGGCGGTCGGAGACCTTGCCCGAGGAGAGATGGTCGGCCCGGGCTCCGCTGCCGTCGAGTGCGACGGAGAGGGCGTCGACGCGCAGCCACTTGTCGGATTCGAGACGGTCGTACGACGTCAGTGTGATGCCGGGGGCGACCGGACGGGAACCGTGCGCCGTCTCGATGCCATCGGCGTCGGCGATGGTTCTGGATGTCCCGCCGGGCGCGCTCGCGGGTGGTGGCGCGACCGGCCGCAGCACCTCCGCGGAGGTACGGGGACGGGGGTCGGGGGTGGAGTCGGCGAAGGACGGGGATACCGCCCCCGCGGTCAGAGCGGTCACCGCCGCGAACAGCACGACGGACCGCCCGGTGATACCTGGGCCCACAACTTCTCCTGGAAGACGGTGGATACGCATGGTGAGCCGTCAGCATCGCCGTGCACACACCAATGAACCAGGGGGCGGGGGAAACGCCGGGGAGAACACGCGGTGACACGGTGGGAGCCCCCGGTGTGCCGGCCGTGCCCGGGCGCCGGCCGCCGTGTCGGCGCGCGGGTCAGTCCCGGCCCAGGAGCAGCAGGGCCATGTCGTCCTCGCCGACCTGCTCCCCCAGCACGTCGAAGAGCCGGTCCGCGAGTTCTCCCAGTCCTGCCGGGCCCGACCGTACGGCCTCCTTGAGCACCTGGAGCCGGTCGCCCAGATCGGTACCGGGCTGCTCCACCAGTCCGTCGGTGCACAGCAGCAGGGTCTCGCCGGGACCGAGCGTCGCGGTGGTCACCGGATAGCTGATCCCGCCGGGGCCCGCGAACTCCGCAGAGAGTCCGAGCGGCAGCCCGCCGGCCACCGGGAGCCAGTCGCAGGTCCCGTCGGCATGACGCAGCAGCGGGTCGAGATGCCCGGCGCGTACGATCAGCAGTTCCCCGGTCGTCAGGTCCGCCTCCACGTACGTACAGGTCGCGAAGCGGTCGGTGTCCAGCTCGTGCAGCAGGACCGAGGCGCGGGCCAGCGCGGTCGCGGGCGGGTGCTCCTCGGCCGTGTACGCCCAGAGCGCCATGCGCAACTGCCCCATGACCACTGCCGCGTCGGTGTCATGGCCCTGGACATCACCGATCGTCAGTCCGACCCGGCCGCCGGGCAGCGGGAGCACGTCGTACCAGTCGCCGCCGACGCTCCGGCCGAAACGCGCCGAGCGGTAGCGGACGGCGGTCCGCGCGCCGGGGATCTCGGGGATGTGCCGCGGGAGCATCGCCTGCTGGAGTCCCTCGGCGAGATCGTGCTCCTGCTCGTAGAGCATGGCCCGTTGCAGGCTCTGCGCGATGCTGGTGCCCAGCGTGACCAGCAGATCGCGTTCCTCGCCGGAGAAGTCGCCGTGCCGTGGATAGAGCAGACCGAGTACGCCGATCGGCCGGGACTGGACGATCAGTGGCAGATAGGCGCCGGAGGCGACGGACAGCGGTTCGACATGGGGCCAGAGCAGCGGGTAGGCGGACCGGAATTCCTCCCGCGAGGTGATGAAGCGGGGCCGCTGGGTGCGTATCGCCTCGCTCATCGGGAACTGCGCGTCGATCCTCGTGTAGCGCAGCTCGGGTACGTACGCCGCGGAGCGTCCCTCGGTGACCAGCCGGATCCGCCCGCCCTCGACCACGCCCAGCATCACGCTCACCGCTCCGAGATGCCCGAGCGCCTGCTCGTCCTTCAGGACATTGGTGACGTCCTCGACGGACCCGGCGTGGGCCAGCAGGGCGGTGGTCCGCTGCACCACGCCGGTCAGCCTGCGCCGCCCCTCGGCCAGCCCGCTCCTGCCGGCGACCTCGGTCAGCTCCTGCTCGGCGCTCCGTACGATGCCGATGATCCGGTGGGGCCGTCCCACTCCGTCGTGCCGGATGTGCGCCTGGGCGTGGGTCCAGTGCGGTGATCCGTCGCGGCGGCTGACGCGGAAGTACGCGCCGAGGGCGGTCGTGCCGTCCTTGAGCGCCCGCGCCACCAGGGTCTTCAGCCGCGCCGCCTCGCATCGCGGCAGCCGGTGGGCGAGGGCGAGCGGATCGCCGTCGTACTCCTCGGGGCGCAGGTCGAGGACGTCCAGGGCGGGCGGGTCCAGAGAGAGCAGGCCGCTGTCGATGTCCCAGTCGAAGCTGCCCATGCGGTTGAGCGCGAGGCTCAGGTCCGGATGGGCGGGCCAGTCGTCCGGCAGCGGTACGGCAGCCGGAGGTCCACCCCGATCAGCCATGCAGCCACCATCTCACCGATCGGCCCGGTCCACTCCTCGGAGGAACCCCCGGCGGCGCCGGAGCCCGCCGTCTCGCGCTGTGGAAAGCGCTTCCGGTGGCGGACGGCGCGGAGGAGACTGCGTGTCTGCACATCGAGCGTGTGATCGCTGCCGAAAGAGGACTTCGCTCTCCATGCAGAAACCCGAATCCGTCCCGCGTCCCAGTCCGCTGGATCACCACTACTCCGGGGAGCACCCGCTCCGCACCCTCGCCTACCTCTTCCGTCCCGACCGCCGCAGGCTGGCTCTCGCCGTCGCGGTGTTCGCCGTCAAGCACATTCCGGTCTGGCTGCTCCCGCTGATCACGGCCAACATCATCGATGTGGTCGTGGATCACCGGCCGGTCGCCGAGCTCTGGTACAACACCGGGGCCGTGGTGTTCGTCCTGATCCTCAATTTCCCGCTGGCGCTGCTGTACGCACGCCTGATGAGCTCCAGCATCCGCCGCATGGGCCGGGAGCTGCGGTCCGCGCTCTGCCGCCGGATGCAGTACCTGTCCATCGGCTATCACGCCCGGGTCAGCGCGGGCGTCCTGCAGACCAAGGTCGTACGGGACGTCGAGGCGGTGGAGCAGATGACCCAGCAGAGCGCCGACATGGGTCTGGGCGCCATCATGACGCTGCTCGGCGGTCTGGCGGTGATCGGGTTCCGGACCCCCGTGGTGCTGCCGGTGTTCCTGGTCGTCGTCCCGCTGGCGGCGCTGCTGGTGCGCCGGCTGCGCTCCCGTATCCGGACCAACAACGAGGAGTTCCGGATGGAGATCGAGCGGCTCTCCTCACGGGTCGGCGAGATGACCACCCTCATACCGATCACCCGCGCCCACGGTCTGGAGCGGACCGCGCTGCATCGCGTCGACGGCACGCTGGAGCGGGTGCTCACCGCCGGATTCCGGCTCGACGTGCTCAACGGCCGGTTCGGATCGCTCTCCTGGATTCTGCTCAACACCATGGCGGTGGGCTGTCTGTCGGGCTCGGCGATCGTCGCGTACTACGGCTGGCTGGGCATCTCGGCGGGTGACGTCGTCATGATCAGTACGTTCTTCACCGCACTGACCGCCTCGGTGATGACGCTGATGAATCTCACCCCGATCATCTCCAAGGGCCTGGAGTCGGTTCGTTCGATCGGTGAGGTGCTCCAGGCGCCCGACCTGGAGAGCAACGAGGGCAAGACATCCGTCGACCGTATCGAGGGGCGCATCGACTTCCAGGAGATGGGCTTCCGTTACCCCGACGCGACGGAGCACTCGGTGCGCGGGTTCGATCTGTCCGTGCGGCCGGGCGAGACCGTGGCCCTGGTCGGCGCGTCGGGCGCGGGCAAGTCCACGATCCTGAATCTGCTGATCGGTTTCATCCGGCCCACCGAGGGGCGCATTCTGCTCGACGGCGCGGACATGGCGTCGCTGGACCTGCGCACCTACCGGCGCTTCCTGTCCGTCGTACCGCAGGAGTCGATCCTCTTCGAGGGGACCATCCGGGAGAACGTCACGTACGGCCTGGAGGGCGGCGCCGACGAGACCGCGCTGCGGGACGCGCTGCACGCGGCCAACGCGATGGAGTTCGTGGAGCGTCTGCCCGACGGGCTCGACACGGTGGTGGGACAGCGCGGCGCCCGGCTGTCGGGCGGCCAGCGGCAGCGGCTGGCCATCGCCAGGGCGCTGATCAGGGATCCCCGCATTCTGGTGCTCGACGAGGCGACCTCCGCGCTCGACAACAGATCGGAGGGGCTGATCCAGGACGCGCTGTCCCGTCTCGTCCAGGGCCGGACGGTGTTCGTGGTCGCACACCGGCTGTCCACCATCCAGAGCGCGGACCGCATCATCGTGATGGAGCAGGGCCGCGTCATCGAGGCGGGCAGCCATCATGAGTTGCTGGCGCGGGGCGGCGCGTACGCCACGACCCTCCAGCCGCGGCGGCTGGGATGACGGTCGGCGGCGGCTATCCGCGGGTCACCACGCGGTCCATCTGCCGGGTGTTCAGGGGTGGCTGGGAGAAGGCGACGCGTTCGGCGCGCAGCCCCGCCATCACGAGGTCGAGATGGCGCTGCCAGGCGTCGGGGGCGATCGAGCCCGTCGTCTCTATGACGCCGCGCATCCCCCAGACGATCATCCCGACATCGGTGAGGGTGAGCTGATCATTGACCAGACCGGCCTGCTGCGCCTCGACGAGCAGGCCGGTGGTCAGCTCGCGCAGCCGCCGCTCCTGTTCCGGCCGGGCGCACTCGCCCCAGGTGCGCGGAAGGAATCCGCGGCTGTTGGCGATGTGCCGGCCGACGGCGCGCAGAAACAGCTCAAGTCCCGTGCCGGGCGGCTGTTCTGACGCCTCGTCGGCCAGCACGACAAGCTTGTCGTAGAAGGCGGCGACCAGTTCGGAGACCAGCAGGTCCTTGGTGGGGAAGCGGCGGTAGAGCGTCGCGGGTCCGACGCCCGCGAGCCGCGCGATGTCCTCCATGCCGGCGGCGAGGCCGTGTTCGGCGAAGGCCCGGGCTGCCGCCGCGAGCATCCGCGTACGGTTCTCGGCGGCGTCCCGCCGAAGGGCCGGGCGCTCGCGCGGCTGCCGCACCCGGTCGCTGTCGTCCGTGACCATCCCTCGAACCTCGCTCGTTCCCTCGTTCGTGGGGACCTTACGTCACCGCTGCTCGTCGCCGGGGAAGTCCGTGGACCGGCTCACCTCGGCCCACGCGTGGGTTTCCCGGGCCCGGCCCTCGGACGACGTCTCGGCGAATTCGACCGCGTCGGAGCCGAGCAGCAGCCGCAGCGGCGGTGCGTCGAGACGGGCGACCTCGGTGATGACGCGGGCCGCGCGGGCCGGGTCTCCCGGCTGGGCGCCGTCCGTGGAGTCACGGAAGCGGTTGATCACACCGACGGTCCCGTCGTAGTCCTCGCCCACCTCGGCGCGGTGCATGGACGATCCCTGCCAGTCGGTGCGGAACGCGCCGGGCTCCACGATGGTGACCTTGATCCCGAGTGGCTTCACCTCGTTGTTGAGGACCTCCGAGAAGCCCTCGACCGCGAATTTCGCGGTCTGGTAGGCGCCCATCCCCGGGGTGCCGCCGACGCGTCCGCCGACCGACGAGAACTGGATGAAGCGGCCCGACCGCTGCTTGCGCAGCACGGGCAGGGCCGCCCTGGTGACATTCACGACGCCGAACAGATTCGTCTCGATCTGGGCGCGGAAGTCGTCGTCCGGCATCTCCTCGATGGGGGCGGAGTTGGCGTAACCGGCGTTGTTGACGACGACGTCGAGCCCGCCGAACGCGTCGAGCGCCAGCCGCACGGCGGCGCGGGCGGCCGCGGCGTCGGTGACATCGAGCGCGGCCGCGCGGACACGCTCTCCGTATTTCTCCACCAGGGGGCCGAGCTGTTCCGGCCGGCGGGCCGTCGCGACGACGTTGTCCCCGGATTCGAGTACGGCCTCGGCCAGCTCACGTCCGAATCCGCGCGAGCTGCCGGTGATGAGCCATGTCTGTGTCATGTCCGGCCTCCCCGAGTCCGCCTGACCACGGCCGGGCCAAGCGATAGGCAGCCTCTCATTTAAAGCTAACACGGCGGCGCTCATGAGCCCTGACCGTCAGCGGGCTTTCCGCGGGTGGAGATCCGGGCGATCCGAGATCCATTGCCAGGTTGTCCGTTACCGAGCGTGAGTCACGGCGTTGAACGTGCGTGAAGGCCGCACATCGTGCGGCCGTGCTCAAAACGTTCAAGGAGAAACTTGATGTTGCGTATCGCGAAGGCAGCTGCCGTTCTCGTCGGCACGGGCGCCGTGCTGGCCGGTGGCGCCGGTATGGCTGCCGCTGACGCCGGCGCCGAGGGTGCGGCCATCGGCTCGCCCGGTGTCCTGTCCGGCAACCTGCACCAGTCCCCGGTGAGCACCCCGGTCAATCTCTGTGGCAACACCGTCAACGTGACCGGTCTGCTCAACCCGGCGTTCGGCAGCAAGTGCGCCAACATCTCGGTCCAGGAGCAGGCCGGGGGACAGCAGGCCGCGCACCAGGGCGGCTACGGCGGCTGATCGCGGGAGTGAGATGCGCGGCCTCGGGGGCCGCGCGATTCCGCTGAGTGACGGCCTCCCGCGTTTCCGCGCGGGAGGCCGTCGCGCGTGCCGAGCCGGTAGGCGCCGGCAGCTCGCCCGGCGCGGCAGGTCAGACGTACCGGTACAGTCCCCGGTGATCAAGGAGCTGGGACGGCTTGACGTTCCACGGCGGCATCGGTTCCTTCAGGCTGATCGCCCGGCCACGCTGCGGATCACCGGCGCGCAGCTTTCTCCGCGGCAGGTAGCCGGCCGCCTTCGGGTGCCTGCGCTGCCAGCGGTCCCAGAGCAGGTCGACAAAGGCGTGATGGAGCCAGAAGACCGGGTCGTTGGGCGACGCCGCGCCCAGCATGTGCCCGCCGACCCAGCGGTGCACGCGGTTGTGATTGCGCCAGCGGGCCTGTCCGCCGGACGTCCAGCCCTCGAGCCGGTTACGGAAGCCGGTGGTGACGGTCGAGTCCCACGGAGCCGCGTCGTACACCTTCTGCTTCATCGCCGCGGCCAGCTCGGCCTTGCTGGGCAGCGAGATCGGCGCGGCCGGGCGGCCGAAGTTGCGGGCGAGGTATCTGTCCTCCGTGACACTGCTCGTGATCGTCCAGTTCCCCGTCTGATAGGCGAAAGGACCCGTCGTGACCTGCTGGTCGCGCGAGCGGCCGTTCCCGCCGAGGAAGTCGTCGGACCACAGCGCGGCGGCCGGCGTGTTGTCGGTCGTCCAGTCCCAGTACGGCACGCTCACCCCCGGATCCACCCGCTGAAGAGCCCCCTCGAACTCCAGCAGGAACCGCCGGTGCCAGGGCAGGAACGACGGGGCCATGTGCCCGGCACGCGCTCCGCCCTTCGCGTCGGAGACGTAGTACTGGATGTGCAGCCGGACGAAGTCCTCGTACTCGCCCCGGCGTTTGAGCTCCAGGACGGCGCTGACGAACCTCTTCCTCTCGGCGCCGCTGAGATCGCGCTGGTTCTTTCTGGTGTACACCGGTGAAGCTCCTCCCTCGGTCAGATGTGGTGGTTCGGTCCGGAGAGCGACAGCTGAGCGCCGTCGAGGTCGTCGACCGCCGCGCGGGCCACTTCGAGCGGGGTCGGGAACGACTCGTAGTGGTTGACCACGCTGAGATAACTGCCGTCGGCCCGCCGCATCACCTGCAGGGGGCGGCCGTCGATCCGGATGTCGACGGCGGACGAGGGCGACAGCGGGGGGACAGCCGCGGCGGACGAGGTGGCCGCACGGGACGCGGCGGCGGCGTCCGGTACCGCGACCTGGATATGGCGTCCGCGGTACATCTCGTCGACGGCGCCGCCGCCCGGCTTGTCGTCCGCGCCGGGTACCGCTCCCCCGGCCTCGGGCGCCGCCCGGCGGGCACCGAGGATGGGGGCCAGTGCGGTCGCGGTGCCCGCGACCACACCGAAGGTGAACACCGCACGCAGGAAATGACGTCTCGGTTCCACCGGGGTTCCGCCTCGCATGAAGGACCTCCGCTCGTCGGTGCTGGACGGGGCAGGGGATCCGGTTGTGCGATGAGGACACAAGAGACCGGCCGCTGCCCCCGACCGGGACAACGAGACGCCGGCCAAACAGTTCTCCGACAGACGAACAGTCGAGGCCCTGATGGGCGATTCAGACGATGCCGGTGACGGTCACCGTGATCCGTACCGGGTGGTCCGGTTCCGGCAGGACGCCGGTGGCCACGGCCTCGACCGCCTCCCGGACGGCCCGGGTCACCTCGACGCTGCGGTAGGCCGTCCGCGCGACCAGCTGGATGTCGATGTGCCACCGCGCCGGGCCGGCCGTCGGTGAGACGTGTACGCCCGGGGGCCGGCTGCCGTGGCCGGCGCGGGCGGTCGCGGTGATGGACCTGGTACGGAGGCGTCCGGCGCGCGAGCCGGCGGAGGCGCGGAGCAGATCGGCGAGTCCCGGCCGCAGGAAGGCCACCCCCGGGACCTGCTGGGCGGCGTCGGCGGCCGCCAGGGCCAGTTCTTCCTGGATTCCGTTCCCTCTCACCGGTACCTCCGGTCCTGGCCGTCGTGGCCGTCGTCGGTGTACTCGGCGAAGTCGTCGTACTCGGCGTCGAGTAGGTCGACGACGGTCACATCGATGGATTCCACCTCGATACCGATGGCGTCCCGCGCCGCCTCGGCCACGCGGGCGCGGACCGTCTCGGCCAGCTCCGGGAGTGAGCGGTGGGGCGCGGCGGCGACGTCCAGCCGGACGCGGACCGGCCCCCGGATTCCCGGACCCGCCCGAGTCATGGCCGTGTCCCGGCCACCGGGCGGGTCCGGCGGACCGATCCGGCAGCTGCCCGCCCGTACCCCCGGCAGGGACTCGGCGACGGCGCGGAAGGTACGGGCCACCGCCGCCTCCACGATCCACGCGTCCTCGTCCGGGTCGCCGAGCGGCAGGGTCCTGCCGGGGCGCAGCTCCAGGCGGACGATGTCCATGATGCGACCGGTCAGATCGGTCGGTCCGGCCGGATCGGGGTCGGCGGAGTCGCGCGCGTGGCGTACGGCCTCGTCCAGCGCCGCCAGGTCGGCCAGCGCGGCGGTGCAGTGCGGGCAGTCGGACATGTGCGGGTCGTCGGCGGCCCGTCCGGTGTCCCCTGCCTCCCAGACGGCGCTCAGTTCACGGCCGCAGGGCAGCAGTTCCTCGTCGGCCGTCACTTCGGCCCCAGGCGTCTCCCCGGGGCGGCCGGACCGCGCGTTCAGCGCCATGCGCTCATCGCCTCCGTCAGGTAGCGGCGTGCTCGGAAAACCCGGCCGCGGACCGCCTGCAGGCTGATTCCGACCGTCTCCGCGATGTTCTCGTACGACATTCCGTGCAGCTCCCGCAGGACCCAGCAGACACGCTGTTCGGGGGAGAGTCCGCCCATCGCCGCGGCCAGCTCACGGCCGGCCGCATGGGACTCGGCCACGCGTACGGGTGAGGACTCGGGGTCGGGCGCGGCCGGTTCCGGCACCGATTCGAGGTCGGTCGCCGGGTGGCGAGCGCGCAGCTGGTTGAGGCACCGGTTGGTGACGATCCGGTACATCCAGGTCCTGAAGGCGGATTCGCCACGGAATTCGGGCAGTTTGCGCCAGGCCTTCACAAAGGCTTCCTGCACCGCGTCCTCGGCCTCGGTACGGCTGCCGAGCAGGCGCGTCGCCAGCCGGAGCATGACCGGGCCGTGCCGGCGCACCAGCGTCTCGAACGCTTCCTCGTCGCCCTCGCCCGCGCGTACGGCCAGCAGCCCGTCGTCGGACCAGTCCTGGTACCGGTCCACGTCCTGGTACAGGTCCTGGCCGCGCCGGTCCCGGTCCAGGTCCAGGTTCAAGCCCCGGTCCGGTGCGCGCGCTGACAGCTGTTTCCCGTGACCGGGCACTCACCGACTCCTCTCGACACCCCTCCCCGACACGCTTCGCTGCGCCTGCCGTCCCTGCCCCTTGGACACCAGGGACGGTCCATCGTCACGCATGAACCCTCCGGTGCCCGTTCCGGCGCGCGAGCGGAGAAAGGTGCCGGACGCCGCGTGACGAATCACCGGATACCGGGTCCAAGAAAGTGAGAGTCCCCCGAGAGCAGGGCGACCGGACGGAGAAGTCAGGAGGCTGTGCCATGACAGCGACCCAGGAGATGCGTACCGGCGCGAAGAAGGCCGGGAGCGGGCAGCGCGACGCCGCCGCGCATTCCACCACGCTCGGCGCCGGATCCGTGGGCGCCGACGAACCGGCCGCCACGCGCGGCAGGACCTCCATCGCGGATGTCGTGGTCGTGAAGATCGCGGGCATGGCGGCCCGGGACATCCCCGGTGTGTACGACATGGGCGGCGGGCTGTCCCGCACCATGGGCGCCGTACGGGACCGGGTGCCCGGCGGGCGCTCCAATGCCGGACGCGGCGTCAAGGTCGAGGTCGGCGAGCGCCAGACCGCCATCGATCTGGATCTGGTGGTGGAGTACGGCGTACCGATCACCGAGGCGTCCCGTGACGTACGGGAGAACGTGATCGCCGCGGTCGAGCGGACCACGGGCCTGGAGGTCGTGGAGGTGAACGTCAGCATCGACGACGTACACGTACCGGAGGACGACGACGAGTCGAGCGGTGGCGAGGGACGCGTCGAATAGCTCCGATCGGCATGAGGCGATATGAGGTGAATGATGAACACAGCTGTGGTGGGCCTGATCGCCGGTATGGCGCTGGGCTTCGCGGGCTGGTTCGGCGGGTTCGGGGCGTTCCTGCTGGTGGCCGCGCTCGGCGCGGTGGGTTTTGTCGTGGGCCGGCTCGCCGACCACGGCAGGCTGCGTGACTATCTGTGGCCGCCGGAGCGCAGGCGCAGGTGACCGCGGGTTCTCTCCCGCAGGGCTCCGGTTCGCAGGGCTCCGGTTCGTAAGGCTCCGGTTCGTAAGGCTCCGGGGCCCTGCGGACGCCAGGACGGGGTACAGGGTCTGTAGCGCGGCGGTGCGGGTCGGGTCCGCCGATGCGATGAGGCAAGGTAGGGCCGGGCCGGCGGAGCACAGACCGCTGACCACACAGAACGCAGGAGGAACCGTGTCCGCCGAGGACCCCGGACCCACAGGCTCGCCGCAGCGCGGTGCGGACCCCGAAGGACGGAACCCCGAGGAGCGGCGCGGGCAGTCCGGCCCGCGCCGGGGCGAGCGGCTGACCGGCGCGCTGCGCCGTACGCCGCTCGCGCTGTGGCGGGACGACGCCACGGACCGGGCCGCCGCTCTCACCTACTACGCGGTCCTGGCGATCTTCCCGGCGCTGCTCGTCACGGTGTGTTCCATCGGCCTCGCCGGTCCCGACGCCAGCGGCAAGCTCGCCAACCAGGTCACAGCCCTCGTCCCGGCGCAGTCCCAGGTCCTGGTGCACAGCGCGCTGCAGGAGATGGCGGAGCAGCGCTCGGCGGCCTGGCTGCTGGCGTCGTTCGGCGCCGTCGGCGCGCTGTGGTCGGCCTCCAGCTATCTCGGCGTGTTCCGCCGGGCCCTGCACACCATGAACGGCGCCGTCGACCACCGGCCGCCGTGGCGTACCGCGCCGCGGATCGCGATCACCGCCTGCGCCCTGCTCGCGCTGCTCGTGACCAGCGCCTTCACTCTCGTACTGACCGGCGAGGCAGCGGCCTCGCTGGGCCGGATGCTGGGGATGAGCAGCGCGGTGACGCTGGTGTGGAGCGGGCTGAAGTGGCCGCTGCTGCTGGCGCTGGCCGCGGTCCTGGTGCTCATCGTGTTCCGTACGGGTCCGCCCGGGACACGCCGGCTGCGGCGCTCCCTGCCCGGTGGGATCCTGGCGGTCGCGCTCTGGCTGCTCACGTCCGCCGGCTTCGCGCTCTACACGGCGCACGCCGGCACGTACAACCGGCTCTACGGTTCGCTCGCCGGTGTCATCGTGTTCCTCGTCTGGCTCTGGGTCACCAACCTCTCGCTCCTGGCCGGGGCCCAGTTCAACGCCGAGCTCGCCAGGGGAAAGGCGGACCGGAGCGGCGACCGCGTGTCCGTACCGCCACCGCCCGCGGGGCGCTCGACCGCACAGGCACGCCCGGCGTCCGCCGGCCGGCACGCCGGCTGATCCACGTACGGACCGGGCCGACGACCCGCGCCGTACGGCACGCAGGTCATCGGCCCGGCCGCGCGTGCCGGGCACGGGCACCCGGCACGTCGTCCTCGGTCGGTCAGCAGCTCAGATTGGACCCGGGAGTGGTCCCGAGGATCTGCGTGAAGCTCTGGTAGCTGTTGATCCGGCTCTGCACCTGTCCGGGGTTGCCACCGTTGCATTCGATGCTGCCGTTGATGCTCCGGATGGTCTCCCCGAAGCCGCGGCTGTTGACCATGGCGTTGTGCGGGGTCATCGTGCCGGGGCCGGTCTGGGTGTTCCAGTACCAGAGGGCCGTCTTCCAGGCCACGGCCGAGTCGTTCTGCACGAGGTTGGGGTTGCGGAGCAGGTCGATGCCCAGGGCGTCGCCGGCCGCCTTGTAGTTGAAGTTCCAGCTCAGCTGGATCGGTCCGCGGCCGTAGTACGCGGCCTGGCCCGCGGGGCAGCCGTACGACTGCGACGCGTCGCAGTAGTGCGGGTAGTTGGCCGTGTTCTGCTCGACGATGTGGACCAGTCCGCCGGTCTCATGGCTGACGTTGGCCAGGAAGGCGGCGGCCTCCTGGCGCTTGACCGTGTCGCTGCCGGTGTTCGCGAAGCCCGGGTAGGCGCTCAGGGCGGCGGTCAGCCCGCTGTAGGAGTAGAAGGAGTTCCGGCCGGGGAACATCTGGTTGAACTGGCCCTCGCTGACCACGAATCCACCCTGCGGCGGCGGGTCGGTCGGCGGCGTGCCACTGCAGGTGTACGGCTCCCAGTACCAGGTGCTGATGACCGGGTCATAGCCCGGGTTGTCGTGTTCGGCCTGGTAGAACTTGCCGTCGGTGTACTTGACGATGTCGCCGGTGACATACGACCGGCCCGCGGCCCAGGCCGGGTAGTCACAGGCGCCGGAGCCGCCGCCGGGGGTGGAGCCGTCACAGCTTCCCTGGTCGGCCCAGACATCGGTGGCGCCGGGGGTCTCCCCTTGTGTCCACCATTTCGCGGACCAGTTGTGACCGTTGTACGAGGCGGTGGTGCCGCCGGTGTAGACGGCGGACGCGTTCCAGCCGGAGGCGCAGGTGGCTGCGGAGGCGGAAGAGGCGGGCAGGAATATCGCGAGGGCGAGGGCCGAAACCATCGCCGTGAGCAGTGCCAGGACGCGCTGTCTCAAACGACTCACTCCTTCGCGCGGCCGGCGGAGAGCCGCTGGCCGACATGGGGGGTGAGGGAACCAAACCGGAATCCCGCACAGCTGTCAAGGTCTAGACCAAGTGGCGGAGTTGGGCGTCCACCCGGACCACGGCATACCGGCCATCGGGGTGCTTCCGGGTATCAATCGGGGTGCTTCCGGCCGTCAGTGGTGCGGACGCGAGAGCGTGGAGGCGCGGACCACGAGTTCGGGCTGTAGCACGATCCGCCGGTGTTCGTGCCCGCCGGCTCCGTCCCCGGTCTCCTCGATGAGCAGATCGGCTGCGGCCGCGCCGAGTTGGAAGGCCGGCTGGCGCACCGACGTCAGCGGTACGGCGGCGGCGGAGGCGAACTCGATGTCGTCGTAGCCGACGAGCGCGACATCCTCGGGCACCCGTATCCCCGCGTGGTAGAGGGTCTGCAGCACACCGAGAGCCAGCAGGTCGTTGGCGCAGAACACCGCGCTCGGCCGGGCCGCCATGCCGAGCAGCCGTGCCCCGGCGTCCCGGCCCGCGACGACATCGAGGCGCGCGGCCTCGACCTGCCGCAGCGCCCGCGGCGGCAGTCCCGCTTCCGCGAGGGCGAGAAGCGCGCCCGCGCGGCGGTCCTGGCACTGCGCCAGATGCATCGGACCGCTGACGTACACGATGTCGTGGCACCCGCGCCGCAGCAGATGGCGCACGGCCAGGGAGCCGCCCGCCACATCGTCGACGGAGACCGAACAGCCGTCCGCGCTGGGCACGATGCGATCGACGAAGACAAAGGGGATGCCGTGGCGCCGGAACGCGTCGAGATTGCGGCCGCTCATGTCCGCCGGGGTGACGAGCACGCCCCGTACCTGCTGCTCGGAGAACATCGTGAGGTACGTGGCCTCCTCCGCCGGGCTCTCCGCGCTGTTGCACAGCATCACGCCCAGCCCGACGGCGCGCGCGGAGCGCTCCGCGCCCGAGGCCACGTCCACGAAGAAGGGGTTGGCCATGTCGAGGACGAGCATGGCCAGAATGCGGCTGCGGCCCCCGCGCAGCTGACGCGCGGACTCGCTGCGCACATAGCCGAGCCGTTCGATGGTGGACAGGACGCGCCGGCGGGTCTCTTCGGTGACGGACTCGGGTCGGTTGATCACATTCGAGACGGTGCCCACCGAGACACCGGCCGCGCCCGCCACGTCCTTGATCCCCACCGGGCGACGCATCAGACGGCGACTTCCACGAGATCCAGGCCGGTCAGGCCGGCCAGAGCGCGCAGCTCCGGCAGCAGCGCGCCGGTGGCCAGGGCCCAGTGATGGCCGACACCGCTGGCGCTCCAGGCGTCGGTCCACTCCCCCGGGTCGCAGCCGAAGTCGACGCGGGAGGTGGTGTTGCCGATCCTCAGCAGCGGTCCTGCCACGACCTCGCCCTCGGCGGCGACCAGACGGTACCGGCCGTCGCGGCTCTGCCCGAGTCCGACGAGGGTGACGGGTCCGTGCCGTACGTCGAACTCGACGGAGACCCCCCAGCCGCGCTTGCCGTGGTAGACACCGAGTCCGCGCAGCAGCGGCTTGCGTTCGCTGATGGCGAGGTGGCCCGGGCCGTCGTGGCCCATCTCGACGACGCCGGCCGTGAAGTCCAGTGCCTGCAGTTCGGTGAACGAGCCGCCGGCGCCGAGGCGGTCGGCGATGAGCATGGCCAGTGACGTACGGAGTTCGTACTCACCACAGGCCGGGATCCCCCGGGCGGTCAGCAGCGAGGAGCCGAGGATCATGCCCGCGCCGAGCCGTTCATGGATCTCGCCGTCCAGCCCGCGGTGGTAGTACGCGAGGGAGTCGAGGTCGAAGTCGGAGACGAGCCGGTCGAGGCCGACGGCGACGCGCGCGGCCCACCGGAGGTCGTCCTCGACCACGGAATCGGCGAGTTCGAACACCTCGCGCGTCTCGTCGAGTTTCGCCGTGAGTTCGCTGTCCCCTACCTGGTCGACCCGTACCCGGAGATCGTCGAATTCGAGGACCTCCACATGGCCGCCGAGGTTGCCGGGGACCATGGTGAGGTCGGTGGAGACGTCGTACATACCGGGGTAGAGATGCCCCATCAGGCCGTGCCGGCCACCGCGCAGCACCGCGCGGACCCCGGCGGCGCGGATCCAGCGGCCGATGCGATCCCAGGCGCGCTCGTCCTCCAGATGTCCGGAGACGGAGCGGAAGGGCACGCCGACCCGTTCGAAGGCGTTGGCCATCTCCGGCAGCGGACAGGCGCCGCAGTACGCCAGCCACTGTCCGGTGTCGAAGGACGCGTGGTCCATCGACGGGGTCGGCTGAAGGTTGACCAGCAGCACGGGCGCGCCGCTGCGCCGCGCGACGGGCACGAGCATCGTGGCCGTCATATAGGTGGTGAGGAAGCCGACGATCAGATCGCAGTCGGCGGCGCGCAGCCTCTCGGCGGCCTCGGCGCCCTCCTGCGCGTCGGAAATGAAGCCGACGTCGACCACCTCGGCGTCGAACTCCCGCATGCGCTCGGTGACCCGGGCGGCGGACCGCCGGAGCTGCGGGAGGAGGTCGGGGAACTGGGGCCAGTAGGCACCCAGTCCCCCGGCGACAAGGCCGATCCTGGGCTTGCGGGCGACAGCGGGGGTACGGACGGTCATGGCGGCTCCGTAAGGGGTGAGGCGGCACGGGAGCCGGACTCCGACAGCGCCCGCGGGAAGCGGACGCGTTGCGCAGGGCCCCGCTCAGAAGTCGAACGTGTCGATGTTCTTCTTGTCGAAGACGGTCGGCTCGCCGAGGATGACCTCGCCGTCCTTGCCGACGGTGTACTCACCGAGCTTGCCCGCCTTGAACTTCTCGCCCTCGGCGCCGGTGATCTGGCCGGAGGCCAGGGCCGCGGCCGCGTACGAGCCCAGGTAGCCGAGCTCCTCGGGGTTCCACAGGGAGAACTGCTCGACGGTGCCGTCCTTGACGTACTTGCGCATCTGGTTCGGGGTGCCCAGGCCGTTGAGGACGACTTTGCCCTGGTACGAGGAGTCGCTGAGGTAACGGGCGGCGGCCGCGATACCGACGGTGGTGGGCGAGATGATGCCCTTGAGGTCGGGGTACGCCTGCAGCAGGCCCTGGGTCTGCTGGAAGGACTTCTGGTCGGCGTCGTCCCCGTACGCGACCTTCACGAGCTGCATGTTCTTGTACGTGGGCTGCTTCAGCTCGTCCTTCATGAACTCGATCCAGGTGTTCTGGTTCGTGGCGTTCTGGGTGGCGGAGAGAATGGCGATCTTGCCCTGGTAGCCGATCTGTTCGCCCAGGTGCTGGACGAGGCTGCGGCCGATCTCCTCGGAGCTGGCCTGGTTGATGAACAGCTGCCGGCAGTCCTTGGCGGTGTCGGAGTCGTACGCGACGACCTTGATGTCCTTCTTCATGGCCTGCTTGAGCGGGCCGCACACCGCGTTCGGGTCGTTGGCCGCGATCAGGATCGCGTCCTGGCGCTGCTGGATGAGGGTGTTGATGTACGAGACCTGGGAGGACGCGCTCGCGTCGGAGGGGCCGACCTCCTTGCCGGTTCCGCCGTACTCCTTGGCGGCGGCGATGCCGGCCTCGTCGACGATCTTCTCGTACGGATTGTTGATCTGCTTGGGCAGGAAGGCGAGCTTGAGGCCCTTCTTGAGGGGTGCGCCCGGGTCGGCCTTGGCGGCGGTGCCCGCCTTCGAGGTGTCCTTCTTCGCGCTGTCCTTGGTGGTGCCGGAGCAGGCGGTGAGTGCGACGGCGAGGGCGCAGGCGGTGGCGGCGGTTGCTGACGCGCGGCGCCGGGCAGGGCTGAGGATCGTCATGGGGGGTGGACCTTTCGCGAGGCTCGGGGCGGGTGCTCAGGAGCGGGTGCTCGGGGAACTCAGGACGCGTCGGACGGCGGGGACGTGTTCGCGGCGCGCCGGTGGCGGCGTTCGGCCACGGTGGTGATGACCCGCGGGGTGAGGACGGAGGCGACGAGCAGCAGCCCGGTCACGATGACCTGGACCTCGTTCGGCACATCGTTCAGCGTGAGCAGGTTCTTGAGGACTCCGATGAGCAGCACACCGGCGACCGCGCCGAAGAGCGTGCCCTTGCCGCCGTCGAAGTCCACGCCGCCGAGCAGTACGGAGGCGATGACGAGCATTTCGAAGCCGAGGCCGTTGTCGGCGCGTGCGCTGCCGTACCGGAGGGTGAAGACGATGCCGGCGAAGGCGGAGAACAGCCCGGTGACCACGAAGAGGATCAGTTTGAAGCGCTTGACCCTGATCCCGGCGAAGTAGGCGGCCTCCTCCTGCGCGCCGATGGCGAACAGCGACCGTCCGAAGGCGGTGGAGTGCAGCAGTACGGCCGTGGCCACGGCCAGCACGAGGAACAGGGCGATGGGGTAGGTGACGAACGTGCCGGGGATGGTGGTGGTGTCCACGGCCCAGTCGGCGTACGTCTGGGGGAAGTCGGTGACGGCGTCGCTGCCCAGGGCGACCGAGGCGAGGCCCCGGTAGAGGGCGAGGGTGCCGATGGTGACGGCGAGCGAGGGCAGGCCCACGCGGGTGACCAGCCAGCCGTTGAGGAGCCCGCCGGCGACGCCGGCCAGCAGCACCACGGGCACGATCATCTCGAAGGCCCAGCCGGCCTCCCACAGCGCCCCGGTCAGGGCGCTGCCGAGGCCCAGCATGGAGGCGACGGACAGATCGACCTGGCCGGCCACCACCAGCAGGGTCATGGGCAGGGCGATCAGGGCGACTTCGGCGATGTCGTTGAAGGCGAAGGCGAGGTTCTCGCCGGACGCGAAGCCGTCGGTGCTGCCCAGACCGACGACGAAGACCGCCACCAGCAGGGCGCCGACCGCCGTGTCCCAGCGCAGGCCCACAGCCCTGACGAGCTCGCCGGCCGTCGCGGCGCGGGGCGCCGGCGCCTTGGCCGGCGGCCCCGGCGCGGTCTGTGTGTCAGGCGCCATTCCCATGTCGGGCGCTCCTCTTCCTCAGTGCGGCTGTCATCCGCAGGGTCACGATCCGGTCGACGCTGATGGCCGCGAGGAGCAGTGCGCCGGTGATGGCGCCCTGCCAGAACGCGTCGACCTTCAGGACGACCAGCGCGCTGCCGATGGTGGTGAGCAGCAGCGCGCCGAGCGCCGCGCCCCACACCGTGCCGGTGCCGCCGGTGATGGCGACGCCGCCGACGACCACGGCGCTGACGACGGTGAGTTCCCAGCCGTGGGCGTTGTCCGCGACGACGGTGCCGAAGCGGGCGAGCCACAGCGCGCCGGCGAACCCGGCCACGGCGCCGGAGAAGGCGTACGCACCAAGGATCCGGCGGCGGATCGGCACGCCCGCGAGCCGGGCGGCCTCGGGGTTGGAGCCGATCGCGTAGAGCTCACGTCCCGACCGGTAGCCGCGCAGGTAGTAGGCGGTGGCGGCAAGCAGGAGCACGGCGATGAGCGGAAGATAGGGGATGCCGAGGAGGCTGCCGCTGCCCAGGTCGAGGATCGGGTCGGGGACGTCGGCGGCGCCGATCTGGTCGCCCTGCGCCCACCAGTAGTCCAGCCCCTGGATGATGTAGAGCATCCCGAGGGTCACCACGAGCGCCGGTACCCTGCCGAAGCTGACCAGGGCGCCGCTGACCAGCCCGCAGAGCACGCCGAGGGCGATGCCCAGCAGCATGACGGTGAGGACTCCGTGGTCGGTCCCCGCGACGAACTTGCCGCAGGCGAAGGCGGAGAGCCCGACGACCGAGCCGACCGAGAGGTCGATGTTGCGGGTGATGACGACCACGGACTGGCCGACGGCGAGCAGGACCAGGATGGAGGCGTTGAGGAGGAGGTCCTTGACGCCCTGGTCGTCGAGGAAGCGCGGGTTGGAGATCCAGGTGCCGAGGATGAGCAGCGCCAGCGCTCCGGCGATGCTGATCTCCCTGGCCCGGAACACGGCGTCGACGAGCGAGCGGGCCGATCCTTCGTCCTTCGTGGTCGTGGTGGGCTTGTCCAGCAGGCTGGTCATGCCGCCGCCCTTTCGCCGCGTCCGGTGGCGGCCGCCATCACCGATTCCTCGGTGGCCTCGGCGCGGGGGATCTCGGCCGTCAGCCGGCCCTCGTGCATGACGAGTACGCGGTCGGCCATGCCCAGCACCTCGGGGAGGTCGGAGGAGATCATCAGGACGGCGAGTCCCTCGGCGGCCAGGGAGGACAGCAGACGGTGCACCTCCGCCTTGGTGCCGACGTCGATGCCACGGGTGGGTTCGTCCACGATGAGCACGGCCGGTTCGGTGGCCAGCCACTTGGCGAGGACGACCTTCTGCTGATTGCCGCCGGAGAGCACCCCGACGGGGTCGGCGAGGCGGTTGTACTTGAGCTGGAGGCGTACGGCCCAGTCCGCGGCCCGGCCGCGCTCCAGGGCCCGGCGCACCAGGCCGCCCCTGCCGAGCCGGTCGAGGCCGGTGAGGGCGATGTTCCGCTCGATGGACATCTCCATCACCAGACCGCGCTGCCTGCGGTCCTCGGGGACGAGCGCGAGTCCGGCGTCCATGGCCGCGGTCGGTGAACCGGCGGGCAGCTTGCGCCCGTTGACCTCGACCTCGCCGGCGTCGGCCCGGTCGACGCCGAAGACGGCCTGCACCACCTCGCTGCGTCCCGCGCCGACGAGCCCGGCCAGGGCGACGATCTCGCCCCGCCGTACGTCGAACGAGATGTCCCGGAACACGCCCTCGCGGGTCAGCCGGCGCACCGACAGGGCCGTCTCGCCCACGGCTGCCCGCTGCTTGGGATACAGCTCGCCGAGGTCGCGGCCGACCATCCCGCGGACCAGGTCGTCCTCGGTGAGTCCGGTCAGCGGCTGCGAGGAGATCCAGCGGCCGTCGCGCAGGATGGTGACCCGCTGGCAGAGCGCGAAGATCTCCTCCAGCCGGTGGGAGATGAACAGGACGGCGGCGCCCTCGGCGCGCAGGGTCCGTACGACGGAGAACAGCCGGGCGGTCTCACTGCCCGTCAGGGCCGCCGTGGGCTCGTCCATGATGAGGACGCGCGCGTCGAAGGAGAGCGCCTTGGCGATCTCGACGATCTGCTGGTCGGCGATGGAGAGTCCACGGGCCGGCCGGTCCGGGTCGAGCTCCACGCCGAGCCGTCTCATGAGCGCGGCGGTCGTCTCCCGTACGGCCTTCCGGTCGATCCGGCCCAGGGACCGCCTCGGCTGACGCCCCATGAAGATGTTCTCGGCGATCGACAGATCGGGGAAGAGCGTCGGCTCCTGGTAGATGACGGCGATGCCCGCGTCGCGGGCGTCGGCCGGGCCGTGGAAGACGACGGTCCTGCCGTCGAGCAGTACCTCGCCCGCGTCGGGCCTGTGCACCCCGGCGAGCGTCTTGATCAGGGTGGACTTGCCCGCGCCGTTCTCCCCGGCGAGGGCGTGCGCCTCACCGGGGAACAGGTGCAGGGAGACGTCCCGCAACGCCCGTACGGCGCCGAAGGACTTACTCACTTCCTTCAGGGCAAGGACCGGGGCGGGGCCCGTGGCGGGCTGGTTCATGAGGGCTCCTCAGCAGCGGTGAACTGGTGACACCACCCGCCGTGAAAGGTTTCAATGAGGTTGCTCGGAAGCTAAACGGCGATTGCCGACGGCGTCAATGGCCCGCGCGCCACATTTTCCGGTGAATCCGCAGGGCGCGGATCGGGCAACCACAGGTGGTGCACGGAGGGTTGACACGTCTTCACGACTCCCATAGCTTCACCGCGATGAAACGATTCACAAAGGATTGCATCACTGACTCGCACCGCGGGTCCGCACCACGGGAGCGCTGAGAGATGACGGGTCGATCCGCCGTGTCCGCTGTGAAGGCGGCGCTGAAGTCACAGTCCGTCGAGACGCCGTCGTGGGCGTTCGGGAACTCGGGCACGCGCTTCAAGGTGTTCGCGCAGCCGGGGGTGCCGCGGACGCCGCGGGAGAAGCTGGCGGACGCGGCGCGCGTGCACGCGCACACGGGCGTCGCCCCGACCGTGGCGCTGCACATCCCGTGGGACCGGGTGGACGACTACGGCGCGCTCGCCGCCGACGCGCGCGAGCTGGGACTGCGCGTCGGGGCGATCAACTCGAACGTGTTCCAGGACGACGACTACAAGCTGGGGTCCGTCACCCACCCGGACGCCGCGGTGCGCCGCAAGGCGCTGGGACATCTGCTGGAGTGCGTGGACGTCATGGACGCCACGGGCTCGCGCGATCTGAAGCTGTGGTTCTCGGACGGGATCAACTACCCGGGGCAGGACGACATCTCGGCGCGTCAGGGCCGGCTCGCCGAGGCCCTGTCCGCGGTGTACGAGCGGCTCGGCGAGGGGCAGCGGATGCTGCTGGAGTACAAGCTGTTCGAGCCCGCCTTCTACGCCACGGATGTGCCGGACTGGGGGACGGCGTACGCGCACTGTCTGCGGCTGGGGCCGAAGGCGCGGGTCGTCGTCGACACCGGACACCACGCGCCGGGAACCAACATCGAGTTCATCGTCGCGGTACTGCTGCGCGAGAAGAAGCTCGGCGGATTCGACTTCAACTCCCGCTTCTACGCGGACGACGACCTGATGGCCGGGGCCGCGGACCCCTTCCAGCTGTTCCGGATCATGTACGAGGTGATCAGGGGCGGCGGGTTCACGGCGGAGACGGCCTTCATGCTCGACCAGTGCCACAACATCGAGGAGAAGATCCCCGCGATCATCCGGTCGGTGATGAATGTGCAGGAGGCCACGGCCAAGGCGCTGCTGGTGGACGCGGACGCGCTCGACGCGGCGCAGCGGAGCGGCGATGTGCTGGCGGCCAACGCGGTGCTGATGGACGCGTTCAGCACCGATGTACGCCCGCTGGTGGCGGAGGTCCGTACCGAACTCGGCGCGGACGCGGACCCCGTGGCCGCGTACCACGCCTCCGGCTACGGCAAGAAGATCATCGCCGATCGCGTCGGCGGCACCCCGGCGGGCTGGGGAGCCTGAGCCGTCCACCGACCGCCCACCGACCGTCCGCAGGCCCCCGCTCGCCCGCCTCGTCCAAGGCACCACATCCCAGAGGGACATGATGACCGACCAGCCCCACGTCCATCCGGTGGCAGCGCAGTTGCTCGACCGCTCGCACCGGCTCGGCGCCGATCCGCGCAACACCAACTACGCCGGCGGCAACACCTCCGCGAAGGGCTCCGCCCCGGACCCCGTGACCGGCGACGATGTCGAACTGATGTGGGTCAAGGGGTCCGGCGGCGATCTCGGTACGCTCACCGCCGGCGGGCTGGCGGCGCTGCGGGTCGACCGGCTGCGTGCGCTGATGGGGGTCTATCCGGGGGTGGCGCGCGAGGACGAGATGGTCGCCGCGTTCGACTACTGCCTGCACGGCAAGGGCGGCGCGGCCCCGTCCATCGACACCGCCATGCACGGACTGGTCGACGCCCCTCATGTGGACCATCTCCACCCGGACTCGGGGATCGCGCTGGCCTGCGCGGCCGACGGGGAGAAGCTGACCGCCGAGTGCTTCGGCGACACCGTGGTCTGGGTGCCCTGGCGCCGGCCCGGCTTCCAGCTCGGCCTGGACATCGCCGCGGTCAAGGAAGCCAATCCGCGGGCCATCGGCTGTGTGCTCGGCGGCCACGGCATCACCGCCTGGGGCGCCACCTCGCAGGAGTGCGAGCACAATTCCCTGCACATCATCCGTACCGCCGAGGCCTTCCTGACCGAGCGGGGCAGGGCGGAGCCCTTCGGTCCGGTCCTTCCCGGGTACGAGCCGCTGCCCGAGGGCGAGCGGCGGGCCAGGGCCGCGGCGCTCGCCCCGCTGATCCGCGGTCTCGCCTCCACCGACCGGCGGCAGGTCGGCCACTACACCGACGCCGGTCCCGTCCTCGACTTCCTCTCCCGCGCCGGACACCCGCGGCTGGCGGCCCTGGGCACCTCCTGTCCCGACCACTTCCTGCGCACCAAGGTCCGGCCCCTGGTCCTCGATCTGCCGGCCGGCGCACCGCTGGAGCGGATGAAGGAGCGGCTGGCGGAGCTGCACGCCGACTACCGCGAGGAGTACCGGGCGTACTACGAGCGGCACGCGGCCCCCGATTCACCGGCGATGCGCGGCGCCGACCCGGCGATCGTGCTGGTGCCCGGTGTCGGCATGTTCTCCTTCGGCAAGGACCAGCAGACCGCCCGGGTCGCCGGTGAGTTCTATCTCAACGCCGTCCAGGTGATGCGCGGCGCCGAGGCGGTCTCCTCGTACGCGCCCATCGAGGAGGCCGAGAAGTTCCGTATCGAGTACTGGGAGCTGGAGGAGGCCAAGCTGCTCCGGCTGCCCGCCCCGAAGGCGCTGGCCACGCGGGTCGCGCTGGTGACGGGGGCCGGCTCCGGGATCGGCAGGGCCATCGCGCACCGGCTGGTCGCCGAAGGTGCGTGTGTCGTCGTCGCCGATCTCAACGGCGACAGCGCGAGGACGGTCGCCGAGGAACTGGGCGGCGCCGACCAGGCGGTCGCCGTGACCGCCGATGTGACGGACGAGGAGCAGATCAGGGCGGCGTTCGACGCGGCCGCCCTCGCCTTCGGCGGAGTGGACCTGGTCGTCAACAACGCCGGTATCTCCATCTCCAAGCCGCTGCTGGAGACCACGGCCGGGGACTGGGACCTCCAGCACGCCATCATGGCCCGTGGCTCCTTCCTGGTCTCCCGCGAGGCGGCCCGGGTGATGACCGATCAGGGATTCGGCGGCGACATCGTCTACATCGCCTCCAAGAACGCGGTGTTCGCGGGGCCCAACAACATCGCCTACTCCGCGGCCAAGGCCGACCAGGCCCACCAGGTGCGGCTGCTCGCCGCCGAGCTGGGCGCGCTCTCCATCCGGGTCAACGGCGTCAACCCCGACGGGGTGGTCCGTGGCTCCGGGATCTTCGCAGGCGGCTGGGGCGCCGAACGCGCCGCGGTCTACGGGGTGGCCGAGGAGAAGCTCGGCGAGTTCTACGCGCAGCGCACGCTCCTCAAGCGGGAGGTGCTGCCCGAGCATGTGGCCAACGCCGTGTTCGCCCTCACCGGCGGCGATCTCAGCCACACCACGGGTCTGCACATCCCGGTCGACGCGGGGGTGGCGGGCGCCTTCCTGCGCTGAGGGCGGCGGGGCCGGGCGCTCACCGGCCGGCCTCTCCGCGCACCTGCCCGCTGCCTGCCCGCAGTCCGTCCGCGCGCCTGCCCGCTGTCTGTCGGCGTGCAGCGCCGGCTGCCCGCCGATCAACGAGGTCCGCCGTGCCACTCACCGAAGCCGTCCCCTTCGCCGCCGTCGACCTCGGCGCGTCCAGCGGCCGCGTCATGGTCGGGCATGTCTCCGGCCGCGGCACCGGCACGCTGCGCCTCCAGGAGGTCCACCGGTTCCCCAACCGTCCGGTGCGGACCGCCGGCACGCTGCACTGGGACATCCTGTCCCTGTACGGGGGCGTGCTGGACGGCCTGCGGGCCGCCGGCGCGAGCGCCGGACGGGCGCCGGCGAGCATCGGGATCGACACCTGGGCCGTCGACTACGGCCTGCTCGACGCCTCCGGCGCGCTGCTCGGCAATCCGGTGCACTACCGGGACGCCCGCACGGAGGGCGAGGCGGCCAAGGTGGCTGCGGTGCTGGCGCCGGCCGCCCTGTACGCGGCCACCGGCCTGCAGTATCTGCCCTTCAACACCCTGTACCAACTGACCGCCGCGCAGGGCAGTGCGGTGCTCGGCGCCGCGAACCGGCTGCTGCTGATCCCCGATCTCATCGCGTACTGGCTGACCGGTGAGGCCGGGACCGAACTCACCAACGCCTCCACCACCCAGCTCATCGACCCCCGCACCCGCGACTGGTCCCGGCCCGTCGCCGACGCGCTCGGCATCGACCTGACGCTGTTCGCACCCCTGCGCGGTCCTGGCGCCCCGGCGGGACACCTGCTCCCCGACGTTCTGGCCGAGACCGGTCTGACGGGCCCGGTCCCGGTGACGGCCGTCGGCTCCCATGACACCGCCTCCGCCGTCGCGGCGGTCCCCGCGTCCGGCGACCGGTTCGCGTACATCGCCACCGGCACCTGGTCCCTCGCCGGGCTGGAGCTGGACTCCCCCGTGCTCACCGAGGAGAGCCGGCGGGCCAACTTCACCAATGAACTGGGTGTCGACGGCACCGTCCGCTATCTGCGCAACATCATGGGTCTGTGGCTGCTCCAGGAGTGCCTGCGTACATGGGAGGCGGACGGCGTACCCCAGCGGCTGGACCGGCTGCTGCGCGAGGCCGCCGACGTGCCGGGGCTGCGGTCGTTCGTCGACGCCGACGACCCGGCGTTCCTCGCACCGGGAGACATGCCACGGCGGATCGCGGACGCCTGCCGCCGTTCCGGCAGGCCGGCGCCGGAGGGCCCGGCCGGGGTCACCCGCTGTGTCCTCGATTCCCTGGCCCTCGCCCACCGGCGCGCGGTTGAGGACGCCCAGCGCCTGTCGGGCCGCGCCGTGGACACCGTGCACATCGTCGGCGGCGGGGCCCGCAACGACCTGCTCTGCCGGCTCACCGCCGACGCCTGCGGGCTGCCCGTCGTGGCCGGCCCTGCGGAGGCCGCGGCGCTCGGCAACGTACTCGTCCAGGCACGGGCGGCGGGTACGGTCCGGGGAGACCTCTCCGATCTGCGCGCCCTGCTCCGCGGCACACTGGCCCCGCGCCGGTACGAACCCGCCGGTGACCGGGGGGCCTGGGACCGGGCGGCGGCGCTGATCGCCGCCGGGGAGCCGCGGCCGTGACGGATGGCGCGGAGCCCACGGCGACCGTCCTCGCGGTGCGTACCGCGCATATGATGGTCCACCCGGTCAGGGGTTCCGACGAGTAGTGACAGGGCAGGCAGGACGCGTGGTGCAGACGGTCGGCATAAAGGATGTGGCCCGGCTGGCCGGTGTCTCGGTCGGGACCGTCTCGAATGTGCTCAACCGGCCGGAGAAGGTGTCTGAGCACACCCGCGTGCGGGTACGGGCGGTGATCGACCAGCTCGGTTTCGTACGGAGCGAGACGGCCCGGCAGCTCAGGGTCGGTACCAGCCGCATCCTGGCCATCCTGGTGCTCGACATGGCGAATCCCTTCTTCGTCGCCGTGGCCAAGGGCGCCGAACGCGCGGCGCGCGAGGCCGGGCTCGGGGTGATGCTCTGCAACAGCGCGGGAAGCACGGCCGAGGAGGCGGAGTATCTGTCGCTCTTCGCCGAGCAGCGGGTGCGCGGGGTGCTGCTCACCCCCGCCGACACGACCGGCGCCAATGTGCGGGAGTTCGCGCGTCAGCGCATTCCGTTCGTGCATGTCGACCGCGCTGTGCCGGCCGCCGAGGGCTGTTCCGTCTCGGTGGACGATGTGGCGGGCGGCGCGCTCGCGGTCCGGCATCTGCTGGCGGCAGGGCACCGTTCCGTGACCTATATCAGCGGCCCGATGTCTCTCCCCCAGTGCCGGGACCGCCGCACCGGCGCGCTGGCCGCTCTGCGCGAGGCCGGGCTGCCCGAACAGGCCCTGCGCCAGGTGGAGACGGCGCGGCTGGACGTGGCATCGGGCATAGACGCCGGGGCGCGGCTACTGGGCCTCGCGGAGCGCCCCACGGCCGTGTTCTGCGCCAACGACCTGCTCGCGCTGGGCGTTCTGCAAGCCATGTACGGGGCCGGGGTCGACGTCCCCGGCGATGTGTCGATCGTCGGCTACGACGACATCGAGTTCGCCGCGGCGGCCGTCGTACCGCTGACGTCCGTACGGCAGCCCGCGGCCCGGATGGGGCGTACGGCCGCGGAGATGCTGATGGACGAGACGGGACCGGACGCGGACGGCCACACGCATCGCTCCGTCGTGCTCCAGCCCGAGCTGGTGGTACGCAGCTCGACGCGCCGGCTCGGGCCGGTCGCCGGGCCGGTCGCCGGGCCGGTCGCCGGGCCGGTCGCCGGGCCGGTCGCCGGGCCGGTCGTGGAGCGGGAGCGGTTGTGACGGATCGTCAACGGAGCGAGGCGGCCAGGTCCGCGGTCGACGCGGCGGTCGGAGCCGCCGGCCTGCCGGCTGGCGAGGTGACGAGGTGCGAGCCGTTGTCGGGGGGTACGTACAACGCGCTCTTCCGGGTCTCGCTGCGTGACGGCCGGGAGTGGGTGGTCAAGGTCCCGCCGCCGGAGTCGCGCCCCGGGCTCGGTTATGAGCGCGATCTGCTCCGTGGCGAGGTGGCCTTCTATACGGCGGTGGGCGCGGTCGACGGTGTGCCGGTGCCGGAGGTCGTGCGGTACGCATGCGATCCGACCGCCGCGACCGGCGCGTTCCTGATCATGTCGGCGCTTCCGGGTGCGCCGTGGCACGAGCGGGACGGCGAACTGGCCCCGGAGGAACGTGCCGGACTGCGGCGGGAGTTGGGCGGCCTGGTCGCGCGGACACATACGGTGACCGGGCCGGGATTCGGTTACCCTGCGCTGCCGCTGGGTCCGCTCGCCGGAACCTGGCGTGAGGCGTTCGCGGCCATGATGGCGGGGCTTCTGGACGACGCGGAACGCTACGGGGCGCGGCTGCCGCGAAGCCCGGCCGTGATCCGCGCTCTGACGGCCGAGGTGTCGGGGGTCCTCGACGAGGTCACCGTCCCCGTCGCGGTCCACTTCGATCTGTGGCAGGGCAATGTGCTGCTCGACGGCCGGGCCGGCGCCCGTACGGTCAGCGGGATCGTGGACGGCGAGCGGATGTTCTGGGGCGATCCGCTCGCGGACTTCGTCTCCCTGGCACTGCTCGGCGACATCGAGGAGGACACGGACTTCCTCGCCGGATACGCGGCGGCGGGCGGCCGGGCGGAGTTCGACGCGCCGGCCCGGCTGCGGATGGCTCTCTACCGCTGCTACCTCTATCTGATCATGCTGGTGGAAGTGGTTCCCCGCGACTACCCGGACGGCCGGCGGGAGTGGGCATGGCGCCACGTGGCCCCGCAACTCGAAGCGGCGCTGAGGCATTTGGAGGCCGCCGCGGGGGCCGGAGCGAACCGGCCGTAGCGGATCAGGCACGGGCCGCGTCCGTACAGGGCAAGTTGATTCAAGAAAGGGTCAACAAACCGCCATCGACAACCAATGGCCAAGGCTGTCACGGATAGTCTCCGGCCGTGATATTGAACAGACAGACGAACACGTCCCCCGCCCCCACCGGCGCACCGCGCCGCACGCTGCTTCGCGCGGCCCTCGCGGGGACCGCCGCCACCGCCGGAGTGGCGCTCGCCGCGCCGTCCGCCGGTGCGGCCACTCACTCTCGGTCGACGCGCGTCCGACCGGCCACCCCGGACGAGGCGCTCAGGGAACTCGCCGAGGGAAACCGCCGCTGGCGGACCTTCCGCGAGCAGCACCCGCACGAGACGGAGACCGTGCGCCAGGCCCTCGTGTCGGGCCAGCACCCCTTCGCCGTCATCCTCGGGTGCATCGACTCCCGGGTACCTCCGGAGCTCGCCTTCGACCAGGGGCTCGGCGACCTGATGACCGTACGGTCAGCGGGCGAGGTCCTGGACGAGGCCGTCCTCGGCAGCATCTGCTACGGCGTGCTGGAGCTGGAGATACCGCTCGTCCTGGTCCTCGGGCACCAGTCGTGCGGCGCCGTCGCCGCCGCCGTCCACGCGGAGGAGACGGGCGAGGCACTCCCGGCCCACATACAGTACTTGGCGGACCAGATACGGCCCGCGATCGATCACTCCCAGCAGGGTGACGCGCGTATCGACGCCACCGTCACCGCGAACGTCGCGATGGTCCGCGGCCGTCTCGCCGCGGAGCCCGACCTGGCGGCCAGGATCGCCGAGGGCAAGCTCGCCATCGTCGGAGCCCGTTACGAGCTCACCACGCAGCTCGTCCACCGGATCTGACCGCACCCCCTCGCGTCGGCCGCCGCCCGCCCCCGCCGGGGTGGGCGGCGCCCCGGTCAGGGAACGATCGCGTCGATGTACCCACCGTCGACGCGGATCGCCGCACCGGTGGTGGCCGATGCGAGGGGCGAGCTGAGGTAGACCACCATGTTGGCGATCTCCTCGGGCTCGATCAGGCGCTGGAGCAGGGACTGCGGGCGGTGTTCGCGCATGAACACGCGCTGCGCCTCGTCCCAGGGCAGTTGGGAATCCACCAGCTCGTAGACGAAGTCCTCGACGCCGCCCGTGTGGGTCGGGCCCGCGAGCACGGAGTTGACGGTGACTTCGCTGCCGGCCGCCACCTTGGCGAAGCCGCGGGAGACCGCGAGCAGGGAGGTCTTGGTCATTCCGTAGTGGATCATTTCGGCGGGGATGACGATCGCGGCGTCGCTGGCGATGTACTGCACGCGCCCCCAGGACCGCTCCATCATCCCGCCCAGACAGGCCCGGGTGAGCCGGATCGCGGCGAGGACATTCACTTCGAAGTAGCGCCGCCACTCGTCGTCGCTGATCTCCAGCGCGGGCCGGGAACCGAAGATGCCCAGGTTGTTGACGAGGATGTCCACCTGAGGCACCACGTCGAGCACCTGCCGGGAGCCATCGTCCGAGACGACATCGCCTGGCGCGGCCAGGAATTCGGCGTCCGGCGCCTCCGCCCGCAGCCGGTCGAGGGCACTGTCCACGGATTCGGCGCTCCGTCCGTTGACGGCGACGCGGGCCCCGGAGCGGGCCAGACCGGCCGCGATGGCCGCGCCGATTCCCTGGGTGGACCCCGTCACCAGAGCGGTCTTTCCGGCCAGGTCGATATGCACGATTCCAGTCCTTCCCCACGTCTTCGCTGAGCCATGGTCATTGTCCGCCAGGGCCTCTCCGTGCCCCGGCCGGAGGAACCCGCCGGTGTGTCGCCCCCTCGACCACAGACTTTCCTACTCGTCGCGGCACACCCGTGCGCGCCGCCCTCTTGATGTGGACCCGACACCTGTGTCATATATGTCTAGACCATTGCCCCCGGATGGAGGACACGGCCATGAGAAGGATCTCCAGCCTTGCCGCGCTCGCGTCCGCCGCCGTGCTCACTCTGGCCGCGTGCGGCTCGAACGACGGGGGCGCGAAGGCGCCTTCGGCGCCGGCCGGGGTCACGGTCCAGGCCGGCAGCGCGACCTCCGTCCATGTCATGTGGAACCAGGCCACCGGCCAGGACGGCATCAGCGGGTACGAGGTGTACCGGGGCAAGACGAAGGTCAAGGACGTCCCGGCCGGGAAGAACATGATCGACATCACCGGGCTGAAGCCGTCGACCGCCTACACCTTCACCGTCAGGGCCCGGGACGCCGAGGGCACGCTCTCACCGCACAGCGGCGAGAAGCCTGTCACCACACCGGCCGCGGTCGCCGAGGACAAGGAAGCGCCCGCCACGCCCACCGAGTTGGCGGGCAGGAGCGACGGGGCCCGGGCCGCGCGGCTCAGCTGGCACCAGGCGGCCGGCGACCAGGGCATCACCTCGTACGACATCTACCAGGGCGGCTCCAAGATCCACAGCGTCGGCGCGGACGCCACGACGGCGCGGATCACCCGGCTGCGGCCGGGCACCCACTACAGCTTCACCGTCACCGCCAGGGACGCCGCAGACAACACCTCGCCCGCCAGCCGCGCCGTCGAGGTCACCACCCCGCGCGGCCCCGGCGACGATCCCGATACCGCGCCGATCGACTTCCGGGCCGCGACGCACACCGCCGACGGCGCGTACTACGCCGATCTGTCCTGGCTGGCGCCGAAGACCGGCACCGAGGTCCCCTCGTACCAGATCTATCTGGACGGGAAGTTCGCGACGACGCTGGTCTGGGGCGGCGACGTGCCCCGGGGCCGGGCCACGTACAGCGTGTACGTGAGCAAGAAGGCCGGCGAGACCTACCGGGTGAAGATCCGCGCCAAGCTGCCCGACGGCAACTGGGGCCGGTTCTCCGCGGAACGCACCGTCGTCACCGGCGACGGCAAGCCCTGAGGACGGGTACGGCGTGTCGGTCCGCCGTCCACGCGTGGCGCTCATGACACCCTCCATACTGGTTCCGAGCTGCATGCTTTCCAATGGGTAGCAATCACCCTTGCGGGATACCAGTACCCAGGGAATAGCGTGCAGGTGTCGACCACCAACCGGCCGGTCGGTGCGAAAGTGCCCCGGCACGCACCAGCAGGAGACCGTGATGAGCAGCGAGACGACCATGCGCGCGATCACTCAATACACCCTCGGCGGCCCCGAGGTGCTCCAGCTCGCCGAAGTGGCACGCCCCGAGCCCCTGCCGACCGAGGTGCAGGTCCGTGTCCACGCGGCGGGTGTGAACCCCGTCGACTGGAAGAGCCGCGAGAGCGGCGGAATCGCGGGCCTGCTGGGCGATCCTCCCTTCGTACTGGGCTGGGATGTCTCCGGCGTCGTGACGGAGACCGGCTTCGGTGTGCACACGCTGCAGGTGGGCGACGAGGTGTACGGGATGCCGTGGTTCCCCCGGCCGGCCGGCGCCTACGCCGAGTATGTGACCGCGCCCTCCCGGCAGTTCGCGCTCAAGCCGACCACGATCGACCACGACCGGGCCGCCGCGATGCCGCTGGCCGGGCTCACCGCGTGGCAGTCGCTGGTCGACGCCGCGCGGGTCGAGGCGGGACAGCGGGTCCTCATCCACGCCGCCGCCGGTGGCGTGGGGCACCTGGCGGTGCAGTTCGCCAAGCACCTCGGGGCGTATGTCATCGGCACCGCCAGCGCCGCCAAGCACGACTGGCTGCGCTCGCTCGGCGCCGATGAACTCATCGACTACACCGCGGTCCGGTTCGAGGACGTGGTCAGCGATGTCGATGTCGTCATCGACCTGGTCGGGGACGGACACGACGCGACGAGCACCCGTTCGCTGCGGACGCTGCGGCCCGGCGGCGTCCTCGTCGCCGTCCCCTCGGGCGTCTCCCCCGAACTGCTGGACGCGGCCCGCGCCCAGGGACTGCGGGCGAGCACCTTCCTGGTGGAGCCCGACGGCGCCGCGCTGACCCGGATCGCGGGACTGATCGACAAGGGCGTCGTGAAGGTCGAGGTCGAGGAGGTCCTGCCGCTGGAGCAGGCCGCCGAGGCCCACCGCAGGGGCGCGGCGGGACGGACGCGCGGCAAGCTCGTTCTGCACGTGGCCCCTTGACGCCCGGCCGGGCCACCGGAACCCGCCGGCCGGGCGGGGGTACGGCGGGACCGGGCCCGGCCCGGCGCTCCTCCTCACCTCCGGACCGCGATTCCCACGCGTCTGTCCCTGCTGATCCTTCTGATCCGCAGCCGGGTCAGCAGACCTCTGCGGCCGTTCCCGCCCGGCGGCCCGGATGCCCCCTCCGGCAATGGCTCCGCCCCGTCAGCAAGGGGGTCGGAGCCGCCTGAAGGCACGACGGGCCCCGCTCGGCGCTCGGCGACCGCGTCGGGGCGCGGGGCCGGCCGGGCGCGCCGCGCCTCTTCCAGCAGTGCGCACAGACTGGCCCGGTGCCACCGGATCTCGTCGGGATGCTCCGCCACCAGCAGGCGTCGCACCGTCTCCTGTGCGGCCTCCGACGCCGGGTGGCCATGGGCGAGGCGCGGCCGCAGCCGGTTCACATAGGCGCGTTCGTACGGGTCAGGCACCAGCTCGGCCAGGTGGACCGGGTCGAGTACACAGCCGGCGACGGCCGCCCGCTCCCAGGGGTCCTCACAGCCGTGCAGCAGATGGCCGATGCGCCGGCCCCGCCAGTTGCGCGGACGCAGGTCCTCCCCCACGTCGTGACCGGCGCGCGGCGCGTGCGGCAGCCGGCCGGTGAGCAGGGCCGGTTCCCTGGCGGCGAAGGCCCTGAGCTCCTGCGCCAGATACAGCCACACGACCACGCGATAGCGGTTCAGATAGAACGTGACCGGCGCGAGATACCCCGCCCTGGCCAGCCGGGTGAACCGGCCGGGGCTGACGGGCATCAGCTCCGCCCCCTCGGCCGTGCCCACGGTCCGCACCCGCTCACGCAGGGCGTCCGGGAATCCCTCCGCCGCTCGCAGGCGGTCGATCTCCTGCCGGGCGACCTGACGCCGGCCGGCGCCCGCCCCCGCCGTGGTGCGGATGTGCCCCAACTGCGCGGCGAGCTCGAACTCGCCGCGCTTCAGTCGCAGTTCCTGCGCGGCCCGCACGACGCCGACGGCTTGTGCCCGGTCCTGAATCCGGGCATCGCTGACGGACATGATGGTCCTCCCCCGTGAGGCGTAACTACTCTCGGTGACGACCGTAGCGCGACAGCGGGCCTCTTCGCCCGGCCTGTGGATAACTCATCGGGCCGAGCGGAACATCCAGCTGAGAGACCACTCAGAGGCCGCTCAGACTGGTGTGACCCGGCTGCCTGGCCGCCACACCGAGGTGCTCACCGACCCGGTTGACCAGCAGGGTCATCTCGTAGGCGACCTGGCCAACGTCGGCCTCGGCCGTGGTCAGCACACACAGGCAGCTGCCGTCACCCGCCGCGGTGACGAACAGGAGCGCCTCGTCGAACTCGACCATGGTCTGCCGGGCCTTGCCCGCCCGGAAGTGGCGCCCCGATCCCCGCGCGAGGCTGTGCAGCCCCGAGGAGACCGCCGCGAGGTGCTCCGCGTCCTCGCGTGCCAGCCCCGTACTGGCCCCTGTCACCAGGCCGTCGTTGGACAGCACCAGCGCGTGCTTGATGTGCTCGACCCGCTCGGTCAGGTCGTCCAGCAGCCAGTCAAGTCCCTTTTCCAGCGGCATTGCCGTTCCTCCCCGTTCAGATGTTCCCCGTGGTCCCGCAACGCCCGTAGCCTTCCGCACCGACCGCTCGCGGGCAAGCGATCCCGGGAGTCCGGGGTCGCCGAAGCGCGCCGGATGCCGTGGCGACGGAGAATGCGGGCATGGCGAAAAACATGAGCAAGGACGAGTGGCACGCCTTTGTCTCCGAAGGCACGCGCACCGGCAAGCTGTCCACCGTACGAGCCGACGGGAGCCCTCATATCGCGCCCATCTGGTTCGTTCTGGACGGTGACGATCTTGTCTTCAATACCGGCAGGGAGACCGTCAAGGGACGCAATCTGCTGCGTGACGGCCGGGTCGCGCTGTGCGTGGACGACGAACGGCCGCCGTTCGCCTTCGTGGTGATCCAGGGGCGGGCGGACATCGACGAGGATCCGGACCAGTTGCGCGTCTGGGCGACCCGGGTCGCCGCGCGGTACATGGGCGAGGAGCGGGCGAAGGAGTTCGGCGAGCGCAACGGCGTGCCGGGCGAACTGGTCGTGCGGGTACGGATCGACAAGGTCTCGGCCCTGGCGGACGTGTCGGCCTGAGTCCTCGCTCCGCCACGAGCGGACCGAGGACTCACTCCGTGCCCCTCATGCGGCGGACACCACACTCAGCCCTTCCACGGGTCCGGAGAGGGCTGCCTTGAAGGCACGGCTGACGTCGTCCGCGAGGACCTCGGTCTCGCCGTTCTCCAGCGCCGCGAGGACATCACGGACCACCGCCCGCGGATCGTTCTTCGGGACGTCGAGCCCGCGGACCATGTCGGTGTCGGTGTATCCGAGGTGGACCCCCAGCACCTGCGTGCCCTGCGGGGCCAGCTCCAGGCGGAGCGAGTTGGTGAGCGACCACAGCGCCGCCTTCGTGGCGCCGTAGGCGCCGCTGCCGGCCGCCCAGGACAGCACCGAGTGAATGTCGATCAGGGCGCCGCCGCCGTTGGCCGCGAGAATCGGGGCGAAAGCCTGCGCCACACGCAGCGCACCGAACACATTGGCGTCGAAGACGGCCCTGACCTCGTCCATGTCGGCCTCGGCGAGCGGGGCGCCGCTGCCGATACCCGCGTTGTTGACGACGATGGAGACATCGCCGGTGCGGCGGGCCAGCTCGGCGACGGACTTCGCGTCGGTCACCTCCAGCGGCAGCGGGACGATCCTGCGGTCGCTCTCCGGGGCGGGCGTGCGGGCCGTGGCGTAGACCTTGGCGGCCCCGGCCTCCAGCGCGCCCTGTACGAAGGCCCGGCCCAGGCCGCGCTGTCCGCCCGTGACCAGGACGGTTGCTCCGTTGACGGTAGTCATGTCGCTCTCCTCAAGCACCGGCTATCACGCCGGGTGACGGCAGTTCCACGTTCTGATTGACAGAAGCGTCGGCAAATAGCCTCTGTCTCCAGCGTGCTGGCTCGGTGCGCCGGAGTCAAGCGACACAGTCAAGTACGATTCGGTTATGTCTTGGGTGGCCAGTGAGCGATACGGCGTACGTGAGGCTCCCGCCGGACTCGCTCTGGTGCAGGAGCTGATCAACACGCGTGCGATCAAGGAGTACGCCCCCGATCTGCTGGCCGGCCGCGAAGCCGCCGAGCGATGGCTGACCGGCGCCGCCGGCGAGTGGGCCCGTATCCACGGCCTCGACCCGCCCGGCTGTTCGCTGTCCGCGACGGATCCGCGGGCGCTCCGCGAGCTCAGGACGGCGTTCGAGGAGATGCTGACCGCCACGGGGAGTGACACGCCACCTCCCCCGGCCGCCCCGCCCGCCTCGGCTCGTGACGTCATGGTGCGGCTCGCCCCTGACGATCACGGCCAGGTCCGCATGGTCCCGGTCGGCAAGGGGCGCACATGGCTGGAGTCGGCGCTGTGGTCCGAGACGCTGCTCGCCCAGCGGGCCGGCACCTGGTCCCGGCTGAAGATGTGCCGCAACATCGAGTGCCGGTCGGCCTTTTACGACGCCTCGCGCAACAACAGCGCCGTCTGGCACGACGTACGCATCTGCGGCAACGCGGCCAACCTCCGCGCCTCGCGCCTGCGCAAACGGATGCGGGCGGCCGCGGAAGAGGCCCCGAAGGACGTCTGAGCCCGGCCCCGACGCGCCCCGGTGGTCCGGGTCAGGACCCGGCGAGCCGGGCGGCGCGGATCATGAGGTAGTGCCGTTCCGGAATGCTGGTCGTACGCCGGGCCGCCTCCCGGTAGTTCTCGATCGCGGCCTGCCGGTCGCCTGCCATGTCGAGGAGATGGGCCCGTACCACATACATCCGGTGATGCCCCGCCAGAGCGCCGTCGGCGTCAAGGGCTTTGAGGATGTCGAGCCCCGCGGCAGGACCGTGCACCATGGCGACAGCGACGGTCCGGTTGAGCGAGACGACCGGGTTGGGGGACAGCCGCTCCAGCACGCCGTACAGCGCCAGGATCTGCGGCCAGTCGGTCTCCTCGGCGCTCGCCGCCTCGTCGTGCACCGCGGCGACAGCCGCCTGGACCTGGTACGGGCCGACGGGCCCCGTGGGCAGGGCGGCGGTGATGAGCGCGACGCCCTCGGCGATGGCGTCGGTGTCCCACCGGCCGCGGTCCTGCTCCGCAAGCGGGATCAGCTCACCGGCCGGACCGCTGCGCGCCGCGCTCCTGGCGTCGGTGAGCAGCATCAGCGCCAGCAGCCCGGTGACCTCGCTGTCACCGGGGAGGAGTCCGTGAACGGCCCGGGTCAGCCGGATCGCTTCCCGGGACAGCTCGACCCGCTGCAGATCGGCCCCTTCGCTGGTGGTGTACCCCTCGTTGAAGATCAGATAGAGGACCCGCAGCACCGCGTCCAGCCGACGGGCACGGTCCGTGCCGTCCGGCATCCGGAACGGAGTCCCGGAGGTCTTGATGCGCTGCTTGGCCCGGCTGACGCGCTGCCCCATGGTCGCCTCGGGCACCATGAAGGCACGCGCGATCTCAGCCGTGGTCAGGCCGCCGACGCAGCGCAGGGTCAAGGCGACCGCCGCGGCGGGCGACAGTGCGGGATGGCAGCAGAGGAAAAGCAGGATCAGCGAGTCGTCCCGGTCCGCCATGTCGTCGGTGTCCGCGGGCGGCGCCGTCCGCCGGTCCGCCGGCACCAGCCCGGCCACCAGGTCCTCGCGGCGGCGGCGTGCCTGCTCGCCGCGCACCTGCTCGGTCATCCGGCGGCTCGCGACCTGGATCAGCCAGCCCCTCGGATTGCGGGGCACGCCCTCGTCGGGCCACTGTGTCGCCGCGGCCAGCAGCGCTTCCTGTACGGCGTCCTCCGCGGCGGCGAAGTCCCCGAACCGCCGGGTGAGCACGCCGACGACCTGCGGCGCCAGCATGCGCAGCAGGTCCTCGGCCGTCACCTCAGGACAGACCTCCGGGGGCGTCCGCGGATCAGTCAGGGCTCACATCTCCTCGGTCGGTGCCGCCATCACCTGGCGCACCTCGATCGCCATGTTCAGCGGCGCACCACCGGGGCCGGGAGCCGTCGAGACGTGCGCGGCCAACTCGACCGCCCGCTCGGCGCTGTCACAGTCGACGATCCAGTATCCGGCGAGGAACTCCTTGGTCTCAGGGTAAGGACCCTCGGTGACAAGGGCGGCGCCATCGCGGCCGGCCCGGACGATCCTGGCCTGGTCCGGCCCCGCCAGCCCTTCCGCCGCTACCAGCTCGCCCGCCTCGGAGAGCTTCTGGTTCGTGTCGCGCATGAAGGCGATGTGGGCCTCGATCTCCTCCGGAGTCCACTCCGTGATCTGCGGAAAGCCGGCGTTCTGCGCACTGAACTGCATCAGCAGCATGTACTTCATGACGTTCTCCTCACGCTGTCGCGCCCGTGTGGCGCCTCTCATGGACAGGTAGAAGCACGCGACGCGTTTTCGACATCCCCGGCGGAGATACTCCGAAAAAGTTCTCCGGTCGAAAAATACCGGGGAGCCCCGCGGCCCGCGAGCGGCGCTGCGGGATCATGTCCGCATGGTCCACGATCACAGGCAGGTGCGGGAATTCTTCGGCGCCAGGGCGGCGGACTGGGAAGCGCGCTTCCCGGACGACGGTCCTGCCTATGCCGCCGCGGTCGCCGATCTCCGGCTGCGCCCCGGTGACGCGGTGCTGGACGCCGGGTGCGGGACGGGGCGCGCACTGCCTCCCCTGCGGGACGCCGTGGGCGCGCGGGGCACGGTGCTGGGCGCGGATCTGACCCCGGCGATGCTGGAGGCAGCCGTACAGGCCGGCCGTCAGCGCAGCGGCCGGCTGCTGCTCGCCGACGTGAGCCGGCTTCCGGTACGCACGCATGCGCTGGACGCGGTGTTCGCGGCGGGACTGATCGCTCATCTGCCGCAACCAGCGGAGAATCTGGCGGAGTTGGCCAGGGTCGTACGGCCCGGCGGCCAACTGGCGCTGTTCCACCCCATCGGCCGGGCCGCGCTGGCCGCCCGGCAGGGCCGGCAGATCACGGACGACGATCTGCGCGCGGAGCCCAACCTCCGTCCACTGCTGGCCGGTTCGGGATGGCGGCTGGAGTCGTACACCGACGAGGACAGCCGCTTTCTGGCCCTGGCCACCCGGCAGGACTGAACCGGAACCGGAGGGCGTCCGCCCGTGCGACAGCCCGGGCCCTGTCCGGTCGTGCCCGGGCCCTGGCCGGTCGTGGGGCAGAGCCTCTTCTGCCTGCGGCCCGGCGACCGTACGTTGGAGTAGCGGACCCGGACGACCCCGCGGTTCGCACCACGCAAGGCAGCAGGGGGAAGGTGGACCCGATGTTCAGCAGACTGCGCAGGATCCTTGTGGCGGACCGTTTCACCACGCCGTCCACGAGCCGGCCCCGCCCGAGGCAGCACAACATCTTCGAGGCCGCCGCCACGTATGTGTCGGCGTGCGCGGAGGACGACGAGCAGCAGAGCGACGAGGCGGCGGCCTGGGTCTCGCCGGAGGCGCTCTCCTTCGGCGTCAGCGAGCTCGCGTGCCGGGCGGTCATCGCGCTGGCCCGCGAACGGGACGAGTCACCACAGACCGTGGCCCGCAGCCTGCTCGGTCTGCCGGCCGCCTGACGCCCGGGCACCACGTCGCCCGGGAGACCGGCCCGTACCGGACTCTCGACGTCCGGGTTACCCACTGGTTAGGGTGCGCCGACAACCAGTCGGATAGGGAGGTGCCGTGGCCGGGACGGACGACTCCGTGGACGAGGACGCGCTCTACGTACTGACCGCCGCGCTGCTGACACCGGCGCAGTTCCCTGCCGTGCTCGGCGACGACTATCCGGAGGCGTGCGCGGCGCTCGGCCTTGAGCCCCATCCGGAGGGATACGGCCTGGTCATGGGCCAGGACAGCGGCGGTGCCCGCTGGACGGTGATCGTGGACGACGTGTCACTGGTCGCGGTCGCCATCGCGTCCTGGGACTGCGGTATGGAGTACGACCTGTCCCCGGGGGACCACACCATCGTCTCCGCGCTGCCGGGCTGGCCCCTCGCTCTCGCGGTCGCAGCGCCCGGCCTGCCCGCGCCGCACGACCCCGAGCCCGAGCCCGGCTCCGAGGAGGAGGCCGGGGAAGGGGCAGAGGACGCCGGCCCGGCGCCGCTCGCACCGCCCGACACCGAAACGTGGGGTCCGGCCCAGCGCCGTCTCGGCGCGGACGGGATCGCCCAGCAGTGGGCGGCCTGGCGGGAGCGGCTCGACGGCGGTGTGACCGTGGAGCCGCCGGGACCGGCACCGGCGGGGAGCGCGCGCAGCGAGAGCGCGCAGTCCGCCGACGCCACGGAACCACCGGCGCCCTCTCACCCCGGTGTGCGGCGGGTCCTGGAGGAGCTGCGCGCCTATGTGGATACGGCTCCGCCGCTCGGCCGGGTCCGGTCCAGCTTCGCCGAGGACGGGGCGCGCATGCTGCGCGCCGACGGCCCCGGCTGGTCCGTGGTCGCCAGGACCGACGACCTCGCGTTCGTCCTTCTGGACGACGAGCCGGGCGAGGTACTGCCCGTCGGTCGCGGCAATGAGCTGCCCGGACTGCTCAAGGCGCTGGACGCCATGGCCGTACGCCCCGCCTGAGCCCGGCAGCCGACCGACCGGGCAACCGACCGACCCGGCAGCCGACCGGTAAGGCACACATGACCGGGCCTTGCGAGGTGTGGGCCGACCCCATGGCCGTACGGGAACGGCCCCAGCACGATATGGCGGCGCACCCACCCCTTATCGCCGCTCACCGGAGGCCCGTATGCGCCTGTCCCGAGGCATCCCGATTCTTGCCGCCCTTCTGATGGGCCTGTCCTCCATTGGCCCCGCCGGGGCCATGGGCGCGGCGCCACCGGACCGGGCGGACGGGCACTGCGCCCGGCAGCACCGGCTGGATGTGCCGGGAGCCGGCCACCAGCAGAACGTCTGTCTGGGCGATCTCACGACGACGGCGCTCGCCGGCACGCCGTACACCGACTCCGCCGACCAGGCCGGACTGTCGGGGGCGGGCACGAAGAAGCCCTCCGGCGTGCCCGGGATCCAGATCGACGGCTACTTCCCCGACGACTCGCGCTCCAACGCCACGCACGGCTGGCAGCACGATGCCCAGTTCGTGATCAGACTGCCCGACCGGTGGAACGGCGGTCTGGTCGTCACGGGTGCGCCGGGCACCCGTAAGCAGTACTCCACGGACGTCCTGATCTCCGACGCCGTGCTGGCGCAGGGATATGCCTACGCCAGCACGGACAAGGGCAACACGGGCGCCGACTTCTTCGCGGACGGCAGACGGCCGGGTGACGCCGTCGCCGAATGGAACAGCCGGGTCACCGAGCTGACGCGCGCCGCGAAGAAGGCCGCGCAGCAGCGGTACGGGCACGGGCCGCGCCATACGTACATGACCGGCATCTCCAACGGCGGATATCTGACCCGCTGGCAGCTGGAGAACCGCCCGGAGCTCTACGACGGAGGCGTGGACTGGGAAGGCACGCTGTGGACCACCCGCGGGCCCAATCTGCTGACGAGTCTGCCGGTCACCGTGGCCCGGAGTCTCGGTACGGCGGACGACGAGGATCTCCTCGCGGCCGGTTTCGCGGACGGCTCCCAGTTTCTCTGGGCCTATCACCAGGCGGCGTACTGGGGACTGACCCAGAAGATGTTCCGTGCCGAGTTCGACCCGTCGTACGACACCGAGTGCCCTGGAGCGTCGGCCGGTTCGACGACCGAGGAGATCTTCGCGGCCTGCCCCTCCGACGCCACGTACGACTACGCCTCCCGCCCCGCGTCCGTCCACCGCGCCGTGGCGAAGGTCGCGCTGACCGGGCGGATCGGCAAACCCATGATCACGCTCCACGGTGACCTGGACTCGCTGCTGCCGATCGCCACCGACTCCGATGCGTATGCGCGGATGATCGACGGCCAGGGCCGCGGCCGGCTGCACCGCTACTACACGGTCGAGAACGGCACCCACACCGACGGCCTCTACGACACCTATCCGGACCGGCTGCGTCCGATCCTGCCGTGCTACCGCTCGGCGTTCACAGCTCTCACGGCCTGGGTGGAGGACGGCACGGCCCCGCCCGCGGACCGTACGATCCGCAGGCCCGCGAGCGGTGACGTGGTCAATTCCTGTGCGCTGAGCTGAGGCGCGCTCCGGTCCCCCGGCCACGCGGTCGTGGGGACCTGCCTCGGTCCGGCGGGCTCCGCGGAGATCAGCGGAGCCCCCGGATCAGCGACCGATCTCCTTACGGCTGATCCGGCGCAGCCTGCGCCGCTGCGACGGGTCCAGCATCAGATACGCGACCGCGGGCACTCCGAGCACCAGCAGCAGCGAGAACCAGAATCCGATCAGCGGAATCAGAAGAAGGCCCACGGCCACTCCCCCGATGGCGATCTTTGCTCTTGTCGACATCTCGACGCCTCCTCCGCGGCCCTGGCCGCTCCCTGCTGAGTGAACGCACATGGACGCCTGCCAGTTCCACTATGCGCTCGCGCGCAGCGGTTCGCCGACGTGGTGCAGATGACCGAGGGCCTGCCGGTACGAGTCGATCAGCCCGGTCTCGGTGTACGAAACCCCCAGGGAGCGGCAGTGCGCGCGCACCAGCGGCTGGGCGAGCCGCAGGTGGGGGCGCGGCATGCTGGGGAAGAGATGGTGCTCGATCTGGTAGTTCAGTCCGCCCAGGAACCAGTCCGTGAGCGCTCCGCCGCGGATGTTCCGTGAGGTGAGGACCTGCCGGCGCAGATGGCCCCAGTTCTCGCTGCTCTCCGGGTCGGGCATCTCCATGCCCTTGTGGTTGGGCGCGAAGGCCATGCCCAGGTGCAGACCGAGGAGCATCTGGTGGATCAGGGCGAAGACGACGGCCTGGCCCAGGGTCAGGGTGGTCAGCAGCAGGGTCAGATAGCCGCCGACATGGGCCACGAGCAGCGAGCCCTCCAGCGCGCGCCGGCGGACGGTCATCCGGTTGTCCTGCCGGGAGAAGACGGCCCGGAAGCCGTACACCTTGAGGGCGATGCCCTCCAGGGTGGTCAGCGGGAAGAACATCCAGGCCTGGTGGCAGGTGAGCCAGTGGCGCAGTCCGGAGCGGCCCGCGGTCTGGTGCTGGGTGAAGACGAGGATGTCCGCGGCGACGTCCGGGTCCTTGTCGATGTGGTTGGGATTGGCGTGGTGCCGGTTGTGCTTGTCGTTCCACCAGTCCTGGCTCATCCCGAGCAGCAGATTGGCGTGGAGGAGCTGGACCAGGCGGCCCCTGCCCCGGTCGGCGGCGATCTGGGCATGTCCCGCGTCATGGGCGACGAACGCCATCCGCGCCGACACGACGGCCAGCGGCGGCGCGAGGAGCAGCGCCCACCAGGAGGGTCCGACAAGCACCGTCCCGGCGACGATGGCGGCCAGGAAGACCAGATTGACGGTGATGCCCCGGGCGTACCAGGCGACCCGGCGCTCCAGGAGACCCTGTTCCCTGACCGTCCGCAGGAGAGGCGCGAAGTCGCTGCCCGCGCCGCGGCAGGCAGCTGGGTCGGGTATGGGCTCCGCGACGGGGGCGGTGGCGGCCTGGGGCATGTCGGTCTCCGGTCTGTAGGCCGAGGTGCTGGCTGGGGAAGGGTCGCGCTGAACCGCGCTTGACCTGTTGAAACGTACGGGGATGTGACCGCGGGCGACCATGAGGCCACCACCCGGAAACGCTGGGGGCTTCCCGGGGGGCGACGGTGGTGCTGGCTACACCCGGCCGTCCCGGGGTGAGCCAGGTCACGGTGGCGCCGCGCCCGCGTGGCTTCGCGGTGGGGTACCCTCGGCGGCTCCGACCCAGCAGTAGTCAAACTTGAGGAATGCGTCTTCGCTGTGCACAGGCTTCCCGCGGCAACGCTCTCCCGGATCTCCGAACTCGCCCGCTGTTCCACGGTCTTTCTCCCCGCGGATCCGGCCCGCACCGGCCGGATCGCCTACTGGCACCCCGATGGCGCGGAGCCACCGTCCGCTCCGGGCTCCGTGGAGGAGCTGGCCGTCGTCGACACCGAGGCCCACCCTCTCACGGTCAGGGCGCTGTTGATGCCTGTGCCGGACGCGCTCGCGGTCCTGACCAGGGCACGTGCCTCGGCGGACGCCTCACCGTCGGCCGCCTTCTGGGGCGCGGCCACGCTGCTCGCTCTGCAACTCGCCGCCCGGGGGCTGCTGTTGCCGGGTCTCACCGGTACGGATCACGACGCCTGGCGGGCCGGACCGCTGACCGCCGAGGATCTGGAGCGGGTCCGTACGCTCGCCGCCTCCATGCCGCCCACCGCGCACGCCGTCCCGCTCCGCACAGCGCGGCCGGGAGTGCTCCTCCTGCCCGAGCCCGAGCGGCTGTTGCGGGACTTCCTCGACGCGGTGGCCGACGCGCTGCCGCGTACGCCCGCCGCGCCGATCGCCGCCGCCGGTCCCGCCTTCGCCGCCGTGTCACCGGGGCAGTTTCCCGAACTGCGGGGCTGGGCTGCCGATGTGGCCGCCGGGCACGACGCGGGCGTACGGCTCTCCTTGCGCATCGAGCTGCCCGGCCTCCCGGACGGCGATCCACCGGCCGCCGGTCCGCCGGACAGTGAGGGCAGCCGCAGCGGCACGGCCGCGCCCGGACCCGTCTTCCGCGCCGTACTCCAGATGCACAGTGTCAGCGATCCCACGGTCGTCGCCGATGCCGCCGATGTGTGGTCGGGAGCGCGGTCCGCCGGAGCGCCGTTCGGCCCGCGCGCCCGGATGGACGCGCTGCTCGCCCTGCGCCGCGCCGCCCGGGCGTGGCCGCCGCTCACCCCGCTGCTCTCGGCCGCCGTGCCGGATGTCATCGACCTCGCGGACGAGGACGTCACCGAGCTGCTGGGCGAGGCGTCGAGCGCGCTCGCCGCGACCGGCGTGCGGGTGCACTGGCCCAAGGAACTGGCGCGCACGCTCACGGCACGCGCGGTCATCGGACCCTCGGACACAGAGTCGGACACGGAGTCAGAACCCGGTGACGAGGGCGACGGCGAGGGCGGCGACGGCTCCCGCCGGAGGGCGACGGATCTGCCCTCCTTCCTGTCGGCCGACGCGCTCCTCGCCTTCAACTGGCGGTTCGCGCTGGGCGATCAGCGGCTCACCCGCGCCGAGCTGGACCAACTCGCCGAGGCCGGCCGACCGGTGGTACGGCTGCGCGACCAGTGGGTACTCATCGATCCGGCGGAGGCCCGGCGCGCCCGCGAGAGCCAGGACCGCAAGCTCACCCCGGTCGACGCGCTCGGAGCCGTACTGACCGGCTCCACGGAGATCGAGGGACGCCGGGTCGAGGTGCGGGCGACGGGCTGGCTCGCCCAGCTGCGCGACCGCCTCGCCGACCCCGAGGGCACGGCGGGCACCGGGCCCGCGGAGCCGGAGATCGGGCAGCCCGCCGCGCTCACCGCGACGCTGCGCGACTACCAGCTCCGCGGTCTCAACTGGCTGCACCGCATGACCTCGCTCGGCCTCGGCGGCTGTCTCGCCGACGACATGGGCCTCGGCAAGACCATCACCCTCATCGCGCTCCATCTGCACCGGCAGACCGACGCGGCGGCCGCGGGACCGACCCTGGTCGTCTGCCCGACCTCCCTGATGGGCAACTGGCAGCGCGAGATCGAGCGGTTCGCGCCCGGTACGCCGGTACGCCGCTTCCACGGCGCCTCGCGCGCCCTGGAGGACCTGCGGGAAGGCGAGTTCGTCCTCACCACCTACGGCACCATGCGGCTGGACGCGCCGAAGCTCGCCGGCGCGGCCTGGGGCATGGTCGTCGCCGACGAGGCGCAGCACATCAAGAATCCGTACTCCACCACGGCCAGGCAGCTGCGCACCATCGGCGCGAAGGCGAGGGTCGCGCTCTCCGGCACCCCCGTGGAGAACAACCTCTCCGAGCTGTGGGCGATCCTCGACTGGACAACTCCCGGACTGCTCGGCCGCCTCGGCGCCTTCCGTACCCACTACGCACGGTCCGTCGAGAGCGGCGACGACCCGGCGGCGGCCGAGCGCCTCGCCGCGCTGGTCCGCCCGTTCCTGCTCCGCCGCCGCAAGTCCGACCCCGGGATCGCACCCGAACTGCCGCCCAAGACCGAGACCGACCGGGCCGTCTCCCTCACCAGGGAACAGGCCGGGCTGTACGAAGCGGTGGTACGGGAGACCCTCGCGGCGATCTCGGAGGCGGCCGGGATGGAGCGCCGGGGGCTGGTCGTCAAGCTGCTGACCGGGCTCAAGCAGATCTGCAATCACCCGGCGCAGTATCTGAAGGAGGAGCGGCCGCGCATCGCGGACCGGTCCGGGAAGCTGGAGCTGCTGGACGAGCTGCTCGACACCATCCTGGCGGAGGGCGCGAGTGTGCTGGTCTTCACCCAGTACGTACAGATGGCGCGGCTGCTCGAACAGCATCTGGCGGCGCGCGGTGTGCCGACCCAGTTCCTGCACGGCGGCACGCCGATCGCCGAGCGCGAGTCCATGGTGGACCGCTTCCAGCACGGTGAAGTCCCGGTCTTTCTGCTGTCGTTGAAGGCGGCGGGCACCGGGCTCAACCTCACCCGCGCCGAACACGTCGTGCACTTCGACCGCTGGTGGAACCCGGCCGTCGAGGCGCAGGCGACGGACCGCGCGTACCGCATCGGACAGAACCGGCCCGTACAGGTGCACCGGATGATCACCGAGGGCACGATCGAGGACCGGATCGCCGACATGCTCGCCCGCAAACAGGAGCTGGCCGACGCGGTGCTCGGCTCCGGCGAGGCGGGACTGACCGAACTGACCGACGCCGAACTGGCGGATCTGGTGGAGCTGCGAGGGAGCGCGCGATGAGCGGTACGGATACCAACGGCGGTACGGACGACACCGAACGCACCTTCGCCGCGCTGGCGCCCGCCGGGGGCCGGGGTTTCGCCAGGACCTGGTGGGGCCGCGCCTGGCTGCAGGCGCTGGAGGACACCGCGCTCGACGGCGAGCAGCTGAGGAGGGGACGCAGGCAGGCCCGCGAGGGCGCCGTCGGCGCCGTGTCCGTACGGCCGGGACGGATCACCGCGGTCGTACAGGACCGGGACGGCACCGCGCACCGCAGCGATGTCCTGCTCCAGCAGCTGAGCGAGGAGGAGTGGGACCGCTTCCTCGGCATGGCGGTCGACCGGGCGGGTCATATCGCGGCGCTGCTCGACCGGGAGATGCCGCCGCATCTGGTGGAGGACGCGGCGGGCGCCGGGGTCGAACTGCTCCCCGGCATCGGCGATCTGGAACCGGAGTGCGGCTGCGAGGCCTGGGACCACTGCCCGCATTCGGCGGCGCTCTGCTACCAGGTGGCCAGGCTGCTCGACCAGGATCCGTTCATCCTGCTGCTGATGCGCGGCAGGAGCGAGCGGCGGCTTCTCGGCGAGTTGCAGGTACGCAGCGTGGCCCGCGCCGCCCGTAGGCGCCAGGAGCCGCCGGGCGCGGAGGCCGGGACCGGCGGGACGGCGGCGGGCGTGCCGGCCGCCGAGGCGTTCGCGGCGCGCGACATCCTGCCGCCGCTGCCCGCTCCCGCGTCACCCCCGCCGGAGCCGGGGCAGCCTCCGGCCCTCGACACGGAGGCCGCGCCGCCCCCCGGGGTCGACGCGGACGCCCTGGAACTGCTGGCCGCCGACGCGGCGGCGCGGGCCCTGCGGCTGCTGTCGGAAGCGCTGGCGCCGGGCCATGAACAGCAGCCGCTGGAGGTCGAATTGACGCCCCACCAGGACGGCGTACGGCTCGCCGCCTCGACCACCGACAGCCGGCTCACGGCGCGGCTCGCCTCCGGCACCGGACGCCGGCCCGCCGAACTGGACCTCGCGGTGCGCGCCTGGCGGTACGGAGGCCCTGCGGCCCTCGCCGTACTGGAGGAGGAGTGGACGCCGGAGCCGGAGGCCCTCGTCCGGGCGAGGGCGGCTCTCGACGCGGCCTGGCAGGCCGGGGACCGGCCACAACTGCGGCCCGCCGGCGCCGGCCGCTGGACCGTGGCCGACACGCCGGCGCAGCTGCGGTACGGACGGGACGGCCGCTGGTGGCCGTACCGCAAGGAGCGCGGCCGCTGGGCCCCGGCGGGCCCGGCCGACCACGATCCGGCGGCGGCCCTGGCGGATGTGCTGGACGAGGGGTGAGGGATCGGGACCGGCGACGACGCGCCGCCGCACGGCCGACGGGACGCTTGCCCGGCCCAAGGTCAGACTCAGTCGCCGGCACAGCGAGATCCTGACGCTGCTCGGGAACCGCCCGGAGGGCATGGTGGGTGACGAGCTGCTGGCGGATACGAACCCGTCCCGTACCGCGGGATCCGTACGGGGGTTCAGTCGCTGCCGCCACCGCCACCACCGCAGGAGTGGCCGGAGCCGCTGTGCGTGTCGGAGTCGTGGCCTGAGTCGTGGTCGGAGTCGAGCGCCTTGCCCAGCCGGATCAGGGACTTGCCCAGCCCGGAGAGAAGTTCGGCTTCACTGATCACGCGGCTCAGCCGCCGGTCCGGGACGGCCGCGGGGCCCTCGAAGACGTACGCGGGAAGGGTTCCCTCCCGAGCGGCTGTCTCCAGGCTCTGCCGGCCCGCGTGGGTGAGGCGATGCCGGTAGCGGGTGCGCAGACCGTATGCGACGAGCCGGCGTTCGATCTCGGCCGTCTCGGCGCCGCGTGCCACGTCGGTGAGTACCGAGGCCACGCTCCTGCTCCAGGGGCAGAGCGCGACGAGGGCCTGTTCGACGGGGTGGTCCGCCCCTTCCCCCACCGGCCCGCCCGTGCTCTGCGCTGCGCGCACCCGCGGGCCGAGGACCGTGATGACGCCCCGCCCGCGCAGTCCTACGAGCGCGGTCTCCGCCACGCGCCTTGCCCCGCCCGCGAGATGGGCGATGTCGTACCGGTCCAGTGTCGGCGTGGCCGCCGTGGCCCGCCGCCGGAATATGGTCCCCATCGGTGATCCCCCCGTCCTGCTGTCTTCCCCGCCCTGCCGCTTCCCCTGCCATCAGTGTCGTCGGATCCGCCCCGGGCCAACCCCGCCGGAGCCGTTCTCAGAGCAGGATTTGAGGGTCCGTCCCGGACCGGCTCCGACGGTCCCCGCCCGCGTTCCGGCGACGATCACGTCGGCGTAGCGCCTCGGACACGTAACCGGAGCAAATCAGCACCCGCATCAAGGTCAGGCCCGAGCTGGAGAAGGCGCTCGCCCTGGCCCACCAGTTCAAGGAGGCCCCCGAGACGCCGATCATCTTCACCGTCCACGAGCTCAAGCGGCTCGCGCGCAACGCCGCCGAGCCCCAGGCCAGGGCCTCCAGCTCGAACTCCTCACCGGCCCGCTCACCGGCATCTACGACCCCAACGGCATGGGCGCCATCTTCTTCGCCGTGCTCGCCGTCGCCAGGCAGATCGAGCGCAACTACATCCGGGAGAAGACCCTCGTAGGCCAGGTCACCGCGGCGGCCAAGGGCAACCACGGCGGACGGCCGAAGGTCATCGATGACGACATGCTCACCTTCACCAGTCCCAAGGCCGGATGTTCACGAAGAACGGGTTCTGGCCCAACTTCCTTGGTCGGTAACGCAGCGTGCGCAGAGAGAAGACTGGCGCCGAGGCGGTGATCTGCCGTGGGCCTCGCTCAAGGGACATGATGATCAGACGTCATTGGCAGCAGCGAAGGAGCCCCGATGCCCGGATTCGATGATGCCAGCGTGCCTGAGTCGGCTGAGTCCAGCGCCAGTTCTGCTCGGGCCCGAAGCGGGCGGATCATCTTCCTGAATGGGACGTCCAGTTCTGGGAAATCCAGTATCGCGAAGGAATTGCTGCAGGTCTTGGACGGGCCGTACTTCCATATGCCGGTGGATGCCTTCCACGCGATGCGATCTCGCCGTGAGGTCTCCTCTGACGAGTTGCCCCACCTTCTTCGACGCACCTGGATGGGCTTCCACCGTGCTGTCGCCGGTATGGCCGCGGCCGGCAATAACGTGGTGGTGGATCACGTACTGAGTGAGGAGTGGCGACTGCTGGACTGTCTCGGGCTCCTCACGGCCAGGGATGTGGTCCTGGTAGGGGTGCGCTGCTCGCTGGAGGAACTGGAGCGGCGCGAGCGAGAGCGCGGCGACCGCCCGATGGGCCTTGCAGTCCGCCAATTCCATCAAGTACACGCGCACGGCCTGTACGACATCGAGTGCGATACGACCACGGCCAGTGCCGTGGACTGTGCCCGGCAGATCAGTAACTTCCTGCCGCGACGACCGGTGCCAACCGCGTTCGAGCAGCTCACAGTGAAGCTGCGCCCCGATCTACCGGCCGCTGACTGATGCGCCGCTCGGTCCACCGTCCGTACCGCCGGGTCAGACCCGGCACCTGCCGCACGAACGTCCGCCGACCGCACGAAGCGACCGGGCAGGCAAACCGCCGGACCCGCAGACAGAGCACTACCCGCTGCCCCGCGCTGGGCACATCAGCAGGAAACCGTAGGTAGGAACTATGAACCCGACTCGACCAAGTCCCGCAAGCCGGGCAGGCCGAGCCGGTCGCCGTACTGCATGCCTCGATACGTATCGCCTCGTTGTTCACGTCCACCGACAGCACCGACACGTCCGCGATCGACGGGAACAGCAACTCCTCCAGCCGGAGCACTCTCTCTTCTACAGCCCCGAACTGTCGGCCGTCCAAGATCGCCACTGATCATTTTCGGGCAGCTTCCCGAAGACCAGCTCGACCGCCAACCATCACTCAGTGTGCGCGCGTCACGGAAGTTGGGCCAGAACCGAAAGCGCTCTGGCCCAAATTGTGTGGAGCGGTCGCTCTCTGTCGCAGTATTGCCTCGAACAGGTGCTCAGTCGGTGAAATCACCGGTTCGGACGGTCCACCTAGTGCGCCGTGGTCGAGGAGGCGCAGGAGCTTTGGACTGGCATGTCGGAGGCGGCCAGTAGCCTCGGGCACCATGGGCATTCAGATCGATGTAGTGGCTGGTTACCTGATCAACGATGAGATGGAGAGGGTGCTCGGGTTGGCCGAGGCGGTTGGTGAGCCCGTCACTGTGACGTTCATGTGGGAGGGGCGTGAAGAGGCGGAACGTGCGGTGCTAGTGCCTGCGGCCACACTGGCGCTCTGGGAGCATTGGGCCCCCACCGCCTACCCGACGAGTGGCGCTGGGGACGAGAACCGGGCTGTGGCGGAGGAGCCGGAACTGGCCCACCCAGCGGAATTCGGCGCGTTCACGCTCCTTCGTCGTCGCGTAGGAGGGCGCACGGCGGTTGCTCGCAAAGGCGTGGTGGTCGCCGAGCTACTGGACCCCGACGAGGCGCACTGGCTTGAGGAGAAGGCCCGCAATGTCCGCCAAGGCTTCATGGATCCGAAGCAGAAGGCGGCGTTCGAGGAGTTCCTTGCCCGGCAGGTATCCCTCGATGAGCAGTGACGCGCCGATTCATGCTTCGTGGCTCTGTAATTGATCTTCGGGCTCTGGTCCGCTTCGTGCGGTGCGGTGACGCTCGGTCACGCCAACAGGACACGTTTGCGGAGGAGTTCGAAGCCTGCGCGGCCGAACATCTCGCGCTTGAGCATCTTGACGCGGTCGACGTGGCCTTCCACGGCACCGGAGTTCCAGGGCAGGGTCAGGCCAGCGGCGACGGCGTCAAGGTCGCGTTCGAGGTGTTGGGCGAACCGGCTGTCGACGGTCACGTATTTCCCCAGCTTTCGGGGTCTGAGCGTCACGTAATTCCCCACCCTGGCGGCCACGGATCCCCATGGACCGTGGGTGGTCCCGCTGATCGTGCTCGGCCCCGAGCGAGCGCCGGAGAATCCGGTGGACATCGCCGAGATACTGCCATCATGGCCGTCACCCAGCAGCTCGCCCGCATGCCGGCGGAGTATCTCGCCGCCTGCCGCCAGTCAGCCAGCGCGTCACCAGACGGCGGTCCTCGCTGGGATCCGCCGGCATCGGACATGCTGGACCTGGACTGGGCGCCGGCCGAGGGCCTCCAGCTCGGGGCAGTTGGCCAGCACGGCCTTGAGCTGGACCCGGTCGCTCTCGATCAGGGCGTCCGGGTGAGTCAGGAGCCGGCGGGTCACGGCGCGGGCCGATGGCGGCCGGGGCCCGACCGGCTGGGGTTTGCCCCGCAGACTTCTGCTCACGTAGTTGCGGACGTTGCCGTAGCCGTCCGGATAGCCCCGTTTTCTGATCTCCTCCCACAGCTTCCAGGCACTGGTGCAGCCTTCCTGCCAGCGCTGGTCGAGGTAGGGCTTGTAGGCGTCGAGCTTGGTCGTGCGGCTTTGCCACTGACCGGTGAACAGCTCCTCAGCCGTAGTGGCACGGGAGAACCGCAGGATCGTGCTCTTGCCTCCGCTGACCTTCGCCGGGTTACCCGCGCTGTGAAGCGCAAGCTCAAGATGCTGGCAGTACCGGCCGGAGCTGATCGAAGGCTGCCCAGCTGGCGCGGGACTCCTCTTGGATGGCTGACGGAACCGGTATGGGCTCCACGCGAAGGCAGTATTCGCTGGCAGGCCGGCGTCGCAGACTGCCAGGCTCCGCATATGAGTCCCCAGACCAACGGCGTGTCCGACGCCTCCTGGCTCGGCACACCGATCGACGCCCGCCCTCTGTTCGGGCCGGAACTGGCCTCACTCTTGGACCTGCTGCGCGCACTGCCGGCCACCGAATGGAACGAGCTGGCGGTCCCGGGCTGGAGCGTGCATGACCTCGCCGCACACATCCTCGGCGACTACCGCGGTCGCCTCGGCTGGAGCACAAACGGATTTCAGCCTGCCTCCGCACCCGGTGAAACCCTGGAAGCGTTCATCCATCGCGTCAACCAAGACTGGATCGATCTCCACACCGGCCACAGCCCGGCCGAGCTCATCGACGCCCTAGAACTGGCAGGTACTCAGGTCAACCGTCAATTCGAGGCCGCCGGCCTCGGTACGGCGGGACTGGCAGTGTCCTGGGCAGGGGCAGACCCGGCACCCACATGGCTCGACATCGCACGGGAGTTCACCGAGTACTGGACGCACCGCCAGCAGATCCGCCGTGCTACTGGCCGTGGCACGGATCCGGAGCCCAGGGCCCTTGCCACGGTCCTGGACACCTTCATGCGGGCCCTGCCCCACACGATGCGTGGCACCTCTGCAGCCGTCGGGACGAAGGTCCAGATGGACATCAGTGGTCCGGCTGGCGGCACGTGGACCGTGACAGCAATGAAGGGCCGATGGTCACTTGCCGCGGCACCCAATGGGCAGCCGACGGCATCGGTGACGCTGGACTCGGAGACTGCCTGGCGCTTGTGCACGCGTAGCATCGAGCCCAGTACTGCCCTGACACGCGCCCACATCCGTGGGGATCGTCAGCTTGCCGAAGCCGCCTGTCAGATCGTGTCCATCGTCTACTGAGGACCGGGCCGCCGAGACACCCTCGACCGCCCGTCGTTGGCCTACATGGCCACAGACCGACATCACCCATTCAAGTTGAGCCTGCCGAGGAGCCGGGACGTCAGAACCTGGATGTGCGGTCAGTTGCCGAGGGCCAACTGCCCCAGTTGCGGGGATGGTGAATGAGGCATGACCACATCGCTTGCGCCGTTGTCGCGCTGAAAGCCGACGCCCCTGGCACCGGTAAGGGCGAGGGGAGGGACTTGCTCTCAGGAGCCCTCCGGGGAGGCTGGAGGGCAGGGCCACGCGGGCGGTTCAGTCGGGGACAGGGAAGAGACGAGGGTCGCCAAGAGCGCGTCGTCGAGCAACCCCCAGCCTGTCGGGCGAAATTCCCCCTTGGCCCCCTCCCGCCCAGCGGGCGAACCCGCGCTGCTCTGGGGTGGCGACGGTCGGCGCCTCAGCACAGGTCGGGCAGATTCATCGCCATCAGCGGGGCGTACTGCTGCCCGGCGTAGCAGTCGCTGTCGCGAAGGTCGCCCTGGCCGGTCGGGCGCGGCAGGGAGACCTTGACCGCCAGCGCGCCGGGGTGGTTGACGACGAGGATCTGGTCTTCGTCGCGTTTGAAGATCTCGGCGAACAAGCCCGGGGTGAGGAAGCCGGTATCGACGAGCGCTTGGTAGGTGTGTTCGTCACGGCACATGAAGTCGAAGGTGAGGGTGAAGGGTCCGGCGTTCTTGGAGCGGACCAGGGAGCAGTAGTCGAGCAGGGTGGCCATGGTCAGACCTCTTCGGTGGTGGTGCGGAACAGTTCGGTGGGCGTGATACCGGTCGCGACGTGGTTGAGGGTGAAGCGGTACAGCGGGCCGCGGTCCATCTCGGGCGGCGAGTAGGGGTAGGCCAGGGTGGAGACCAGGCCGTCGTACTCGGGGATGGGCAGATGGCTGGAGGCGTGAGCCACAAAGGTGGAAATAGCGTGTGCGGTCGCCTGGTCGGGCGCGGTGACCGTGATGAGCACGCCCAGCTCTTCGGGTGCGAGCGTGTCGGGTTCGCGGTCGCCGAGGACTGCTCCCGCCCCGTAGAGCCGGTAGTTGATGTCAATGGTGCCGGGGTCGACCTGGCCGTCGAAGACGTCAAGGATCTTCGCTTCGAAGTACTTCTCGGCAAAGGGCAACAGTTCGGGCAGGCGCTGGATGACGACCTTGTCGCGTACGCCGCCGATGATGACGGTCTGGTAGCCGACGAGTTCGGAGCCTTCGAGCTTGTTGGTGTAGCCGTCGGCCGGCAGATAACCGGCGCCGGAGACCCGGACGGTCTGCTCGTCGATGGCTTCGTAGGTCGCGTGGGTGGTGTCCAGGGTGCCGGACGGCTCCAGAATGTGGAACGGGTCGGCGTTCTCGTACAGGGTGTGGGCGGCCACGGAGCGGGGGGTCAGACGAGTGCCTTCGGTGAGGGTGGTGACGTCGAAGTGGTCCTCGCGCAGGTGGACCAGCAGGCCGTTGGCGGAGGGCGGGATGGCGCAGGCCGCTCCGCACTCGATGGTTTTGGCCATGTGCCAGGTCAGGCCCGGGTCGGCGCCCTGCATGTGCGGCAGTGCGGCGAACAGCGCGGTGTCGCTGGCCCGCCCGGCCAGGATGACCTCGCAGCCGGTGGCCAGGGCCTGCTGGATGGGCTCGACACCCATCATCGCGACGGTGTGGCTGCGCGCGAACAACTCCCGCTCGATTTCCGGGGCGTTGGGCAGGGCTTGGATGCGGCCCTCGTCGTACAGGGTCTGGAGGCGTTCCGCGCTCTGGTCGGCGTAGAGCAGGCCGAGCTTGAAGTGCAGGTTCTCCTCGGCTGCGATGGTGCGGGCAAGACCGGCCACCCAGTCGACGCCCACGTCACGGCCGCTGGTGCCGCACGAGCCGATGATGAGAGGTACGCCGAGTTCGTCACGGGCCTTGAGTAGCAGGCGCAGATCACGGGTGACGGCCTGGGCGGAGAGCTTGGGGGTTCCGGAGCCGAGGGCTGCGGGGCCGGAGTCGGTGGATCCGGCATCACAGGCGATGACGTGAGGTCGGGCGGCGACGCCGCGCCGGAAGGCGTCGGCGTCGAACCCGGCGCCCAGGGCGCCAGTGGGGGCGAGGATACGGAAGTCCATGGGGAGGTCTTTCTGTGCGCTCTGTGCCGGGGCGTCAGGTTGCCCGGGGGATGGTGTTCTCCCCGGTGGCTTTGCGGGCGAGGCGGGTGAAGACGGTGAAGGTAATGGCGCCGAAGACGGCGGCGTTCAGGAACATGAAGCGCCACCCCGTGAGGTCGACGGTGATCCCAAGGAGCGCGGGCCCCAACGCCATCCCGGTGGCCGAGGCGACGGTGTAGAGACCGGTGTAGGTGCCCAGCACGCGGTCATTGGGGGCCAGATTCCACAGCGCGACCAAGGCGTTGACGGCGAAGACGGCGTACCCGATGGAGCTCAGGACCATGGAGACGATCGTCGTCGTGGGGCTCGGGTTGATGGATCCGGCCACCAGTCCCACGACGAACAGACCCACGCCGTACCGGATCGCGCGCACCTGGCCCAGGCGTCCCGACACGTAGGCGATGGGCACGACCGCGATCAGGAAGGCGACCGCACCGGGCAGTGCCAGGCCGCCCGCGGTTCCGCGGGACAGGCCCAGCACTTCGGTGCCGTACGGGGTGAGCAGGGAGCGCAGCGCGGACCACATGCCGGCGAAGCAGAAGATGCCGACCATCAGCAGCATCCGGGAACCGGAGGGATCCCGGACGAGGTCTTTGACCACTGCCCATGGCGAGGAGAACTCCGCCGCCGTACTCGTGTCGGCACCATCTGAGGCGTCAGTGTGCGTGGGCAGAACCGTCCCGTTGTGGCGGCGGCCCAGGAAGGTCCAGGACACGCCGAGCATGATCAGCATGAGCGCCGGGGGGATGGCGAAGGCCAGGGTGAGGCTGCGGTCGACCACCAGCAGGCTGACCAGTGAGGAAATCACGATGGTGAGGCTGACGCCGGCTTTGACGAATCCCTGGGCCTTGCTGCGGTTCTCCGGCGCGATGTAGTCGGAGACCAGGGTCTCGGTGATGCCTTTGAAGGCGTTGGCGATGAGCGCGAAGCAGACGACGCAGGCCATGAGGGCAGGCAGGCTGCGTGTCCATGGGATCAGTGCGAAGGGCACCGCGGCGAGGCAGGCACCGGCCAGGATGATCGGCCAGCGCCCAAGACGGCCGCCCGCCCGGCGGTCGGAGAGGAAGCCCATCCACGGCTGGACGATGACGCCGAGCACGTTGTCCATGCCCATGATCAGTCCCACCAGTCCGGCCGAGGTGAGGTAGTGGCGCAGCTGGGAGGGAACTTGGGCGTCGTAGAAGTTCCACACCGATTCTTGGGCGAAGACCGCCAGGGTCACCCACAGGACCGTGCTGCCGCTCATCCGGGCGGAGGCGGTGGCCGCTGGGGGCAGAGTGGTCGGCGCCCCGCCGGGGGAGGGCGGATGCGTGTCGTGCATCATGGCGGGCTCCTTGCCATATGCTATAGCAACAAAGTGCCTGTTCGACGACCGCCCCTGCGGGGCCGACGAGCAGACGGTTGGGGGATCAGCTGCTGGAGAGCTGGATCAGCGCTTCGCGGTGGTGATGCATGGCGAGCTGCTCGGCCCGTTCTTCGTCCCGTTCGAGCAAGGCGTCGAGCAGACCTCGGTGTTCGCGGTAGCGGCGGCGGAACGACTCGGCCCGCTCCGGGGCCAGCTTGATGGTCAGGTCCAGGCGCTCCTCGTCGCTGAAGGCGCGGGCCTGGTGCAGCAGGCCCTCCAGGACGGGGTTCCCGACAGAGGCCTCCACCTGGTGGTGGAACTGGCGCAGCAGTCGGAAGACGGCGGTGAGCCGCTCGGCCACCTCGGCATCCGGCCCGTGCTCGGCCACCGTCTGCTCCGTCTGTGCGACCAGGCGGTCAGCCCGGTCAAGGAGATCGGTCAGCTCGGCGAGCTGGGCATCGGTGGCGTTGCGGGCGGCCAGACGGGCCATCAGGGCGGAGAGCCGCACTTCGGCCTCCACGACCTCCGAGAGAGCGGAGGCGGAATGGTCCGCGATCCGCAGGGCCCGGGGCCCGACCCTTTCAACGACCTTCTCGTGTACGAGCTGGCGCAGCGCCTCGCGCACCGGGGTGGGGCTGACGCCGAGGCGGGCGGCGAGATCACGTTCGGTGATCTTCTCACCGGGCCGCAGGGCACCCTCACGCACCGCATCGCGAAGCCGCCGGTAGGCCTGGTCGGCCAGCGACGTGGTCTCCATGTGGCCGAGCGGGTTGTTGCTCATGGTCGCAAGAGTGGCTGCTGCTATAGCAAACAGTCAATAGGTTCCAGGCGCCTTTCGGGGACACCGCCCGCGCCTCAGCTTGCGACGGGCTTGGTCCGGGAGCAGTTGGTGAAGTCCTTCCAGGGCCGGGTGCCGTCGGCGAGCGGAGCGCTCGCGTAGGTCGGGTTGCCGGTCAGGGTCTGCCGGCGGTGCTCATGGGTGATGTCGATACCGAAGAGTTTGAATCCGAGACTGAACTGTCCTGCCGACAAGCCGAATCCGATACCGAGCGAGGCGTTCCACCAGTCGGTGTTGACCTTGTAGTCCAGTCGCTGCAACTGACCCTTGTCGTGCAGCAGGCGCTGGAGCGCGGAGGCGTCCGCCGGCAGCGGCTCGGCTATGGAGGAGGGGGACGGCATGGCCTCGTCGGCCGGGTTGCTGCCGCGTCCGCGCAGCCAGTCCTCGGCCGTGGTGCTGTCCTTCTCGTCGGAGAGGTCCACCTCGGCCGCCTCGGTGTGCAGTTCCGACTCGGTCTTGCCGCCGCCACCGCCGACGTCGATGGTCACCGGGCCCGCGTTGGCGCCGCCGCCGAGGGAGACACCTTCGTTTCCGCCGCTCTCCTGGCTCGTGGTGATCTTCAATTTCTGCGGATGGTGCGAAAGGCCGTCCTTCTCCTCGCGGTCGTACGCCTCCGCGTCGTAGGTGACGGCCACCTGCTGCATCCGCGATCCGCTCGCCTGGCCGCCGGGGCCGACCGAACCGTTGAGCGAGAAGGTGTAAACGAAGGTGATCTTGCCGGCGTTCGGGCCGGTCTTGTGGCGCATGACGACCACATCCTTGCTGAGCACGCCCGACACGCCCTCGGCGGAGATGTTGCCGACGCTCTTGGTCTCCGGCACGTCCTTGATGATGCTTTTGGACTGGGCGTTCTTGATGAGCTTGTCCAGGGCCTCTCCCTTGACGCCCGGGTTGTTCCTGGTCACTTCGTCGGCGATGGTCTTGCGCAGCGCCGCGACCTCTTTGTCGTTCTTCGCGTAGGTGCCGCCGAAGCTGACGCTTCCCGACGCCTCGGTGGTGGTCTTGGTGATGTCGACGTCCGGAGCGCGCTCCGGCTCCACGTCCGGCTTGTCCTTGTCGGCGTGGTAACTGCAGAGCATGCCCAGTTCGGCCGCGCGAGGTCCCGGCTTGTTACGGCACTTCTCGGCTTCCTTGAGGTATTCGGAGAACTGCTTCGCCTCTTCGAGGTTCGCCGCGAGGTCGACGTTCGGGTCATCCGTCTTGTGCGCGTTGAACATCCACTGCCCGCCGCTGCCGCTGCCGCGCATGTAACTGCCGCTGAGCGACGCGCCGCCGCCCCACTTCTTCAGACCCGGAATGCTCGCGTCGATCGACGCGGTGACGCCGCCACCGGTCGTACTCATTCGCTCCAGGGTGACCGATCCGTCGGACCACTGCGAGAGCTTGACCTGCTCCGAGGAGCTGATCTTGATGAACAGGATCTGGACGACCACGGTGTCCTTCGTGTCATCCACGGCAAGCAGGCACTTGGCGGGCTGGAACGGATCCTTCGCGCTCGGATCGTCCGTCGGTCCGGAGGACGGGGCGGATTCCGGATCGGTGACCGGTTCGTCCGGCCCGGTCTTCGATCCGGGCGGCTGCGATCCGGGGGAGCCCTGACCACCATCAGCGAGGTTGCCGGAGTCGCAGGAACCACCGTCTCCGCCCCCCTGCACCAGGCGGCACAAGGCTCTTTCGAAGCTGTCGTGCAACCCGGTCGAGATGGTCACGGCCCCGATGGCGCCGATCAGCAGAGTCACCACGGCTATGAGGCCGATGTATTCGACCGCGGTCTGCCCTCGGTCCGTTACGCGTCTTGACGTCATACGTGTGCCCCCTGCGCTTCGCGCTCGAGCGACCCCCGTCTGCCGTGGGCAGCGTAGGAGCGGAGGAAGCGATCACGGGAGGGTCCGTGGACCCAGGTCAAGGCCCAGGTCAGGCCCAGATCTGGGCCCAGATCTGGGCCCAGACCGAACGCCGACCGGACCCATTCACTCCTGGGCCCGGCCGAGCGCGACACGCCCTAGCTCTGCTCCCCGAGGCGCCAGGTCTCCACCCGCTTGTCGTACCCACCTGTGGCGATCCTCGGTTCGCCGTCGACCTGGATCTGGCACAGGGCTCGCACCCACCCGCAGCCGTAGGGCCCCAGGAGGAACGGGGCACCGCCCACGGTGCCCGTCTGCTCTCCGGTGTTCGGATCCCAGAGCTTCACACCCGGCCCGTCACCGCCGGAGGCCAGCAGGTGCCGCTCGCCCACCGTGATCTGGCAGAGGGCGTGCAGCCAGCCGAAGTCGTCCTCCATGACGTGGAGTTGCTCTCCGGTGGCCGGATTCCACAGCCGAATCTTCTCGTCGGTGCCGGCCGAGGCGAGCAGGATCCCGTTCGCGGTCTCTATCTGGCACAGGGCGTTCGGCCAGCCTTCATGACCGCTCAGTTGCCGCACCTGCTCCCCCGTGGCCGGCTCCCACAGTCGTACGCTCCGATCCACGTGTGCCGAGGCGAGCAGGTCCCGGCCCCCGGACCGTACCGCGCACACCTCCAGGACCTCGCCGGCTCCGGGCGAGAGGACACGAACGTGCTCACCGGAGCCCGGCTCCCACACATGGATCAGCCCGTCCTCCCCACCGGCGGCCAGCAGTGTCCCGTCCCCCACCCGTACGTGGCACACACCGCTCACAGCGGCGCTCGCCCCCTTGAGGACGGAGACCTGCCTGCCCGTACCCGGATCCCACAGCCGTACCGTCCGGTCCCTCCCGCCGGAGGCCAGCAGGATCCTGCCGCCGGTCTCCACCTCGCACAGGGCGTTCACCCACCCCCGGTGCCCCATCAGCATGCTGACCACGTCGCCAGAGAGCGGATCGCCGACCCTGATCACCCGTTGGGAGCCAGCGAACGCGAGCAAGGTCCTCTCACCCACGCGGACTTGGCACACAGCACTGAACCTGGGAGCGAGCTTCTTCCGGATCACCAGCCTGAGGGCGACCAGTACCACCACGACCCCCGTCGCGGTGAGAAGCGCCTGCCCCACTGAGAGCACCTGGAACAGAGCCAGCACGAGGACTACACCCAACAGCACACGCACCCGAAGGATCCGGAACGTCAACACGTGCAAGCCACGCAGAAGATTCATATTGAGTGCCACTGCGGTTGCCCCCCTCAGCAGAACTGATGCGACGTCAAGTATGGCGTCGTCCACGGCACTCGGGGGTGGGCATTGCCAAGGTTCGTCCGGGTGCAGGGGCTCGGGCGCAGGCCCCGCTGGGTCGCGTAGGAACATCGCGCCGTCGGTGCGGTGGGGGGTCTGCCGAGCCCGGGTGGATCTCTTGGCGTTCATCGGCCGTTCAGGTCGGCCGGTGGTTGGGCCGGGTGGGGTCGAACTACGGTGGGCGGCGGTTGTGGGGCGGGGCGGGTGTGTCGGGGTGGGGTGGCCCTCCGCTTCGGGGCCGTGGAGGGGGATTCGATGGTCAGATACGTCCACCATCAGCTGACGGGGGTCACAACGGCGGTGTGCGCCTCCGCCGTCGGCACGTTGGTGGCCTTCAGCGTGCGCGGGATTCCGGCGGAGGACGACAGCCATGGGCGGCTGGTCGTCCTCTTCCTGTTCGGCCTCGGCGCACTCGGGGCGCTCTTCGCGGCTTCCCCGGTCCCGGGGATCGGCGAGGTGCGGACCTTCAAGGCGGCAATGCCGCTGAACGATCCCGAAGCGGTCCTGCCCAGCGGCAACGCCCCGGTGCGCCAACGCCTCTTCAGCTGGCCGTTCCTCCTCATGCTCCTCGTGCCGTCGCTGATCGCGGCCCTCTTCTGGTCTCCGTGGGCTGCCCTGTACCCGCTGCCGCTGTCGGTGGAGTGGCTGACGCGGGCCTGCGTAGCGGCCCGCTGGGAGCGGCGGCACGGCCTGCTGCTGTGGCGGGGCGAGGTCGCGGAACAACCACTCGGCAAAGGGCAGTTGCTGTACACCTCGGTCAGGCCCGGGTAACCGGCTCGGCGCCGACTGGCGCGGATATCAGACGAGTGACTGGGTGCCGAGCACGGCGAGCAGCGCAAGGCGTTCGGCGTCCTGAGTGCCGGGCTCGGCCGTGTAGATCATGATGCGCAGATCGCTGCCCGCCACGGTGAGAACGTCGCAGTCCAGCGTCAGGGGGCCCACGTGCGGATGCTCGACGGTCTTGCGCGCGGCCGCGTGGTGGCCGACGGCGCCCGCGTCCCACAGTTCGGCGAACCGGCCACTGTTCAGGCGCAGTTCCGCGACCAGCCGCCGCAGGTGCTGATCGGCCGGGTACCGGCCGGCGGTCGCCCGGAGGTCGGCGACGAGTCCGGCCTCGAACGCGCGCTGTTCGCGCGGTGTGTGCCGGACCCGGCTGCCCGGGCCCAGGAAGTTCCGCCACACGCCGTTCCGCTCGTTGCCGCGCCACCTGGACGGATCGCCCATCAGCGCCGCGTACGGCGGGTTGGCCGTAAGCAGCGTCCAGGCAGCGTCGTAGACAGCGACCGGGGTGCCGGCCAGTCTGTCCAGCAGGCGCTGGACGCTCGGGGTGATGTACGAGGGCACCGTGTCCGGTCCCGGTGGTACGAGGCCGGCCATCCGGAACAGGTGTACGCGCTCGTCTCCCGACAGCCGCAGTGCCCGGGCCAGGGCCTCGACGACCTGCGCCGACGGATTGGTCGCCCTGCCCTGTTCGAGGCGGGTGACGTAGTCGACGGAGATCTGGGCCAGCAGGGCCAGCTCCTCACGGCGCAGTCCGGCCGCGCGCCGCTGCCCGCCGGCGGGCAACCCGGCGGCCTCCGGTGAGACCCGGTCGCGCCAACGGCGCACCGCCTGCCCGAACTCCGCTTTCGTCATGGTCACCAGTGTGTACCGCCGACCGCTGATCTCCCTGGTACTGGCAGTCCCAGGAAGATCCGAGCGCTGGCTGATCACACCGCGCGACCGGAACCTGGAGGCATGACGACAACCCTGATCACCGGAGCGAACAAGGGTCTCGGCTTCGAGACCGCCCGCCGACTCATCGCGGCGGGCCACACCGTCTACCTGGGCAGCCGGGACGCCGAACGCGGGCGCCGGGCCGCCGAGCGGCTGGGCGCGCGGACCGTCCAGCTCGACGTCACCGACGACGCGTCCGTGGCGGCTGCCGCCGCGGCCATCGAGGCCGGCGGAGGGCTCGACGTACTGATCAACAACGCGGGAATCGAGGAAAGGGACGCCGACAACAACGTGATCGGCCCCGCGGACGTGACCGCCGGCACGATGCGGGAGACGTTCGAGACAAATGTCTTCGGCATGGTGCGTGTCACTCACGCGTTCCTGCCGCTGCTGCGGCGCTCCGCCGCCCCGGTCGTGGTCAATCTCAGCAGCGGGCTGGGCTCGCTGACCCGGGTCACCGACGCGGGCACCCCAACGTACGCGTACCCGGGCGTGGCCTATCCGGCCTCGAAGACCGCGGTCAACATGATCACCGTGCAGTACGCGAAGGCGTTCCCGGACATGCGGATCAACGCGGTCGAGCCCGGCTACACCAAGACCGACCTGAACGGGAACACCGGCATCCAGACGGTCGAGCAGGGCGCCGAGATCATCGTCCGTATGGCGCAGGTGGAGCCCGACGGCCCCACCGGAGGCTACTTCGACGCCGAAGGACCCCTCCCCTGGTAAGCCGGTTGGTAAGCCGCTGATAAGCCGGTGCCGGGAGCGGTTCCGCGGGGCCCCAAGTAAATTCTGGGTGAAGTAACAGGAGCGTCGGTGGTCCCGGCCCCTGGACTCCCACAAGGGAAACCGTCCACCTGCCCTCTTTACGGTCCGCGTGGGGCGGCTCGCATGTCCGCGACCGCCCCCCGCCGCGACCTTGGAGTGCCGTTGACGACCTGTCTGGGACATGCCAGCGTAGAGCTTTCCGGGAGGCAATCCGGGCAACGCGTTGCGCACGTACAGGGGGAAGCCATGAAGGCGGCCGGTTCCGACTGACCGCGCCGCGGCCACTCCTCTTGAGCAGCTCGGATCATAGCGTCCAACATTCCGACCAGTCTGTATGTTTTCGAGCCATCGCGCGCACAGTTCGCCACCCACCACGCCCGTTGCCCGTGCGCTGCCTCGAAAACAAGGACGTCCCTGGGGGGATCTGACCGTGACCACCACGAGACAGTTTGCCGCTGCACCCGAAAACACCGCGACCGAAGAATTACCGGCGGACCTCACGCGGCGCGCGTGCGTGATCCGCGCGTCGGCGGACCCGAACGCCGCCGCGAACGTCCTGCTCACCGAAGCGACGCGTACGGAGACCGACCGCTACTCCGTGGAAGCGCACTGGCCGTATTACCGGGCCTCGTCCGGGGCGGGCCCGGGCGGGTCCGCGGACCCGGGCGCGCCCGCGGACCCGCTGTTGCTGGTCGAGACCGTCCGGCGGGCGAGCTGTTACCTCTCGCACCTGCACTACGGGGTTCCGCATCATCGTCCCTCCATGCTGACCAGCGTCGACTACACATCGGAGCCGGCCGGACGGAGAGCCGGAACGGAGGCCGGCGGCTCCCGGACCGTCCGGATCGATATCACCTGCACCGTTGACACCGACCACCCCGATCTGTTCGGCATGTCGCTGGACGCCGGCGTGTACGTGGGGGGACAGCGCGTCGGCCAAGTGGGCATGGGCTGGCAGGCACTCAGCCCCGGCCGCTGCGACGTCGTCCACCGCGTGTCGGCTCCCGCCGTCATCGGTCTCCACGACCGGGACGTGACACTGGCCGCCGCCGGGGAGAATTCCTGGGAGCTGAGACCGGGCACCGGATGTTCGGCCGGCTTCGGCAGCGGCTGTGGTCACATCCCGGGCATGACCCTGCTCGAAGCCTTCCACCGGGCCGCGTCGCTGATGGCCTCACGAAGTGGGGGCGCGGAGTCCGCCGACCGGACATGGGCCCTTGCTTCCGGCGCTGTGGCCTTCGAGGAGTTCGGTGAGCCGGGCACTCCCGTGATCATCACGGCCACGCCCGCCGGTGAGCAGCCGAGAGGCGGGCAGTTCGCCGTACGGGTCGCCGCCCGGCAGGGCGACGACGTCCTGGCCACGGCGGCGCTGCTCGGCTCCGTGACCACCACCCGCTCGTCCACCCGCTCGCCGACCGTCGCCGACCGAAGGCCGTGACACCCCGCTCCCCCGGCGCCGGTCGGCGCCGGGGGAACCGATTACGGCGCCGGGTCAGGCATGCGCGCGCTCCGCGGCCTGCTGAATCCCCGAGAGGACGAGGGCGAGCCCCCGGTCGAACTCCTCGTCGGCGTAGTCGGCGCTGACCGAGGCGAGTCGGGAGAGGGCGGGGAGGGTGCCCTCCGTGAGGGCCTCGATGCGATGGGCCTCGGCGGCCGCGGCACCCTCCGGCGCGAGAGGGCCGGCGAGTTCGGCTTGGGCGAGGCCCATCACGAAGGCCATGACGGCCCGGAAGGCGGCGAGCAGATCGGCGCCGTCGAGGCCTGAGCGGGTGAGGGCGGCGGCCAGGACCTCCGCCGGGGCCAGACCTGCCGGGCTGGACGTGCGGCGCGTGAGGAGGAGCGGCACAGCGGCCGGGTGCGCCCGGACCGCGCGCCACAGGGCGGTGGCGGCGGCCCGCGTGTCGGCGGCCCAGTCGTCGGTGGGTTCCGGTGTGTCCACGCGAGCGGCGACGGCGTCGACCACGAGTTCCTCAAGCGCCTCGCGGCCATTGACGTAGTTGTAGAGCGTCATCGGGCCCGTCCGCAGTGCTCCCGCGAGCGAGCGCATCGACAGCCCGGCCAGGCCGTCGCGATCGACGATGGCCAGCGCCTGCTGCTGGATCTCCGCCAGTGTGAACCGGGCTCTCATCGTCACTCTCCACTTGACACGTACGCCGTACGTATTCGAATCTACTACACGTACAGCGTACGTATCCGAGTGAGGACACCCACCCATGCCCGAAACCCACCACACCTCGTTCCTCTCCCAGGGGCAGCGGTGCGCCGCGTGGATCACCTGTCCGACCGGCGACGGCCCCCACCCGGCCGTGGTCCTCGTCCACGGCTTCGGCGCCACCCACGACATGCGGCTCGACCAGTACGAGCAGGCCTTCGCAGACGCCGGGATGGTCGTCCTGTCCTTCGACTTCCGGCACATCGGCGCCTCCGAGGGAATACCCCGGCAGTTGGTCTCGATCCCCCGACAGCTGGCCGACATCGACGCGGCGCTGGCCTTCCTCGCCGAGGACCCGCGCGTCGATCCGACGCGGATCGCCCTGTGGGGGACCTCGATGGGAGCCACCCACGTCCTGCTCGCGGCAGCCCAACATCCCGAGCTCGCCGCCGCGGTCGTGCAGTGCCCCGTCATGAACACCAAGAACGCGGCATTCAGCTCCGGCATCGGCGCCGTCGCGAAGCTCGCCGGCCCGATCACCAGTGACCTGATCCGCGCCGCACTCCGCCTGCCGCGCCGTTACGTTCCCCTCGTCGACGACCCCGGAAAGACCGCGATCGTGACCGTGCCCGGGGCCAAGGACGGCTGGTACGGCATGGTTCCGCCCGGTGCGTCGTTCGACAACCGCGTGACGGCCTCGGTCGGTTTCGAACTCGTCAAGCTCAACGCCTCCCGCCGCGCCGCGTCGATCCGGGCCCCACTCCTGGTCTGCGTCTCCGACCACGAGACCCTCATGGACCCGCGGATCGCCGCGAAGACGGCGCAGCGCGCGCCCCGGGGCACCGCCCTGCACTACCCCGCCGACCACTTCGAGGTCTACCACCCGCCGCTCGTCGACCGCATCATCCGCGACCAGGTCGCGTTTTTGACCCGGCACCTGCGGCCGACGGCGCTCAGCGAGGCCGGCCGTGACTGACCACGCCGCGCTCCTCGCCCGCCAGGACGACGACTTCTCCTCGTTCGCCCGCACCCTCACCGACGACGAGTGGCACCGCCCCAGCCTGTGCGCCGGCTGGACCAATCAGGACGTCCTCGCCCACCTCGTCCTCGGACTGCGGCTTCCGCTGCCACGGCTGCTCGTCGCCATGGGAAGCCACCGCGGATCCTTCGACAGCGCCAACGAGGACCTCTCACGCCGCCACGGCCACCGTCACACTCCGTACGAGCTCCTCGACGCCTTCGACCGGGCCCGCGTCCGACCGCGCGGCATCGGACGGCTCCTGCCCACCCCGCTCATGCTCGGCGACCACACCGTCCACCACCTCGACATCGCCCTCGCCCTGGACCGGCCGGCCCGCATCACTCCGAAGGTCGCCAACGCCGTCCTGAAGATCGAGACGACCCTCCCCAACCCGTTCATCCCGGCCCGCGCCCGAGCCCGCGGCCTCACCCTCCGCACCACCGACACCGACTGGCACCGCCCCGGCGACCAGAACCTCGACGTCGCCGGCGCCGCCGAGCACCTCATCTCCGTCCTCGCCGGCCGCCGTCACGCCCTGCCCCACCTCACCGGCAACGGCACCGCCGCCCTGCGAACCCGGCTGTGAGCGCGATTCCCCGGGCCGACGAGTACGAACAGCCGGCCGCGCGGAGCGCTGGGGACCGGGGGTCGAATCGGAGGCATGCCTCATGTTATGTTTCAGCGCAACATGAGGTATGCCTCGACTTCGCTCCGGGCCCCCAGTTGGAGGTCGCTCCAGCAACAGCGGAGCGGGCGGACCCGGGACACCTCTCACGACGACTTGAAGGATCACCGTGCTCAGCATCGACAACGAACTTTTCGAGGCGGTCGGCGCGATGGCAGCGGCCGCCCCACCGACACAGCCCGCTGCGGGCGACTGGAAAACTCGGCGGGCGAACATCGACGCCCTTTATGGCGGGTTGGCTGCCGCTGCGGCACACGATGACCGCGCCGAAGTGGTCGACTTCACCGTGCCGTCTTCGGACGGGCACACCCTCCCGCTACGCCTGTACAAGCCGTCGAACGTGCCGAATGCCCTGGTCGTCCATGTCCACGGCGGTGGTCTCATCGCCGGCAGCGTCGAGGGATACGACCACGTCTGCCGCCGCTATGTGTCGCAGGCCGGGGTCGCGATGATCGCAGTCGACTACCGCCTGGCGCCCGAAGCGCCGTTCCCAGCAGCCGTTGAGGACTGTGTCGCCGCAGTTGAGTGGGCAATCCAGCATGCCGCGGAGCGCGTGCCCGGGGCGCGTGTCGCGCTCATGGGTGACTCCGCCGGGGGTGGCCTCGCGGCGGCGACGGCGCTGGTGTGCCGTGACCGTGGGATCGGGCCCGTGGCCGCACAGATCCTCGTGTACCCGATGCTCGATGACCGCACGGCGCTCGCCGACCCTGCTGTCGAGCCATTCCTTACCTGGTCGGTCGCTGACAACGCCACCGGCTGGCAGGCCTACCTCGGCGACACGTACGGCGCCGACAACGTGCCTCCCACCGCTTCGGTCGCCCGCGCGGACTCGCTCCACGATCTGCCAACGGCCTACCTCGAGGTCGGCCAACTGGACCTCTTCTGCGCGGAGACCGTCGCCTACGCCAAGCGGCTCATGGAACACAGCGTGGCCGTGCACCTCTCCGTACGCCCCGGCGCATTCCACGGCTTCGATCAGTTCGCACCCGACTCCCGCGTGGCACGGAGCGCGTTCGCAGATCGTGTCGATTTCCTTCGGAACCTGTGACGTCGGACCGCCGGCAAGCCCGCCACAGGCACCCCGGTCACCGCCCATCAAGCCCGTCCGAACTCATTCGCACAAGGAGATACCCCGTGGAGATCAAGACCGCCCTCATCACCGGCTCGACGAGTGGAATCGGTCGCGCCACCGCACTCAAGCTCGCCCGCAGCGGCGTCCGGGTCGTGGTCTCCGGCCGCCATGCTGAACGCGGGCTGCAGGTAGTGGAGCAGATTCGGGCCGAGGGAGGAGCAGCCCAGTTTGTCGGCGCCGACCTGCGGGACGCGCGGTCCGCGGCGGAACTCGCGGCCAAGGCCACCGAGTCCGTCGGCGGATCCCTCGACATCCTGGTGAACAACGCCGCGATCGGGGCCGGTGGACCGACCGCGGGCACCGATGAATCGACATTCGACGCCGTGCTTGCCACCAACCTGAAGGCCCCGTTCTACCTGGTTGCGAGCATTGCGCCGGCCATGGCGGCACGGGGTGGTGGAGCGATCGTCAACGTGTCCACGCTGGCCGCCGAACTCGCGCTCCCGGGCCTGGCCGTCTACGGGGCGAGCAAGGCGGCGCTGGACCTGCTGACCAAGAGCTGGGCGGCCGAGTTCGGCCCGGCCGGGGTACGGGTGAACTCCGTGAGCCCCGGCCCGACCCGTACCCCGGGATCCGAGGCCCTCGGAGAGGGGCTGCGGCAGCTCGCTGCGCAGGCCCCGCTGGGTTTCGTCGCCGACCCGGAAGACATCGCCGCGGCCATCGCGTTCCTCGTCAGCGATGAGGCGCGGTTCGTGACGGGCGCGACGCTGGATGTGAACGGTGGCCGCACCGTTGTATGAGAGCGCGTCGGGTTCCGGTGTATGAGAGCCCGGCGGCGGCGCGGCGCCCACCCGTCCGTGACCGGCGCCGTGACGGTGCCGTGGTGAGGGATGCCTCACCTTGTACCCTGGTCCGGTGAGAAAAGCGCTTCAGGACTCGGCCGCTCCACGCCTTCGCCGCGACGCGGCACGCAACCGTGAACGCATCATCGAGGCCGCGCGGTCGGCGTTCGCGGAGCAGGGCATCAACGCCTCCTTGGAGCACATCGCCAAGAACGCGGGCGTCGCGATCGGAACCCTGTACCGGCACTTCCCCAAGCGGGTCGACCTGCTCCTGGCAGCCTTCGAAGACAAGTTTGAATCCTTCATGGCCGCTGCGGAGATCGCGCTCACGGCCGAAGACCCCTGGGTCGGATTGAGCTCCTACCTTGAGGCGCTCTGCGGGATGCAAGCGGGCGACCGCGGCTTCAACGACTTCGTCTCGATGCGGTTTCCCTCCAGCGAGGAAACCGAGGCGATGCATGATCGGGTCTGCGAGGCGATGGAGAGCATCTTGAAGCGGGCCCAGGACGCGAAGGTCGCTCGCCAGGACCTGACGATCGGCGACCTCATCGCGGTGACATGGGCGAACAGCCGGATCATCGAAGCCACTGCCGATATCGCTCCCCAAGCGTGGCGCCGACAGCTGATGCTGATCCTCGAGTCCCTCCGCTACCGCGGTGAGAGCACGCTTGAGGACCCGCCGCTCACCAATCAGCAGCTCTACCAGGCGATGGCCCGCTTGAGCGCCTCCTGACGGTCCGGGAACGGGAACGTACGATCACCGACCCCTTGGAATTGATCGTCTAGGCGTTGTCCGGGTCGTGCCGCCGCAGCAGCACGGCCCGTCCCGTGGCGAACGTCGTGCCGTCGCCGTCCACGGCTCTCAGGACACGGCCGTCGGGGTCGTGGCCCGGCACCGGGCTGTCGGACACCGAGACCACCGCACCGCCGGGCCGGACGACCAGGGGCCTGGCGAAGCGCAGCCGGAGTTCGCTCACCCGGTCCTCCCCCGCGAAGCCGGCGAGGTGGTGCCCGGCCAGGGCGAAGGTGAGCAGGCCGTGGGCGATCACGTCGGAGAAGCCTGCCGCACGGGCGGCGGATTGCGACTGATGGATGGGGTTGTGGTCCCCGGACACCTCGGCGTACTCCCGCAGGAGCGCGCGGGTCACGGCGAACGACGAGGTCCGTGGGGCCTCCTCCCCGGCGGCGCTCTCGGCACGCGCGGCAGGAGGGCCGGCCGGGCGGGCGGGCCCAGCGGCAGGAGTCGGGCCCGTCGGCGGAGGGCCGTGCACCAGCAGCGCGGTGGATTCGGCGAGCACATCGCCGGTCTCGGCCGTGAACCCCACGACCACCTCGGTGGCGATCCCCGCGCCGAGCGGCTTCACCGACGCGACGGAGGCAGTGGAGAGAAGGACGTCCCCGGCGAGGACGGGCCGCAGCACCCGGAGCCGCTGCGCTCCATGGATCGGCACCACGCCGTCGCGAAGCCCTGTGGCGGACAACAGACGGTCACTCACGCGCAGCGCGAGGGCGGCCAGCAGCCCGAGCGGTGACGGTGCTCCGCCGGCGCCCCCGGTGGCTCCCGGTCCGCCCAGGAGCGATCTGTCCGCCTCGGCCAGCAGGGAGCGGAACCGTACGACATCGGGACCGGTCACCGGATGCCGGCCGGTCACCACGCTGGTGTCCTCACGCTGTTGCCCTCGAGAAAGCCCGGCCACGGGTCAGCGCCCCGGCCGCTTGCGCAGCAGGCACGTCAGCCGCGCGGTGCAGACGAGCTGGTCCCGGTCGTCCCTGATCGTCACCTGGTAGGTGCCGACCTGGGATCCCTGGTGCAGCGGTTCGCAGACACCCGTCACCAGCCCCTGGCGGGCGGCCCGATGATGCGTACAGCTCAGTTCGAGCCCGACGAGCATCCCGTCGGGCGCCACATACGCGCCCGCGGCGAGGGAACCGAGCGTCTCGGCGAGCGCGGCGTTCGCGCCGCCGTGCAGGAGTCCGTACGGCTGACGGTTCCCGGCCACGGGCATGGTCGCGACCACGCGCTCCCGGGTCCACTCCGTGACTTCTATGCCCAGCCGGTGGATGAGCTGTTCCGCCGCCAGCTCCGTCGGCAAACCGGCCATGAGCTCAGCCAGTGACTGCTTCATGCCTCTTCTCCTCGCGCGGCTTGTCCTGATACCCGGTCGGCGAGCGTGGCCAGGGCCCGGAACGATCCGGGGTCGGGCCACTCCCGTCTGTCCCCGGCCGCCGGCAGCGCGATGCCCGCACCCCCGGCGCCCCGCAGGAGGAGCGCCACCGCGTGATCGCCCTCCGGCGGCCTTCCTGTGCCGCCCGAGGCGGCGAGATGGCCGAAGGCGGCCCTGGTACGGGGGTTGGCGGCCAGCTCCACCGCGATGACGAGCACCTGGTCGAGGTCTTCGTCCTCCAGCAGCAGCTCGGCCGCCCGCAGCGCCTCCTCGCCGGCATCGCTGTCCGCGGCCAGACAGGAGACCGGTCCGGTGAGTCCGTACTCGATGGTGAGATGTCCCAGGATCGACGTGGTGACCGACTGGAAGAAGAGCAGCGGATTGTGTACGCGTCCGCTCACCAGCTTCCGGCTGGCCAGGTCCGAGGTCGTGGCGTCGCCCGCCACGGTGGCGAGGACGAGGGCCGTCCTGTCGGCGTACGGCGCGACAAGCGGATTCGGACGCGCGGGATCCCCCGGCTCACCGAGGCAGCGCCGTACGGTCTCCCGCACCAGCGGGTTGAAGCTGGAGGCGATGAACCCGGGCACCGCCGGCAGCTCGGTCCCCTCCGCGCCCGGTGCGAGGCTCGCCGCCGCAACCACGCGCGGCGACGGCCGGCCGGCGCGGGCTCCTCCGGGGTCGGCGGGGTGCGGGACAGCGGGTGCTCTCACAACTGCTCCAGAATGATCGCGGTGTTCAGTCCGCCGAAACCGGCGTTCAGGGACAGCACACGCCGCAGCTCCGCCGACCGCGGCTCGTTCGGCACGTAGTCGAGATCGCACTCGGGGTCGGGCTCGTCGAATCCGGCGGTGGGCGGCACGGTCTGGGATTCCAGCGCCATGAGGCTGATGACGAGTTCCACCGCGCCGGTGGCCTCCAGCATGTGTCCGGTCATGCTTTTGGTGGAGCTGACCATGAGCCGGGGGGCGTGCGCGCCGAACGCGGCGTGCAGGCCCGCGGTCTCGGCCGGGTCGTTCAGCCGGGTACCGGTGCCGTGCGCGTTGACGTACGGGATCTCCTCGGGCGCGACAGCCGCCCTGTCCAGGGCGCGTCCGATCGCCCGGCTCATCCCGAGTCCCTTCGGATGCGGCTGTACGACATGGTGGGCGTCGGCGGCCATGCCGAAGCCGGGGATACGGGCCAGGCTCCGGGCGCCACGGCGCAGCGCGTGCTCCTCCGACTCCAGGACGAGGGCCGCGGCGCCGTCGCCCAGCAGCATCCCGCTGCGTCCCCGGGCGAACGGACGCAGCCGTCCGTCCTTGGCGAAGGTGCGCCCGGAGTCGAATTTGGCGAACTGCTCCTCGTCGACCAGATACACACCACCGACGACGGCGACATCGGCCTGGCCGGCCGCGATCAGACGGCACGCGTGGATGACCGCGTTGGCCGAGGCGACGCACGCGTTGATGAAGGCCAGCCCGGGTCCGGTGAATCCGAGTGCCCCGGCCACCGCCGCGGGTATGCCTCCCGCGAAGCTGCGGTGCGTGTCGGCGGGGTCAGGATCCCGGTCGGCCGCGGTGTCCTGCCAGAAATGGTGGATGCCGGTGAAGTCGCCCTGGGTGCCGATGAGTACCGCGGCCCGCCGCCCGTCCACGGCCGCCGGGTCCAGCTTGGCCGCGGCCAGCGCCCCGCGCGCGCAGTCGAGGATGGTCTCGAGCTGCCGGGGCGGAGCGCCCCGGCCGCCGTGGGTGGCGCCGTACGCGTTGCGGAACGGGCCGGTGTCGAAGCGCTCCACCGGCGCGAACGCGGAGCGTCCGGAGAACACATGGTCCCGCAGCACACCGGCGCCGGCGCCGAACGCGGTGAAGGTCTGGTACCCGGTCACCCTGATGTCAGTGGGCATCCTGATGTCAGTGGGCATCGGGGCCGCCGTTCCCGGTCCCGGCGTGCGGCCCGGCGGCGTTCCCCGCGGGCCCGGCCGCCGAGAGGAACGTGTGGATGCCGCGTACCGAGGTGAAGTGGTCGAGGTCCGCGCCGTACGGGTCGACGCCGATACCGTGCTCCTCGTCCAGTACGTGCTGGAACCACACCAGTGCCAGCGAGTCGAGTGTGATCGGTGTGTCCTCGCCCAGCTCTTCCAGCGAGGCGGGCACGATCTGATGGTGTGTGAGCAGTCTGCGGATCTCGTCGGTCGTGATCACGCGGTCGTCTCCGTGGACACGCCGTCCCTGCTCCGGGCGACCGCCGCGACGAACTCTCCGAGCGTGGCGGTCGGCTGGGCGGCCGGATCCTCGTCCCGGATCTCGGCCCCGTACTCGTGCTCCACCTGCACAAGGAGTTCAACGAGGGCGAGGGATTCCAGTTCGAGACCGCCGGGACCGAGCGGCAGGTCGTCGGAGACCGTGTCGTCCACGGTCGGGTCGATCTCGCCGATGATGCCGATGACGAACGAGCGGATCTGTGACTCCACAGCGGTTCTCCTTGTCGGTGGGCGAGTTGGTTCAGCTCCGGGGGACGCGGCGCCGCGCGACCGCGGGCGCGCCGTTCACCCGTACGTGGTTGAAGAGTTCACGGACGGGGTCCGTCTCCGCCGCGTAGTCGACACCGGGCAGTCCGAAGCCGTTGAGGGCCAGCGATTCCGCGCGGTACGAAGCGGGGGCGCCGAGCTGTCCGATGGTGGCGCTGTCCGCGAGCCCGAGCCGGCGGTCGACCTCCGCCTGAACGTCCGGCCGCAGTTCCAGGTCGTCCAGCCGCAGCCGTCCCAGCCCGTCCGTCGTGGGACGGTGGGTGCCGGCCGTCATCCCGTGATCCGTACGCGGGTACAGCCGTTCGGTGAGCAGCCGGTGTGCCTGCTCGATCGGACCCTCTTGAAGGCCGAGCTCGCTCATCACTTGGCCGAGTACCACGGTGTAGAGCGTCTGGGCGGGGATGACCTGGCTGGCCTGGGTGACCATGGCCCGCATCACGGCGGTGAGGGCGCGCCCGCCGGGGCGGAGTCCGGCGTCGAGTATGCGTCCCGTGGCTTCGAGGTGCTCCTTGGCCCGCCCCAGGGTTCCGGCGCGGTACGTCGGTGCGAGCGCGGCGTTGCCGATGTAGCTGAACGCGAGCGTGGTGACGTCGGGCGCGAGGACGCCCGCGCGGCCCAGTGTGTCCATCCAGCGGCGCCAGTCGTCGCCGCCCATGACGGCGACCGTGTCGCGGACCTCGTCGTCGGACGCCGGCTCCACCGTCGCCAGGCCGACCGTGCCGGTGGAGCTGTCGAACGTCTTGGCGGTGAACGGCTTGCCGAGCGTCTTGAGAGCGGAGCGCCGTACCTGGCCGGTCTCCGGATCGGTGCGCCGCGGCGCCGCCACGCTGTAGACGACCAGGTCCACCGTGCCGAGGTCCTCGCGGATGGTCCGGGCCGTCCGGTCCTTGGCCTCGTCGCTGAACGCGTCGCCGACGACGGTACGGGCATACAGGCCGGCGCGGCGGGACTCCTTCTCCAGGGCGGCCGTGTTGTACCAGCCGGCGGTCCCGGTGCGGGTGGGTGTGCCGGGGCTCTCCAGGCACACGTTCAGGGTGGCGGCGCGGGCGCCGAAGGAGACGGCGATCCGGGTGGCGAGCCCCAGGCCGGCCGAACCCCCGACCACAAGGACCGAACGCGGACGGTCCGCGCCGGGGAGCTCCGGCCGCCGCTGCACGTACGCGATGTCCCGGCGTACGCGCTCCGCGCAGCCGTCCGGATGGGCGTTGGCGCACAGAGCGCCGCGCAGCAGGGGAGTGACGATCACTTTCCGGCCTCGCTCAGGCCGAGCGGCGACGACGTCTGCGCACTCATCCGGGTCAGCAGCAGCTCGCGGTTGCGTACGAGCTTCCCGTTGCTGGTACGGGGAACGGCGGGCGCGAGCTGGAAGCGGCGCGGGATCTTGTACTGGCTCAGTCTCTCGGAGCACCAGGTGTGGAGTTCTCTGGCGGTGGTCCTGCCGTTCGTGCCGACGAACGCCTCGATGGTGCTGGTGAAGAGGACCACGGCCTCGGTGACGTCCGGGTGTTCGGCCAGAGCCAGTTCGACCTCCCCGAGGTCCACCTTGAGCCCGCCGATCACCACCAGGGAGTCGGTGCGTCCGTGGACGGACAGGACACCGGTCCTGTCGTCGACGTCACACAGATCGTGGGTGCGCAGCCAGCCGTCCGTGTACCGGCTGCCGACGTCGTTCGCGTACAGGTAGGGGGACTCGTCCGTACGGACGTAAAGCTCGCCCGAGCGGACCCGGATCTCGGTGCCGGGGACCGGGAAGCCCACCGCGGGCGGTTCGTGCGCGCCCGTCAGGTCGGTGGCGATGATCCCGGTCTCGGTCATGCCGTACGCCTGGCCGATCCGTACCCCGTACCGCTCCTTGAACCGCCGGTACACCTCGGGGCGGATGGCTTCACCGCCGGAGACGGCCAGCCGCAGGTGCGGGAGAGGCACCTCGTCGGAGATCCGGGTGAGAAGCTCGAAGTGGAACGGGACGCCGAACAGGACCTGCGCCTCGGCGTCGGCGAGGGTGGACAGCAGCGTCCGGGGCCGGCCGTTGACGGTGAACAGAATGCCGGCGCCCACGGCGAGTGCGTGGAGCACACCGCCGATCAGTCCGAACGAGTGCGTCAGGGAGTTTCCCAGCAGCACCCGTTCTCCGGCCCGGGGCATCTCCGGCAGCCCGCCGAAGCGGCCGACCTCCGCGAGCAGCGAGCCGGCGGTGCGGCCGATGATCTTCGGGTGGCCGGTGGAGCCTGAGCTGAACTGGAGCAGCGCGTGCGGGGTGACAGCCGGGTGGCCGCCGCGACGGACCTCGACCTGGATCTCGCACTCGTCCTGGAAGACGACGCGGACCGCTCCGGAGGACCCCGAGCTCATCAGATACTGCGGTTCGCACAGGGTGAGCAGCCGGTCCACCTCGATCCTGGTGAGCCGTGGATCCATGAGCATGATCTGCGCCCCGCGCGACCACAGCGCGAGGACCGTCCACAGGTAGGTGAAGCTGGGCACCATCTGAACGGCCACGGTCGATCCTGACTTGACGCCCTGGATCTCGAAGAGCCGTTCCAGTTCCGTCACCTTCGAGCGCAGTCGGCCCCAGGTCACCCCGGACCGCGCGCGGGCCCAGAGCGTTTCCTCGGCCTGCCCCGCCAGCATGTCCGCGATCCAGCTTTTGAGCGGCGCGTTCTCCATGGAGATCCCACTTTCCGGACTCGGTACCGCGGGTGCGCGCCCGGAGCGGGGCGCACCCGAGCGGTCGGCTACTTCTCGATGCAGAACTCGGCGACGGGCCAGCCCACGTGCCGCTTGTCGGTCGGCGTGTAACCGAGCAGCTGGTCACCGGCCTTGAGTTCGGTGACGTTGAGGACGGTGGCGCCGGGGCCGAGGACCCGTACGTGCCAGTCGTCCTGGACGGTCAGGCTGACCTCGATGCCGTCCGGGGACGTCGCCCTGATGGTCAGCAGCGGCCGGGACTCCAGCTTGACCCGGCCGACGGCGATCCGGCGGGTACGGCCGTCGGCGCCCACGCCCAGGACCGTCGACCCGGCGTGCAGCTCGCTGAGGTAGTTGGTGCGGTTGTCCACTCCGTACGTGTAGGAGTGCAGGGCGCCGGCGTTGACACGGAAGGGGCGCGTCGGCATGTAGGGCAGCGGGTGGGTCTCGCTGACGCAGAGCACGAAACCGTGTGCGTACGAGCCGACGAGGATGCCCTCGTCCTTCTCGAAGTGGGTGCAGGTGTCGACGCACACGCGGTCGCCCATGCCGGAGTGCTCGATGGACTCGACCGTCAGCGCGGTGAGGTCGAGCGGCTCGGTCCTGATCGCCAGCAGCTCGGCGAGCCGGAAGACGTCATCGGCGCCCGTCGGCGCCATCATCAGGCCCTCGGAGCCCTTCTCCAGTACGCCGACGACAATCTCGGCCTCCTCCAGCGAGGTGACCTCGCAGACCAGTTGGCCCTCGGAGCGGTCGGCGGCCGCGATGACGATCTCCAGCGGGATCTTGGTCGGGTCGCGGAACTTCACAACGGTGTACGGGAGGACACTGGCGGCGCCGCAGGCGAGGTCGAGCGTGTACTGGTCGATGACCTCGACGTAGGCGGTCGCGCCCTTCTCGCCCGACAGGTGCTTGAGGCGCAGGCCGTTGAGCTCGGCGTCGTCGGTGACCGGCACGGCGACGAGGTCCACGGGCGAGGCGGTGGGGCCGTCCTCATCCGGTGTGCTGTCCGGCTCCTGGTGTTTCCGGGCGTCGGACCCGGCCGGCAGGAGCACCTTCCTCATCGTGGGCGGCAGGGTGGCCAGGATCTCGGTGCGGGAGTCGACGATGCCGTCGAGCCGGGCGTGTATGGCCGCGTCGACGACGGCGGCGACCTGTGCGGGGGCGACGGAACGGATGTCGATCCAGGCGAATTTCATAGGAGTCCCTCGGGAGGAGTGGAAGCGACGCGGGGCGCGGGCCGGATCAGGAGGAGGTGGCCGTGTCGTACAGCTCGGACACGGAGAGCGGCAGCCCGCCCTGGTCGCGCCGCGGGTGAACGGTGTCGGCGAGTTCCCGCACGAGACGCTCGGGGTCAGGACTGCTGAACACCCGCCGGCCGACGGCCAGTCCGCTGCACCCGGCGTCCAGTGCGGTCTGGGCGTACAGCAGGAGGTCCTTGCCGTCCTGCGGGCCGCCGGCCACCAGGACCGGGACCGGGCAGCTCGCCACGACGTCGGCCATCCTGCTCATCGGTACGGCGGCGGACGTCTTGATCAGGTCGGCGCCCAGGTCGGCGGCGATGTTCACCACATGGGCGAGCAGGCCGGGGTCGTGGGAGTCCACGACCCGCGGTCCGCGGGCGTAGATCATCACGAGCAACGGCAGGCTCCACCGCTGGCACTCGGTCGCGATCAGGCCGAGGTCGGCGAGCTGCTGATTCTCCGTCTCGGAGCCCACGTTGACGTGCACGCTGACGGCGTCGGCGCCGAGCCGCACCGCGTCCTCCGCGCTGCCGACGAGCACCTTGGCGTGGTGGTCGGCCGCCCGGGCGGTGCCCGCGCTGAGATGGATGATCAGCGCGCACTCCCGCAGGTGGCGCGGATCGATGGAGCGGGCCCGGCCCTTGTGGACGATGACCGCGTCGGCGCCGCCCGCGACGAGCGCGCCCATGAGACGGTCGAATCCATCGGCGTCGACGACCGGTCCGTCGGAAACGGAGTGGTCCAGCGGAATGAACAGATACCGCTCGTCGCCTCTGCGGGAGAGCCGACTGAAACGTAGTTCCCTTCCGCTGGAAAGGGATCTGGGCATATGAATGGCCGCCCTTCATGGACGATAAATTCTTCCGCGGACACCCGGGGCTGACTTTCGGCCGATGGCGCCACGCATTCGGGCAGGACCGCTTCCTGTTCCTGTGGCGCAGCGGATGCCGAGGAATTTAGGTAATCCGGCGGGGCGCGGTCAAGGAGGCAAACCCCCCTCCTCCGTGCGGCACAAAGGGCTGACTGGACGTGAGTGGCCGACTGGTGAGGCCAATTGGCTGCCCCGAACGGGTACCCCGTACTCATCCGGTCGGGCAGGTGTTATGGGGGCGCTGAATATGCCTGTGTATTCGACCTGTACCGATGGGACTTGTGCTCTTTCGCAGGTAATGAAGGATGGCGTCCACGACTGAGAGGAAGGTGGGCGCCCTATGAGTTCGGCCATTGACCACGAGCGAATCCGGTCGGAACGGGCAGATTTTCGTCAGGCCATGGGCCGGTTCTGCACCGGTGTCACCGTCGTCGCCTGCGGCACGGCAGCGTCCACCGAGGCGATGACCGCCAATTCGATGACGTCGGTCTCGCTCGACCCCCTGCTGCTCCTGGTGAGTGTGCGCACCGCCGGCCGGCTGCACCAGCGGCTGCGGGACGGGGGCACGTTCTCCGTGAGCGTGCTCTCCGAGGAGCAGCAGCATCTGTCGGTGCTCTTCTCGCGCCAGGACCGGCCCCGCGGGGCGGAGGCGTTCGACCGGCTCGGCTCGTGCGCCGGAGCCAGTGAGGACGCGCTGGCCGCCGAGGCGCTGGCCGCGTTCGAGTGCGGTGTCGAAGCCACGTACCCCGGCGGGGACCACACGCTCGTCCTGGGCCGGGTGACGGCCGTCCATCAGGGGCGGGCCGGACGCAAGCCGCTCGTCTTCTACACGGGCGGGTACGCCCGGCTCGCCGACAACGTTTCCGTACCGGCCTTCGGCCGGCCACGCGAGGTGGAGAGCACCCATGCCTGAACCGTTCACGGACTCCGCGACGAGTCCTCTCCCGGAAGCCGGCGAGGCCGGTCCGGAGGTCGCCATCGTCGGTGCGGGACCGGCCGGCCTCCTGCTCGGGCTGCTGCTCGGGCAGCGCGGGCGGCGCGTCCTGCTCATCGAGCGCGAGCCCGCTCCCGAGCCGTCGCCCGGTAACGGAATCTGCCCCATCCTCCAGCCGGCCACCCTCGGTGTGCTCGACGGCCTCGGGCTGCTGCCCGATCTGGCCAAGAACACGACGCCCGTGACGCATGGCGAGGTGTCCGCGGGCGGTTCGACCGTCGCCGCGTATGCCTACGCCGACCTGCCCGCGGCCCCGGTCGCCTACGCGCTGCCCGTGTCCATCACGCAGTTGCGGGACGTCCTCACCGACGCCGTGCGCCGCACCCCCGGGGTCGACATCGTCTACGAGGCCACGGTGCACGGCCTGCCCGAGCGCGACGGGGAAGACCCCGGCCTGCGAGGCGTACGGCTCGAGACCGGTGAGGGGACGCGTACGCTCCACCCCTCCCTGGTCGTCGGCTGCGACGGCAAGCGCTCCGCGGTCCGTGAGATGGCCGGCATCTCCTCGGAAGTGAAGGCGTTCCCCCGCGGATATCTCGAACTCCGGGTGCCCATGCCGGCGTTCTGGGGCGGGGTGATGCGTGCCTTCTTCACCGCCGACGGCTACATGCTCGGCACGCCCATCGCGGACGGTCAGCTTCTCTTCGTCTGGATCACCGGGCCAGAACAGGCCGAACGCGCCACGGGGGGAGAGCTGTCGGCGCTGGTGGACCGTTACGCGGAGGGTGTCCCCGAGGCGGCCGACTGGATCCGTGCCCACACCCATGGCTGGGATCAGATCAGGGAGTTCCCCCACCACATCGTCCGCCCGGAACGCTGGGTCGCCGGGAACGTCCTGCTCGTCGGTGACAGCGCGCACGGCGTCCATGTCTACGGCGGACAAGGGCTGAATCTCTCGCTCCAGGACGCCGCATGTCTCGCCGAAGCCTGTGACGAGGCGCTGGCCCGCTCCGACAGCGCTCCGCTGAAGCGGTTCGAACAGAAGCGCAGGCCGTTCGTGTCGGCGTTCCAGGACATGCAGGAAGCGCACCTGAGCGCACTGGCCGCGCGGAATCCCCAGGGCGGCGGTCAGAGTTCCGAGAGCGGTGACCGGAGCTCCGGAAGCGGTGACCAGAGCTCCGGAGGCGGCGGGCACCTGCCGGACTTCGCTCCGCTGGCCCTCGGTCAGCCGGAGATCCGCGAGACGCTCGCCCGCGCCGCTCACCTGCCCGGTGCTGGCAGGTGAGCGGCGCGTGGCAGAGCTGGATCTGACCGCGTACCTGGCGCGCATCGGATACGAGGGCCCGCTGGAGCCCACGATGAAGGTGCTGCGGGCCCTGTGCTGGGCGCATGTACGGAGCGTCCCTTTCGAGCTGCTGGACGGGCCGGACGGGATCAAGCCGGCCATCGACGCCGCCGGCGTCTTCGAGAAGGTGGTCACCCGTCGTCAGGGCGGGGCGTGCATGGAGGTCAACAACCTCTTCGCCGCCCTCCTCTCCGCCCTCGGGTACGACGTCACCACCCTGGCCTCGCGGCCGTGGCTGCCGCAGGACCGCACGTACACGGACACCGGGGACCACATGGTGCTCCTGGTCCGCCTCGACCACGCACGCTGGCTCGTCGACGTCGCCTACTCGCAGCTCACGGCGGTCGGCCCGGTCGGCCTCGACGGCGCCGTACGGCGCGAACGGGGATGGGACTTCCGTGTGCACCAGGAAGGTGCGGAGTTCACCGCGCAGCGCAGGGGCACGAGCGGCCGGTGGGCCCCCATCCACCGGTTCACGCTCGACCCGCGCGGCGCCCGGCACTTCGGCGAGATCGTGGATCTCTACCTGAACCCGGAGAACGACTCACCGATCCCGCGCACCCTGATGTGCTCGCGCGTGACGCCCGAAGGCAAGGTCACCCTCGTCAACGACCTGCTCATCGAGACGGCCCACGGTACGGAACGCAGCAGCAAGGTGGAGACCCCGGCCGCGTGCCGCGCCGCCTTGGCGACGGTGTTCGAGGGCCACCCGCAGCTCGCGGAGCGCGGCGCACGTATCTGGCAACGGCTGGTCGGGGACCGTATCCCCGCCGCACCCCCCGGTGAGCACCCCGGGGCAGGGAACCACGAGGAGATACGCGTATGACCAGGCCGCACATCGGCTTCGGGGCTTTCCTGTCGCCCCTCCACCCGCCCGGCGAGAACCCGACCCTCCAGATGTGGCGGGACCTGGAGCTGGTCGAGTGGCTCGACCAGCTCGGCTTCGCCGAAGCCTGGGTCGGGGAACACCACTCGGGCGGCTGGGGCACCATCGGCTCCCCCGAGATCTTTCTCGCGGCGGCGGCGGAACGCACCCGGCACATCAAGCTCGGCACCGGTGTGACCAGCCTCCCCTATCACCATCCGTTCATGGTGGCCTCGCGCATCGTCCAGCTCGACCACATGACGCGCGGCCGGGTGATGCTCGGCGTGGGCGCGGGCTCCTCCCCCGGCGACGCGCACATGCTCGGCATCGCACCCGGCGAACAGCGCAGGATGACCGGGGAGTCGCTCGAAGTCGTCCTCCAACTGCTCGCGGGCCGGGCGCCGGTGACCCGGGAGACGGACTGGTTCACCGTCCGCGACGCGCGGTTGCAGCACCGGCCGTACCGCCGCGAGGGGATCGAGGTCGCCATCTCCAGCGCGGCCTCCCCGCACAGCATGCAACTGGCCGGCCGTCATGGGCTGAGCCCGCTGTCCTTCGCTTCGCCCCGGCCCGGCGGGACCGCGCCGGACCTGCGCCGCCAGTGGGCGTACGCGCAGGAGGCGGCCGAGGCCAACGGCACCGCCGTCAGCCGCGACGACTGGCGTCTGGTCGTCAACGTCTATGTGGCCGAATCGCGTCAGCGGGCCATGGAGGACCTGCGGGCCGGTGCGGCGGCCTGGATGCGCGGCTACTTCGGCGACATCGTCGGACTCCCGGTCGACGCGCTCGGCATCGAACCCGGCCGTGAGATCGAAGCGCTGGTGAAGTCGGGCGCGGCGATCGTCGGCTCGCCCGAAGAGGTCACCGAGTCCATCGAGAACCTGCACGCGAGCAGCGGAGGGTTCGGCAAGCTGCTGGTCACCGGCGCCGACTGGGCGTCCAGGGAGAACGCCCGACGCAGCCTCGAACTCCTCGCGCGGTATGTGGCGCCGCAGTTCGACGGATCGCTGCGCGGCTTCGAGGACTCCCGCGACTGGGTGGTGTCCCACCGGACCGAGTTCGTCACCCAGGCGATCGGAGCGTTCCAGAAGGCGTTCACCGACTCCGGTGTCGCCGCACCGCAGCTCCCCGTCCCGGTACCGGACGCCCCCAGGTCCGTCTGACCCACGTTCCCACCAGGCCGCCGGCCGCTCTTCCCGAGCGGCCGGCGGCATCTACCGTTCTGGAGGTCTTCATGAGTTCCGCACACCCCGCCCCCGTCCACACGGGCGCCGCCAGGCTCCATTCCCTCACCGGTCTGCGCTGGTGGCTGGCGTTACTCGTATTCGGGGAACACATAGCCGCGCTGAGACTCGGGACCGAAGTGGGTGCCGACGATCCGGGGCCGGCCGACGTGGTCCTGCGCACGCTCTTCGGCACCGGCACGATCGGCGTCAGCGGCTTCTTCATTCTGAGCGGCTTCGTACTCGCCTGGACCTACCGGCCGGAGAGCGACACCGTGCGCCGCTTCTGGCAGCGGCGGTTCGCCAAGATCTATCCGGTCTACCTCCTCTCGACCGTGCTGGCGTTCCTGATGTTCTCCGCGATGGGCGACACGCCCAGCCTGCCGAACGTCGGCCTCCATCTCACCCTGCTCCAGTCCTGGTCCTTCGACCAGAGCCACTACTTCGGCCTCAACCCGGTCACCTGGTCGCTGAGTTGTGAGGCGTTCTTCTATCTCATGATGCCGGTCGTCTTCCTGCTGCTGCGCCGGGCCGGGGCCAGGACGCTGCATCTCGTGATCGGCGCGGCCGTGGTCCTCTCGTTCGTTCTGCCCTACACGGCGGGCGCCGCCGTCCAACTGCCCTACCCCGCCGAGGAGATGATCCCGACAGGTCCGGTCGGCGGGCCCTTCCCGTACTGGTTCACCTATGTCTTCCCGGGGTTCCGGCTGCTGGAGTTCGTCGCCGGCGTCGCCGCCGCGCTGCTGGTACGCGAGGGGAAGTGGCGCGGACCGGGCGTCCGCTGGGCCCTGGTCATCTGCCTGGCGGGCTTCGTGGTCAATCTCCAGCTCCCGCCACGCCTCCAGCACGAAGCGGGCACCTTCCTGCCGTTCCTGGTCCTGATCGGGGCACTGGCCACGGCCGACATCCGCGGCCGGTGGTCTCCGCTGCGCTCGCGGGCCGCGCTCTTCCTCGGTGAGATCTCGTACTGCCTGTACGTGTTCCAGCTGCTGATCCTGGCGGTGCTCTCGACGGGGCTGCGGCCGGCTCTCGCCGCCGCCGGGGTACTCGACGGCAAGGAGGCCGCCCTGCCCACCTGGCTGGTCGGGCCGGTCGTCCTCGGGTGTCTGGCCGTCTGCTCGCTGGCCGCGTGGGCCGCGTACCGATGGGTGGAGGTGCCGATGATGCGGCGGCTGCGGCCCCGTCCGGTACCGGTGTACGTGGACGTGCTCGTCCAGACACCTGTCGACCCGGCCGAGGTCATCGTCCGTAAGCTCGCATGAACATGCCGATGCCCCGGTCGACGATCCGGTCGATCCCGGCGTCGTCGAGGGTCACCTGTCCCAGCGCGGAGACCAGTTGCGCCTCGCCGATCAGCAGGGCGCGCAACTGACGCGCCGCGACCTCCGGATCGGGTACGGACAGGCGGCCGGCCCGCCCGAGGAGCGCCAGCTGCTCGGCGATGTCACGGACGCTCGCCTCCTGGTCGACACCGCGCAGCGCCACCCTCAGGCACTCCTCCAAGGGCGCGTCGACAAGGATGCGCCAGCGCAGTGCGGCCGTGTCGTCACACAGCATCAGGCGCACCCAGCGGCGTCCGAAGTCGAGGAACTGCGCTTCGAGATCGGCGCAGTCGTGGGTCGCGATGGTTTCGCTCAGCACCGCGTGGAACTGCGCGGCGAGCGGATCCATCGCGTGCACGACGACGCTCCTGACCAGCGCGTCGCGGTCGCCGAAGTGGTTGTAGAGCGTCTGCTTCGCGACCCGCGCCTGCACGGCGATCGCGTCGACACTGCCCCGCGCGAAGCCGTCCCGCAGGAAGACAAGGGCGGCCGCCTCCAGGATCTGCGCCCTGCGGTCCCTGCCCCCGTGCGTCCTGCGCGGGGGCGGGCCCGCCACCGCGACAGGGCCCGAAGCCCCGGTCTTCCGCGTCACTGCCACCGCTCTGCCTCCCGGACTGGCACCGGCTTGCCTCTTGGATGACCTACTCTACTATTCAAATCTAGACGACACCGTCTAACTTTGTAAGCCCGCACCACCGCTCGGAGGGGATCCCGCCATGACCCAACAGACGCCTTCGCCCCCGGGCGCGGCGCAGGACAGCCGTATCGACGCACAGCTGTGGTGGCTGTGCGGTGTGCTCGTCCTCGGAGCCGTGACCACGCTGCTGGACGGCACCATCGTCAACGTCGCGATCGACACGCTCTCGCACGAGTTCAACTCCACACTCGACTCGATCCAGTGGACGATCACCGGCTATCTGCTGGCGTTGTCCCTGGTGGTGCCACTCTCCGGATGGGCCATGGAGCGCTTCGGCGCCAAGCGCATGTGGCTCGCCGCCCAGGCGCTCTTCCTGATCGGCTCCGTGCTGTCGGGCATCGCCTGGTCCGTGGAGAGCCTGATCGCCTTCCGGGTGGTCCAGGGGCTCGGCGGCGGCATGGTGATGCCGATGGCCCAGGCCATGCTGGCCCGGGCGGCCGGCCCCAGCCGGATGGGCCGGGTCATGGCCGTCGTCTCCGTACCCGCGATGCTCGCCCCGGTGATCGGCCCGGTGATCGGCGGCCTGTTCGTCGACGAGCTGAGCTGGCGGTGGATCTTCTTCATCAACATTCCGATCGGACTGGCCGCGATCGTGCTGGCCTGGGTGAAGCTCCCCGCCGACCGGCCGTCCAAGGAGACACGTCTCGACGTGCTCGGACTGCTGCTCCTCTCCCCCGGCCTCGCGCTGCTGCTGTACGGAATGGCCGAGAGCGCCGGTGACGGCTTCGCGAGCGCCGGCAGCCTGCCGTGGACCCTGTCCGGTGCGGTCCTGATCGTGGCCTTCGCCGTACACGCGCTGCGTACCCGCCGCACCCCGCTGATCGACCTGCGGCTCTTCTCGGACCGCGGCTTCTCCGCCGCCGTACTCACGCAGTTCACCCTCAACGCGGCCCTCTTCGGCGGGATGTTCCTGCTGCCGCTGTACTTCCAGATGAGCCGCGGTGACAGCGTCCTGCACGCCGGGCTGATGCTGGCTCCGCAGGGGGCCGGCTATGTCATCGCGATGGTGCTCGTCGGCAAGGCCACGGACCGGCTGAGCGCCGGTCCGATCGCGCTGGCCGGGGTGGTGCTGACCGTGCTGGGGACCGTCCCGTTCGTCATGCTGGACAGCGGCTCCAGCCAACTCGTGCTGGGGATCGCGATGGTGGTACGCGGCATCGGCGTCGGAGTGGTCACGCTGCCCAGCCTGGCGGCCGCCTACCGGTCGCTGGCACCGGCGGCGATGCCCCGGGCATCCAGCGCGATGAACATCTTCCAGCGCCTCGGCGGATCGGTGGGCACGGCTGTCGCGGCGGTCGTCCTGCAACAGGCCCTCACGGACGGCAGGCCCGTCGGCACTCCGCTGAGCGAGTCGTTCAGTACGTCCTTCTGGTGGGTCCTCGTCTTCGCCGTGATCACTGTGCTGCCCGTGCTGTTCCTGCCGCGCAAAGCCCAGCCCCCGGCTTCCGCGGTCACGGCGCCGGCGGAGCCGGAGCACGAGACGACAGCGCCCGGCCGCGTGTGACCAAGGCCGTGTGGGCCCGGCCCGGCTCCGTACGAAGCGGGGCCGGGCCCACACGCGTGCGACGGGACCGGGTCAGACCGTGAAGACGACTTTCCCGAAGAGGTCGCCCGCCCCCATGGCGGCGAGGCCGGCCCGTGCCTCCCCCAGGGGCAGCACCCGGTCCACGACGGGACGTACACCGGTACGGACACAGAAGGCCGCCAGCCGGGCGAGCTGGGCCGCGGTCCCCATGGTCGACCCCACCACGGAGAGCTGGTTGGCGAAGATACGCCCCAGGTCGGCCGGCGGGAACCCACCCGTGGTCGCGCCGGAGATCACCAGCCGCCCGCCGGTGCGCAGAGCCTTCAGCGAGTGGGCCCAGGTGGCCTCGCCGACGGTGTCCAGGACCGCGTCGACCTTGTGCGGAAGCCGCTCGCCCGGGGCGAGGACCAGCTCCGCGCCCAGCCCCGCCAGCCGGTCACGCTTGGCCCCGGAACGGCTGACCGCCCAGACGCGGTATCCCGCCGCCCGGCCGAGGCTGACCAGCGCCGTCCCGACGCCTCCGCCGCCGCCCTGCACCAGGATCGTCGACCCGGGCTCCGCCCCGGACTTCTCGAACAGCATCCGGTAGGCGGTGAGCCAGGCCCCCGGCAGGCAGGCGGCCTCCGTGAAGCTGAGCTCGGCGGGCTTGGGAACCAGACAGCGCACGGGCACCGACACGCGTTCCGCCAGCGTTCCCGGGTGGTGCACGGAGAGGAACTGGACCGCGGGATCCATCGTCTCGTCCCCGCCGCCCGCCAGCGGATCGCCGATCACGGGATAGACGATGACCGCGTTCCCCTCCTCGTCCACCCCCGCCGCGTCGCTGCCGAGGATCACGGGAAGCTGGCCCGGCTGTACCGCGACACCGCGCAGGGTCCACAGGTCGTGGTGATTGAGCGCGGCGGCACGGACCGACACGGTGGTCCACCCCGCCCGCTCGGACGGCTCGGGCCACTCGCCGGTACGCAGACCGGCGAGCGGATCGTGCGGCGCGGACCGCTCGGCCACAACGGCGTACATGAGCTGTCACCCGGCCCGCAGGCAGAGTGTGCCCCAGACGAACCCGGCACCGATCCCCGAGATGATCATCAGATCCCCATCGGTGACCTCGCCCCGCTCCATGGCCTCGTGGAGAACCGTGAACACCGTGGCCGCCCCGGTGTTGCCGTACCGGTCGACCGTGACCCCGGCCCTGGACCGCTCGACGCCCAGCACGTCCATCACCTCCCGCACGATGTTCAGATTGGCCTGGTGGAGTACGTAGTGGGCGATGTCGTCCGCCCGAAGTCCCGCCCTGCCGAGCGTGACGCGGATGCTCTCCGGCAGCCGCTTCGTCGCCTCGGCCCAGACCGCGCGGCCGTCCATCCGGAGGTACTGCCCGCCCTCGGCGGCGGTCTCGGGCGTGGTGGGCAGGGAGGCGCCGCCGGCCCGGATCTCCACCGCGTGCGAGAGGGAGGCGTCGAGATCCCAGGAGAGGATTCCGTGTCCCGGTGACGTACGGCTCATGACGACCGCGCCGGCCGCGTCACCGAAGAACACCCGCGTGGCACGGTCCGCCGGGTCGGTCACCCGGGACAGGCACTCGGCGCCGATCACCAGGACGTGGCGCAGGCTGTCGTTCTGGAGAAGATGAGCGGCCACCAGCATCCCGTAGGCGCCGCCGGCGCAGGCGGCCTGACTGAGATCCAGCGGGAAGGCACGGCTCGCCCCCAGCGCCTCCTTGACGATCAGGGCCGTGGACGGCAGGGGCTGGTCGTAGGTGAAGGTGGCGACGATGACCGCGTCGATGTCCTCGGCGGCCACCCCACTGTTCTCCAGTGCCTGACGGCCCGCGGCCGTGCACATGTCCGACGTGGTCAATTCCGGTTCCAGCCACCGCCGTTCCTGGATTCCGGTACGGGTTCTGATCCATTCGTCGGTCGTGTCCAGCGTCTTCACCAGGTCACTGTTCCGGACGACCTGAGAAGGCACGTACATGCCGGTTCCGGCTATTCCGACAGGAATACGGAGACCGCCCTGCGAAAGGCCCGGGGACGGCACGGCATTCTCGATTACCTCTGGCATGTCTGCTCACTTCCCGGCTGGCCGCGGCCTCGTGCACAGGGACCGAGGCCACGGCTGCAGCAGATAGATGGCCCGGTCAGCCGCTCGGCTCCGGCCGGACCCGGGCTTAGGTACGTGCGCGGTCGCCGCCCGGACAACGAGGCCGGGGCAGCCTCTTCGGTGGGGCCCGGCGCATTGCGGGAATTCCGGCGTGGGACCGGGCGCACAGCCTTCCAGTGCACGGCACTCTAGGTCGTGTCCCGCATTCCGGGCCATCCACAACTGTTCAGTCGGCGCGGTATTTTCGTGGTGGTTGTTCGACGTATCCAAGTGCCCTGCCCGGTCGTGCAGGTGGGGAACGATCCGTCCGTCGGTGGCGATGGAGCACCCGGATCGACTCTTCCCGGCCCCGGTGGCGGAAGCCAGACTCGTGGCGCACCGGGTGGCAGCCGGCGCGTGTCCCAACAGGACCGAATCCAGCGCACTCCGGTGCGCCGCCGGCAGACCTTCCATTCGCTCGCGAACCGTGCGAGTGGCCTTGTCAGTACCTGGTCCCATCCTGCCGGTACCGCCACCCGCGGCACCGAAGGCCGGCGCGGCCGGCCGGACCCGCCGATGCGGGCCTTCCCCGGGACCGGGCTCGCCCCGGGGAGGGCCCGCTCCCCCGGCCTCGCCCCACAGCCCCGCTTCCGACCTGTCCCGACTCGCCGTCCACCCCAGGTGGCCGGCATGAGGAGCACCCGTCAGATGGCAGACATCGCACACCACGAGCGGCACGGCGTAGGGATCAGAGCCATCGGTGGCCACCTTCCCGAACGGGTCGTCACCAACGCGGAACTGGAGAAGCGGCTCGACACCACCGACGCCTGGATCAGTGAGTACATCGGGGTGAAGACCCGTCGCTGGTCCGCCCCCGACGAGTGGTCGTCCGACCTCGGTGCCGCCGCGCTGCTCGACGCCTGCCGCAGGGCCGGGGTGAGCCCCGAGTCGGTCGACCTCGTCGTCTGCGGCACGTACACCCCCGACCACCTCATCCCCGCGACGGCCGTGGCCATCATGGGCAAGGCGGGAATCCGGGAGACCCCCGGATTCGACGTCAACAGTGGCGGATGCCCGGGCGGAACCTTCGCCCTGGATGTCGGCGCGAAGTACGTGGCCTCCGGCTCCTACCGCCGCGTCGCGGTGGTGCTGGCCGATGTCAGTACGAAGACGTTCGACCCGGAGGACCGTACCGTCGGGGTCATCTTCGGTGACGGCGCGGCCTGTTACCTGCTGGAGCCGACAGCGGCCGGCAAGGGAGTCGGTACGGCCCTGCTGCGCAGCGACCCGACGGCGTACACCACCGCGTACGTCAAGCGCGAGAAGCGCACCTGGGACGACGGCAGTCCCAAGCAGTCGGCCTTCGGCGACAACTTCGCCCATATGCACGGCCGCGGCGTGCGCGACTTCGCCCTCGACCGGATTCCGCCCTTCGTCGAGGAACTCGTCAAGGGCGACGGGCTCTCCGTGGACGACATCGATCTGATCGTCTTTCACCAGGCCAACTACCACCTGATCCATCTCCTGATGGAGAAGCTGGGCCTGCCCGCGGACCGGACCATGACGAACGTGCAGAAGTACGGCAACACCTCGGGCGCCGGGGTGCCGCTCGTCCTGCGCGAGGCGGTGGACAGCGGCCGGATCACCCCGGGCAGCATTGTCGTCATCGTCTCGTTCGGCGCGGGCATGAGCCATGGCGGCGCGGTGATCCGCTGGACCGGTGACGACGACTTCGGTCCCGTTTCATGAGCGTCGAGTCCCCCGTACTCCCGGCGGCCCCCGCCGGTCCTGTGGCCGTGATCGGGGCGGGCACGATGGGGGCCGGCCTGGCGCAGACCGCGGCGGCCGCGGGCCGCGACGTGATCCTCTACAGCCGGACCGAGGAGACCCTCGCCCGCGCTTCGGCGTCCATCGACACCTCCCTGCGGCGGATCGCGCGGCGCGAGGCCGCCCGGCCGGAACCGGGCGCCGCGGCCGATCCCGATCAGGTCCGGCTCCGTATCGCCCTCACCACCGATCTGGGTGACTGCGGCGAGGCGGCCGTGGTGATCGAATCGATCGCCGAGGACCTCACCGCCAAGCGGCGGATGTTCGCCGAACTGGACAGGATCTGCGCCGGCTCCGCGGTGCTGGCGACCAACACCTCGGGCATACCCATCGGCCTGGTCGCGGGCGCCACGTCCCGTCCCGAGCGGGTGGTCGGCACGCACTTCTTCTCGCCGGTCCCCGTGATGGCACTGTGCGAGATCGTGCGGGGTCCGGCCACCGCGGACAGCACCATGGCCGCCGCGCGTTCCTTCGCGCGGGAGATCGGCAAGCAGAGCATCGTGGTGGACCGGGACTCGCCGGGCTTCGTCACCACCCGCCTGCTCACGGTCCTCATCCTGGAGGCGATCAGGATGGTGGAGGACGGCACCTGCCGTGCGGCGGACATCGACCTCGCCTGCCGGCTCGGCTTCGGCCACCCCATGGGGCCGCTCGCGTCGGTGGACCTGAGCGGCCTGGACGTCTTCCACGACGTGGCCTCCGGGCTCCACCGGGCCACGGGAAACCCGGTGTTCGCCGTACCCGCGCTCCTCGGCGAGCTCGTCGCCTCAGGGCACCACGGACGGAAGTCGGGCCGTGGCTTCCATGACTACTCCGACGCGGACAGGACGGAAGTGGGCGGCGGATGACCGGACCCGGTACCACCGCCTTCACCAGGATCAGCGTCACCTGGGAGGCAGGCGTCACCCACCTGACGCTGAACCGCCCCGCCCGCCGCAACGCCATCGACCTCGGGCTGGCCCAGGAACTGCTCCGGGCCTGTCTGCTGGAACGCACCGCGGACAGCCGGTGCGTGCTGCTCAGCGGCGCGGGCGACCACTTCTGCGTGGGCGGGGACCTCCATGCCTTCCAGGCGCAGGACGACATCTCCCACCACCTGACGGAGGTGACCAGTTACCTGCACGCGGCGATCAGCCGGCTGGCGGCCCTGTCCGCCCCTCTCGTGGTGGCGGCGCGGGGGCATGTGGCGGGTGCGGGACTGGGGCTCGCCTGTCTGGCGGACGTCCTGCTCACGGAGCAAGGGACCACGTACCGCTCGGCGTACGGCGCCCTCGGACTCACACCCGACGCCTCCACGAGTCATCTGCTGCCCAGGCTGGTGGGGCTGCGCCGCGCCCAGCGCATGACCCTGCTGGGCCATGTCCTGGACGCCGAACAGGCCGAGCAGTGGGGGCTGTCCAGCGAGACCGTGCCGGCCGGCCACCTGACGGCGCGGGCCCGGTCGGTCTGCGCGCGGCTCGCCGCCGGTCCCACCACGGCGCACGGTCAGACCAACCGGCTCCTGCGGTCCGGCTTCGCGCGCACCCTCGCCGACCACCTCCAGGACGAGTCGGCGACGCTCAGCGCCGTCGCCTCGACCCCGGACGCGGCCGAGGGCATACGGGCGTTCGCCGAGCGCCGCCCCGCTGTCTGGCTCGGACGCTGAGGGGAGGGGAGCATGGACATCCACGGCAGTGTCGCACTGGTCACCGGCGGAACGTCCGGGCTGGGGCTGGCCTCCGCCCGGCGGCTCACCGCCTCCGGGGCCCGCGTGGTCTTCATGGGCCGGCCGTCGGAACGGGCGGACAAGGCGGCGGCGGATCTCGGCGGTGAGGCGTACTTCGTCCCGGGTGATGTCACCAGCGACGACGACGTGGCCGAGGCGGTCGGGCTGGCGTGCTCGCTGGGCCGCCTGGGCGCCGTCGTCAACTGTGCGGGTATCGCGGTGCCCGGCCGGACGCTCGGGCGCAGGGGCCCGCTGCCCCTGGAGGAGTTCGAGCACGTCGTACGGGTCAACCTGCTGGGGACCTTCAATGTGGTCCGGCTCGCGGCGGCGGCCATGGCGGGGAACACCCTGGTGGACGGCGACCGCGGGGTGATGGTCTGTACGTCGTCGATCGCCGCGTACGAGGGGCAGGAGGGCCAGGCCGCCTACACCGCCTCGAAGGCGGCGGTCGCGGGCATGACCCTGCCGCTCGCGCGCGACCTCGCCCGGCACGCGATCCGCGTGATGACCATCGCCCCGGGCCTGTTCGACACCCCCATGGTCGCGGGACTGTCGCACGAGGCACGGGACTCCCTGGCGGCGCAGACACCCCACCCCGTACGGCTGGGCCGCACCGAGGAATTCGCGGCGCTCGTCGCACACATCCTGGAGAATCCCATGCTCAACGGCGAAGTCATCCGGCTGGACGGCGCGGTGCGCCTTGGCCCGATCTGACGGTCCCGGCGCCTACGGCTCACCGCGCCCCCGGGGTCAGACCAGTCCCTCCTGGAGTGCGAGCGCCACGGCGAGGGTGCGGTTGGGGGAATTGAGTTTGGCCAGCAGATTGGTCACATGTCTTTTGACGCCATGTTCGGAAATGGTCAGCCGACGGGCGATCTGCTTATTGCTGAGGCCCTGCGCCAGAAGGGCGAGAACCTGTTGTTCGCGCGGCGTGAGCGACACTTTCCTGGAGGTACTCGATGAGGTCGTTCCACGGACCCGGACCATGAGGTTGCGGGCCAGTCCGGGCGGCAGCGGCATTTCCCCGCTCTGCAGTTTGGTGACCGCCTCGTAGAGGCTGGCCGCGGTCAGATCCGCCTGCATGAGAAATCCCTGCGAGGCCAGCATCACCATCTCGTCGATGGCCTCAAGACGGAGATCCTCCAGGAGCAGGAGGATCCGGGCGTCGCACGCCACCGCGTCCTGCACCAGCGCTGCGGCCAACTGGCCGCTTCCGTGGCAGACGACGATACCGGGCCGGTACGTGGCCATCAGTTCGCTCGCGACGGCCGCGCCGCCGCACGACCACACCTGGGCGACCGATGGGACATTCCTCAGCATGTTGAATACGCCGCAGCGCACCAACTCGTTCTCCAGAACCACCAGGACCGAGACCTGGGAATCAGTATCCGTTGCCTGTGAGTAGACCTGTACGTCGTTCAGCATCTCTGCGTTACGCAATCTACTAGAAACGGGTGGGTGTGCCGAGTGGGCGAACTGCCGTATTCCGTGCGGGGGTCAGAGCTGCTCGCGCACGCAGATCTGGCTGCGGATGAGGGACCACGTCACCTGCGCGACGTGCTCGATATCGGAGGCCGCAGAGTTGTGCGCGGCGGCATCGGTGTCGGCGAACTCCCCCTGGGTCCAGCGGGCGATGACCGAGAGCAGCGCCCCGCTGAGGAAGTGCGCACGCAACGAGAGCGCGATCTCGTCCGTCTTCTCCGGGTCGGTGTCGGCCACGAGTTGCTCGTACCAGCCCTGGGCGAGAAGCCGTTCGAGGTGAGCGGCGAACCGCGGGCTGCCGTCCTCTCCGAGCAGATGACTGTAGAGGGAGTGGTGCTGATCGACGTGCGTGAAGAGATTGACCAGATGCGCGGGAGCGGGTTCCTCGAAGGCGAACGAGGTGTCCGCCGTGAGCCGGCAGGCGCTCGCCGCGTCAAGGATGCCGGCCATCGTGCTCTCCGAAGCCTCCAGCAGCAGGTCTTCCCGGTCCTTGTAGTGCAGATACACAGTCGCGCGGTTGACCTCTGCCCGCTCCGCGATGTCCCCCATGGTGATGCCGTCCAGGCTTTTCTCCATCGAGAGTTCCAGAACGGCTGCCCGCAGCAGCGCTCTGGTGCGCCGGGCTCGGGGGTCGCGCGAAGTGCCCCTGGTGCTTGAGTTGTTCGGCATGAGGCCACAGTTTCCACGACTGGTGCCGTGAAAGCAACACCTGTCATTTATGCGACAGCCGTCGTACAGTCGGGGCCGGCGAGGCCGGTCCACCGGACGTCCTGTCTGTTCCCTCCAGGTCATGACTCCCTTCGAGAGGATCAAGGTAGAGATGCGCGCGTTATCTGAGGCTTACATCGTCGGCGCGGTCCGCACGCCCGTGGGACGCAGGAACGGATCACTGGCAGGAGTGCACTCCGCGGACCTCGGCGCCCATGTACTCACCGCCCTGATGGACCGCACGGGCATCGACCCGGCGGCGGTCGACGATGTCGTCTTCGGCTGCCTGGACCAGATCGGTTCCCAGTCCGGTGACGTCGCCCGTACGAGCTGGCTGGCGGCCGGCCTGCCCGAGTCCGTGCCGGGCGTGACCGTGGACCGCCAGTGCGGCTCGTCGCAGCAGGCCGTCCATTTCGCCGCCCAGGCCGTGATGAGCGGCCTGTCCGACCTCGTCGTGGCGGGCGGCGTGCAGAACATGTCGCAGATACCACTGACCGCGGCGGCCCTGGTCGGGGATCAGTTCGGCATGCCGGACCCGTACTCGGGCTCACGCGGCTGGCGCAAGCGGTACGGCGACCGGACGGTCAGTCAGTTCCACGCGGCCGAGCTGATGGCCGGGAAGTGGCGGATCGGACGCGAGGAGATGGAGGCATTCGCGCTCACCAGCCATCAGAAGGCGCTGAAGGCCATCGACGGCGGTCACTTCGCGGGCGAGATCGCCACATACGACGACGGGGAGGCGTCCCTCACGACCGACGAGTGTGCCCGCCGCGACACCAGCCTGGAGTCGATGGCGAAGCTCAGGACCCTCGATCCGGCCGGCCGTCTGACAGCCGCCACCTCGTCGCAGATCGCCGACGGGGCGGCGGCGCTGCTCATCGCCTCCGAGCGCGCCGTCATCGAGCACGGCCTGACGCCCCGCGCCCGCATCCATCAGATGACCGTGCTGGGCGACGATCCCATCATGATGCTCAGCGCGCCCATTCCGGCGACGCGCAGAGCGCTGGACCGAGCGGGGCTGGCGGCGGGGGACATCGACGCCGTGGAGATCAACGAGGCGTTTGCTCCCGTCGTGCTCGCCTGGCAGCGGGAGACCGACATCGATCCGGACAAGGTCAATCCGTGCGGGGGCGCCATCGCTCTGGGGCATCCGCTGGGAGCGACCGGCGCCCGGCTCATGACCACGATGCTCCACCATCTGGAGCGCACCGGAGGCCGCTACGGACTTCAGACCATGTGCGAGGGCGGCGGCCAGGCGAACGTCACCATCATCGAGCGGCTCGGCTGACCCGACCGGGCGCCGCTCCCCTCCGCCCCGCTCGCCGACCGTTGCCGACTGTCGCCGGTTCAGCGTCCGTACGTCGGTGTCATGGCGGCCGCGAGGCGCAGATGGGGAGCGGCCTCCGCGCCCCGGCCCTGCCGCTCCAGCACGCGCCCGAGAAGCAGTTGGGCATACGAGTCGTCGGGCGCTTCCGCGCACAGGGGCTCCAGCACCGCACGGGCGCGGCCCAGTTGGGCGGAGTGGAAGTAGGCGCGGGCGGCGAGCAGCCGTACGTTCTTGTCCTCGCCGTGCTCGTCCAGAAGAGGGCCGAGGAGGGTGAGGCACCCCAGCGGGTCGCCGAGGTCCAGGAGCGCTTCGGCCTCCCGGAGCCGTACCACTTCCGCTGGGATCCGGGGCTCGGTGAGCCCTTCGCTACGGCGCAGGAAGTCCGCGACGACCTCCGGGGCATGGGCGCCCGCGAGGGCTTCGCCGGCCACGACGAACGTGGGGGATGTGGTGACCCCGATGGCCTTGCCGCGCAGGACCAGTTCGCGGACGTGGTCCTCACCGGCCGTCCCGGCGAGCAGCCCGGCTCCCTCGGGGAATCCGGCCCGCTCCGCGACAAGGGCGAGGGTGCCGTGAGCGCTGATGTCGAGCGCGTCGAGGAAGTGCGCCTTCATCACCTCTTCCGCCACGGCGTTCTGCAGCGGTGCGCCGCCGGATTCGTGAGCGAGGGCGATGAGCCGGTGCGCGTCGTGACTGTTGGCCCGCCAGGCCGCGCCCCAGCGCGGCCCCAGCCCTTCGGCCGCCGCGATCTCCGACACCCGCACGCGGTTCTCCGCAGGCGACAGACCGGGCGCGCACTGCTGCAACGCGGCGTCCACCAGCGGATCCTGGAGCGCGTCGGCGAGGGCGAGCGCCTGGGCCGGAGCCATGGGGTCGATCCGGAACGGCCGCCAGATCACCTCTACGGGCTCCCCGTGCCAGGAGAGCAGAACCGTCTCCAGCCGCCGCTTGCCGATGTAGGCCCACGCGCAGACAACATCCGCCCAGATCTCCAGTCGCATACCGGGCAAGATAATCGACACTCGTCGCTTATGCAACGAGCGTTGCCTTGTGTGGGACGTCTACGGGCGCTCCGTTCTGGTCGATCCCCGGCGTGTCGAAACGTCCGCCAGAGGGGAGGGCGGGGCCGGGGGACGGAGCGGCGGCTGACGCGCCGCGCCCGCCCTCCGGCCCCGTGCGTCAGGCGTTGGGGTCGAACGGAATGTTGGCCGGCTTGGCCTTCTCCAGGTGGGAGTTGAAATTACCGTCCTTGAGGCCGAAGACGGCACTGCCGAAATCGGCCTGGCTCAGCTTGTCGCGGAGACCCGCGGGGTAACCGTTCCAGCCGACCAGTGTGGGGAACTGCCACCCGCGGTAGTGGTTCTCCGGCGGCTCGTCGTTGGTGTTCGCGGCGCGGAAGCAGTGCGTGCCCGCGCCGTCCTTGTGGTAGACGATCTTGGGGTGCGTCCCGTCCCACTGGATCTGGTCACGGCTGTGGATGTTGAAATTGCCGTGGGCGGAGGTGGAGACGTACTGCGCCTGGTTGTTCTGCACCCACACCACGACATGCTCCCAGTCATGACGGTGCCCGCCGAGGCCGCTGCCCGCGACGGCCTGGTCCTTCTCGAAATAGAGGCCGTAAATGATCGCGCACCAGCCGTTGTTGCACTTGTACCGCGCGTATCCGTTGGTGCTGTCGAGATCCCAGGAGTCGCGGCACGAGCCGTTGACGGCCCCGGTCGTGTTGAGACCGGGGGCTATGGTCCCGTCGGGGCCGATGGCGGGAGTGGGGTAGCAACCGTCCGTGTCGTAGTCGAAGGCCGGCTGGAACGTCTGCTCCATCCCATCCGCGTTGGCGGGCAAGGCCCTGGGGGGATCGGCGAGAGCGCTGCCCGGAAAGGCGATGACCAGCGCGATGGCACTGCCGAGGGTGAGTGAAACCTTGCGGATGCGCGAGCTTTTCTTCACTGCGTCCTCCTGATCGACCGCGGCGTGGGGCACACGGTCCGATTGACATGCCCGGATCAGCTTCGCCGGTCTTCGTTGACACGCCGAGAGTCGGCAGGTGTCAGAGTGATGAAAGGTCAGCCAATACAGGGGGGGGTGGGCGACCCGGGCCGAGGTTACCTGCTGAGCAGAGTGTGACGGCAGGGACGGCCGAAGTGAAGCTGTCGGAAGCCGAGTTGGGCACCGAGGCGCACCGAGGCGTACCCAAGGGGCGTCTGAATGTGGCGCACTTCCGACCAATCCTGCTTGTGTGCTGATACGAACAACGGATTGGAATGCGCACGACACACATACACAGGGGGAGCGTCATGCGTACAGCGGTACAGCACGTCGAATCGGACTCGGCGGCGGGCGGGCCGGTCTTCGTGGACGCCAGCGGGCGTCGGAACAGGATGTTCCGCCGGGTCGGGTGGACCGTGGCCGCCGCCTGTTCGTGTTACGCCGTCACCTTAGGCGGCCTGCTGGTCGGCGGGAGTTCGTTGGCGCCCGGGCTGGTGATACCCGCGTTCGCGCAGGAGCCAAAGGCGCTACCCGTACCGACGTCGCCGGCTCCCGCCGTTCGCGAATCCGTGGTGCGGACACCGGATCCGACGGGTCCGGCCGGGCCGCCACCCGGGCGCCCATGGAGCGCAGAGCCGGGCGAGCCCGGTCCCGTACCGAGCCGCGACGCGGCGAACGGCGCGGAAACCCCGGCCGCGCCGCGACCGGGCGCGGCGGTGCCGGTCACGGACCATCAGGAGCCGCCCGAGCCGGAAACGGACGAACCCGGAGCGGACGAACCCGCGGGCAAACCCGAAGCAGGCAAGCCGGGAGCGGGGAAGCCGGCGGACGGCTCGTCCGGGGCCGTCGACACTCCTGCCCCGGGCGAGCCGGAGCAGGACGCCGGTCAGCCGAGCGCCGGACCGTCGGACCCGGGACACCCGCTCGGCGACCTCATCGGCGGCGTCCTCGGCGGCCTGCTGGGCTGAGGGCTGTCCCGTAGGCCGTGTCCGGCACCCGGAGCAACATCAACAACGCATCAGTTTCGGCCGGACCTCGGCCTGATCGCTACAAATCGCCTTCAGCACTCCGCGACCAGGGGAAACTACAAGACGAAGTTACTTGGATACTTTGAGTGCAATGAGGACGACCGTGGCACGTAACAACGACCTGATGACAGCCTTGCTGGACACCCGGCGGGAGCTGAGTGACCAGATCGGCGCGGTGGGAGACCGCGTCGACACCGCGGAAAAGGATCTGCGTCAGGTTGTCGCATCCGAAGTGGAAAGCCTCCGCTCCGACATCCGTGAGACGCGCACTCGCGTGAACAACGGGTCCGCGGCTACGACCGAGGTGAGCAGGCAGGTCACCGCTCTGCGTCAGGACCTGCACGAGATCCATCAGTCGATAGCCGCGCTCCGCGGCCTGGTGACCGATCTGGCTCACCATCAGCTCTTCGATACGTCCATCTCCCGGGCTCCGGTCGCCCCCGACGTCGAAGAGGAGCGGACGGCGGCAGCCACCGCAGTACCCGCCGAGGAGCCCTCCGCGGGTGGTCCCGAGCCGGAGGCCGAGACCGAGGTAGTGGCCCCCGCGGGCGCCGAAGGCGAGGGAGAGCCCGAGGAGGCCGACCGGCGCAAGCAGTCCAGCGAGGCACTCGACTCCGGCACCGAGCCGAGAGAGGCGATCAGCCACGGCGCCCTTCTGCTGGGCGCCGCGCCGATCGCCTCCATCGTGCTCGTCTGCCACCGGGACGCCTGGAACTTCGTCGCCGACCTCGCTTCGGGCCAGGAGCACTTCAACCCCACCCCGGAAATCACCGACGACGGAGAAGGCCGGGTACGGATCATCCTCTCCGGACGCTCCCTCATCGGCGTGCTCATCGCGCTGCGCGAAGCACGGGTGAAGGGCGACATCATCGACGGCAGCTGGGCCATGGCCTCCGCCTTCTACCGGCGTATGGCCGAAGACCTCCGCAAGACCAGGCGGGAGGGAACCGCGCCCTTGACCATCATCTTCAACGACGGTGTCACCAGCGACAACGGGCCCTTGCCCGAAGACGGATAGCACAGAGCGACCGGGGCCACCACGGTATCCGTGGTGGCCCCGGGAGACCTTTTTCAACGCTGGCTTCAACGCTGGCTTCAACGCTGGTCGAACAGCGCGATGGCAGGGGTGGCGGAAAAGCGGGGCTCTTCCGCCTCGTCGAGCAGGAGAGCGGCGATGCCGGCCCGGGGTGCCGCGGGCGGAACCAGCCGCGGCTTGAACCTCTCAGCGGGAACGAGCCGTCCGCCGCCCTGGTAGGGCCGATCGGTCAGCGGCCCGGCGTACACGACACTTCCCCCTGCGGCGCGGACGACGTGGCCGGCGACGCCCTTGGCCTCCCACTCATGGCGCAGGACGCGCTTGAGCAGCGCACCGTTCACTCTCCCCAGAGCGCCCTCGGTCGCTCCCATTCCCAGCGAGCTGAGCCAGACCACCCGTGGGACCGCCGAGGCCACCAGGCGGGCTCCGTCGATGAGGATGCGCGGGTCCTGCTTCTTGGTGATGCCCAGTCCGCTGACGAGCACGTCGGCGCCCTCGACCGCGGGCAGGACGGTGGACGCCTGGGTTACATCCGCCCGGACCACGACCAGGGTGCCGGCGGCGAGCTCGGAGAGCCGGCTCGGGTCGCGGGCCAGAGCGACGACCTCGTGGCCCCGGGCGAGGGCCTGGGCCACCAGCAGGCGGCCGGTCCGCCCGGTGGAACCGAGTATGACGATCTTCATGGTGATCTCCGAGAAGAGGGGCTGTGGCGGAGTGATCTCGAAGGTAAGCCGCTCCTCAGTTAACGACAAGTGCATGCTTGTTACGCCTAGCATTACTCCCATGCATGTGGATCTGAACCTGCTGACCGCACTCGACGCGTTGCTGGAGGAGGGCAGTGTGGCCGGCGCCGCCGCCCGGCTCCATGTGTCCGCGCCCGCGATGAGCCGGACCTTGGGCCGCATCCGGCGCGCGACCGGCGACCAGATCCTGGTGCGCACCGGTCGGACGATGACCCCGACGCCGTACTCCCTCGCCATCCGCGAACAGGTCCACGGCCTGGTGCACCAGGCCCAGGCGGTGCTCTCTCCCGAGCGGAACGTCGACCTGGCGAACCTGGAGCGCACCTTCACCCTGAGGTGGCACGACGCCCTCACCCACGCGTGCGGCCCCGCGCTGCTCGCCGCGGTCCGTTCCCAGGCCCCCGGGGTCCGGCTGCGCTTCGTGCCCGAGTCGAGTACGGACACCCACGAGCTTCGGCGCGGCGAGGTCGACCTCGAAACCAGCACCAGCGAGCCGTCGCCGTCCGAGATCCATTACGAGAAGGTCGGCCTGGACAGCCTGGTCGTCGCGGTCCGCTCGGGTCATCCGCTGACCGAAGGGCCGCTCAGCATCGAGCGGTACACGGCGGCCGAGCACGTCACGGTGTCCCGCCGCGGACGCCTGAGCGACCCCATCGACGACGCGCTGGCGGCCCACGGCCTGCGACGTCGGGTGGTGGCCGCGGTGCCCACCGGCGCCACCGCGCTGCAGCTCGTCCGGCACAGCGACCTCGTGGTCGCGGTCCCCGAACTCATCAGCCGCCCCCTGCTCGGCGACCTCGCCCTGCGCGTGCTCCCGCTCCCCCTCGACATGCCCACGGTCCCGATGTATCTGGCGTGGCACCAGCGTTACGACAGCGACCGCGCTCACACCTGGCTGCGCGGCCAGGCCCGCTCCGTCATGCGGGCAGCCTGCCGGTCACCGGCTCAGTCACCCGCTCATCAGGCCGGCGAAGGCCGGGACCACCGCCCAGGTCCGGGGCTCACGCGTTGACCGGGCTATCCGGCGACCTCGTGGCCGGCCTTGGCGAACTGGTCGACGATGGCCTCGCAGAAGGCCGGCAGGTCTGCGGGTGAGCGACTGGAGATGAACTGGCCGTCGATCACCACTTCCTCGTCGACCACCTCGGCTCCCGCGTTGCGCAGGTCGGTGCGCACGCTCGGCCAGGAGGTGAAGCGGTGTCCGCGTACGGCGTCGGCTTCCACGAGCGTCCACGGGCCGTGGCAGATCACGCCGATCGGTTTCCCGCTGGCGACGAACGCTTTCACGAAGCCGACGGCGTCCTCATTGGCGCGGAGCTGGTCGGGGTTCATGGTGCCGCCCGGCAGGAGCAGGGCGTCGTAGTCGTCCACGGAGGCGTCGGCGACGAGTCGGTCGACGGGGAAGGTCCCGGCGGGGTTGATGTCGAACTGCCGGGCCTGGATCTCACCGGGGTGGAGGGAGAGGATCTCGCTCTTGGCCCCGGCGCCGTAGAGGGCGCCGCGGGGCTGTTCCACCTCTACGCGTTCCACTCCGTCGGTGGCCAGGATCGCGACTTTCCGATCGTGCAGTGCGTGTCCCATGGTGTTTGATCTGCCTCTCAGTGGGAGGCGCTCGTGAGGTTCGCGTAACGGCTCCCGTCGCCGCACCATCGCGCCTTCCCCCTCCACGCTCCCACCCTCGACAGGCATGTCAACCGCAGCCCGTCACGTGGGTGGGCGGATATGGCACAGTCGTGCTGGTGGATGCGCTGCGACCTCAGGACCCCGCGCGAATAGGCGCGTACCAGCTTCTCGCCCGTCTCGGCGCGGGCGGCATGGGACAGGTGTATCTCGGCCGGTCACCCGGCGGGCGGCTGGTGGCCGTGAAGGTGATCCGGGACGAGATCAGCGATCACCCCGACGCGCTGGCCCGGTTCCGGCGGGAGGCCGCGACCGTGGAGGCCGTGCGCAGCGCCTACACCGCCCAGTTGATCGAGGCGTCGCTCGACTCGTCCCCGTACTGGCTGGCCACCGAGTACGTGGCCGGGCCCACGCTGCGCGCCGCTGTGGGCGCGGGCGGACCGTTCCCGCCGGACAGTGCCCTGCGGCTGCTCGCCGCGCTCGCCGAGGGACTGGCCGCGGTCCATGTCCACGGCGTCACCCACCGGGACGTGAAACCGCAGAACGTCATCCTCTCGCCGCAGGGACCGCAACTGATCGACTTCGGAATCGCCCGGGGGCTTGAGCAGACGATGCTCACCCGGGACGGGATGACGCCGGGGACGCCGGGGTACACGGCGCCCGAGGTCGTCCTGCGTAACGAGGTCGGACCGGCGGCGGACGTCTTCGCGCTGGGGGCGACGCTCGCGTACACGGCGACCGGCCGGCCCCCGTACGGCACGGGCGACGCGACGGTGGTGAGCTACCGGGCCGTGCACGAGGACATCGACCTGGCGGGGGTACGGCCCGATCTGGCCGCGCTGATCCGGCGGTGTGTCGCCAAGGACCCGGCGGAGCGGCCGGAGTTGTCCGCCGTGATCGCCGGATGCGCGGTGGACTCGGCGCTGGTGGCGGACGCCCACTACCGCTCGCTGGCCCGCACCACCGAGCCCGAGCCCGAGTCCGTGTCCGCGCTCGGGCACGTGAACACGCCACCCCCGCCGTTCAGTGGGTACACGCTGTCCGACCCCGAACCGGAGGCCGGGGCGTGGGGCAGGGTATCTCCGGGGCCGCTCGGCACCACCCCGTACGGCCTGCCCGATCAGCAGCGCCTTCCCGCCCGCGCCGTACGTCGCCGAGCCTGGCCCGTGCTCGGTGCGGTGGCGGTCGCCGCGGCGGTGACGGTCTGGCTGCTCCCCGGAGCGGACACCAAGGACTCCGCGGCCGGACCCACGACCGGCGTGACCCCGTCCGGGCCGCAGACCGCGTCCCGGCCGACGGCCAGCAGTCCGGCCGGGCGACCGCCGGACCACATCATGAACGACCGTGTCTCACAGGACCGCTGGACCCTGTCGGAGGATCCGGCGCAGGCCGCCCAGGGCATCGGCTCCTGCGACCTGGCCGGCCTCGCCGAGTCCTCACCGCCGGACGGCCTGCGGTCCTCCGTTTCGCACACCACCGGCTTCGACACCGCCTCGGTGGCGCTGCGCCCCAAGAACGCCGGACAGGGAAAGCGGCCCGCGCCGTACTACATATCCGTCGGGGTACGGCCCCCGCACGAGACCGACCGCGTCACCGGTCGGCCCACCCGGTCCGCCGGCAAGGGCATCGGCTTCACCAGCAAGCCCGTCGACCTCTACTCCCAGTGGTCCTCGGGCGGAACCATCACACTCAAGTACCCCGACGACTTCCGGGCCCACTTCGGCGAACGGACCGTCGACGCGATCCCGGTGGGCGACGACAGGGGCGACTGGACCGTGGTGCTGTACCACGTGGAGGGCGGCCCCACGAAGTTCACATCCGTCACGTGTAACGGCTTCCACGCCTGAGACACCGGCTCTCTTGCGGCCCCGGGCCGACCAGGTCCGCCCGACGATCGCCTGCCACAATCGGGACAGTGCTGATGTGCGGCAGAGCATGCCGCGGACGATGGAGGATCCCTGTGCCGCTGCCCTCGGAACCGTTGCGGAAGCTGGGCTTCTTGACCATCGGGCTGTTCGATGGGGCCGACCCACGCCGGGGCCACGAATCGACACTTGAGATCATCGAACTGGGTGAGCGGCTGGGTTTCGACAGCGCGTGGATGCGCCACCGCCATCTGCAGTACGGCATCTCCTCCCCCGTCGCGGTCCTGGCAGCGGCCTCGCAGCGCACCAGCCGCATCGAACTGGGCACGGCGGTCATCCCGCTGGGATGGGAGAACCCACTGCGGCTGGCCGAAGACCTGGCGACGGTCGACATCCTGTCCGGGGGCCGCCTCAATCCGGGGGTCAGCGTCGGTCCGCCGATCCACTACGACCAGGTCAGACACGCGCTCTACCCCGACACCGCCGCCATGGAGGATTTCAGCTACGACCGTGTGCAGCGGCTCCTGGACTTCGTGCGCGGCGAACCAGCGACCGACTTCAGCGGCACGGAGGGCTTCGAGGTGTTCTCCGACCGGGTCCAGCCCCACGCTCCCGGTCTGGGCCGCCGCATGTGGTACGGCGGCGCGAGCCTGCGGTCGGCCCAGTGGGCAGGTGAGCACGGGATGAACCTCCTGACCAGCAGCGTCGTGAAGGCTGAGGAGTCCGAGGACTTCGCCGAGATCCAGCTTTCGCACATACGGACCTTCCGCGCCCACCACCCCGACGGGGACCGCGCCCGCGTCTCCCAGGGGCTCGTCGTCATCCCCACCGACACCGCCTCGCCGGAGCAACGCGCGAAGTACGAGGAGTTCGCCCGGAAGCGCACGCCGCGTACCGCCACGCCACAGGGGCCTGCGCGCATGATGTTCGCGCCCGATCTCGTCGGAACCTCCGCGCAGATCGCCGAACGGCTCTACTCCCACGCCGCTTTCCGGGAGATCGACGAGGTCGCGTTCGCGCTGCCCTTCACCTTCGACCATGACGACTACGTCCAGATCCTCACGGACATCGCCACCGAGCTCGGCCCGGCACTCGGCTGGCAACCGGCCGCCTGAACCCGGCAAAATCCTGTGTCTCTCCTGTGCTGTGACCCCATGCTTGCGTATGACGGTTAAGGGGAATATCCCTTGCTTCGCAGGGGGACACAGGGGGGCCTGTTCATGACCACGGGGGATCCACAAAGCCGCATTCCGGCTTATCCGGGCGTCGAGCGCTTCATCGACGCGTTCGACAAACTGGTGGTACAGCCGCGACGCAGCCGCAGCAGAGTGCCGGTCGTCCTGTTCAGTGAGCCGGGCGACGGTACCGCGGGACGACAGATCGTCACGGGGCTCCGCTCACGGATGCGCGGCCGCAGCGAGGTCCTCGCGCCGCACGCGTACATTCCGCAGATACCGGACGGGAACGACTCGCCGCCGCTCGAACTCTTCGAGCATCTGACCCTTCAGCTCGCCGAGACCATGCCGCCCGGCACCGGTGAACTTCGGCTGCACAGCTACCGGTTGCTGCGCTCGGTCGTCACCGCGCCCGCCATCGAGGGGCTCATGGAGCGCCGCCACGCCGAGCTGCGCAACCACTGCTACGCGGAGCACCGCAACTGGTCCCGTACCGCCCAGTCCCTGTGGTGGCTCGGCGGCCGCGACCAGGCGAGCGGCGGCACACTGCTCGAACTGCTGTGGAACTTCGTCGCGGGCCCGCTCTTCCAGCGGCTGCCGCGCGCCTTGTTCGGCTGGCGCGCCAACCGCCGGATGCTCGGGCGGGCCCGCAGTCGCAGCTGGTACGCGGAGTGGGTGCGCCGTCAGCACGGCAGCCCGCCCACGGACTTCTTCCGCTCCGCGCTGGACCTCGTACACGGCGATCCGTCCCATGAGCCGGAGCGAATGGACCGGGTACTCATGCACGCCCTGCTCGCCGATCTGGACCAGGCGTGCCGGGCCCGTCTCTTCAACCCCTGGCGGCGGCGCCGCGCCGCCCGCTTCGTGCTGCTCTTCGACGAGGCGGGGCCCGCCGACTCGCGCGTGCAGCGCTTCTTGCGCGAACTCCGCTCCGCCATGGAGGACTTACGCTGCACCTCGGTGTTCGCGGTGGCGGGCGGCGTACGCTCGCTGGCCTCGCGCATCCCCGACATCGACGCGTCCGGCCTGGCTCACGCCGGCGCCGAGCTGATCAACATCGAGCGGCGCGGGATGACGCCGGGTCAGCCGACCGGCATCGTCGTCCCGGTGGCCGAAGGACCGGAGGACGACCAGGCCGCGGTGTACTGGCTCGGCCGCTGGCCGACGCTGGTGACGCCGTCGCCGCGCTGGGGGCCCGGCGCCGAGGTGGCCGGAGTGCTCGGCATCGGCACGCTCGTACTCGCCCTCGCCGCCGCCCTCGTCCTCGTACCGGACATCGGGAACCGCCAGAAGGACGACCCCTGCCAGGGCTCCACCTTCCTCGGCACGGACGGGCAGTGCGTCGGGGTCGCGGAAGGCGCGGCGGGCTTCGGCAAGGAGCCCAGTGAGCAGGCCGTACGGGCCGTGCTCCAGCAGATCGAGCGGCAGAACGAGGAGGTCGACAAGGAACTCGCGGGCCGGCCGGGCAACGACCCGCGCCCCGGTCGCCGCACCGTCGTCTACTTCGGCCCCCTCACCGGCGGCAAGGACGCGGAAGACCCGGTGCGCGGCGGCACACTGGCGGAGCTGCGCGGTCTCGCGCTGGCTCAGCAGCACATCAACGCCCAGGCGCTGCGTTCCGGCGAGCGCGTCCCGCTGCGGGTCCTCGCCGCCAACGCGGGTGACCGTTTCAAGGACGCGCCCGCCGTCGCCGACCGGATCGTGGAGCTCGCCGCGAGCGATCCGTCCATCGCGGGCGTCGTCGGTTTCGGACAGAGCCGCCGCAACACGTACGAAGCGATAGGCGTCCTCGACAAGGCCGGCATCCCGATGGTCGGTACCTCGGGCACCGCCGACGAACTCCTTCGCCAGGGCGAGCACTACTACCAGACGGCCCCCACCGACGCGCGGGCCGCCGAGCTGATGGCAGCGTTCGCTTCGAGCGCGGGGATGACCGCGGGCGGGCAGAAGGCGCGCCGGGTGACTCTCGTCGCCGACGCCACCGACGCCTACAGCAACAGCCTGGCCGCGTCTTTCCGTGCCTCGTACAGGCCAGGGAGCGTCGACGTACTCCTCTACACCCCCACCGACGCACCGGAACCCGGGCCGGTGCCGGGTGCGCTGGGCGGACGGCCCGTGGCGACCGTGGAGGATCTGGCCCGCGAGGTCTGCGGCGCCGTGAGTGAGGAGCCGCGGACGGCGGTGGTGTGGTCGGCGCGGGCCAGCCAGTTCCAGTTGTTCCTGGCCGAGATCGCCCGTATCTCCGGCGACTGCCCGAAGATCAGTGTGCTCGGCGGCGACGACGTCACCAACACACTGACGGAAGAGGAGCGTCCCTGGGACGACTTCAAGGGCCTCACCCTCTTCTACGTCTCGCACGGCAACGCCCCGGCGCTGGCTCCACGGAGCCCGGAGGCCGCGGCCTTCCTCGCCGCGTACGACCGTGCGTACGCGGGCGACCACAGCGCCAGGACGAAGGCCATGCGCGAGGACGGCCATCTCGCGCTCGCCTGGGACGCGTTGCGCTATCTCGCCGAAGGCATCGACCAGGCCTGGCGCACCACCGGCGGACATGACGACCGCCTCGACCGCGGGCTGCTGCAAGGTGTGCTCTACCAGGGCCTGGGCGGCGGGGGCCTCGACGGCGCCACCGGCCGTACCGACGCGCACGGCGCGGCGGGCGGGGGGCGGGTGACGGAGGACAAGCTGCTCGCGGTGTTGCGCGGCACCGGCGGCGCGCCGGCGACCGAGCTGCTGTGCGGCAGGGTGGCGCGCGGCGATGAACGCACGAGGTGGGGGCCGAAGGGCGACGAGTATCCGTGCCCGTAAGGGCGTCGGCTCACGCGGGGGGCGGCCCGGCCGCCCCGGAGCGCTCGTCCGCCTCGACGAGCCGGGCGAGGTTCGCCAGGGCCATGCGGGTGCCTGTCTCGTTGTCGGCGGCGGGCACGGCGTCGGGAGACCGCACGTGAGGCACTCACGTGCGGGGAGACCCGCGTCGAGTACATGGGAGTCAACCTAAGGGCTGTCCCGTGGTTCAGGGCCGGCGGCCTCGCGGGGCACGCAGGCGGACGGCGTCATGCCGTGGCGCTTCTTGAAGGACCGTACGAAGTGGCTCGCGTCCGCGAAGTGCCAGCGGGCGGCGATCTCGGAGACGGTGAGACCGCCGCCCGCCGCCAGCTCGGCCCTGGCGCGGTCCAGGCGCCGTGCACGGCGTGACGGGGCTGCGCGTCGCCGACGCCTCGGTGATGCCGGACATCGTGAGCGTCAATCCCAACGCCACGGTGGTGGCCATCGCCGAACGCGCCGCGGAGCTCGTCCTGGCCGCCCGCTGACCCCTGCTGCAGGATCTGTTCCGTACGGACGGCGAGGGTACGGGCGGCGAGGGTACGAGGGTCAGGCCAGTACCTCGGCGAGCCGGCGCCATTCGGCGCGGGGCAGAGGGCCCGGGGTGGCGGGGGTGGTGCCGGGGGTGACGATCTGGAGGGCGACGTGGTCCGCGCCGGCCGTGTGGAAGGCGTCGATACGGCGCCGGATCTCGGCGTCGTCGCCCCAGGCGTAGACGGCGTCGATGAGCCGGTCGCTGCCGCCGTCCGCGAAGTCGTCCTCGGTGAAGCCCAGCCGCAGGAAGCTGTTGGTGTAGTTGGGCAGGGTGAGGTACATGGCGAGGTAGCCGCGGGCCGTGGCCCGAGCGGTGTCCGGGTCGGCGTCCAGGACGACCTTCAGCTCGGGGGCGAGGAGCGGTCCCGCGCCGAGGAGTTCACGGGCCTGGGCGGTGTGCTCGGGGGTGACGAGGTACGGGTGGGCACCGCCCGCGCGGTCGCGGGAGAGTTCGAGCATCTTCGGGCCGAGCGCGGCCAGCACGATCCGGCCGGCCGGAACACCGGCCGTGTCCAGTGCGTCGAGGTAGTCGACCATCGCCGAGTAGGGCCGTCGGTACTGCGCGGCGAGCTTGGCGTGGCTGGCGCCGATACCGAGCACGAAACGCCCCGGATGCGCGGAGTCCAGCCGCAGGAACCGGGCGGCGGCGTCGGCGGCCTCGTACTGCCAGATGCTGAGGATGCCGGTGGCGACGGTGAGCCCCGACGTGGCCTCGACCAGGGGTACCGCGTGCTCGACGCCGCTGCTGCCGCCCAGCCAGACGGCTCCGAAGCCGAGTTCCTCCAGCTCGGCGGCGGCTTCCGGGATCTCCCCGCGCAGCGCGGGGTCCTCGGAGCGGAGCTCCGCGCTCCAGATCCCGTAACGGCCCACGGACTCCTGCAGAGTTACCATCGTCTTGTCTCCTACGTGCCCTCGAAATCCAGCGACGGCCGTGCCAACCCGCGCCCGGCACCGACTATTCCGGCACGGCGGCCTGTCCCCCGTACGGGCCAGTCCGGTGCACAGGAGCGGTACGGCTGTTACGCGCACGGGAGCTGGGATGAATCCTGAATCGACCGTCCACCAGGCGATCGTCGAGGACATGAGGGACATCCCCGCCGGGGAGATCGTCCTGCGGGACGAGGGTACGAAGACGAACTGGAAGGTCGAGGTCGGGGCCTTCCGGCTGGCGCCCTCTCCCGTGACCCGCGAGCTGTACCGCGCTGTTCGGGGCGAGGCGCCGGCGAGTTCGGCGGGGCCCAAGACGCCGGTGACCGAGGTCTCCTGGCAGGAGGCCGTTCGGTTCTGCAACCTGCTCTCGCGAGCGACGGGGCTCGCACCCTGCTACGCGATGGGAGACGACCGCGACGGGCAGGACGTGGTCTGCGACTGGGAGGCCGACGGCTATCGCCTTCCGTCCGAGGCGGAGTGGGAGTACGCGTGCCGGGCCGGGACCTCCGACACCCGCTACGGGGAGCTGGACGAGATCGCCTGGTACCGCGGGAACTCCGGCGGCGAGGTGCACGACGTCGCGGCCAAGGCGCCGAACGCGTGGGGCCTCTACGACATGATCGGCAATGTGTGGGAGTGGTGCTGGGATGTCTACGATCCCAGGGTCTACGGCCCGTACCGCGTGTTCCGTGGCGGTGGTGGATACGACCCGCCACGGGGATGCCGGGCGTCGTGCCGCCGCAAGAGCCACCCGACCTTCCGCATCGACGACCTCGGGTTCCGGCTCGCCCGGTCGATGTGAGCGCCCGTGACTGTGCGTCATCCCCCGGACGGAGCAGCACCGTCCGCGCCGCCGCCTGATCGGTAGTAGGACGGACATCACGGGTGTCGCGGTGGAGGAGCTGCTCGGGATGAACATCGTCGTCGACCTCAATCGATGTCAGGGCTACGCCCAGTGCGCGTTCCTCGCCCCGCGCGTGTTCGCGATGCATGGCGAGGAGGCCCTGTCGTACAGCCCCGTCGCCCCGGCAGACCAGGACGAACATGTCAGGCGGGCCGCGGCGGCGTGTCCCGTGCAGGCCATCCTCATCGGCGAGGAGGCGGGTACCGATGCCGGGCGACGGTGAGCTGCGCGACTGCCGGATCGTCATCGTCGGCGCGTCACTGGCCGGGCTGCGGGCCGCCGAGACGCTGCGTGAGGAAGGCTTCACCGGCTCACTGACCATGGTCGGGGACGAGCCCCATCCCCCGTACGACAGACCACCGCTCTCCAAACAGGTGCTGCTCGGGCGGGTGTCGGCGAAGGACACCGGGCTGCCGCAGCGGCGTGAGGTGGACGCGTGCTGGAAGCTCGGCGTACGGGCCACCGGCGTCGACCCGGTCAAGAAGCGGGTCCTCCTCGCCGACGGCGAGGAGCTGCCCTACGACCGGCTGCTGATCGCCACCGGAACCCGTGCCAGGCCCTGGCCGAACCCCGCCGAGAACGCCTTGGACGGCGTGTTCACCCTGCGTACGAGCGACGAAGCGGGCCGCCTCGCCGAGCGGCTGGACGCCGGGCCGCGACGGGTGCTGGTGATCGGTGCCGGTTTCACCGGCTCGGAGATCGCCTCCGCCTGCCGGGAACGCGGTCTTGAGGTGACGGTCGCCGAGCGCGGCCCCGCGCCACTGGTCGGCGCGCTCGGCGGAGCGTTCGGTGCGCTCGCCGCGAAGTTGCAGCTCGCGCACGGTGTCGACCTGCGCTGCGGCGTGACCGTCACCGCCCTGGAGGGCACCGACCGACTCACCGGCGCGACGCTCTCCGACGGCAGCAGGATCGACGCGGACATCGCCGTGGTCGCCCTGGGCGCGATCCGCAACACCGAATGGCTTGCCGACTCGGGGCTCGCCGCGGGCCCGCTCGGAGTGACCTGCGACGCCGGGTGCCGCGCCTTCAGCATGTACGGGATCGTCACCGACGACGTCTTCGTCGCCGGTGACGTGGCCCGCTTCCCGCATCCGCTCTTCGAGTACCAGATGCTCTCCCTGGACCACTGGGGCAACGCGGTCGCGCAGGCCGAGGTCGCGGCCCACAACATGGTCAGCCCGGGCCCGAGCAGGCGCCCGCATCTGGCGGTGCCGGTCTTCTGGTCCAGTCAGTTCGGCCTCAACATCAAGTCCGTCGGCGTGCCCACCTTCTCCGACCAGGTGGTCATCGCGCAGGGCTCGCTCAAAGAGGCCCGGCTCGTCGCCGTCTACGGCTACCGGGGACGTGTCACCGCGGCGGTGAGCGTGAACCGGACCAAGTGGCTGAGTTACTACCAGAACCTGATCGAGACGGCGGCGCCGTTTCCGCCAGGACCGGGCGCCGCCGACCGTCCCGGCACGGCCGTCCCCGTCTCCTCGGACGTACTGGACCCGAAGGGGCTTTCGCACGGGCCGACCGTCGCACTCACCGGCTATCTGCCGGACCGGCGCCTGATCCTGGTGCGGCACGCCGACTGAACCGCCCACACTCCCTACCGATGAGGAGCGCCCACCCATGGCTGCCGACACCCTGCTCCGCCGGATCACCGACTACGCCAACCGCGCCGACCCCTACCCGCTCTACGCCGAGCTGCGCCGGAGCAGGGTCGCCCGCCAGGACGACGGCAGCTATGTGGTCGGCACCTACCACGACATCGCGGCTCTGCTCCACGACCCGCGGATCAGCTCGGACCGCCGCAACCTCAACGAACCGGACGAGGACGCGTTCAAGTTGCAGCCGGCGTTCATCGGGGTCGACGACCCCGAGCACGACCGGCTCCGCCGCCTCGCGATGCGGCCCTTCGGCCCGCCCCACACCCCGGGCCGCATCGACGCCATGCGCGGCGACATCACCCGGATCGCCGAGGAGCTCATCGCCGCGTTCCAGGGGAAGGAGCGGATCGACCTCGTCGACGACTTCGCCTACCCGCTCCCCGTCACCGTGATCTGCCGGCTTCTGGGCGTACCCCGCGAGGACGAACCGCTGTTCCGCGTCTGGTCGAACACCATCATCGCCAGACTCGACCCCGGCTCCGACACGGACACCGCCGAGCGCGTGCGCGCGGCCATGGAAGCCCGGCAGGCGATGGGCCTGTACCTGGGAGAGCTCGCCGACAGACGCCGTGGCCACCCGTCCGACGACATGCTCTCCGCGTACGTCAACGACGAGGGCCCCGAGGGACACCTCACGCAGCAGGAACTGATGGCCACGTCCGTCCTGCTGCTCATCGCCGGTCATGAGACGACCGTCAATCTCATCAGCAACAGCATGCTCACCCTGCTACGACAGCCCGACCAGCTGGAACGACTGCGCGAGGAACCGGCGCTGATGCCGAGGGCGGTGGAGGAAATGCTCCGTTACGAGCCGCCCGTCCAGATGCTGCCGCAGCGCACGCCCCTGACCGACATCGAGGTCTCGGGCACCGTCGTCCCCAAGGGCGCGCCCCTCGTCCTCATGCTCGCCTCCGGCAACCGTGATCCCCAGCGGTTCCACGATCCCGACCGCTTCGACCCGACCCGTGAGGACAATCAGCATTTCGGCTTCGGCAGCGGCATCCACAACTGCTTCGGCGCCCCGCTGGCCCGGGTGGAGGCCCAGATCGCGCTGAACGAGCTCATCCGGCGGCTCGACAGTCCCCGCCTGATCGAAGACCCGCCTCCGTACCGCCCCAGCCCGGTACTGCGCGGCCCCCGCCACCTGGCCATCGGACTCGGCGCGGCTGGTTCTTGAGCTCCGGTCGGCGTGGCCGCAGTGGCGGGCGGCCGACCGGGGGCGTCCGAGGCAGAGAAAGCACGGTGGCCATGCAGCCCCACGGAAACGATTCCTTCGAGGTGGACCAGGCCGTGCAGGACGCCCTGGACCGGCTGACCCTGGTGGCCAACGCCTCCGAGGCGCTGTCCAGCACGCTGGAGTTGGATCCGGGACTGCGCCGGTTGTGCCGCGTGCTGGTACCCGCCGTGGCGGACTGGTGCGTCATCGACCTGGTCGAGGACGAGGACAGGGGCGAAGGGCGGTTGCGCCGGGCCGTGGTGGAGCACCGCGATCCCGACGCGGTGCCTCCCGGGTTCCTCGAAGCGCTGCTCCCACCGGCGGACGACTCCTCCGATGCCCCGCTGGCTCGGGCGTTGCGGGGCGCCGGGCCCCTGCTGCTGACGGACTTTCCGCCGTCCGAAGAGGGCACCGACGCCCTGCACCGCATCGAACTGCAGACCTTCCAGCAGCTGGGGGCCCATCGAGCGGTTCTGGTACCGCTGCGTGCGCGCCGCCAGGTGCTGGGGGTACTGACCTTGGTACGTACCGACCAGGACGGGCTGGAAGAGCAGGACCGGCTGCCGCTGATCGAGGATCTGGCCCATCGCATCGCCATGGCCGTGGACAACGCGCGCCTGCACGCGCAGATCGCCACCACCGCGGAACGGCTTCAGCGCTCCCTCTTGCCCGACCTGCCCGACCACGGGCCCCTCGACATCGCCGCGCGCTACGACCCCGCGCGGGTGAGCGCGGAGGTCGGCGGCGACTGGTACGACGCCTTCCTGCTCCCCGACGGCGCCCTCACGCTCATCATCGGCGACGTCACCGGCCACGACCTCAAGGCCGCCGTGTCCATGAGCCAGATGCGCAACATGCTCCGCGGCATCGCGTGCGACCGCAAGGAACCCCCGGGCAAGATCCTGGCCCGGCTGGACGCCGCGAACGAAATTCTCTACCCCGCCCAGACCCTGACGTGCCTGTACGCCCTGGTCACCAAACCCGAACCCGACGGCCCCTGGCTGTTCCACTACGGCGTGGCCGGCCACCCCGCCCCGCTCCTGGTCACCCGTCAGGGCGATGCCCGATTCCTGAACGAGGGCCGCAGCCTGCTGCTCGGAGCCGACGCCGACACGATCCGCCCCGACGCGATCGAGCCCCTGCCGCCCGACTCCACCGTGCTGCTGTACACGGACGGACTCATCGAACGCCGCAGCGAAACCTTCGACGACGGCATGGCCCGGCTGCGCCAGCACGCCGCCGCGCTGGCCCGCGCACCGCTGGAGACGTTCTGCGACGAACTCATGACCGGCCTCGGGCAGGCCAGTACCGATGACATCGCCCTGATCGCGGTCCGCGTCCCGCCCGCCACCTCCACTGCGTACACCGCCACCGCCGAATGAGATCCGGCTCACCTATCGGGGGCCCGGCGGCTTCATTGGCCTACGCTTCCCTGCGTGCCCAGCCCCCGCACGCCCCACAACGACGACCACTCGGATCCCGTTGAGCAGGCCCTGAACGAAGCCTTCGCCGGCCACGACGCCCTGCGCGACATCTACGTGGTGGTCGCTCGCGGTGAGATCGACGCGTCGAACGTCTCCCAGGTGCGGGAAGCTCTGGAGACAGCCGCCGCGGCGCACACCGTCGTCATCCTGGACACCAGCGAGCTGCGCTTCGCCGACTCCAGCCTGCTCAGTGTGCTTCTCCGCGTCCGCAGAACGACATCACTGCGGATCGCCGCGCCTCCGCCGCAGCTCCGGCGTCTCCTGGACATCTCGGGCGCGGACCAGGTGCTCCGCCTCTACCCCAGCATCGCCCTCGCCATCGACGGGTGACATGCCCACGGGGCCGGTCCGGGCTCCCGCAGGTGCTTCGCGCAGGCCAGGAGCGTGGCGTCCGAATCCCGCCAGACGAAACCTTGTACGGAGGGCAGACTCGAACATAGCCAAGCAAACAGGAAGGTAAGGGAAGAACGATGACGTTGTACACCACGACCGACAGCCCCCTGGGTGAACTGCTCCTGGTGGGTGAGGAGTCGGCGACCGCGAAGGGCGGCACCGCGCTCGCGTCCCTGTCCGTACCCGGCCAGAAGGGCGGAGCGGCCATTCAGGACGGCTGGCGGCGCAGCCCGGAGGCGTTCACCGAGATCCTCTCCCAGCTGCGTTCGTACTTCGACGGCGAGGTCACCCACTTCGACATCGAGTACGTCTCCGGCGGCACGGAATTCCAGCGGCGGGTCTGGCAGGCCCTGGAGTCCGTCCCGTACGGCACCACGACCACCTACGGCCGGCTCGCCGAGCGGATCGGTGCCCCGCGTGCCGCGCTGCGTGCCCTGGGCGCGGCGATCGGCGCGAATCCGCTGCTGATCGTGCGGCCCTGTCACCGCGTGATCGGCGCGGACGGTTCCCTGACCGGCTACGCGGGCGGCCTCCCGTGCAAGCAGCAGCTGCTGCTCCACGAGGGCGTCAGGCAGGCCGCCTGACCCGCGCTCCGCCCACGACACCGGAGGAACCAGAACCATGACCGTGACCACCCGTCTTCCGGCCCGAGCAGGCGCGCGCGTCGACGCGGGCGACTGGAGCGCCCTGGCCGACGAGGTCAACGAGTACGGCTGTGCGCCGACCCAGCGGATCCTCACCCTGGAGGAATGCCGGTCGCTGGCCGCGCTGTACGACGAGACGGAGCACTTCCGCTCCACGATCGACATGGCCCGCTACCGCTTCGGCTCCGGCCAGTACCGCTACTTCAGCGACCCGCTGCCGGAGTTGGTGCGGGAGTTGCGGGAGGCGTTCTACCCGCGTCTGCTGCCGATCGCCCGCGACTGGGCCGACAAGCTCGGCCGGCCCGCGCCCTGGCCGGACAGTTTCGAGGAGTGGCTCGCGATGTGCCGCGAGGCGGGCCAGGCCAAGTCGTCCCAGATCCTGCTGCGTTACGGGCCCGGAGACTGGAACGCCCTGCACCGCGACCTCTTCGGCGACGCGGTCTTCCCGCTCCAGGTCGTCGTCGGCCTCGACGCGGCGGGCACCGACTACACCGGCGGTGAGTTCCTGCTCGTCGAGCAGCGCCCCCGCGCCCAGTCACGCGGCACCGCCACCCTGCTGACGCAGGGCCACGGCCTGATCTTCACCACCCGCGACCGGCCCGTGCTCTCCAAGCGGGGCTGGTCGGCTTCGCCGGTACGGCACGGAGTCAGCGCCGTACGCTCAGGCAGCCGGCGCACCCTCGGCCTGGTCTTCCACAACGCCTCCTGATGCCCGTGCGGACACGGTGCACGGACTGCGGGGGCCGCGATCGTCAGTAGCCTCGGCGGACGTTGTTCACTGCCGCTTCGTCCAGCCTCCGGCCTCGCCGTTGCCGTTCGTCCGCCAGTTCCCCCAACGCGTCGGTGACGGCGGCGAGCACGGTCGCCACCTCGTCGTCGGACACGCTCGGGAAGTCTCCGGTCGATTCGTCGCGGATCCCGATGGCCGCGGCGAGGGCGGCGAGGACGGGTTCATCCGCTGTCCAGCGGTCCGCCGCCTGGCTGCGGGCGGGCGAATCGACCAGCACCACCCGTTTGGTACGGAAGAGCATCCAGCGGCGGCGGCGCTGCCGGGCCAGCTGCCCTTCCGCCTCAAGCGCGGCCAGATAGGTGGCGGACAGACCGCGGCCTCTGCGCCACAGCCAGTCGCCGAGCGACTCGTACGGCGCTTGGCGGGCCAGCGACGACGCGGCCTCGTCCAACAGGGGGTCGGCCACCGCTCGCCGGGCGCTCGGCACGAGGTCGCCGTCGTCCAGTTCGACGGCCTGGGCGCCGAGGAGGTCGATCACCTCGGCTCCCGCGAGCGCGAGCGACAGATCGCCACGCTCCACGGGGCTGCTGGACGCCCTGTCCATGGCAACGATCAACAGGTCCCGCGGTGTGGTCATGAAGGGCTCCATGTCAGCACGAGGGCCCGGTCTGTCGCATCAGGCACATGGTGCGAATTAAATCATTTCTCCATACTTACCTCATATTATAGGCGCTCTCTGTGCTCCATCCCGGAACGTCGTTCACGGGTTGAGGCCGGCCACCACCCCGGCCGTGGCGGAGATCCCGTTCGCGATCGTCGGCGCCATGCTCGACCCCGCCAGGAAGAACCCGAGCAGGACGCAGACCATCGCGTGGGAGAGCTTCAGTCCGCCGTTGCGCATGAAGATCACCGTGAGGATCACCAGAAGCAGCATCAGTGAGATCGAAATAGCCATCGACAACCTCCTCCGCCGCACCGGAATCGCGGCATTCGGCGGCCAGTGTGGCGGAGGAGGAGTCCCGTACGGCCGACTGGCATGTCCGCCATTCGGGTGGTTGTCCCTGGTGATCGCGTTTACGGGCGGCGGGCACGCAGGAAACGTTCGAGCCCCGCAAGGTCATCCGAATTGACGTGGTCGACGCCGGCGGCGAGCAGCTCGGCCCAGACGGCGTCCCGCGCGGGCCCCGCCTGGTCGGGCGTCCCCCAGAAGCGCACGCGCTGACCACGGCCGTGTGCCGTGGCGGTGATGCGGCGCAGCTCGGCACGTTCGGCGGCGGGGAACGCGCCCACGCCCAGCCAGCTGAAGGTCGTGGTCCAGTTGCTGCTGATGAGCGGGATGAACGCGGCGCCCGCCGCGGTACCGAGGTCCTCGAGCCGCCCGTCGTAGAAGGCGTACCGGGTCCGCTGCGCCTCCATCGGGACGCGCGCCGCGCGGTCGCCGGAGATGACCGGGGTGACCGCGCCGAGGCGCACCGAACCGTACGCGAAGCGGCTCAGCATCGAGCGGTAGGAGGTCAGTTGGCGGTGGAGTTCGGCGTAGGCGGCGGCGCCGTCCGTCTTGATGTCGATGAGCAGCTGCACCGGACGGTGGTAACCCTGGTGTACGGAGCCGTGGTTGGCCCGGACGAGGGCCGCCAGCGGGTCCAGGTAGAGGGCGCGGAGGGTGCGGGCCGGGTCGAGATCCGTGGCCTCGTGAGCGACCAGCAGCTCGCCGTCGACCAGGAATATGTCGGCCTCGACGCTGGTGAAGCCGTGTGACAGGGCGTCGAGGAGGGGGCGCGGGTGCAGATAGTCGTTGTGGGCGTGGGCCTGGCGCAGCGGCCGGGGCCCTGGACTGGCCGGTGTCCGTGATGCGGCCTGCGCGTACGCGGGAGCCGCGACCACTCCCGTGATCGCGGCGGCGAGTGTGCTGACGGCTCTGCGGCGGGTGGTGAGGGCCATGATGCCTCCAGGTGGACGCGGTGGGGCGCGGTCCAGGCGAGTATCGGTCCTCTCGTGGCCCGACCGACAGCGGCCGGCGCAGAGTTCGCCGGCGCGACGGCTGTGGTTCAGACAGTCCGGCGACCCGCGTCCGGCGGACCGTACGGCCGCGCCGGCGCTCCGGCGGGACGCGGCCGTGGCCGACGCCGGGCGGCCCCGCACCGCGCTCGCGGCGGTGGTACCCGACGACGGCCACGGGCCCGCCCCGGCCAGGGGCCGCTACCCGGGGCCCGGCAGGTCGGCCAGAACGGCCAGCGTCTCCTTGTGCCGGCCGGGTGAACCGAGCGCGATCTCATCGGACTTGGCGCGCTTGAGATACAGATGCGCGGGGTGCTCCCAGGTCATCCCGATCCCGCCGTGCAGCTGGACGCACTCCTCGGCGGCGTGGACGGCGACCCGCCCGCAGTACGCCTGCGCGACGGCCACCGCGAGCGGGGCGTCCGGGCTGCCGGTGGCCAGCGCGTCGGCGGCGTTCCGGGCGGCGGCGCGGGCCGAGACGACCTCCAGCCAGAGCTGTGCCATCCGGTGTTTGAGCGCCTGGAACGACCCGATGGGGCGGTTGAACTGATGCCGCTCGCGCGTGTGCCTGACCGTCTCCTCCAGGCACCATTCGGCGATGCCGAGCTGTTCGGAGGCGAGCAGCCCGGCCCCGGCCAGCAGTCCTCGGCGTACGGCGGCCTCCGCCGCGGAAGCGTCGGCGATCCGGATCCCGGCGCCGGGGTCGACGGTGACCGTGGCGAGGGGCCGGGTCAGATCGAGCGGCGTCAGCGGCTCGACGGTGACGCCGGGCGAGGCCGTCTCGACGGCGTACAGCCCGTCGTCGTTCAGCACGAGCAGGAGATCGGCGCGCACGGCGTCGGCCACGCCGGTCACGGTGCTCGCGCCGACGGGGAGCGGTGCGTCCGGGGCCGTGGCCAGCGGCAGCGCGAGTACGGCGACGCGATGGCCGTGGGCGAGCGCGGTGAGCAGACCCGCGACATCCGTGCTCCCCGTGCTCTCGCCGTCGCAGGCGAGGAGCGTCTCGGTCGCCATCACCGAACTGGTGAGATACGGCGCGGGTGTGACGCTCCGGCCCAGCTCTTCCAGTACGACGGCGGCCTCGCGGTGGCTCGCGCCCTGGCCGCCGAGCTTCTCCGGTACGAGCAGACCCGACGCGCCGATCCCGGCGGTGAGCGAGGTCCACAGCTCGTGGTCGTACGGATCGCCGGCCTCGGCGCGGACGAGCGCCGCCGGGACATCACCGCGGGCGGTGAGCAAGGACCGTACGGCCGCGCGCAGATCGTCCTCGGTGTCCGAGTAGAGCAGATCGGGGGAGGTTTCGGTCATCGGGCCAGGTCCTTCCAGGCGACGTCCTTGTCGTTGCGCGGCTCGGAGGGCAGGCCGAGGACACGTTCGGCGACGATGTTCAGCAGTACCTCGCTCGTACCGCCCTCGATGGAATTCCCCTTCGACCGCAGATAGCGGTAGCCGGCGTCGCGCCCGGTGAAGTCGACCAGCTCGGGCCGGCGCATGGTCCAGTCGGAGTACAACAAGCCTTCATCACCGAGGAGTTCCACCTCCAGACCGCTGATCTCCTGGTTGAGCCGGGCGAAGGAGAGCTTCATTCCGCTGCCCTCGGGTCCTGGCTGCCCCGCGACGAGCTGCTGGCGCAGCCGTTCCCCGGTCAGGCGGGCGACCTCGGCCTCCACCCACAGCGTGACGAGGCGCTGACGCAGATCGTGCGTGCGCAGCTCGGGCCGTTCACGCCAGGTCCTGGCGAGCGTGCCAATCATGCCGCCCTCGCGCGGGACCCGGGCGCCGCCGATGGAGACCCGCTCGTTCATCAGCGTGGTCTGTGCGACCTTCCAGCCCTCGCCGATCTCGCCGAGGCGGTGCGCGTCGGGGATCCGTACGCCGGTGAGGAAGACCTCGTTGAACTCGGCCTCGCCGGTGATCTGGCGCAGCGGCCGCACCTCGACACCGGGATCGGTCATGTCGCAGAGGAAGTAGCTGATGCCCCGGTGCTTGGGCAGGTCGGGATCGGTGCGGGCGATGAGGATGGCCCAGCGGGCGACATGGGCGCTGGAGGTCCATACCTTCTGCCCGTCGATGATCCAGTCGCCGGAGACGGGGTCCGTGTCCGGGTCGCGTACGGCGCGGGTACCGAGCGCCGCCAGGTCGGAGCCCGCTCCCGGCTCGCTGAAGAGCTGGCACCACACCTCCTCGCCGACCCACAGGGGCCGCAGAAAGCGCTCCTTCTGCTCCTGGGTGCCGAAGCGCAGGATGGTCGGCGCGGCCATGCCGAGGCCGATGCCGATCCGGCGCGGGTCGTTGTCGGGTGCCCCGGCGGCCGCCAACTCGGCGTCCACGACGGCCTGGAGGGAGCGCGGCGCGTCGAGTCCGCCGAGCCCGGCGGGGTAATGCACCCAGGCGAGTCCGGCGTCGAAGCGGGCCTTGAGAAAATCGGTGCGCGCTGTGTCGGCCGGCGGGTGCTCGGCCAGCAACTTCCTGGTGAGGGAGCGTAGTTCGGTGGCGTCGGTCATCGGTCCTCGCCCTCCGGGAGGACGACCACGCGTCCGGTGGTGACGCCGTCCGCGACGCGCTGGACGGCGTCCGCCGCGCCCTTCATCGGCACCCGCTCGCTGATGAGCGGCTTGATGGCGCCTCGTTCGGCGAGACCGGTCAGCTCTTCGTGGCAACGCAGGACGGCGGCCGGGTCCTTGGTGTTGTAGAGACCCCAATGCAGGCCCATGACGGAGTAGTTCTTCACCAGCGCGTGGTTGAGGGCGGGGCTGGGGATGGCGCCGCTCGCGAAGCCCACGACCACGATGCGGCCCTCGAAGGCCACGCATTTCGCGGACGCGGTGTAGGCGTCGCCGCCCACCGGGTCGTAGACGACATCCGCGCCCCGGCCGCCGGTGGCCTCCTTCACGGCGGCGACGATGTCGTCCGTACGGCGGTCGATCACGACGTCGCAGCCCAGCTCCCTGGCGACGCGGGCCTTCTCGGGTCCGCCGACGACGCCGATGACGGTGGCTCCGGCCGCCTTGCCGAGCTGTACGGCTGCGCTGCCGACGCCACCGGCCGCCGCGTGGACGAGCAGGGTCTCGCCCGCCTGGAGACGCGCCCGCCGGTGCAGACCGAACCAGCCCGTCTGGTAGCCGATGTGCAGAGCGGCCGCCTCGGCGTCGTCCAGCGCCTCGGGCGCGGGCAGGAGCGCGGCGGCGTCGGCGACGACGTACTGCGACAGACCGCCGTGCGGCAGCGCGGGCGTGGCGATGACGCGGCGCCCGTCCTCCGTCTCCCCGCAGATCTCCACACCGGGTGTGAAGGGCAGCGGCGGCCGCACCTGGTAGTGACCGCGGCAGAGCAGGGCATCGGGGAAGTTGATGTTCGCGGCACGGACCAGCAGCTGGACCTGTCCGTCGCCGGGCACAGGGCGCTCCACCTCTTCGAGCCGCATCACCTCGCTCGGCTCGCCGTTCCGGTGCACTCGCCATGCCTGCATTTCGGGGCCTCCACACACGATGGGCAGTACCGCACTCTTTCGCATACTAAGCGGTCGCTTGCCTTCGGGGGAACAGCCCGCTCCTGATGTCTTCGGCCGCGCCCGGCCACGTACCCGGGCCCGCGCATACGGGTCCGCGGCTCGAACGGCGCGAGCAACGCGCCCGCCCGGAGCCGCGGTTGTGTGCCTACCAAGCCTTGATCATTCGTGAACTCCCGGCGTGACGCTCTCCTTTCCCTCCGGGAAGACCGGGACAGGCTGGATCCGGCGCAGATACGCCTCCGCCTGCCAGATCGCCTCACGTGCGGTGCGCTGCCCCATCAGCACACAGAGGGTGTACGCCACGTCCTCGAACCGTCTGCGGGTGGTCTCGTCCAGCGGCTCGGCGAGCACCAGCCGTTCCCAGGCCCGGTAGCGACCCAGCAGATCGGCGACCAGATGTCTGTCCGGTAGCAGCATGTGCACCACTTCCAGCATCGGAGTCCGCCCGCTCACCCAGGGTTCCTTCCGTACGCCAGGATCGCGAGGACGGCGTGGGGCGGGACCGGCCGCGCGCGCAGCGTGGCACCAGTCCCCTGATACCTATTCTCCCCCCAGCGCCGGGCATCCGCTCGCCGAGGCCCGGAGGCCGCGGATCAGCGGGCGAAGACCTCGAAGGTCGCCCGAGAGGCGCTCAGTCCTCGCCCCTCGCGAGCGCCAGCAGCCGGTCCAGGACGCGCGGGCCGCTCGCCCGTACCCCGTCGTGCTCGTACTCGTCCGTCACCCAGGTACGCAGCCCGCGGATCGCCCGTGCCGTGCTCAGGGAGTGGTCCGTGTCGACATACATGTCGTCGTGGTAGACGGCCGCGGCGACCGGCACCTCGTTGGCCGCGAGCCGCGCGGTGTCGTACAGCGGCGCCCAGTCGGTGCGGGCGGCGAGCAGTTCGGCGGCCTCGCGCAGCGGGCGCAGCGCGGGGTCGGCGTCGAAGTGCCAGGGGTGGATGGTCTCGCCGGTGAAGTACAACGGGCCTTCCCCGGCCAGGGTCTTGGCCGCGTCGAAGCGCGCGAATTCGGCGCGGACCCGCTCGGCGGCCCAGGCGGTGGCCCGGTCGTCCTGGGCGTAGATCGCCTCGTGGAGCACGGCGTACAGCGGGCGTCCCGCGTACGAGAGAGCCGACGCCACGCCCTCCTGGAAGGTGTCCGAGAGGGCCTGGCCCCCCGGCGTGGGGACGAAGGCGTTCTCCAGCAGGTAGTGCAGCTGGTGACTGCCGTCCCCGCCCCCGAGCAGGATGCCGAGGGACTGGAAGGCCTCGGGCGTGAGGGTGTATCCGGTGGGGAGCACGACGCGGCGCTCGGCGAGGTGCTCCGCGATCCGGCGGGCGCGGCCGATGTCCTGCGGGTAGCGGGCGTAGTGCCCCTCGACCTTGCGCGCGATCCGCGGATACGCGGCGCGGTAGACCTCGTCGGCGGTGGCGTCCAGGGAGGGCAGCCCGCCGGTGATCACGACGGTGGCCAGGCCCTCGGGGGCGGTGGAGAGATAGTGGGTGGCGCAGAAACCGCCGAAGCTCTGGCCGAGCAGGGTCCAGGGAGCGCCGCCGGTCAGCCCCGGGCGGATGGTCTCGCAGTCACGCACGATGGAGTCGGCCCGGAAGTGGGCGAGATAGGCGGCCTGGTCCTGGGGGCCGCCGCGCAGCGGCAGGGTCTGCCGGTCGGCGGGGGTGGAGAGACCGGTGCCGCGCTGGTCGAGGAGAAGCACCCGGAATTCCTTGAGGGCACGGCCGAGCCAGGCCTGCTGTCCGACGAAACGGCGTGCGGCGCAGCCGGGGCCGCCCTCCAGGTACACCAGCCAGGGCAGGCCGGCGTCGGCCTTCCCGCTCGCGACGACCTCGCGGCCGTACAGCTCGATCCGCTCCCCCGACGGGTCGCTGTGATCCAGCGGGACCGTGAAGCGGTGGTCGGTGAGGACGACGCCGGGCTGGCGATAGCTGGTCAAGGGGGCTCCTGTTCTCGATCGCCCCCGCCGGGGCAGTCACGCCGGACAGTTCAGCACACGGGTACGGGAGCGATGGAGCCCGCCCCGCTCCCGGCGCACACCGGCGCCGGCCCCGGTCGTATCGTCCTGTTGTCCGTCTCTTACGACCAAGGTGGTCCCGCATGTCCCTGTTCGATCTGCCCCTCGACGAGCTCCGGGGCTACCGGAGCCGGTCGACGGAGCCTGAGGACTTCGACCAGTTCTGGGCCGAGACCCTCGCCGAGACGCGCGGCCATGAGCTCGCCGCCCGCTTCGAGCCCGTACCCACGGCGCTGACGGCGCTGGACGTGTTCGACGTGACGTTCGCGGGGTTCGGCGGCCACCCGGTCAAGGGCTGGCTGATCCTGCCCGCCGGGACATCTGAGCCGCTGCCCGTGGTGGTGGAGTACCTCGGCTACGGCGGCGGGCGCGGCCTGCCCCACACCCATCTGCTCTGGGGCGCGGCCGGCTTCGCGCACTTCGTGATGGACACCCGGGGGCAGGGCAGCGGCTGGGGCGGCGGCGCTACCCCCGACCCGGTGGGCAGCGCCTCCGCGTACCCCGGCTTCCTCACCCGGGGCATCGAGGACCCGTACGCGTTCTACTACCGGCGCCTGTTCGCCGACGCGGTGCGCGCCGTAGAGGCCGCCCGCGCGCATCCCCTCGTCGACGCCTCACGGACGGCGGCCCTCGGGATCAGCCAGGGCGGCGGGATCACCCTGGCGGTCGGCGGCCTGGTGCCGGACCTGACGGCCATCGCGCCGGATGTGCCGTTCCTCTGCGACTTCCCGCGGGCGACGACGCTCACGGACCGCAATCCGTACCGGGAGGTGGGCAACTACCTGAAGACGTACCGCGACAGGACGCGGAACGTGCGGCGGACGCTCAGCTACTTCGACGGGGTGCACTTCGCGTCGCGCGGGAGGGCTCCGGCGCTGTTCTCGGTGGCGCTGGAGGACCAGACCTGCCCGCCGTCGACGGTCTTCGGGGCCTTCAACGCCTACGCGGGCAAGGACAAGTCGATCGAGGTGTACGACTTCAACGACCACGAGGGGGGCGGTCCCTTCCAGCAGGCCGCCCAACTGGCTTGGCTGCCGGGGAAGCTGACGGCCTGACAGGGAACCGGCTGCGAGTGACTCGCTGAGGGGAACGGCGTCGACTGGCGCGTTCGCGTTCCGCTGTTGTTCGGCTTCTTGACGACCGTCTCGACAGTCTCTTAAATCGAGAACTGAACCATCAGCCACAGGTGATCATGAATTGTGTTCACCTCTCAGCAATGAAATGTCATGCACATGCCCCCCACTCAAGTGATGTGATGACTGTGAACCAAGCGAAGCACACCTCCAAGCGGCGCCGCACGGCGCTGTACGCCCTCTCGTTGCTCTGCTGCGCCGGAGCACTGACCGCACTGCCCGTCGGAGCATCCGCCGCGCCCGCCCCCCACACGGCCGCGTCATCCTCCCGTACCGCCGCGGCACCCGCCGCGGTGACGTTCGCCGACGAGTTCGACGGCGGGGCCGGATCCGCTGTCGACGGCAGCAAGTGGCAGATCGAGACCGGCGACAACGTCAACAACCACGAGCGGCAGTACTACACCGCCGGAAACAACAACGCCGCACTCGACGGCCAGGGCAACCTGGTCATCACCGCGCGCAAGGAGAATCCGGCCGGGTATCAGTGCTGGTACGGCGCCTGTGAGTACACCTCGTCCCGGCTGAACACCTCCGGAAAGTTCACCTCGACGTACGGACATGTCGAGAGCAGGATGAAGATCCCGCGCGGCCAGGGCATCTGGCCCGCGTTCTGGATGCTCGGGGACGACCTCGGCAGCGTCGGCTGGCCCAACAGCGGTGAGATCGACATCATGGAGAACGTCGGCTTCGAGCCCGGCACCGTCCATGGCACGCTGCACGGCCCCGGCTACTCCGGCGAGGGCGGCATCGGCGCCGGCTACACCCTGCCGGGCGGACAGGCGTTCGCCGACGCGTTCCACACCTTCGCGATCGACTGGTCGCCCGACTCGATCACCTGGTCGGTGGACGGCAACGTCTACCAGACCCGGACGCCCGCCGACCTCGGCGGCCGTCAGTGGGTGTTCAACAAGCCCTTCTTCATCATCCTGAACCTCGCCGTCGGCGGCTACTGGCCGGGCGACCCGGACGGGAGCACCTCGTTCCCGCAGCAGCTCGTCGTCGACTACGTCCGTGTCACCACCGCCGACAAGGCGCTGCCCACGTCGTAGCCGCGAACGCGTCGGCGGAACGGATACGTCCCGGCCGCTGACAGGAGAAAGCTGACAGGAGAAAGGGGAGGCCGCCGGTCATCGGACCGGCGGCCTTCCCTTTCCGCCGTCTCCGTACCGGCGGGCACCACCGGAGCCGGCCGGGCTCGGCGACGTATGCGAGGGCGACGGACGGGTAGCCGATCAGTACATCGCGCCCAAGCCGGAGGAGGACCGTCGCATGATCATCGTTGGTATCGTCGCCGTCTGCGCAGTGCTACTCGTGCTCGCCTTTCTGATTCCGCGTCTGTCCCGCCACCCGGAGCGCGGCACCCAGCGCACTCTGGGCACAGGAGGGCAGGTGGCGGGCAAGGCCCCCGGCGCTCTCGGCCGACTGCTGCGCAAGCCTTTCAGCAGCAGCTCACGCGCCGTGAGCCACAGCGGCTCCGCCGGACGCCGCACCCGGGGCCGTATGCCCTTCTGATCCGGACCCCACGATCCTGAGCTCCGCCCCCGATGCGCGGGGGCGGAGCTCGCGCGTTGCGCGGCGCGTGACAGAATCCCGCTGCCGCAGGTGGGGGACGCATGCGGCACCGTGCGGTGACAGGCATACGACGTGGGTGGGGATCATGAGACGTGGGACAAGTGCGGTGCCGGCCTTCGCGATAGCGGCGCTGTTGCTGTCGGGGTGCGGTGGCTCCGCCGGGTCCGCGACGACGCAGCAGGACGGTGCACGGGCGAAGCCCTCGGCGTCGCCCGCCGTGGCGATGAGCCGCACCGAAGCGACCAGCGATCTCCGGTACGCCTCGGCGAAGACGACAGGCCGGAAGCAGTTCATCAAGCCGTCCCGCGTGTCGGCCTGCCCCATCATTTCCCAGATGGTCTTCACCGAGAAGCCGCCGACCCCCGAAGACGTACGGGCCGTGGTCGATCGTCTCGTGGAACGCGGCTGGACCGCGGATGACAGCTACACGGATGGCGACCTGGACGCGTTTCTGACGAAGGAAGGCTGGGAGGGCTCCGTGGGCGGGTCGGCGATAGCCGAGGAACACAAACCGATGGCGGAGTCCTACGAGGGAGCGCTGTTGCTCGGCACGTCGAAGCGGCCGTGCGACTCCGAGCCGTCGCCCGCACCCTAAGGGCTGTCCGGGGCGCTGAGTTCCCGCGACCACCCGTCAGCAACGGTGGCGCGCAGCAGGTCCCGCAGTCCCCGTGCCGCCGGCAGCGGGGCGGCGGGCAGCGCGATGTGTACGGTCCGGCGCGGAGCCAGGTCACCGAGCCGGCAGAGGACGAGCTCCGCCGGGACCGCCCACGCGGCCAGTGACGGGACCAGCGCGACCCCGAGACCGGCGGCCGCGTAACCGAATTTCCCGGTCCACTCCGCGATCCTGATGAGCTTCTTCGGCCTGAAGCCCGCCCGGGCGCAGGCGTCGAGGAGCAGCGTGGGACCGCCCGCGGGTGCGTCCTGGAGCCAGGCCTCGTCGCGCAGTTCCCACAGGTCGATCGTCCCGGCTCCCGCCAGCGGATGCTCGCGCCGGAGGGCGACGAGCAACTCGTCCTCCAGCAGAAAGGCCGTCGTGACACCGTCGGCCGACGGCAGACCTGACGGATAGTCACTGACCACGGCGAGGTCGAGCGCCCCGTCCGCCAGCCGCTGCGTCAACGTGCCGCTCCGGCCCTCGGTCGCGATGACCTCGACCTCCGGCCTGGCCTGCTTGAACGCCCGCAAGGCAGTCGGTACCAACGAGATGTTGGCCGTCGCGAACGCCCCGACGCGCAGCGTCCCGCCCTGACCCGCGTGGATCACGGCGAGTTCCTGCTCCGCCCTCGCCAGACGCTCGAGCACGTCCACGGCGTGCCGGTGCAGCGCGTGACCGGCGGGGTTCAGCCGTACGCCTCTGGGGAGCCGTTCGAACAGCGGCCCGCCCGCCTGCTGTTCCAGCGAGGCGATCCGCCGGGACACCGCGGACTGCGTGTAATTGAGCCGCGTCGCCGCTCCGGTGAACGAACCGGTTCCGGCCACGGTCACCAGCAGACGCAGTGCGTCGATCTCGAACACATTCCTCCTATGCATGGCTCACATGCAATCTAGTCGCTGGTGGAATGCCTTGTCCCCTCCTAACGTCGATCACCTGGCCGCGGTTCGAGGCCCCCTCGCCACTGCGGCCCGCCATGACATCCCCACCATCAAATCCCTGGAGGAAGCGTGCTGTTGTCGCAGAAGGCCGAGACGGGGCGGGTCAGGTGACCGCGGGTGCCACGATCGCGTTGCCGGCGATGCTGGCCGATCTGAAGGAACTCGTGGTCTGTGAGTCCTTCTCGGCCGACCACTCGGCAGTGGCCCGCAGCGCCGAGGTGGTCGGCTCCCAGGGCGCGAGACTGCTGGGCGCGGTGCCCGAGACGATCGTCATCGACGGTGTCACCCATCTGCGGTGGACCTTCGGCACCCCGCGGGTGCTCCTGGTGGGACACCACGACACGGTGTGGCCCATGGGCTCACTGGAAACCCACCCCTGGTCGGTGGCCGACGGGATCGCCAGGGGCCCCGGTGTCCTGGACATGAAGGCCGGGCTGGTGCAGATGTTCCACGCGCTGGCTTCCCTGCCGTCCCCGGACGGCGTGTGCGTACTCGTCAACGGGGACGAGGAGGTCGGCTCCCCGACCTCCCGGGAGCTGATCGAGGAGTCCGCGCGCGGCTGCGCGGCCGCCTTCGTACTGGAGGCGTCCGCGAACGCGGAGGGCGCGCTCAAGACCGCCCGTAAGGGCACGTCACGGTACGAGGTCGTGGTGCACGGCAAGGCCGCCCATGCCGGTCTCGAACCGGAGAAGGGGGTCAACGCCGCGGTCGAGGCGGCGCATCAGGTCCTGTCCATCGCCGGCCTGGCGGCCTCGATGGACCGCGCCGCTCCCTCCGTCCTGGGAGTCCCGACCATCACGCCCACCCTGCTGTCGGCCGGCAGCACCCTCAACACGGTGCCCGCGCTGGCGCGCGTATCGGTGGACGTGCGCGTACCGACACTGGCGGCGCAGGACTTGATAGACGCCCTCATTCGCGGGCTGACCGCCCGGACGCACGGAGCGCGGCTGCGGGTACTGGGCGGCAAGAAACGACCACCCATGGAACCGGCGTCCTCCGCCGGACTGTTCGCCCTCGCCTCCGAGATCGCCTCGGAGCTGGGCCAGGAGCCGCTGCGGGGAATCGCCGTCGGTGGCGCCTCCGACGGCAACTACATCGCGGGCACCGGCTGTCCGACGCTGGACGGCATAGGTGCCGTCGGCAGCGGCGCCCACGCGGACAGCGAGCATGTCGTGGTCGAGTGGATGGCACCCCGCACGCGTCTGCTCGCTCAACTGATCGCGAGGACACGGCGATGACCTCTCCCCTGCCGCCCGAGGCCGCCGAACTGGCCGCCCGTCACCGCCTCGGCGCGCTTCAGCGCTCCTTCGCCCCCAAACGCCTGGGCAAACTACTCGTCGCCCTCCACATCTTTTCGGCCGTCCATCTCTTACTGCTCTTCGTGATTCCCGGTCTGCTGTTCTACTGGTGGCTGCGCAGGACCCCGAACTTCAGCAGGAAGCAGGCCGCGAAGCGGCTCCACCTGTTCGAGAACGGAATGATCGTGCACCCGCAGCTCGGCGACGGCATGGTCGCCATCCGCTGGGATTCCGTAAGGCTCTACCAGGAGATCACCCAGAAGATCATCAACGGTATCCCCGGCCCCGTCACCTACGCCTACTCCGCCGTCGGCCCGGGGCTCACCAACGCCAGGATCACGGAATTCTATGACGGCCCCGAAACCTGGGGCCCTCTGATGCAGGAGGCCGTCGTCCGCGCTCAGGGCCCGGCGGTACTGAAAACGATCCTGGAGGGCCAGGCAATGACCTTCGGTGACTTCACGGTCTCCCGCACCGGCCTGGCCACCACAAGGCACCACCACCTCCCCTGGTCCGGCGTCCAGGAGATCCGCGTCTCGGCGGGCAGGGTCCACATCATGAGGGCGGGCGAATCCAGCCCCTGGTCCAGCAAGCCGATCAGCGGTATCGCGAACTTCTATGTCTTCCTGACCATCGCCAGGAACCTCTGCCCGCAATAGGGGACAGAGTGGTCCTGAACCACCGTCGCTATCGCGCCACTTGGAGACCGACCGGACGGGGCCTGGGGAAGCCGGGGCACTGTTGACACTGCCCCGGCAACCCGCTTCACTCCTACCCGAGCAGGTGGGATATCGGATGCGCCGGAGGCCGGAGACGAAGTCGCGATTTTGATGACCAGTATATTAGGCGATACGGACGTGAGGCGTTTCGTCGTCGCTCGCGCATTATCAAGGCTCGGCGACGCGGTCTATCCCATCGGCTTGACAGCCGCCATGCTCAGCGCGGGATACGGAATATCCGAAGTCGGCTTCGTACTGGGCGCCGCCATGGGCCCCGTCGTCTTACTGATGCTGGTCGGTGGCGTTGTTCTGGATCATTTCCATCCCAGAATTCCCATGATCGTCGCGGACCTTGCCCGATGTCTCCTGCAGGGCTGCGTCGCGCTGTTGTTCCTGACCGGCCGGCCTGCCATGTGGCAGATCATCGCCCTGTCCGCGAGCATCGGGGTGGCCCAGGCGTTCTTCCAGCCCGGGGTGGCGGGGCTGCTCCGACAGCTGGCACCGACAAGGCTCCAAGAGGCGAATGCGACCGTCCGCACGACGGAATCGATCGTGGCGCTCGCGGGCCCCGCCCTGGCCGGCCTTCTGATCGCCGTGACCGACGCCTCCGTGGTCATAGCCATGGACGCCCTCTCGTACGCAGCGAGCGGCTGGCTGCTCTGGCGCATCCGGAAGGCGCCGGCCATGCGCCCCACCGGTCCGCCACGGGTCTGGCGCGATCTGGCCACCGGCTGGCAGGAGTTCTCCTCGCGGCCGTGGCTGTGGTCCGTCGTCTCGATGTTCACGCTCTTCGGACTCGTGGTGTTCGGCCCCTTCGACGTGCTCAAAGCGGTCCTGCTGATAGACCGGTTCGGCGCGTCGACCTACGGTTTGCTGATCTCGGCTTTCCCCCTCGGCGCCATCGCGGGCGGCTTGCTCGGACTGTGGATCAAGCCCGGGAGGCCCTTGCGTACGGGGATAATGGCGCTGGCCGGACTCGCACCGCTGCCGGCGGCCATCGCCCTTGAGGCGCCGCTCGCCGTGCTCGCGCTCGCCATGGTCCTCGGCGGTACCGCGAACGCCTTCTGGGCCGTCACCTGGGCGACCGCCGTACAGTCACAGTCGCCCCCGCACGCGCTGAGCCGGATCTCCGCCTACGACGTCATCGGCTCAACCGGCCTGATGCCGGTCGGCCGGGCTCTCACCGGGCCCGCCGCCGCCCAGGTCGGCGCGGCGACCGTGCTACTGAGCTCCTCCGCCTTCCTCGTCCTGGGCTGCGCCGTTCTGCTCCTTGTCCCCTCCGTCGTCCGGATGAGCAGGATCCCGGCCGTCACGAAGAAGCCGCACCCAGCGCCATCGGCCAGTCACGTCCGTGAAGCCTAGGGAGAGTCATGCACCCACAGACACGCCGCACGCTCACCGAGAAGGAATTCGCCGACATCAAGCACACGGTGTCGATCCGTTCGAAGTCCCGGGCCCAGTTGCGCAGCAACGCCTCCTACGCGTCGGACATTCCGCGAGAAGTCAGCCTCCAGCTCACCTACCGGTGCAATCTGCGCTGCACCCACTGTTACCAGTGGAACGAACAGGGATTCTTCCGGGACTGGAGTGTCGAGAAGCAGCGCACGGAGCTGGACACGGCGGTGGTCGCCAACGTCCTGAAGGACACGGCCGAGGTACGGGGGAAGCTCTTCCTCTGGGGCGGCGAGCCCTTGATGCACACTCAATTCGACGAGGTGTCGCGCCTCATCGAGACATACCCGAGAACCGTCAACATGTGCACCAACGGACTGCTCTTCCAGCGCAGGATGGACGACCTGCTGCGGATGGGACAGAACCTGAACCTCCTGGTCAGCCTGGACGGACTCGGAAAGGATCACGAAGAGCTGCGGGGCCGGGGGACGTTCGACCGGACCGTGCGCAATATCGAGGCCATGCTGGACCTGAAGCGGCGCGGCGAATTCCGTGGTGAGCTCTCGGTCTCCTGCATGGTGTCCCATGTCACCGTGCACCGCATGTACGAGTTCATGGAATGGGCGGAAGAACTGGACGTCAACACCGTCTACTTCCAGTTTCCCTGGTACATCAGCCCTGAAGTGGCGCACGCGATGGACGACGTCTACCGCGAACATTTCGGGTGGCTCGCGCCGGAAACCGGAACCGCGCGGCCCACCTGGCACTCGTACACCTACCAGCTCCCCTCGGAGCTCCTCCCCGTACTGCGTGACTCGATGGCCAGGCTCGCCGGCCGTACCTGGGGGCCTCGCGTCCGGTATCAGCCGCAACTGGACGAGAGCGAGATCGAGTCGTTCATCACCGGCACCTCTCAGCCGGCGCAGAAACGGACACGCTGTCTCGCGGTGACCAATCGCATGGAAGTACATGCGGACGGAAATGTGAGCTCGTGCAAGTTCTTCCCGGAGTTCGTGGTGGGGAATCTCTACGAGACGCCGACGCTCGAACTGTGGCAGAGCGAGAAGTTCCGCCGGGTCCGCTCGATCCTCGCCGATACCGGCATGATGCCTGTGTGCTCGAAGTGCATTCTCCTTTATCTGAACGGAGTGTGACGTGACTGTCCCGGCCGACACCGAGATCAGGGTGAAGAAGGTATTGTCCGAGATTCTGGGGGGCAAGTTCGCACCGCACGAGATATCAGCGGACGCGGACATGGTGGGCGAGCTCGGTCTCGACTCCCTGCAGGCCATCCAGTTCCTGCTGCGCATCGAGGACGAATTCGACATCGAGCTGGACTACGAGACACTGAGCCTGGAGCACCTGCGCTCCGTGCGGCAGTTCAGCGCGCAGGTCATCGGGGGGCAGGACGAGCGTCCGTGACCGCCTCCACCGGGGCGGTCCGCTTCGGCACCTTCGACGCCGAACAGCACTGGCGCCCCACCGACCTGGCTGAACTGCCCCGGCTGGCCGCGCGAGGAGCCGACCCCGTCGTCGCGGGGCTGGACGAGATGCTGTTCGGCCTGACCTCTCCCGACGATCTCCTAATCACGCACAACCCGCTGGACCCGGCCCAGCGGGAAGCCCTCGGCGCGGCGGGTTTCACCTTCCGGCACCTGGCCGCCCACGCCGGGCCGGCGGAGAGCGTCGAAGAGGCGCTCCTGCGCGATTCGGCACTTCGAAGGTCTGTGGCCGGACAGGGCGGGCTGAGTCCCTTCGCCGTGCTTCCGGCCACCACGAAGCTGGCGCGGGAGATGCAAGCCTCACACGGCCTGCCGCCGCAGGAGACGGTCGTACGGGTCAACGGCAAAGCCTGGTCGTCCGCCGTGGCCGACCGCATCGGAATGCCCGGCGCCGGACAGGTGGTGCGGTCGGCCAAGGAGCTGGAATCCGCTGTCGACGCCGTCCTCGGTGAGGCCGGCGACGGCATCGCCCTGGTGAAGGATTCGTACGGGGTCGCGGGCCGCGGCACGCTCGAAATCGCCACCCCGCGCGCGCTCGCCCGGCTGCTCCGCCACCTTCGCGGACAGGAGGAGCACGGCGCGCGGATCGAGTTCGTGGTGCAGGACCGCTACGACCGGGACCAGGACTTCTCGGCCCACCTCGTGATCAACCAGGACGGCTCCTGGCATCGGCTCGGGCTCCAGCGCATGAGCAACAACGGATACCGGCATGCCGCCTCCCTTCCCGTTCCGCACCGGCTCGAAGTGGAGCTCGCCCGCCGTGAGTACGGTGCGCTGCTCGGCGCCGTCGCCCAGGAGCTGGCCGCCGAGGGCTACTTCGGGCCGGTCGGCATCGACTCGATGACGCTGCGCGACGGAAGCTGGGTACCTGTCGTCGAGATCAACGCCCGGCAGTCGATCGGCCTGCTCAATCTGGAGCTGGACCGTCGCGCGCGCACCCACGGGCTGCGTTCCCATCTGTGGCAGGACGATGTCTCGGTGGCGCCGGGCACCGGGATCGACACATTGCTCGCGGCGCTGGCAGCGGATGGCCTGCTGTACACGGGCGGTGGCCGGGCCGGTGTCCTTCCCCTGGTGGGCAGCGCGATCCTGGCCCCACGGGGCCGCCTGGTCTGCGCCGCGTTCTGCCCGCCGGAGGACTTCCCCTCCTGGCGGTCGTACACCCGTGACTGTGCCCGGCGGGCCGGAATCGACGCGGGAAGAACCAGCGCGGCGGAAAGCGCGGCGACATGACCTTCGGTATCGGCCTGATCGGGGCCACCGACATCGCCGTCCGTACGATGCTCCAGCCCAGCGCGGACCACCAGGACATGAGGGTACGAGCCGTCGCCGCGTCCGACACCGGCCGGGCGCAGGCGTTCGCTCTCCGGCACGGTCTCGGCCGTGCCCACCTCCGCTACGCCGATGTCGTCGCCGATCCTGACATCCAGCTGGTCTATGTCTCGCTGCACAACTCGGCACACGCGGTCTGGGCCGAACGCGCCGCGGCCGCGGGCAAATACGTCGTCGTCGAGAAGCCGCTCTGCCTCAGCTCGGACGACCACGCGGCGATCGAGCGGGCCGAGAGCCGCGGCGGCGGACATGTCCTGGAAGCGCTGCCCACGCTGGGCCACCCCTGGCATACGACGGTGCGTGAGTGGATCGGCTCGGGGCGGTACGGAGAACTGCGCGAGGTCCGCAGTGAGTTCAGCTTCGCCGTACCGCGGCGCGGCGGTTACCGCCTGCGTCAGGACCTGGGTGGCGGCTGCTTCTTCGACGCGGCGAGCTACTGGCTCCAGGCGCTTCAGGACACCGTCGGTCTTGACGGCACGGACGGCGCCGGCCACTCGGACTTCGACGGTCCCGGTGGGGTGGACAGCACGTTCTCCGCTTCCCTGCGCCTTCCCTCGGGACGCCTCGCGCGGCTGGAGTGCTCCTTCGGCCCCCGGCACGTAGCCGAGCACACGTTCGTCTTCGCCGAGGCGTCCGTACGCATACGTGGTGTACTGCTGCCCGCACGGGGCGCCGTCCCGCTGAATCTCGCCGTGCGTACGTCGGCCGGTCGCACCACCGTCACCCGGACCGCGCCGGTCTCGTACTACCACCAGCAATTCGCGCGTATCCGCGGGCTCATGCGGGGAGACAGCGGCCACTGGGGCGCCGAACTCGACGCGTCAGGTCCCCGGATCGCACGCATGGCCGCCATCCATCAGGAAGCACGTCAGCGAGTGGCTCCGACCGGGCCCGAGGAGGAACGTACGTGAACCAGCAATACCAGGAGGAGCGCGCCGCCCTGGTCCTCAAAGCCGCAGGCGTGACCGACGCGGAGACGGCACGGTACGAACCACTCGCCGGCGGTACCTACAACACCGTCGTCCGGGTCACGCTCCCGGACGGCCGGCAGTGGGTGGTGAAGATTCCGCCGCCCTCGGACACCCCGGGACTCAGCTACGAACGAGAACTCCTGCGGGGTGAGGCCGTCTTCTACACCGCCGCGGCCACCGCGGGGGATGTACCGGTTCCCGAGGTCGTCCACAGCGACTTCGACGGGACCACCACACCGGACCCGTACCTGATCATGACCGGACGGCCCGGATCCCCCTGGCACGAGGCGGCCGAGACCCTGCCGGACGAGGAGCGCCGCAGGCTCAGGGAGCGTCTGGGACACCTGGTGGCCACACTCCACACCGTGACAGGACCCGGCTTCGGATATCCCGCGGAGCCCCTGGGCCCACTGGCGGCGACCTGGCGGCAGGCGTTCACCGCGATGACCGAAGCGGTACTGGGCGACGCGGAGCGCTATCAGGCGTGGCTGCCCGTGCCCCTGGCCCGGATCAGAGAACTGTTCACCGCGGCTTCGGACGTACTCGACGAGGTCAGCAGGCCGGCCCTGGTCCACTTCGACCTGTGGCAGGGAAACCTGCTGCTCGACAGCGAGGCGGGGACACGGACCCTCAGTGGCATCATCGACGGCGAGCGGATGTTCTGGGGCGACCCCGTCGCCGACTTCGTCTCCCTGGCCCTCTTCGCGAACATCGAGGAGGACGCGGACTTCCTGGCCGGATACGCCGCGGGCGGCGGCTCCGCGGTCTTTGACGCGTCGGTGCGCCGCCGCCTGGCGCTGTACCGCGGCTACCTCTATCTGATCATGCTGGTGGAGGTCGTTCCACGCGATTGTCCGGCCGAGGAACGGCTCTGGGCACGCCGGGCCGTGGGACCTCAGCTCGTCGCCGCGTTGCGGGAGCTGGAGTCCGCCGTCGGGGAGCGCGGATGATCGCGATCCTCACCTCCGGGGTGGCTCTCGGCGTGCATGTCCCGGGGCTGCTGCTGGCGTCACGGCTGCGCGAGCAGGGCGCCGAGGTGATGGTGAACGTACTGGAGCGTCTCCTGCCCGAGGACCGGCGCGACGCGGTGGCCGCCTCCCGGACCCTCTTCCACCGCGACTTCCGTACGGCGCGAGCCGGCCAGCGCCTCGCCTCCGACCCGGCGCGGTCGGTCCCGGCCGGCGCGCTCGCCGAGCTGGAGCAGCGCTGGACGGACCAGAACGTGCGTACCCTCGTCGTCTTCTCCGGATTCTGGCTGAGCATCGCCGACGCTTTCGTGCGCCGCTCGGCGCGTCCGCCCCGGGTGGTGATCTGCCATGTCGACTCGGCTGTCTCCCCGTCCTTCCGCCGGGCAGGGCCGCTGCCCCCGGGTACCGAGCAGATCTGGCTGGCCTCCGCGGCGGACCGGGCGCTGCCGTGGACGGTGCCGGTCGACCCGCGGCCGCCCGTACCCTGGGCCGAACGCGACGAGCGCCTGCTGGTGCACGGCGGCGGCTGGGGCATGGGAACGTACCGCGACCGCGCCGTAACCCTGGAAAGCGCGGGACACGCACTCGACCTCGTCGTCCACGAGGCGGCCGAAGCCCAGGGCGGTGGCCCTCGGTCTCGCTACTTCATGATCGACCCGGCATGGCATCCCTGGCTCGACGACGGCTATCCGCCGCTCGGCCGGATCCTGCCCGGTCAGGACATGTCGACGGTCCGGTACAGCCGCGGTACGACGCACCACACTTCTTACGATCTCGCGCGTCACGCACGCGCCATGGTCAGCAAGCCGGGCGGCGGCACCCTGCTGGACTCTCTGTGGTCGGCCACCCCGCTCGTCCTGCTGGAACCCTCCGGCGAACACGAGGCGCGCAACGCCGAGTTGTGGACGGGACTCGGGTTCGCGGTGCGCTACGAGGACTGGCGTGCCGAGAAGTTCGGGCCCGGGCTGCTGGAACCACTGCACCGCGCCCTGATCGGCGCGGCCGCCCGCCCCCGCGACCTCGCCGCGGCACTCGCTCACACTCCCGAAGGAGCATTGTGTTCCGGATGAAGCTGCTCCCGGCGGACCGCTCCGGGCCGCGACTCGCCTCGTTCACGCAGGAAGAGCGCCTCACCCACGGCCGCGACATCCATCTCATGAACAATGTCCTGGTCTTCGGCTGCCAGGTCGAAGGAGACCTCGAACCCTGTCGGTTGCGGGACGCGCTGATCGGACTGCGGCGACGCCACGAGGCGTTGCGATGGGTCTTTCCCAAGACCGGCACCGGCACGCACCCGGTGGATCTGCGCGCCGTGGACGAGGTGGACTTCCAGGAGTTCTCCACCGAGACGGATGACACCGACGAAGCCATGGACACCGCGAAACAGCTGATCGCGGATGCCGCGGCTGTGCCCTTCGATCTCTCGCAGGGCCCGCTGATACGCGTGTTGTGTATCCGTACCGCCCCGGCCCGCCACCTGGTGGGCTTTGTCATCGACCATGTCATCGCCGACGGCGCGTCGTGCCAGATCCTGGCCGACGACCTCTTCACGCTGTACGCGTCAGGCAGCGCGCCGGCCCACGCCGAGCTGCCGCCCCTGCCTTTCCAGTTCAGTGACTTCGCCTTCTCCGAGCGTCAGTTCCTGCGGGGAGACGAACTCGACAGGCTGATGAAGTACTGGCGTCGCAAGCTGGCCGGTGTGGGCACCGTCCCGGCGTCGCTGCTGACCGACCCCGACGGGCCGCCGGGCGGTCAACCACGGCTCCGGGTGGGGAGATTCACCCTGGAGCGACCGCTGTACGCCGAGTTCGCCCGCGCCGCCAGGCAGCACCGCGTGACTCCGTCAGCCGTCTTCGCGGCGGCTTTGAAGATCACGATGCGCCACTGGCGCCGCCGGCTCGGTGCGAGCGAGGACATCGCCTCGGATGTGGCGATCATGGGATCGCTCGCGAACCGCAACCATCAGGAACTGGAGCGCGCGGTCGGTTACTTCGCGACGCCCTGCGTCCTGAGGACCGACCTGTCGGGCGCACCCACACTCGCGGAGGCCGCGCAGCGGGAGAGCCGTACCATTTTCGGCGCTCTGCGGCACCAGGAACTGCCGCACGCTCTCATGACACGGGAGATCGACGCGGCGCACTACGGCATACGGCACCGCTCCGCGCTGGGGCAGGGACCGAGATATGTGAACTTCGACGTGTCAGGAGCGGGGGCGGCCTGGCGACTCGACACCGCACAGCTGCGCATCAGGATCACACGTATCCCCCGCAACGAGGTGCCCCGCGGCGGGATCCGGATGCTCGTCCGGGACGCGGGCGACACGGCTCTCGTGGAGCTCAGGACGGATACCCGGGAGTACAGCGAGGGCTGGGCCGAACGCTTCCTCCAGGACTACGTGGACGTCCTGCGCCAGTTCGCCGCGGATCCCGGCGTGTCTCTGGAGCAGGTGCCGCACTGACCGGGGGCGTACACCCCCGGCAGGAGGCCGCCGGACACCCCCTACGGTTCGGGGTCACCGGTCACGACACCGATGGCTTCGATCTCCACGAGCATGTCCGGGCCCTTGAGCCGGCTGACGAGGACAAGACTGCGGGCCGGGCGCGGCTCGGGCAGGTGTTCCTGGTAGACCCGGTTGAGCGGCGCCGGGTCGGTGCCCTCCCGCAGGAAGATCGTCAGCTTCACCGCGTCCCGCAGCGACGAGCCGCCGGCCCGGAGGATCGCGTCCAGATTGCGCAGCGCCCAGTCGGTCTGCTCGGCGAGGTCACCCATCACCCCCGTCTCGCGGTTGCGCCCGGCCTGGCCGGCGGTGAAGACGAGTCCCGCGGCGCGCACCGCCTGGCTGAAGGGGCCGGTGGGGGTGGGTGCCTCCGGTGTGGAGACCGGGGTCCGTCCGGTCATCGGGCTCGCACCTCCCCGAGCGAGTCGGCGACCCTGCGCCAGTGGTGGCAGGCGACCAGGTGCCCTTCGGAGTGACCGCCCTCGATCGGTGTCAGCCGCGGTTCCTCGGTCCTGCACCGCTGATCGGCGAAGGGGCAGCGGGTGCTGTAGCGGCAGCCGCTCGGGATGTCGGTCAGGCTCGGCACCTCGCCGGGCGCCAGCCTGCGCGCCGTTTCCAGCCGCTGTCTGGCGGCTTCCTGCGGCGGCAGGACGGACGCGATCAGCGCCTTGGTGTACGGGTGGACCGGGTTCGCGAACAGATTGTGGGCGGGCGCCACTTCGACCAGCTTGCCCAGATACATGACCGCCACCCGATGGCTGAGGTGGCGGACGACGGCGAGGTTGTGGGCGATGAACAGATAGGCGATCCCGTGGTTCTCCTGGAGGCTCTGGAGCAGGTTGATGACCTGTGCCTGTACGGAGACGTCGAGCGCGGACACCGGTTCGTCGAGGACCACCAGACGCGGCTTGCTGGCCAGGGCGCGCGCCAGCGCGATCCGCTGCTGCTGCCCGCCGGAGAGCTGGGCGGGACGGCGTGCGGCGAGCGCCGGGTCCAGGCCCACCTCTCCCAGCAGTTCCACGGCCACCGCGCGGCGTTCCCGCCGGTCGGCCAGCCCGTGCAGCTTCAGTGATTCGGTGATCAGGTCGCCGAGGCGCATCTTCGGGTCGAGCGAGGCCCGCGGGTCCTGGAAGACGACCTGGAGACGCCGTCGCAGCCGGCGCAGGTCGACCGCGTCGATTCCGCCGAGGTCCTGGCCCTCGAAGACGACACGGCCTTCGGCGGCCGGCTGAAGCCGCAGCACGGCCCGGGCCAGCGTGGACTTCCCGCAGCCGCTCTCACCGACCAGCCCGACCGTCTCGCCGGGCCAGATCTTCAGCGAGACTCCGTCCACCGCCGTGATCTCCGTGTCCGACGGGCCGGCATAGCGGACCGTCAGGTTCTCCAGAGTCAGGACGGGTGCGTTCGCCGGCTGGGCGGACGGCGCCGCCACGTCCGGTTCCCGGATCGTACTCACGAGGGTTCTCCTCCTTCGGCCGCCGAGGCCAGGGCGAAGTCGGCGACCTCGTCCTCGTCCCGCCAGCACGCGGCGCCATGGGTTGTTTCGGTGGTCGCGGCCGACCAAGGCGGATCCTGGGTTCCGCAGTGGCCGAGGGCCAGCTCGCAGCGGGGTGCGAAGCGGCAGCCGCTCCGCTCGTCGATCACGGTGAGCGCGCGGTCGGGGATCGGACGCAGTCTGCGGTGCTGGTTGACCTCGAACCGCGGCGCGAGCCGCAGCAGACTCGCGGTGTACGGGTGCCGGGGGCTCCGCAGCACCCGGCCCACCGGACCGCTCTCGACGATCTGTCCCGCGTACATCACCTGCACCCGGTCGCAGGTGGCGGCGACCACGCCGAAGTCGTGCGAGATGATCATCATGGCGATGCCCAGTTCGCGCCGGAGATCTCCCAGCAGGACAAGGATCTGGGCCTGCACCGTCGGGTCCAGCGCGGTGGTGGCCTCGTCGGCGATGAGCAGCTTCGGCTCGCACGCCACGGCCGCGGCGATCAGGATGCGCTGCCGCATCCCGCCGCTGAACTCGTCCGGATAGTCGTCCAGCCGGCCCGCCGCGTTCGGGATGCCGACCAGTTCGAGCAGTTCCACGGCGCGGCGGCGCGCGGAGCTCCGGTCGAGTCCGAGGTGCACCCGTAGGGTCTCCGCCAGCTGGGCGCCGACCTTCATGGCCGGGTTGAGCGCCGTCAGCGGGTCCTGGAAGACATAGCCGATCTGACGGCCGCGGATCCGGCGGAGCGCCGCCTCCCGCAGCGTCAGCAGATCGGTTCCGTCGAGCCGTGCCTCGCCGCTGACCCGCACCCGGCTCAGGACCGGGTGCAGGCTCAGCAGGGCGGAGGCGGTGACGGACTTGCCGCTGCCGCTCTCCCCGACCACGCCCAGCGCCTCCCCCCGGTCGAGCCGGAACGAGACTCCGTCGACCGCCCGCAGCGGGCCGCTCGGTGTCGAGAACACGACCGTGAGGTCCTTCACCTCCAGCAGGGGGATTCCGACCGTCATGTCTGCGACCTCCGTTCGAATGTCCGGGACAACATGTTCACGGCGAACACGCCGCACGCCAGGAAGACGCCCGGCATGATCGTGAGCCACCAGGCCACCGCGAGGAAGTCGCGTCCGGAGGCGATGAGGAGTCCCCAGGTCAGGTCCGGGTCCTGGATCCCGGCGCCGAGGAAGCTCAGCCCCGCTTCCGCGAGCACGACCTGTCCGATCTCGATGACGAACAGGACCGCGAGCCGTGGCGCGAGGTTGGGCAGGATGTGCCCGAGCAGGACCTGCCGGTTGCCGGCGCCGAGCGCGACGGCTCCGATGACGAACGGCGCCGCGCGCAACTGCTGGGTCTCGACCCGTACGACACGGGCGATGGTCGGCCAGACGAAGGTGGGCAGGAGTACGACCAGATTGGTCACCGACGGGCCGGTGACCGTCATCAGCATGATCACGAACAGGAACATCGGCAGGGCGGTCTGCATCTCCGTCAGGCGCATGCCCACCCGGTCGATCCAGCCTCCGAAGTAGCCGGCGCACATCCCGATCGTGACCCCCACGACCAGGCCGATCACCGACGCGCTCAGCGCGATGAACACCGTCAGCCTGGCCGCCACGATGATCCTGGACAGCAGATCGCGGCCGAGTTCGTCCGTACCGAGCACATGGAGTCCTGTCGCGGTACGCGACAGCGGTGGCAGCAGCCGGTCGGTCGGTGCCTGGGCCAGCAGTTCCTGGGAGGCGAACCGGTCCCCCGCGACAGCCACGACGAGCAGCGCGAGAAGGAGGGCGCCCCAGATCCACCACAGCCTGGACCGGATACCGGCCACGAGTTCGGGCCATCGGACGGCGGCGGCGCGCAGCGCCGGGGCGCTCATGTCGCCTGCGACCGTCGGTCGAACAGATGCGTCGCCACATCGACGACCAGATTGATCAGGATCACCAGAGATGCGGTGACCAGCACGGCAGCCTCCACTATCGGAAAGTCGTGTCTGGACGCCGAGGTCGTCATCAACGGCCCGACCCCGGGCCAGCCGAATACGAGTTCGATCGGGTACAGCGAGCCGCCGAGCATCCGGGCGGACTCCCAGCCGACCGTCGTGAGCACCGTGGTACCGGCGTTGCGCACGACGTGCCCGCCCACCAGGCGCCATCGCGGCAGGCCGCGGCTCCGCGCGGCCTGCACATAGGGTTTCGTCATCTCGCCGAGGACCGCGGAGCGGGTCACCTGGCAGATGCGCCCGCCATGGATGAAGGCCAGTGTGGCGATCGGCAGGACAAGGCCGCGCCAGTCGTACCAGCCCGACGTGGGCACGAGTTCGAGCTGCACCGCGAAGACGATGATCAGCAGCAGACCGACCCAGAAGTTCGCGACCGACAGCGACACCACCGAGCACACGTTGATGATTCTGTCGGCGAGCGATCCGGGGTTCGCGCCGGCCAGCACCCCGGTCAGCACCCCGACCACCCCCGCGGCCAGGGTGCCGGCCGCCGCCAGGAGGACCGTGTTCGGCAGCACCTCCATGACGGCGTCCATCGCGGGCCGCTGCTGCCAGATGGACGTACCGGTGTCCAGTCGTACGACGTCACGCAGGAAATCCGCGAACTGCACCCAGAACGGCTCGTCGAGTCCGAGTGAGTGCCGGAGCTGGGCCAGTTGGGCGTCGGTGGCGTCCGGTGGCGCGTACGCCGAGGCCGGGTCTCCGACGAAGTGCCCGATGAGGAAGATCGCCACCAGGACGAAGGCGAGGACGACGACGGCGTCGCGCAACCGACGCAGCACGATCCAGGCGAGTGCGGTTCGCCGTGCCCCCCTGCCCTTGCGGGTGGGCGCGGCACCGCTGCGGCGCGCGACGGTCGTCAGCGTCATCTCCGGATCACCCTCACTCGCTCGTGAAGCTCATCGTCGACACGAAGTAGGTGTCGTCGGGGCGGGGCGTCCACACCAGTCGGCTGCTTGTGCCGTAGATGTAGTTCTGCTGGAGCAGATAGATGGAGTAGGGGTCGTCGTGCAGTTCCTGCCACGCCTCGGCGTAGATGGACTGCCGCTCGGTCTGGTCGAAGGTCGTCAGCCCTTTTGCCATGAGCTTGTCGACGTCCTTGTTGCAGTACTTGCTGGAATCGCCGTCGCAGGTGATGTGCGCCTCGATCCGGGCCGCGTCGAACCATTCGTTCGAGTTCCAGCCGTACTTGATGTCGAAGGCGCCCTTCTTGGTGCCCTTGACCCGCCCGGCGGCGCGGTACTCGTTCCACTCGTGTTTGACGACCTCGGCCCTGATGCCGACGTCCTTGAGCTCGTCGGCGATGAGTTCGACCGTCTCCTCGCCCTTGCTGTACCGCCCGATCGGGACATTGAGCTGAATGTCGAATCCGTCGGGGTAGCCGGCCTCGGCGAGCAGTTTCTTGGCCTGCTCGGGGTCGTAGGGGAAGGCGGAGACAGCGGAGTTGAACCCGATCATGCCCTCCCCGAGGTTCTGCGCGGCGTTCGGGGTCGCGTGTCCCTGGTAGCTCGTCTTCGCGATGAGTTCCTTGTCGACCGCCAGGTTCATCGCGACCCTGACCCGCGGGTCGGACAGCTCCTTCTTGTAGGTGTTGAAGGCCGCGTAGCTGAAGTCGGAGGCTTTGATCTCCTTCACCTGCGGTGCGAGCTGGGCCTGTTCCGGCAGGAGGTCGAAGACGAGGTCCACCTCGCCGGCCTGGAGCGCGGACAGCGCGGTCTGCGAGTCTGCGATCACCCGGACGGTGAATCGCTCGATCGACGGGTCGCTGCCCCAGTACCCGTCGTAGCGAGTGAGCTGGATGTCCTGTCCGTGGTCCCATTTACTGAACCGGTAGGGCCCGGTGCCCACCACGACGCTCTGGCCGAAGCCCTTGGCCGACGCGGACTTCTCCGAGACCATCGGGATACTGGTCAACTCGGCGGGCAGAATGGGGTTCTTACCGTCGGTCTTGATGTCGACCGTCAGCTCGTCCACCTTGAGCGCGCCGGCGATTCCCTCGATGTACGAGGTGCGCTGTGTTTCGTAGTCGGGGTCGATGATCCGTTCGATGCTGTAGACGACCGAATCGGCGTCGAACGGAGAGCCGTCCTGGAAGGTCACACCACTGCGGAGGGTGAGCCGCCAGGTGGTGTCGTCGACCCGCTCGTAAGCCGTCGCCAGCTTGGGCTGGATCGCGGCCTTAACATCCCGTACGAGCAAGGTCTCGAATACGTTGTCGGTGACGATCCGCGTGCTGCGGTCATTGCTGAGCTGGGGGTCGAGCGTGGACGGTTCCGTGGATACTGCCGCGACGAGCGCGCCGGGGCCCTTGTCCGCCTTGGACGGCGAACCGCCGCACGCGGTGAGGCCGGACATCACGATCGCGCCGGAGCCTATGAAGCCGATCAGCTGTCTTGCTCGGAGTGAACCCATCTCCTGGGGTCCTTTCTTGGTCCACCGCCTGGCGCGGTGAATAAGGGAGGTCGCATACCTCCTATGCGGAGTCCCCCGAGGCGAGCGCCTCGACCGTGAGGCGTGCCACCATGTCGTCCTCGTCAGGGGTCCCGCCCCCGACCCCGATCGCTCCGACGATCCTGCCGTCGACCGCGATGGGGTAGCCGCCCGGATTCAAGGTCACTCCTCCGGGCAGCACATCGTTGAGGCTGGACGCGAACAGCGGCCGGTCGCGCCAGTTCTCCAGTAGGACCGCCGTCGGCTTTCCGAATGCGGCGGCCAGTCGGGCCTTTCCCATCGCCATGTACGGGCCGTGCCACTTCTCGCTGCCACGGGCGACGAGCACCGGGTGTCCGGCTGCGTCGTGCACGGCGACGGTGACGTGAAGCCCCCGCTCGGCGCCCAACTCCCGCGCCTTCATGACGTAGCGGAGCGCCCACTCGAAATCCATCGGAGCGCGGTCCGCTCCCCTGCGGTTCATGGCGTCCATCCGTACCCTCCAAGGCCGGACTGTTTGACCGTTTGTCTGACCAAGTTGGCCCTCAGCATCACCACCCATGGCATCCGCGTCAAGCGATGCGACGCGAAAAAACATGACGGAAACATGCGGTATCACAGGGCAGAAGTCGGCCCCGGCAACCGGTTCCGGCCAACTCGGTCTTGACGAGCGCCGCTGGAGCTCTATCTTATTGTCTGACAGTAAGCGACAACGAGTCGGCCCGAGCCCGGATGAACGGGGCAGCCGGGCCACGGAGGTTCACACGCTCATGACCGGCGACCAGACTTCACAGGACCAGTCCCCCACGCTCCCGAGCGGCGCCATCCGGCGCAGCACGCTCGCCGGGACGGTGCTGACCAGGCTGCGCGAGCAGATCCTGTCCGGGCGTCTCGCGTCCGGCACGGCGCTGCCCACGGAACGGGAGATCGGCGAGGCCTTCGGCGTCGGACGCACCACGGTCCGGGAGGCGTTGCGCGGGCTGGAGGTCGCTGGTTTCGTCCATCGCCGGGCGAAGAAGCTGATCGTCAACGACGCGCAGCAGGTACCCGAGAACGAGGTCGATTACGGCGCCTTCGCGGTGCGCGCGTCGATCCAGGAGGTCTTCGCCACGCGCAGACTCCTCGAAGTCGAGGGCGCCAGGCTCGCGGCCACGCACCACACCGCCGAGGACCTCGCCGTACTGCACGACATCGTCTCGGCCATGGAGCCGGGAGATCCGGAGACCTACCAGACGCTGAGCATGGAGTTCCACACCCATGTCATTGTCGCCGGCGGCAATCCGGTGCTCGCGCAGGTCTACCACTCCGCGCGCCATCTGCTGTTCAAACGGCCCGCCTTCTGGCGGGTGTTCGGCCGGCCCGGCCAGCAGCCCATCGGGCGCGGCCCGCTCGGGCACGAGGAGATCCTGCGGGCCATCGCGTCCGGAGACGGCGAGGAAGCCGCCCGCATCACCCTCGAACACCTCAACTTCACCGCACACGCGCTCATGGAACGGGTCCGTACCTCGGACTCGGCCGTAGCGAGCGTCCGTCCCGCACCTTGATAGGGAGTGCTCTTCATGCGCAATGGTTACAGAGTGGTCGATGTCGACACCCACGTCACACCCTCCTTGGAGGTCCTGCTCCGCTACGCCGACCGGGAGCTGCTCGACCGGAAGGCCGAGCTGGCGCCGTACACCCGCACCATGACCCCCGTCCCCGGCCGCGGGCACCCGACCACCGACTACGACGTGGTACGGGTCGACCCCCGCCCGTACAAGCGGGTCGCCGGAATGAAGAGCGACAGCGAGGAGGGCGAGGGCGGCGGCGGGAAGGGCGCGCTGGAGGGCCGTGTCCAGAACATCGCGACGGGCAAGCCGCGCGACGGGATCCAGCACGACAACTCCGAGGGACGGCTCCTCGACATGGACGTCGAGGGCGTCGACATCAACGTCCTCATCCCCGCGCCGTGGGCACCCGGCAGCACCGCCCTCGATCTGAGTCTCGCGAAGTCGATGTACAGCGCCTACCACCGCTACCAGGCCGACTACTGCAGCGCGGACAGCCGGCGGCTGAAGGGCCTGGTCCTCGCGCCGGCCGCCGACCCGGAGTGGGCCGCCAAGACGATCCGCGAACTGGCCGGGGAGGACTGGGTCGCCGCGGCCTGGCCGCTCCTGCCGGAGGGCGTGCCGGTGGACGATCCGGATCTCGCGCCCATCTGGGAGGCCATGGACGAGGCCGACCTCCCGCTGCTGCACCACAGCTTCTTCTACGAGCCCCCCTACTTCCCCGGCTACCGCGACATCTGGGACAACCCGATCGTCGCCCGCACGGCGGCACATGTGTGGGGGGCCCAGCGGCTGATGTCCTACGTCCTGATCAGCGGCATGCTGGACACCTATCCGAACCTGCGCCTGGCCACGGTCGAGACCGGGCACAGCTGGCTCGCCCACTGGATCGTGCGGCTGACCAGCCAGGTCTCCTACGTCAAGGGCGGGGTCAAGCCCGGTCTGAAGCACACGCCTCTGGAATACGTGCAGATGGGCAAGGTGTTCTGCGCGATCGAGGCCCACGAGGGACCGCAGCTCACCAAGGCCACCAACGACATCCTCGGTGACGGCGTGCTCATGTACGCCTCCGACTTCCCGCACCCGGAGTGCATGTTCCCCGAACACACCGATCATGTGCTCGCCTGGGGCGAGACGATCGGTGAGCCGGCGCTGCGCAAGCTGATGGGCGGGAACGCCTGCGACTACCTCCGTCTGCTGTCGACGCCGTGGGACTCCCCGGCGCCCGGCGCTCACCCCGCACAGGCTTGAGCACCGGCCCCGCCGCCGAGCCGGGGCCGCGCAGCGGCTCCCTCGTCTACGGTGACCAGGGCGTGGTCGCGGCCGGCAGCCGGCAGGCAGCGGACACCGCCGCGGCCGTGCTGTCGGCCGGCGGCAACGCGATCGATGCCGCGGTGGCCGCGTCCGCGACGCAGTGCGTGGTCGAGTTCCCGTGGTGCGGTCTGGGCGGGGACCTGTTCCTGATGGTGGATCGCGAGGACACCGGCGTCGTCGCTCTCAACGGGAGCGGGGCCGCGCCGTTCCGCCGCGGTGCGGCGCTCGCCGGGCGTGACCGGCTGCCGAGGTTCGGGCCGCTGTCGGTCGGCGTACCGGGGCTTCCGATGGCATGGAGCCTGGCCCTTGAGCGGTTCGGCTCGATGCCCCTGGCGGCGCTGCTCGCACCGGCGATCGGCCTCGCCGGGAAGGGATTCGCGCTCGACCACCGTACGGCGGCGGCCGTGGCCGCTGTCGCGGCGGCCGGCGACGAGGAGTATCCCGGGCTGTCGTCTCTCCTGTCCGGCAACGGCCACCGGGCCGGCGAGGTCTTCACCCAGCCCGATCTGGCCCGCAGCCTGGACTTGTTGGGCCGTTACGGGACCGACTGGTTCTACCGGGGGGAGTTCGCCGAAAAGCTGGCAGGCCAGATGCGGCGTACCGGCGGGCTGCTCGACGCGGTCGATCTCGCCGGTCATCTGACGCAGTGGACCGAACCGCTCTCGGTCGGCTACCGCGGATACCGGATCTACCAGCACGCGCCCGTCTCCATGGGCATGCTCATGCTCTCCGAACTCGGCCTGCTGGAACAGTTCGACCTGTCCGGGACGGAACCGGGCAGCGTGGAGCTGGTCGATCTCATGGTGCGCTGCAAGGTGGCGGCCTTCTCGGATCTGCACAACGCCCAGGAGCTGACACTCCCGGACATCGTCGAACGGCTCTCACCCACCCGCGCCGCGTGGTGGCGGGACCGGCTGGCGTCCGGGGCCGAGGGCGGCCGGATCCCGCTGCCCGGCGGGAACGACACGACCTGCCTGGCGATCACCGACGCGGACGGCACGACGGTGACGCTGATCCACAGCCTGTTCAACACATTCGGCTCCCGCGAGATCGTCGAGGGCACCGGCGTCGTACTCAACGACAGGCTGGCCGGGCTGCGCCTGGACGGCGGCCCCGGTCCGAAATTCGTGCCCGGCGGGCGGCCGCTGCACACCCTGAACACGTACATGGCCAAGCGGGACGGACGGCTCGTGATCGCCGGCGCCACGCCGGGAGGACGCGGGCAGGTGCAGACCAACTTCCAGGTCCTGGTGAACCACCTCGACTTCGGGATGGCGCCGCTGGCCGCGGTCGAGCAGCCCCGCTGGCTGCACGGAACCCCGCGCCGGAACGTCGACGACGGAATGCTCCACCTCGAACAGGGCTTCCCGGAGCAGCACGCGGACGGCCTGCGCCGGCTCGGGCACCCGGTGGCCGTCGCCGAGTTCCGCGACGACGACCTCTTCGGCAGCTGCACGGTCGTGGGCACAGGCCCGGGGGCGAAGCCGTACGCGGTGGCGGACAGCCGCCGGGGCGCCGCGGTCAGCGGGTGCTGAACGGGCCACTCGGGCGGCGCAGGCCCCGACACGACGATCAACACCAGGAAGACGACCCCATACCAGGAAGGAGAGTCCCGCATGTCGATCCGCAACGGCATCATCAGATACGACGATGAGATCGACCGCGCCGCCTATCGGTGGCCCACGTTCTCCGACGCGGAGTTCACCCGGCGCCATGACCTCACCCGGAGGTTCATGGCCGAGCACGACCTCGACTGCCTGCTGGTCAGCGGCAGCAACGCGATCTGGGAACGCGGCTGGGCGAACATCCGATGGCTGTCGAACTACATCGGCACGATGGAACTCGACTCCTTCGTCATCTTCCCGCGCGAGGGCGAGCCGACCCTCGCCGTCCTGGGGCTGAACGCCCGCCTTCCCGACCGGGTGGCGCGCTCGGTCATCCCGGACGTGCGCGGCGCGCTGAACACCTCCGGCATCCTGGTGGAGCGACTGCGGGAACTGCGGCTGGAGACGGGACGCATCGGCATCGTCAAGCCGGCGCCCTGGCTCTCGCTGCCGCGCGACCACCACGACGCACTGCGCGAGGCGTTCCCCCGCGCCGAATTCCCCGAGTTCTCCGACGAGTTCTGGCGGATCAGGACCGTCCTGTCCGACGAGGAGCTCGTCTGCCTGGAAGAGGCCGGGCGCATCGGGGACGCCGCCGTACAGGCGGTGATCGACGAACTGCGGCCCGGCATGCAGGAGAAGGACCTCTTCCGGATCATCTACCAGACGATCGCCGACCAGGGGGGCGAGATCCCCTGCATGGTCCTCGCCTGTGCGGAATCGATGTTCACGCCCGTCAGCGGATTCCAGCGGCCCCGCCCGATCGACCGCACCATCGCGCAGGGCGACGTCCTGCTGATGGAGATAGGCGCCCGCGACGGACACGGATATGAGGCCCAGACCGGCAAGCCGATCGTCTTCGGCGCGCCGCCGCCGGAGTACGAAGACCTCCTGGACGTCATGTTCACCGCGTACGAGCAGGTGACCGAGGCGCTGCGCCCCGGCTGCACCGCACGCGACCTGCGGGAGGCCGGTCAGGTCATCCTCGACCGCGGATACCAGGTCGTCGCCCCGCTCGTGCACGGCGTCTTCAACCCCCTGGACGCGGGGCCCTTCGTCGGCACCTCGCACCGGCCGGACAAGGACATCGTGCTGGAGCCGAACATGGCCTGCTGTGTGGAGATCCACCCGTGCAGCGCCGATGTGACCAAGGGGGTCTTCATGGGCGACACCTTCGTGATCACCGAGGACGGCGCCCGCTCGGTCAACCGGCTGCCCCCGCGGCTCACGGTCCTGTGAGCGGGCCGATGCGGATCGCGGTCCTCGTCAAGCAGGTCCCGCTGATCGAGGAGATCGCGCTCGACCGTGACGGCAGGCTGGCCCGCTCCGGAGTGCCGATGGAGATGAACCCGCACTGCCGGCGGGCCGTCGCCAAGGGGGTCGAGCTGGCCGCCGCGACCGGCGGCAGCTGCACGGTCGTCACTATGGGACCGATGACGGCCCGTCAGGTGCTGGTCGAGGCACTGGACTTCGGCTGCGACGACGGCGTACTGATCAGCGACCCCGCGTTCGCCGGGTCGGACACCCTGGCCACCGCACGGGCGCTCGCGGCGGCCCTCACCCTGGCCGGCCCCTTCGACCTGATCCTGACCGGGCGCAACTCGGTGGACGCCGACACCGGGCAGGTCGGGCCGCAGCTCGCGGAGCTCACCGGCCTGCCGTTCCTGGCCGGCGTGCGCGAGCTGCGCCTCGCCGGCCAGGTCCTGACCGCCCGTACCGAACGGGACGACGGCTGGCGCGATTCGGTGGTCGCGCTGCCCGCCGTCCTGTCCTGCGCCGAGCGGTTGTGCGCGCCGGCGAAGCGCCCCGACGCCGTCGAGACGCCCGCACTGCGCGACCGGATCCGGCTGGTGACTGCGGCGGACCTCGGCGCCGGACCATGGGGCCAGGCCGGCAGCCCGACCCGGGTGGGGACACTGCGCCGGCTGACGTCCGTACGGGCCGGAACGGTCCTCGCCGGCGGTCTCGACGCACAGGCCGGACGAATCGCGGAGATCCTGGAATCGGCCGCGGCCGACACCGCCCCGGCCCGGCCGCATCCCGGGATGGCCGGACAGGCCGGCGCATACCCGGTGGCCGTGCTGGCCCAGCCGGGCCGGCCACGCATCACCCGTGAACTGCTGGGCGAGGCGGCCCGGTTGAGTCCCGGCCGGGTCACGGCTGTCCTGTCCGGGACGGATCTCACCCCGCAGACCGCCGAATGCTGGGGCGCCGACGAGGCGGTCATCGTCTCCGGCCACCCCGGGCACCCCGGCCACCCCGGCCGCCCGTCGGCCGAGGAGGACATCGCCTCCGCCGTCGCCGGCTGGTGCCTGGACCGCGGCCCCCGCGCGCTGCTCGGTCCCGGCACCAGCTGGGGCCGTGAGGTGGCCGCGCGGATCGCCGCCCGCCTCGGCGCGGGACTGGTGGGCGACGCGGTCGAACTGGCGCTGGAAGAAGGTCAGTTGATCTGCCAGAAGCCGGTCGCGGGCGGCAGCACGCTCGCGGCGGTGTACGCCGACTCCGCCGTCCAGCTCGTGACCGTCCGCCCGGGGGTGCTGGCGACACCGGTCTCCCGGGTACCCGCCGGGATCCCGGTGATCTCGCTGACGGCCCCGGCGGACAGCCGGGTGACGCATGTACGGCAGTGGACCGACAGCGGGATCGACGAACTGGCGTCGGCGCGGATCGTCATCGGCGTGGGCGCCGGTGTGGACCCGGACGACTACCCCCTACTGCGGGAACTGGCCGCCTCGGTCGGCGCGGAGCTGGCCGCGACACGCAAGGTCACCGACCGGGGATGGCAGCCGCACGGCCGTCAGGTGGGGGTCACCGGGCGCAGCATCGCTCCGGAGGTGTACCTCGCCCTCGGTCTGTCGGGAAAGGACCACCACACCATCGGGGTGCGCCGCGCGGCCACCGTCGTGGCCGTCAACCGGGATCCGGACGCACCGGTGTTCCGTACGGCCGACCTCGGCGTCGTGGCCGACTGGCGGCCGGTCGTCCGCGCCCTGCTGGACCGGCTCCGCGCCGCCCGCCGGCCGCCGGCCGCGGCCTCCGCCGCGCGATAGGACGTGAGCCGGCATGGAGATACACCAGCTCCGTTACGTACAGGCGATTGCCGAGACCGGGAGCTTCACGGCCGCCGCCGCCCGCCTCTATCTGGCCCAGCCCTCCCTGTCGGTCCAGGTACGCAAGCTCGAACACGAGCTGGGGGCCGTCCTGTTCGAGCGGTCAGGGCGGCATGTCACCCTCACCGCGGCCGGCGAGGTCTTTCTCCAGCACGCGAACCGGGCGCTGGGCGAGCTGGACCGGGCCCGCGAGTCCGTACGGGAGGCGCAGCGGCCCGCGGCCCGTCTGCGGGTCACGCTCGGGGTGCTGCCCAGCGTGGGCGCGGGGCTGCTCCCGGGCGCCCTCGCGAGCCTGCGCCGCGAGCATCCGGAGGTCACGGTCTCGGTGGTCGAACGCGACTCCTCGGAGGAGTTCGTCGACATGGTCCGTACGAACCGGCTGGACCTGGCCGCGGTGCGGAAGCAGACCGTACAGGCCGAGCTGAGCCGGATGCCGCTGGCCCGCGAACCGCTCGCGGCCGTGCTGCCGCCCGGGCACCCGCTCGCCGGGCGGTCCGAGACCAGCCTGCGCGCGCTGGCCGGGGAGAGCTACGTCGCCATGCCGGCGGGCAGCGCGCTGCGCGAGCTGATGGAGTCGGCCTGCCGACGGGTGGGGTTCGCGCCCGCCATCGCGATCGAGGCGCGCCATCTGGCGAGCGTCTGGGCCATGGTCCGGGCCGGCATCGGCATCTGCGTACTGCCCGAACTCGCCGCCGACGCCGGGCTTCCCACCGTGCATATCCAGGAGCCCTATCTGCACCGCGACCTCGTCGTGGTGTGGCGCGGCGCGGGCGCTCTGGCGCCGCCGTCCCGCGCGATCGTCAGGCATCTGGTGTCCGCCTCGCATCTGGCGTCGGCCTCGGGCCGGGGCAGGACGGAGGAGCCGCCCGGCCTTCTCGGCCTACCAGATCCCCTCGACGGCGACGGCGGGGCCGGACGAGCGGGCTGAGCGCCCGTCCTCGTCCCATCGGCGCAGGCCGGGCGGTGCGACGTCCAGCAGGTCCAGGGCGCGGCCGACGGTGTGGTCGACGATGTCCTCGACGGACCGCGGCCGGAGATAGAACGCCGGCACGGGCGGCATCACGATCGCCCCGGCCGTGGTGACCTCGCTCATCAACCGCAGATGGCCGGCGTGCAGAGGGGTCTCCCGCAGCAGGAGGACCAGCCGGCGGCGCTCCTTGAGCGTCACATCGGCGGCCCTGACCACCAGCGAGTTGTCGTACGAATGAGCGATACCGGACAGTGTTTTGACGCTGCACGGGGCGACCAGCATGCCGGCGGTGCGGTAGGAGCCGCTCGATATCGCCGCGCCGAGATCACCGTCGGCATGGACTACATCGGCGAGTCCGCGCACATCGGCGACGGTCAGATCGCACTCCTGGGCGAGCGTCGCGCACGCGGCCTTCGTCATGACCAGATGCGTCTCCACGTCCGGGTCGGGCCGCAGCATCTGGAGGGCGCGAATCCCGTACACGACCCCCGATGCGCCGGTGAGCGCGACGATCAACCGCTGCTTCGCCATGGCCGCCTTCCACACTGACTCCGTCACCGCCACCGCCACCGACTCCGTCACCGGCGGAAACACACTAACCGCCCCCGTGCGTCCGGGCGGTCGGCCAATGGCTATGGGCGCCATAGCCGGAACGTTATTGCTGCCCGGCGCTCACCCGGCGCAGCCTTGCAGTGTGGTTCGGCCGTCCCGGCCGAATCCCGACTCCCCGCCGAATCCCGGCTCCCGGCCGCATCCCGGCCCGGCTCCGGCTGATTCCGGACTGGAGGTGCTTTCCTTGCCGCTTTCCCCGCCCCCGACGGACACGGACCTGCGCCGAGCGATGGCGATGCTGGCCGCCCACGGTGAACTCGCCGAGGTCAAGGGGGAGGTCGACTGGAACCGCGAACTCGGCACGGTCGCCCGCGAGGTGCTGCGCCGCAAAGGTCCCGCCCTGCTGTTCAGCAACATCAAGGACTACGGCCTCCCCGGCGCCCGGTGCGGCCAACTGGCCACCGGCCTGCTGGCCGGCCACCGCAGGATCTCGCTGCTGCTGGGATTCGACGACGAGATCGGCAACCACGAACTGGTGCAGCACGTGCTGCGCATGAACGCCGAGCGGATCCCGCCCGTCTTCGTCGACGACGGGCCCGTCCACGAGAACGTCGTCCTGGGCGACGACATCGACCTGCGGGAGCTGCCGGTCCCCCAGTGGCACCACCTCGACGGCGGTCGCTACATCAACACCTTCGGCGCGGTGATCACCAAGGATCCGGACACGGGCTCGGTGAACGCGGGCGTCTACCGCGGGATGATCTCAGGGCCGGACAAGATCCCGATGCTGATGGTGCCCAGCCAGCACTGGGGCCGGCACTGGGCGAAGTACGTCCAGCGCGGCGAACCGATGCCGGTGGCCTGCGTCTACGGCTGGCATCCGGTCATGGACTTCCTCGCCGGCAGCCCGCTCCCGCCGGACGTGTGCGAGTACGACGTGATGGGCGCCTACCTGGGAGAGCCCGTACCCCTCGTCCGGGGCCGGACCGTCGACCTGCCGGTACCGGCGACGGCCGAGATCGTCGTCGAGGGATTCATCTCGCCGGACCCGGAGAGCTACGAAATGGAAGGCCCCTTCGGGGAGTTCACCGGATACGTCAGCGACCTGCCGACCCGGCGCCCGACCATCCAGGTCACCGCGATCACCCATCGCGACTCCCCCGTCTTCAGGGGAACGCTCGAAGGATCGCTGCCGGGAGCCTCGGGCGAGAACAGCTATATGTCGTCCGTGCAGCGGGCCGCCATCGCCTGGCAGACGCTCAAAACCGCCGGGGTTCCCGGCGTACGGGACATCTTCGTCCATCCCGTCAACAACGGCACGACGATCGTCGTGCAGATCAGCAAGGTCAACGAAGGGCACGCGAAGTGGGTCGCGTCCGCGCTGTGGGCGAGCGGCGCGGCGCTGTACCGCTACAAGTACGTGATCGTCGTCGACGAGGACATCGACCCGGGCGACTACTCGGCGACCGACTGGGCCATCGCCTACCGGGTACGCCCGGGCACCGACGACATCGTGGTCTTCCCGGGAACCTTCGGGTCGCCGATCGACCCGAGCACCCCGCTGGAGGAGCGCTCCGTCGACGACCTCGGCGCGGGGCTGTGGAACCGCATGCTCATCGACGCCACCAAGACCTGGCGCTTCAAGCCGCAGCCCCAGTGGAACGGCGCGCGCTTCCCGCCGACCGTGGCGCCGGCGGCCGAGGACCTCGCCCAGGTGCGAGAGCGATGGGCGGACTACCACTTCACCGGATGGGACGGCGGCCGATGACACTCCCTTCGAGACCCGGAAAAACTCCAAGACCCCCCAACCCCCCGAGCCCTTCACGTCTCGCGACCCCCGTGGCGCCCCGGCTGGAGCTGCGTGTCGCCGGCAGCGACGAGGAGGTCGTCGTCCGGCCCCGGCGGCTGATCGTGGCGGGCTACACCGGCCGTGACGAGACCGCGGTACGTGCCCACATAGCCGAGCTGGCCGAGATCGGCGTGGAACCCCCGCCGACGGTCCCGATGTTCTACACACTCGACCCACGGCTCCTGACGACCGCCGAGAACATCGCCGTCGCCGGCGAGCACACCTCCGGGGAAGTCGAACCGGTGCTGATCCGGGCCGGCGGCCGGTGGTATCTCGCCGTCGGATCCGACCACACCGACCGGGAACTGGAGCGGCGCGGTGTCCTCGAGTCGAAGGCCGTCTGCCCCAAGCCGGTCGGTGCCTCGGTGCTGGCCCTGCCTGGCGAGCCGTCCTCGGTGGACCTCGACGCCGTCCGCGCGACGTCGGCCGTGGACGGCCGCGCGTACCAGGACGGAACGCTCGGCGGCCTGCGCACGCCCGGCGACCTCTGGCGGCGCGCACTCGACGCCCTGACACCCGATGCCCTCGCACCCGACGCAGGCGACCTGGCCCTCTTCTGCGGCACCCTGCCGCTGCTGCACGGCCGGTTCGAGCCCGGGCGGCGGTGGGACATCGCCCTCACCATGCCGGGTCGTGCGCATCTCGCGCACACCTACCACGTCGGCCGGAGGAGGCCCTGATGCGTACCGGTGCTGAGTATCTCGCCGCTCTGAGGGACGGGCGGGAGGTCTATGTCGACGGCGCGCGCGTCGAGGACGTCACGGCCCATCCGGCCTTCTCCCCGATCGCCCGTACGGTCGCCGAGCTGTACGACGTCGCGGCGGATCCGAACTCGCGCATGTCGTGTGTGGACGAGGCGACGGGAGAGGAGACGAACCGGGTCTTCACCGCCCCGCGCACCCCGAGAGAGCTGGCCGCCTACCGCCGGGCGGTGCAGCTGTGGGCCCGGCACAGCCACGGCTGGGTGGGCCGCAGCCCTGACCATGTCGGCGCCTTCCTCACCGCGTTCGCGACGCATCCCGAGGAGTTCAACAGCGGCGGGCGCGAGCTCGGCGAGAACGTGACGGCGTACCACCGCAAGGTCCAGCGCGAGCAGCTCTACGTCTCGTACGCCATCATCCCGCCCCAGATGTCGCGTGCGACCACCGCACACGCCTGGGGTGACGATTTCGTCCAGGTCGGTGTGGCGGCGGCGGGCCTGAACGGCCTGGTGGTGTCCGGCGCGCAGATGCTCGCGACGGGCGCCGCCGTGGCCGACGAGATCCTTGTCTCGTGCATCAAGCCGCTCGGCCCCGAGGACCGCGACTTCGCGCTGAGTTTCGTCCTCCCGATCGCCACCGACGGTCTGAAGCTCCACTGCCGCCGCCCCTACGCGCCCGCCGCGACCAGTGGCTACGACTACCCGCTGACCAGCCGCTACGACGAGACCGACGCCCTTGTCGTCTTCGACGACGTGTTCGTCCCGTGGTCGCGGGTCTTCGTCGACCGCGATGTCGACGGCCTGAAGCGGCAGTTCTTCGACACCGGCGCGCATGTCTTCGGCAACTGGCAGGCCCAGATCAGACTGGCGGTCAAACTCCAGTTCCTCGCCGGGATCGCACGCAAGGTCGCCGCCGTCAACGGCATCGACCGGATACCCGGCGTGGTCGAGAAACTGGGTGAACTCGCCGCCATCGCCTCGGTGGTGGAGTCCGGTGTGATCGCCGCCGAGCACACCGCGACCCCGGACGACGCCGGGATCTGGCGGCCGGGCGCCCGCGCGCTCTACGGCGCCATGGGGCTCCAGTCGGAGCTGTATCCACGCGCGGTGTCCATCCTGCGCGAGCTGGTGGGCGGCGGTGTCCTGCAAGTGCCGTCCAGCGTCGAGGACATGCGCAGCTCCACCACCCGCCCCGACATCGACCGCTATGTCAGGTCCCCCGGAGTCGACGCGGAGGACCGGGTCAAGCTCTTCAAGCTGGCCTGGGACTCGTTCGGCAGCGAGTTCGGCGGCCGGCACCAGCAGTACGAGATGTTCTACGCGGGGGCCCCGTTCGTGGCGAAGGGCTACGCGTTCCGCAACTACGGCTACGAGGAGGCCGTCGACGAGGTCGACAGGTTCCTGGCGAGCTACGGCAGCGACGAATAGCCCACACCCGATCGGCCGGTGGGCCGAGCAACCGAACGGAGGCGTCAGGCGATGGCCAAGCGCGCGTACGAATTCTTCCCGGCCGAGTCCGTGGAACCCACACCCTGCGCCGGGGACGTACCGGCACTCAGCGAGCGCATCCTCTCGCTGGACCCCCACTCCGGCGCGGCGTCCCGGATCCTCACCTTCGCCCCCGGGACCGACACGACACCGAACGGCGTGCTGACCCACGACTTCTGGGAAGAGGTCTACATCCTCACCGGTTCGATCACGGACCTGAGACTCGGCGAGACCTTCACAGCGGGCATGTACGCCTGCCGGCCGCCCGGGATGGAGCACGGGCCGTGGCGCACCACCGAAGGCTGCACGACCTTCGAAGTACGTTATTACGCGCCATGATCGAGAGCCTGGAGATGCGGCGCATCATGGGCCGGTTCCTCACCGGGGTGACGGTCGTGACGGCGGTGGACGACGACGCGGCCCATGGAATGACCGCGAACTCCCTGACGTCCGTCTCGCTGGAACCGCCTCTGCTGCTGGTGTGCCTGGCCAGTTCGGCCCGCACCACGACGGCGATCGTGCGCAGCCGCCGGTTCGGCGTCAGCATTCTCTCCGCGCGACAGGAGCGGATCGCGCTCCGCTTCGCCCATCGCGGTACGGACCACTTCGCCGGGCTCCCCCTGGAGCACGGCCGCGGTTTCGCCGTTCCGGTCGTGCCCGACGCCCTGGCCCATGTGGAGTGCGCCGTCGAGCAGGTCGTACCGGCCGGCGACCACCAGATCATCGTCGGCCGGGTCGACCGGCTCGCCGACCGCGAGGGGGAGCCGCTCGGCTTCCTCGGGGGCAGGTTCTGCGCCGTCGCCGACCAGTCCGCCCCCGCGCCCCAGTGGTTCTACTGACCAGGCCGGGAGGGCGTCCGTAGCCCGTTCGCCGTCCTTCCGGTGTTTCCTCCCCGGTGACCGCCGCTACTCCGGTGACCTGCGTAAACGACCGGGCGGGAGCAGCCTCTGCGCCCGCCCGGGTGACACAGGTGCCGATACGTCGTGTTGCGGTGGTGACGGGCTGTCGGTTGCCTCGTAAGCGGAGCACAGCAGAGACGCCGCGCAGACAGGCCGGATACTGCTCCGTTGGAGGATCTACATGCGTAACGCACGATGTGGCATAGGCATAGCCCTGGTTCTCGGCGCCCTTGTTCTGCCGGTCCCGGCCGCGGTCGCCGCCGGCGCCCCCGCCGGTGACTCGGGCATACAGATCAGCCCGGGGGACGCAGCCCCGGGCTCGACGGTCACTGTCAGTACCAAGGCATGCGGCCCGGAAGTGACCTACGGCAAGGGCGAGTCGAAGGCGGGAGGGGCGTTCCACCTCTTCGAGGGCGACCGTGAGGGCGTGCTCACCGGCCAGTTCCAGATCCCGGACGAGGCCCGGTCCGGCAGCGACACCGTCATCGTGAAGTGCCCGCCGCGGATCAAGCTCACGGGCACCTACCAGGTCTCCGGCCGCCGCCCGAGCGGCGCGGTCGACGCCGGCTTCGGGGCCGAGGACAAAGAGACACGGCTCGCCCTGGGCGCCGCCCTGCTCGTCGCGGCAGCCGCCGGGAGTGTGGCCAGGATCCGCCGCCGCCCCCGAGGTCTCGGAAGCTGACCGCCGAACTCCCGCCACACCGGCCCCCGGACACCACACCGGTGCCGGGGGCCGCGAGAACCCCGCCCCGTCGCGAAGCAGAGGCAGAGCCGTGAGGGAAACCGGTTACACGATCGAATCTTCCTCCGACTGGTTCACCCCTCCGGTCATGCTGCTGGCCTGCGCACTGATGGCGGGCAGCCTGCTGGTGATCGACGGGGCACATGACGAGCGGCCACCGCAGCCCTCCGCAGCCCAGGCCTTCTCCGCCTCCGCACGGCCCTCGGCCGCGCCCGCCGCCGTCCTGCCCCTGCGCCGGTCGGATCCGGTCCGGCTTCGGATCCCCGCCATAGGCGTGGACGCCCCCCTGACCCGACTGGACCTCGACGCGGCGGGAGCGCTACGGCCCCCGCCCGCCGACAAGCCCGGCCTGGCCGGCTGGTACGGCGACGGCACGGCTCCCGGCTCCGCGGGGACAGCCGTCACCGCCGGGCACGTGGACACACCCACCGGCCCCGGTGTCTTCTACGACCTCGGCGCCGTGACCAAGGGCGACCTCATCGAGATCAGCCGGGCGGACCGGCGCACGGCCGTGTTCTCCGTGGACGGCGTGGAGGTCCACGACAAGAAGGGGTTCCCGGACGAGAAGGTCTACGGCAGCTCCGGCCGGGCCGAACTGCGGGTGATCACCTGCGGCGGCGGCTACTCCCGGCGGACGGGCTATCAGGGAAACATCGTGATCTACGCGACGCTGACCGCGGTGACATAGCCAACCGCCCTTCGCCGGAGCCGTTCCGGAGCCGCCGTCACCCGTTCACCGCGGTCGGACGGTCTGCGCGAGCGGGGCGCGCGCCCGGGGACGACCATACAAGGAGTGCAGGATCTTCGATGAGGAGTGCTCCCGTGTCCCAGGCTCTGCCCGCGGTCATGTCCGATCCGCTGACCAATCGCGGCACCGCTTTCACCACGGAGGAACGCGAGAGGCTGGAGCTGGTGGGATGGCTGCCCGACGCGGTTCTGTCTCTGGAGGAGCAGCATCGGCGCACGTACGAACAGCTGCAGAGGCAGCCTGACGCGCTGGCCAAGAACGTGTATCTGGAGGAGCTGCACGACCGTAACGAGGTGCTGTACTACCGGGTGCTCGGCGAGCATCTGACCGAACTGCTGCCGATCGTCTACGACCCCACGGTGGGGGATGCGATCAAGCGGTACAGCCACGAATACCGCCGCCCGCGCGGGGTGTTCCTGTCCATCGACCGTCCACAGGATGTGCGGCCGGCCTTCCAGCGGCGGGGGCTGGGGCCCGACGATGTGGACCTGCTGGTGGTCACCGACGCGCAGGAGATCCTCGGTATCGGTGACTGGGGCGTCAACGGGGTGCAGATCTCGGTGGGCAAGCTCGCCGTCTACACCGCGGCGGCCGGCCTGCACCCCGACCGCTGCATCCCCGTGGTGCTGGACGTGGGCACCGACAACGAGACGCTGCTCAACGACCCGCTCTACCTCGGCGTACGCCGCAGCCGTACCCGCGGGAAGCGCTACGACGAGTTCGTCGCCGCCTATTTGGAGACGGCCGCCGAGCTGTTCCCGCACGCGCTGCTGCACTTCGAGGACTTCGGTCCTGACAACGCCCGTCGCATCCTGGAACAGAACGCCGACCGCTACCGGATCTTCAACGACGACCTCCAGGGCACCGGCGCGATCACCCTCGCAGCCGTCGTCTCCGCGCTGAAGGTCACCGGGATCCCGTTCCGGGACCAGCGGCTGGTGATCTTCGGAGCCGGCACCGCGGGCGTGGGGATCGCCGACCAGCTGGTGGAGGCGATGGTCCGCGACGGCCTGGAGCCGGCTGACGCGGCACGCCGGGTGTGGCTGGTGGACAAGCAGGGGCTGCTCACCGACGACATGGACGATCTGCGCGACTACCAGCGCGGCTATGCCCGCCCCGCCGCCGAAGTACGGGGCTGGTCGGACGAGGGCGGCATCGACCTGCCGGCCACCGTACGGGGCGCGCGGCCCACCCTTCTGATCGGCACCTCGACCGCCACCGGAGCCTTCACCCGTGAGGTGGTGACCGCGATGGCGCAACACGTCGAGCGGCCGGTCATCTTTCCGCTGTCCAACCCCACCGAGCGGATCGAGGCCATGCCCGCCGACCTCCTCACCTGGAGCGACGGCAAAGCCCTCATCGCCACGGGCATCCCCGTCGACCCTGTCGAACTGAACGGGGTCCGGCATGTCATCGGACAGGCCAACAACGCCCTGCTCTACCCCGGGCTGGGCCTGGGCACCGTGGTCTCACGGGCCCGGCGCGTGACGCCGGGAATGCTGCTCGCCGCCGCCGAAGCCGTCGCGGGCCAAGCGCGGGTCGGCGCCCCGGGCGCGTCCCTGCTGCCGCCCGTGGCGGACCTGCGTGCGTCCTCCGCCACCGTGGCCGTCGCCGTCGCGCGCGCCGCGATCTCCGACGGCGTCGCCGAGAACAGCCCCGAGGACCTGGTGCAGGCCGTCCAGGACGCGATGTGGCAGCCCCGGTACGAATCCCTTCCCGACGCGGGGAGTGCCCGATGAACAGCACCCCGCCGGTGGTGCGGGATCTGGGAATCGGTATCGACGCGGAGGGCACCCGTACCGAACGCGACTCGCTGGGCACCGTCGAGGTGCCCGCCGACCGGTACTGGGGCGCGCAGACCCAGCGCTCGCTGATCCACTTCTCGATCGGCGACGACCGGATGCCCAAGGCCGTCTACCACGCCTACGGCTACGTCAAGAAGGCCGCCGCCCTGGTCAACGGCCGCGACGGCCGCCTGCCCGGCTGGCAGGCCGACCTGATCGTCAGGGTCGCCGACGAGGTGATCGCCGGCGAACTCGACGCGCACTTCCCGCTCTATGTCTGGCAGACCGGCTCCGGCACGCAGAGCAACATGAATGTCAACGAGGTCATCAGCAACCGGGCGATCCAGCTGGTGGGCGGCACCCTCGGCTCGCGTACGCCGGTCCACCCCAATGACCACGTCAATATGGGGCAGTCCTCCAACGACACGTTCCCCACCGCGATGCACCTCGCCACGGTGCGGGCCCTGCACGACCATCTGATGCCGTCGCTGGCCGCGCTCACCCAGGCCATCGCGGACAAGGCCGCGTCGTGGCGGGATGTCGTCAAGGTCGGCCGCACCCATCTGCAGGACGCGGTCCCGCTCACGGTCGGTCAGGAGTGGTCCGGTTACGCCGCACAGCTCACCGACGCCCACGAGCGGGTCCGCGCCACCCTCCCCGCGCTCCACCAGCTGGCGATCGGCGGCACCGCGGTCGGCACGGGCCTCAACGCACCGGAGAACTTCGGTCCCGCGGTCGCCGCCGAACTGGCGCGGCTGACCGGCACGCCCTTCACCGTCGCCGCCAACCACTTCGCCGCCCAGGGCGGGCTGGACGCGATGGCCGCCGCCTCGGCCGGACTGCGCGGGGTCGCCGTACCGCTGATGAAGATCGCCAATGATCTGCGCTGGCTGGCCTCCGGCCCGCGCTGCGGCCTGGGCGAACTCGTCCTGCCCGCCAACGAGCCCGGCAGCTCGATCATGCCCGGCAAGGTCAACCCGACCCAGTGCGAGGCCATGGTCATGGTCTGTATCCAGGTCCTCGCCGAGGACAGCGCCGTCGCGCTCGCCGCGAGCCAGGGCAACTTCGAACTCAACGCCATGCGCCCGGTCATCATCAACAACGTGCTCCACTGCGCCAGGATCCTCGCCGACGCGAGCGAGAAACTGCGCGTCTACTGCGTCGAGGGCACGGAGCTCAACCGCGACCGCATCGACCAGGATGTCTCCCGCTCCCTCATGCTCGTCACCGCCCTCTCCCCCGAGATCGGCTACGACCGGGCCAGCGAAATCGCCCACCGGGCGGCGGACCAGGGCACCACCCTGCGCGAAACCGCCCTCGCCACGGGCTATCTCACCGCCGAGGACTACGACCGCGTCATCAACCCCCGTGCGATGGCCGGACTCCCCGACTGAAGAGAAGAGACCCGGTCCGGTCCCCCGATCAGCGTGACGACCGGCTCGTGCCGGCGGGAGCGCTGTCGTCGTCCTTCAGCAGGGCCGCCACCGCGTCGGTCAGCACGCGGCGGCGATGGCTGCGCGAGGCCGCTTTGATGTGCCCCTGGAGTTCCGGGAAGACGAAGGCCCACAGAAATGACAGGTGCAGCACCAGATTCAGCAGGTCGGCCGGACGGTATCTCGACGGGAGCACGCCGGCCACCTGAGCCTTGCGGATCTCTTCCAGCTCCTCGTGGATGGTGTCGGCCAGCGCCTCGACCTGTTCCGTCGTATTCGTACGTTCCAGGCGGTACCACGTGGCGAGCCGGGCGATCTGTGGACTCTCCTCGTAGCGGTCGAAGAGCCGTCCCGCGTACCTGGGCAGATCGTGGACATCGATGGGGATCTCGCTCGCGGTGGTGACCACGATCGAGTTCATGACCGCGTCGAACAAGCGGTCCTTGCTGCCGAAGTAGTGGTAAATCTGGGCCTTGTTGCTCTGGGCGGCAGCGGCGATCCTGTCGACCCGCGCCCCCGCGACGCCGTACCGCGAAAACTCTTCCGCGGCGGCCTCCAGCAGCCGTTTCCGGGTGGCCTGAGCGTCTCGTATCATCGCGCCAGCGTAACGTACTAACTGGATGGAAAGCCCGGCCGGAACACCCCACCGCCCGTGTGGGAGGCCGGGGAGTGGGCCACGCACTGACTAACCGGATAGTTACGTCCTTCCAAGGCGGCCCTCACCGCGCGGACGCTGACAGAAACCCGGATCGGCGCGGCCGGGATTGCCCCCGTGACGACCCGCGGCGGGGGCCCGCGCGGCGGTTCACCCGCACCTGGAGGTGACGGCCTTCCCCCTCCTCGACCGAGCCCCTCACGGGTCGGCCACTGCCTCCGGCCATACCGCCTGAGCTGGGCTTTCGTGCCTGTCGGACCTACGATCGCCTGACCGAGAAAGGTGGCCCTGATGGACCGTCACATCCGCACGGTGGACGATGTACTGAAGCTCCTGGACAGCCTGTTCGCGCCGGAGGCCGACCGCTGGACGGCCGGCGCGGGCTCCTGGTGGGACAGTTTCTACGCGGACCGCTCCAAGCCGGTGCCCTTCTTCGTGGCGAAGCCGGACGAGAACCTGGTCTCCTACCTCGACCGAGGCCTGATCACCGCGGGTCGCGCCCTCGACCTGGGCTGCGGCCCGGGCCGCAACGCGCTCCACCTCGCCTCGCTGGGCTTCACGGTGGACGCTGTCGACCTCTCCCCCGCGGCCATCGCCTGGGCCGAGGACCGCGCCCGCGAGGCGGGGGCCGAGGTCCGATTCCGGTGCGGTGACGCCTTCACCCTCACCGGCACCGAGCTGGGCGGCCCGTACGACCTGATCCACGACTCCGGCTGCTTCCACCACCTGCCGCCGCACCGCCGTATCAGCTACCTCGCCCTCCTCGACCGGGTCCTCGCGCCCGGCGGCTTCCTCGCCCTCACCTGCTTCGCGGCCGGCGGGATGGGGTCCGAACTCCCCGACTCCGACTTCTACCGCCACTCCCGCCTCCACGGCGGCCTCGCCTACACGCCCGAGTCCCTGCGCTGGATCTTCTCCGACCTGACGGAGATCGAACTGCGCCGCATGCACGACGAACCACCCGAGTCCCCCAGCTTCGGCGAACCGTTCCTCTGGACAGCCCTCTTCCGCCGCGCCACCCGGCCGTAGCCGCGGCGGATCCCGTCTCATACCCGCACGGCACTCACTAACCGGATAGTTGACAGTCGAACTCGTGCGCTGCTTCAATTCAACTATCCGGTTAGTCGGTAGCGGCGCACCGCCTCCTGGATCAGCGCCCTCAACTCATACACGCCATCCAAGGAGCATCCCCATGTCCGCCTCCACCTGGGCCGCCGGCAGTCTCCCCTCCCAGAGCGGCACATTCGCGCTCGTCACCGGTGCCAATACGGGTATCGGCTTCCACACCGCGCTGGAACTCGCCCGCGCGGGCGCCGCCGTACTCCTGGCAGGGCGCTCCACGTCGTCACTGGCGGAGGCGGCGGCCGCCATCGCCGGGGAAGTCCCCGCCGCGGAGCTGACCACCCTGCAACTCGATCTCGCGGACCTCGCCTCGGTGGCTGCCGCCGCCGAGCAGGTGCTCTCCCTGGGCCGGCCGCTCGACCTGCTCATCAACAACGCGGGAGTCATGGCCGTACCGGAGCGGCGTACGACCAAGGACGGCTTCGAACTCACCTTTGGCACCAACCATCTGGGGCACTTCGCTCTGACCGGTCGCCTGCTGCCCGCCTTGCTGCGTTCGGACGCCTCGCGGGTCGTCACCGTCAGCGCCCGCGTCGCCCGCAGCCGCGGCACCACCTTCGACGACGTGGCGAGCGAGCGGAAGTACACCCCCATGGGCGCCTATACGAAATCCAAGCTGGCCAACGTCGTCTTCACCCAGGAACTCGTGCGCCGCGCCCACGGCACCGGCCTGACCGCCGTCGCTGTCCACCCCGGTGCGGCCATGACCGGTATCCAGCGCCACGTGCCCCGCGTCATCAAGGCCATCGTCTCCGGAGTGATCGAGCCCCTCATCATGCAGACCCCCACCCAGGCAGCCATGCCGTCCTTGTTCGCGGCCACCCACCCGGCCGTCCCGGCGGGCGCCTTCGTAGCCCCCACCGGGCGGATGGAGGGACGGGGCGCTCCCGGCATCGTCCCCCTTCCGCCGGCCGCGGCCGATCCGGCGACCGCCAAGGACCTCTGGGAACTGTCCGAACGCCTCACCCACGTCAGCTACGCCTTCCAGTGAGACTCTTCCTGGAGGCATGTCGCCGGGGGCGGGCCGGTCCTATCCCGATGCCTTCGGCGGCTTCGTCGTCTGCCGCCTCTTGCCGTGGCGCGGGATCTGCAGGGTGACCGACGTGCCGTGCTGGGGCGTCGAGCGCACCGTGAGGCGCGCATGGAGCAGATCGGCGCGCTCACCCATGTCCACGAGGCCCATCCCTCCGAACGCCGGCGGGGAGGCGGTGGTCGCGCGAGCGGAAGGGCGGACGGCGGACGCAGCGGGCTCAGCCGTCATTCCGCTGCCGTTGTCCGTAACCGTCGTGGAGATCACGCGGTCGTCGCTGTCGAGTTCGACGCGGATCCGGGTCGGCCGGGCGTGCTTGACCGCGTTGGTCACCGCTTCCTGCACGATGCGGTAGACATGGGCCTCCGCCTCGGGCGACAGCTTCGCGCCGGGCTGGTTCCAGCGCGCCCCCACGCGCAGCTCGGCGTCGACGCCGAAGATCTCCGAGGTTCGCCGGCACAACGCCTCAAGGGCCGGTCGCAGTCCGAGCTCGTCGAGGGCGGCCGGCCGCAGCTCCGCGATCAGATGCCGCAGGGACGTGATCTGGTTGCCGATCAGGCCCCGCGCCTGGTCGATGGCTTCCTTCATGAAATCGGGCCTGCTGCCGGCGGCCGCCGAGGCCAGCACGATCTGGACGGCGCCCAGTTCCTGGAGTGTGTCGTCGTGCAACTCACGGGCCCAGCGTCGTCGCTCTCGCTCTTCACCATCACGACGGGCCCGGCTCCACTCCCGATCGACACTGCGGTGGCGCAGAGCCGACCGGTGTCCGATCGCGGCGGCGCAGGCGATCAGTGTGAGGGGAACCAGGTGCAGACCGTTGAGCAGCGGCTGCCGCACGATGTGGACCAGCAGTGTCACGGCGATCACGAGCGAGATACCACTGATGATCACCAGCCACGACCGCCGTGAATCGGCGCTCAGGGCCGCGGCCACGAGGAAGGAGACGGCGGCGGCGAGGCAGAGCGCGAATTCGATGCGCAGCGAGTGGTGGGCGATCTCAAAAACGAGTGCGCCGACGAGGAGGAGCGAGCCCGCGGTCTCCATGACGGAGCTGGCGCGCGCTCGCGGTGTGTCGGTCATGCCGGCAGCCCGCGCTCTCGCGCCGCGGCGATCAGGTCCGCCTTGGTCTCGGTCCCGAGTTTGTCCCGGATCCTGGCCCGGTGTGTCTCCACCGTCCGAATGGAGACATGCAGGCTCTCCGCGACCTCCTGGTTGGTGTGCCCCAGGGCGAGCAGGGACAGCACCTCCACTTCGCGCGCCGTCAGGGAGTCGTCGTCCTCCGGGCCGGCGACGGCCAGGCGGGCGCCCAAGGAGGGCTGAACGTAAGCGGCTCCCGCGGCGACCTGGTGAAGCGCGCCGAGGAGCTCCTCCGCGGCCGCTTCCTTCAGCAGGTAGCCGGCCGCGCCGGTCCGCAGCGCCTCGCGGGCGAACGCGGGATCCTCCTGCATCGTGAGGACCAGGATCCGGGTACGGGGTGACACCGCCAGCAGCTCAGGGATGGACCGCAGGCTGGACCGGCCCGTCAGGGTCAGGTCCAGGACCAGCACGGACGGACGGTGCCGCTCCACCGCCCGCAAGGTCTCGGGAACGGTGGTGCTTTCGGCGACGATCTCGAACGTGGGGTCCTGGGAGAGCAGCAGCCTCATGCCCGCGCGGACGACCAGGTGGTCGTCCGCGAGCACCACGGTCAGGTGGGGCGCGGCCGCCTCCCCGCTGGCACCGCGGTCGACGTCCATGGAACAACCGTAAATCCCGGGATCGCTCCGTGCGGTCCGGAGGATCGCGGCAGCGGCGAGCCCGCGGCACTCCGCGGCGACGGTGCAACCCCGCAAGCAGGCGGGGCGTACTACGGACGCCCGTCTGCGGGTCAGTGCGAACGCCCCGGAACCGCTCACGCGTCAGGCTGGAAGGACATCATCCGATCGGCGTCTCCTATTCAGGACAATCACCATGCCCTCCCGCACCACCACAGTCCAGGCCCCCGTCACCTCGCAGAAGCTCTTCCGCGCCTCCCAGGAACTCGCCGAGGCCGCGGTGCCCGAGCTGGCCGACGCGTCCTCGGTCGATGTGCTGGAAGTACTGCTCCGCGGCGACGCGCCCCCGCCAGGACCGGTGGACGCGGACATGCGGCTGCGGCGTGCCGCCTTCCACTCCGCCCATTCCGCGCGAGGAGGAGGGGTCAGGAGCCCGTACGCCGTCGGTGACGTGAGCCGGATCCCGCCCGCGACCCCCTGCAGGCGGAGCCTCATCGATCTGCGCCCGCGTCTCATCCGCGACCTGGACCACGACAGCCGATGGCTCGCCCGCTACCCCACGCCCGCGCGGCTGCTCCGGGAGGCGGGGGCGCACTCCCTCATCGTGCTCCCGCTGACGGTCCGGGGGGTGGCCCTCGGCCTGGCTGTCCTGTACCGGCGGGCCGACTCTGCTCCCTTCGAGGAAGAGGACCTCCACGCGGCCGCCAAGCTCGCGGACCGCGCCGCGCGGTGCCTGGACACCATCCGCCGCCACATCCAGGAGCACGCCCTCGCCCGGCTTCTGCAACGGTCCCTGCTGCCCGAGGAGATTCCGCCCGTCAGCGCGCTCGATGCGGCCCACGGTGACGCCGCGGCGGAAGGCTCAGCAGGGCAGTGGTTCGACGTTCTCCCGCTGTCCAGCGCGAGGGTGGCCCTGGTGGTGGGCAGGGCGGAAGGGAAAGGCGTTCACGCCGTGACGGGCATGAACCGGCTGAGAGCGTCGATCACCACGCTCGCTCCGTTCGACCTGCGGCCCGACGAATTGCTCGCCCATCTGGACGATGTGGTGATCCGCCTGGCCGATCAGCACCCCCGCGATCAGAAGCAGATCGGCGCCGGCTGCCTGTACGTGGTCCATGACCCTGTCACCGGGCACTGCACCGCGTCCCGGGCGGGCACCGCGTTTCTCATGACCGCCCAGCCTGACGGCACCGTCAGCGCCCCCCGCCTCGCCTCTCACCAGCCCCTGGGCGTCGAGAGCCGGCCCTTCGAGATCACCGAGTTCGACGTGCCCCCGGGAAGCACCCTGTTCCTGCGAAGTGACGGTCCCGACGGACCGCACGCCGCTCTCGACCCGTTCACGCAGCAGCTGCGCGAGGCCATGACCCGATGCGGACCGGACGTACGAGAAGTCCTCGCCCATGTCGCTCGCGCCCCGTCCCCGGGCCGCGATCCCGCCGTGCTGATCGCCCGCACCCGGGCCCTGGAGGCCGGGAACGTCGCCACCCGGAATCTGCTGCCGGACCCCGCCGCTGTCTCCGTCGCCCGTACCTGGACCAGCCGGCAGTTGGCGACATGGATGCTCGACGAACTCGCGTTCACCACCACCCTGGTCGTCAGCGAACTCGTCACCAATGCCATCCGCTACTCCGCCGGGCCGGTAGGACTCCGTCTGATCCGTGATGAACGCACACTCATCTGCGAGGTGTCCGACAGCAGCAGCGCGGGCCCGCGTCGGTGTCAGCCGATGGTGAGCGATGAAGGCGGCCGCGGCCTGTCCATCGTCACCCAGCTCACCCAGCACCAAGGCACCCGCTTCACCGACTCCGGCAAGACCGTCTGGGCCGAGCAGTCACTGCCGACGTGACGATCCGTCGCCCATCAGAACGTCCGCCGGGGTGAGGGCCGGTGGCAGTGCAGAGCGTCGATGCGGTCGGGGTCTCCGCGCGGCCAGATGGCCGACGCGGTGATGGCGGCGGCGAGTGCGATCACGGCCAGCGCGGCAGCCGCCACAGGCATTCCGGCCTGAGCGGCCAGCCGGCCCGCCAGAGGATAGGTGAGCAGCCAGCAGCTGTGGCAGAGGGTGAACTGCGCCGCGAACGCGGCGGGGAGGTCGGCGTCCGTGACGGAGCGGCTCAGCAGGCGTCCGCTCGGAGTGAGGATCACGGAGGAGGCCGCGCCGAGCAGTGTCCACCCGGCAAGGAGGACCGGCCAGGCCCAGGGGCCGGGTGTGACGGCTGCGCCGGCCGAGAACGCGGTCAGCACTCCGGTCAGAACGAAGGCCGCGGGCAGCATCACCGTACGGTCACCGACGCGGTCGAGTACGCGCGGCAGCAGAAGGGCGGCGACCATGGAGCCGGCTCCATAGGCGCCCAGCGCCAACGAGACGTCACCGACGGTCCGGCCCAGGTTGTCGCGCACCAGCACCACCGTGTTGACGATGACCATGGCGCCACCCGACGCGACCGCCAGGTCCAGTGCCAGTAGGGCTCGGAGCCTGGGAGTGGCGAGGAAGAGCCGGGCGCCGAAAGACACCTTCGCGTAGACGCCTCCGGTGCGTTCGACCGGTGTGGGTGTGGGTGTGGGCAGGAGTACGGATACGACCAGTGCGCCCGAGGCCAGGAAGCCCACGCTGGTGCCCGCGAACAGCCAGTTGTAGGAAATCAGGGACAGCAGAGCGGCCGCGAGGGCGGGGCTGAACAGGCTCTCCAGGTCGTATGCCAGCCGTGACAGCGACAGGGCGCGGGTGTAGTCGCGCTCCTCGGGAAGTACGTGCGGAATCGTCGCCTGGAACGCCGGGGTGAAGGCCGCCGAGGCGCACTGCAGCAGGAAGACCAGGACATAGACCTGCCACACCTGGGCGATGAACGGCAGACAGAGCGCGACACCGGCGCGGGTCAGGTCCATCGCCACCAGCAGCATGCGCCGCGGTATCCGGTCGGCGAACGCGCCGACGACCGGAGCGACGCCCACGTACGCGACCATTTTGATCGCCAGTGCCGTGCCGAGAACGGCGGACGCGTTCGCCCCGGCCATGTCGTAGGCCAGCAGACTCAGGGCCACCGTCGCCAGCCCCGTTCCCACGAGGGCGATGACCTGGGCCGTGAACAGATGCCGATAGGTGCGGTTGCGCAGCACAACGAGCATGGGACGTGCTCCTCGGTCGGCGGACGGGTGCGCCCGTCAACCTAGTGCACATGTGCGCAATCATGCACGTGTTTGGCCTGATCCCGCCAGCGTCGGAGGGAATGGTGTTCAGTCGTGCCAGGGTTCGCCGGTGACCTGGTGGTCGGCATGGCTGATCGCTTCAACGACGAGGCGACGAAGATGTCCGTCCGTGAGCGCGTAGACGACGTGACGGCCGTCCTTGCGCGCCTGCACCAGTTCCGCCAGCCGCAGCTTGGCCAGATGCTGACTCACCGCGGGCCGTGCCGCTCCGCACGCTGCCGCCAGCGTGGTCACATCGGACTCACCGCGGGTCAGCAGCCACACCAGATGCAGTCGTGTGGGGTCGGAGAGCAGGGAGAAGACCGACGCTGCCGCGGCAAGCTCGCGGACGCTCGGCGTGTGCTGATGCGCATCGCTCGCTGTTGAGGATTCATGGCGTCCGGGCATGAACACATCGTAGGCGCGCGCTCGGCGCACGCCCTGCGCCGGAGCGCCCGGCCGCTACGGGCCGCGTCCCGGGGCGCGGTGGGACATACCGGAACTCTGTTCCGGCGGCCGGCGGCCGTGCCTCATGATGGGGCCGCCATGCCGTGGACGAGAGATGCCCGCGCTACGCACCGAGCCGGCCCGGACCGGCTGACCGGTGCGCCGGTCGCCGCTGCCCGCGCCGGGGTGTTCGCCGTGGCGAGTACGGGGCTCGCCGTCACCGGACACCACCTGTCCTCAGGGCATCCGGTGCCCTGGAGGAGCGTCTGGGCCGCTCTCGGTCTGCTCTTCCTCCTGACGGTCCCCGCTACCCGCGGGCCGAGGTCGTTGCCCGTGGTGGTGTCGGCCACCGGGGCCGCGCAGGCCGCTCTGCACCTCTGGCTCACGCGTGCAGGAGAACGCACCGGCAGGGATCCGCACGTGATGGCCGGTCACGGCGTACCTCACCACGCGCACGAGGCATGGCACGCCGGCCGTCACGGGGTGTCGATGACAGCGGCGCACATCGTGGCGGCCCTGCTCGTGGCCTGGTTTCTGCAGCGGGCGGACGCCGCGTGCCGGGCCGTGGGCGAGCACCTCGGCGATGTGATCGCCGAGATCCTCGTACGGCTGGTCACCGCCGGACCGCTCCCGCCTGTACCGCGCGTTCTGCGACCGGGAGGAGCGCGGTCGCGGTCGCTCCCGCGTATCTCTCCGGTGCTGGCGCATGCGGTGGTGAGTCGAGGTCCTCCGGCGGAGTCCGCTCTCGCCAACTGACCTCGGAGGTGCGCTTCGGCGTGCCCGTACGCCCTCATAGGAGTTACCTGTGTCCCGTATCAACCGGCCGCGCGCCGCGCGCCGTCTGTCCGCCGTCACCGTTCTTGTCATAGCGGCCTCCCTCGCCGTGGCCCCTCCCGCGTCGGCGCATGTGGAGGTCGAGGCGGAGGGGGACAGCGCCGTCGCCCTCGCCGAGAACGTCACCCTGGTCTTCAACGCCGAGACGGAGTCGGACAAGGCGGGAATCACCAAGCTGGAGGTGGTCCTGCCCGACGGAATCGCACCGTCCGACGTTACCTACAAGGAAGGTCCCAAGGGCTGGAAGTTCGCGGCGACGAGCCGGGGTTACACCGTGGCCGGCCCCGCGGTCGCCGGGGGCGAGGACGCCGTGTACGCGGTGACCGTACGGCAGCTACCGGATGCCGAGTCCCTCGCCTTCAAGACGCTACAGACCTACAGCGACGGCCGCGTCGACCGGTGGATCGAACTCGAAGAGCCCGCGGCGGGCGAGCACGGCAGTCCCGCGCCGATGCTCGAACTCAAGCCCGCGCCCCCCGGCGCGAAGCCGGTCAGCCCCAGCCCGACCGCCGAGCCCACCACGGCCGCACCGTCCACCCCGGCCGCGAGTGAGCCGGCAAACACACCGTCACCCACCGGAGCCGGCACGGCAAGCAAGGAGGAGGGCAGCTCGAACCCGGTTCTGATCACCGCCCTCGTCGTGGTCGTGGTCGCCCTCATCGGCGGCGGCCTGTGGTGGTTCAGGCGCCGCGGCGGCGCGAGCACCACCTGACCTACGGGCCGCCCGACGGGCCCGTACGAACGGGTCCGCCGGGCCTCGCAGCTCCACGAGACGGCCTCTCGGGCGGGTCGACAGGCTGCGCGTTCAGCGCGGCCTCTTCCTCTCTTCGCGTTCTTCGCGTCTGCTCCGCCAGGCGGTCGCGGCGAACAGGACAACGGCCACGGCGCCCACGAGGATCAGAAGGAGCGACTGGGCGGAGGTCAGGAAGTCGAGGAGACCCTCGCCGGTACGGGTGGTGTCCTGCGGTCGGTAGACCTCCGCGGGTGACGGGGCGTCGGGGTGTGCGAGGAGGCGCGGGCAGGCCGAGCCTGCCCGGCACACCTCGACGAGGTGCGTGAGCATACGGAAACTCCTGGGGCGGCGTTGACGATCGGTGCGTCACGGCCGGACGGCACGTGAGGACGTGGGAGCACGTCGTCGTTCACGGACCGCAGGGCACCCGTTGGTGCCGGAGGGTGAGGTGCGCGGTCTGGGAGGACAGCGCCCGTGGGGCGAGGAGCCCGGGGTGCGGCACAGCGGGCTCGTACGGTTGGGGCAATTGCAGCGAGAGCGCCCTCGCCAGCCGTACTACCCACTGCCGGGCCGGTTCCGTCCAGGCTCGGAAGACCTGCGAGGGCAGAGCGCAGGCGCCGTGCAGCAGCCAGGCCAATGCCAGGCCGACCGTGAGGTTCAGTACGGCCATGGCGGGGCTGCTGTGGTGCCAGACCGGGGGCAGCCTGTGGTGCCCGTCCCGCAGAACCGCGCTCTCGGTGGCGTTGAGCCACGTCGGCAGAGCCGCCTGTATCACCACCACGACAGCGACGACCGCGCCGCGCGTCCCGTAGTGGAAGGCGGGGAAGGTACTGAGGAACATCACCGCGGCGGCGAGCGCCAGACCGGGCGAGGAAACGGGCGAGTCCGCAGTCGCGTGATGCAGCCCGGCCGCCATGGCGCCGCTCAGCACTGTGAAGGCGGCAGCGCGGGCGGCGCTGCCGGTCGCGGTACGGGTGGCGGCGGTCGGGATCAGCATGTCCGTGTGAGTATCACCCACGTGGACCCGTAGCGGGGCGCCATCTCGAACGCAGTCATGAGTACCGCCGTCGTCATTCTGAAATGCGGTACGCCGTGAGGTGTGGCACTGCGGTACCACCCCGCTCCGCCCGGCTCACCCTGAGGTAGCACGAATGACGATGGCCTCAGCTATAGCGTTTCAGTATGCGGTCCAAGACAGCCTGACCTCCCTGAAACGAGAGACAGCTCATGATCGAAGCACACCAGTTGACGAAGCGGTACGGAGAAAAGGTCGCGGTGGATGGTCTGAGCTTCGTCGTCCGGCCCGGCACTGTCACCGGATTTCTCGGTCCGAACGGTGCCGGAAAGTCCACCACCATGCGGCTGATCATCGGTCTGGATGATCCGACCAGCGGATCCGTGCAGGTCAACGGCCGCCGCTACGTCCAGCATGCCGCACCGTTGCAGGAGGTCGGGGCACTTTTGGAGGCCAAGTCCATTCATCCGGGACGCTCGGCCTATAACCACCTCTACTCGCTGGCGCTCACCCATGGAATTCCGCGGCGCCGGGTCGACGAGGTCATTGATCTGGCCGGATTGGGGAGTGTCGCCAGGAAACGGGCGGGGGCTTTCTCGCTCGGAATGGGCCAGCGCCTCGGCATCGCGGCGGCACTGCTGGGCGATCCCCAGACCATCATGCTGGACGAGCCGGTCAACGGACTCGACCCCGAGGGCGTGCTGTGGATCCGCAATTTGCTCACAGGTCTGGCCGCGGAAGGCCGTACCGTCTTCGTGTCGTCGCATCTGATGAGTGAAATGGCTCTGGTGGCGGACCATCTCGTGGTCGTGGGCCGCGGGCGTCTACTGGCCGACACCACGGTGAAGGACCTGGTCCGCGAGGCAGGTGGCGACAGCGTGACGGTGGCCACGGCTGAACCGGCCCGCCTGCGCGAGGTCCTGGCCGGACCCGGCGTCGAGATCACCGGACGCGCCGGCTCGGAGGAGCTGTACGTGACCGGTATCTCCGCTCGCGCGATCGGGCTCAAGGCCGCGGAACACGGCATCGCCTTGTTTGAGCTCAGCGTCAGGACCGTCTCACTGGAGGAGGCCTTCATGGACCTGACCAGGGATGCCGTTGAGTACCACGGCTCCACCGGCGGCATCGAGATTCTCGGAGGTGCCGCATGAGCACCATCACCCCGGCCCCTACCTCCGCGACCGTCCCGACGACCGCCGCACGCCCGGCCTATCGCGTGACCGGGAGGCGGGTGGTGCGCTCGGAGTGGGCCAAACTGTGGTCCCTGCGCTCCACCTGGATCACCCTGGGTCTGGCGCTGCTGTTCCTGGTGGCCTTCGGCATCATCGCCGCGGCGCAGTACGAGTCCAGGATCAGCTCCGGCCAACGCATGGACGCCGACTTCGCCACGTCCACGGCTGTGAGTCTCTCGCTGTTCGGCACAAACTTCGCGCAGTTGGCGCTGGGTGTACTGGGTGTACTGGTCACCGCGGGCGAGTACTCCACCGGCATGGTCCGCTCCACACTGGCCGCGGTCCCGCGCCGCCTTCCTGTGCTGTGGTCCAAGTCGGCGGTCTTCGGCCTGGTCGCGCTCGTGATCGGCACGGTCGGCGCATTCGCCACCTTCCTGTTCGCGAGCGGGATCGTCTCCGGCACGAGCGCGGCGATGACCTTCTCGGACGCAGGCGTGGTGCGCAGCCTGCTGGGCGCGGGACTCTACCTCGGCCTGGTCGGTGTGCTCGGCGTCGCCTTGGGCGCGCTGCTGCGCTCCGTGGCAGCGGGCATATCGGTCCTGGTGGGCGCCCTGATGCTGGTCCCCGGCCTGATCTCTTTGCTGCCGACCACGTGGCAGGACAACATCAGCCCGTACCTGCCCAGCAACGCGGGCGGGTCCATGTTCGCCCTCCACCACGACGCCACCACCTTGTCGCCCGCAGCCGGACTGGTCGTGCTGCTCGGCTGGGTCGTTCTCGCGCTGGCGGGGGCCGCCTACCGGCTGGTACGTACAGACGCCTGACGGCAGCGTCCACCCCGCCGTCTGCGCGGTGACGGGCTATCGCCGGCGCCGCGCGGACACGCCTCGCACACGATGGACAGGTGACTCCCGTGACCACCGACCGCAGCGCCGATACGGAGGCGCCCTCGCGTCCGCCGCCCCTGGGGCTTGATCCCTTGTGGGGGCATCCGCTGGTCGCCCGGCTGTCCCGCACCGGCCGGCGTCTGCGGCAGGCGGACCACGCCCGTCCCTGGCTGCTGGACACAGCGGTGGTGGGCGTAGTGTTCCTGTTCTTCTGCGTCCCGGACCTGGTGAAGGGCGGCCGTGGCCCGGAAGAGTTCGCCGACAGGTTCACGCAACCGCCCCTGCCCTGGATGCTGGCGCTGCAGGCCGGATTGCTGGTTCCCCTGTTCTGGCGGCGCAGGAGGCCGTCCGCGGCTTTCGCCGCCGTCGCGGCCGTGTTCCTGATCCAGTGGTCGCTGAGCGTATGGCTGCGCGCCGACGTCGCGCTGCTGGTCGCCCTCTACAGCCTGACCGTGCACGGCCGACTGCGGCACCTGCCCTGGGCGTGTGCCACCATGGCCGGCGCGCTGGCGTTCATCGCCGTGCGGTTCGCCACCGCGGTGTCCGTCGGGGACGCCCTGTTCTTTCTGTTCAGCACCGCGATCGCGCCCGTGACCCTGGGACTGGCGGTGCGGATCCGGCAGGCTCAGCTCGCGGGCCTGCGGGAGCGCGCGGCCCAGTTGGAAGTCGAACGCGACCAGCGCAGCAAGCTGGCCGCCGCCACCGAACGCGCCCGGGTGGCCCGTGAGATGCACGACATCGTCGGCCACAATCTGGCCGTCATCATCACCCTTTCCGATGCCGGTTCGTACGCGGCCGACATCGCCCCCGAGAGAGGCAAGGAGACTTTTCAGCTCATCGGTGACACCGGCCGTCAGGCTCTGGGCGAGCTGCGGCGCATGCTCAGCGTCCTGCGGGAGAGCGCGGACGCTCCCGAGCTCAGTCCTCAGCCCGGCATCCCCGACCTCGACGCACTGTGCGACCGTGTCCGGGCCGCTGGGCCACAGGTCGTCTACCGGACCGACGGCGATCTGGACCTCCTTGACCGCAGCGTGCAGCTGACGGTCTACCGCATCGTTCAAGAGGCACTCACCAACGCTCTCAAACACGCCGGCGCCGACACCCGGGTCGACCTCGCACTCACCGTGGACGGCTCGGAGCTGTACATCCGAGTCCAGGACACCGGCCCGCGCCCGGGCACAGCGCGGCGCGGCCCCACGAACCAGGAGGGACACGGGCTGGCAGGCATGAGAGAGCGAGCGGCTCTCTACAACGGCACGGTGACCGCCGGGCCCCGGCCCGGCGGAGGCTGGACTGTACGGGCGACCCTCAGCCTCGCGCCCCTCCCAGCCACCCGGGGCGGTGCTTCGTGACCAGCGTGCTCATCGTGGATGACCAGCAACTACAGCGCTACGCCTTCCAGATCCTGCTGGAAACGGTCCCGGACATCGAGGTGGTCGGCGAGGCATCACACGGGGCCGACGCCGTGCGCAGGACCGCGGAACTGCGCCCCGACGTGGTCCTCATGGACGTGCGGATGCCCGGCATGGACGGCATCGAGGCCACTCGCCGGATCATCGCGGCGGGCGGACGCTCAGGCATTCTCATCCTGACCACCTTCGACCTGGACGATTACGCCCACGCCGCCCTGCGCGCCGGCGCCAGCGGCTTCCTCCTCAAGGACGCCCGCCCGGAAGAACTGCTGGCGGGTATCCGCGCCGTCGCCGCGGGCGACGCCGTCATCGCACCGGGCCTCACGCGGCGGCTCCTTGACGCCTACTCCCACCATCTGCCGAGCCACTCACCGGACCCATCGACACCCCACGACGACCAGCGGCTGCGCTCGCTCACCAACCGGGAGCGCGAGATCCTGGTGGCTGTCGGGCAGGGCTGGAGCAACCGGGAGATCGCCGAACGTCTCGTCCTGGCCGAGTCCACCGTCAAAACCCATGTCGGTCGCATGCTCGCGAAAATCGGCGCACGCGACCGCGTTCAAGCCGTGATCTTCGCTTACGACCTGGGCCTGGCACGCCCTGGCGAAGCCGAGTAGCCGCAGCGCCGCCCCGTCGCTCAGAACGTCCGCCGCCCGTTGAGGTGCGGGAACCTTAACTCGGTTCTGCTGCGCGCCACTTCGCCCGGGCGCAGCACCGTGCTGGGGTGGCCGGGGCGGTTGGGTGAGTCGGGCAGGTGCTGGGTCTCCAGACAGATGGCGCCATGGCGTTCGTGGAGCCGGCCGGCCGGGTCGGTCAGGGAGCCGTCGAGCTGGTTGGCGGTATAGACCTGGATGCCGGGTTCCGTGGTCCACACCTCCATGACCCTCGTCTCGTCGGGGGCGGTGAGACGGGCGGCCCGGCGGAGGTCGCCGGCGCGGCCGGGTTCCAGGTCCCGGAGGACCCAGCAGTGGTCGAAGCCGCCCGCCGTACGGAGCTGCTCGTCGGGCAGGCCGATCCGGTCGCCCAGGGTGTGCGGAACGGTGAGGTCGAAGGGGGTGTCCCGGACAGCGACGGCGGGGCTCTGCGGGATGCCGTCGCCGTCGACGGGGAGATACGTGTCGGCGTCCACCTGAAGGGTGTGGCCGAGGATGTCGCCCTCGTCGGTCAGGTCGAAGTAGGCGTGGTTGGTGAGGTTGACGACCGTGGGGCGGTCGGTGGTCGCGGTGTAGTCGAGGGCGAGGGTGCCTTCGGTGTCGAGGGTGTACGTCACGGTGACATCGAGCGCGCCGGGGAATCCCATGTCGCCATCGGGGCTGTGCAGGGTGAGCCGGAGCGCCGCGGCGCCGTCGGTGCTGTGATCGGTCGCCTCCCACACTTTGGTGTGGAAGCCGTCGGGGCCGCCGTGCAGTGCGTGGCCCCGGTCGTTGGCGGGGATGTGGTGCGCGGCGCCGTCCAGGGTGAAGCGGCCGTGGGCGATGCGGTTCGCGTAACGGCCGATGAGGGCACCGAAGTAGGGGTTCTTGCCCGTGTAGCCGTCGAGGGAGGCGAGCGAGCGGACGACCGACGCGGTGGCTCCCGTGGTGTCGGGCACCAGGAGCCGGTGCAGGATGCCGCCGTAGGTGAGGATCTCGGCCCGGACTCCGGAGCCGGAGTCGAGCGTCCAGACATCGACCTCCGCCCGCCCGGGGGCGGTGCCGAACGGCTTGCTGTGCGCGGTGGGGCTGGGCATCAGGGATCCTTGCGACGAGCGGATGGCCGGGAGTGACGTGGGCTGCCCGGGGTTCAGCGCGGCGGTCCGGCCGCTCGGTTCCCACCGCCTAGGTCGTGTCCGCGAAGTAGCGCCGTCCGCCCGGAGGGCGGGGCCGACGGCGTTCGGTGCGTGCGATCGCAAGGCGGAGGATCATTCGTGTACTGGATGTACTCGGATGATTCCGACAACGCGGCGAGCGTGCGTGCCGAACGCCGTCGGCCAGGCGAAACTTTGCGGACATGGCCTAGGGCGCGTTCCGGGGCCCGGTCGATTCGCGGACGATCAGGCGGTAGCCGGGGCGGGGCCTGCGTGGTTCGGGTACGGGCTTTCCCGAGAGCCGTTCGACGAGACTGTCGACGGCGAGCCGGGCGATGGCTTCCTTGTCCGGGGCGATGGTGGTGAGCGTGGTGGCTCCGTACCGGCTCTCCTCGATGTCGTCGAAGCCGACGACGGCGATGTCGGCGGGGATGCGCAGACCGCGTTCCGTGAGGGTGCGCATCGCGCCGATGGCGATGAGGTCGTTGTACGCGAAGACGGCGTCCGGCCGCTCCCCGCGGTCGAGGAGCGCCGCCATGGCGGCGGCGCCGTCCTCGCGTCCGTAGCCGTCGGTGACGATCACCAGGCTCTCGTCCGGCTCGATGCCCGCGGACAGGAGTTCCTCGCGCCAGCCCCGCAGGCGCAGATGGGCCGGCTGGCGTTCCTGGCCGGTACGTGAGCCGAGGAAGGCGATCCGGCGGTGGCCGTGGTCGAGGAGGTGCCGTACGGCCTCGCGGGCCGCCGCCACGTTGTCGATGGCGATGTGGTCGTACGGGGCTTCGTACTCCCGCTCGCCCAGCAGGACCAGCGGCGCGGTCTCGGTGCGCGCCATCAGGTCCTCGGTCTCGAGATGGATCGGGCTGAGGATGAGTCCGTCGATCACATGCGACCGGAAGCCCTGGCTGACCAGGAGTTCCTTCTCGCGCAGTCCGGCGGTGTGGTCGACCAGCACGGTGTAGTCGTGCCGGGCCGCCGCGTCGACGACCGCGCCGGCGAGCTCGGCGAAGTACGGGTTGCCGAACTCCGGTACGGCCAGGGCGATGATCCCGGTGCGCCCCTTGCGCAGATGGCGCGCGGTGAGGTTGGGCCGGTAGCCGAGTTCGTCGATGGCCTGCTGCACCTTGGCACGCATCTTGGGGGTGACGTGCTGATAGTTGTTGACCACGTTCGACACGGTCTTGATGGACACGCCCGCCCGTTGCGCAACGTCCTTGAGGCTGACGCCCACGACACTCCTTGACTCGACCGGGAAATCCGGCCCCGGTGAGTCCGGGGCCTGAGGTTGGCCGGATCCCGGCGGCCGCACGGCCACCCGGGATCCGGTTCCGTTCAGGTGGTTCTACGACTGCGCGCCAGATAGCGCTGCGCCACGACGACAACGATAAGGAAGCCGCCGCTGACCACCGATTGGTACGAGGAGTTGAGCGAGCCGATCTGGTTGATCAGGTTCTGGATGACGGCCAGCAGCAGGACGCCCCAGAGCGTGCCGCTGACCGATCCGGCGCCACCGATGAGGAGGGTGCCGCCGATGACGACGGCGGAGATCGCGTCCAGCTCCATGCCCACACCGACGATGGTGACGCCGGAGGTCAGCCGGGCCGCGTTCAGCGCACCGGCGAGTCCCGCCAGCAGTCCGCTGAGTGTGTATACCAGGATCTTGGTACGGGCGACCGGGAGGCCCATCAGGGTGGCGGCGTCGCTGCTGCCGCCGACGGCGAAGAGCGTCTGTCCGAACGAGGTGCGCTGGAGGAGCAGTCCGCCGCCCCCGAACAGCACCAGCGCGATCAGGATCGGGTAGCCGAAGCCCCAGACGCTGCCCTGCCCGAGCTCGGCGAAGGCGGAGTCCTTGGGGACCAGGTAGGTGGTGGCGCCTTCGTCGGTGAAGGCGAGGAGCAGACCGCGGGCCGCGAGCAGCGTGGCGAGTGTGACGATGAAGGGAGCCATCCCGGCGCGGGCGATGAGGAAGCCGTTCAGCAGACCGATGGCCCCGCACACCACGAGGGGCACCAGCAGCGCGGTGAGGAAGCCCCACTGCGAGGCCCAGGCGGCGAGGACACCGCCCAGCGCGAACACCGATCCCACCGACAGGTCGATGCCGCCGGTGATGATGACCAGGGTCATACCGAGCGCGACCACCGCGAGGAACGACGCCTGTACGGTCACACCGCGGGCGTTGTCCAGCGTGGCGAACGTCGGGTAGACGAACGAGGCGACGAGCACGACCGCGAGCAGAACGGCGAGCACGCCCTGACGCTGCACGAGCTCGGCGAGACGCTGCGTGAAGGTCGTCTCGGCGGCGGGCACCTTGCGGGGCGCGTCGCCGCCGGCCGGGGCGGGGGTCTTCTTCGGCGCTCGGGCGGAGGCGCGGAGAGCGGGTGTGGTTTCGTTCATCGGGACCGACGCTCCCGGGCGACGTAGACGGCGGCGATGATGATGGCCGCCTGGGCGATCTGTGCGGTGGAGTCGGGCAGGTCGTGCTTGACCAGGGTGGCGCGCAGCAGCTGCATCAGCAGGGCGCCCGCGACGGTGCCGAGGACCCGGATGGAGCCGCCGTTCAGCGGGGTTCCGCCGACGACGACCGCCGTGATGGCGGAGAGTTCCATGAGGGTGCCGAGCGAGGAGGGGTCGCTGGCGGTGAGCCTGGCGGTGGCGAGGATGCCCGCGAGGGCGGCCAGCACCCCGCAGAGCACGTACACGCCGATCAGTACGCGCTTGACGGGCAGCCCGGCGAGCGCGGCGGCCGGCCGGTTGCCTCCGACGGCGACGATCTGACGGCCGAAGGTGGTGCGCCGCACCAGGAACGCGACGGCGGCGGCGAGCACCGCTGCGATCAGCACGACCAGCGGGACACCGAGGAAGGAGTCGGTGCCGAGCGCGAGGATGTCGGGGTTGACGATCTGCTTGAGCTGGCCGTCGGCCATGACCAGGGCGATGCCCCGGCCGCCGACGAAGAGGGCGAGCGTGGCGACGATGGGCTGCAGCCCGATCAGCGAGACCAGCGTGCCGTTGACGGCTCCGACGACCGCTCCGGCCAGCAGGGCCACAGCGAGCGCGGGCACGAGTCCGTATCCGAGGTAGAGCGGCAGCAGGGCGGCGGCGAGTGCCATCGTCGAGCCGACCGACAGGTCGATGCCCTCGGTGCCGATGACCAGGGCCATGCCCAGCGCCACGATGACGATGGGGGCGACCTGGACCAGCTGCGTGCGCAGATTGTCGGCGGTCATGAAGTGCTCGGTGAACAGGGCGTTGAAGAGCAGCAGTACGGCTACGGCCGCGTACACGCCGTACTCCTGGTACCAGCCGGGGTCGCGCAGCCGGGCCAGGGGGCGTGCGGGGGTGAGCGTGGCCTGGGTCATCGCGGGTCCTCCTGTGCGGCCGGGGCCTTCCCTTCGGGCGCCGGTGAGTGGTCGGCGAGCACTTCGAGCAGTTGGCTCTCGCCCACGCTGTCGCCGGACAGTTCGCCGGCGACGGCTCCGCCGCGCAGCACCACGATCCGGTCGGCGCCCTCGATGAGTTCCTCGATGTCGGAGGAGATGAGCAGGACGGCCAGGCCCTCGCCTGCGAGGTCGTCGATGAGGCTCTGGACCTCGGCCTTGGCGCCGACGTCGATGCCGCGCGTCGGTTCGTCCAGCAGGAGGACCTTGGGCTCCAGGCAGAGCCAGCGGGCGAGGAGGACCTTCTGCTGGTTGCCGCCGGAGAGTTCGCCGACCTTCTGCTCGGGTCCTGCCGCCTTGATCCGCAGCCGCTTCATGAAGATGTCGACGATGCGGTCCTGCTTGCGCCGCGAGACCACTCCGGCGCGGGACAGGCGGGGCATGGCGGCGAGCACGATGTTCTCGCGCACGGAGAGGCCGGGGATGATTCCCTCGGCCTTGCGGTCCTCGGGCAGCAGGCTGATGCCCGCGCGGATCGCGCCCGCCGAGGTGAGCCTGCGCAGGGTGCGGCCACCGACGGTGAGTTCGCCTCCGTCCAGGCTCAGCGCGCCGGCCAGGGCCTTCGCCGTCTCGCTGCGTCCAGAGCCGAGCAGGCCGCCGAGGCCGAGCACCTCTCCGCCGTACAGCGACAGGGAGACGTCCTCGAGCTGGTGACGGCGGGTGAGGCCGGTCGCGGTGAGTACGGGGGTGCGTGCCGCGTCGTGTCCCTCGGCGGCGAAGTTGGTCACGCCGCTGCGCCGGACCTCTGCCATGTCACGGCCGAGCATCATCGACACGAGCTGCATCCGGTTCAGGTCCGCGAGGTCGCCGGTGTGGATGTGGCGGCCGTCGCGCAGCACGGTGACCCGGTCGCAGATCCGGTAGAGCTCGTCCATCCGGTGGCTGACGTAGAGCACGGCGATGCCCTGGCCGCGCAGGTTCTCGATGACCCGGAAGAGGGTCTCGACCTCGCGCGGTTCCAGGGAGGAGGTGGGTTCGTCCATCACGACCACCTGGGCGTTGACGGAGACGGCGCGGGCCAGCGCGACCATCTGCCGGGTGCCGATGCCCAGGGTGTGCAGGGGGCGGCGGGGGTCGACGCGTACACCGAAGCCGTCGAGCAGCTCGGTGGTCTCGCGGTGCATCCGGCCGAAGTCGATGAGGCCGAAGCGGTTCTTGGGCTCGCGGCCGAGGAAGATGTTACGCGCCACGCTCATCAGCGGGACGAGGTTCACCTCCTGGTAGATCGTGGAGATGCCTGCCTGCTGCGCTTCGAACGGCCGGGCGAACCGCACCTGTTGTCCGGTCATCCGTACGTCGCCCTCGTCGGGCTGGTACACGCCGGTCAGCACCTTGATCAGGGTGGACTTGCCGGCCCCGTTCTCCCCCACCAGCGCGTGGGTCTCCCCGGCGCGCAGGGAGAAGGAGACGTGGTCGAGAGCGACGACGCCCGGGAACCGCTTGCTCACCGAACGGGCTTCGAGGACGGTGCCGGCCGCCGGTGGGGTGGTCTCCTCCGGCGCCTGAGGTGCTGCTTCGGGTGGTGCCATGGGTCTTCTTGGCCTTCCGCTGGTCCAAGGGGATGGGCCCGGGGCCGCCGTGGCGGGTGGGTCGCCACGGCGGCTGTGAACCGGAGGAGTCGGAACGCTTCGCCGAGCGGCGAAGGGGTCAGAACGCCCCGCCGAGCGAGGCCTTGGCGTTGGACTCGTCATACGCGCGGTCGGCGATGATCACGTTCTCCGGGATCTCCTCGCCGGCGTAGAACTTCTGGGCGGTGGCGAAGGCCAGCGGCCCGAAGCGCGGGTTCGACTCGATGACGGCGTTGTACTCACCGTTGACCAGGGCCTGAACGGCGTTACGGGTGCCGTCGATCGAGACGATCTTGACGTCCTTGCCGGGCTTCTTGCCGGCCGCCTTCAGCGCGGTGACGGCGCCGAGGCCCATCTCGTCGTTCTCCGCGTAGACGGCGGTGATGTCGGGCTTGGACTGGATGAGCTGCTCCATGACCTGCTGGCCCTTGTCGCGGGCGAACTCGCCGGTCTGCTGGGCGACGATCTCCAGGCCGGGCGCCTTCGCCTTGAGCTGGTCGACGAAGCCCTTGGTGCGGTCGGTGGTGACGTTGTTGCCCGACGCGCCGAGCAGGATGGCCACCTTGCCCTTGCCACCGGTCGTCTTGATCATCGCGTCGGCGGCGCGCTTGCCCTGCTCCACGAAGTCGGAGCCGAGGAAGGCGACATAGTCCTTGCAGGCGGTGGAGTTGAGCTTGCGGTCGATGGTGAGGACGGGCACCTTCTTGGCCGCGGCCGCCTTGAGCGCCGGCTCCAGGCCGTCGGAGTTCAGCGGCGCGACGATGAGGAACTGGGCGCCCTGGGACAGCATGTCCTGGATGTCGCTGATCTGCTTGGAGAGCTGCGACTGCGCGTTGGTGGTGAGGAGCTTCTTGACGCCGACCTTGGCGGCCTCGTCCTTGATGGACTGGGTCTCGGCGATACGGAAGGGGTTGGCTTCCTTCTCCGACTGCGAGAAGCCGACCACGGCGTTCTTCAGGTCCAGCTTGGGCGCGCCGTAGCTCGTCAGTGAGCAGCCGGCGCCCGACGCGGCCTCGGGGGTCTTGACCGCCTGGGCTCCCTGGCTGCTGTCACCGCCCGCGTTGTCCGTGGTCTCCGACTTGGAGCAGCCGGAGACGGCCAGCGTGGCGGTGGCGGCGAGCAGGCAGGCGACGGCGAGGGGACGGGATCGGCGCTGGGTAGTCATGCGCAGGACGCTCCTTGGCGGGGTGACGGCACTCCGGTCGGGGTGCGGTCGGGGCATGGGCAGGGCATGGACCGGGGCGGGGCTGGACGGTCGTCAGCCGCGTCGGTGGCTGATGACGCCGCATTCCTCACGACCCCGCTACGAGCTGTACTGATGGCGGCCGTGAGAGCCTGCGCTGCCTGTCGGCGGCTCGGTTTACAACGTTATATAGGCGCTGCGGCGCAGGCGGCAAGAGAGTTGTCGATGCGTTTCCAAAATGTGTCGGCGGCGCGCATCGCACCGGACACCCCGGCCGGCCGGACGGCGGGCCCCAGATTCTGTGACATCTCTGGACAGCCGCTTGACGGCGTGCTGTCATACCGCCGGACGCCAAATTTCTAACGTTGCAAGGAAGTTGACGCCCCCGGACCGCCGTAGGCGACAGCTGCCCTCGCCATGCGCGGAAGTACCAGGCCGGCCCAGAACCGGTTCGCCGTGGCCCCCACCTCCCGTCTCATCCCCCGACATGAGCCGAAGCCCGCACGGCCGGCAGAGCAGGAGCCCCCACCCATGCCTCTGAACCGCAGACAACTCGTCACCGGCGCCGTGGCCACCGCGGTCGCCACGGCCGCGACCAGCCGCTGGGCCACCACCGCGACCGCGGCCGAGGGCCGGGTGGCCGCCGCGCGCGGTGGCCACTACTCCCCCAACGCCGCCCCGCTCCACCCCACGGCGTTCCTGAAGCTGCCGCCGGGCCACATCACCCCGCGCGGCTGGCTGGCCGGACAGCTCAAGCTCCAGCTGGACGGCTTGTGCGGTCGCTACGAGGAGTTCTCGCACTTCCTCGACTTCACCGCCACCGGCTGGGTACGCCCCGACCGCGGCGGCTGGGAGGAGGTCCCGTACTGGCTGCGCGGATACACCGACCTCGCGATCGTCACCCGGGACGCCACAGCCCTGGCCGCCGTACGCCGCTGGATCGACGCGATCCTCACCACGCAGCAGTCCGACGGTTTCTTCGGCCCGAAATCCCTGCGGACCTCGCTGAACGGCGGCCCCGACTTCTGGCCGTTCCTCCCGCTCATCCAGGCCCTGCGCTCCTGGCAGGAGTACAGCGCCGACAGCCGCGTCATCCCCTTCCTCAGCAGGTTCTTCCGCTACATGAACGCGCAGGGGCCCGGCGCCTTCAACACCAGCTGGATCGCGCTGCGCTGGGGCGACGGACTGGACAGCGTCTTCTGGCTGTTCAACCGCACCGGAGAGACCTATCTGCTCGATCTGGCCGACAAGATCCACCGGTACGGGGCGGACTGGGGCGACAACCTCGTCAACCCGCACAACGTCAACATCGCGCAGGGCTTCCGCGAGCCCGCCCAGTACGCCCTGCGCAGCGGATCGGCCACGGACACCCGGGACACGTACGGGACGTACGGCAAAGCGATCGACCAGTACGGGCAGTTCCCAGGCGGCGGATTCGCCGGGGACGAGAACGCCCGCCCCGGGCACGGCGACCCGCGCCAGGGCTTCGAGACCTGCGGCATCGTCGAATTCATGGCCAGCCACCAGCTGCTCACCCGGATCACCGGTGATCCGCTGTGGGCCGACCGCTGCGAGGAGCTGGCCTTCAACTCGCTGCCCGCCTCGCTGGACCCGTCGGGCCGGGCCATCCACTACATCACCAGCGCGAACAGCGTCGATCTGGACAATGTGCCCAAGAAGGCGCGTCAGTTCCAGAACGGCTTCGCGATGCAGGCGTTCCTGCCCGGCGTCGACCAGTACCGCTGCTGCCCGCACAACTACGGAATGGGCTGGCCGTACTTCGCCGAGGAACTCTGGCTGGCCACCCCGGACGGTGGTCTGGCCGCCGCCATGTACGCGAGCTGCGAGGTCACCGCGAAGGTCGCCGACGGCACCGAGGTCACGTTCACCGAGGAGACCGGCTACCCGTTCACGGACACGGTCACGCTCACTCTCACAACCCCGAAGAGCCTGCGCTTCCCGCTGGTGCTGCGGGTGCCCGCCTGGTGCGCGAAGCCGGAGATCAAGGTCAACGGGGGTGCGGTCAGCGCTCCCGCAGGCCCCGCCTTCACCCGTATCGACCGGCAGTGGGCCAACGGCGACACGGTCACACTGCGCTTCCCCCAGACCACCGCCGTACGGACCTGGGCGGACAACCACGACTCGGTGAGCGTCGACCATGGACCGCTCACCTACTCGCTGCGGATCGGTGAGGAGTACCAGCGCATCGGGGGCACCGACCAGTTCCCCGAGTACGCGGTCCACGCCACCTCCCCCTGGAACTACGGGCTCGTGCTGGACGAGAACTCGTTGCGGCACCACTCCACCGGCCGTCCCCCCGGTGACAACCCCTTCACGCTCGGCACCACCCCGGTCAGCATGACCGCACGGGCCCGCCGGATCCCGGAGTGGACGGCGGACAGCGAGCATGTGGTGGCGCCGCTCCAGGACAGTCCGGCACTCAGCACCGAGCCGGTGGAGGACGTCACCCTCGTCCCGATGGGCGCCGCGCGACTACGCATCACCTCGTTCCCGACGGCCGGTCCTGACGCGGAGCGGTGGTTTTCCGACCGCTGGTACCGGATCCGTAATCAGCACTCAGGCAAGGTGCTCGGCGTCGACGGTATGTCCATGGCGGACAGCGCCCACGTCGTGCAGTTCGGGGACACCGGCACGGACGACCACCTCTGGCAGCTCGTCCCCAACGGCGACGGCTGGTACCGCGTCCGCAACCGCCACTCCGGCAAGGTCCTCGGCGTCGACGGAATGTCCACCGCCGACAGCGCCCACGTCGTGCAATTCGCCGACAGCGGCACCGCCGACCACCTCTGGCAGCTGGTCTGACGCTCCAGAGGTTCCGGCACTGCCGACCGCACCGCCACGCACCCCTGACGGCACCATCACGCACCACCACGCACCCCTGACGGCACCATCGCCGCACCACCACCCGCACCGCTCCCCGTGCCGATCCGGCGCGGGGAGCGGAACCCGTGAAGGAGAAGGACCGATGAACCGTGTGCCCATCCCCCGCCGCCGGCCGTGGTGGCAACGCTTAGCGGCCGCGACCGGCATGCTGGCGCTGGTGGCGACCGCCCTGGTCGGGGCCGGAACGGCGCCCGCCCAGGCGGCGGCCTGGACGCCGAAGCCCGCGCCGATGACCACCCCCTGGACCAACCAGGTGCCCGTCGACAATCCGCTGCCCGAGTATCCGCGTCCGCAGCTCACCCGTCCCGACTGGGCCAATCTCAACGGCATCTGGGACTTCGCGGTGACCGGTCGCGACGCCGGGCAGCCCGGGACGTTCCCCGACCAGATCCGGGTTCCGTTCGTCGCCGAGTCCGCGCTCTCCGGCATCCAGCGCAGGATCACCGAGACCGACAAGCTCTGGTACAAGCGCACCTTCACCGTCCCCGCGAACTGGAACGGCCGCCGGGTCAAGCTCAACTTCGGCGCCTCCGACTGGCAGACCACCGTCTGGGTCAACGGCACCCAGGTCGGTGCGCACAAGGGCGGGTACGACTCGTTCTCGTACGACATCACACCCCAGCTGAACGGCGGCACGAACACCGTCGTGGTCTCCGTCTACGACCCGACGCAGACCGGTGGCCAGGCCGTCGGCAAGCAGCGCATCAACGACGTGAAGCCGCATCCGGGCGGTGGCATCTTCTATACCGCGGCCTCGGGCATCTGGCAGACCGTCTGGCTGGAACCGGTCGCCGCGGCCCACATCACCCGCCTCGACATGACGCCGAACCTGGGCAACAGCACCCTCCGGGTGAAGGCGCAGACCGCGGCGGCGGGCGGCCGCAGCGTCCGGGTCACCGTCTCCAGCGGCGGCACCACGGTCGGTACGGCGACCGGCGCCGCCGGCGCCGACATCTCCGTACCCGTACCGAATCCCCGGCTGTGGAGCCCGGACGACCCGTTCCTGTACGACGTACGGGCCGAGCTGCTCGACGGTTCGACGGCCGTGGACTCGGTCGGCGGCTACGCGGGCATGCGGTCGATCGCCGTCGCCAAGGTCGACAACATCCTGCGCCCCGTACTCAACGGAAAATTCGTCTTCCAGAGCGGCACCCTGGACCAGGGCTACTGGCCCGACGGCATCTACACCGCGCCGACCGACGCCGCGCTGAAGTCGGATCTGCAGGCCCACAAGGACCTGGGCTTCAACATGGTCCGCAAACACATCAAGGTCGAGCCGCAGCGCTGGTTCTACTGGGCGGACAAGCTGGGGCTCCTCGTCTGGCAGGACATGCCGGCGATGGACACCGGAAAGAGCCCCAACGCGGCCGCCCGTACCCAGTGGGAGGCCGAGTACCACGCGATCATCGACCAGCACCGCAGCTCGCCGTCCGTGGTCATGTGGGTCAACCAGAACGAGGGCTGGGGGCAGTACGACCAGGCCAGGATCGCCGACGAGGTGAAGGCGTACGACCCGTCCCGCCTGGTCAACAACATGAGCGGGGTCAACTGCTGCGGCTCGGTCGACGGGGGCAACGGCGATGTGGTCGACAACCACATCTATGTCGGTCCCGGAAACACCGCGCCCACCGCCACCCGGGCCGCCGTCCTCGGCGAGTTCGGCGGTCTCGGGTACAAGGTCCCCGGGCACGAGTGGTACCCGGGCGGCGGCTTCAGCTACGAGGACCAGCCGAGCATCGCCGCCCTGAACAACCGCTTCGTCGGTCTGCTCGACAGCATCCGTATCGGCCAGATGCCCGCGGGTCTCTCCGCCTCGGTCTATACGGAGATCACGGACGTCGAGAACGAGGTGAACGGCCTGCTCACCTACGACCGCCAGGTGGTCAAGGTCGACGCCGCGCGGGTGAAGGCCGCGAACCAGGCCCTCATCCAGGCCTCCCGGACGCCTGCCCCGCCGGTCACACTGCCGACCGGGCAGTACAAGTCGCTCCGGGTCACCACCCCGGGCCACACCAACAAGTACCTGCGCCACTACAACCAGCTCGCCCGCACCGCGATCGTGGACGGCGGCAGCGACGGGCTGCTCAAGAACGACGCCACCTGGAAGATCGTCACCGGTCTCGCCAACAGCAACTGCTACTCGTTCGAGTCCCGCAACTATCCCGGCGAGTATCTGCGGCACCGGGACTTCCGGATCCGCCGGGACGCGAACGACGGCTCGGCCCTCTTCAAGGCCGACGCCACCTTCTGCGCGGTCGCGGGGACGGGCGGGGTGCGCCTGTCCAGTGCCAATCTCCCCGGCAGCTACCTCCGCCACATCGACTCGGAGGTCTGGCTCGCCACGCCCGGCGGCGGTCATGTCTGGGACAACCCGGCCACGTTCACCGAGGACACCACCTGGGCGGTGGAGGCTCCATGGGCTCCGTGATCTGAACCGCCAGGCCCTGTACGGGCCACGGCGGGCGGCCCGGCAGCGACGGTCTCGTCGCCGCCGGGCCGTCGCGCGTTACGGCTGTTCGGCGTCGTGGAGCGTGCTCACCTCCACCGCGGTGAGCACCGTGTCGTACACCTTCACCTGGTCGATGGAGCCGTTCCAGAAGTCACCGTTCGCGCCGCCCCACTTGGCACGGCCCACGGAGAGCGGCCCGGTGCTGACGTCGGCGGGGCCGGCCGGGGCGGTCGCCGCGAGCGTGCCGTCGACGTACAGCTTCAGTTCGTCGCCTTCCCGTACGCCGACGAGGTGGTACCACTTCCCGGTCTCGGGCGTCATCTCCAGCCGGGCCCGGTGACCGCCCGGCGTGCTGAAGGCGAACGCGCCCTGGCCGTACTGGAGATAGAACGGATTCTCCGTCCGCCGGCCGTCCTGGCTGACCAGCGTGGCGTAGTTGCCCGGCAGCGCGTCGAGCGTCGCCCAGGCCGACACCGAGTAGTCCTGGGTGGTGTCGACCACGGGGCCGCGGGTCTCGGCGTACTGCCCCTGGCCGTTGAACTTGAGCGCGGAGCCCTGGACGCCCGGCGTCCAGGAGGTGCCCTCGTTGAGCGTCAGGGGCGCCCGGTTGGGACCGCTGTCGGCGGCCGTCGTGCCCTTGTTCTCGTCCAGCGACCAGGCGGCGCCGCCCTTCAGCTGGTCGCGGTCACCGGCGGCCGCGCCGGCCGCGATGACCTGCTGATTGATCTGCCGCACCTTCTTCGGATCGACCTTGATCTCCCGACGGTCGTACGTCCAGAGCCCGTTGAGCTCGTTCTCCAGGTCGCTGACCTGGGTGTAGACGGAACCGGACAGCTCGGCCCCGGCCGCGGCGAGGTAGTACGTACGGGTGTTGTCGACGTACTTCGCCGTGAGGGCGTCCTTGTCCGCGACGCCGCTGTAGATCGCCGCCGGAGCGCCCGGCCACATGTGTCCCGCGGTACGGAGCGTGAAGCCCCCGTGCTCACCGTCCATCGCGGCGCGGTGGTCGGGGAACGGCGCGTCGTTGTTGACGTAGTCGTGGTGGTCGATGATGTCGCCCTTGCCCGAGTCACCCTTCGACGAGCAGCAGTTGACACCACTGTGGGCATTGACGACGCGGGACGGGTCGTCGGCCTGGACGGCCTCGGTGATCTTTCCGGTCTCGACGCGGTCCCACTCGCCCCAGCCCTCGTTGAAGACGATCCAGCCGCCGATCGAGGGCGAGTTGTGGAGCTGCTTCATCATCTCCTTGCCCTGGGAGAGGAACGCCTGCTTGCCCTGGTCGGTGCTGATGTCGCTGGAGACGAAGTCCTGCCACACCAGCAGACCGAGCTTGTCCGCGTGGTAGTACCAGCGGGGCGACTCCACCTTGATGTGCTTGCGCACCGCGTTGAAGCCGAGGTCCTTCTGCGCCTTCAGGTCGAAGGTGAGCGCCGCGTCACTGGGCTGGGTGTACAGACCGTCGGGCCAGAAGCCCTGGTCCAGCATGGCCAGCGAGAAGAACGGCTTCCCGTTGAGTACGAGCTTCTGGTAGCCGCCGACCTTCTCGACGGAGAGGGAACGCATGCCGAAGTAGCTGTCGACGCTGTCCTTGGACCGGCCGTCCGTCAGGCTCACTTCGAGGTCGTACAGGTACGGGTCGTCCGGCGACCAGAGGTGCTGGTCCTTGACCGGCAGGGTCAGCGCGCGGTTCGCCGGTCCGGTGACCGTGCCGACGGCCTTGCCCTTCTTGTCGCGGGCGACGGCCGTGATCCGGGCGCCGGCCGAGGCGTCGGCGGAGTTGACGGTCAGCGCGAGGGTGCCCTTGTCGATGTCCGGGGTGGTCGTCAGGGAGTCCACCGCGGCGGGCGCGACCGGCTCCATCCACACGGTCTGCCAGATACCGGAGGACGGGGTGTAGACGATGCCGCCCGGGTTCGTGGACTGCTTGCCCTTCGGCTGGTTCGGTCCTGTGACATCGGTGACCGCGACGATGATCTCCTGCGGGCCGCTGCCCTTGACCGCGTCCGTGATGTCGGCGGTGAATCCGGTGTAGCCGCCCGTGTGTTCGGCGACCTTCTTGCCGTTGACCCACACGGTGGACCGGTAGTCGACGGCGTCGAAGTTGAGCTTCAGCCGCTTGCCGCCGTCGCGCCCCTTGCCGACGGACCAGTTCTTCGGCACCGTGACGAGCTTGCGGTAGAACATGTGGTCTTCGTGCCGCTCAAGACCCGACAGCTGGGACTCCACGGGGAACGGCACGATGATGCGCTCGCCGAGCCGCTTGCCGAAGAGCGGCTGCTCGCCCTCGGTGGCTCCGGTGAACTCCCACGGGCCGTTGAGGTTCATCCACTGGTCGCGCACCTGCTGAGGCCGGGGGTACTCGGGCAGCGGGTGGTCGCGGTCGAGCTTGTCGCCCCAGGTGGTGGTCAGCCGGTGCGTGGACCGGTTCTTGGCCGTACGGCTGATCTCGGGGACGGTCTCGTCGCCGGCACGGAGACCGCCTTCACCGTCGTACGCGACCCGGACCTGCTGGCCCTTCTGGATCGGCGCCGCGAGCGTGACGACGAGGGCCTTGGGGTTGTTGGACGCCTTGGCCACCGACTTCACCGGCATCGGTGAGGTGTCGGCCTCGATCTTGAGGTGGTCCTTGACGCCGCCGATGTTCTCGACCTTGTCGTCGAACGTCGCCTGGAGCCGCGTGCCGTCCTCGGCGACGCTCAGCGCGACGGGGTAGACCTCGAAGTCGGCCGGCGGGGTGAACGCCTCTTCCGGCACGATCTGCTTCTTCAGGTCCTGGCTGGCCCAGCGGAGGAACATGTTGGCGCCGCCGATGTCCTGGAACATCTCGAGCCGGAACTCGTGCGGCTCGCCGGCGGTCAGTGCGACCGGCTCACTGTGCTGCTCGACGTCCCAGTCGGGCACCCAGTGGTCGATGACGACGCTGCCGTCGATGAAGAGCCTGAACCCGTTGTCGCCGATCGCGGAGAAGGTGTAGTCACCGGTGGCGGGGGCCGCTATCTGCCCGGTCCAGCGGGCTGTCGTGTTCTCGGTGCGTCCGGTCGTGGACTCGAACGTCCCGGTGAGACCAGGGAAGTTGATCTCCGGGTCGAGCGCCACGCCGCCGAGCTCGGCGAAGTCGCGAGCCCCCGGCGCGGACATCCTGAAGTACTCGCCCTTCAGACCGTGCACATCGGTGGCCGGGTCGTCGGACGCGAAGGCGGTCGCGGAGGCGGTCACGGAGGCGGCACCGGCCGGCGGGGCGGCAGCGGCGGCCGGGACCAGGGTGGCACCGACGGGCAGCAGAAGTGCGGCCGTACACGCCAGGGCTCGGAGCAGCGTTCGGGGGCGAAATGGTTGTTGTCTCAAGGCGTCGTCCTCGTCGAAGGAACAGAAGTGCCTCGCACCTGCGGGATGCAGCAGCACATAGTCGAACATTGAGCCACAGCCCCAAACACATAACAACAGTCGTGCACGCACATTTTCAACGATGGAAAATGTGCGAACGTGCAGGTCCCCGGTGAACGGGTGTGCACCGTCCATCGGGGACCTGTGGGGAAAGTGACGGGTTGCGACGCCCCGCCGGCATCGGCTGTGTCAGCCGCGGCCGTCCGGGTGGAGAACAACCTTGGTCCAGCCGTCGTCGCGAGCGTCGAAGTGCTCGTAGGCGGAGGGAGCTTCGTCGAGATTGATCTCGTGCGAGACGATGAAGCCGGGATCGGCCTTGCCGCCTGCGATCAGGTCACGCAGGGCCCGGTTGTACCTCTTCACCGGGGCCTGACCGGTCCCGATCTTCTGGCCCTTGAACCACATCAGGCCGAAGTCGATCGGCACCTTGCCGTGGGCTTCGAGATCTCCTTGAGTGTCCGCGCCGCCCGGGTCCTGGGGCAGGAACACGCCCACCACGCCGATGCTGCCGGTGAAGCGGACGGAATCGATCAGGCCGTTGAGAGTCAGGCTGGCGTCCTCGTGCCCCTGCGGGTCGTGAGCCTGGTAGCCGACGCATTCGCAGCCGTTGTCGGCGCCCAGTCCGAGAGTTGCTTCCTTCACGACCTCGGCCGGGCTCTGCTCGGCGGTGTTGATGGGGATCGCCCCCATCTCTTCGGCTATGCGCAGCCGGTCCGGCTGGTGATCGGCCACCCACACCCGGCCGGCGCCCTTGAGGATCGCCGAGTAGGCCGCCATCAGCCCCACGGGGCCCGCACCATAGACGAGGGTCTGGTCTCCGGGCTTGACACCTGCCATCTCGGTGGCGTGGTAGCCGGTGGGAAAGATGTCGGCCAGCATCACGTAGTCCAACTGGCGCTGGGCCGCGTCCTCGCCCAGGCGCAGAGCGTTGAAGTCGCCGTACGGCACGCGCAGCAGTTCGGCCTGGCCGCCCTGATAGGGCCCCATGTCCGCGAACCCGTAGGCGGCACCGGCCAGGGAGGGTTCCGGCTGCATGGTCAGGCAGTAGTTCGTCAGGCCCTTCTCGCACTGCTTGCAGAAACCGCAAGCGATGTTGAACGGCAGGACCACGTACTCCCCGACCTTGACCTTGCTGACCGCGGAGCCGACCTCGACGACCTTCCCCAGGTTTTCGTGTCCAAGGGTGCGCCCCGTCTCGAAGGAGGTGCGCCCTTCGTACATGTGCAGGTCGGATCCGCAGATGTTGGTAGTTGTGATCTTCACGATGATGTCGCAGGGGTGCTCGATCTTCGCGTCCGGTACGTCCTTCACCGTGACCGTCCGCGGTCCTTCGTATACCGCTGCCTTCATAATCATTCCCTTGTTGCCACCACGCACCCAGGCCGACCTGCTGCGCATGGTGGCGGTCCGATGGTGGTGCTCACCCCCTCCTGGAGACAAGCAACCTCCTCTCCACCGTCCCACCCGGATCCCACCCCCGCCACCTCAGGCACCCCTGGACGACCCGGCGGCCCGGGGCATTGACCTGCTGCCGGGTGTCACCAACTGCTCCGTAATCGAAGCCCAGTTGAGCTGGCAATGGCGAGCGCGGCTCTGTCAGGATCTCAGCCGCGATGAATGAAACGATCAGGAGGATTCAGATGGGATCACTACGGCGGCTGCTCGCCCGGTGGGTGGTGGTCGCGGCCCTGCTGCTGGGCGGAACGGCCCTGGCCGGTGCTCCGGCCGCGCAAGCCGCCCAGGCCGAGCAAACCGTACGGGCCGGGCAAGCCGTACAGGCGACTCAGCAGGACGGCGGCTCGACCACGATCTGCGTCAGCGTCGTTGCCATCCCGATCCCGAAGACGATGACAAGGGCCCCCGCGCCGAGAGCGCGGCTGGTCAGCAGACCGCTGACCAGCACCAGGAAGGCGGACGGCGACCGCGACATCATGTGCGTCGTCTCCGACCCGCACGCGGACCTGAAGCACTCGGCGCTGCCGACGGTCTGACGGTCCGTCAGCGGTGGTCCGGTACGGGAACACCCGCGCCGGCCGGCCCGTGGGCGATAGAGTCCACCCGTGCGTTGATTTCCTGAGCGACGGCCATCCGCCGCCGCGGACGGTGCGGGCGACCCCGGTAGCCGGTGGCCGCCCCGGCAGGCATGTCCGTCGGCATCCCACCGGAGATCACGCAATGACCGCCCAGCAACCCCTCAGCTACGACGCGTTCGTCGAACTCGCCGCCGCCGACCCGGCCGTCGTCGGCCTCGTACTCAAAGGTTCTTACGCTCACGAGGGCATGGCCACCGAGCACTCCGACCATGACCTGTACGTCGTCCTCGCAGATGGCGCGACGACGGAGCTCGCTCGTTTCGCCGGCCACCGCACGGCAGAGCTGGACCTCGTCCTCGTTTCCCTCGCCGACTTCCGGACCGCCGGGATGCCCGGCTTCGAGCGTTATGCGCTCGCCCGCGCCCGCATCGTGCTGGACCGTCTCGATGGCGGTATCGCCCGGATCCTGACCGCCAAGGCACGGCTCGACGCCGATGAGGCATTCCGGGGCGCCGGCGAGTGGCTCGACGCCTATGCCAACTCCCTCTACCGCTCCGTGAAGAACGACCGCGACGGACAGCCGCTCGCCGCCCGGCTCGACGCCGCCGACAGCATCGGCTTCCTGCTGGAGCTGCTCTTCGCTCTGGACCATCGCCCCCGGCCCTACAACAAGTACCTGCACTGGGAACTCACGCGGTACCCACTGCCCGGCTGGGACACCGGCTGTCTGTTGCAGGTCGTGGACCGCATCTCGGGGACGGGCGACGCATCCCTTCAACGGCGTCTCTTCGCTCGTGTCGAGGCGGCAACCCGGCTCGTCGGGCACGGCGCGGTGCTGGACGCATGGGGCGAGGACCTGGACCTGATGCGACCCCGGTAGCGGGCGCCCGGACGTTCTGCCCACAGAGCGGCGGCATACGTCGTCCTGGGCGGACCGCACTCCGGAGCACCGCCGACGGCCATGAGCGCCAAGCAAACGCGACATTGGCATAGACCTGACAATCGACCTCGGTTAGGCTCCCGCCGAGCAAGCCCTGAGAGCGCTCTCAGGGCTTGCCTCTGTCACCCTCATGGCGCTTCAACCCCCCAGAAAGGCCAAAGCCTTGAGAAACGCCTTCGCGATCCGCGCCGGTCTTGCCCTCCTGCTGCTCAGCGGCTGGACCACGGCCGGCTTGACTGCGGCCTCGGCGGCCCCCACCGCCTCCGCCCCCTCGGCGGCGCCCGTGTCCACCGGTCTGCTCGACGCCATGCAGCGCGACCTCGGGCTGACAAAGCCGCAGGCCACGGCTCGTCTGGCCGCCGAGAAGAAGGCGACCGCGGTAGAGAGCCGGGCCAAGGAAGCCGCCGGCTCCGCCTACGGTGGCTCGTGGTTCGACGCCGACAGCGGCACGGTGACCGTCGCCGTCACCAGCGCGGCGAAGGCCTCCGCGATCCGCGCGGCCGGCGCGACCCCCCGCGTCGTGCGGCACTCGGCCCAGCAGCTGGACGCGGTCAAGAAGAAGATCGACAAGCTCAAGGCCCCGCAGGGCGTCAGCAGCTGGCAGGTCGACGAACGCACCAACCGCGTCGTGGTGAACGTCGCGGCCGCCGACCGAGCCGACAGCGATGTCCGGGCGTTCGTCTCCCGCGCCCTGAAGGCGGGCCCCGTCACGGTCCGCGAGGACGCCGAGGCCCCGCGCACGACGGCCGCCGGCACGGTGGGCGGTGACCCGTACTACACCGGCAACGTCCGCTGCTCGATCGGCTTCTCCGTCCACGGCGGCTTCGTCACGGCCGGCCACTGCGGCGGCGCGGGCGCCTCGGTGAGCGGCTGGGACGGCTCCTACATAGGCAACTTCCAGGGATCGACCTTCCCGGGCAACGACTACGCCTGGGTCAACGTGGGCAGCGGCTGGTGGACCGCGCCCGTGGTCCTCGGCTGGGGCCAGGTCCCCGACCAGCTCGTCCGCGGCTCCAACGAAGCCCCTGTCGGCGCCTCCATCTGCCGGTCCGGCTCCACCACACACTGGCACTGCGGTGTCATCCAGGGCAAGAACATCACCGTCAACTACAGCCAGGGCGCGGTGTACGCGATGACTCAGACCAGCGTATGTGTCGAAGGCGGTGACTCCGGCGGCTCCTACATCAGCGGTGACCAGGCGCAGGGCATCACCTCCGGCGGCTCCGGCAACTGCACCAGCGGCGGCCAGTCGTTCTACCAGCCCATCAACCCGGTCCTCAGCCGCTACGGCCTGACACTCCACACCGCCTGACGCCTAACGCGTCGACGAAGGAGGAAACGCCGCATCCTTTCGGGGCGCCGACGGCCGGGCAGAGGCTTCATGCCGGGCCGTCGGCAAACCATGGCCGAGGCGCCGCGAACTCCCGCAATGCCTGTCCGTAGCGGCCGCCGAAGTCGACCCTGGTGACATGCTTGACGGCGAACTTGGACGGCTCGTCGTGCCATCGAGCATCAGGGTCGATCAAGTGCAGTCCAAGCGATTTCCGCCTGAGACCGACCAGCGCGCCGATCCAGCACGCGTCGGTCCTCCGGTGCTCGGTGTGGACACCGAGCAGGCCGTAGTGCCGGCTGCCTGCCACCAGCAGTTCGTGCAGATCACGTGGCAGAACACCGCCCATCGGCTTCGCCACCGGCCAGTGCCCGCGCCGTCGCAGGGCGCGGACGGTCAGCGAATTCTCATCGCCGCGCCGCTTCACCCGGGTGATGTCGCTCGTCCGCACCGCCGTATAGCCGTCGACCAGCACGTCCGTACATGGTGCGAGCAGCGTCCACGCGCCGCTCGCGCCGACGACGAACCCTTCGATCGAATCGGCGCCCCGGATAGATCTGTCGATGCGGACGAGGTTCCCGGTACTGGCCGCTCGGTCCAGCTTGCGTCTGGTCCCGTCCAGAACTGCGGAGGGACGCTCCTGTGAGCCTTTCACCCGCTCATCATCCTGCCGGAGAAGCGCAGTCGGCCACCGAATTACGGCGGCTGCCACGGCGGCCCGGCCGGGGCGCGAAAGCGTGTTCCGGCCATGTGCGGCGGCGGTGCGCACGGAGGGCGTGGGGCGGAAGGGGCGGGGTGCGACGACAGAGCACCGGGGCGCGGCAGGACCGGCCGACGCGCGCCGCGACCCGTGGTGGTGGAGCGGGTTCCGGAGCCCCTGGGGCAGGTGCGGCGGGCACCGGAACGGCTGGCGGAGAACGCCACAGCGGGGCCGTTCTTCTGCGACTGTGAGCGCCGGACTCCAAGCGTGTGACGCACCGTCGGGACGCGGGCGGGCACGTACTTCCGTGGTTCTCCACGGCCGCCGCAGGTCAGCGCCGAGGCCGCCCGTCCCGCGACCGCACACACCGGACTTCCGCACCACAGCACCGGACCGCGCAGGCAGCACCGACCTCACCAACAGGGGGTACGCCCATGCACGCCCGCACCGCAGCTCCGTCGAACAGACCCGTCCGGGCCGTTCTGCTCATCATGGGGATGCTGGCCGCACTGCTGGCCGCCGCCCTGCCCGCCGCCGGCACCGCCCAGGCCGCCGTCCCCGACCGCTGGGGGTTCGCCTACCTGGACAACGCGACCCCGCCCCCCGGCTACGTACCCGACCCCTCCCGTCAGTGGGGCAGCTGGGTCTCTCCGTCCGCCAACCCCGTCAGGGTCGACCAGCTCGGCCTCGGCTCGTACGTGGTGCACTTCCCGCAGATCGGCGGCCCGGGCGGGATCGCCCACGTCACCGCGGTCAACAGCGCCGCTCACTGGTGCCAGCTCGCCGGCTGGCAGCCCGCGGGATCCGGTGAGGACGTCTACGTGAACTGCTATCTCCCCAGCGGTGCACCCGACAACTCCACCTTCACCGTCCTCTACACCAGCAGCAGCGGCGCTCCCGCCACGCCGACCGGCTCCTACGGCTATGTGTACTCCGACAGCAGCGGCACGGTTCTCACCCAGTACAACTCCACCGGGGCGGTGAACACGGTGAGCAAGGGCTCGACCGGCATCTGGAAGGCGTGGCTGCCCGGTCTCGGGCTGTCCGGCTACGCCGGCAACCTCCAGGTCACGGCGGTCGATGCGCAGCAGGGGGCACACTGCAAGGTGTCCGACTGGGCGCCGGGCTCCACCGGGCAGACCGTCGTGGTCGCCTGCTACGACGCGTCCAACGCACCGTACGACGCCAAGTGGACCCTGAGCTATTCCTATCTGCGGGCGGTCCATGGACCGGCCTTCCCGCCGAGGTCGTTCGGCTACCTCTGGTACAACGGATCGCTGCCCCCGCTGACCAACTACAACTCCCACGGCGCCACCAACACCCTCGGCGGCTCGGGAGCGCCCTTCGTCGTCACCCTGCCGTCGGTGGCCGTCCCCTCGGACACCGCTCAGACCACCGCCTACGGCAGCGGCCCCGGATACTGCGGCCTGTACGCCCCCTGGGCCAGGCCCGGCGGCGCCGTCCAGCTCTACGTCAACTGCTTCGGCCCTGGCGGAACGCCGGTGAAGGCCCCCTTCTTCACCGCGTACACCTCGGCGTTCTGACCTCTGTTCCGGTCGGGCCGTCAAGAAGGCCAGGGCCGGCCGTTGCTCCCGGTGCGATACGAGCCGGGAGCAACGGGGGAACCGCGCCTGTCCCGTCACCTGTGGTCAACACTCAAAGGGGCGACGCAGCACCCAGGGCAGCAGGAACCACATGGCGGCGAACAACATTACGGTGACGGCGGTGATGGTGGCAGCCGCCGTGTGCCCGAGTACCACATCGGTCACCAACAGGACGGCGCCGTTGATGGCAAGGGCAAGGAAGAAGAGTCCGACGAGAGCGAGCCGTGCGGACACGTCTACGATGCGGCGTTTGGCGCCCCTGTGGAAGAGCCCCCGGTGCAGGGCCACGGGAGTGGAGAGAATCACCGAGGCCACCACGGTCAGCAGCAGCGTCGCGATGTAGGCGCCGGTCTGAAACTCGCTGAGCTGGCCGAAGCGACTGGTGAACGCGAGACCGAGCAGGAAGGCGAAGACGATCTGGACGCCGGTCTGAATGACCCGCAGCTCCTGAAGGAGCTCCACCAGGTTGCGGTCGGCCCGCTCCGCGGGTGTCTCCGGGCGCCGCACCCAGGGCTGCTCCGGCATCGTCGTCATGGCCTCACTATGCCGCGACCGGTAGGGCCACGCATGCCCGGACAGCGACATGTCTCGTCAATCGACATGACGACACCCCCTGCCGTGTTACTGCCGTTTTCGCCATTCCCCCGTGTGCTGGTGGGTGGCCATCAGGTAGGTGACCGTTCGGCTGACGTCGCTGGCGGAGATGATGCCGACGAGCCGTTCGTCCTCCAGCACCAGCACTCTGTGCTCCGCGCCGGGCTCCATACGCGGCAGGAGGTCCGCCAGCGGGACGTCCGGCGCGACCGTGGTGACCTGCGCCAACGGCAGCATCGCGTCCCCGACCGTACGAGACTCCCGCTGCTCCTCGGGGACACGCCTGGCACGGTCCAGGGTGACCAGCCCCTCCGCCTTGCCTCCTTCACTCACCACGGGAAAAGCCGAATACCGATACCGGTGGCGGGGGTCGGTGAGGAACTGCGAGACGGTCAGCCCGATCGGCACGGTGACCGGGTCGGGGGTCATGGCTTGCCGGACCGGGATGCCCCCCAAGGTGGTCCGCACCTGCGCCTGCCGTCCTTCCGCGGTGGCGGCGGCAATGAGGAACCAGCCGATCAGGGACAGCCAGAGTCCCTCGAAGGTGCGGGTCACGACGAACAGGAGAAAGCCGGCCGCGACGAGCAGCCAGCCGAAGGCGCGCCCCGCGGCGCTCGCGTTGATCGTCGCCCGCAGCCGGTCTCCGGTCCGGCGCCACAGGAGGGCGCGCAGCAGGCGGCCTCCGTCCAGCGGAGCGGCCGGGATGGCGTTGAACAGGGCAAGGAGGACATTGATCACGGCCAGCCAGAGCACCGCCTCCACGAGCAGTCCCGAGGCGTGCCCGAGATGGAGGAGCCAGGCGCAGAGGCCGAAGAACACTCCGAGCAGGAGGCTGACCAGAGGGCCGACCCCTGCGATACGCACTTCCGCGGCCGGATTCTTCGCCTCCGATCTCATCCGGGCCACGCCGCCGAGAAGCCACAGTGTGATGTCCTCCACCTGCACCCCGTTACGCCGGGCGACGATGGCATGGGCGAGTTCGTGGGCGAGGAGAGAGGCGAAGAAGAACAGGGATGTGATGAGTGCGGCACCCCAGTACAACGCGGGCGTGTGCCCGGGCTCCACTTGCGGAAAGCGGCCCTGCGCGAGGCCCAGCGCGAGCAGGAAGAAGATCACCAGGACACTCCAGTGCACCCCGATCCGCACCCCGGCGATCCGCCCCAGCGAGAAGGTTGCTCGCACGTCACTCTCCCTGTCTGATCGGCGTTCCGTCCGATACGTCAGCCGACGGAACGCTGCTCCCATGGTGCGGCCATGAGGACTGCCCGGCATCCGAAGCGCGGCGCCCTGGGCGCCGCAGAGCCCATCGCAGGCAGGGGCGGCTCAGGAAGCACTCGGTTCAGGGCAGGCGGCGCAGGACGTCGCCGAGGGTTGCCACACCTTCGCTGATGTCCGTGGGCGAGCTCGCCGCGTAGCCGAGGACCAGCCCGGGGCGTGCTGCGTGCTGGCTGTGCCAGGACAGTGGCTGCACCTTCACGCCACGGGCAAGTGCGGCGGCAGCGAGGTCGGTGTCGGCGAACTCGGCGTCGAACGTGATCATCAGGTGCAGGCCCGCCGCGGCGCCGTGCACGACCGCGTGCGGAAGGTGGGTTCTGATCGCGTCGACCATGGCGTCCCGGCGACGGCGGTGGCGTGTGCGCAGAAGCCGCAACTGGCGTTCCATCTCGCCCGATTCCATGAACTGGGCCAGCACCTGCTGCGGCAGTGCCGCGTTGCCGAGGTCGGCGAAACGCTTGGCGGCGATCAGAGCGTCCTGATACCTCGGCGGTGCGAGAACCCAGCCGATACGCAGAGCGGGGGCGAGGAGCTTGGATACGCTCCCGGCATAGCAGACATGACGGGGAAGTACGGATCGCAGGGCGGGGACCGGAGGCCGGTCATAGCGGTGCTCGGCGTCGTAGTCGTCCTCGATGATCAGTCCCTCGTTCTCGGTGGCCCAGCCCATCAGTTCACGACGCCGAGCACCACTGAGCACCACTCCGGTCGGGAACTGATGCGCGGGCGTCAGCAAAACGGCTGGAGCGGCCGTGTCGCGCAGTGCGTCGACGCGCGCGCCGTGGGAGTCGACCGGGACCGGCGGGGTGTCCAACCGTTGATCGCGCAGAAGCTGGCGGGCCCCGAGTGATCCTGGGTCCTCCACGGCCACCGCGGAGATCCCGTCGTCACGCAGCGCGCGTCCGAGCAGGCTGAGTGTCTGGGAGGTGCCGGCGACGATGAGTATCTCGGCCGGGTCCGCCCTGATCGCCCGGTTGCGGGCGAGCCAGTTGGCGATGGCGTGGCGCAGCGCCGGTGTCCCACGAGGGTCTCCGTATCCGAGGTCGGACGCCGGGAGGTTGGCGAGTACGCTGCGTTCGGCACGCAGCCACGCCGATCGCGGAAACGCGGCGAGGTCGGGCACGCCGGGCGACAAGTCGATCCGGGCGGGTGCCGCTCGCACCGAGTCGAAAATGTCCGCACCGGGTGCGGCCGCGAACAGCGCACTCGGCGACGGTCGAGCGCCGGGCGTGGCCGGGGGCACTTCCGGCGGCGAGGCGGGAGCGGCGACAACGATCGTTCCGTTGCGCCCGTGTCCTGCCACGTGCCCGTCCTCTGTCAGTCGCTGGTACGCCTCTGTGACCACGCCGCGGGACACCCGCAGTTCGTCGGCGAGTACCCGGGTGGCCGGCAGCCTGGTCCCCACCGGCAGGCGGTGGTCCGATATCGCGAGCCGAAGCTGCCGGGCCAGCCAGTCGGATCGCCTGCCCACCGGCGCGTCGTCGATGTTCAGTTGCAGGAAGTCGGCTCCGGACACTATGGACTGGTCGGAGGAGCGCCGATTGGACCTGTTCATCGAGCCATAGTGGCAGCAGGGTGAACGCATGGATACAGCGATGACATCCCCTGAAGCGAGCGTGACGGCCGGCTATGTGCACGGATACTCGGAACGCGAGGCGGCCCGGCTCGGCGACCAGGCGGACACGTTGGCGGCGTTGTTGCACGCGGGCACGGCCTATCCCGCCGGTAGCCGGGTGCTGGAGATCGGTTGCGGGGTCGGCGCCCAGACGATCCACCTGGCCCGGGCCGGCCCGGGGGCCCACATCGTCGCGGTCGACCACGCTGATGATTCCCTCGCACAGGCCCGCGCCCGTGTCGCGGCCCACGCGCCGGGGGCGGATGTGGAGTGGTGTCACGCTGATCTGTTCGATCTCCCCTTCGCCGAGGCGGAGTTCGACCATGTCTTCGTCTGCTTCGTCCTGGAGCATCTGTCGGACCCCCGGCAGGCACTGACCGCGCTACGGCGCGTGCTGCGGCCCGAGGGCACCATCACCGTGATCGAAGGGGATCACGGATCGGCGTTCTTCCATCCCACCAGCGCATACGCTCAGGCGGCGATCGAACGTCAGGTCCAACTGCAGTCCGCCGCCGGCGGAAACGCGCTGATCGGCCGGCAGGTGCAACCGCTGCTGGCCCAGGCGGGATACGAGGACATCGTGGTTCGTCCCCGCACGGTGTACGCCGACCAGACCCGGCCCGCACTGGTCGACGGCTTTACGCGCAACACGTTCATCGCCATGGTCGCATCGTCCCGGGCCGACGCACTGGCCGCCGGGCTCACGACCGCGGCCGACTGGGATCGGGGGATCACCGACCTGCACCGCACCGCACAGGCCGACGGGACCTTCCACTACACATTCTTCAAGGCCGTCGCCGTGAACCCGCCCGGCGCCGCCACCGCGGGCCGATGACCGTCACCCGCCGGCCCGCGAGGCGGCCGCCGTAGCCGAATGCGCCTCGGTCGCCGAACCGGCCATAGCCGTCACCGCGGGTGCTCGCGTGCGAGCTGATCTGCCCGGTCCAGGCACCGTGCTCGTTGACGGAGGTCCTCGACTTGTGGAAGTCGGAGTTGTCGGCCGCGGCGACGCCGGCAGCGCCGAGGACGAACAGCGGTGCGGCGAGAGCTCCGACGCTCCCCGTGTCGCTCGGCACGGGATAACAAGACACGTTTCGCTGCTGGGCAAGGGAAGAACTCCCGCTGCCACGACGGGCATGCCAAAGGCGCCCCGCATGAAATACTCCCTTCGCTTTTCCGTGACAACGGAAGGCCGCACCCTGTCCCGGATCCGACTAGGTCTCGGATCCGGGACAGGCAGTGAAGGGATGCCTCTCGCACCGGCACCCCTGTCACCACACGGCATTCGGCACACCCCCCGCCCCGGATTGCCGCGCGGCGCCGATTCACCCGGACGGCCCAACGAGGCTGCTCGCTCAGGCGTGGAGGTCGACGACGACCTTGACGTCGTCGCTGTGCTTGTGCACGGCGTCGGCGAAGCCGCTCATCGGCACCCGCCGGGTGATGAGGCGGTCCAGCCAGCCCGGGTCCGCCTTGGCCAGGGCGTCGGCGGCCTGCTCGTAGTGACGCCGGCCGGCGTTGACCGAGCCGAAGACCACGATGTTCTCCAGCACCATTTCCCGGTTGGTCGCGTCCAGGTCCACGGCGACCTTCCTGCTGCCGGGGGAGATGCCCGTCAGACAGATGACGGCGCCGGCCCCGACCACATCCGTCAGCGCGTAGACCAGTGAACCGACACCGGTGCATTCGATGGCCACGTCAGGCTCCAGACCGATGTCCCGGACGTCGCCGGTGTGGAACGTCGCACCCAGGTCCGCGACCAACTGAGGCTTGGGTCCACTGGCGTTGAGGTCCAGTACATGCACCTCCAGGCCGCGCTGCACCCCGAGCATCGCGGCGAACAGGCCGATCGGCCCGGCGCCGGTGACCAGAGCGACCTGGGGCTTCCAGGAGGACCGGGTCAGGATGCGATCGGTCTGTTCCCATGCCTTGGCGAGTACGGAGACGGGCTCCAGCAGGACTCCGCGGTCGCCCAGCCCGGGGTCGAGCTTGACCGCGTACTCCGGTTCGGACCGCCACCGTTCAGAGCCAAAGCCGTTCAGCTCCTTGATACCGCGCTCGGTGTACAGGCCGTTGCGGCAGAAGTCCCACTCGCCGTGCGAACACGGTCCGCAGGGGACCGGGTCGGGGCGCCGCACGATACCGGCGACCAGGTCTCCCGGTGCGAAACCACTGCCCTCGGGCGCCTCCAGCACCGTACCCAGGGATTCGTGCCCGACCAGCAGGCGCCCCTGACCGGGCGGCGGCGCACCGTAGCCCTTGTCGACGATGTCGATGTCGGTACCGCAGATGCCGAGCAGCCGGCCCTCGACGAGCAACGAGCCCTGTGCCGGGCCGGGTTCGTCGACGTCGCGTGTCTCCACCTGACCGGGCTGACCGGGCTGACCGGGCTGACCGGGTACGACGGTGATGGCCTTCATCTCCATGCCCTCCTTGCACCGAACGCGCGCGTTGCGTCTGCCCCACCTGCGAAGTGAGAGGGCGCGGCCGTTCGCGTGCCGGGCTGGTTCGCGCACGGCCGGGCTGGTCCCCGTACGGCGGGTTGGCCCGCGTACGGGGAATCACGCGCATCCGGCGCCGCAGGCCGGCCCGCCTCTCCAACGTATCGCCGTTCCACCCCGCTGTCGCGATCAGCAGGGTGCTCCCGTTCCCGGACACCGTCGCCACCGCTCGCCGAGCACCTCCGGTTCCGCCATCCTGAAAAGGAGGCCGTCGCCGAGCTCGCAACGGAACAGAGGGGCAGGGACATGGGCCCGATCGCGGTGCTGTTCGACATCGACGAAACCCTGGTGCACACCGGCGGCGCCGGTGCGCGCAGCTGGACATGGGCGTTCGATCAACTGCACGGTGTGGCCGCCGACATCGGTGAACACACCTCGGCCGGTGAGACCGATCCGCAGGTCGGCCGGCAGACGTTTCGCGGGGTGCTCGGCCGGGACGCCGGCCCCGACGAGATGAACCGGCTGTTCGCCGCGTACCTACTGCACCTGTCGGACGACATCTGGCGGTCCGACGGCTACCGGGTTCTGGATGGCGTCGAGGACACGCTGCGCCGGATCGCGGATGCCGGGATCATCCTGGGCCTGACGTCCGGCGCCATGGAGGGCGCGGCCAGGACAAAGATGGAACCGGGCAAGCTCGGCCGCTACTTCCTGTTCGGCGCCTACGGCTCGGACTCGCCGGACCGGGGAGAGGTGACCAGGATGGCCGTCGCCAAGGCCGCCCGGCTGCACGGACGGGATCTCGCCCGGGAAGAGGTGTACGTAGTGGGCGACACACCGCGGGACGCCGAGGCGGCCCATGCGGCGAACGCGACGGCGATCGGGGTCGCCAGCGGCCACTACACCGTGTCTGAGCTGCGGGCCGCGAAGGCCGATCATGTGCTCAATTCCCTGGCGGAGCCTTTCCCGGGTCTGTGAGGCGGTCACCAGGCGTAGACACGGGGCATGATCTGGTGACGCGCCGTATCCTCGGGGCCGGGGTAGGCCACCAATATGGGCAGACCGCTCGGGTCGCGGCCTTCGACCTCCGCCAAGCCGTCAGCCGCCTGTTCGGAGGCGAGGACAAGAGCCGAGCGGTCCTTGAGTACGCGCTCGCACCGACGGAGATCATCGCGGCTGTCCGCCGTCCAGATCACGTACTGGATGCCGATGGCGCCGAGCGGGTGATCCGCGCCGGGGCCCACGGCACGTACGTACAGCTGGGTGCCATCCGTGCCGACGAGCAGCGCGGCGGTGGTCGAGCGTACGGTGACCCGCATTTTCAGCAGTTCACGATAGAAGTCCACCGAGCTGTCGAGATCCTGGACGAACATCACGACGGACGCCAGCCGAGGCCCGTGGCCCTCCACCGGCGGATCAGCCGGCTCATCGGCCGGCTCACCGGCCCGCGAGGACCCGCCGGAACTGGGCGTTGCCGCTGAATCGGTACCCATCGAGACCTCCAAACGTCTCTGTGCCGTACCTTCCCGTCCTTCCGTCGGCGCGGCCGGCCAGGCTCTGTCCGGCGGCGGTGATCCGCTGCCCGCCGGTCCCCGTGAAGGGCACGGCGTCGCCCTCGTGCGGGGTCCGGAATCTCTCGGGCAGCTCGATCACGCCACCGGGCTGGAGACATCCGCCGGGCATCTGCACACCACGCTACGTGCTGCCTTCTCCCCCGGCCACAGATCACCGACGGCCGCGGCGGTGATCCAGGGGCGGCGGTCCTTGCCGAAGACCTTGGTGAGATCTTCGTGCCCGGCGGGTGCTGCCACCGCTGGGACTCTCGCGTGGTGGGGCCGGCGGGAATGTACCGCCCCGCGCCGGCCCCATGGACGTCGTGTGGGATCTGTTCTTCTGGCTTACCCGCGGGGAACGGCGTCGAAGATGACGGTGAAGCCGGCCGTGTAGAGCCCGGTTTGAGTGTCGGCCGGTTTGGCGGCAGCGATCACCATGTCGGCTTGCGTTCCGGGAGTGGACTCTCCGTCGTTCACGACCTCTTGGGGTGTTGCTGTCAACACCACGCCGTTGAAGGTGGTGGTCAACGGGATGGCGTCCGACCTGTTGGAGAGGGAGGCGGGGCCCCCTTCGATGTAGGCGTGGACGCTGCCGTCTGTATTCTTGACGTCGAATGTGCCCCTGAGTGGGGAGAGTTCACCCGAGACGGGGTTGTAGGACAGGACCTCGTCCTTGCCGAAGTTGGGATCCCTGGGCTGGACGTGGAACTGCTTGCTGGGGATGGTCGCGGAGATGTGGACCGGAGAGGGAACGGGGTCGGATTGGGGCGCGGCGACGGCGCCGGAGACCGTGGCGGCGGCCGTTGCGACGGCGAGGGCAGCGACGGTGAGCGGGCGGGATGTACTCGTCATGCCCGGTCAACTTGGCCGGTGGCGCAAAGTCACGCGCACGTGCCCTGCGGCGGTGGCTGCTCGGGCAGCGGCCGGTCGTCGACGACACGCTTCATGACCAGGGTGGAGATCAGACGCTGGACACCGGGCAGGGTGGCCAGTCGCTGGTCGTAGAGCTGCTGGCACCCGTAGCGGACTTCAGCGCCGCGCCAGCGCCAGCACGCTCAATCCGAACATCAGGACGCCCAGGGGGACATGGACCGACGGTATGTGCGCGATGCCGAGCACGACCTGGACCGAGGCGAGGACAAGGAAGCCGGACGCGTGCCAGACGGGCCGGGGCGAGCCGCCGCCCGGCTTCCACGCCAGCACCGCCGCGAGCACGTACAGCATCGACGCCCCGTACATCACACGGGCTCCGACGCTGTGCAGCGTCTCACCGTAGGACGAGGTCAGCAGCAGTCCGGCGGAGACCGCTTGAAGGAAGATGGTCAGGGTCTGCAGAGTGATCGCGATCTGCAGAAACGAGAAGCGGTGCTGTGTCGTCGCCTGGGTTGCCATGCCACGGTCCCCTTTTCCGCCCGGGGGCAGTAGATCGATAAGGTCTCACCAGCCCGACGACGCGGGCCTGCGAAAGGTAAGGCGAGGAGGCGGTCGGGAGCATGGGGACGCCTGGGACGAGCACCGATGAGATAGCCGGTGAGCGGCGCCAACTGATCAATGTCGCCTACCGGTTGCTCGGTTCACTGGCCGAGTCCGAGGACGCCGTACAGGAGGCCTACGCGCGCTGGTACGCGCTGCCAGGAAGTCGGCAGGAGGAGATCGTGTCCCCCGGCGCCTGGCTGACGACGGTGACCGGCCGCATCTGCCTGGACGTGCTCGGCTCGGCGCGGGCCCGGCGTGAACGCTATGTCGGCGCGTGGTTGCCCGATCCGCTGCCCGACCGCGCCGAGTGGGGCCACGGCGATGGCACCGACCCCGCCGACCAGATGGTCCTGGACGAATCGGTGACCATGGCCTTCCTCGTCGTCCTGGAGTCGATGACGCCCGCCGAGCGGGTGGCGTTCGTCCTGCACGACGTCTTCCGGTACCCCTTCGCCGAGATCGCCGGCATCCTCGGCCGGACCCCTGCGGCCTGCAAGCAGCTCGCGGCCTCCGCCCGGCGGCGGGTGCGCGTCGCGCGGGCTCCGGCGACGGCGGCCGGGCAGGCCGACGCGGTGCGGCGTGTCAAAGAGGCATGGGAGACCAAGGACATCGCGGCCCTTGTCGACCTCCTCGACCCGGCCGCCGTGATGACCGCCGACGGCGGCGGCATGGTCGGTACCGTCCTACGCCCGATCGAAGGCGGTGCGCGCATCGCCCAGTACATGGTCACGCTCGCAGACAAGGCTCCGGGCCTCGAACTCCTGGAGCGGTCGGTCAACGGCGCACCGGGCCTGGTGGCCCAGCGTGCCGGCGTCGTCATGACCGTAGCCTCGCTCGATGTCGCCGACGGCCGCGTCACCCGAATCTGGGCGATCCGCAATCCGCAGAAGCTACGGCCGTGGCTGCGGGACGGCTAGGCCCTGTCTCCTTGAAAGGCTATGGCCGCCATTTCTGGTGGTATGCGGGGTGCTCGGCGTATGACTGGGCGAGGACTCGTAGCGCGTATGCCAGGCCGGCCGAGCGGGGGTCCGAGGAATCCATGGCCTTGTAGTCGTGCGCCAGTTGCTCGGTCAGGTCGAGCATGGGGAGATGGCTGTCGAGAAGAGCCTCGCCGCCCAGGGTGTCGGCAACGTAGGCGTAGGTGTGGTTGTCGTCCATGACGCGTGCGACGAGGAACCTCACAAGATCGTCCATGTGGCCATCTTCGCGAGCAAGGCGCTTAGGCGGTCAAGCGGCTGTCCAGATGAGGATGGCGGCGAGGTGGAGTGCGGCTTGGTAGGCGATGGCAAGCTTGTCCGTTCGCATGGCCAGGCCTCGCCACTGCTTGAGTCGGTTGATGCATCGCTCGACGGCGTTGCGCTGCTTGTACGCCTCGGCGTCGAAAGCTGGTGGGCGACCGCCGGCGCGGCCTCGCCGCAGACGGTGGCCGACCTGGTCCGACGGCTGGGGGATGACGGCGCGGATTCCGCGTCGGCGAAGGTGATTCCGGATCGCGCGGGATGAATACGCGCGGTCCGCCAGGACGGCCTCCGGCCGAGTCCTTGGTCTTCCGGGTCCGCTTCGCGGAACACGGATGCCGGCCATGACGGTCTCGAAGGCCGGGGCGTCGCCCGACTGGCTTGCGGTTACGTGAAGGGCCAGGGGCCGTGCGCGATTGTCGCTGGCGAGGTGGACTTTCGTGCTCCAGGCCACCGCGGGAGCGTCCGAGGGCATGGTCGTCAGGTTCGACCCGACCCGGCGCCCCTTTTTCCGGGCTCCGGCGGCGTGCTGGTGGGCTCGGCAGACGGTGGAGTCCACCGAGACGGTCCAGCCGATGTCGGCATCAGCGTCGGCCGCTGCCAGAACTGCGGCGAGGGTGCGTTCCCAAGTGCCGTCCACGGCCCACCTGATCAGGCGTTTGTGAGCGGTCTGGAACGAGCCGAGCTCGTCTGGCAGGTCCCGCCACGGCGAGCAGGTGCGGTACTTCCATGCGATGGCCTCCAAGGTTCGGCGGTGATCGGCCCACCGTCGACCGCGGACCGGATCGGCCGGCATCAGCGGCTCGATCCGGTCCCACATCGCATCAGTGATCACTAATCGGACAGACACATCCGATCAACTGACCAACCGATCAAAGAGACACGCTCTAGGCGGAGGGCTGGGAGATCGTTTCCCACGCGCTCGGAGAGCGTTCCCGTCGGGTCCTACGCTTCGCGGGTGACCTACGAAGAGCTGTACGAGGAACCGATAGCGGCGCTTCCAGAAGGCGAGCCCACGACCTCCTTCAGGGGGCGTTGGGAGGACCGGCTCTGGTTGAACGTTCCTGGCCCCTTCTACACCGGCATCGCCGACAACTGTTGGACAGGCTGCCGGCACGCACCGCGTCATGTGCTCTACGGCGGCGAGTATCTCGGTGAGTACGTGTATCGCCAGCCGGCGACCCCGGCCGAGGTCCTGAACCTGGTGGAGGCAGCACAGGCAGATCCGTACTGCGGGTATGCCTGCGACGGCGACAGCCGATGGACACCCGAGTCTGTTCGGGACTGGTGGCGCGACCGTGCACGGGTTACCGAGCACCTGGAGTCTCTCCTGCCCAGATGGTCGTCCAGCGACAGGTCTGACGAGCGGGAAGCAGCAGAGGGGCTGAGGGACTTCGCGGCCTACATCGCTGAAGGGCTCGACGCGGACCTCCGGAAGTACCTTTTCCCTCTTGAAGAGGGCTGCTACCCGAAGGGCTCCGGACCACTGCCCGATCTCCGGTAAGCACTGACGACCACCGGGCGAGCGGCCGCCCAGCACCTGGGCGCCCACGAAGTGGGTCAGGTGTGAGGAGGCAGGACCTCGATGACCGTGGCCGTGCCGGCGACAGGTCGGGCCTCGTGCATGGTGATCACGTCACCACACTTCAGATGCCTCCATTGCTCGGGCCGCAGGGGAGCCAGCCGGACATCGGCGGTCTCTCCAGGGCCGAGCTCCTCCGCGAACTCCACCCACAGCCTTGCGATGTTCAGATCCTGCTCTCCGTCGGCGGTGCGGTTACCGATGTCCCACATCGGCCTGAGCTGACCGTCCCCGGCAAAGGCAGCCCGGCGTCGGCCCTCCTCAGCACCCACCAGACTCAGGGTCGCCCGGACAGTGCCGTGCTGGGCCTCCCAGCACCGCCACTCACACCAACGGCGGCTCCGGTCGAGCATCATCTGCCGAGCTGCCTCGGCAAGACGCTCCCAGAAATCCGGGGACGGGTGCTGGACGTTCCCGATCTCGATGAGAACGGCGAGCACCATCTCCCACTCTTGGCATCCGATGCCCTCGCGGACATCCCCGACCGTCTGGCCGTTCTCTGCCGCGGCATCCTCGGGCAGTAGATCGACGGCCTGCCGAAGGAGTGTGAACGCGTCATCCATGTCTTGCGTTGTCTCCTGTCCCGGGATGGCTGGGTGAGACCGAAGGACTCCAGGTCAGCCAGAACTGTCCTCGGAGCCGACGGTGTAGATGATCCCGCAGGCCGGCTCCAGCAGGGCCCGCCGGTGGTCTCGTCGCGGAATCAGCTCAAGGTGATCGGGTTGGTGAGTGCTGCCATGTGGCCGTTCGGGTGGCGTACCTCGATCCGGACGAACGTCGACTCCTCCGCGGTGGTGTGCCACTCGGCGGTGCCCGAGCCGTGGTTGGGCAGCGTCTGGCGGTGGACCTTGCCACGGTCGGTGTGGAAACTGACAGTGGCAGAGGAGACACCGCGGATGTGTGCTCGAACGGCTACCTGCTCTCCAAGGGTCTCCAGTCGCTCGCCCACCCCCACGCCGCGGTCGGCAGCGGTGGCCGTGAAGGACAGCTCGGTTGCGGTCGAACCGGCGATCCAACTCCGGCCCGCGAGGATCGCCTCCGTACTCAACTCCTCGGCGAGGACGACGGTATGCGGGATACCGATCTGGCCCTGCAGATGGGTATCGCTGTTGCCCATCGCCGGTCGCCATCGTCCCTGGTGGATGTCCGCCCCGAGATTGCGGCCCCATTCCGCCAGAGCCGCCTCGTTGTCGGCGTTCCACGGCAGGTCCGACGCCCACAGCCCGTTCCAGACCTCAACAACGTCGAAGCCCTGGTACGGATACATGAAGACGCCCGACGGGTAGGGCGCGTGTGGGTGGGCGGCCACGCATATTCCACCGACGTCATGAACCTGCGCTACGTAGGTGTCGATCAGTCCTTCCCGGACACCGTACTCCCAGCCGACCACCTGACCTGGTCCGATACCGAGCGCGAGCCAGTGTCCGGTCTTCGTGGTCACTTCCTCGCCGAGCACCACCAACAGGTCGCGAGCGCAGTGAGAGCCCCATGCTCCGTGCGCGTCGGCGGAGTTGTGTTCCGTGGTCGCGATGAAGTCGAGCCCGGCTGCGCTTGCGGCCGTTGCCAACTGATCCGGGGTGAGCTCGCCATCCGAGAGCACGGAATGCACATGACAGTCCCCGCGGTACCAGCCACGGCCTCGGCCCTCCGCGCGCGCAGGTGGAACATTCGCCGGTGGCATCGTTCTCCTCGGTCTTTCCGCCCTGCCAACCGAACGCCGTTAGCCCCGGCACGAGTTCCCGTCTCGCCGGCTACCGCGATGCGCGGGTACGAGGGGGGCTCGCCGTTTCGACGGCGTCCAACGCCGGGGCGATGACAGCGAAGGCCCGGTCGGTCAGTTCGGCGGGGTCCTCGGCGCTGTCGCTGTCACTCCATCGTTGCAGCACGGTATTGAAGGCGGTCAGCGCCATCCCGGCGGCCAGCTGCGGGTACAGACCGGTGGCGGGGTCGAGTCCCAGGCGGCGTGCCAGCTCCGCCGTCAGGTCGTCGCGCCACTGCGCCTGGCGCTCCAGGAAGCGTGCGTGCAGGGCGGGGGTACGCAGAATCAGCTGAACAACTCGCAGTGCCCTGTCGGAGTGGTCGGCGCAGGCCGCGATGGGAACCCAGACGGCGTGCTTCAGCGCCACGGAGGGGCGCTCCTTGCTGGGGCGGGCTGCCAACTCCGCGTGAATGCCGGTGCCCATGTCGGTCAGGAACTGGACGACCACGTCCTCCTTGGACGCGAAGTACCGGAAGAACGTCCGCTTGGACACGCCGGCGGTGGTCACGATCTCGTCGATGGTGACCACGTCGAACCCCTTCAGAGCCAGCAGTTGCAATGCCGCCTCGGTCAGTTCGTCCGAGACGAGCTGACGCTTGCGCTGGGCCAGGCTGACTTCGGGGCGGGTACTCATCGGGCCATGGTACCTCGATGCCTCGCATGACACCCAGGAGCGTCTTGACACTTAGTGCCAGTAGGGGCAACCTGTGCCACATGACACAGCAGCAGCGCTGGACCGCCGAGCAGATCCCGGACCAGACCAAGCGGGTGTTCGTCGTCACCGGAGCCAACAGTGGCCTCGGCCTGGCGACCACCCGGGCGCTCGTCCGCCGGGGCGGGCACGTGATCCTTGCGGTGCGCGACGAGGAAAAGGGCCGCCGGGCGGCCGCGGAGATCACCGCCGAGCATCCGGGCGCCCGCCTTGAGGTGCGCCACATCGACCTGGCCGATATCGACTCGGTTCGAGCCTTCGCCCATCAGTTGCGTGCGGACCATCCACGGCTGGACGTGCTCGTCAACAACGCCGGCGTGATGGCGCCGCCTCGATCGCTGAGCGCGCAGGGCCACGAGTTGCAGTTCGCCAGCAACCATCTCGGCCACTTCGCGCTCACCGGATTGCTGCTCGACCTGCTGGCGGACGGGAACGACCCCCGGGTGGTCACGGTGAGTTCGACCAACCACCGGCAGGGGCGCCTCTTCTTCGATGACCTCGCCGGCGAGCACACGTACTCCCCCATGGCCTTCTACAACCAGTCGAAGTTCGCCAACGCCGTCTTCGGACAGGAACTCCACCGGCGGCTGACCGAGGTCGGCAGCCCGGTGCGCAGCTTGCTCGCCCACCCCGGCTACGCCGCCACCAACCTGCAGACGAGCGCGCCGGTCGGCATGGTGAAGCTGCTGTTCGGCCGCATCCTCACCCCGTTCGCCCAGTCCCCCGACCAGGGTGCGCTGCCACAGTTGTACGCGGCGACCGACCCGGACGTGGAGGGCGGTCAGTTCATCGGGCCGGATGGCCTGGGTGAGCTGCGCGGCGGACCGACGCGGGTACAGCTGTCCCCCGCGGCGGCCGACGCCGAGACCGGCCGGCGCCTGTGGGAGTTGTCGGAACAATTGACCGACGTGCGGTTCGCGTTCCGACCCCCGTCCAGCTGCGCATAGCCGCAGCCCGGAGGGCAGATCAGCTGCGTGCGAAGTCGAGCAGGTCTTTGTTGAACTGCTCGGCGAAAGCGGGGACCATCGAGAGGCCGTGGGGGGCGCCCGGGTAGACCTTGAAGACGACGTCCTTCACGAGCTGGGATGATTTGTTTCCGGAGGCCACGATGGGAACGATCTGGTCGTCGTCGCCCTGTGCGATCAGAGTGGGGACGTCGAACCTCTTCAAGTCTTCGGTGAGGTCTGTCTCGGAGAAGGCCGCTACGCAGTCGTAGGCGCCCTTGATACCCACCGACATCGCCAAGAGCCAGAACTCGTCGCGGGTGCCTTGACTGACGGTCGATCCATCGCGGTTCGCGCCGTAGAAGGCGGCGCTGAGGTCCTTGTAGAACTGCGATCGGTCCTTCGCGACGCCTGCTCGGATCTCGTCGAATACCTCGATCGGAAGCCCTTCCGGATTCGCGTCCGTCTTGAGCATCAGTGGCGGGATCGCGCTGAGCAGTACGGCTTTGGCGACCCGGCTGGAGCCGTGCGTACCGATGTAGCGGGTGACCTCACCGCCGCCGGTCGAGTGGCCGACGAGGATCGCGTCGCGCAGGTTGAGGGTTTCGATGAGTGACGCCAGGTCGTCGGAGTACGTGTCGAGGTCATTCCCCTGCCAGGTCTGGCCGGAGCGTCCACCGCCACGCCGGTCGTGGGCGATGGCTCGGAAACCGTTGTCCGCCATGAGTTTCAGTTGAGGATCCCACGCGTCGGCGGTCAGTGGCCATCCGTGGGAGAACACCACGGGCTGCCCGGATCCCCAGTCCTTGTAGAAGATTTCTGTTCCGTCTTTGGCGGTGACGAAGGGCATGGTGCGGTTCCTTTCGTACTGGTCCTTTCGTACTGGTCCAGAGACGCCATGCGCATGGCTCCTTATCCATGCTGACCGCCGTCCGACGGGTCGGCAACCGGTCGGTCCGCGGAGCTGTGGAGCCCGAGATTCAGAAGCCGAGTTGGCTGAGTCCGGGATGGTCGTCGGGACGGCGCCCGAGCGGCCAGTGGTACTTGCGTTCGGATTCCTTGATGGGTACGTCATTGATGGAGGCGTGCCGCACGGCCAGCAGGCCGTCCTCTTCGAACTCCCAGTTCTCGTTGCCGAAGGAGCGGTACCAGTTGCCTTCGGTGTCGTGCGATTCGTAGGCGAACCGCACCGCGATGAGGTTGCCGTCGAAGGCCCAGAGTTCCTTGATGAGCCGGTAGTCCAGTTCCCTGGACCACTTACGCGTGAGGAAATCGACTATCTCGTCGCGCCCAGTGACCCACTCGCTACGGTTTCGCCAGCGGGAGTCCTTGGTGTACACGCGGGATACCTTCTGCGGGTCTCGGCTGTTCCAGCCGTCCTCGGCCAATCGGACCTTTTCGATCGCGGATTCCCGTGTGAAGGGCGGGAGGGGAGGGTGTGCTGTCACGGCTACTCCCGGAGACTGGCCGCAGCGTCACGCCGCGACGACTACGCACGGCAACGCCGGGGTGCGTGCCGCGATGTGCCTCCAACGGTATAACCGAGCCTCGGAGACCGCTCTGCAGCCGACTCCGATCGATCGAACGGGATGGTGTTCCTCCTGGGATACCAAGCCGAGCTGGACCATGGGGGAGGATTGTGCAAGAGGAAGCGAGGATAGTTCTACTATCACCGCAGGTCAGAGCGATTCAATGGGATCACGAGTTCTTCCGCGGAGCGGGAAAATGCCGTCCCACCCGCGGTTCCCACCACATCGCAAGGATCACACCATGAAGACAATTCTGATCACCGGTACCTCATCCGGATACGGACGGGAGACCGCCCTCTACTTCCACTCGCAGGGGTGGAACGTCATCGCCACGATGCGCACGCCGCGTGTTGACGTCCTGCCAGAGTCGGAGCGGCTCCGCGTTGTCGAGCTAGACGTGACCAAGCCCGAGTCCATCACCGCCGCGCTCGAGGCAGCGGGGCCCATCGACGTCCTGGTCAACAACGCGGGTGTCCCGTCGATCAGTGTGTTCGAGGGCACCCCCATGACCCGAGTGCGGGAAGTCTTCGAAACCAACACGTTCGGTGTGATGGCGACGACGCAGGCGGTGCTGCCCCACTTCCGCGAGCGCGGCTCCGGCGTGGTGGTCAACGTGACCTCCAGCGTGGTGCTGAGCCACATGCCGCTCTCGGCCGTCTACAAAGCGAGCAAGATGGCCATCGAGGGGTTCACCGCATCCCTCGCGCTCGAACTCGCGCCCTTCGGAGTGCGGGCGAAGACGGTCGAGCCGGGCGCCTGCCTGACGACGAACTTCGCAGCCAACGCGACGAACGGCGCCTCGCTGGACGAGCTGGTCCCGGCGCCCTACGTACCGTGGGCGGAGAAGGCCATGGGCGACTTCACGGGTCAGGACCTGTTCACCAAGGAGAGCGACGTCGCCGAGACGGTGTGGCGAGCCGTGCACGACACGACCGGCCAGCTCCGATTCCCGGCCGGTTCCGATGCGGTCCATCTCGCTCAGGCGAAGTGACCAACGCTCAAGTACCACCCAGTGCATATCGGGGCACGCCCGGCTGATGTCCCGTCACGTCAGGGAAGGACGACGCCCGCGGGGGCGCCCACGGTGTGACGCAGGCGGGTGGCGTCCTGGCTGGGGGGGTGCGCCGAACTGGCGGCGGTATTCCCGGCTGAACTGTGACGGGTTGTCAGAGCCGACGCGGTGGCCGACTCCGGTGACGTCGCCCGGGTGGGTGGCGAGCAGTAGCCGGGCCTCCTGCAGCCGGATCTGCTTCTGGAACTGGATGGGGCTCATCGCGGTCACCGCCTGGAAGTTGCGGTAGAAGGCGGAGACGCTCTTGACCCCGGCTCCCGCCGGTGGGTCCGAGAACGAGACACCCGCTGAGACGTGCGGGTTCGATAGCCCGCTACACAGGCGCGGTCTCGTCTGGAGCTTCCGTACCGTCGGGTCGGACGACGGACGGAAGCGCCAGGCGACAGATGAAACGTCAGACGGCGGACGCGGGCGTCATCCGACGGGTCTCGCTACCAGCCGGCCTTTACGCCGTTGTAGGCCTTACGGCAGTCGGCGTTGGTGGCCTCCACGGCGAGCTTCTGCATGGCGTTCTGCCAGACCTTCTTGGCCACCTTCTCCAACTCCCTTGTCCCGGCTGGGATGTTCGGGGCGTACTTCTTGATCGTCCCGATGGCGGCGGTGGTGAACTTGTTGCACGCGGGTCCGGCGGCGTTCCGGTAGCGGGTGTCCAGGTCCGTGGCCACCGCTTGGCCGTTCTTGGTGGCCCAGTTGTTCCAGGCCGCGCACGCCTTCTCGGTGAAGGCCTGCTGGTCGGCCTCGCTGAGGTTCGCGACCTCGTTCAGCATGGCGCTCTGGACCTTGTCGGGGACCGTGAAGTCCGCAACGGGGAACTTGTCGAGGGGGGTGAGCAGCGCTTCCTGACACGCGGGCGGCAGCGGAGCCGCCTGCGCGGAGGCGGGGAAGGCCAGGGCGGAGGCGGACAGAAGAGCCGCGGTGAGGACCGCACTCCGGACGGTACGCGAAAGGGTCATGGGGATGGCGCTCCTTGCGTGAATGTGGTGGTCGGGCGACGAATCAACGCCCGGTTGCAGAACGATCTCCGGCTCCCACAGGTCACGGCGGCCGTCAGGCCGGACGGCCGGTGGCCCGCCGGTCAGGTGGGTCGTACGCGCTGTGCGACTGCGCCGGGCTCCGGCGTGCGCACGGGCGCGCCCGCGTTGACACCGGGCCCGGAGCGGTCCGGGGTGCGTCGCTTCCGTTCCGGTGGGAGTGCGTCGCGGGTACGCCGGCGGAAGACCATGAACCCGGCCAGCGCCGCCCCCAGGAGCCAGAGCAACTGGATCGCGAGGCCCGGGGCCACCGGCGCGGTGGAGAAGGCCGCGGACATGCTGGCCTGCACGGCTCCGTACGACGGCAGGAAGCGCACGACGGCGCTGTCCGACCCGGAGCTCGACAGGGGGTTCTGCAGGGCGACGTCGATAATGCTGATCATCAGGATGGCGAACATGCCCTCCACCTCACGGCGGAGCACCGAGCCGAAGACCACTCCGAGCGCGCCGTAGGTCAGGGCGGCGCAGAACAGCGCGGCGGCCAGCATGAGGGGCTGTCGGGGGGACCAGGCGAAGCCGGCGGCGGCCGTGGCGTATGCCGCGACGGCGGCGCAGACCACGGACAGCGCGGAGAGCTTGGCGAGGACCAGGTGGCGACGCGGGTACCCCGCCATGGCCAGGCGCCGGTCGAAGGCACCGCCCGTGAAAGTGGCGGCGAACATCATGAACCCGGCGATCAGGGTGACCGCGTTCAGCGCGCCGGTGATCTGGGTGAGGTGATTGCCGGGCGGGGTCAGGACCTCGCCCGTGGCCCGCAGCCGGAACGGCGCCGGCCGGTCGGGAATGGTCACGTAGGCCAGGGCGATCCACACGGGGATGTACAGCACCACCAGCAGCATCGCGAACCGGTTGCGCGCGTGACCGATCAGCGCGTACCGGGAGGCCGTGGTGAACAGGGACCAGTGCCGCCTCATGCCGCCGCCTCCGCGCACCGGTCCTGGCGGTGGAGGCGCCCGTCCTCCAGGCGCCACAGCTGGTCCAGCCGCTCGATGTCGTACGCCAGGTGCGAGACGACCAGCACCGAGTGTCCGGCGTCGCGCAGCCGTGTCGCCAGCTCCCAGAAGCGCAGGTACGTCTCCCAGTCGAAGCCCTGGTAGGGCTCGTCAAGCAGCAGCACGTCCGGGTCGTGCATGAGCGCGAGGGTCAGGTTCAGCTTCTGCCGTGAGCCGCCGCTGAGCAGACCCGCGCGCTGGTCGAGGTACTCGGTGAAGGCCAGGGTCTCCATCACTTCCTCGGCTCGCCGCAGGTCCGCCAGCCCGAAGGCGTGCCGGAAGAAGTCCAGGTGCTGGCGGACGGTGAAGGAGTCGTCCAGGACCACGGACTGCGGGCAGTAGCCGAACCTGCCGCTGTGGTGCACCGAGCCCCGGTCCGGCCGGAGTTCACCGGCGAGGATCCTCAGCAGCGTCGTCTTGCCGGCGCCGTTCTCCCCGACGATCCCGGCGAGGACCCCGGGCCGCAGCCGGAGGTCGACGCCCCGTAGAACGGCGTGCTGCCGGTAGGAGTGGTGCACATCTGTGACGTCCATCGCGCTGCTCCGTCGTGCCAGGTCTTCCGGATGGCCACGGAAGCTGTACGCGTCTTCCGATGGGCGGCGGAACCGGTCCGCCCGTGCCCAACGAGCAGGCAGCGCAACGGAAACGGCGCCAGGAGCGGTTCCGTTCCACGCCGTCAATCCGGCGCACACCGCGTCACACGTGCGGCGGCTTTGCCGGCGGAAACAGGTTTCGGGGCGACCGGGGCGGCTAGCGTGGCCAGGACTGGGGGGCGGCAGGTCCGCCCGGGTTTCGCCCCGGTCCACGGGTCAGGTACCGGACAGGACCTAGGTCTGCCCGTCCTGACGCCGTCGCAGCGCCCCTCCGGCGGTCCCGTCCATGTGGATGCCGGAGATGTCACGCACGCACGAGGAAGGCCGGTCAGTCATGCGGAGAACATGCGTCATCGGCGCCGGCCCGTCCGGCCTGGCCGCGAGCAAGGTCCTTGCCTCGCGGAACGTTCCGTTCGACTGCTTCGAGGCCGGGTCGGGCATCGGCGGACTCTGGCGGTACGGCAACGACAACGGCATGTCGGGGGTGTACGCGTCCCTGCACGCGAACATCTCGAAGGAGAGCATGTCCTTCTCCTCCCTGGCCATGCCGGAGACCTACCCGGTCTTTCCGCACCACAGCATGGTCCTGGCCTATCTGGAGGACTACGCCGCGTCGTTCGGCCTGCACCGCCACATCGTGTTCGGCACGAGGGTCACCTCGGTGCGGCCCCTGGACGACGGCGGCTGGGAGGTGGTCTGCCGGCGCCGTGGCGGCGTGGCCGAGGAGACGCGGCGCTACACCGAGGTGGTGGTGGCCAACGGGCATCACTGGGATCCGCGCCTCCCGGCCCCCGCCCTGCCCGGCGCCGAGGAATTCGGGGGGACCGCGATCCACTCGCACGACTACCGCACCCCTGACCGGTACGCCGGTCGGCAGGTGCTGGTGATCGGCATGGGCAACTCCGCGTGCGAAATCGCGGCGGAGATCTCGCGTACGTCGGCGCGGACGTTCCTCTCCGCGCGCGACGCGGCCCATCTGTTCCCCAAGATGCTGCTCGGCCGTCCGGCGGACCATCTGGTGTGGAGCCCGCTGTCCGATCTCCCACGGTTCGTCAAGGATCCGGCATTGCGGCTCCTCCTGCGGCTCACCCGCGGTGCGCCGGCTCGTTACGGGCTCCCCGAACCGGTCCGCGGACCGCTCGCCGGCCACCCCTCCACCTCCGACGAACTCCTCGCCCAGCTGGCCCGGGGCGCGGTCACACCGAAGCCCGGCGTCAGTTCCTTCGGCCGGGACACAGCGGTCTTCAGGGACGGCAGCCGTGAATCGGTGGACGCCGTGGTGTACGCCACGGGCTACAGGATCTCCTTCCCCTTCATGGAACCCTCCGTGTTCGCCGCCTCGGACGGCCGCACGGAGCTCTATCTGCGCACGGTCCCGCCCCGCGTCCCCGGGCTCTACTTCATGGGGCTCGCGCAGCCCTCCGGTGCGGCGTTCCCGCTGCTCGAACCGCAGGCGGAATGGATCGCCGAGCTGATCGAGGGCGCTGTCGCCCTGCCGTCGCCGACAGACATGACGCGGGCGATCGCGCACGAGTGGCGCCGCCATCGCAAGACGTACGTGTCCACCTACCGCCATGGGATCGAAATTGACTTCCGCTCCTACCGAAGAGCCCTCCGCCGGGAGCGCCGAGCAGGCAGGCGTCGCGCGGGCAGCGCCGTCCCGGCCCTGCCCGCCGTGGCCGGCCCCGCCCCGGCGGCCGACGCCTTGTGATCCGCTCAGCCAGTTGTTCCACCGGATGTCCGGCACGCACCAGTTGGCGGTGGGGTGGGCGGTGCGCTTCCGTGGGGAGCCACCCTCACCGGACGCCCTGCGCCGGCACGTACGGGCCAGGCTCGCGGACCTTCCGACGCTGACCCACCGTGTCGAGGAGGGGCTGGGGCCTCGTCCCTGCTTCGTCCCCGTCCCGGACCTCGACCTGCGTCAGCATGTACACGATCTGATCATGACGGATCCCCGGGAGCAGTGGCAGAACTGTCTCCAGGAAGTGCTGATGCGGCCGCTGCCGGCCGCACCCCGCCCGCCCTGGGACCTCTGGCTGATTCACGGGTACACCAGTACCACTGGCCTGCCCGAGTACGTGCTGGTGTTCCGCATCCACCACGCTCTGGAAGACGGCGCGGGGCACCACTACGTATTGCGGACGCTTTTCACCTCGCGCGTCACACCGCAAAGGTCGCCCGCTGTCCAGGACACGTCTCCGCCCGCCGACAGCGGGGGGCGGGTCTCCTCCCGTGCTGTGCTGGGCATCATGAGCGACGTCGCCCGGAGCCTGCGGGGCAGCGGCACCTGGTCGGAGCTGCGTCGGCCGCCGACGGGGAAGCTCGCCACGGCCGTCGGGACGGTGCAGACCCGGCGGCTGCTCGCTGTCTCCCGGGCTCTCGGTACTGACGTCAGCGGGGTCTTCCTGACCGCGCTGACCGGGGCGATGCGGGCTGCTGTCGCCCTGGCCGAGGAAGAGCGTCCGGCTCCTCTCACACTCCTCTGGCCCCTGTCGGTCCGGACCGGTGGCGAACGGGGCGCGGTGGGCAACTTCCTCACCATGGTGCGTCTGCGGCTGCCCTGTGAGGAGCCCCTTCCGCTGCGCCGTCTCGCCTCTCTCTCACGTCAATTGGAGCCCGGGCGCGTCGAGCGGAGGATGCACACCTCCCGCGCTCTCATGCGGCGCGCGCCGCGTCCGGTGAGCCTCGGCACGCTGCGGCTGCTCATGCGTCCGCGCCACGCCTCCCTCACCGGCACCTACTTCCCCGCGGCCGTGCCACAGCCGGTCCTCGGTGAGGCACGGTTGGACGGCGCGCTCGGGCTGGGCGCTCCCCTGCCCGGTCAGCTCTGCCATCTGACGCTGCTCAGGTACCGGGACGAGTGCACGCTCTCCGTCGTCCACGACACGGCCTTCGCCCGCGGCGCGGACCTCCCGGGGCTGTGGCTGACGGCCCTGGCAGAACTCGAAGCGGTGGTCTGACACACACGGCTCGGCCCGGGGCCGCACCCGAGCGATCGGTGCGCCCCGCCCCCGGCGCCTCCGCGTTCACACCGGCGCAGAGGTTCCCTCCAGTTCACCCACGGCCTGCTCCCACAGTTCCGGAAGCAGCTCCCCGAGCGGAAGGGCGCGGTCAGCCACGAAGGACGACTCGGTCCAGTTGCCGAAGAACGACAGGCCCACTCCGAAGAGGTGCCCGGGCACGAGCAGGGGGAGCAGGGCGACGCCGGTCACCCGGCTGTCCCCCAGACTTCCCTTGTCGGCGACCGGCATGGACGTCGCCATGACGTCGGTGACGCGCGGGGAGAGCATCCTTCGCAGGTACCACTCGGTCGGGCGGTCCGGCATGTAGCGCACCAGGTCCTGAATGGCCTGCCGCCAGGCCTCGCCCCGCAGTCTCCGGGTCGTGGCCATGACGTGCTCCAGTCGCCACAGGGGCGAGTCGCCGTCCCGGGATCCGGCCCCGCGTTCCGGGGCGGTCCGCACGGGCAGCTCCAGCGGCAGGGCGAAGCAGCGGTTGCCCCAGGTCTGTTCCTCGTCCGGGCGGCGTGCGTCAACGGGCAGCAGCGCCGTCACCCGAGGAAGCGGTACGCCGGACCGGGCCGACCAGGCCGACAACGCCCCGGCGAGCGCGGCCAGGTGGACGTCGTGGGCCGATCCGCCATGTGCCGCAGCGATCCGGCGGAGGGCGTCCGCCGGTACGCGGCCCCGCCACAGCCGCCGCTCTCCCGTGGGGACGATTGGGACGGGCGTACGGTGGCCGCGAACGGCGAGGGAGCCGGCCAGGAACATCGTGGCCAGCCCGACTGCTGTGCCCACCCTTCGGGGCAGACCGACCAGGCGGCCCTTCCTCGGCACCGGGCGGGCCGAGGGCTCCCCCTCGCCCAGCATGGCCCGGAAAGTCATCGCGGCGGCCGAACCGTCCTGGCAGGCGTGGTGGAAGCGATAGCACACGGCGTACTCGTCAGGCACATGGCCGTGGACCAGCCAGACTCCCCAGTAGGTGCCGGGCGCGAACGGCGCGTCGAGCGCGGTGTGCAGGGCGGCATCCCACCCTGCGGGGCCCTTTGCGACCACCTCGTGGACATGCCGGTCGACGGCGAAGTCCGCGTCCGGCCGCCACCGGGGGCGCCGTGAGCCGCCCTCGACCCGGCTCGTGAGCAGGGGCAGCCGGCCCAGGCGTGAGCCCACGTACGCGCGGAAGTCCGCCAGGCTCGGGGGCGGACCGCTCAGGTACGCGACACCGCCCGCGTCCCAGCGGGCGTCGGGGTGGCGACGCTCCATGCTGAGGAACGCGCGGTCGACCGAGTGGGCGGGGTAGCTGGGGAAGGGAACGGACCGGGCTGACGGATCGGACACGGGCATCGGGGAGCTCCAGTTCGTGCCAAGGGACGGGCAGGCGGGGCGAGGCCGGGCGCTCGGCCACCCCGACCGACCGGGACGGACCACCGATCGGAAGGGCCGCCGACCCGTGCACGTCCGCAGCGACGCCGAACGCGTCACCGGCCTGAATAGGTACGGTTTATATCCGGCCGCGGTGAAGGCCGTACTCGCCCGCAGCCCCCGAAGGACGCGCTCCCCTCCTGCCCCACCGGGCTCGACGCCCGGCACCGGCCGCCGGCGGGGACGCTGAGCCGCCCGGGACCGCCTGCCGGCCACCGCCCGCGAGATCACCCGAAAGGGGGACGGTCCGCCGGGCGGCCCGCTCGGTCCCGACTGCTTCAGTTGCGTCCGTACGGCCGGGCGCCCCGGCTCGCGGCGGGAGCTCCGACGAGCCGTCCGGGACAGCCACGGACCGTGGCGTGGGTACTTCATTCGGGTGAGCCGGTGGGATCGGGGGCTCCATCACCGTCCACCGTCTGACACTGTGTGCCGTGCGCCAGTGGTCATCAAGCCCAAGAGAGGGCCTGAGCAGCCCCCGGCGGGGCCGGAGGTACCGGCGGACGCCCGTTGCACCGGGTCGGCCGGACGAGTCGGGCCGCGCACGCCGCGACCGCCGGTGTCATGCCGCGCGTGGGACGGCCGGCTACATCTCGCCTCCCCGGCCGCCGCAACGGCCCCGGCGTTCACCGCCCTCGCACGCGATGGTGGTCCTGTCCCTCTCGGAGCCCTTGGAGCCAAGGTCATGCACGTCGCCCTCACCGGCGCCACCGGATTCCTCGGACTGCGCCTGCTGCGCCGTCTGCTCGACACGCACCGGTCGGTGACGGTCCTGGTCCACGCGGGGTCGGGTGACGCGCTGCACCGCATCACCCGGTTCTTCGCACTGACCGGCGTGCCCGAGGCGTTCGTCGCCGAACTCCCCGACCGGCTGCGGGTGGTGGAGACCGAGTTGGAGCAGCCCGGGCTGGGGCTGTCCAGGCGCGTGTTCCAGGAGTTGGCCGACGGTCTCGGCGCGATCTGGCACAGCGCGGGCAGCATCAACCTGGAGGGAGACCTTCCCGAGCTGCGCCGGACCAACGTCGAAGGAACCCGGCATGTACTGGAGTTGGCCGCCGCCGGACGCGAGAGACCCGTGGTCCACCACGTGAGTACCGCTTTCGTCGCCGGGAGCCGGCGTGAGGGGGTGGCGTACGAGGACGAGCTGGACGACGCGTACGGCTTCGAGAACGCCTACGAACGCTCCAAGTACGAGGCGGAGGTGCTGATCCACGCGTGGTCGCGGGAGCACCGCCGCCCGGTCGTGGTGCTGCGGCCGAGCATCCTCGTCACGGACCTGCCGCCGCACCCGGAACTGCCCTCGCATCCGCTTCAGGTCATCGAGCGGATCCTGCGCGACGCGCGACGCACCGCCGGCCCTGGAAACCCGGGCCACGACGGCGACGGACCCGACGACCCCCACGGCGCCGACCCGGGCGGCCGTCCCCGCGTCCGGTTGCTGGGTCATCCGCACGGCCGGCTGAACCTGATGCAGGTGGAGCACGCGGCCGAGGTCATGGTGCGGCTGGCCGGCCGGACGCCCTCGGGCGGAGTCGACACGTACCACGTCGTCCACGACCGCGACGTGCCCGTGCAGACGATCGCAACCCTGCTGGAACGGCTGGTTGAGTTGTCGATCGACCTGGTCGCCACGGAGCCGGACGACCCGTCGGCGCTGGAGACGCTGGTGGACTTCTACCCGGGTCTGACGGCCTACCTGACCCACCGACGGCGCTTCGACAACACCCGGGTCCGGGCCCTGTTCGGGTCGTCGGCGGCCTCCGACCGGGTGGACCTCGACTACCTGTGGTCCGGCCTGGTCCCGAGGGGCCGGGTTCCCGCCGGGCCGTCGCCCACCGCCGTCTTCCCGTCCGCCCGGTACGCCTGACCCGCACACCTCCTCTCCCGCTGGAGCCCCTCCGTGTCCGTCCTCTCCGCTCCCGTCGCCGCCGCGTCCCCGCCGGTCTTCTCCCCTGAGGAGATCGCCGCCCGGGCCCGACTGATCCGGGAACCCGTACACATCGTCAGCGGGCCGAGCGGCCGTGAACTGGGTCTCGCGGCCGGTCCGGTACCCGACGGCCCGGTGCTCGGGACGCTGCCGCCGCTGTACCCCGAGTGGCTCGGCGGGCGCACCTTCTGCGAGGCGCACGGCGTCCGTTTCCCTTATGTGGCAGGCGAGATGGCGAACGGCATCGCGACCACCCGGATGGTGTCCGCGATGGCCCGGGCGGAGATGCTCGGGTTCTTCGGCGCCGGCGGCCTGGCACATGCCGACGTGGAGCGGGCCGTGCACGCGCTGGCCGGGGAGCTGCGGTCCCGTTCGAACTGGGGCGTCAACCTCATCCACTCACCGGCCGAACCCGCGCTGGAGTTCCGCGTCGCCGAGCTGCTGCTGCGCTGCGGTGTGCCCCGGATCTCGGCGTCGGCGTTCATGGAGCTCACCCCGGCCGTCGTGCTGTGCTCGGCCCGGGGACTGCGCCGCGGCGCCGACGGCGGAATCGTCCGGCGCACGCGGATGCTCGCCAAGGTCTCCCGGCCCGAGGTGGCCGAGAGGTTCCTCTCGCCCGCCCCGGCCGCGCTGCTGGACCGGCTCGTCGTCCAGGGGAAGCTGACCCCGCAGGAGGCCGGCCTGGCGGCCCTGGTGCCGGTGGCCGAGGACATCACCGTGGAGGCCGACAGCGGAGGTCACACCGACAACCGGCCGTTGTCGGCCCTGCTGCCGAGGATCGCCCTGCTGCGCGACGCGCTGTGCCGGCGGTTCGGCTACCGCCGACCGGTCAGGATCGGCGCGGCCGGCGGGCTGGGCACACCGGCCGCGGTGGCCGCCGCCTTCGCCCTCGGCGCGTCCTACGTGGTCGTCGGATCGGTGAACCAGACGGCCACCGAGGCGGGCCTGTCCGAAGAGGCCAAGGCGATGCTCTGCGAGGCGGATGTCGCCGATGTGGCCATGGCACCGGCGGCGGACATGTTCGAGCTGGGTGTCACGCTGCAAGTACTGTCCCGGGGGACGATGTTCGCCCAGCGGGCCGGCAGGCTCTACACGGCCTACCGGGCGCACGGTTCGCTGGAGGAGATCCCACCCGCGGTGCGCGCCGCGATCGAACGGGACGTGCTGCGCGCCTCGTTCGACGAGGTCTGGGAGCACACGCGCGCGTTCTGGGAGCGGCGCGACCCCTCGGAGATCACGCGTGCGGGGGCCGATCCGAAGCACCGTATGGCGCTGGTCTTCCGCTGGTACCTGGGCAGTTCCAGTCGGTGGGCGATCACCGGCGAGGCGGCCCGACGTACCGACTACCAGATCTGGAGCGGGCCGGCGACGGGCGCGTTCAACCGCTGGGTCGCGGGCACGTTCCTGGCCGAACCGGCGAACCGGTCCGTGGTGCAGATCGCGCTCAACCTGCTCGAAGGCGCTGCGGTGCTCACCCGCGCCCACCAACTGCGCACCTATGGAGTTCCGTTGCCGTCCGAGGCATTCGCCTACACCCCGCGCGGGCTGGCATGAGCGGCCCCGGCGCCCCGGAGGCGTCAGCGGCAGCCGTCCGGCCCCGAGGAGACAGCGTGTCCGCCCGCGCCCGCGGGCAGGTGCCCATCGCCGTGGTCGGTGTCGGCGCCCTGGTGCCCGGCGCGACGGACGCGGCAGGCTACTGGCGGATCCTGACCGGCGGCCGGGACCTGATCACTGAAGTGCCCGCCTCCCGCTGGCTGGTGACGGACCATTACGACCCCGACCCGGCCGCCCCCGACAAGACGTACGCCCGCCGCGGCGCCTTCCTGCCGGAGGTGGACTTCGACCCGTTGGCGTACGGTGTGCCGCCCGCCAACCTGTCGGCGACGGACACCTCCCAACTGCTCGCCCTGATGGTCGCCGACCAAGTGCTGACCGACGCCGGCGGTCTGTCGGGCATGGACCGGGACCGGGTCGGCGTCGTCCTCGGCGCGGCCTCCCTGGAGCTACTCCCGCACATGTACGGGCGCGCACATCGCCCGGTCTGGCTGAAGGCGCTGCGGGAGAGCGGTCTCGCCGAAGCCGAGGCGCAGGCCGTGTGCGACCGCATCTCGGCGCACTTCAGCCCGTGGCAGGAGTCGACCTTCCCCGGCCTGCTCGGCAATGTCGTCGCGGGCCGGATCGCCAACCGGTTCGACCTGCACGGCACCAACCACACCACCGACGCCGCCTGTGCCAGTTCGCTGGCGGCACTGTCCACGGCGGTCGGTGAGCTGACGCTCGGGCGGGCCAACCTGGTGATCAGCGGCGGTGTGGACACCGGGAACGACATCGGCATGTTCCTGTGCTTCTCCAAGACGCCCGCGCTCTCCCGCACCGGTGACTGCCGTCCGTTCTCCGCTGCGGCGGACGGCACCATGCTCGGCGAAGCGGTCGTCATGTACGCACTGAAGCGGCTGTCCGACGCGGAGCGGGACGGCGACCGGATCCACGCGGTGATCCGGGGCATCGGCACCTCGTCCGACGGCAGGAGTACGGCGATCTACGCGCCGCTTCCCGACGGTCAGGCACGGGCTCTGCGACGCGCCTACGAGGAGGCGGGCTACGGTCCGCAGACCGTGGAGCTGGTCGAGGCCCACGGGACCGGCACGAAGGCCGGGGACACCGCCGAACTGACGGCGCTGCGCGAGGTGTTCGAGGCGTCGGGACATACGGACGGGCAGTGGTGCGCGATCGGCTCGGTCAAGTCGCAGATCGGCCACACCAAGTGCGCGGCGGGCGCGGCGGGGCTGCTCAAGGCGGTCATGGCCCTGCACCACAAGGTGCTGCCCCCGACCATCAAGGTCGACCGGCCGATGCCGGCGGCCGCCGCCCCGGACGGCCCGTTCTACGTCAACACCGAGGCCCGGCCGTGGGTGCGGTCCGCCGGTCATCCGCGCCGGGCGTCGGTGTCGAGCTTCGGCTTCGGGGGCAGTAACTTCCACGTCACGCTGGAGGAGTACGTGCCCTCGGGCACCCTGGCCGGGGTGCCGCCGCGCCATCGCTCCGCACCGAGCGAACTCGTCCTGTTCAGCGGCGCGTCGCCGTCCGACCTGGTGCCGCCGGAAACGTACGGCGACCGTCCGCTGGCCGCGCTCGCCCGGGAGAGCCACCGCGCGTTCTCGCCCACCGATCCGGTGCGGCTGGCCGTCGTCGCCACGGACACCGAGGACCTGTGGGAGAAGTACGCGCGGGCGCTCACGCTGATCCGGCAACGGCCCGGCACGGCGTTCTCGACACCGAACGGTGTCCGGTATGCCTTCGGGGATCCCGTGCCCGGCCGGCTCGCGTTCCTGTTTCCGGGGCAGGGATCCCAGTACGTCGGGATGGGCGCCGACCTCGCGATGCTGTCACCGGCCGCCCAGGCCGTGTGGGATCGGCTGGGCGGCACCAGGTTCGACGGGCGGCCCCTGCACCGGTTGGTGTTCCCGCCGCCCGCCTTCGCCGACGAGGAACGCGCGGCCCAGGCCGCGCGTCTGGCCGCCACCGAGTGGGCGCAGCCCGCGCTCGCGGTGCACGCGCTCGCCCTGCTGGCCGTACTGCGGGGTCTGGGGCTGCAACCGGACTGCGTGGCGGGCCACAGTTTCGGTGAGCTGGTGGCGCTGCACTGCGCGGGTGCCCTGGACGCCGATGCGCTGGTCGGTCTGGCCCGCAGGCGCGGTGAGCTGATGCGGAACGCGGCCGGCGTACCGGGCGCGATGCTGGCCGTGGCGGCGGACCGCGAGCACGTGGTGGCGGTGCTGGCCGGTGACGACTTCGGCGACATCTGGCCGGCCAACCTCAACTCCCCGCTTCAGGTGGTGCTTTCGGGTACGAGAGAGGCTGTCGCACGCGCCGAGAAGGCGTTCGCGGCCGAGGGTGTCGGCACACGCCGGCTGACCACTTCGACCGCTTTCCACAGCCCGCTGGTCGCCCCGGCCGGTGAGCCGCTCGCCGCGTTCCTGCGCACGGTCCCGGTCACGAAGCCCCGGATCGAGGTGTACGGCAACGCGGACGCGGAACCGTACCCGTCGTCGCCCGACGGGGTACGCCGCCGGATCGCCGACCACCTGGCCTCACCTGTGTTCTTCCAGGACCAGATCGAGGCGATGTACGCGGCAGGAGTGCGGACCTTCGTCGAGGTCGGCGCGGGCACCGCGCTGACCGGCCTGGTCGGACAGATCCTGGGTGACCGCGAGCACGCGGCCGTCCCCCTGGACCGGGCGGACCGGTCAGGGGTCAGCACCCTGCACACCGCGCTCGGTGAACTCGCCGTACGCGGTATCCCTCTGGACTTCGATCCCCTCTGGGCGCCGTACGCCTCGCCCGGAACCTCAGTGAAGGAGCGCAAGCCCCGGATGACCGTGCAGATCAGCGGAGCCAACTACGGTCAGTTGTACCCGCCCCGCACCGAAGCCGCCGCACCGCGGCCGCCCGAGCCCGCGCCGGAACGCCACCCGCATCCCGCCCAGGAACCGGAGCCCGCGTACGGAGCCGAGCAGTCGCACGACCTCGTGCCCGCCTACGACCCCGTCTCCGCGTACGGGGCCGAGCCCGATGCCGCCCTCGGCCCCGAGTGGTACGCCGCGGTGGAGAGCGTCCAGCGGCAGACGGCGGAGGCCCACGCGGCCTGCCAACGCATGCTGACCGAAAGCCATATGGCTTTTCTGCGGATGACCGAGACCACCCTGGCCGCGATGCTCGGGGCACAGGGCGTCGGCGCCGTGCCCGACGCCCCGGCTCTCCCGGCACCGCTGCCGCTCCCCCGTCCTTCGGCGCCCCGGCGTGCCCCGGCACCCGCGACACCGCCCCCGGCAGCGGTCGGCGTTCCCGGGACCGTGCCCGCCGTCGTACCCGCCGGGCCCGGCGAGGCGCCGTCGCCCGCACCGGTCGCCGCCGAAAAACGGGCCCCGGCCGCCGTCCCGGTGGACCCCTCGGCACCGGCCGCCGATGCCGCGCCTCTGTCGGCGCCGGAACTGGAGGAGCTACTGCTCTCGGTGGTGGCCCGGCTCACGGGCTACCCGACGGAGATGCTCAACGTGGACATGGAGTTGGAGGCGGACTTGGGAGTCGACTCGATCAAGCGCGTCGAGATCCTGTCGGCCGTACGCCGGAGGGTGGGCGACGTGGCGACGGGGGACATCGGACAGCTCGGCAAACTCCGCACGCTGCGCGAGATCGTCGAGGCGCTCACCGCGGCCGGCCGGCCGCCGGGGGCCCCGGCGCCGGACTCCCCGGCCGTGACCGGGCCCCCCGCCGTCCCGGAGATCCCCGCCATGCGCACCGGGTCCGGACAAAGGACGGCCCTGACGAGGCTGGTGCCGCGCGCGGTGGAGTCACCGGCGTCCGGCCTGGCGACGGCGGGGCTCCTGGACGGGCCGCTCGTGGTGGCGGGCGGGGGCGCCGACGGCGCCGCGATCACCGCCCTCGTCGCGCGGAAGCTGGCGGAGCGCGGCGTGGACGCCACCGCCGTGGCGGAGGTGCCCGAGGACGCGCGCGGAGTCGTGCACCTCGGCGGGCTGACCGGGGGCGGCACGCCGGACCATGCGCGGGAGGTCCACCGGTCGGTGTTCCGCGCGGCGCGCGCGGTGGCGGCACAGGCTGCCGAACGGGGCGGGCTGTTCGTGACCGTGCAGGACACCGGAGGCGACTTCGGGCTCGACGGCCACGCACCAGACCGCGCGTGGCTGGGCGGCGTCGCCGGTCTGACCAGGACCGTGGCGAAGGAGTGGCCGGGTGTCTCGGTCAAGGCCGTCGACTGCGAGCGGGGCGGTCGGAGCGACGAGGAGGTCGCCGAGGCGATCGTGCGGGAACTGCTGGAAGGCGGCCCTGACCCGGAGGCAGGTCTCCGCGCGGACGGCACCCGCACCACCCTGCGGATGGTAACCGCGCCGGTGATGCCCGGCAGCACCCGGCGGATCACCTCGGAGTCGGTGATCGTGGCCACCGGAGGGGCCCGCGGGGTGACCTCCGCCGCGCTGCTGGACCTGGCCAGGACCCACCGTCCGCGGATCGTGCTGCTCGGCAGGACGGCACCGGCTCCTGAGCCCGCTGGGCTCGCCTCGGCCGCCGACACACCGGCGCTCACCCGTCTGCTCGCCGAGCGTTCGACCGAGGGCGCGGAGAACTCCTCGCCCGCCCGGATCGCGGCGCGGGCCCGGGAGATCCTGGCCGCGCGCGAGGTACGGGCAACGCTGGCGGCGCTGGAGGCGGCGGGATCCCCCGTCCGGTACGTCCAGGTGGACGTCCGCGACGGCGACGCCGTCGCCGCCGCACTGCGCGATGTACGTGACGCGTGGGGGCCGGTCACCGGCATCGTGCACGGTGCGGGAGTACTGGCCGACAAGCGGATCACCGACAAGACCGACGAGCAGGTCGAGCAGGTGATGTCCACCAAGGTGGACGGTCTGCGCGCACTGCTGGCCGCGACTGCGGACGATCCGCTGGACGTGATCTGCCTGTTCTCCTCGGTGGCCGCCGTGTTCGGCAACGCGGGGCAGAGCGACTACGCCATGGCCAACGAGATCCTGGGTCAGGTCGCGTCAGCGGAGCAGGCCCGCCGCCCCGGCTGCCTGGTGCGGTGCGTCGTCTGGGGGCCGTGGCGCGGCGGCATGGTCACGCCCGCTCTGGCCGGGCATTTCGGCCGGTCCGGGGTTCCGCTGATCCCTCTGGAGCAGGGGGCGGCCGCTTTCACGGCCGAGCTGGACGGCACAGCCGGTGAGGCCCGTGTCGTCCTGGTGGCCGGGGACGATCCGGCGGCCCTGTCCCCGGCCGGCGATCCGCGTCCGGCGCAGCTGCTGGTCCGGGCGGACAACCTGCCGCAGCTGGCCGACCACGCGCTCACCGGGGTTCCCGTGCTGCCCGTGGCGATGGTCCTGAACTGGTTCGCGGGGGCGGCCACCGCCTGGCTGCCGGGTGCCGGCCCACTCGTCCTGCGCGACCTGCGGGTGTACCAGAAGTGCACCCTGCCCGAACTGGCCGGCACAGGCCACCGGCTCACCGTGCACGGCAGCCGCGGTGCGGCCGGTTCGTCGACGGGGCTGGAGGCGGAACTGCGCGGGGAAAACGGGGTGGCGCACTTCCGGGCCGTGCTGGACACCGGGGCCGAAGAGCGGGATCCGGCCACGTGGGACAGCCCGGACGGCCTCAAGCCGCTGGACCGCACCGAGTTGTACGACGGGGAGAGCCTCTTCCACGGCCCCCGCTTCCACTCCGTCCGCTTGCTGCACGGTGTTTCGGAACACGGAGCCGAGGCGATCGTCGCGGGCGTGCGCGCCTTGGAATGGTCCGGTGAGCACTGGCCGCTCGACCCGGCCGCCATAGACGGCGCGCTCCAACTCGCCCTGGTCTGGGCGCAGGAGGTACTCGATGCGGCGACGCTGCCGATGGCCGTCGCGGAGTGCAGGGTGTACCGGCGCGGCCCGGTGGACGGCACGGTGCGGTGTGTGCTGCGAGGCCGGAAGGTTCACAGCACGGGGGCGCGCTGCGATGCGGCGCTGATCGACGCCGATGGAGCCGTCCGTCTGGAACTGCTCGGCGTGGAACTCGTCCGCCGCCCCTCCTGAGCCCCGGCCCCTCCGAACCAGCCCCGCCCTGCCGTGAAGTGAGACCTGCATGGAATTCGAACCGATCGCCGTCGTCGGCCGGGGCTGTGTGCTGCCCGACGCGCTCGATCCGGACACGTTCTGGGACAACATCGCTGCGGGCCGCACCAGCCTGTCGGCCATCCCGGAGGACCGGTGGCGGCTGCCGCGCCACTGGGCCATGGGCTCGGTGGACGACCACCTCGACCGCACCTGGACCGATGTCGGCGGGTACGTACGGGGGTTCGAGTCCGTCTTCGACCCCAGCGGTTTCCGAATGGCCCCGGAGCAGATCCTGTCGCTGGACCCGCTGTTCCACTGGGTCATGTACGGCATCCGGCAGGCACTCACGGAGGCGGGCCGCGAGGGCCCTCTGCCGCGCGCGGGGCTGGTGCTGGGAAACCTGTCCTATCCCACGCCCACAGGGGCGGCTCTTGCCGAGCACGTCTGGCTGTCCGCCCAGCGGCCCCCGCTCCGTGACGCCTTGCTGACGGGAGAGCGCCAGCGGCGGCCCGACGCCCGGAATCGCTTCTCGTCCGGGCTGCCCGCCCGGCTCGCGGCCCGAGCCCTCGGGCTGGGCGCGGGCGCGTGGTCGCTCGACGCCGCCTGCGCGTCGTCGCTGTATGCCATCAAGCTGGCGTGCGACCGGCTGCACGACGGCACGGCGGACCTGATGGTGGCCGGTGCGGTCAGCCGGGCGGACCCCCTCTATCTGCATGTCGGCTTCTGCGGGCTGTCCGCGACGAGCCGCACGGGACGCAGCCGGCCCTTCCACCGGGACGCGGACGGGTTGATGCACGGCGAGGGCGCCGGGTTCGTCGCCCTGATGCGGCTGTCCGAGGCCCGCACCGCCCATCTGCCCGTGCTCGGTGTGATCCGCGGTGTCGGGTTGTCCAACGACGGGCGCGGCGCCGGGCTTATCAGCCCGTCGGAGGAGGGCCAGGTCCGGGCCATGCGACTGGCGTACGACGCGGCGGGCGTCGCGCCCGAGACCGTGTCACTCGTCGAGTGCCATGCGACGGGGACGCCGGTCGGGGACGCGGTGGAGGCGCGCGGTATGGCCCGGGTCTTCGGGGCCGGTGACGACGTGCCCATCGGTTCGGTGAAGTCGAACGTCGGGCACCTGCTGGCCTCGGCGGGCGTGGCCGGGCTGCTGAAGGTGCTCGGCGCGCTGCGTGCGGGGGTCCGTCCGGCGACACTCGGCGCGGAACGGCCGCTGGAGGGGCTGGCGGGCACGCCGTTGCGGGTGCTGACCGCGCCGGAACCGTGGTCCGGGCCGCGCCGGGCGGCGGTGAGCGCGTTCGGGTTCGGCGGGACCAACGCCCATCTGGTGGTGGACCTTCCGGACGGCGACCCGGTGTCCGCCGTACCGCGGCCGATCCGCCCGGCCGCCGCCGTGACCGCCCCGACCCGGGTGCGGGAATCGCCGGGCGGCCGTACGCCGGTGGCGATCGTCGCCCTCGGCGCCCGAGTCGGTGACGGGACCTGTACGGAGGACTTCCGGCGGGCGGTGCTGGGCGGTGAGCGGCGTGGTCCCGCCCTCGGGATCGCCGTGGAATTGAGGGACCTGTGCTTCCCGCCACTGGCCCTGGAGCGAACGGTGCGCCATCAGCTCCTGGTGCTGGAGGCCGCCCGGGAGGCCGCCCGGTCGGTGTCCCTGCCCCGGGAGCGGACCATGGTGGTCATCGGCATGGGGGTGGACCCCGAGGTGGCCCGGGCGGGCGCCCGCTGGAGGGTTCCCCACTGGCTGGAGCAGGCCGGGCTCGCCGCCACACCCGAGTCGGCGGACCTCGCCCGGGACGCGTTCCTGCCGCCCGTGACCGCGGAGGGGGTGGTGGGCACCATGCCGAACCTGGTGGCGAACCGGATCAGTACCCAACTCGACCTGGCGGGACCGGGTTTCGCGGTCTCGGCGGAGGAGGCGTCCGGGCTGGTGGCGCTGGAACTCGCGGCCCGGGCCGTCCGGTCGGGGGAGGTCGACGCCGCGCTCGTCGGTGCCACCGACCTGTCCTGCGAGGCGGTGCATCAGACCGCCCAGCGGGATCTCGGCCGCGAGGACGAACCGGGGGACGCCGCCGTCGTCCTGGTCCTCAAGTCCTTGGACACCGCGCGCAGGGACGGTGACACCGTCGTCGCCCTGCTCGACGAGGACACCGCCGGCGCACCCGACGTGGTCATCGGGGACGGCCCTGACGCGGTGTTCGACCCGGCATCGGCCTTCGGGCGCGCTCACGCCGCGTACGGGCTGGTCTGCGTCGCGGTCGCGGCGCTCTCGCTCCAGCACCGCGCGGTGCCGCGTCCGGGCGTTCCTGCGGATACCGCGACCGTCGCGCACACCGCGAAGGTCGCGGTGACACCGTTGGAAGGGCCCACCGCGAGTGTCCGGCTGCGCGCGGAGGACGCCCTGCCGTGGCTGCGGGGCCCGGCTCCGCGCCTGCACGTCTTTTCCGGGGCCGGCCGCCGGGAGGTACTGGCCGCGCTGGAGTCCGGTGCGGAGTCCGACACCGGACCGGCCCGGCTGGCGCTCGTGGCCGACGACGACGCGTTGCCGGGCCGGAAGGAGGCCGCCCGCCGCTGGCTGGCCGAGGGCGGAGCCCTTCCGGCCGATGTGCGGTACCGGGACAGGCCGGTCGCGGGGCAGACCGCGTTCGTGTACACCAACGGCTCGGCGGCGTACCCGGGTATGGGCCACGAGCTGATGCTCGCGCTGCCGTCGCTCGGCGAGGCCGTCCGTGCCAGACACGGGGCGATCGGTGCACGGCTGCGGTCCCGGGCGGAGCGCGGAGTCCTCGACCAGATCTGGGGCGCCGCCGAACTCGCCGTCCACCACACCGTGTTCACCCGGGAGGTGCTCGGCCTTCGGCCGGAGGCCGCTCTCGGGTACTCCTCGGGCGAGTCGGCCGCCCTGGTGGCGCTGGGTGCCTGGCCGGACGCCGCAGGGCTGTACGACGCCACCCGGGACAGCGGACTGTTCACGACCGAACTCACCGGTGAACTCCGGGCGGTGCGGCGCCACTGGGAGCGTCTGGGCATCGAGGGCTGCCGCTGGTCGAACTATCTGGTCAGTGCGCCCCTGGAAGCGGTCCGTGCCGAGCTCGCCGCCGAGGTCGCAGTCCATCTGATGGCGGTGAACGCCCCCGGAGTCTGCGTCATCGGCGGCGAGTCCCGCGCGTGCGCGGCCGTCGTGGCCAGGATCGGCGCCGACCGCGCGATCGAGCTCGACTACGACATGGCGGCCCACGCACCGGAGTTGACGGAGATCCGAGAGGTATGGCGGGCAGTCCACCATCGTCCGACCGTCGACGTGCCCGGTGTGCGGTTCTACAGCGGGGCCACCGGGCAGTCGTACCGGCCGACGGCCGAGCGGGCCGCCGAGGCGCTCACCGCGCAGGGACTGAACACGATCGACTTCGCGGCCACGGTCGAGCAGGCGTGGGCCGACGGTGTCCGGGTCTTCGTGGAGCACGGGCCGCGCAAGCTGTGCACCGGCTGGATCAAGCGGGTACTCGGCGACCGGGACCATGTGGCCGTCGCACTCGATGCCCCGGGCGACAGCCGGCTGCGGGAGCCCTGCATGGCGGTGGCCGAACTTGTCGTCGCGGGCGTGCCGGTACACGCCCAGGAGTTTTTCGCCCGGCTCGCGGAAGCCGCCACGGAGGTGCCGCGTCCCGGGCCCACCGTCACCGTGCCCGTACCCGCGCCTCCGTGTCTGCCGCCACTGGAGCCGGCCCTGGTAACCCTGCCCAGGGCCCCCGAGCTGGCGCCGGTACCGGACCGGGAGGCCGGCCGGTCCGACGCACCGGGCGGCGCCGCCGTGCCCTGCCCCGGTCCCGCGGGGCCGCGCCCCCTGCCGGACGTCCCACCGACAGGCTCGGACGGGCGCGATCCGCGGGCGGCGGGCGCTCGCGCCGCAGTCCTCCGGCAGAGCCTGCTGGTCGCCGCGCTGCACCAAGAGATCACCGCCGGGCACACCGAGGCCCATCAGCGGTTCCTGCAGCTGTCCGCTCTCGCCGTCACCGCGCTGCGGAGCTCCGTGCCCGTTCCCGTACGGCCACCGGGCCCCCCTGCCCCGCGTGCGACGGCCGGGCCGCCGCCGCTCCCCACACGGCCCACGCCCCGCTCGGCGTTCCTGCCCGCTCCCCCGCCGGAAGCGGCACCCGCACCACTCCTGAGGCCGGGGCCGAAGTTCGACCGCGCCCAGTTGGAGCACCTCGCCTCCCGGGAGATCTCCACGCTGTTCGGCCCGCGGTTCGCCGAGCAGGACGCGTACGTGGTGCAGACGCGGATGCCCGAGCCGCCGATGCTGTTCACGGACCGGGTCACCGGTATCGACGCCGTGCCGGCGGCGCTCGCCGCGCCCGGCCCGGTGCGCACCGACGGGACGATCTGGACGGAGACCGATGTCCGGCCCGACAGCTGGTACCTGGACTCCACCGGACGTATGCCGGCCGGGCTGCTGATCGAGGCGGGCCAGGCGGATCTGCTCCTGCTCAGCTGGCTGGGCGTGGACCTCCTCAACCGGGGGGAGCGCGCCTACCGGCTGCTGGGCTGTGAGGTGACGTACCACGGCAGCCCGCCGGAAGCGGGAGACACCCTGCGCTACGAGATCCACATCGACGGCCACGCGGAGCACGACGGCATCCGGTTGGCCTTCTTCCACTACGACTGCTACGTGGACGGTGAACTCCGGCTCAGCGTCCGCGAGGGCCAGGCCGGGTTCTTCACCCCCGAGGAGCTCGCCGGCAGCGGCGGTGTGCGGTGGGATCCGGCCGAGCGGCCGCCCGGCGACGACCTTCCGCTCGACCCGCCCGCGGTGCGCTGCGGACGGACCCGCTTCGACACGGACCGGGTGCGGGCCCTGGCCCAGGGGCGGCCGGCGGACTGCTTCGGCCCCGGCTGGGAGGCGACGGCGGCCCACGTCCGCTCACCTCGGCTCGACGACGGCACACTGCGGCTGCTCCACGAGGTGACCTCGTTCGACCCGGCCGGAGGGCCGTGGGGCCGCGGCTATCTGCGGGCCGAGACCCCGCTGTCGCCGGACGACTGGTTCTTCGCGGGACACTTCAAGAACGACCCCTGTATGCCGGGCACCCTGATGCTCCAGGGCGGTCTCCAGGCGATGGCGTTCTACCTGGCGGCCATGGGCTTCACCGTGAACCGGGACGGCTGGCGTTTCGAGCCCGTCGGCGGTCACCCCTGCACGACGATGTGCCGCGGCCAGGCGACTCCGGCCGGCCGGCGGGTCGTCTACGAAGTGTTCGTGCGCGGTGTCTCGGCCGGGCCGGTGCCGACGCTGTACGCCGATGTGCTGGGCTCGGTGGACGGGGCGAGAGCATTCCTGGGCCGGGACGTGGCGCTGCGGCTCGTACCTGACTGGCCGCTGTCGCACTGGCGGCGCTCGGGCCCGCCCGTCGTGCAGGGCAGCGGTACACCGGTGCCGCTCCCCCTGCTCGGCGGGCTGGCCGGGCACCGGGAGAAGAAGCCGGTGGCGACGGCGGCCGATGGATTCCCCTTCGACTACACCTCGTTGCTGGCGTGTGCCTGGGGCAGACCGAGTGAGGCGTTCGGTACCGCGTACGAGCCCTTCGACAGCACCCGTAAGGTCGCGCGGCTGCCCGGTCCCCCCTACCACTTCATGAGCCGGATCGTCTCGGTGGACGGTCCGCAGGGCCGTATGCAGGAGGGCAGCAGTGTCGTCGCGGAGTACGACGTACCCGCGCGGGCCTGGTACTTCGAGCAGAGCGGCGGCCGTACGATGCCGTTCGCGGTCCTGATGGAGATCGCGCTGCAACCCTGCGGGTGGCTGGCCTCGTACGTGGGCAGCGCGTTGACCACCGACACGGATCTGCTGTTCCGCAACCTCGACGGGGCGGGAACGGTCACCGGTGAGGTCACTCCGGCGACGGGTACGGTCCGTACCCATGCTGAACTGACGCGTGTCTCCCGGAGCGGGGACATGATCATCGAGTCGTTCCGGGTGAGGTGCACGGCCGACGGCGTGCCGCTGTTCGAACTCTCCACGGTCTTCGGCTACTTCCCGCCGGCGGCCTTCGACCACCAGCAGGGCCTCACGGCGTCGGCCCAGGACCGGGCCCGTCTCGACGAGCCCTGCGACCATGTGGTCGATCTGACCGCCCGGCCCGCTCGTTACTGTGCCGGGGAACTGCGGCTGCCGGGCCCCATGCTGCTGATGCTCGACCGGATCACCGGTTCCTGGCCGGACGGGGGCAGCATGAGGCTCGGGCGGCTGCGGTCGGAGAAGGACGTGGTCCCGGACGAGTGGTTCTTCCGGTCCCATTTCTTCCAGGACCCGGTGCAGCCGGGGTCGTTGGGCGTCGAGGCCATGTGCCAGCTGCTCCAGTGCCACCTGCTTGAGCGCGGCGCGGCGGACGGCATTCCACGCCCCCGGTTCGAGCCGGTGCTGCCCGGCCGCGAGACGACCTGGACGTACCGCGGCCAGATCACCCCGGCCAACCGGCTGATCCGGGTGGACATGGACATCGTGGAGAGCGGCACGGACGCGCGGGGGCCCTACGCGACGGCGGACGCGTCGCTGTGGGGCGATGACACGTGCATCTACCGGGTGCGCGGGCTGGGCATGCGTGTGGTGTCCGACGCGGCTCCCGGACCCTCACCCGCTCTATGACGCGAGTGCCCGGTCGAGGACCGGGCACTCGCCCGTGGCGCCCGCACCGCACCTGACGCCACTCACAAATCCGCAGGTCAAAGTCCGGTTTCGACCTCTAGCCTCGCCGTTTTGGTCGGGGTGATGACGCCTCGCTGATCGTCAGCTGTCGGGTCGGTGCGGTGTTTTCGCTGCCGACGTCGGCAGCCGCGGGTGATGCGCGCGGCGACGCGCCCGCGGCGCGGCTACTCCCCCGGCCCGCCGTAGGTGCGCAGCAGTCGGTCGTACTCGGCCCGGGTGACCGGAGTGACGGTTCCGTGCCGCGGACTGGCCGGGAGCTGGTAGTTGGCCGACGGAGTCCACCGGCCCGAGTTCAGGTCGGTGGACTCGAAGGGGATGTATCCGCGGCCGCCGTACTCGTCGACGAACAGATACCATTTTCTGGATGTATTGGACTTGAAGACCGTTGGACCCTCGCCCTGGGTAATCGCGCCCTTGCCGACGCAGTCGGCCACCAGGTCATAGGACGGGTCGGTCAGTGAATTGGATTTCTCCGCGGTTATGAACTTGGCACAGGGTGAGGAGGGCGACGGGTCACGCTCGTCCTTGGTGAAGCGGTAGTAAGTGGTCTTGTCCTTGATGACCGTGGCGTCGATCACTGAGTGGCCGGGATCGTTCCACACCTTCGTGTCACTGAAAGTGCGGAAGTCTTTCGTCGTGGCGTACAGCATCTTGTTGTAGGTGTCGAAGGCGTGGTCGGGGTCGTCGTCGGCATACATTTTCGAGGCCCAGAACACGACGTATTCGCCGCGGCTGTCGTCCCAGTACGCCTCCGGGGCCCAGACGTTGCCGACGGACGCCGGAGCGACCTCCACCAGGCGCTGGTCGGTCCAGTGGACGAGGTCCGTGGAATCCCAGATCATGATGGATCGGCTGCCATGCCTCTGAACGTCGTCCCAGCTGCCACTGCTGTTTCGGTACATGCGCAGGTCGGTGGCGATGAGGTAGAACGTGTTGCCCTCAGGAGAGCGAATGACGAACGGGTCGCGCAGCCCTTTCTCGCCGAGTGTGGAGCTGAGCACTGGATTGCCGCTGTTGAGCTCGCCCCAGTGCAGGGGGTCGTTGCCCTGACTGAGGGCCATCCTGATCTGCTCGCCGTCGGCGGTGCCCTCACCGGTGAAGTAGGTGAAGAGGTACCCGGCGTAGTGGGGCTTGCGGGATTCGCCCCCGTGGTGCGCTGCGGTCCGGGCATGGCCGGCGGGTGCGGTGAATGCCCCGGAGAACACGGCGACGGTTGAGAGGAAGGGCAGAAGGAACGCGCGCGCGGGCCGTCTTGGCATGGCACATCCAGGATTGGTGAGATGGAATCCGCTGTATCAGGGCGTTGTGGGACAAGGACAGCCAGGGACAGGGCGTGACCCAATGTCTGCCGACAGGCATCGGCTCACGTTTGTGTCGTGCCCCAGGCTCACTCGGCCTATCCGGACAGATGTTTGACCCTGCCGCGGTCGTCGGCGTCATCACGTGTTCTCCTGCCTGGGGGAAGTTCGGAGCGTGACTACGGACGGGGGCGCGCCCGTGCCCGGTGGTCAGCTCGCCCCGAATACAGTCAGCTCATTGATCCCGCGTGCCCAGTCCGCCGTGTTCTCGTTGTGGATATTCACGATCCGCGTAACGGTGAGGCGCACGTACCGGTACCGGGCGGTGTCGGTGACGCGGTGGGTCTTGAAGCCGGCGATCCGGTTTGCGCTCTCGTCAACGAGAGCGTTGTAGACCCTGCCGTCCTCGCTGGCGTCAATCGTGTACTCGTAGTAGGTCTCGGATCCGTTCACCAGGCGCGTGGTGATGTTGATGCGGTCCACACGGCAGGCGCGGCGAAGGTCGACTTCCCAGGTGAAGGGGACGGTGCCCGACTTGTAGTAGTTTTCCTTGCTCACGTGGTCGCCGTCGTTAGCCTTGGCCGGCTCGTACGTGAGATCCTCGCCGGGCTCGTCCTCACTCAGGCTGCTCGCGTTCGCCGGCCCGCCGGCCGAGACGATGCGGCCGCGCTGGACCGGGATGAGGGTGCCAGCCTCGGCGTCGTAGTCGACTATCTCAAAGAGGTCGTAGGACGCATAGCCGTCATGGAAGGTGATCGGCAACATGCGCTGCTGGTTGGCCGCCTCCGGGTAGCGCCAATTGGCACTCCATCGGTTCGCCATCATCGCGTGCCGGTCGCCGACTTCGACTATGCCGCCGGACTGGGCACCAAACGTCGCCGGGTTGCCGATCTCCCGTAACTCGGACCATGGGCCCGCTGTGCTCGGCGCGGAGGCGTACTTGCCCTGGCTCGGATACCACCCGGCCGCCTCTGAGCTGAACAGGTAATAGGTGCCGTCGGCCTGGACAAGCGCCGGGGCTTCTCGGTGCTGGTCGGGGAAAAGGACGGCGCTCAGCTCTGCGACGGCCAGCCAGTCCGGAGTCAGGCGGTAGAGATTGAGGTCGGAGTTGTTGCGTGCGGCGGAGATGACGTAGCCGGTGCCGTCGATGTCGGCGAAGAAGGTGAGGTCACGCGACTCGTGGCCCAGGGGGCGGGAATGGCCGAGGAAGGTGAAGGCTCCGCCCGGTCGGGCAACCGCGACGGCTGTCTCGGCGAGTGTGTAGTCGCTGCGGTTCTCGTAGTGTGCCCACATGACGAACTGGCCGGTGGCCGGGTTCTTGACGACGTTCACCGACTCCAGCTTGGAGTCCTGGAGTTCGGGCGTCGCATCCCGGCTGAGCACCACGGTGTTGCCCGTGAACGTGTAGCCGTCGGTGGAAGTCTCCTCCACGACCTGCGAGAAGCCGTCGGCGTCGCTGCGGAAGTCGTAGCGGTAGTAGATCCCGTCCGCTTCGAGACCGGCCCTCAGGCTCAGCGATGACTTCCGCGTGTTGTCGTACGAGGCGAAGGCGCCGCCCGGGGTAAAGGTGCGGCAGGTGTTGGTGCTTGACGTGGACAACTCGGCGCCGGAGACGTCCAGTGCCCTGATCCGGTAGGTATAGGTCTGCTCCGCGGGCAGCGCGTAGTCGTCGAGCGTCGTGCCGGTAACAGTCGCCACACGGACGGGGGCGGGGTGGCCCGCACATGCTCGGTGCACCTCGTATCTGTCCGCGCCGGTCACGGCCTGCCAGTGCACCTTGATGTTGGTGGCGCGCGTCTCGTCGGCGAGGCGGAAGGCCGTGGCGGTCGCAGCCCCGCCCGCTTGGGATTGGGCTCGGGCCCTGCCCGGGGAGGCGACGAGCGGCAGCGCACCGAGCGGCAGAGCCGCGGCGCCCATCAGGGCCTGACGTCGGGAGATGCCGGTTCCGTAGCACGGGACGACTGCCATGAGCGTGCCTTTCTCTCATCGTGGTTGGGGACGAGAAGAGGCGGGCGGCAGGTGCGATGTGACACCCGCCGCCCGCCCCGGAGCTGCCTACCGGCCGTAGACGGTGGCCTCGTACAGGCCCCGCGACCAGTCGGCTGATTTGCCGTGCGCCATGTCGAAGGACTGGTACACAGTGACCTTGACGTAGCGGTACTTCCCGGTCACCTCGTGGCTCTGGTAGCCGATCCGGTTGTTCTGGGTGTTGTCGGCGACCTCGGTCCACTTCTGACCGTCATTGCTGGCGAAGACGCTGTAGCGGTGGACGTTGTCCGAGCCGCCGACCGTCTTGAAGGACAGCCCTACCCAGGACAGGTCCTTGGCCTTGCCCAGGTCGACCGCCCAGGAGAACGGCATTCCGCTGCTCTTGTAGAGCTGCTCAACGTTGTCGTAGATGTCAACGTCGTAGTCCTTGCCGTCATTGGCCTGCTCGGCGTTGTAGTGCCGGTACATGCCCTGCGCTTCCTGCTCGGGCGTCGTCTCCCAGTCCTCCAGACTGTCGGTCGGGCCCCCGATGGCGGTCTTGACCTGCGCACTGGCGGTGACGGGCTTGTTCAGCGAGAGCAGCTTGTCGCCCGAATCGACGATTTTGCCCTTCTTGACGTCCACATCGAGCGTCGGCGTGAACCGCAGGTCCATCTGCCCCTTGCCGCCGTTCCCGGCGTCGTCGATCTTCAGCGGCAGCCAGACATACGTCGACTTCATCAGCAGGTCCGAACGCCAGCGGTCGCCCATGTACACGTAGGTGGGCTTGCTGTCGGTGCCGATGTTGAGGATCTTCGTGGGCTGGCTGCCGTAGGTCGTGTTGTCGCCGACCGGCTGAAGGCCGGTCCAGGCGTCCTGACCGTTGCGGTAGCCGTACTCGTCGCGCGGCTTGCTGAACCCGGCGTCCATGTCCTCGGTACGTCCGTACTGGGCCTGGTTCGGAGACCAGCCGGACTGGGAGGACGTCATGAGATAGACGTACTTGCCGTCCTTGCCGCCGTTACGGATCAGGGCCGGCGCCTCTCGGTGGTCACCGGCATACATGTCGTACTCCATGTCGGGCACGACGTCGGTGAAGTCGTCATTCAGCTTCCACACCCGCATGTAGATGTGATCCTGCGCGGTGACCAGGTACGCCTCGCCGGTCTTCTCGTCCTGGTAGACGGTGAAGTCGCGGGAACCGTAACCGATGTTGTCGCCCTTCTGCGCGGGCTCCGGGTCGCGGCCATCCATCGTGAAGTAGGTCTCGGCCCCGTACGACGGGGAGAAGATCCGCAGCTCCTTGTAGCCGAAGGTGTTGTACGTACCCGCCTCGCGGTTGATGACCGGCTGGAAGATCGGAACCGCGGATTCGTCCGCTGCTACCTCGTAGGTCACCGAGGTGACCGCGCTGGTCCTGCCACCCTTCTCGGTAGCGGCCTTGACGGTGGTCTTCGTGCCCGCGGCACCGGCCAGCGGGATCCGCATACCGTCCCAGTAACGCTTCCGCGCGGTGTTGGACGCGTTCGAGGGGTCGGATCCGTCCGTGGTGAAATACGAGATCGAGTCGGCCGTCGCGCTGGTGACGAAGGCGACGTCCTTACTCTTGACGTACACGACCGAGGACGATGAGGACTCCTTGAGCGTCGGGCTGACCGCGGGAGCCACCAGGGCGTCGTGGGAGGTGCCCGGGTCACCGATCTTGTACTCTGCGGCGGCGGTCGCCGACTGTGCACTCGTCGGATAACGGACGATGTAGTCGCCGACTGCCGTGTTGTAGTCGGGCGAGTACCTGTCGTAGGCGGACTTGTCGAAGGCGGTCATCTTGACTGCCTTCGCCTTCAGCGTGACGTCGTGGCCTATGTCGTTGAGCTCATACGTCCACGAGTTCCCGGCCTGGGTGGAGCCGTAGTCGTCGTCACTCACATAGGTGAGGTTCTCCGGGTTGCTCGAGTTCGGAGTGTTGTACGCGGTGATGCGTGGCGGGTAATCCGCCTGCGCCGGCTTGTAGGCGTGGTCGGTGTTCGACTCGCTCTTCGCCGATGTGTCCCAGTCCTCCACCAGCTGGCCGACGCGGTTACCCATCGCGTCTTCGCCCTCATTACCCGCCCCCGGGCGGAAGTGTCCCGCGGAGGTGATGGTGTAGGGGCCCTCGGGCTTGTCGGCGGTGGCGACGATCACCTCGGAGGCCGCGTAGCTCGCGGCCGTTTCCCAGTGCCCCCACAGAACGTACTTCTTCGTCTTCTCGTTGAACAAAAGCTTGGGGCGCTCGACCTTGGAGTGGCCAAGAATCCTGTTGCCCTGGGTGTCCCGTGTGTCGGGCGAGAGGATCTGACCGGCGTTGGTCCAGTTCTCAAGGTCCTTGGACGTGTACAGGTTCACACCGTTGAAGATGTAGCCGCCGTCGGCTCTGTTCTCACCGACCCAGTAGTAGGTGTCGCCCTTCTTGAGGACGCCTCCCCCGTGGGCGTCTATGGGGTCACCGGCGGTGTCGTTGAAGGGCTGGCCGTTGGGGATGGGCTTGGAGCCGGATGCTGCGGCCGCCTGCGACGCGGGAGCGCCGATCGCTGCGGGCAGTGCACCGGTCAGCAGGGCGGCCATGGCGACGAACGCCGCTGCGGCTCTCCTGGATCTGGCTGATCTGTGGCTTCCGGGCGATCCGGATGATCCGAGGGATCCGGTCATGGTGTGGTGAGGGTCCTCTCCGTGCGGGATGCGGATGCAAGCCCCAGCGGTGTGGCAGTGTTCCGCCGAGCGATGTTCACGCGAACATCGGGACGGAGCATGGCAGTCGCCCCCAGGGCGCGGCAATGGGTAGGACAGCACCTGATGTGACACACTCGCCGCGATCCGCAGATGGGAACGCCGGAAGATGCGGCCGAGCGCAGGTCAGGGCCGCTTCATTGCGCATCCACGAGATGATTGCGCAAACATGGCCGCAGCGACCGGGCCGTGCGATGTCGCCCCGCACGGAAACATGAATCCCCGCGTCCGCTCCAGCCGTGCCGCAATCCGGGTCAGCCCCGACGCGGCGCCGTGCTCGTACGCACCACCAGCTTGGGCGGTACCGAGTGGACGCCGCCGGCCGCCTCCCGGCCGCTGTGGATCTGGTCGAGGAGCAGGCTGACGCACCGCCGCCCGACCTCGTCGAAGTTCTGGCGCACCGTAGTGAGCGGGGGAAGGAAGAACTCCGCTTCCGCTACGTCGTCGTAGCCCACGACGCTGACGTCGTCAGGAACCCGACGGCCCGCCTCGCTCAGGGCCCTGATCAGCCCGAGCGCCATATGGTCGTTGCCGGCGAAGACCGCTGTCACGTCCTCGCGGGCCGCGATCTTCCGGCCTGCCTCGTAACCGGACTGGGCGCTCCAGTCGCCGTAGAGGACTGCGGGCACAGGCGCCCCCGCCGCTTTCAGTGCACCGTGCCAGGCGGCGGCGCGCCGTCGAGCCGAGAAGGCGTCCTGAGGTCCGGCCAGATGCCAGACGGTCCGGTGTCCGAGCTTCAGGAGGTGCTCGGTCGCGGCCCGGGCGCCATCGGTCTGGTTGCTGTCCACGGTGTGGAAGCGTCGGTCCGGGTCGCCGTCGACCACGACCACCGGCACCCCGTGGGGCAGCTGCAGTCCGGGCCGGTCCAGGATCTGCGCCTCGATCAGGATGATGCCGTCGACAGCCTGGCTGGTGAGCTTGGAAAACGCCTGCCGGACGGCGCCCTCGGTCTGGGAGCGTGCGCAGGTGACGTTTACCGAGTAGTCGGCGTCCTGGGCGGCCTGCGAAATGGCCTGCAGGGTACGGGCGTTGCCGTAGGCGCTCAGGTCGAAGCTGATCACGCCGAGGGTATGGAACTGGCCGGTCGCCAGGGCGCGCGCCGCAGTGTTGGCACGGTAGCCGAGCATCCGCATGGCCGAGAGCACCCGCTCGCGGGTTTCGCCGTCGACATTGGTGCGGTTGTTGACAACCCGGGAAACGGTCTGGGTCGACACGCCGGCGAGGGCCGCCACATCCCCCTGCGAAGGGGGACGGTGTCCCGCGGCCCCGGCGCGTTCCGTAAGCGGGCGGGACGCGGCCACACCGGCGGTGGGGATGAAGTCAGTCATGCCGAGTCCTTTCGACCAACGGCCGCCGGCCAGGCAGTTTCGGCGGAAAGACCCTTGTCAGCGCGAACATCGTATCCCGCGCGACCGTCGCCCTGCGAGGCGACCATCTCTGCGACCGTCAACCTTCCACGTGGGAGGTACTCAACAAGGCTACCGGAATCGTTGCGTAACACAGTATTGACATTGCCCAGCCCGCTGGCGAAACTCACCGCCATGACCGGCATGGCAGCGCAAACATGAGAGGTACCTGCGCAATCCAGGCATGAGCCGGACCCAGCGTCGTGAAATCCGGGCGAGAACAGGACTGAACCGTTGAGCACTTCACCCCCTGCGGTGGTGTCACCCCGACCACAGGCGTGGCAGCCCTCGCATCACAGCCGCTACGGCTACGCGTTCTTCGCCCCGTTCCTGGTGGTCTTCCTCGTCGTCATCGTCGCGCCGCTCCTCTACGCGGTGTACCTCAGCCTGTTCCAGGACCGCCTCGTCGGAGGCAACGTCTTTGTCGGCCTCGACAACTACCGCCGCGCGCTGACCGACACTCTGTTCCGAGCCGGCCTGCTCCGCGTCGCCGTGTTCCTGGCGCTCCAGGTCCCCTTCATGCTCGGCATCGCGCTGATCGCAGCCCTCGCCATCGACAGCGGCCGACTGCGTCTGCCCGGCCTGTTCCGCCTCGGAATCTTCCTGCCCTATGCGGTGCCGTCCGTCGTCGCCGCCCTCATGTGGGGCTACCTCTACGGCCGCGACTTCGGCCTGGTGAGCAACATCGGCGACCTCCTCGGCACCGACATGCCCGATCTCCTGGGCACATCCTGGATGCTCGCATCCATCGGCAACGTCGTCACCTGGGAATACGTCGGCTACAACATGCTGATCCTCTACGCCGCCCTGCGCGCCATCCCCGAAGAGCTCTACGAGGCAGCGGAGGTCGACGGCGCGGGCGAGATCCGCAAGGCGTGGAGCATCAAACTCCCGGCCCTGCGCCCGGCGCTGCTTCTGGCACTGGTGTTTTCGATCATCGGCAGCTTTCAGCTCTTCAACGAACCGAATGTGCTGCAATCCCTCGCTCCCGGTGTGATCAGCACCAGCTACACGCCCAACATGTACGCCTCCAACCTGGCGTTCAACGGGCAGCAGTTCAACTATTCCGCGGCCATCGCCGTCGTGCTCGGAGCAGTGACTGCCATCGTCGCCTACACCGTCCAGCTGCGTACGGCACGAAAGGAACAACTGCGGTGACGACCACGGTTCCCTCCCCCTTGAGGCGCGGACACCCTTCCACCCGCCCCATCGCGACACCTGTCTCCCGCAGGCGGCGCCGTGGCAGTATTCCCCTCACCGCTGTGATGGTTCTGATGCTGGGTTACGCGCTGCTCCCCCTGGTCTGGCTGCTGATCAGCTCCACCAAATCCAGCAGTTCCCTCTTCGACAGCTTCGGCCTGTGGTTCGGCAAGGACTTCAATCTCTGGACCAACATCCACGAGGTCCTGACCTACGACGACGGCATCTACATCCGCTGGTTCGGCAACACGGTCCTCTACTCTGTCGTCGGCGCCGGCGGTGCGGCGGTCATCGCCACCGCCGGCGGGTACGCCCTGGCGAAATACGAGTTCCGCGGCCGCCGCCTCCTGTCCGCGTCGGTCCTGGGTGCCATCACCATCCCCGGCACCGCCCTCGCCGTGCCCACCTACCTCCTCTTCAGCAAGATCGGCATCGTCGATACCCCCTGGGCCGTACTCATCCCCGCTCTGGCCAGCCCCTTCGGCCTGTATCTGATGCAGATCTACGCCGCCGAGGCCGTTCCGGACTCGATGCTGGAGGCAGCCAGAATCGACGGCTCGGGCGAACTGCGGACCTTCTTCACCATCTCCCTGCGGCTCCTTGCCCCCGGCTTCGTCACCGTTCTGCTCTTTGCCCTGGTCGCCACCTGGAACAACTACTTCCTGCCGCTGATCGTGCTGAGCAACCCCAAGTGGTTCCCGCTCACCGTCGGCCTCAACCAGTGGAACAGTCTGGCCACTGGCAACGCCGGAAGCGGGGCGACCACCACCGGCTTCTATCCCCTCGTCATCACCGGAAGCCTGCTCGCGATCATTCCGCTGATCATCGCGTTCCTGTTCCTCCAGCGTTACTGGCAGTCGGGCCTCGCCGCCGGAAGCGTCAAGCAGTAGGCGCCCGCACGCCCCACCCCGCGCCATCCCTCACCTCACCGCACCCTCCAAGGAGACTCCCATGCCCGCTTCCGCTCCATCCCGCTCCCGCAGACGATTTCTTGCCCTTCTTCCCGTCACCGCGCTGGCACTCTCGCTCACCGCGTGCGGCGGTGACTCCGACGCCCCCAAAACCGGGACCTCCGCGGCCGATCTCGACAAGGCCCTGCAGCAGCCGACGACACTGACCTTCTGGACCTGGGTGCCGAACATCCAGAAGACTGTCGATCTCTTCGAGAAGAAGTACCCGAAGGTCAAGGTCAAGGTCGTCAACGCGGGACAGTCCGCCGCCGAGTACACCAAGCTGCAGACCGCCCTCAAGGCCGGCAGTGGCGGCCCGGACGTCGCCCAGGTCGAGTACTTCGCTCTCCCGCAGTTCGCCCTCGCCAAGCAGCTCGTCAACCTCAACGACTACGGCGCCGACAAGCTCAAGGACACGTACGCGGCATCCGCATGGTCCCAGGTCAACGTCAACGGCGGAGTGTACGGCCTGCCTCAGGACACCGGCCCGCTGGCGATGTTCTACCGCGAGGACGTCCTCAAGAAGTACGACATCGAGCCGCCCAAGACCTGGGCGGAGTACGAGAAGGCCGCCGAGAAGCTCCACCAAGCGGACCCGAAGTCGTACATCGCATCCATGGACCCGGGTGACGCGGGCGTCGTCTCGATGCTCTGGCAGGCGGGCAGCCGCCCCTTCCAGACCAAGAAGGGCACCGACGTCACCGTCGACCTGGCGGACAAGGGCGCCACCCAGTGGTCGCAGATGTCCGCCCGCCTGCTGGAGAAGAAGCTGGTCGACCCGCAGCCGGGCTGGACCAACGAGTGGTGGCGTGCCATGTCCACCGGCAAGTACGCCATGTGGATCACCGGCGCCTGGGCGCCCGCCAACATTGCCAGCACCCTCCCGGACACGATGGGCAAGTGGCGAGCCGCGCCCGTCCCGCAGTGGAACGAGGGTGACCACGTCAGTGCGGAGAACGGCGGATCGTCGACCGTCGTGCCGACGACCAGCAAGAACAAGGCAGCCGCAGTGGCGTTCAACCAGTGGCTGAGCTCCGACCCCGAGGCCATCAAGTCCCTCAACGCCAACGGGCTCTTCCCCGCCACCAAGCAGCTCCTTCAGGACCCGGCCTTCCTTGACACGCCGCTGGATGTCTTCGGCGGCCAGAAGGCGAACAAGATCTTCGCCGACTCCTCGGCACAGGTCGGCACGGGCTGGCAGTACCTGCCGTACCAGGTGTACGCCAACTCGGTGTTCAAGGACACCGTCGGCCAGAAGTTCACCGCGTACGCCGACCCGGCCCCGGGCTTCGCCGAGTGGCAGAGCCGTATCGCCGACTACGGCAAGGAGCAGGGCTTCAACGTCACCGCCAAGTAACCGCGGTGCGCCGGGCCATGGCACAACACCGGCCCGGCGCATCCGCACGGCTGCGATCACACCGGCATCGCGCACTCGCCGGAACACCATTCAGGCGGAGAGCGACCCTCCCTGCGCCCACCGCCTGACTCCAGTAGAGGAAGCAGACCCCCATGCCCGAACTGCGCATCGGCTCGGAAGGATTCCGTCTCGACGACGCTCCGTTCCAGATCATCTCCGGTGGTCTGCACTACTTCCGTGTCCACCCCGGACAGTGGCGCGACCGGCTGCGCAAGGCCCGCCTGATGGGCCTCAACACAGTCGACACGTACGTCCCCTGGAACCTGCACGAGCCTACGCGCGGCGAGTTCCGCATGGACGGTGGACTGAACCTGCCGGCGTTCCTCGAGTGCGCGCGGGACGAGGGACTGCACGTACTGCTGCGTCCCGGTCCCTACATCTGCGCCGAATGGGAGGGCGGCGGGCTGCCCTCATGGCTGCTGACCGACCCGGACCTTCCCCTACGCACCCTCGACCCCCGATTCATGGACGCTGTCACCGACTTCTTCTCGTGGCTGCTTCCCCGGGTGAGCCCGTACCTGGGCACCCGCGGAGGTCCGGTTCTCGCTGTGCAGGTCGAGAACGAGTACGGCGCCTTCGGTAACGACACCGCCTACCTCCAGGCCACGGCACAGCTGCTGCGCGACCATGGAGTCGACGTGCCGCTGTTCACCTGTGATCAGCCGGGAGACCTGGCGAACGGTGGCATCCCGGGCATCCTGAGAACCGCCAACTTCGGCAGCAATGTCGAGGCAAACCTGGAGACCCTGCGCGGCCACCAGCCCGAAGGCCCTCTGATGTGCACGGAGTTCTGGATCGGCTGGTTCGACCGCTGGGGCGGCATCCACGTGACCCGGGACGTCGAGGACGTGGCAGCGGACCTGGACACTCTGTTGTCCGCAGGCGCAAGTGTGAACATGTACATGTTCCATGGCGGCACCAACTTCGGATTCACCAACGGCGCCAATGACAAACACACCTACCGGCCCACCGTCACCTCGTACGACTACGATGCCCCACTCGACGAGTCCGGTGACCCCACCCCCAAGTACGCGGCGTTCCGCGACGTCATCGCCCGCCACGCCCCGGTGCCCGACGAGCCGGTCCTCCAGGTCGAGAAGAAGCTGAACCTCCTCGACATACATCTGCCGAATCGCGCGCCGCTGCTCGACAACGCTGCCCGGCTCGGGCGGGAGGCCGTCGCGGACGAGCGCCCGCTGAGGATGGAACAGCTCGGCCAGGACTTCGGCTTCGTCCTGTACGAGACCACCCTGGCCACACCGGGCCACGCACTCCTCGCCATCACCGCGTACGGCGACCGCGCCCAGGTCTACGTCGACGGCAGGCCCGTCGGGGTTCTCGAGCGCGAGAGCCACCAACACGTTCTGGCGTTCACGGTGGACAGAAAGGACGCCACACTGCAGGTCCTGGTGGAGAACCAGGGGCGCGTCAATTACGGCAGGGCGCTGCGTGACCCCAAGGGAATCACGGGTCCTGTCACCCTGGACGGCAACGAGCTCACCGGCTGGACCAGCCGGCCACTGCCTCTCGACTCGCTCGACGGCCTCGTCTTCGCCGCGGGGCTGAACGCCGCCGGCCCTGAGCCCACCTTCCACCAAGGGCACTTCCATCTCCATGCGGCGGCCGACACCTTCCTCGACCTGACCGGCTGGACCAAGGGCGCCGCCTGGGTCAACGGCTTTCACCTCGGCCGCTACTGGTCCCGCGGCCCGCAGCGCCGCCTCTACGTCCCCGGCCCCGCCCTGCGCAAGGGCCGTAACGAACTGGTCGTCCTTGAACTGCACGCCACCGCCCGCAGCGTCGTGGGCCTACGCGACACACCGGACCTGGGGCCGGCCGAGGAGTAAATCCGTGCTGCGGTCCGAACAGTGACGATTCCCCGGTTCACGAGACCGGGGATTCGTTGCGGATCGGTGTGCAGATCAATCCAGTACACCGGCTTCCTCCCGGACCGTGTGTGCCGGGTGAGAGGCCCGAACCGTCGCCCGGTGTCGGGCCCTCCGTACTTCGACGTCCTTTCCAGGACAGGGGTTTGGAAGCTCGGGAGTGCAGCAGGCTCACCCGGTGGTCGGGGTCTTGTACGGGCCGTCGGGCGTCACCGTGCTCTCGCCGCCGGACGTCGCGGGCCGTACTGCTCGCAGTTCGTCCAGCCGGGAGGTCTGTTCGGCTGCGCTCTTCACGATGGCTGCGGCCAGTTCCTTCGCCTTGTCGGCCCGGCCTTGGGTTTGCTCGCTGGCGCAGAGCATCCGGGACTGCGTGAAGTGGGCGCGCAGCGCGTCGGTGAGAATCTGGTCGAAAACCCGGCCGTTCGTGGCGGCTGCCTCTTCGAGGGTGCCGAGGCTGACCATGCCCGGCATGTTGTGCCCTTCGTGGGGGCGGGTATCGGGGACGCCTGAGAGCTGCCGCACAGCGCGCAGGCGGCGCAGGTCTCCGCGCAGTGTCGATCCGGTCTTCGCCGCCAGCGTGGCAAGGGCCGGGTCTGCTGTGCGGGAGGGGACCAGATCGGTCAGGAGCTGCGCGCGCTCGGCCATGGGGATCATCAACAGGATCCAAGCGGTGTCGGTGGCGTTGAAGGCCGATCTCGGCGACGTGCCGGCTGTCGGCTGCGTGGTGCAGCCGACAGCCAACAGCGCCAGGACCACGGCGCATACCGACCACAGAGTCAGAACGTGCCTGCGGAGTTGCACTTGGCCTTCTGGTTGATGCAGTCCTTCACGCGGTGTCCGAGAGCGGCATTGTCCCAGGCATTGAAGAAGTCACCGTGGATGGACGACGCCATACCCGAGGCCAGCTGGAAGCCCGCGGCGCTACCGCTGGTCGGGTAACTGGTGACGAAAGAGAGGTTGGGGATGGCGACGGGGTAGGCGCCGCTGCACTTGCCGTCGTAGGTGAACGCCACGTGCGACTTGTGGTCGGGACTGTCGAGGTTCTTGCCGTCCCAGCAGTCGGGGAAGACGAGCTGGTGGGTGAGGTGGGCCTTCGGGGCACAGACCGGCCAGTTGCCGTCGGCGCTTCTGCCGATCTCACCGCCCTCGCCGGCGCACCAGAACTGGCCCGGCGATCCCGCCGGGGTAGGCAACTGTGTCCTGGAGTTACCTGCGATCATGCGGAATCCCTCCGGGAAGGGCACAGTCGCTGAGGGGTCGGGGAGCCGGGAACCGTAGTAGACGATCATGCCCTCGGGTTCGACGGCCGTGTTGTTCTCGTAGAGGGTGGGGATCCAGTACGCCGAGAGGTCGTCCGGAGGGGTGCAACTGGTCGGCGTGTTGGCCCGCAGCGACTCGGTCGTGGAGAACGCGTCGGTGCTCTTGTTGCCGAAGAAGCTGTGCATGTGGGACGCGCCGGGAAGGCCCGGCAGGACGATGGGGTCGTCCGGCTTGGAGTGACTGTAGGTGCAGGTGGCGTTGAACTCCGGAACCCGGACCACACCGGCGGGCACCGCGGCCGGCGTCATCGCACGGAACTGCGCCAGCTGAGCGTTCCACTTGGCCTGGTCGACGGGAACCCATCCAGCCGCTGTGCCATCCCCCGCGCCGACGAAGGAGAACCAGTTGATGTTGACGAAGTCGTTGGGTGTCGTGCCGCGCAGCACGGCGAACACCGTCTGTGAACCGGTGGGGTGGGTGGTGACTTCGGTGGCCTGGGTCGCCCAGTTCTGCCAACCGCCGGTCGGGGAGACCGGTATGACGGCGAGTAGCGGTCCGGTCAGGCCGGCGGTGCGCAACTCCACTGTGCCCGAGCCGACGGCGGAAGCGATCCGGGCCGACACCGTCAGCCGGCCGGCCGCGCCGAGGTCGACGTTGTCGAAGCGCAGCCAGTCGCCGTCGGCGAGGAACGCGGCGTTCTGCCCGCCTCCGGTGTCCGAGGTCGCCTCTAACGTGACACCTGACTGGGCTGCGTAGGACTCGGCCTGGACGGTGACCGTCGCAGCCTGCGCCTGCTGGGCCGAGACGGTCAAGCTCAGGGCGGCGGCCAGCACGACCGCCAGAGTGTTCACCAACAGTGTGTACAGATGGACAGGATATTTGCGCATGTCACTTCCTCACGGGCATCGGGGGTGAAGGGCCTGCTTCTTGCCGGAGAACAGCGATGGGGAGAGCAGGAGCCGGACAGCGGCGTGATCCGGGCGCCCCAGGCCGCCCCGAGGGGGCGGGTGGAGCGGCCCGGGAGCTTCGCGAACGCTGGACGGCTGGACGGCTGGGGGGGCTGGGGGGGCTGGGGGCTGGGGGCTACTGATAGACCCGCACGTAGTCGACGAGCATCTTGGAGGGGAAGGGGGTACTGGCGTCTGTCGGGCCCGGCCAGTCACCTCCGACCGCCAGGTTGAGGATCATGTAGTGGGGGTGGTCGAAGATCCACGGTCCGCGTGTCTGCTCCACCTGGTCTTTGTCGAGGGAGAAGACGGTCCGGCCGTCCAGGCTGTAGGTGATGCCTTTGCTGTTCCAGTCGGCAGCCCAGGTGTGGAAGTCGTCGGAGAAGTCGGCGTTCCCGGGCAGTGTGTACGGCGCGCCGATTCCGCCTCCGCCGTTGTAGGCGGGCGCGTGGACGGTCGAGTAAGCGGTCTTCACGTCCTTGCCGAGGACTTCCACGATGTCGATCTCGCCGTTGTACGGCCACGGCCGGCCCGTCAGGAAGTCGGCGCCCATCATCCAGAACGCGGGCCACAGACCGTTGCCCTTGGGCACCTTGATGCGTGCTTCGACGCGCCCGTAGGTGAACTGGAACGTCGCGCCGGTGTTCATCCGCGCTGAGGTGTACTGACAGGTGGTGCTGCCGCTCAACGGGTCACGCGGGCACGACGATCCGGCGGTGACCTCCTTGCGTGCTTCCATCACCAGGTGTCCCGCCCCGTCGAGTGCGGCGTTGCGGTGGTCGCTGTAGTACTCCAGCTCGTTGTTCGGCCCGGTGCCCGGATCGGCCCTCCACTTCGAGGCGTCGGGCTTGCCGCCTGCGGCGCCGTCGAAATCGTCGCTCCACACCAGCCGCGGCGGGTTCGCGGGGTCACTCGGCAGGGGCGGAGCCTGTATCGGATCGCCGCCCGTGCCGTACACCTGGAACTCCCACAGCGAGTAGCCGTAAGGGGTGGCACGCTGCGTCCCGTACATGCGCACATAGCGGCCGGTGCCGGAGACAGCGAGCGTCTGCTTGAAGCCCGTGCCGGACGTCGTCGAATAGATCGGCGTCCAGTCGGCTCCATTCGACGAGACCTGGATCTGGAAGGACTTGGCATAGGCGGGATCCCACTGCAGGACGACCTTGTCGATCTGCGCCGTCGCGCCGAGATCGACGGAGATCCAGCCTGGATCGGTCCATCCCGTGGTGGAGCTTGTGGCCCAGCGAGAGGCAGGATCCCGGTCGAAAGCCCTGGCCGGCGTGCACTCCCAGCAGTTCTGGTCAGTCTGGGAGGAAGAAGCCGCGCCCGGCCTGCCGTAGGAGAGCAGTCTGTCGGCGTTACCGCCCGGACCGCCGGCACCGGCAGTGCCGTACACCTGGAACTCCCACAGCGAGAAGCCGTAAGCGGTGGCACGCTGCGTCCCGTACATGCGCACATAGCGGCCGGTGCCGGAAACGGCCAGGTTCTGGGTGCCGCCTGTGCTCGTGGCCGTCTGGTGGACGACTGTCCACGTCTGCGCGTCGGTCGATACCTCGATCCTGAACGCCGTGCCGTACGCGGCTTCCCAGTTGAGGACGACCCGGCTGATCCCGGCACTTGCCCCGAGGTCGATCTGAATCCACTGCGGGTCGGCGAAGGCGCTGGACCAGCGCGTCCCGGGGTCGCCGTCGACGGCGCTCGGAGCGCTGAAGACTCCCTCGGTACTCGACGCGGTGGCGGGCTTTCCCTGAGAGAGCAGGACCTCCGCTGCCTGAGCGGAAGGGGCGGGGAGAGCGATGAAAGCGAGCAGTGAGGCCGCGAGGGCCAAGAATAAGTTGAAGCGGCGCAGCAGCGTTTGCATGGGCGACTCCTCAAGCGGGGGGGAGGTGAGGGAGCGCTCCCTGAAAGGGAGAATGGAGGGGCTGGTAAAGGCTGTCAAGAGCTCTTTCACCTTGAAAAAACAGCGACGTGACGCCTACGACAAACGGAGGGAGCGGTCTCTCATGATCCGGGTGGCACACCGACAGCCACGGGGGTGGCGCTGAGGGAGACACGCTCCCGAGCATGCTCATGCCGCCCCGGCCTGCGGATACGCTGCTTACCTCGCCATGACGCAGAGCCGGAGGTCGCCCCGATGAGAAAACCCGCTCCGCGCACGAACCCGGGCGGCGGCACAGGGGACGGACAGGTATGAAACGCCCCACTCTCGAAGTGGTCGCCGCCCGAGCGGGCGTGTCCAAATCGAGCGTCTCCCGTGTCATCAACGGCGAGACGACGGTCGCCCCGCAGATCCGAGACGTCGTCATGCGCGCCGTACAGGAATTGGGCTACGTGCCCAACGGGGCAGCACGCAATCTCGTCACCCGCCGCACAGACACGCTCGCCGTGGTGGTCTCCGACCCGCCTCAAGGAGTCGTCTCCGACGACCCCCTCTTCTCCGCGGTGGTCCGCGCCGTCAGCAGGGAGCTCGAGACGGCGGGCAAACGGCTCGTGCTCATGCTCGCGGAATCGGACCAGAGCCGGACCAGAGTGGTGCGGTACATCGCCGGCGGGCATGTGGACGGCGCGCTCCTGGTCGCCCTGCACGGTACGGATCCGCTGCCGGCCGCACTGGCCCGGCAGGGCCTGCCTGTCGTGTCCTTCAACCGCACCTCCGCACCGGACGTCCCGTACGTGGCGCTGGACAACGCCGGCGGAGCGGCACTGGCCGTGCGTCATCTCCTGGAGCGCGGTCGGCGCCGGATCGCCACCATCACCGGGCCGCTCGAACTGTACGAGGCACGTGAGCGTCTCGATGGCTACCGTCAGACGCTGCGTGACACCGGCCGTCGCTCCATTGTGGCACTGGGCGACTTCACCAGAGCCTCCGGCGCCGAAGCCATGCGGCAGCTCCTGGAGGACGATCCCGATCTCGACGCGGTGTTCGCAGCCAACGACCTGATGGCGATCGGAGCCCTGCGCACCCTCCGTCAAGCGGGCCGACGTGTCCCCGAAGACGTGGCGGTCATCGGCTTCGACGACATAGAAGCCGCGTCGTACACCAGTCCCGCGCTCACCTCGGTGCGCAGCCCGATGGCCGACCAGGCGACCGCCGCCGTCCACCTGCTCCTCGGCCTGATCGACGGCGGCCCCACAGGGCCGGTAATCATGCCGAATGAACTCGTGGTGCGCGAATCGACCTGATCTCCCGGCAGCACGGCTCACCCCGCGCCGTACTGCGCCGCTGCCAAGCGCATTGCGGTTCCGGTCGTAGGCACTGTTCGCCCAGCGGTTGATCGTCGCGCTGTAGGGGGCGGACAGCCGGCAGTTGAGCGTCCCGAGCCCGCGGACGTAGGCGCCCTTGAACGAGGGGCCGTCACCTGTGCGGTTGTCGCCCTCACCCGGTTCGCGAAGAACGCCTACGGTTCACGGGGTCGACGGCAACCGGCTCACCTGCTTCCCCACCAACACCAAGGACACCGCGATCGCCGAGCTGGAGCTGCCGCACCACCACCGGGCCCGGGCCGAGGACCGCATCCGAAATGCCCGTGACACCGGCCTGCGCAACCTGCCCCTGAACACCACCGCGCAGAACCAGCTCTGGCTGAAGATCGGCCAGCTCGCACTCGACCTTCTGGCCTGGATGCCGATGCTCGCACTGACCGGCCAGGCCCGCCGCTGGGAACCGAAGAAACTTCGTTTCCGGCGGTTCTCTGCGGCCGCCCAGCTGATCACCACCGGCAACGTCAGGAGCAGCGCAGAAGGAACATGAACCCGTAGTCCATGTGGAGCTGTTGGTGGCAGTGGAACAGGGACAGTCCTGGCTGGTCGGCGGTGAAGTCGAGGTCGAGTGTCTGGTAGCCGCCGAGCATGACGACGTCCTTGTGCAGCCCCTGGGTGGGGGTGCCGGCGATGTGGGTGACCTCGAAGGTGTGTCGGTGCAGGTGGAGGGGGTGGATGTCGTCGCTGGCGTTGCGGAACCGCAGCCGGTACCGCTTGTCGCGGTCGATGTCCAGCACCGGCTTGTTGGTGTCCATGGAGAAGGGGACGCCGTTGAGGGGCCAGACATTGAACCCCTTGTCGGCGGCGTTGCGCTTCTCCACCAGCAGGTCGATCACGTGGTCGGGCCGGGTGGTGGGGGAGCCGGACCGGGCGAAGGTGCGGTAGTCCCAGGTGAAGCGGGGCGGTGCGATCCAGCGTGGGGAACCGCTGCGGCCTGCGTATTCCACCACGGTGCCCATGCCGCCTTTCCGGTCGTCGTCGGACAGGTCCCCCAGCACCCACACACCCGGATGGTTCATCTCCACCACCGCCGAGACACGTTCGGCGGTGCCGATCCACAGCACTGGCACGCTGGTCGGCAGGGGTACCGGATTGCCGTCGAGCGCGACCACTTTGAAGGTGTGGCCGGGCAGGGCAAGACTGCGGATCTCGGTGGCGCTGGCGTTGAGGACGTGGAACAGCACGCGCTGGCCGGCCTTGACCTTGATCGGCTGACCGTGGCCCAGTTTGCGGCCGTTGATGCTGAACGCGCGGTAGCCGACTTCGTAGCCGTGCGGCATCCCCCGGGCCAGTGACTCGGCCATCGCCTTCTCGCCCCTGCGCTTCAGGTCCGGCACCGGGGAGCCGGCCAGGAAGTTCTGAGCCATGTCCCCGCCGTGACTGAGGGCGGGGACGAACTCCTTCAAGACCAAGAACACTTCCTGGTCGTACGCGCCGGGGTTGGCTTTGGGCTCGATGTACACCGGGCCCGCCTGACCGGAGTACGTGCTCCGGGACAGGTCACTGTGTGCCGGCACGTGGGTGTGGTAGAAGCGGAAACCAGCCGGCCCGGGGGTGAACGACAGTCGCCGCATCCCGTGCGCGGGGATGTACGGGGTGCCCTCCTCCGAAGCTCCGTCCACGTCTGCGGGAACCCGCTGGCCATGCCAGTGCAACAGCTCGGGGGTGCCGGTGTCGTTGTGGACGTCGACCACGACCGGGCGACCCTCGGTGAACCGCAGCAGCGGACCGGGGAACTGCCCGTTGTAGACCGTGGTGGAAACGATCGTGTCCGGCGCGAGCTCCACACGCCCCGTCGCGATCCGCAGCGTGTAATCCGCCTTCTTCGAGGGACCGGCCGTAACAGAGGGCACGGTGGCTTCGCAGGCGGCTACCGCAACGGCACTGCCCCCGCCCAGCAGGGCCACGCCACCCAGTCTGAGGACATCGCGACGAGCAATCGGCACGGTTCCGCTCCCTTCCACCAAACTCCCGGCGGCAACCCCGGCGTCCAGACCCACACCGCTCCTCACCAAGAGCGAAGAAGCCAATGCGCAGGGTAAACGTACGACCCGGCGAAAGAGGCGGAGGCCGCCTCGTACGGCGCGGCGGTCCCGCCGACCGCAGGAAACCGGTTCGACGAGGCGGCATCTCTGTTTCCGAGCCCTTTAAGACCGTGTCCTACATGGTCAGCTTGAGGAGGCGCTTGTAGCAGCAGAGAGCGGCTGCGAGTCCGAGAAAGGCCAGGTAGTTGCCTGGTTTACGCTCGTATCGGTGGCTGAGTCGGCGGTAGCCGGTCAGCCAGGACATGGTGCGCTCGATCACCCACCTGCGCCGGCCGAGGCGTTGGCTGGAGTCGATGCCCTTACGTGCGATACGGACCCCGATGTGTTTGCCCCAGAGCCATCGTCGCAGGTGGGGGATGTCGTACGCCTTGTCGGCGTGGAGGCGGCGAGGCTTCGAATCCGTCGCGTGGGGTTCGTGTCCCATGTGGAAATGGGACAGCATCGGCTTCAGCGCGAGGCTGTCGTGGGTGTTCGCCGCGGAGAGCCCGACGCGTAGGGGCAGCCCGTCCGCGTCGGACAGGACGTGCATCTTGGAACCTTCCTTGCCCCGGTCCACGGGACTCGGACCTGCAAGTTCGCCCCTTTTTTGGCGCGAACGTGTGCGGAGTCCAGGACCGCCCGGGACAGGTCGATCAAGTCCCGTTCATCCAAGAGCTGGAGAATCTTCTGATGCAGCCGACCCCACACACCGGCTCTCGACCAGATGACGAAACGGCGGTGCACGGTCGACTTCGACGCCCCGAAGCACGGCGGTAAGGCCCGCCAGGCGCACCCGCTGACCAGCACGTAGATGATCGCCGCGAAGACCGTCTCATCATCGATGTTCGCGACCCCGCCCCCTTGCGGCCGCACCCGAGCCGGCGGCAGTAACGGCCTCGCTATCTCCCACAACCCGTCCGGAACGATCCATCCCCAGCGTCCACTCCCCATGCCCAGTACAACCGTCAACTGACCATGTAGGACACGGTCTTAGTCGCTTCTGAGGTGGAGCCGGTGGAGTGTCCAGCCGTCCAGGTCCTCGATGCTGAATCTGACCCGTGACCGATCAGTCGGCCGTCCATTGCGGCCACCTCTTGGCCGTGGCGGAGACGCGCTCCGCCAGGGGCGGCAGCGTCGCCTCGGCGTGTTTGACGGCCTCGTAGAGCTGCTTCAGCATCTCGGTGTTGCGGTCCACGTCGTTCTCCGGGCTGTTGAGTACAGCCTTGCACTCCGCAGCCGCGCTTTTGCCGCGGTTCAGCAGAGTGGACCACTTCTGATCCAGGTCGGGGTCGGGCACCCGCAGATGGCGCCGGGCGGTGGCCGTGTCGCGGGCGAGCCCGTTGCAGACAGGGCGAAGAGTATCGGCGTCGCCGGTTCCGTTATCGGTGTTCAAGTTTTGCACCCACGTCGCGAGTTCGAGGTAGCGGCCGGACAGTGCCACGAGGTCCTCCTGGCCGCCTGCCTTGTACCAGGCCAGGAGCTGGAAGTCGCGTACCTTGTCGTCGGTGTCGACCGGTTCGGCTCGGACCGGCACGGCCGAGAACGGGCTGCCACCGGCCCGCTGCGGGTCGACAACAGCGGCTGTGAGAACGAGCCCGGCCACCACCGTGACGGCTACGACGGCCCGGTCCGGCCAGGAGGGTCGTACGGTGTCGGCGGGCAACGACGTGCGTTCTGTGCGGGGCCATTGGGACATGACGGTCGCGGCGAGGGCGGCGCCGAAGAAGACCGGTGTTACCGGAGGGATGAGTATCTCGGTCAGTATCCAGGAGGTGCCGGGCAGCCAGTGGCAGGTGTTGGCCATGACCCGCAGCGGACCGACGCAGCCGTCGGCGGCCTGGAGGACGAAGTAGCCGGCCACCATGCCGATGTGCGCGATGGCCGCCGCTGTCAGGGCACGGGGCAGGCGGTGTGTACGGGTGGTCGCGGCGACCACGGCCGCCGTGCCCACTACCCCGGCCCACAGGGCAACCGTCCGCCACCACAGGTAGACCGCCTGGAAGGCGAGGGTCCGCTCCTCCAGCGCGGGGCGCCAGGAATGCATGTATGCCATCGCCGCTGCTACGACGGCGACGCCCACGACCCCTCCGGCCAGCCCGGCCAGCACGGTGGAGCGCAGCCCTGCCGTCCTGGGCCGCCTCAACAACAGCAGCGCCGGGTACGCCCACAGAACGACCGCGCCGGCGACGGTCGTCAGGTACGTGCCCGCGACGGCCAGGTTGATCAGGACCGAACCGATCCAGGGCAGCACGGACTCGTACTGGGGAAGGCTGTTCCAGGGGCCGGGGAACATTTGCCGGGCGAGCTCGGACAGACCGCCAGCCTTGAGGAAGTTTCCTGTCATCCATAACTGTCCGTCGCGCAACCACCAGTTCAGTCCGCCGGCCGCCACCACGGAGCCCGCGGCTGCCGCGGCAAGGACGGCCCGGCGTGGCACGGCACGCTCGCCCGGCATGGTCCGCAGGTGGAGTTGTGCGCACTGGGCGAGCCAGGTGATGTAGACGACGGAGCCGAGGAGCAGGACGAGGAGAGGTTCCGCGTGCTCGGGCGTCCAGTCGGGCGCTGCGGTCGGCCCGGACAGCAGTTCCCCGCAGACCAGACCGAACCCGAGGGCGAGCCCCGCCCGGATACCCCTGGGGCCGGCCGTCCGGTTGTGGGCGGCGTACAGGGCTGCCCGCCAGACCGCGACCGTCACGACGCACGCGGCCAGGGCTCCGACGACCCAGGCGGCAACGCCGCTGTCCCACACCGCGCTCAGGCTGTTTCCGGTGACGAGCGTGACGACACCGAGCAGGAACAGCGGCACGTCCGTCAGGGCGAACAGCCCCGCCGGGTTGTGCAGTGAACGCCGTCGCTCGGACCAGGAGGGGTGGCTGCGCCATAGCGCGGCAACGGCCCTCAGCACCGACCGGCCTTGTGCACGCCCCTCTGACTGCGCCTGCCAGACGGCCGGGTCGGCGCCCAGGGCGACCGCGCCCAGGTCGGCGTACAGCTCGCGGTGGCGCAGGGTGTCGGCGCGAGCCAGGACGACCAGCAGGAACAGGAACGCGGCGACGCCGATGGCCTTGATCGTGGTCGGTCGGCCGGCTGGCCAGAAGACCTCGTCGGCGCCCCAGAACACGCCGAAAAACTGTGCCGCGACGAGGCTTCCGCCGATCAGGAGCGTGTAGGGGACGACGACCAACGCCAGGAAGACGCGCCACAGCGCTGTCACCGCGTAGGCGATGTCCACGTCCCGGTTGCGGATGTGGGCCAGTTCGTGCAGGACCACGGCCTCGAAGCGAGCGGTGTTCACACGACGGGTGTGCAGCAGGCCGTTGTTCAAGCACAGCGTGCGCCGGCCGGCCCGGCCGTAGACGACCGCGCCGGGATCTAGCGCGGACAGGTCGACAACGAGATCGGGCAGGGACCGCACCCCGGCACGCTCTGCCAATGCGACGACCTCGGCCCGCACCTCACCCTGCGGATCCCCCGTGTGCAGCGGTTCCACGCCGGGCTGGCTCCGCTTCCGGCGCGGAATCAGCAGATACAGCCCGCCGGCCGCCAGCAACACGGCACCGGTGCCGGCCAGCCCGTACCAGCGTGGAACCTCCTCTGTCTTCTCGACGCACGCCCGCACTGCGTCTTCCTGTGCCTGGTCCCGGAACAGCTCGTCGATCAGCTTGCCCCCAGGGTCGTACCCGGCGGCGAACTGGCACACTGTCGCCACGTCCTCGTACGGCAACGGCCGCAGGATGCTACTCAGCATCGCGACCGTGGCTACCACCATGGCGACGGCCAGCATGAGGAACCGCAGGGTGGTGCCCGCAGGTAAGGCGCCGGGGTCAGATCCTGCAGAAGCGGAGGGGACGGTCCCGGAATCCGGGCGAGGTGCCGTGGTCTCAGTGCCGTTGCTCATGTCCTTGACGTTCCGTCCTGGTCGGATTCCTCCGCGCCGGCGAGCGCCAGCCTCGCGACCACGCTGTCCGCCAGGACCTCTGCGTCCGGCTCGGGGAGCCCGCGTCGTACCGCTTCCGCACGGACCCGGCTTCGTACGGCCGCCAACTGGTCCCGGTCGAAGTCCGGGACCTCGGGCGGGGCAATCTGGCGGCGGCCCGGCGGGCGCAGGCGCCCCAGGGCGCTGGTGGCACGGGACAGCAGGCGGCCCGTCGCGTCCGCTACCGCGGCCCGGCACGCCTCGTCAACCGCCAGCAGCACGACGGGCGTGATAAGCGCCGTGGCCTCGGAAAGGCCGAAGCCGAGAGGGTCGCCGCCCCTTCCGTCGCTCGCCTGTCGCACCCGATGTACGACGAGCCCGTAGTCCAGCCCCGCCAGATCGTCGACCAACGGGCGTTCCTCAGGGGCCCGTTGGTCCACGACGTCCCGCACCACGTCCATCACGGTCGCACGCATGCGTCCCCTCTCCCGCAGTCCCACACGGTTCCGCCGACCACTCACCTGCCACCCGCGACAGCCTTCCACTTCATCCGCACCGTCAGCAGGTGTTCAGGAAACTGAACGCTCTACCGGTGTTCCCTGTCCGGATACTCCCCGAACCCCTGATCAGACGGTTCGTGGTGGTCAGGCGGCCATCCGCAGCCGCCCGATTGCCTCACTCTCGGGCGGCTCCATGTCCAGGTGCCAGGTCCCCGAAGCGGCGGATCTTGCTGGTGATGTACGGCGTGACGGTCGCCAGGTCGACCGGGTCGACCTCCCAGCCCTCGTCGACGAGGTCGTTGACGACCTTCGTGATGTCCTGAGCGGTGTGGAAGATCAGGCAGTTCGCGAGCAGCTCGTTGAACTTGATGATCTTCTCCTGGTGCACCGGGTCGTTGTCCTGGAGGACGTCGGAGGCGAACATCAGCCAGTTGCTGAACTTGTGGAACACCTCAACCTTGTTCGTCATCGCCTGGATCGACTCCCGCAGTTCCGGTTCCGACAAGAACCGCAGGAGCACGATGGTGCGAATCACGCGCCCCAGCTCGCGGTACGCCTGGTAGACGCGGTTGCGGCGGGACTCGTTGCCCAGGCGTGGCAGCAGCGCGGCCGAGGAGAGCTTCCCCTCCCGGATGGACAGCACCACGCGCATGAGGTCCTCAAAATGGTTCTCGATCAGCCGCCAGTTGGTGACGTCCTTCTCCGGATCGCCGAACAGCGGGTCGATGTGCTGGTACTTCACCGTGGAGCTGACCCGGTAGAAGGTCAGGTCCTTCCAGTTGCGGATGCGCGGCAGCAGCTGAACACCGAGCATGTGCGCGAGCCCGAAGACAGGCAGCGACTGGCCTTGCGTATCACCGTGCACGATGTCGACGGTCCCTCAGTCCGGCCAGCGCCGTCCGCAGCCGATCGACATCGATCCGGCCGCGGTTCAGGCCGCCGTACATCGCTCCGTGCCCACGTCGATGCTCAGGCAACAGCGTCAGATCGACCACGGACTGCACCGCACCGTCCGCGCACAGCACCGCGTCCACCAACTCGAACAGTTCGTCGCGCCGAGCGGTCAGACACTCGTAGAACTCGCCCCGGAAGCGTGACGCCTCCGCGAACGCTTCCCTCCGGACAGCATCAAGCAGAAGACTCACCCTCACTGTCCCTTCTCGCGAGATCTTCCCTCTGTCTCACCTGACCTTGTTCGGTTTGCACGCCAGAGACAAGGTCAAGTGAGACACCCCAGGCCAGAGCGCTGCCGATCGACGGTCATCGCACGCAGAAACGCAGTTGGCCGACAACGTCAAGTGAGACGACGGGGCTCCAGCGTCTCATCGCACTTTGTCTCTCCGCAGGTCAGCGCGTTGCGCGGAGGCAAGATCGAACAAGAAGGGACACTCACGGCCTTCGTCTTGGTCACGTGCACCTTGGTCGGAGCACATGATCAGACGAAGGCCGCCCCCACGTCCGGCAAATCCCCAGGTGAGCGACTCAGTACGAGACGCCGTTCGAGGCCGGAAGATAAAGAACAAGCTAAGCGGGGTCGGGCCAGTGACCACGAAACCACCGCAGGTCCTGCCACTGCTCGAGCCAGCGAGCGGCTGGCCAGCAGCCGGGTACTCTCCTCGAAGATCTCCTCGGCCCGGCCCGTCGTTCCCGGCAGGGGGCTATGCCTGGTTCGCCTCGTTGGCCGCGTCCAGGGCGTACACATACTTGTCGCGGCTGACGTACACCACCTCGTCGGCGACCGCCGGCGTCGAGGAGACCTCGCCGCCGGTGTCGAGCACCCATTTCTCGGCCCCGGTCGTCGCGTTCTGGACCTCGTCTCGGCGCACAGCGACGGGGCAGCGGCCCCGCGCGATATCCAGCTCCCCTACTACGGCGCTCTTGTGCACCTGGAGGCACCGGAAATCACCGACGGCCTCCTGCACGGCCGGTGGACGACACCGACGGCGCCAGCCGACGTGTATGCCCTGGCCGGAGCACTGTGGCAAGGCTGGACCGGTACCTGGCCCGTCGACTATGCAGCCGCCGGCATCGACCCGGCTCCCGGTGCCCCCGAGGCCAAGCGCCGGGTCATCGCCGCAGGCCAGCATCTACGGCCGGTCGCCGCCCTCCCCGGGTACGGGCCCCTGCTGCGGCGTGCCCTTTCTACCGACCCCGAAGTCCGGCCGAACGCACGGCAGATGGCCGCCGAACTGCGTGCCCTGGACTGTACGGAGGTGCTCCGGTGACCGCCCCCGTGGTCAGGCTCGCCATGGCAGGCGACGCGGACGAACTGACGCGCGTGCACGTCGAGGGCGGGCTGGGCCATGTGGTGACCGACGTCTGGCGGAATACCCACCGCGCCGACCTCGCCCGCCGTCTGCTGGCTGCCGACCCGGATCTGGTGGCCGTCGTCGCCGTCGGCAGCGGCGGCGCAGGGATGGAGATCGTTTCCGCCGCAGTCGGGTTCATCCACCCCGCTCTGTGCCGCCCTGGCAGTTCTGCCGGCCGCTCCGCGCACCTAGCGAGCGTCGCCACCCTGCCTCGCTTCCGCAGGAGTGGCTACGCCACCGCTGTCACCACAGCGTTCATTACCGAAGTGCAGGCCCGCGGCTGTCCGGCCATCACCCTCACCGCGACCGACGCCGGCGCTTGCCTGTACCGCGGGTTGGGGTTCGACCCCCATCCCCGGGCCATGCGCCTGGACCTGTCACAGGCGGCGGTCCGCCAGCGCCGTCCACTACAGCCGTACGCCGTGGAGCGGTGATCAAAGTGAACCAGCAGATGGGGCCGACGGTGCCCGTTGTGTCAGGCGCTCGCGACGCCGCCGTGCGCGTCGATGGAGGGTGGCAGGGTCCGTACGCGCTCGCGCAGGTCCTCAACCCCGGCCGCGTCGCTCCCGGCGAGCGCGGATTCGAGCTGTGCGAGGCGGGCACGCGACGTGGAGCGCAGCCGCGCGGCTGGCACGCGGGCAAGAACCTCTACCGCGCGCTGCGCGGCGTCGGAAGGCTGGACGACGGCCTCGGCTTGGGCCATGACCAGGGCGGCGGCGGCCCATCCCGGGGTTCCGACAGTGGCCGCACTCAAAGACGTCTCCGCGCAGGCCATCGCACGCTCCGCTCGTCCCAAGGCGCGCTGGGCGTCCGCTTCGTGCAGAGCGTGCTCAGCGGCGTCGTACCCGAACCGCCCGGCTGCCCACCCCTGTGCGTCTGCCTCCAGCTCCCGCGTCGCGTCGGCCAGCGCGGCGTCGGCCTCCCGTTCCCGGCCCAGGGCGGCGAGGGAAGGAAGCCGTGCCCAGGCGTGCAGTTGGGCCTGCGGCAGCCCGGAGGGCGCGCAGGCCGCGCCGCGCTCGGCGTGTGCCAGAGCAACAGGGTGCTGGCCCGCGGCCCGCGCGACCATCGCTTGAGCGCCCCAGGCCCAGGCCGTCAGACGGGCATCGCCGACGCGGTCGCCGTAGGTGACGGCGGTGGCAAGGTGGACGCGCGCACCGGTGGGATCGCCGAGGTGGAAGGCGAGGTTGCCCAGCAGGGCGGAAAGCCAGCCGACGCCACGCCGCAGTTCAATCTCGATCCGCTCCGGAGTGTGGGGACTGCTGGTAAGGGCCCGCATCAACAGGCCCCGGGCCCCGTGCACTTCCATGAAGAGCGTGTGAGGCGGGTGCTTGCTGTAGCCGAGGGCGTAGTGCTCGATCGCGGCCTCGGTCAGATCCACGACTGCCGAGCTGCCCGCCGGGTCAGCGAGCAGCGCGAGGTGCAGAGAGTCCCGGACGGCCGGCAGACCGGCAGAGGTCGTCATGCTCACCATGCTTTCCCGTGCGGGAACGACGCACGCTTCAGGCCCGGAAGCACTGTATACACTCGGCTGCCCCCACTCGGCTCGATCGCGGCCGGCGGCACGGTCGAGTCCAAGCTGTTCCGGCCGGGCCCGGTAGACCATGCACAGCGCCTCTACGTACTCCGGGCTGGGCCATTCGTAGGGCCGGTGTTCCCATCGGCAGAGCATCGACTCCGACAGGCCCGGCGGCAGCAGTCCGCGGGACCGGTACAAGGCTCCGACCTGTTCGATGGTGCGGGACCGAGGCCAGCCGAGCGCCAGACGCCACGCCTCCAGCAGCCGTACCTCGGTGAGCTCAGCGCAGATCACCTCGACCGTCTGTTCGACCCCGCGACCGCTGTGCAGGCACCGTGCCCGGATCTCGGTAGCGGTCTTCTTGATAGCGGCGCGGCGCGATCGACTGACCGTAATCATTTACGCACCCCCGGCAATGAGGCTGACTGTGCGTCACGGTATCCGAGGAGCCGCCCCGAGGGGAGGGCGCTTGGGAACGGCGTTGCGTGCATTGCGAGTTGCCCGCAATGCCCGCAACCAGTGACGGCAATGACTCGGCTTCCTCCCGGCAGGACGATGTGTGGGTGCCGTGACCGTGCTGGCGCAGCGTCCCCGATCGCACGATCCGTGTACTCCACCGCCGACCGGGAAGCCCGAACCGCCGGCCTGCCGATGTGCAGCACACGATGTCTTGCCTTCACTACGACTGCTCGACCGTCCCCACAGCCGATGGGAGAGACCTCAGTGACCGCCACACCCCAGGACCTCGAAGGGACACCCCCGCGGATGACGCGACACACCCATGAGCGGGCACGCACACCGCTCTCCGGAGACGCTCTGGCCGCCGCCGACCTTCTCGCGGAGGCTGGATTCGACGTCCGTACCGATCTCGGCCAGCACTTCCTGCGGTCGAAAAACGCGGCTCACCGGCTCTTGGACTGTGCCGAACTGCCGGACCGGGGACAGGTCCTGGAGGTGGGGGCTGGGCTGGGCACGCTGTCCGGCGCGGTAGCCGAGACCGGCCGCCGGATCTGGGCGGTAGAGAAGGATGGGAGGCTGGGAGGAATCCTCCAGGACGTGCTGCGGCGCTTCGGCCCGCGGGCACGCGTCAGCATCTCGGACGTCCGTGAGGTGGACCTCGACGAGGGCCTCACCCACGGCGCTGTGCTCTTGGCGATCATGCCGTTCGACTGGGAGCTGTCGGCAGCGCTCACACGGCATGTCTTCGCTTCCACGCCGAAGGTGGAACGCGGGCTCGTGGTCGTGCCGAGCCACACGCTGGACCAGTATCAGGCGGCAGGAGAAGAAGCGGGCGGCCTTCGACTGTGCGAGGTCGACGGAATCTCCCGCTCCGAGTTCTGGCCGAAGGCACCTGAGGCGCTGCGTGTCGTGTCCATCGAGAGGCTCCGATGAACACCCCGCCGCTGATCGTCACGAACGACTTCCACTCCAGCATCCCTGGGGGTCACGCCCTGCTGGCCGCCGCGCGCGAGCACCGGGCCCGCGGTGCATGGGTGGTGGACGCCGGGGACTTCTTCGGCGGCAACGCCTTCCACGAGTTCTCCCAGGGAAGGGTGGAGGAGCGGTTCCTGGCGGACCTGTACGACGCGCTCGTGCCGGGCAACCACGACTTCGCCGATCTGATGCGACTGGAGAACCCCGACCGGTTCCCGCCGGTGGTGTGCGCGAATCTCAGGCCGCCGAAGGGGTTCTCGGGCCGTTGGGAAAGCGGCTTGCTGCTTCCGGATCGCGGGCTGAGGGTGGGCATCGTCGGGTACCTGGGCCGACAGGCGTACGAAGCCGTCCCGGACCACGAGCGTGCCGGGTTCGAGTTCGTAGATCCGTCGGCGGAGCTGATCGCGGCCGAGCGGGACCGGCTGCTGTCCGCCGGGGCCGACATCGTGATCGGCGTGAGCCACAGTGGCTTCGGCCTCGACGTCGCCGATCAGGAGAATGGCTGGCCGCTGCCGGTGGTCGTATCCGGACACTGTCACGGCCCGTGGTACCACTGGGCGTCCGCTGGCCGGCATGTCGCCAAGGCGCCGGAGACCGGCCAGGGATTCCTGCGTCTCAGCCTTGATCGCCGCGGCGTCCACCAGTTCGCCGTCGAGACTGTCTCGGCGGCATCGGGCCCGGCAGCTCCAGATGGGCTGGCGGAGGCGCTGTCCCAGTACGCGGCCTGGGGCGCCGAACGGATCGGTGCTCTTCCCGCTCCTCTCCCGGACCGCGGGGACGTCGCGCGCCTGCTGGCCCAGCGGGCGCAGGCTGCCACCGGCGCCGACGCCTTCGTCCTCAGTCTGTGGACCCTACGAGACGGGCTGCCGCAGACCGTCACCCGCCAGTCCCTCATGAACTGTGCCCCCTTCGACGCCGACCTCGTTCTCGTGGACGGCGAACGCGACATACAGGCGGTCCGCGATCAGGCGCGCCTGATCGGCGAGGAACTAGTCACATACCCCCCGTCCGCAGCTTCGACCTCTGCGTACTCGCTGGCGACCACGAGCTATCTCGCCGAACGGCTGGGCCTCGCGGCCCGGCCCGTCGTCCCGCCGCGCACGCTGCGCGGCATCCTCACCGATCTCGTTACGGAGTCCTGATGAGCGACGTGCTGGCCCTGGAAGGCCATGACCTGGTGCACGGCCCCACCGCACCGCGCGAGTTCGCGGACCGCCTCACCGGCGAAGGCGCCGGACAGTCGGTGGTCTCTTTTGAGGGCACGGACCACCGCCGCAACCTCGAACTGAGTCTCGGACTGCTGTCGGCGCTGGGCCCGGTGCTGAGCGTGTATCCGTCCGACGGCTGCTGGAGCGACCTGGAAGTGCGCACCGACGTCGACCCCGCCCGAACCCACGGGGCTGGCGAGAACCGGCTGCACGTCGACCTGGTGGACCGCGAGCTGAGCCCGCGCTACATCGCCCTGTACTGCGTCCGCGAAGACCCCCGAGGCGGGGGCGCATCAGCTCTGTCCGACCTGTGGGCCGCCGCCGGCGATCTGCCGGTCGCCGACCGGAACCTGCTGAGCAGGCCGGTCTTCTCCTACTGGACCGACGAGGGAGTGCACGGCGTTGGCGAGAGCCTCTCCCGGTTCGCTGTGCTGCCCGAGCGGATCGACGTCGGCACACCGATCCGCTTCACCAGCAAGATGCTCCCCCACCTCCGGCGAGGCGACCTCGTCGAGGCCGACAGCGACACCGCCCCTTTCATCACCGCAGCGTTCGACCGGCTGGTCGACGCCGCCTATCAGCACCGCACCACCGTCCGGCTGGCGCCGGGCCAACTGCTCGTTTTCGACCAGTGGCGCTACGCGCACGGTCGGATGCCGCTCGGGCAGGGGCAGGAAGCGGTGCCTGCCGGACAGCGGCGCCTACTCAAGCAGAGCTACGTGGGCCACGTGGGCACTGGCGGCGGTCTGTGATCCTCACCGGTTCCGCCATCCAACAGGCCGTTGCCCGCGGGGACATCACCATCGATCCGTTCGATCCGGACCTGGTCAATCCCAACAGCTACAACTACTGCCTCGGTGACGTGCTGAAGGTCACCGTCGGCACTCCAGCCGACCCCCGCAGGGAGACAGAGCTGGAGACCATCCGCATCCCGAACAGCGGGTACGAGCTGCGGCCTCGCACGGTCTACCTCGGCGCCACGGTTGAGCGGATCGGCAGCCCCCGCTACGTACCGACCCTGATCGGCCGGTCCTCGCTCGGGCGCCTCGGCTGCTTTCTGCAGATCTCCGCCGACCTCGGACAACTCGGGGCCGTCCACCAGTGGACTTTGGAGATCGTCGTCGTCCAGCCCCTCACTATCTATCCCGGGATGCGTGTGGGCCAGGTGTCCTTCTGGGACAGGGTCGGCGCCCCGATGCCCTACCTCGGCCATTACGGCATGCTCAGCGACCCGTCCCCCTGCTCCCCACGGGCCCTGGCCGGCGCTCCGGTACGAGAGGAGGCCGCAGCGTGATTCTCACCGGGCCCGAGATTCATACGCGGGTCAAGAACGGGGAGATCGAGATCTCCCCGTTCGCTCCTGCCCTCCTGAGCCCCAACAGCTACGACTTCCACCTCGGCGACACCATCGGCTGGTACTCGAACGAGAGCCTCGACTGCGCCCGGGAGAACCCGTTCGAATCGCACACGATCCCACCCGACGGCATGGTCCTCGCCCCGGACCGGATCTACCTCGCCGCCACCGCGGAGCGCATCGGCAGCGACCACTTCGTGCCGATCATCCGCGCCCGCTCCTCCGTGGCCAGGCTCGGACTGTTCGTCCACGTCACCGCCGACTTGATCGACATCGGCTCGCACAACCACCTCACACTGCAACTGCACGCGGTGCAGCCCGTGAGGATCTACCCGAACTTGAGGATCGGGCAGGTCACATTCTGGACGGTCGAAGGCGACATCGTTCTGTACGACGGCAAGTACCAGGGCGCCGACCAGGCGATGCCCTCCCAGATCCACCGCGACTTCAAGAGGCGGTGACCCAGTGCCTCCCACGAAGGACTCGACCGCCACGGAACGTGTGGTGGCGGTGGTGGCCCACCCCGACGACGCCGAATTGCTGGCCTACGGCACCCTGCGGCGCTACCGCCAGCTCGGCGCCGACGTCAGCGTGCTGATGGCGACTCACGGTGCCAACGGTGTCTCGCTCACCGACGTGGCCCGCGGAGTGCGCCTCAACGGGGACCAGCGCGTACGCGAGGCCGAAGCGGCTTGGGACGGCGCGGGTGTCAAGGTGACCTGTCTCGGCCTCGCCGACGGGGCACTGCACGCCGACCGGATCCTGATCTCGGCCATCGAGAGCGAGCTCGTACGCCTGCGCTGCACCACCGTGATCACCCACAGCCCGCACGCGGACAACGACCACCAGGACCACCGCGCGCTCGCGGCGGCCACCGCCAACGCCGTCACCCGTGTGCCGTCCTGCCGCACCGTGCTGTACGGCGAACCGCATGCCCCGCGCAGCGCCTTCGCCCCGAGCGTCCTCGTCGACATCACGGCCTTCCTGGACGACAAGGTCAAGGCGCTGGCCCGTCACGAGTCGCAACGAGGCCGCTGGTATCTGGGCGAGACCTACACCCGCCAGCGCGCGGCGGCGGCCGGATGGCGGCTGCGGCCCTCGGACACCGCGGCGGGCCGTGTCTTCGAGGCGTTCGAAACGCCCCTGCTCACCCTGCTGCACCCCGTGCCTGAACAGGAGTAGCCCGTGATCTACATCGAACAGCCACCGTTCATGCCGTGGCTCGGTTTCTGCGAAGCGCTGATCGCCTGCACCAGCGTCGCGTTGTACGACAACGTGCAGTTCACGCAGGGCGGATGGCAGAACCGCAACCGGATCAAAACCGCCAACGGCTCCGTCTGGCTCACCGTCCCGGTGGTCCGTGCCACAGGGCAACTCATCCGTGACACGCGGATCGCCGACGGCTTCGACGCACCAAGCATGGTCAAAACGCTGCGCCTGGCGTACGGACGCTGCCCGTACACCGACGAAGCGCTCCAGGTCATCGAGCCGGCGCTGTCCACTGGCCACCGGTGGCTGGCCGACCTGACCACCGACCTCGTGACACAGATCGCTCTCGCGCTCGGCTCCCGCACCTCCCTGCTCCTCACCTCCCAAATGCCCTCGACCGCCGCCGACGGCAAGACCGAGCGGCTCGCACACATCTGCTCCGCAGCCGGCGAGCGCGAGCTGTGGGCCGGTTCGGGCACGCGGCAGTACCTCGACACCGTAGCGCTCGCCGAACACAAGATCACCGTCGCTTGGAACGAGTTCACCGGCCGGCACCCGCGCTACGCCCAAGCCTGGCCGAAGCAGGGCTTCGAACCGGGCCTGTCGGTCATCGACGCCGCCTGCGCGATCGGCTGGGCCGGGGTGTCGGCCATGCTCCGCGCCGGCCTGAGCACCTACCGCCCCGAGACACCCCCGGGAGCAGCCCGATGACCCGACCGCTCATCATGACCGGCGTCGACCTGCCCCTGGAGCCTTCCTGTGGCTCCACCATCTGGTGCAGTGACGTGTACCGGCAGCTCGCCCCCGACTTCCGCACCACGTTCTTGGCCCTGCCCGGATCCGGTGTGTGGCAGCACTCCTTCGAGGAAACCATCGACCTCGCCGCAGCGAAGCAGCCGTACGGCCCGCGCTTTACCCGGTACACCGAGGAGCTGACCGAGGAGGTCGAGCGGCTACTGCGCCACCGTCGCCCCGACCTCATCCACGCCCAGCACCTGGGCTTCGGGCTCTCGCTCGCCTTCGCCCGAGCCAAGGGCAATACCCCCCTCATCTCCATCGCCCACGGCACCGACGTGATTGCCGCCGCCGAGAACGACCAGGCACGCAACGCGCTGATCGAGATCGTGGCGGCCAGTACGGCCGTCGCCGTACCGAACGCCGCCATGGCGGACCAGGTGAACACCCTCACCCGGGGGAAGTTCACCGACCGCCTGATCACCGTCCCCTGGGGTATCCCCTTACCGGACCACCCCACCGTCCAGCCCACCAACAGGCGCCGGCTGCAGCTGCTGCATGCCGGGCGCCTCGACGCGAACAAGTCCACGACCACCGCGATCGAAGCCATGACCCGTACCGCCGGCGAACATCACCTCACCGTCATCGGCAACGGCAACGAACTGCCCAGCCTCACAGCCCTCGTCGACGACCTCGGCCTCACTGACCGCGTCCGGTTCGATCCGTTCATGCCCCGCGAGCAGCTGTGGGAGCGCTTCGCCGACTTCGACGCGTTCCTCTTCACCACCAAGCAGTTGGAGGCGTTCGGCCTGGTCGCCGTCGAAGCCCAGGCCCACGGACTCCCGGTCGTCTACGGCGACCTGCCCGGCCTGCGCCACACCCTTGGCGCGGGGGCCCTGGCCTATCAGCCGGGCGACGCCGCCGGCCTGGCCGCGTGCATCGACCAGCTCGCCGACGACCCCGGCCTCCGCCGCACCCTGAGCAGCGCCGCAGCGACCAGCGCCCGCCGCCACGACATCACCACGACCACCGCACACCTGCGCAACCTGTCGAAGACCGTGCTGGGAGCTACGCATGTCTGACACCCCGCTGTACGCCAGCCACCTGTGGCCCCCCGTACGCCGCCGCGCCGCCGATGCGAACGCCCCCACCATGGACCTGCTGGAATCCCTCGGCTACGTCGCCAAAACCGACGCCACCGGCGTGTTCACCCTGCTCCCGCTGGGGTTGCGCGTCCATGACCGGCTCACCCGGGTCGCCCGGAGAGCATTCGAGGAACGCGGCGCGAACACCGTCACCTTCCCCACCCTGCAAAGCCGCACGCTGTGGGAGCAGTCCAGCCGCTGGGCCGCCTACCAGGCCGAGGGCGCGCTGCTGACGGTGACGAGCAGGAGCGGCGAACAGATGTGTCTCGCCCCGACCTCCGAGGAGATCGCGGCCGCCACCGTGCGCGACCACCTGCGCTCCCACCGCGATCTCCCGGTCCGCCTGTTCCTCAGCACCTCCAAGTACCGCGACGAGATCGCTCCGCGCGGCGGGCTGATGCGCGGCCGCGAGTTCACCATGGCCGACGCCTACACCTTCGACACCACCCCCGAGGGAATGCGCACCTCGGTCAACCTCCTCAACGACGCCTGCCGCGCTGCTCTGCTGGGGATGGGCTTGACCGGCGTCTTCCAGGCCACAGCCGACGGCGGCAGCATCTCGGCAGGCCCAAGCACCGAGCACCTGATCCTCGGCGACACCGGGCAGAGCACGATCCTGGTCTGCGACCACTGCGGCCACCGAGGCGACACTGCCGTCCTACGGGCCCACCCCGCCCCGCAGAACGACCCCGTCGTCAACGTCATCGTCTTCGCGCTCACCCGCCACGACGGCTCGATCGCACCGGCAGCCGTGGCGATCCGCTCCGACCTCCAGGTCAGTCCCCGCAAACTCGCCGCCGCCACCGGCGCCGCCCGCGTCGACCTCCTGGACCCAGCCCAACTTCCCGAGCTGTTCGGCAAGGAGGCCGGCACCCTCACCCCCTGGGACTGCACCGGAACGACCACCCTCTTCGACACCTCCGTCGCCCACCTGGACAAGTTCTCCATCGCCGACGGCGCCACCGGCCTGCGCCGCAACGCCGCCTGGTCGGGGGCCGCCGGTCTGGAGGCCCTCTCGCCCACCGCCGACGACCTCCACCGAGCCGCTCAGGGCATGAGGTGCGGCCACTGCGAGGAAGGGCACTACCGCGAAGCCCGCGCCATTGAACTCGCCCACGTCTTCGAGCTCGGCACCCAGTACGCCGCCCCGATGAACCTGTCCTTCACCGACGAGCACGGCACTGCGCGCACCCCGTACATGGCCTGCTCCGGCATCGGCATCACCCGCTGCCTGCAGACCCTCGCCGACCTCCAACGCGACAAGGACGGGCTCCGGTGGAAGGCGGGAACCGGGCCCGCCGACCTCCATATTGTCGTCCTGCGCCCTGATCTGCCCGCCATGCGCGAGCGCACCGACCACGTCGTACGACACCTGCGAGACCGCGGAGCAGCTCTGTTCGTCGACGACCGGCCCGAGACGGCCGGCGAAAAGTTCCGCTACGCCAACCTGCTCGGCATCCCGCACACCCTGGTCCTCTCCCCCCAGCAGGAAGAGGACGAGGTCGAGTTCATCGACCGGTGGACGTCCCGGACGCGCCGAACGCCAATCAGCCAGATCCCGGACACTCGGAGCCTGCGCCAACCCATCCGCATTCCCGTCTGAACCCACCTCAAGTCGCCGCTTGGCATTTATCGTCCGGCGTCAGAATTCGCCTGCCGAAAACCAAGATAAAGCCAGATCAGAAAGCGCAGAAATAGGTGAGCAACATTTGCCGCCAATAATGAGTGCGGCGTTGACGGACCTTCTTCCCTGCCTCTAGCCTCGGAACCATCAACGGGCCGTAGCTCAAAGGTAGGAGCACGGCATAAGTGTTGCCGAGGAGCTGGTTCGAATCCAGCCGGCCCGACGAAGTCACCGCCAGCCAGCGCTGCTCAGGCGACCAGCCCACGAGGCCGGTCGTCGCTGGATACCAAGACATGGGCGTGCCCTTCAATGAAACGCGACCACGCGAGCCAGGTGCGATTTAGATGAAAATTGGAATTACCGGAGGCGGCAGCGCCGGACACGTCGTCCCCGCCCTTGCCGTAGCCGCTCGGCTCCCCGAACAGGGCGCAAAAGAACTCGTGTTCTTCGGACGCTCGGACAGCATCGAACACGAATACGCCAAGAAAGCTGGCATCCCTTTTCGCCCTGTGCCATCCGCGGGTCTGAAGCGTTACGGCTCGTGGAGCAACCTGCTGATGCCCATCACTGTGCTGCGCGGCATCGGGGCCGCAGTACGGGCCATGCGACGCGAACGGCCCGATGCCCTGTTCTCGAAGGGCTCGTACGTCTCCGTGCCCGTCGGAATCGCCGCCTGGCTCTGCCGAGTCCCGATCGTGGTCCACGAGTCCGACCACTCCCTCGGCCTCGCCAACAAGATCGTCGCCCGGATGGCCACCCGGGTCTGCCTGTCCGTCGCTGCCCCCACTGGGTCACCGCGATGGCTCGCCCGCAAATCCGCCGTCACCGGCCTGCCGCTGCGCCACGACCTCGCCACCGGCGAACCGGAGAGGCTGCGCAAGCGACTCGGCATTCCTGCAGGGAAGCCCGTACTGCTGATCTTCTGCGGCAGCAGCGGATCCCAGCGCATCAACGACGCCGTACAGAGCCAACTCGATTCCCTGTGTGCGCGCTTCGCGGTCGTTCACGTCCGGGGGAAGGGAAACCTCGCCCCCTCCTACCAGGACGTACCGGGGTACTGGCAACTGGAGTACCTGCACGACGAGATGGCCGATGCCCTGTGGCTCGCCGACCTGGTGATCGGACGCGCCGGCGCAACGACGCTTGCCGAGCTCGAAGCGCTCGGCAAGCGGGCCGTACTCATTCCGCTGCCTGCCACGGTCAGCCGCGGCGACCAGCTCGACAACGCCACCGCCTACGCGCGACGACACCCGGGACAGTGCATCGTGATCCCTGACGACGAGGGGCTACACGGCGGAGCGTCTCTCGCCAAGGCATGCATGGAGCTGGCCAGCAGCCCCAGCCGGCCCACACAGGAGGGGCCCGATCCGAAGGTCATCCACCGGGCTTCCGACTTGATCGCGCAGGAGACCGTTGCCGCCGCCAGGCGAGGGCGCAACCGTCACGCGCGGTAGGGCTTGCTCAGCCGTCGTGGTGCCCGTACATCGCGAGGATCTGTTCGTCGGACTCGCCACGGTGGTACACGTGGAAGTGCAGGTGTTGCGACTCCTGGTAAAGCCCGACGTTCGTGGTGACGGAAGCTGCGCCGTGCTCTTCCTTGATCTGCGCTGCGACCTGTCCTACGACTGCCATGACCTTCGCCAGCAGTTCCTCACCTCCGTGGCCGAGGTCGATCAGCGACGGCGTGTGCTTCTTCGGTACCACCACGACGTGCACCGGGTGGGCGGGGTTGGTGTGCTCGAACGCAAGCACGTCCTCGGTCTCCACCACCACCTTGACCGGCGTGAGTCCAGGAATGGCCTGGTGGCAGTAGAAATCCGAAGTCGACGGGGCCACAGCAGCAGTGGTCACAGTAAGTAACTTTCCATGTCGGGCGGTAACGTCACCGCAACCCTACCGTCCAGCCTCTACCTGCCCCTGCCTCACATCAGCCTCCTTAAGATCTCGTCGACTCTCGGTGTACTCCTGATCAATAGCCCGGAGCCACGACCTCGAACTGCAGGGCCCCGGGCGCGCCGAGGTCCTGCACATCGCTACGGCCCGACCGTCTCACCGACCCGCTTACCCATCGCCGCGACGCTCGCACGAGCCTCCCACCGCACCGAGGTCGAGCCCCACCCTGCGAGTAGCCCATCGATGGAAAACCTGGAAAGAGTCGGCGGAATCATTCGAAATGGGCCACCAGTGTGTCCGTAGGAGAAGAACCAGCGGGGGCGCCCGCCAGTCGATTCTGAGGATGTAGAGGGAGGAATCTGCACGCCCTGGCCCCTTTGAGTCAGAAGACTGACAAGTGATCTTCCCCCTGACCCTGCCGAGCGGGAAGACCAAAGAGCTTTCACCTCCCCTCGAAATTCTTGCAAGGCCGCTATAGGTGAACCGCCGGTCGAGCGTCGCAGTGGGGGACATACCCGATCACTCTCGATCCAGTGCAGCAGGACTCAATCGTCGCGCGACAGCACCACCACCAGGAGCACTGATTGCCGAATAGGTGAAATGAATGACTTCACTCTCACACCATCGCTAGACGGCCCCCGGGACTCATGCCGTGCGCGACCGTACAGGTGAATGGTTGAGCAACGGCAAACGACTGAAGTGAAAACCCCGCCGTTTCCGCAGTCACCAAGTTCCACCGGTGAGCGCCCGCGTCCCACGGGGCAGGTGAAGACCCGGCAGACCTGAGGAGTGGCTGGAGAATGACAACACTCGAGGACACATGCGACTTCTCCCTTGCTCTCCACGACCTGGGCGGCCATGGGCCCGACCTGCTGTTCTGCCACACAACAGGGATGCACACAGCTATGTGGAATCCTCTGGCCGGGCTTCTTGCGCGGGACTTCCACTGCTGGGCAATAGGATTTCGCGGACACGGGGATTCCGGCAGACCGCCCGGTGGTGATCTCCACCGGAACCGTTTACGCGATGATTTACTCACGGTCCTGCACGGATCGGGGAGCCAACGCCCTTATGGTTTTGGCTACTTCATTGGCGGTACTGCCCTTGTGCTGACTGAAGCCCACACCGCAGGATCATTTCTGGGAACTGATCTGCTTTGATCCGATACTGCCACGTATCCATGGCGCGGACGCCCCTTCCACCGACGGTCACGACTTCGCCACAGCCGCTCGACGCCGCCAGCCATCTTCCCTTAACAGTTGCTCCCTCCGATCTAAGGCGAAGAGAAGTGATGGCCATCCCGCACCCTGAGGTTGTGCAGGCATATGTGGAAAACGCCTTGCTCATGGACCGCCACACGGAACTCACCATCGCTCAACCACTCCGCTGCGGAACACCTCTCACCCTCGCCGTACGACTCCTTCAGGAAGCAACTGAGTCGGGCGTTGCGAGAAAGGGAGATGCCGACCGCCCGCAGAGGAGACGAAAGAGGCCGTAAACGGCCGTCTGGGAAAGGAGGGAGTGATCACGCCATCCTTGGCTTGAAGTTGGCGAGCCTACGTATATTCCGTTGAAGACGCCTCAGTGCATGACTAGTGTCACGCACTGTCGTGATCACTTGACGGCCAATGGGGGCAATGGTGGACGGACTGAGGCAGCGTCAGGATGACACACGACTTCCGGGTGGAAGTGCCCGGGACGGAAGGCCTGACGAGGGCGACGAGTGGTCGCTCGCCCCGATCGCGCTGTTACGTCACGCAGGGTTCCCCTGCTCCCTCTTAGAGCAGGTCGTCGACGTGCCGGCAGTGCAAGCTGCGGACGCTGTACTCGCCCGTCGTGATGAGGCGGTTCGGCTCGGGCGGCAGCTGAAAGCGGCACTACGTGAGGAGCGCGTCGGCACGAAGGGCGACATCGCTTCCGGGGTGGGCATGTTGCGCCCCTTCCCGCCACGGGACCTCGCGCGGCTGGAGGCGGAACTCGCCCCCGCCTCTCTGAAGTTGGCCGGGCGCTACCAGGATTCGGTTCAGGCCCTGGACGGTATGTGGGTCGCCTTCGAGGAGGACCACGCCGCCGCACTCACCCGCGCTCGCCGGACCGTCGTGAGCCTGTTCCGGGATCCCGCCCTTCAGCAGGTTCTGCTCTTGTCGAACGATGCTCGCTATGAGGAGTTCGTCGGCTGGATCGATGGTGGCGGAGGAGGGTCGGACGGGCATGTCAAGCGTATGACAGACCTGCTCACCATGTACCTCCAGCGGGTCACGACGAAGAACGAGACACACTCACACTTCGGCCCCCTCGCGGTGGCCCGGCTGTCACCGGGCACCACAGGCATCTCCTGGTCCCTCGGTCCGCTGCGTCGCGTCGCCTTCCTGAGCCACTGGGCGGGTGAAGCGATGGCCGAGGCGTTCAGCGGCCGTCCGGAGCCCTTCGAGGCCGTGCGCCCCCGGCGTCGCCCGCTCGCGTTCAGCGAGGGCGCACGGATCCAGCTGTACGCGTTCGAGACACGGACGGGCATGCCGGACGACTGGCGCTTCGTCGAGGTGACGGCCGACACCTTTGACGACGACCAGTCATGGCTGTGGGAGCGGTGTGACGGCGAACGCACGGTGGCACAGCTCCGCGCCGCATGGACGCGCCGCGAGGGCACCCCACCCCGTCGCACCTTCGACGAGGTCCTGCACGAACTGGTCAGCAAGGACTGGCTGATCGGGCGATGGGAGATTCCCGTCGGGGCCGCCGATCCCCTCCAAGCGCTGTCCGGACACCTGAGGGAGGGGGCGCCCGATCTCGCGGTGGTGCGGTGGTTCGCTGACAGGCTCCGACGGTTCGCCGAAGGCCCGGTCGAAGACCGCGCAGCCCTGCTGGGCCAGCTCAAGAAGACCTTCGAGGAAGTCACCGGGGCCGCGGCCAACCGTTCCCAGGGCCTGCACTACTCCGACCGGAGCATTCTCTACGAAGAGGCCTACAGCCCGGTCAGAGACATGATCCTCGGCCAGGACGTCGAGGACGTCATCAGCCGCGAACTTTCCGTGGTTTACGAACTGACGCTCCTCGCTCCTCGGCTTCGTGTCCGCCGGGAGCAGGAAATCCTGCATGGCTGGATGAAGGAACGTTTTGGCGTGGGGAACCCTGTTCCCCTCCAGCACTTCTACGCCGGCTTCTTCGAGGACAAGCCGCGCCTCGCCCGGGAATGCGAGGAAGTGGACCGGGACATCGCGGCGCTCGACCACGAGATCACCGCCATGCTACTCGAAGGGGTCACCGGCGATCAGCACGAGACGATCGTCGACCGAGATCGGCTGGAGGAACTACTCGGACGCCATCCGGCCACGCCACCCGCGCTGTGCAATCCGGACGTCATGCTTGCCGCACGGGACGCCGACGCGCTCGCGAGGGGCGATTTCCTCGCCGTCGTAGGCGACTGCCACGCCGTCCGCGAGGCGCTCACCCACTCCAGCTTCGCCCCGCTGATGCAGGCCGAGGCTCCTGAGCTGCTCGACGAGGTCCACGCGCGGTACCGGGGCCTTCTCGACGATGACGAGGTACTGCTCGACCTCTCCCGCGCGCATCCGGACAAGACCGCCGCTCAGCTGACCTATCCCTGCCCGGACCTGGAGGTCTACGGCCTGTCCTCGAAGAGCCGGAACAGCGTGCTTCAGCCCCACCAGCTGTACGTCGTTGCAACTGCCGAACGCCTGGAACTCCGCGCGCATGGAGTGGAAGGCCGGTTGAAGCTGCTCGCTCCACTGGCGGGCGGACCCAGCATCCGCCAGGACCCGCTCTCCCCGTTCGCCTTCCCCCGGCACTTCGGAGGCGTCGGACTGCGAAGCGCCGGCCACGACCATCTGCCGCGCATCCGCTGCGGCCGCGTTGTCCTGCACCGAGAGCGCTGGCGCATCTCCGCGGATGCCTTTCGCGGGTGGAGCCCCGGGACGCGCCGAGCGAAGGGAGACGCAGCCGAGTTCGCCGCCGCCCGCAGGCTCCACCGTGACCTGGGTCTGCCTCGCCACGGCTTCCTGAAAATCCCCGGCGAGCCGAAACCGGTGTACGTCGACTGGGAATCCCCCATCATCGTCAGGCAGATCTTCCGTCTCGCCCGGAAGTCGGATTCTCCTCTGGAATTCAGCGAGATGCTCCCCTCGCCAGAGCACCTCTGGCTCGAGATCGAGGGAGAACGCCACACGAGCGAAGTGCGCTGTGCGGTCTTCTCGCGCGGTACCGCTGACTGATCCATATCGAGGATGCTCCACGTCATCATCGAGCAAAGGGGCGACCATGCTCAAGAGCTGCATAGTCCAACTTCCCTTCCCCTCCAGCCATGACCCCGACCCTCACCTTTCGGCCTACTACGGCGATTACGACCGGAGATTCCGGGCCCTGCTCCCCGAGTACTTCATCCCGACCGACGGCTTATGGGAAATGCCGCTGTGGGTCGCCCATCTGACCGCCCTGCTGGACACCGCGGGAATCGACTCCGTCTTCCGTGACCTGTCGAGGACGCCGGCAGAACCGGAAGCCTGCTCCGACCCACTGCTGGCCGCGACGGCTCCCGGCGATCTGGTCCTCATGTCCCCCCTCGCCCAGAACTTCCGCCTCGCGCTGGACGTGGCCACACACCTGGAGCACGCCGGGCGCCGTGTCGTCCTCGGCGGGAACATGGCTCCGCTTGCCCCGGACGGTGCCGTCCATGCCGTACACCGCGGCCAGCTCGACGCCACCTTCGTGCGCAGACTCGTGGGGCTCGCCTCCGGAGCAGGTGGCGACATGGAGAAACCCCTGCTGCCCGGGCTGGCGTCCGAGCGGATCACCTGGGCACCGGACTACCGCCATCTCGGCGGCTACGGAGGCCAGGTGCCTCTTCTGCGGCTCAACGCCAGCCATGGATGCCTGTACCAGTGCTCGTTCTGCGGCGACGCCTGGAGCAAGCAGCTCACCCTCGTGGAGAAGAGTGCCCTCGCGCAGGAAGTGGACGAACTCACCGCCCGGTTCCCGGACACCCGGCTCTTCTATATCGGTGACAAGACGTTCGGCCAGTCACGCGAAGCGGTCGGCAACCTGTTGGGCGTGTTCCGCGACCGGCCCGGATACCGCTTCATCGTGCAGACGCATGTGATGCAGGTGAAGGACTGGATCGTCGACGCCATGCTCGAACTCGGCGTCGTCGCCGTGGAACTCGGCTTCGAGTCGGCCGACTCCCAGATGCTGAAACGACTCAACAAACTCTCGCGAGGTCTCGACGACTACACTAAAAAAATCCACAAATTGAGCGACGCCAACCTGAAGGTCGTGCTCAACATGATGGGCGGCCTCGACGAGGAGACAGAATCCGCGCACGGCCAGACCGTCGAGTGGATGCGGGAGAACAGTTCGGCACTGTGGCTCTTCAACGTCTACAACTTCGTTCCCTATCCGCTCACCCCGGACTTCCCGCGGCTGCGTGAGCGCATATTCAACTGGGACTTCGCCGACTGGCGGGAGGACGCACCCGTCGTCTATCGGCCCCAGCACCTGTCTCCCGAAGCGAGCTGGGACCTGTTTCACGAGAAGATCGCTGCGGCGCACGACATTATCCGCACACCGATGACCGTTCCCACGCCCTCTGTGCAGGAGAAGTGACATGACCGAGCTCCCCGACTTCGAAGCGCTGCAGAACAGCGTCAGGGCCGAGGATTTCGAGGAGGACCCGCTGCCAGGATGGGCCGGCGTCGCGACCTTCTTCGGCGCCCCCACCACTCCCGCCGACCGGGTGGACGTGGGAGAGGACGGCTGGGTTGTGTCCGGCGTTCCCTTCGACGCCACCGCCAGCTCCCGGCCGGGAGCCGCGGAGGGGCCTCGGGCCATCCGCCAGGCGAGTCTGGTCTTCTCCAGCTATCTGACCAGTCTGGGCCAATGGCGGATGCTGGACACCCGCACCGGCCAGGCCTTCCGCTACCGCGCTCCCCGGGTCGCGGACGCCGGTGACCTGCATGTCTACCCAACCGACACCGTGCGAACCTTCCAGGCCGTCGCGGCGGAGGGCCGCCGTCTGAGCCAGTCCGCGCCGCGTCTGATCTTCCTCAACGGTGACCACTCGTGCACCTTCCCCACGTTCGCCGGCTTTCGCGCCGGGCGGCTCGACCGCGGAGCGAGCCGCGTGGGATTCATCAACATCGACCACCACTTCGACTTCGGCAACTGGAGCACGCTGCACGGGCCGCTGTACCACGGATCCAACTCCCGTAGAATCAGCGAGATTCCGGAGATGCGCCCGGAGGACATGGCCTTCGTCGGGGTGGGCGACGTGACCAAGTACGACCAGTTCCGAGGGCTGATCGACAGCGGCTTTCACATCGTGCCGGGCTCCCAGATCGTCAAGGACGGCGCCGCTGCCGCCCTGCGCCCCCTCATCGAGGAACTCGGCTCACGGTGCGACACGGTCTATGTCTCGCTCGACATCGACGTGCTCGACAGCGCTGCGGCAACCGGCACCGGCCATGTGACCATGGGCGGCATCAGCACCGGAGATCTCCTCGACGTCTACGAGGAGCTTCGAGTGCTTCCCGTCGGTGCCGTCGATGTGGCGGAGGTCGCCCCTCGCTACGACCCGTCCGGCGGTACGGCGCAGATCGCGGCACGCCTGCTCTTCGAGTTTCTCTTCCGCACCGAGTGCGTCCCGTCCGAGCTCGCGCCCTGGTCCGACAGCACGTCCGACGAACCCCTGGAGCTCCAGTGAAGTTCACCCCCACCGAGGCTCAGTTCGACTGCACGGGGCTTGTCTCCGGGCCAGAGACTCAGCGTGAGCAGGCGCTGGAGGACCTGGCCGCCGAGGCCGTCGATGTCATCCACCGAATCGGTTTCGCTGTGTTCCGCGTCGGCCGCCTACGGCTGGGCGTCGAGGAGAGCCGCCGGCTGTCGACGACCCTGGCCGAACGGATCCGCGCCGCGCTGATCGCCCGTGGCGCCCCCGCAGAGATGCGGCTGGAGGTCGACCGGCCGCAGCAGACGTACGTACCCGAGGGTTTCTCCACCCGGACCCTGCTGCCCCACCACGACGGACAGCACTGCTCGTATCTGACGCCCAGTCTCCAGGACGTGCGCGACTGGGATCCCGCGTGGCGGGAATTCGGCAGTTCCGGCTACACCACCACTCCCGCGCACAAGATGTACCAGGGCATCTTCCTCCCCGACGTGGGAGAAGGGCTGAGCGTCACCACGTATTACGACTGGCTCGGCGTCATCGATGACGTGCTCTACCGGCGCAGCATCGACACGGGGGACGACCGGCTGGCCACTGCGACACGCTGGATCGGTGACAACCTGCGCCGGGGGCTGGAGCGTCAGCCGGAGCACGGCTGTGCCTATCCGTCGTTCGGGGTCATGCTCGGGCTGGAGGAATCCCTTTGGAACGGCCTCTCCTTCCACCACAGCGAGGCCGTGCTGACGAAGGAGGAGCGGGTCCGCTACCCCGCTGCCGTGCCGCTGGCCCAGCGCTGTGCCTGCGGGGAGTGCGAAGGAGAGGCGGCCCGTCTCTTCTGCCACCAGGTGCTCATGGCCACCGGCCTGACCTGGGCGCAGTTCCGACGCCGCTGGGAAGTCCTCGCCCCGGGCGAGCACTGCGACCTGCTCTTCGGCCACAACCTCACCATGCTCCATGGTGGCCTGGCCGGCGGCCCGGGGCGGATCATCGAGCCGCTGTGTCTGGTCATGGACACCCCGTCCGGTCCCGAGTACGAGCGATGGCTGGCCGCGTCCTGGCGGCGCACCCTGCCGGGAGTGCGTTGATGCAGGGGGCGTCCGCTACTCTCGCCACCCCGATCGACCTGCATCTGCACACCCGGCACTCCGACGGGGACGAGGCTCCGGGCGAGCTGGCACAGCGCTGTGTCGACGCGGGGCTGCGCGTCGCTGCTGTGACCGACCACAACACCGTGGCGGGCATCGCCGCGTTCGAGAAGGCCGTCAGCGGACGCCTCACCGTTGTACCGGCCTGCGAGGTGACTGCCACGTGGCGCGGCGAGGAGACTCACTGCCTGGCCTACTTCGTCGACCCCCATGACCTGCGGTTCAAGGAACGGATCGGGGGCGTCCACGACGCCGAACTGGCGTGGTGGCGCACCTGGACCGACCGTGTGCAGGCCATAGGAGTGCCGCTCACCTGGGACGATGTGGCGCGGCGTATTGGCGGCCACCGAGTGGCCTATGTGGGCGACTATCTAGCCCTGCTACTGGAGGCGGCCCACGGCGACCCGAGGTTCGCCGAGTACACGAGTGAGGCGTACGGTCGACTCGTCGCCGACTGGTGCCGTCCCGGCCAGCTGCTTCATGTGGAGCATCCCGAGAAGCCCGATGTCATCGACGTCCTGTCGTGGATCGATGAGGCGGGCGGGGTGGCCGTCCTTGCCCACCCGGGCCAGTTCGTGACGGGCCTGGACAGTTCCGAGTGCGTGACGCTGCTGGAGCCGCTGCGGGAAGTCGGACTGGCCGGGCTCGAAGTGTGGACGAGCTGGCACACGCCGGCGGACAGCGGCCGCCTCGCCGACGTGTGCAACCTGCTCGGCCTCGTCGCGACCGCCGGATCCGACTACCACGGGGTGCGGGTCAAACCCTGGGCACCGCGCCCCGGCCTGCTGCCCGCGCTCCCTGCGGATCCCCTGACAGCCATCGACGCGCTGCACGACCGTCGTCCCGTCCGTACGAGTTCCGAGGCAGGGCTGTGACGACCGTCAACGACCCCCAGAGCACCACGAAGCCCGTCCAGGGCGCCGTATGGAGACTCGTACCAGTCGTCGTGCTGCGGCAGGCCGGCTTCTCGATGGAGGCGCTCGAGCCCCTCGTCGACACCGCCGCCGCCGACGAGGCCCGCGCGCTCCTGGAGAGCAGGGGCCGACTGGCGTCGCTGGCGCGAGAACTCAAGCCGGTACTGCGGCAGTACCAGATCCCCGGTTGCCCGCAGTCGGCGTCGCGCGTGGGCCAGCTACGGCCGCTGCCCGGCCGTGAACTGCGGCGCGCCACCGCCACACTGCCCGACGAGGCGGCGCGCACCCTGCACACCTACCAGGCGTCCGCAGAGAAGTTCGGCAGGGAACAGGAGGTCTTCATCGCCCGGCACCGCACCCGCTTAGACCGCGCGAGAACCGCCGTGGTCGGGGCGTTCGGCGACGAGCGCCTGCGGCAGGTGCTGCTGCTGTCGAACGACTCCGCTTATCCGGAGTTCGCCGCATGGCTCGACACCTTCCAGGGGGACATGGGCCGGCACACCCGCCGAATGACCGACCTGCTCACGATGTACCTCCAGCGGGTGACGACGAAGAACGAGACCCACTCGCACTTCGGACCGTTCACCGTGGGCCGGGTCGGGGACACGCTGGGCATCGCGTGGACCTCGGAACGGGAGATGGAACGCCGGACGCTCTTCAGTCACTGGGCCGCCGAGAAACTCGCCCAGAGCGCCGCCGCGGTTTCCGGCCTGTCCGATGTCGTACGTCCGCGTAGACGCCCGCTGTCCTTCCTGCGCGACGGCCGTATCGACCTGTACGCATTCACCACTCGGGACGGACTGGACACCGACTGGAATTTCCAGCACCTCGGGGGCAGGGAGGTGGCAGCGCACGAGGAATGGCTGTGGCGGCGCTGCGACGGCGAACGAACCCTCCACGAGCTGCGCGCGGAGTGGGACACCGAACTCGGCTCGCCCGCTCCCTTCGACCAGGTGCTGAAGGAACTGGTCGCGCGCGAATGGGTGGTCGCCGAGTTCGAGATCCCCGTCGGCGACCACGAGCCCCTGGCCGCCCTGCGCCGACAGCTGCTCTCCGCTCCGCCGGAGCAGGCCGCGCCGGTCCTCTCGGCCATCAGTCACTTCGAGGAGGACCTGGCCCGCTTCGCGAAACTGCCCCTCGCCGAGCGCCCGGCCGCACTGGCCGCGACCAAGGCCAGGTTTGAGAAGCTGACGGGAACCCCCGCGAACCGCAACAGCGGCCTGCACTACGCCGACCGGAGCATCCTGTTCGAGGAGGCCCACGGCGAGCCGGTCGGCCTGACCATCGGCCCGGACATCGCCCGCTTCATCACGGACGAGCTGTCAATCGTCTACGAGACCGTGCTCGCGCGTCCACGACTGCGCATGCGGCGTGAGCTCGCCATTCTCACGCGGTGGGTGGCGGACCGCTTCGGCGCCGACGTCGAGGTCCCTCTGGACCGCCTCTACTCGGAATTCTTCCGGGACCGGCACGCCCTCGAGGGGGAATGCGCCGCCGTCGAGGCCGAACTGGGGGCGCTTGACCAGGTGATCACCGACGCCCTGCTCGGGGAGGGGGGTGTGGACCGGCCGGAGATCGTCGTGGAACGGGACCGGATGGAGGCTATCCTCGCCGCCCATCCCCGTACACCCGCGGCAGTCGTTGATCCGGACGTGCTGTTCGCCGCCACGAGCCGCCAGGACCTGCGCGAGGGCCGGTTCACCGCGGTGATCGGGGACTGCCACGCCGTCCGGGAAGTCATCACTCACACCAGCTTCGGTCCCCTGATCCAGGAACGCGCCACGGAGCTGCTGCCCGAGGTCTACAAGGGCTATCTGTCCCTGCTCGACGACGGCGAGGTCCTCGCCAACTTGTCCCGGGGCCACCCGGATAAGTCGTCGACGCAGCTCGTCTACCCCTGCTACGACCTGGAGGTCTACGGCCGTTCCGGGCAGTCCCGCGACCGGGTGGTGCAACCCTCCCAGCTGTACGTCGTGCTACGTGACGGGCGGCTGGAGCTGCGTGCCCACGGTGTCGTGGGCAGGCTGCGTCTCATGGCGCCCCCTGCCGGCGGACCGAGCATCCGCCAGGACCCGCTCTCCCCGTTCGCCTTCCCGCGTCACTTCGGCGGGGCGGGACTGGACGCCCCCACCTTGGAGCACATTCCTCGTATCCGCTGCGGCCGTGTCGTCCTGCAACGCGAGACTTGGCGGGTTCCTACCGCCCGCCTGCGCGGTGCGGCTGCTTTCGACGGCCCCGTGGGGCAGATGGGCGGAAAGGAGGCCGCGGAGTTCGTCGCCGCCTGTCGGCTGGGCTCCGAGCTCGGCGTGCCCCGGCATGTCTTCGTCAAAGTTCCCGGTGAGCCGAAGCCGATCTACGTTGATTGGCAGGCTCCGCTCCTGGTACGGCAGTTATGCCGACTGGCCGCGCGGAGGGACGGCACGCTGGAGATCTCCGAAATGCTGCCCACGCCTGACCAACGCTGGTTGAGCGTGCACGGTCATCGCTACACCAGCGAGCTGCGGTGCGCCGTGTTCTCACCGGGGAGCCCGAAGTGAGCGCACACAGCACCTTCCGCTTCAGTTCCGGCTATCACCAGGTGATCGGTGCCGCGAGCGCATCGGCGATCGGCGACGGCATGCGCTTCGCCGCCCTTCCGCTGCTGTCTGCCGCGCTGCTGCACGACGCGTTCCAGGTGTCCGCAGTCACTGCGGCCACGACGGTGCCCTGGCTGCTGTTCGGCCTGCCGGCGGGGGCGTATGCCGACCGGTTCGAGCGCCGCCGCCTGATGGTCATCGCCGATTTGCTGCGCGCCCTGACTCTGATTGTCACCGTGGTGCTGCTCGCCTGCGGCTGGCTGACGTTTTGGTCCCTGCTGACCGCAGCGTTCCTGCTGGGCGTCGGGGAGGTGCTGTTCGACTGCGCGTCCTTCGCGCTGCTGCCGAGCATCGTTCCCAAGGAGAAGCTGGAGGCGGCGAACGGCCGGCTCTTCGCGGTCCAGACGGTGGGCCGCGATCTGCTGGGACATGTGCTCGGCGGCGTGCTGTTCACGGTGGGCAGGGCGGTTCCCCTCCTGCTCGACGCCGTCTCCTTCCTGGTGTCTGCAGTGCTGCTGACCGGCGTTCGCGGACCGCAGCCCGAGCGGTCCCCCGCCAGGCCGCGGCTCCTGGCCGACATCCGCGAGGGCCTGGTCCACGTGCTGCGTGACCCTTTGCTGCGCGCCCTGACCGTCTCCGCGGGCGTCATCAACGCTGTGTACCTCGGACAGATCGCCGTCTTCGTCATCCTGGTGCGCGACGTGCTGGAGCTCCCGGACGCCGCATACGGAGCAATGCTGGCCGCCGGAGCCGCCGGAGGCGTGGTCGGCAGCGTGGCCGCGAGCCATATGACCGGAGCGATCGGCCGGGTCCGTACCCTGATCGGAAACCTGGCCCTCATGGGTGTCGCGGGCCTGGCTGTAGCAGCGACCGACAGCGTGTACGTGGTCACCGTCGCCTACTGCGCCGCTGGGTTCGGCCTCATGGTCTGGAACGTCGTGGCCGTCACCCTGCGGCAGGGACTCATCCCGGATCGCCTCCTGGGCCGGGCGACCGGCGTGTACCGGTTGTTCGCCTGGGGGACGATGCCCCTCGGCGCACTGCTCTTCGGCTGGCTGAGCACGTTGGCGGGACCGCAGACGGCCTTCGCGGTCGGCGGCGCGGTCACACTGGTGATGTGCCTGCCTATTGCTTTCGCCTTGCTGAAGGACAGCAGGATCACCGACGACCGCAAGCCCCCCGAGGATGCACATGATGAGTGAGCGATTCGCCGAGTTGGACAGCCTGGCCGAGCGATGGGGCCTGAGCGGCCTGGAACTGGTCGGCAGGGGCCTGGAATTCTCCGTCTACCGGGCGCAGGGGCTCGACGGGCAGCCCGTCGCGGTGCGTCTCGCGCACCGGCGGTTCGACTCGAACGCCAATGACCCCCATGTGGACACCCGCGCCCTGCTCCTGCAGGAGTACGAGATCGCGAGGCATCTGGCCGCCCACGGTCTGCCCGTCGCTCAGGCGAAGGAACTCGTCCTGGCGGACGAGTTCGCGTCCCCCGACGTACTGCTGTCCGCCTATGTCCCCGACGACGGATCGGATCTCGACTCCTTCGCGCTCGGGCAGCTCCTCGCGCGGCTTCATCAGGTGCCGCCGCCGCGCCTGACGCCCGTCGCGTCGGAGGGAGTGTCCACGGCGAGCGCGATCATCGCACGTATCGGGCGCCGTTGGGCCGAGATCGGCCGCTTTGTCGACGATTGGCCCGAACCGCCGGACGCGTCCCTCATCGCCAGCCATCTCACCAGCCTCACCGAGGACAGCCTCCTGCACCTCGACGTCCGTAGCGACAACATCCGCCGCCGGCAGGGGCGGGCCGTCGCCCTGCTGGACTGGTCGAACGCCCTGTTGGGATCCCCCTCGGTGGAGTGCGGGCGCCTGGTCGAGTACGCCCGGTATCCGGAGAACGAGCTCGATGTGGAAGCGATCCGCAGCGGATACGCGAGGACGGCAACGGTTCCGCCCGACGGCGATCCGTGCCTGTTGGTGTGCCGACTGGACGCCGCGCTGATGCTGGCTCTCGTCTTCCTCTCCGAGGCGCCCGATCCGAGCCGTGGACCGGCGGCAGCCGACCACGCACGAGAACTCGCGCTCAAGGTGATCGCACGTCACGTGTAACAGTTCATTTCACTTCGAATCTCTTGGAGTACGCCATGGTGAACCTCACCCGTATCTACACGAAGACGGGGGACGACGGCACGACCGCTCTTGGTGACATGAGCAGAACGAGCAAGCTGGACAAGAGGCTTGCGGCCTACGCTGACGTGGACGAGGCGAACTGCACAATCGGCGTGGCCATCGCGGCAGGGAACCTCCCGGACGAGATCGCCACTCTTCTGGTGCGGATCCAGAACGACTTGTTCGACGTAGGCGCGGACCTCTGTACGCCCCTGTCGGAACCTGGGCGCGACACTGCCTCGCTTCGTGTCGAGGACTCGTACATAGAGTTCCTGGAAGAGCAGTGCGACCGGTTCAACGAGGATCTTGAAAAGCTGCGCAGCTTCATTCTCCCCGGCGGAACGCCCGGTGCAGCCTTCCTCCATCAGGCCCGAACCGTGGTGCGCCGCGCCGAGCGCGCGACCTGGGCCGCTCTGGAAGAGCACGGGGAAACCATGAACAGCACCGCGGTGATGTATCTGAACCGGCTCTCCGACCTGCTCTTCATCCTCGCCCGGCAGGCCAACGTCGCCCGAGGGGACGTCCTCTGGCAGCCGGGTGCCAACCGGTAGGAAACAGCTTTCGCGCCCGTGCGTAGTGCCCCGATCGCGACGAGATTCTCATGTTGCGGTCACCTCTGTGACATCTCCCGCCACGGAACGTTGACCCTCTCACTCGTCGGCCGACAGCAAGGTGGGATGGTCGTCGTCCTTGCTTGCCGGGCTACCGGTCCGGCCACGTCCCCGCTTGCTGAGCTCATCCGCGTCAGCGTCTCTCATCACGCTGCTCAGGAGGAGCTGAAGCTGATTCCCCGCGTGGACGAGGTGGCGCGATGAGAAGGAGCGATATCGCGCTCAAAGCCAGTGCGGCCGGAGCGACCAACAAGGCGGCGTCGAATGCGTCGGGCGCGACCGGGGCGAGTAGCACTACGCAGGCCGGCACAACGGGTTGGGCGACGGCCCAGGAAGACCCGTGGAAGGCGAACCAGAGTGTGCGGTCCGGCGGAGGGGCCTGATCGGCGACACGGGCGGACCATTCCCCAAGGAGGGCGGCACTCACCGCTGTCCACAACACATAGACCGCTGAGAACCAGACCACACCGGGCAGGGTGGTCATGGCGGCTGCGAGGAGTGCGGTGAACGTCAGCCCGATCTCAAGTTCACGGGGACGGTTCCGGTGACCGGCCACCCTGTTTCGGCCTGCCGACAGCAGGGGCGCGGCAGCCGCCGAGACCATGAGGATGATTCCGGGAACCCATGCTGCCGCGCCTCTGTCGAAGAGCGCCAACGGGACGAACATGACCATCGCTAGGTAGCCGATGGAGAACACCGTGCCCGCCACTGTCAGGAGGACGAGGGAGGGCGGTGGCTTCCAACAGCTCTTGAAGCGCTCGGCTCTTGGCAGAGGCCGGTCCGGGCGAAGGTGACGCCACGACACTGCTGCCGCGGCGAAGCAGGTCGCCGAGTCAGCCAGGATCAGCCAGTGAGTGCCGAGCGGGAGAAGGACGGTCACCACCAGGCCGGATAATGCTCCCGCGGCAACGAGGACGGTACTCAGCAGGGTGTATGCGCGTCTGCGTTCGTCGCCCGTTGCGGCACGTGCGAACGCCTCGTAGGTGACGGGTTCGTAGATTTCGAAGGCTAATCCGACGAGGGCCGCCGCACCCACCATTGTCAACGAACCCCGCACTGAGAGGAGGAGGCTCAGGGCCACTCCTGTCGCGGCGAGACCGGTCGACACCACTGTGCGGGGGGACATGCGTAGCGCTAGCCACGCTCCGAGCCAGCGTGAGAGGAAGGCTCCCACGCCGAAAGCACCCAGCACAGCCGTGGCCAGTTCGGGGCCGGCGTACACGGCCAGGAACGGCACTGTGTAGGCGCCCACCTGATTGAGTGCGCGTACCCACAGCAATGATCGGATCTCCCGCGGGAGCGGAGGCTGCCGTTCCTGCACCCAAGGTCCTTCTGCTCAGTTCGCTTGCACGGACCGTGGCCGCTCGTCGAGAGGCTCGAACCGGATGTCACAGTCCAACGGCGGAAAGAGCCCGTCGGACATCCGGCGGTCGGACGCCGGACCAAGCTGCCACGCAGGTCGCCCGAAGTCCGTCGTACGGCTTGCCGTTGCCTTGCGTGATCAGCACACCATCTCGCACCATGGCGGACCATCCGCCGCAGAAGTAGGTGTCGCCTTCGCGGGTGACGGGCGTGTGGGCGGTGAGCAGACCGCGAAGGTCCCCGGCCACATAGCTGGGGCGGGCCTCGGCCGGTGCCGAGATCAGAGCCGTGGGATCTGTGGAGCCGGTGAACACCAGCAGACTGTCGATACCCGCTGCGCGCGCACCCTGGATATCAGTGTCCAGCCGGTCACCAATCATCAAGGGACGCGAGGCCTGGGTGCGCCGCAGAGTCTCCCTGAAGAGAGGAGGGGAGGGCTTCCCCGCCACAGTGGGGGAAATTCCGGTGGCCGACCGCACCACACCCACCAAAGTGCCGTTGCCGGGAGCCAGTCCACGGGGGGTGGGAACCGTCTGATCCGTGTTGGTGGCGATCCAGGGGACTCCACGGGCGACCGCATAGCTCACCTCGGCCAGGTCACGCCAATTGACGTCCGGGGAGTAGCCCTGCAGCACAGCATGCGGCTGATCGTCCGCGGAGTCGACCAGGCGCAGGCCGCACTCCATGACAGCCGTCCGGAGTCCCTCGCCGCCGACGACGAGGACGGGCGCGCCAGATCCGTATGTCTCGACCGCGAGACGGGCAGCTGCCTGAGCCGAGGTGACCACGCTCTCCTCGGAGGCCGGCATGCCGATGTCACTCAGATGCTTGGCCACAACATGCGGAGTGCGGGAGGCGTTGTTGGTGACGTACGCCAGTCTCATGCCCTGGTCCGCGGCGCGGAACAGCGACGGCGCCGCGTGTTCCACAGCGTGGGGCCCTACGTAGACCACCCCGTCGAGGTCCAGCAACGCGGTGTCGTACGTCCGGCAGAGCGGAACGGTAGAGCCGTCCGCGAGATTCCTCAGTGCCTCAGGCACGGCTTGCCTCCGCCTCGTCGGCCGTATCGGTGACGTGCTCGGCGCCGGCGGCCGGCGCGGTCTTCTCCGCTGGTGGAGCGGTCGGCTTTTTGAGCACGAGCGTCAGGACCACTGCCAAGACCCCGATGGCTACTGCCTGCGCGGCGCAGTAGGCCCAGAAGAGCTGGTCGCTGCTCTGAGAATCCGTGATCGATTCGTAGAGCCAGCCACCTGCGGAGGCGCTCGCGAAGGCGCCGATACCCGCGGCGAGACGCTGATTGCCGAACACAGAGGCTGGGTTGTCCGGGGCGTAACGCAGCGCCTCGAGTTCACTCTTGAGGAAGAGAACGACCTCGCCGAGGCTGATCAGCACCACTCCCAGGACGACGGCCGGCAGCCCTGCCTGGGCGATCAGAAGCAGACCTGCTCCGAAGGCCGTGAAGGAGAGGGCCGTGGCGGCCGGGTAGTTGAGGGCGTCGATCCACTGCGACATCAGCGGCTGGAGCACGATCACGAGCGCACCGTTGATGAGGAGAAGCAGGCCGAAGACCATCGGCGCGTACCGGCCGACGGCGTACACGCTCATGTAGTTCTGAAAGAACATGTAGATGTAGAACCCGAACGCGGCCGTGATGACGGGTGGGATGAAGAGCCCCTTCATGGTGCCGCCACGCTGTCGGCCGGCCCGTTCCCGCGACTCCCCCAAGTCCGCAGGCAGCGCGCGGATGTGGAGCAGTGTCACGGCCGCGAAGATACCGGTGGCGGTGACGAACACCACGATCGGCGCGTTCATGATGAAGAGTCCGGAGATCAGCGGGCCGAGGGCCATACCCCCATTGAGTGCCGAATTGTTCAGCGACAGGAAGAGCGGGCGTCGTTCCTCGTCGCAGTCCCGTACCACGTATGCCTTGTTCGCTGGCAGGTACAGGGCGACGCCGACGGACGACAGGAGCAGAGCGGGCACCGAGAGCGCCGGGACGGCGAACGCGGCCACGAAGAGCAGAAAGCTGCCCGTCCGGACGGTGAGCGCCAGGACCATGGTGCGCTTCAGGCCGAACCGGTCGGCCACGATGCCGCCGACCACGCCGCCCGACATCTGAACGAACGAGGCGACGGCGATGATGATGCCGACCGTTCCCATGTCCATCTTCAGGCGGTTGTGCAGGAAGAAGGACATGAACGGCATCACCATGAAGCCGCCCAGAGGAATGAGGAATGACGCTACGAGCAGGAGCCGGAAACTCGGGGGAAGCTGCCCGATCTTCCTAAAACTTCGGATGCCAGCGTCGGCCATCGGCGTACTCCACCCAGTAGTTCGTGCAGATCCTCTGTATCCGTGCCTGAGCTGTGTCGTGGTCCGGTGCCTCGAACCACACGGCCCCCTGCTGCGCCAGATCGACGTTGTCCACCACCGGCGTGAGTGCCTCGCCCGGGCGGATCTTGATCTGCGAAGCGAAAGCGCCCTCCACGTTCTCCAGAACACCGGGGTCGGCGACGCTCGTCACCTCGCCCGCGGGAGCGAGGAGCCGGAACATCACGCACACGGAAGTGGGGGCCGGCAAGTGAGGCACATCGACCTCATCGCTGATCAGGCTGGTGAGCGCTGTGTCGATCTGCTTGAAGCCGGTTGTCCTCTCGGCCATCTGATAGATGCGGCCGCCCCCGATCCGCGTCTGCGATTCGATGGGATAGGCCCGACCGTCGGAATCGATCATCAGCTCGGTGTGGGCGATGCCCCAATCGAGACCGACCGCGTCCAGCAACTTTATGGCTGAGCCGACCAGTTCGTCTCGGACCGCGTCGTTGAAGGGCGGTGGCGGAGGGACCATGATGTGGGTGGTGGCGGAGTTCCCCTGCCCGACCGTCTGCTCCAGCGAAAGTGCGATCACGTGGTGCCGGCCGGCAATGGTCAGTGATTCGACGCTGTAGACGGAATCGCTGTCGATGCGCTTCTCGGCCAGGAAGGAACCACCGTCGGCCCAAGGGGCCGCGATGATCAGTTCCTTGAGATCCCTCTCCGCTCTGAGGTGATACACCTCAGCACTGCCGGCTCCCATGATCGGCTTCACGATGACGTCAGGGCCGTGGTCGCGGTAGAACTCTTCCACGTCGTCGTGGGAGGAGACCTTGCACCAGGGGATCGCGAGACCGGGAGCGTCGTCGAGAGCCTTTCGCGTCCAGACCTTGTCACGCGTGATCGCGGTCGGCCACGGAGAAAGGCCCTTGATCCCCAGCGCGTCCCCGATGATCGCGGAGGTCTCGATCCCGTACTCGGTGAAGGACACCACACCTGCGTAAGGGCGTTCCTCGTGCAGACGCCTCGCGAGCGCGAGGCACAGGGCCGGCTGTCCCACCGGCACATCCTGGACGTGTTCGCATCGAGCGAGCACCTCCGCGTCGAGCCAGTAACCCGGCTCCGTCGGGCCGAAGTAGGTGACGTCGAATCCGCCGTCGACAGCCTTCTGGATGCAGTCCGTCCAACCGCCGATCATGAGGAGACGGGGCTTGCTCACTGGTCCTCCGACTTCACGTGCACGCCAAGCTTGCCCACTGCCGACATCACGTTGTGGAGCGCCAGTTCGGCGGTTGCGCCTGTCGCGAAGAGAACCGCCACTGCTCCGCGCTGGTCCGTTGTCGAAGGGACCGGGTCGCCGGGTCGCTTCAGCGGGTACAGCTTCGGCTCCCCCGGATGGTGGGCCAAGAGGTCCTCACCGGTGAAACGATCGAAAAGCCCGATCTCGTGCGCGTACACGAGCACCTGCGCGGCGCCGGACTGCGGTTGCAGCTGAGCGTCCATCAACGCCGGGCGCCGCCCCAGGGCCAGGTCGATGAAGGCGTCGTGAACGTTGATGCCGAGTGACTGGTGAATGGACTCCCCAATGAGCGCACCACCGAGACGCGGGTTGATCTCGACGATCTCGAAGCCGTCCGCGGTGATGATGAACTCACTGTGAGTGAAGCCTTCGCGATAGTCCACAGCGGCGAGGATGCTGCTGAGCCAGTCCGCGAGTTCCTTGGCCTCGGCCTCCGGAAAGGCGACGGGGAAGCTGACGGCATCCTCACGGAAATGGGGCTCCGGGGACAACGACCGGCTCGAGACGCCGAGAATGCGCGTCTCCCCGTCCCAGGACAGAGTCTCCGCGCTGTACAGCGGGCCCACGAAGTACGGCTCGGCGGTGAGGGCGCCCCCGCGCACTTCCTCCACCTGTCGGGCGGCGTCGAGGACGGAGGCCAAGTCGGCGGATGTCCTCACCAGCCATACGTTCTGACTCGAACTGCCCGCGACGTCCTTGACGACGCACGGGAAGGACAGCTTCCGCGTCAGCTCGTCATGAACGGCGGTGTGAGGATCGAACACCACGCTGGGGGCACGCGAGAAACCGTGGGCGTGGAGGTGGTTACGCAGACGGCCCTTGTCGCGCAGCAACGCGACCGCGGTCGCGCTCTGGCGAGGGAGGCCGAGTTCCTCCGCCGCCTCCAGGGCCGGCATGCTCCATAAGTCGGTCATGCGGATGATGCCCGCGAGCTCGGGGATCTCCCGCAGCACGGCCACGAGCTTCTCGACGTCCGACGTGTCGACGTCCGTGATCTTGACGCTCGCGCCGGATTCAGCCTCGAGCTCGTACCGGTAAAAGCTCCTGTCGGTCGTTAACAGATGGAGCTCATGACCGCGCGTGCGGGCGGCCTCGGCCAGATGGCCGAGGCCGAAATTAAGTGTCTCAATGACAGCGATAGCCATCGATAGTTACCTCCGTTGCGCGACAGGCGCTGAAGTCGTGCGGGCGTGAGATCTGGGGCGAATGGCCATCTCTGACTGCCGGCCCATCAGGGTGGACGACGGAGAGGGAAGTACCCCGGCCGGGGATGCAACACGGCGACGTTACATGACAGTTGCACATGACTCAACGCGTTTTCTGTGACCCGTCGATGTAGTTGCATATCGTATGCAGGAGCTCCGGTTGAGCAGAAGCGATATGCCCCGCGTCACGGATGAGATGCGGCGCGGAATGAGTGTCAACGGATGGCATCTTTACCTTCTCGTTACCATCTGACGCTTGGTCAGTTTGATTTCCGGATGGCAGGGTGGCTCGGGTTGGCGTCGTGGACCGAGCCGTGACTCATACCCCAACCCCCCATAGGTACGGATCCGATGGTCCGTCGTAGCTGGTGTGCGAGCGACTCGTTCCCCCAGGTGGGAGTGGGCGTCGATGTGGCGGTGCACTGCTGGGCGCACCCCGTCGGGCCGAGAATCCCCGAGTCTCCGTACTGTTCACGATTCAACTGATCGCGCCGGGCGGCCCTGGATCGGGCCTGCCCAGCCTTAGAAATGAGGTCTTCTGATGATTGGTCGGCAACGCGACGAGGGCGGCCTCAATGGCCGCCTGATTCCGACGGAGAGCGATGAGATGACACTGGAAGACTTGCAGCGGAGGATCACGGAAGTGCCGCCTTTTGAGCTGCCTCTTCCCCGGCATCACTTAGCCACCACACAGGCCTCGGGCGTGTCCCGGTGTAGTGCTTTGCCGGCCTCTCTGGCATTGCGGATCGAATCCTTACGTGCGGAACGCGGCATTCCATCTGTAGTAGTTCTTCTGGCATCTTTCACCGCCCTCTTACACCGTTACACCGGCACAGACACCATCTGTCTCGCCACGCGGCTGCGGAGTACGCAAGAAAAGCGGAATCATCCCGCACCACTTTGGTCCGTGGCGCGCGGCCCCAGCTCTTTTGCGGACCACCTCCAGGCGACCGCACAAGCTTTGACCGAAACCGAGAGCATTCCCGACACCGCGGACGTCGCGATGCTCCTCACCTCGGAGCGAGTGACCTGCTCATTTGGTTCGCCGCCTCCTGCGGCTTTCGGCGACGGCCGCCTGGATGTCGCGCTGGAGCCGGTCGCGCCGGCACCGGGAACGAACGAACCCCCTGGGTGGACCCTTCATTGGTCCTGCGACGACACCGTGATCAGTGCGACCGCCTTCGAACGCCTGATCGCCCACTACGACGTCTTGCTTACGTCGGCGCTCTCGGACCCGGACATCCCGCTCCGCGAGCTGCCGATGCTGACCGCCGTGGAAATGCGGCAGCTTTCCGCGTGGACGGCGACCGAGGTGGAGCGTCCCGGGCACACGGTGATCGATCTGCTCGCGCGGTGCGCGACTCACCACCCCAACAGCGAGGCCGTGACAGGCCCCAACGGCGCCCTCACCTACGGTGAATTACAGGATCGCGTGACCCAGCTGGCAGGCCGGCTGCGCGCCGCTGGACTGACGAGCGGCGCCCGGGTCGGCGTCCTGATGGAACGTTCGCCCGGCCTCTATATCGCGATGCTGGCGGTGATGAAAGCTGGCGCGGCCTACCTGCCGCTCGATCCCGACCATCCCCACCAGCGCATAGCCACGGTGCTCGACGACTCGTCGGCTTCCATGGTGCTGACGGACGTGGACCGGGGTGCCGCCTTCGACGGAAGCCCTGCCAGGGTCGTGCGCGTCAGCAGTGGGGGAATCGCCGAACTCCCTGATGCAGAAACTCTGGTATGGGCGGAGCCCACTGCGGAGGATCTCGCCTACGTCATCTACACATCCGGAACGACGGGGCATCCCAAGGGCGTGGAGATTCCTCACAAGGCGCTGACCAACCTGGTTCTGCATTTCGACAGCGAGCTGGCACTTGGCGAAGGCGACACCGTTGGCGGCGTCACCACTGTTGCCTTCGACATGTCCGTGCTCGAACTCTTCCTGCCGCTCGTGCGCGGTGCCCGACTGGCCATCCTGCCTCGTGCCACAGTCACCGATGGCTTCGCGTTGCGCGACGCGCTGCGTAAGTACGACCTTTCCTTCATGCAGGCCACCCCCATGACCTGGCGGATGCTGATCGACGCGGGATGGGAGGGCAGCAGTCGCCTCACCGCGGTATGCGGCGGAGAGACGACACCACCGGATCTGGCCGAGCAACTCCGGGCACGGGTCGGCGCGGCGTGGAACCTCTACGGGCCGAGCGAAACCACCGTCTGGTCGACCGGCCACCGGATCAAGGACACGTCCGGTCCCATTCCGGTCGGTCGCCCGATCACCAATACGATCCTCCGTGTCCTGGACGAGCATGGCCAACTGGTGCCCATCGGTGTGTCCGGGGAGCTCTACATCGGCGGTGCCGGTGTCGCCCGCGGCTATCTGGGTCGTCCTGAGCTCACGGAAGAACGCTTCGTCGACGATCCACACAGCGGCCGGCACCAGGTGCTCTACCGCACCGGCGACCTGGCCCGGTGGTCGGAGGACGGAGAACTGGAGTTCTTGGGCCGGATCGACCGGCAGGTAAAGATCCGGGGATACCGGATCGAACTCGAAGAGATCGAAGCTGTCCTCAACCGTCTTCCGGGCGTGCGGCACGGTGTGGTTGACGTATGCGAGAACACCGCCGGGCAGCAACAGCTGATCGGCTATGTGGTACCGGACTCCCGGACCGAGCCCAAGCCGCAGGAGATCACGGCCGCCCTGAGCGAGGTTCTGCCTGACTACATGGTCCCCCGGCCCATTATCACCCTGCCCGAATTGCCGCTGTCGGCGAACGGGAAGATCCTTCGGGACCGGCTCCCGTCTCCCCAGCACGGCGGCAGGACGGCGCCTCAACCTCCCTCGTACGGCAGTGAACTGGAAGAACGGCTGGCCGGGATCTGGGCGCAGGTCCTCGTTGTCGACGCGGTGTTTCCCGAGGACGACTTCTTCGACCTAGGCGGAACGTCGCTCCTTGCCCAGCGTGTAGCGGCACGGGTCCAGGCCGAGTTGAACGTACGGCTCAGGCTGTCCGCGCTGATGAAGCACTCGACCGTGCCCGCACTCGCCGCGTCTCTTCAGGAGCACGTCAGCCTCGGTTGATCCGGGTCACCTGTCATACGCCACACGGGGCGAAGAAGCCTGCCCCATGCCCATCGCCGCTCTGGATGCGCCGCCTCCCCCACCGACGCGTCCAGAGCGGCCCCTCACGAACTTGCTGGGAGAGTCATGTCCATAGCCAGCCATGCCCAAGGGGGCTCGGGTCCTGTTTGGGACGCGATCGGCAACTTCCGACGCGGTCGCGATGCCATTTCCGGGCTGGACGACAACGGAATGCAGGCCGGCGCGAGCTGGTTCGATCCCGATGTCATCTCGCTGGCGCACGGCGAGGGGATCCGCAGGCCACATCCGTCGGTGGTGGCGTCCGGCGTCGCGGCGCTCCTCGATTCCACGAACCATTCCTTGGACAACTACCTGTACCTACGACGGGCCGACGCGTTCGAAGACGCGCTCGTCGAGCTGTTCAAGAGCCAGGGAATTCCCGGCGAGATTGCAGGCAACCTGGGGGTGGACAGCGGGGTCACCCGGCTCTTCTTCGGCTTCTTCCACGCGGTTGCCGAGCCGGGCGATGTGTTCCTCACAGCGCAGTCCTACTACCAGGGCATCAACATGTGGTGCGACATGGCCAAGGTCCAGTTGGAGAGTGTCGAAACCGCCGCCGACCAGGACCACAAGCTGACCCGGGCCGCGCTGGAGCGCTGGTACGAGCGCTGCGTCGACACAGGCCGGGTGCGAAGGCCCCGCGGCATCATCCTGTTCAACCCGAGCTACACCGGGGCCCTCTACGACGCCGACGAACTGGCCGCGCTGGGCGAGTTCGCCGTCGAGCAGGATCTCGTCGTGCTTGAGGACGCCATTTTCTGCCGGACGGAGTTCCCCGGGAACCGGTCCATCAGGCTGGCGTCGTTGCCCGGCATGGCCGACCGGGTCGTCACCGTGGACGGCGGTTCCAAGGCCTACGGTCTGGCAAACATCCGTATTGGATGGGCCTGCGGCCCCAGCGACATCATGGAACGGATCAACTACCACACGATGGTCTCCTCAATGACCATCACGTCCCAGGCCAAGGCGATGGCTCTGGCGGCGTTGCGGGCCCCCGCCGAGTACCTGGAGGGCAACGCCCAAGAGTGCATGGCACGGGCGGCACTCGTCACAGAGCTGGTGGAGTCGGTCAACGAGGAAGTCTCCTTCGCCGTCGGATTCGCCCCCCGCATCCCCTTCTTGCGCGTGGCGCATCAGCCGAAAGCCGGGCACTCCATCCTGCTCGACGGCAACGGGATGCGCGGACTGAGCCTGCCGGACGGAAGCCTCATCCACGACAGCACGGATGTGACGCGATACTTCCTCAAGGAAGAGAAGGTGTGCTTCTCGCCGGCGATCTCCAACGGCTTCACCGATTGCACCCTGCGGGTGTCCTACGGCTGCCTGGGTTCTGAGCACACCTACGCCCATCCACAACGCGCCGAGACCAAGGCCGCAGCGCGGGCCGTCCTCCGCCACGCGGATCCGCTCGCCTCTGAGACGGATCTCGACTCCCGCCTGCGGCAAGCCGGCATCGACCTCGACTGGTCCTGCCCGGACGGTGTGAATGACGGGTTCGCCACCGGCCGCAGCCTGATCCGCGAAGCGTTTCTGCACCGTATCGCCCCGGCCGCCGTGCGCCTGGCGCTAGCCAACAAGGAAGCCATCGACGCCCGCTGAGTGTCGAATTCCCGACACGTTAGCTCCGCACCATCGAAGGCAGTGAGAGATCCGGTATGACAGCCCAAGACACGTGGACCCCAGCCCAACGATCCTCGGACACGGCACGCACTCCCCTTCAGCCCACGCCGCTGCAGGAGGCATACCTCGTCGGCCAGAGCGATTACTTCGAGCTCGGTAACGTCAACGCCCACCTCTACGAAGAGTTCGAGATCATCGATCTCGACATCGCCCTTGCCACCAGCAGCCTTCACACCCTCATTGAGCGACACGACGTCCTGCGGCTGGTGGCGAGTGCTGACGGTCAGCTGCACGTCCTCGACCAGGTACCGGACTACGAGATCCCCGTTGTTGACGCGACGGCCTGGGACGCGGAAAAGGTCGAGGAGGAACTCGCGCTCTCCCGGGACCGGTTTGCCCGCCACGGACCCCCCACGGACTGCTGGCCGCTGTTCGAAACCCTCTGCTATCGGTTGTCCGGAGGCAGGTACCACCTCTTCGTGAGTGCGAGCCTGCTCATGCTCGACGTCCATACCGAGGGACTACTGCTGTCGGAGTTTCTGCGGCTGTACCGCTCGCCGAGCGCGGCCCTGCCCCGCACATCGCTGACCTACCACGAATACAGCAGGGCGATGCGGAGTGAGACCGCCGCGGAGGAGGCCGAGGCGTGGTGTTACTGGAAGGAACGCCTGGCCGATCTCCCGCCCGCTCCCGAGTTGCCCGTACGGCAGATCGACACACGGGCCGGTGGGGCCGCCTTCACCCGTCGGCGGTATCGCATGGAGGCCGACCAGTGGCGGCAACTGAAGGACCGTGCCGCCGCGGCCAAGCTGACGCCCACCAGCGTGCTGTGCGCCGCCTACGCGCAAGTGCTCTCCCAGTGGAGCAAGCAGCGACACTTCACCCTCAACGTGCTCGCCTCCCGACGTCTGCCTCTCCATGAGGAGGTGTCCCGCCTGGGCGGCAATTTCGGCACCACGATTCCTCTGGCCGTCGACTGCCGCGAAAACGACTCGTTCACCGACCGAGCACGTGCCGTGCAGACGCTTCTGTGGGACCACGTCGAATTCGCGAGCGTCAGCGCCATCGACATCTCACGCGAGGCCGCTCGTCTGCGTGGCTGGAACAGCCAGTCGGCGTTGCCGATCGTCTTCGCCAGTGGGCTGGAGATGGACATGGCGGAGGCCGACAACCCGCCCTTCCAGGTGCGAGAGATCAGCGGTGCGCTGCAGACTCCGCAGGTCCATCTCGACCACCAGGTCTACGAGTTCACCGGCGCGCTGATCAGCAACTGGGACGCCGTGGAAGACCTGTTCCCGGAGAGCATGCTGGACGAGATCCTCGATGCGTACCATGTCCTCCTTCACAGGCTCGCGAACGACGACGCCGCATGGACCGAACCGGTCGACAGCCTCTTGGCCGCTCGCCACATGCCCGATCTTCTGCCAGTGCCGGCCGACGACTGCCAGGGAATTCTCCACACGCCGTTCCTCGAACGGGCCGCCCGACACCCGGATCGGGACGCAGTGGTCGCCTCCGACCGGACGGTCAGTTACGGAGAGCTGGCACAGTGGTCCGCAGTCGTTGCCGAACAGCTCCGCAGCACAGGAGTGGGTTCCGGCAGCCTTGTCCCTGTCGTCATGGACAAGGGGTGGGAGCAGATCGTTGCGGTGCTGGGCATCGTCCGATCCGGTGCCGCCTACCTGCCCATCGACGCGGCCCTCCCCGCAGCTCGCATCGAATACCTCATCGAGCAGGCCAACTGCAGCCTCGCCCTTACGCAGCCCTGGGTCGAAGAGCGGCCGAGCTGGCCCGACGGCATCGAACGCCTTGTGATCGACGGGCGGCTGGCTGAGCGAAAACCCGATGACTGGCTGGCCCCCGGCCCAGCCATCCCGCAGAGCCTGGCCTACGTCATCTACACCTCCGGCTCCACAGGGTTGCCCAAAGGCGTGGCCATCGAGCATGCCTCAGCGATGAACACAGTCGACGATGTCAACGAGCGCTTCGCCATCACAGCACAGGACAAAGTGCTCGCCCTGTCTTCGCTGAGCTTCGATCTTTCGGTCTACGACGTATTCGGTCTGCTCGCTGTGGGTGGCGCGCTTGTCATCCCTTCCGCCGACCGGATGCGCGACCCAGGGCACTGGCTGGACCTGGTCCGCGAGAAAAACGTCACCGTGTGGAACTCGGTGCCGGCGCTGATGGACATGCTCACCAAGTACGCCGCGTCGGCATCCAGCGGATCCTCGAACCTGCGACTGGTCATGATGAGCGGGGATTGGATTCCCGTCACCCTGCCCGAGCGGATACGCCACCAGTTCGATGTGACCGAGGTCGTCAGCCTGGGCGGGGCAACGGAGGCATCGATCTGGTCGATCCTCTACCCCATCGGGGACGTCGACCCGAGCTGGCGGAGCGTTCCGTACGGCGCGGCGATGGAGCGCCAGCGCGTCTACGTTCTGGACGACTCACTGGAGCCTCGGCGCACATGGGCCGTCGGCGAGCTGTACATCGGCGGCGTGGGCGTCGGCCTTGGTTACTGGCGGGATAGGGAACGCACGGAACAGCACTTCGTCAATCACCCCAGGACGGGTGCGAAGCTCTACCGCACTGGAGACCTGGGCCGCTATCTCCCGGACGGGAACATCGAGTTCCTTGGCAGGGAGGACGGCCAGGTCAAGGTGCAGGGTTACCGCATCGAACTGGGCGAAATCGAGTCCGCCCTTCAGCGGAACTCTGCCGTCCAGGACGCCGTGGTCTCCGCTCACAAGACTGCCAATGGCAACATCCTGGTCGCCTACATCGTGGGCATGGAACAGGAGCTGGACGTCGCGGCACTACGCGTGGACCTCGGCACGCAGCTCCCTTCCTACATGGTTCCCACGCGTGTGGTCGTGCTCGACCGGCTCCCGCTGACGGGGAACGGCAAGGTGGACCGCGGTGCGCTGCCGGACCCCGACGTCCTGCAGGAGAGCAACCGTTCCGACGCCGTGAAGCCGCGGGACCATGTCGAACGCACTCTGGTGGGCATCTGGGAAGAGGTTCTCGAGACGACCGGCATCACCGTCGCGGACAACTTCTTCGACATCGGGGGAAACTCCTTCGCCGCGATGCGTGTCAGCGCCGCCATCCGCCGTGACTTCGATGTGGACCTTCCGCTGTCCGCGTTGTTCCAGGGAGCCACGGTCGAAAGGCTGGCCCCTCTCGTACGGGACGGCGGGGCCACGGCTTCAGGTGAGTGCTCCCTACTCGTACCGATCCAGCCCGAGGGCAGCCGTCCTCCCTTCTACTGCGTCCACCCAGTGGGCGGCAACGTGGTGTGCTACAGCCCCTTGGCCCGGCTCCTCGGGGCCGACCAGCCCGTCTTCGGGCTGGAGTCGGCAGGACTGTCCGACGCCGACGCGACCGACCAATCGGTGGAAGAGATCGCGGCCTCGTACGTGAGAGCCGTCCTCGACCACAGCGCCGGCGGGCCATTCTCCATCGGCGGATGGTCCATGGGCGGTGTCATTGCCTTCGAGATGGCACGCCAGCTGGCCGGCGCCGGACATCCACCGGCCGAAGTGGTCCTGATCGACAGTCCGTATCCGTCGCCCGACGATGACGCCCCGCTGCGCAAGGCCGACCTCGCCGTGCGCTTCCTGACCGACTTCCGGTCCGGTGTGGCACCGACCGAGGAAGAGCGGACACGGCTCGCTCAGTGCCAGGACGACGCCCCCGCGCGGGATGTGGTGCGGCTGATGGTGCGGTCCGGCGGATTGCCGACGGACACCGACGAGCGGCAAGTGGCCAGGCTGTTCGAGGTCTTCGAGGCCAACACCGCCGCGCTCGCCCGACACACCGCGGGCTCGTACAACGGCCTCGTCCGCGAACTACGGGCTGCCCGTGGCGTCAGCAGCGAGCACGGCACGGACTTCTCGCCCTGGCCTGCGGACGCCGCGGAAGCCACCGTGCGGGTCTTCGACGGCGATCACTACTCGATCGTGCGCGAGCCGCATGTCGCGGACGTGGCGGAGGAACTGTCTCAGATCCTGAACGGCTCGGGGAGTGGCGATGTCGCTCACTGAACTTCTGCGTCCCGCCCTGTCGGAGGGCTATGCGGTCCCCGCCTTCAACGTCGTCGACGGCGCGATGCTGGCAGGAGTGATCGACGCGGCACACAGGGTGCAGTCGCCGGTCATCGTCCAGGTGTCCGAGCGCATCGCCCGGGCGCTGGGGCCGGAGCACTTCAAGGCCGCGTTCGATCAGTTGGTGGGCGAGACCGAGGCCTCGGCGGTCCTGCATCTCGACCACTGCGGAGATCCGGTGTTCGCCGAGAAGTGCCTGGCGGCGGGGTGGGATTCCGCGCTCTACGATGCCTCCGATCTCCCGTACGAGGAGGCTCTGCGGACCACCATGGAGGTGGTACGAACCGCCGAGCGGTACGGTGCTGAGATCGAGGGGGAGTTCGAGCGTATCGGCCGGGCGAACCTGGCCGACGTGGTGGTGGCTCGCCCCGTCTCCGACTCCGTCGAGTTCATACGCAGAACCGGAGTCGCCTGCTTCAGTCCGGCGGTCGGGACCTTGCACGGTCGTTACGTGGCAGCCCCGAGACTTCAGCCGGAGCGCGTCGACGAGATAGTTCGGGCCTGCGGCGTTCCGCAGGTGCTCCACGGAGCCACCGGCCTCGATGACGCCACGCTTCAGGACTTCGTCGGCCGGGGCATCGCGAAGATCAACTTCTCCACGGTGCTGAAGGGTGTGCACACCGACGCCGTCCGCAGCCACGCGGCCGAACCCGGGCGCGAACTGGAGCCGCTCAACCTCTTCCTGGACATCCGCACGCGGGTGACCAAGGTGGTCGAGCACTACATGACCGTGCTGCGCAGCCACGGCAGGACCTCCTGATGCCGGCGTTGATCTTCGACTGCGACGGTGTCCTCATCGACACGGAGCAGGGCGGGCATCTGCGCGCTTTCAACGAAATGTGGCAGGACTTCGAGGTTCCCTGGCAGTGGTCTCCCGAGCAGTACGCCACGAAGCTGCGGATCTCCGGTGGAAAGGAGCGACTCCACAGCCTCAGGTACGACCCCGCGTTTCGTGCCGTCTGGGAGGTGCCCGCCTCTCCGGTGGTCTGGGACCGCACGGTCACGGCATGGCATCGTCGGAAGACGGAGATCTTCCTGGAGATCGTCCGAGGCGGCGAGGTGGCACCCCGACCTGGTGTCCGCCGCCTGGCCGAAGAGGCGGCACAGGCCGGATGGGGGCTGGCCATCGCGTCGGCCAGTGCGGCACAGTCCGTTCAGGCCGTACTCGATCACGTCATGGGAGCCGAACTCGCGCGGCGCTTCCATGTCCTGAGCGGTGAGTCCGTCGCGGCAAAGAAGCCTGCTCCCGACGTCTACGAGCTCGCCGCGCGCGCTGTCTGCCAGAAGCCGTCGGAGTGCGTGGTCGTGGAGGACAGCCGGAACGGTCTCGCAGCCGCACGGGCCGCCGGGATGACCTGCCTGATCACCCCCACGGCGCTCTCCGCCACGCAGGACTTCTCCGGGGCAGTGCTCGTCATCAGCTGCCTCGGCGAACCGTCCACCGGACAGGGACGGGTCCTGGCCAATCCGCGCGCCGTGCCAGTGGCCGACCACGTGAACCTCGGGCATCTGGGGCAACTCCTGGGGCACGCCCCAGCGGACTCACCGCACCGCCTTGCCGCGTACGCCGGACCCAGACGGCAGAGCTGAACTCCGGAGAGATCGAAGTCCGCCGGTTCGTTACCACCACTCTTCGCAATCAAAAACAACGGGAGATACCGAAAATGCCGCAGCAAACCGTCATGATCGTGGGCCTGGGAAACATGGGAGGCCACGTCCTCGACATGCTGCTCCGCAGGCCCGAAAGCCCCCGCGTCATCGTTGCCGGCCGCGATGCCGAGCACCTTGAGCGGCGAGCGAACCTCTCCGTACTCGCGGCTACGCACCTCGGCTATGAGCCGAACGTCGACACCGCCGTCCTGGACGTCCACGACATCGACCGCACCGCCGAGACCCTGGCACGCCTACGGCCGGACATCATCCTCAGCACGGTCAGCCTTCAGGCCTGGTGGGTGGTGACGGAGCTCCCGGCGCCGATTCTCGACGATCTGAACCAGGCCGAGATCGGTCCCTGGCTGCCCATGCAGCTCACCCTCATCTACAAGCTCATGCAGGCGGTTCGGGCTTCCGGCATCGACACCAAGGTGGCGAACGCCGCACTGCCGGACGCGACCCACAGGATCTTGGACTCCGCGGGTCTCGCCCCGACCGTCGGCATCGGAAACGTCGCCAACGCCATCCCCGCGCTGCGCCGTGCCGCCGCTGAGGTGCTCGGCGAGCCACTCTCGCAGGTGACAGTCCGGCTAGTCGCCGAGCACTTCGCCACGACGCGCCTGCCCCGAAAGGGGCACGCCGATGGCGCCCCGTTCCACTTCTCCGTCTACCGCGACGGCACCGATGTGACAGGCACGGTCGACGTGGACCGGGTCCTCAAGACGGCCGCGAGCCGCTACCCACGCACCGGCGGAAAGGTGGGCGTGATGCTCACCGCCGCATCCGCTGTCACCGTGCTCGACGCACTGATGAGTGAGGACGAGGTTCTCGTTCACACGCCTGGTCCGTTGAGCCTGATCGGGGGCTATCCGGCCTGGGTCAGCAGCACCAAAGTCTCTCTCGCCCTGCCCGACGGCCTGGGCGTGGAGGAGGCCAAGCGCATCAACGCCGGAGGCCTCGTCTATGAAGGCATCGATGAGATCGGTGAAGACGGCTCGGTCCGCTACGGCGAAAAGCACATGGCCGTGATGAAGCGGACCCTTGGCTACGAGTGCTCCACGATGCGCCTGGAAGACACCGAGGCCCAGGCCACCGAGATCGCCGCCCGCTACGCGGAACTCGTCCAGCGCGTCCGCACCGCCTGACACCGGTGACCGGACCGCTGCCCACGGGGTGAGTGCGCGGTGGCCAAGCATCAACTCAAGGAGCAGGCAGATGGAGATAACACCTCAGGCCGGCGGGAAGTTCGGTGTGACGGTTGAGGGATTCGACGCACTCACCTCGCCCGATGCGGATGTCGAGGCCGTCAAGCAGGTGGTCTACACCCAGAAGATCGCTGTTCTGAAGGATCAGAAGCTCGCTCCTCAGGACTTCGTGGCTCTTGGGCGTCGCTTCGGTGAGCCCGAGGTGTACTACCAGCCGATGTACCACCACCCCGAGGTCAAGGAAATCTTCGTATCCTCGAACGTGCCGCAGGACGGGGAACGGGTCGGTGTGCCCCAGACCGGGAAGTTCTGGCACTCCGATTATTCGTTCATGCCGCGGCCCTTCTCCCTCACCTTCATCTATCCGCAGGTGGTGCCCAAGAAGAACCGGGGCACCTACTTCATCGACATGGGGCGCGCCTACGCGAACCTTCCGGAGCGCTTGAAGGCTGTGGTGGCGGGCACCAGGGCGCGGCACAGCGCCAGTCGGTACTTCAAGATCCGCCCGACGGATGTCTTCCGTCCCATCGGAGAGGTACTGGCCGAGATCCGGAAGGAGAGTCCGGACGTCTTCCACCCCACAGTGGTCACCCACCCGGTGACGGGCGAAGAGATCCTCTACATCAGCGAGGCCCTCGCGCATGAGCTGCTGGACGAGACCGGTGCGCCGCTGGACGACACCATCCTGCGGGAACTGTTCGAAGTCACCGGCCAGCACGACCTGACGTTCACGCACGAGAACATCCATCTGCAGACCTTCGAAGAGGGCGACCTGCTGATCTGGGACAACCGCAGCCTGATCCACCGGGCCCTGCACACCGGCGAGCCGGAGCCAGCGGTGTCCTTCAGGGTCACCGTCATGGACAGCTACCGGTGGTGAACCACCCGCCCCAGGCACGCGACGACACGCCCGCTGTCGGGCAGAGAGGGAACTCCATGGATGCCCTGGCCGAGGCCGTCGTAGCAGGGGCAGCGCCCGCAGTGCTTCAGCGGGAAGCTGTCCCCGCCTACTACACAGCGGCGCACCTTCGCGCAGCCGACATCGGGATGTTCGACGGGTGCGAGGACGCGGACGTCCGGCGGTCGCTGCGTGTCGGCAGCGTTCCGATGCCGAGCCTCGCGCCCGACGAGGTGCTCGTGGCCGTGATGGCGAGCTCGATCAACTACAACACCGTGTGGTCGGCGATGTTCCAGCCGATGCCGACCTTCAACTTCCTGAAGCGGTACGGCAAGCAGGGCGGGGATGCCCTGCGCCATGACCAGCCCCACCACGTCGTCGGATCGGACGGGGCGGGCGTGGTCGTCAGGGTGGGTGCTGCCGTTCGCCGCTGGAGGATCGGCGACCACGTGGTCGTCTCCTGCATTCAAGTGGACGACCACGAGCCGGCGACCCATGCGGACAGTGTGCTGGGAGCCGAGCAGCGCGCCTGGGGGTACGAGACGAACTTCGGAGGCCTTGCCCACTACGCGGTGGTCAAGGCGAGCCAGCTCATTACCAAGCCGGGGCATCTGACCTGGGAGGAGTCGGCGAGCAACATGCTGACCGCCACCACCTCGTACCGGATGCTCATCGGTGACAAGGGAGCCCGGATCAAGCTAGGCGACATCGTCCTCATCTGGGGAGCCACGGGCGGCTTGGGGGCGTTCGCCGTCCAGCTTGTGAAGCAGGCCGGCGGCATTCCCATCGGTGTGGTCAGTTCCGCGGCGAAGGAACGGGCGCTGTCGGCTCTCGGCTGTGATGTCGCCATCAACCGCGCGGAAATCGGCCTCACCGATGACGCCACACCCGAGCAGACGATCGAGCAGGGCAAGCGCCTCGGCCGGATTATCCGGCAGAAGGTCGGCGAGGACCCCCACGTCGCTTTCGACTATGTAGGGAAAGCAACCTTCGGTATCTCTGTGTTCGTCGTACGCCGCGGCGGAACGGTCGTGACCTGTGGATCCAGCACGGGGTTCCAGCATACGTACGACAACCGCTATCTCTGGATGAACTCGAAGCGCATTCTGGGAAGCCACGCGGCAAACCTCAACGAGCAGGCCGAGTGTGCGCGCCTGTTCAGCCTTGGGAAGATCTCGCCGGTGGTCTCTGCCGTATATCCGCTGGATGAAGTAGGTGAGGCTGCTCGACTGGTTCAGAACAATGAGCACATGGGAAAGGTCGGCGTGCTCTGCATGGCACCCAAAGAAGGAATGGGAATCACCGACCAGGAGCTGAGGGACAGCATCGGCGAGGCGCGAATGAATCCGTTCAGGGCCGTCTGAATCAGGAGCGTATAACCACCGGGGGGAGGGCAAAAGGATATGACGATCCATCGGGTTCCGTCCACGGGTACTACGGTGCTGTACACCGACCAGACGCTGCTGGACGGCGTGCTGGAGCCGTACAAGGAGAACTGCCGGTATCTGAAGACGGCGAGGGTGGAGCGGGGCGTAGTGGAGGACGCTGCCCTAGCTGCCCACTGCACCTTCGAAATTCCGGAGTCCTGCTATATAGCGGACACCGGACATTTCAACTCGGTGGAGTTCAACATCTGCTACAACCAGATGGCCTACTACCTCATCGCCAAATCCGTCGAGGCATCGCTCGTCGAGCCGTTCGTCTCCTGGCACATGGAGGACTACTGGGAGCGTCAACTCCCGAACATCCTCATAGCTGACTTCCGGAGCAAGTTCCGCAGCCCAATGCGGAGTTCTTCCTTCTCTGGAACGCTGCAGTTCGTCAAGGTTACGCAGCGAAGCGGCGATCGGCCTTTGGTCCTCATCGACACCGTCTGTCGATATGCCGATGCTGCGGGCGGTCGCGCCGAAGGTGCCGTCAAGCTGGTCATCACCAACCCTCCGCCACGTCCCTGAAGAGGTTTGCCATGCCTTTCTCCCCCGAAGACGAGCAGCGAGTACATTCCCTGCCGAAGGCTGAGAGAGAAATCATCCTGGAAAGGATCGTGCTGCGGGAGTTCAGAGTCCAGCTGCTCATGGAGGATTCTGACGAGCTTTCTGTGGATGAGAACTACTTCGACCTGGGACTCAGCTCTCTGCAGCTCACCGAGGTGAAGGAGCATCTGGAGCAGGGCTTCGGATGCGAGGTAGACACCACCGTCCTGTTCAGCAACCCCACCATCTCGCAGCTCTTGGAGCATCTCGATGAACTCATCACCCGCAGCGCGGGAGCCGACCGTGGATGAGACATACCGCAATGCCCCCATAGCGATCGTGGGGATGGGCCTCCGCTTCCCCGGGAGCAACACCACGCCGCGGGAGTTCGCGAAGTTCATGAGGGAAGGCCGCTCCGGTATCACGGAGCTGCCGGCAGGCCGGCTCCGTCAAGGAGTTCCCGACGATGTGCAAACGGACGCCGGCTACCTGGACACCCTGAAGGGGTTCGACGCGGGCTTCTTCAACATCTCGCCCAGAGAGGCGGCCTTCGTCGACCCGCAGCACCGGCTGACGCTGGAAACCGCGTGGGAAGCCCTGGAGGACGCGGGGATCGACCCGACGTCGCTTCGCCACGGGGATACCGGCGTGTACGTCGCTGTGACCGGCATGGACTACGCCATGGAGATAGCCCGGCTCCGAACGGACCAGGTCGAGCTGTACGCGGGCACCGGCATGTTCCACTGCGGTGCCTCGGGCCGAGTGTCGTACTTTCTGGGCCTCCGCGGTCCGAGCATGAGTGTCGACGGTGCCTGCGCGTCGTCCCTCGTGGCCGTGCACCTGGCGGTTCAGGGGCTGCGCATGGGCGAATGCGGCGTTGCCCTGTGCGGCGCTGCGAACACCATCAGCGATCCGGCGTACCCGGTGATGGCCAGCCGGTCCGGAGTACTGGCGGGTGACGCCCGGTGCAAGACCTTCGACGACGCGGGCGACGGCTACGTCCGCGGCGAGGGCGTTGCCATGATCGCGCTCAAGCGACTCGATGACGCGCGGCAAGCCGGCGACAGGATCCTCGCCGTCATCCGCGGATCGGCTGTACGGCAGGACGGAGAGAGCGCCGCCCTGATGGCGCCGAACGGCAAGGCCCAGGCGCTGCTCATGCGGGCCGCGCTCAAGAACGCGGGACTTACGGCCGCCGACATCCAGTACGTAGAAGCCCACGGGACCGGCACGGCCCTGGGTGACCCGATCGAGATCAGTGGTATCACCGAGGTCTTCTCCGGATCCCACTCCGCCCAGAACCCGGTGATCGTAGGGTCCGTCAAAACGAACATCGGTCACCTGGAATCGACCGCCGGGATGGCGGGCCTCATCAAGACCGTCTTGCAGCTCCAGGACGGCACGATCTACCCCCACCTCAACTACACGACCCCGTCTCGCAAAATCCCCTGGGACAGCACGCCGGTGAAGGTCCCTGTCGAGTTGACGCCGTGGGCGAGCGGCACTCGTCGCGCGCTCGTCAATTCCTTTGGGGCCACGGGAACCATCGCTTCCGTCGTGCTGGAGGAGGCGGGCGCCGAAGCCGGCCACGACACCGGCAGCGGCAGCGGCAGCGGCAGCGGTGACACCGACACCTCCGCCGTCTTCACACTGTCGGCCAAGAACGCGACCTCCCTGCGGCGGCAGCTCGACGCCTACGCGGAGTTCACGACCGACATGGCCGACCGTGACCTGGCGGACATCTGCTACACGTCCAACGTCGCTCGTGCGCATCATGCCTGGCGTGTTTCCGCGTCCGTGACGAGCGCGGCGGAGCTCACCAAGTTCATCGAGCGCCAGCGGACCCAGGTCGATCGGCTGCGCTCGACCGCCGGAAGGAAGAATGTCGCCCTGATGTTCTCCGGCGGTGGCTCGCAGTACGACGGGATGGGCCGGTCGCTCTACCAGAGGTTCCCGGTCTTCACACAGCACATCGACCAATGCGGCGATCTCTTCGCCCCCCTCGTTGGCCACTCGCTCAGAGAAGAGTTCCTCGGGGACGTCGACGCAAGGTCGATACCAACCGGCGCGGGTGTTCTGACGGCGCGACTCTTCTCGCTGCAATACGCCCTCGCCAAACTGTGGCTCTCGGTGGGCGTGAGGCCCGCTGCCCTGATCGGCCACAGCCTCGGAGAGATCGTCGCAGCGGCGGTCGCCGGCATTTTCACCCTGGAAGACGCAGTGCGGCTGGTGGCTTTCCGCGGAGAGCTCCTGGACAAGACCTCCGCAGGCTCCATGGCGGCCGTCGAAGCCTCCCGTGACGAGGTGGAAGGCATCCTGGAAAGCTACTCTGACGCCTCCCTCGGAGCAGTCAACGGTCTCAACCAGTGCGTTATCTCCGGCGGCAGCGACTCCGTCGCCGAGATCGTGACGTTACTCGAGACCCGGGGAACCAAGGTCAAGCACCTGCGGGTTCCGGTCGCCTCGCATTCCCCCCTGATGGACGAGATCGCCGACACCTACCGTGCTGAGCTGGAGAAGATCCAGTTCGGCGATCCGGAGTTCGCCATCGCTTCCACGGTCCTGGGCGAAATGGCACAGCCGGGCGACATGACCACTCCGGACTACTGGATGCGCCACCTCCGTGACACCGTGAACTTCGCCGGGGCGATGCGCGCCATCGAGGACCGGGGACGGCATGTATTCCTCGAAGTCGGTCCCGGAGCGGAACTCATCGGTATGGGAAGAGAGTGCACTGGCGACACAGGCCATCTGTGGCTCGGCAGCATGCACAGAAGCGACCCGTCCGGGAACACGATGCAGCTCTCGGTCTCTCGCCTGTACAGCGCCGGCCTGCCCATCGACTGGAGGGCCTGGCACTACGGAGTCCGCGGCACGCGAGTGCCCCTTCCTCTCTACGCGTTCGACCGGAAGCCGTACTGGCTCCCGACACCCGACACACACATCGGCCTCGACCCGTCGGACCAGTTCCACCCTCTCCTCGGTGCCGAGATCTCGGATGAGGCGGATCGGGCTGCCGGAGCCAGAACCTTCGAGTCCAGCATCTCGTCCTCACGGCCCTCCTACCTCGCCGAACACGATCTCAACGGAACTCCGGTCTTCCCGGGCACCGGCTTCATCGAGATGCTGCTGGCGGTCCAGGACGCGCTGTTCGGAGAGACGACCCGGCCGATCGAGGGACTCAGGTTCCACGAACCGCTCTTTCTCTCCGAGGATTCCGTGGCCTTGCACACCCGTGTGCACCAGGAGTCGGGTTCCCCCCTCAGCGTGGAGATCATCAGTCGGCTCGGTTCCGCGGAACACGCGGTGGACCGTCTGCATGTGAGCGCGCGGATAGGTTCCGGGGCTCAGAGCATGATGCGGACTGGCTCGCGCACGACAGCCGACCGACTGCGTTCCAGACCCGCCCCGGCGGAGGTGGCCGAACTGTGCCTGACGACGGCGGACTTGAGCGCGTACTTCCGGCAACACGGCGCGGGCTACGGACCTACCTTCCGGACCCTGCGGCAGGCGACAAGGTATGCGAGCGCGACCGTCGTCGGCGAGATCGAGGGGCGCCGGGCCGTGCCCACGGACGTCTTGCACCCGGCCCTGCTGGCTGGCGCACTCCAGAGTGCCGCGGGTCTCTTCAAGGACCGTCTCGCGGACGACGTCGCGTTCGTCGCGTCGGGTGCCGACGGGGCCCAGCTCTTCCGCAAGCCCCGTGGCCGGTCCCTGCGCAGCGTCCTGCGAGTGGTGCATAGCGAAGAGGAGCACGTCACCGCGGATCTCGCCCTCTTCGACGAGGACGAGACCACCGTGTTCTGCATGACCGGCCTCTCGTTCCAGCGAGTGTCGACAGGGCGTCCCGTCCTCGGGGCCGGGACATCCGCCGGCCGAGCCCGGGGCGGGGATGAGCGCTCCGGCGAGTCCGGGACGTTCGATCTGAGCAAGTGGAACGAACTACCCGATGAACAGCGTCGGAAATCAGCGAGCGCCTTCCTCCTGGCACGCGTAGCGGACCTCCTCCACTTCCAGGACCCCGGTGACATCCCCGACGGAGCCTCGTTCTTCGAATTGGGCATGGACTCACTTATCACCGTGAGGCTCAAGAGCGCGGTGGAGGACGCGTTTCGCATTCCTCTGGAAGTCCGGGCCGTCTTCGAGAACCCCACCGTGGACGCCTTGGCCGAAGTACTGGTCGCGAGGGCGTCAGCCCGGCACGTTGAAGAATCGAGCGTGAGATGACCGATACCGGCGAAGCACGGCAGCCGCTCAAGACCCTGGGGGAAACGGCCCGGAGGAATGCCACACGGTTCCCGGAGAAGGAAGCCGTCGTCTGCGACGGCCGCTCCTTGACCTACGGTCAGCTGGATGCCGAGAGCGATCGCACAGCCTGTGCCCTCGGAGTGGCAGGCCTCGGCAAAGGGGCGCGGGTCGCCTACCTGGGCAAGGAATCGGAAAGTTACTACGATGTCCTGTTCGGTTGCGCGAAGGCCGGCGCCGTTCTCGTACCGATCAACTGGCGACTCACCGCGGCGGAGATCAGGCACATCCTCAGCGACTCCACCGCACAACTGATCTTCGTGGAGCAGGAGTTCCTCGCGACGGTGCAACACATCACGGGCCCTCTCCCCGCACTCCGCCACACAGTCGTCCTGGACGGTCCCGGCGGCCCCGGAGCGGGGTTCGAGAGATGGAAGGCCCGGAACGCGGGCGTGCTCGAGACCGTGGTGACCGAGACCAGCGATCCCATCGTCCAGATCTACACCAGCGGCACAACGGGCCTGCCGAAAGGTGTGGTCCTTGCCCACCGCAGCTTCTTCGCGGTTCGCGACATGCTGGAACACGGCGGCCTGGACTGGATCGATTGGAGGAGCGACGACAAGAGCCTGATCGGTGTGCCCGGCTTCCACATCGGTGGGCTGTGGTGGGCCGTGCAAGGACTCAACGCTGGCGTCACGAACATTGCCGTGAGTACCTTCGTCAGCGGCGAGGCACTCCGGTTGATACGCGACCTGCGCGTCACCACCACATGCATGGTTCCGGCCATGCTCCACATGCTGACTTCCGAGCCGAGCGCCTCACCCGAAGCGTTCCGTACCCTGCGCAAGGTGGTTTACGGAGGATCTCCGATCTCCGAACCGCTGCTCGAACGCTGTCGTACCCTCATGAACTGCGACTTCGCTCAGATCTACGGCCTGACGGAGACAGGCAACACCGCCGTCTGTCTGCCCCCGGAAGCGCACACCAGAGGCGGCGGCCTCCTCAAGGCCGCCGGGCGTCCGTACCCCGGGGTCGACATTGCCGTGCTCGACGAGCGGGGTGCGGAATTGAAAGCCGGCGCGGTCGGGGAGATCTGCGTCAGAACTCCCGCGCGCATGGTGGAGTACTGGGGCCTGTCCAGCGCGACGGCGGAGACCCTCAGGAACGGCTGGGTCCACACCGGAGACGCCGGATACGTGGACGACGAGGGGTACGTCTACATCTGCGATCGCATCAAGGACGTCGTCATCGTGGCCGGTGAGAATGTCTATCCGGCGGAAGTCGAGAAAGCGATCGAACAACTCCCCGCCGTCGCCGAGGCCGCTGTCATCGGCATTCCGGATGAGCGGTGGGGCGAGCGTCTCCACGCGGTCGTCGTCCTCAGGGACGGCGAAACAGCCACCCGTCGTGAACTCGCCCTCGACCTGCACGGCTCCCTGGCCACCTTCAAGATCCCCACCAGCTGGGATTTCGCCGGCCACCTGCCGCGTAACCCCAGCGGCAAGATTCTGAGGCGCCGTTTGCGCGATCGCTTCTGGAACGGCCGGGAGAGGAAGGTCGGCTGAATGCCCAACACCATCCCGACCGGCCGGTCGACCCTCGTGCCGTGCCCCGCCGCCGTCGCGGCCCCCTAGAAGGTGAGGATGTGCATGGGCACATCAATTGACCAGAACCGTGGCTTCTCTCTGTACTGGCAGGAGAACGCCATCATGGCAGTGGACCAACGCGCGCTCCCGCACGCGTTCGAGCTGTTGCGGCTGGAGAGCGTCGACGCACTGATCGCCGCGGTACAGGCGCTCGCCGTGCGAGGGGCTCCCGCGATCGGCCTCGCGGGCGCCTTAGGAATCGCCCTCTCGGCCCAGGCCCATCAGGCGGGGGGCACGGTGGACGAAACCGCGGTGCGAGCTGACGCCGCTCGCCTGGCCGCCGCCAGGCCGACGGCCGTCAACCTCGCCTGGGGGGTGGGCCGGGCCCTTGAGAAGCTGCCGAACGGCCCCCATGCGGTGCTCGACGAGGCGATGAGGATGGTGGCCGAGGACGCGGCGGTCAACTCCGCACTCGTCGCACGCACCGCGGAACTGGTCGAGTCGCTCGTACCGGACAGGCCGCTCAGCCTGTTGACCCACTGCAACACGGGCCGGCTCGCCACAGCCGCCGTGGGGACCGCGCTGGGAACCATCCTTGAGCTCGCCCGCCGCGGACGTGTGAAGGAGGTGCTGGTCGATGAAACCCGCCCTCTGCTCCAGGGCTCCCGGCTCACCGCCTGGGAGCTCGGCGAGGCCGAGGTGCCCTACCGGATCTGCGTCGACTCGGCGGCCGCCGCCGCGATGTCGCGGGGGTTGGTCGACTGCGTCCTGGTCGGAGCGGACCGCATCGCCGCCAATGGCGACGCTGCCAACAAGATAGGTACCTACGGACTCGCGGTCGCCGCGGCCCGGCACAGGATTCCCTTCATCGTTGTCGCGCCGGAGTCCACCTGGGACAAGGCTCTGCCCGACGGCAACGCGATCGAGGTCGAAGAACGCGACGCCGCAGAGGTCATCGGCTTCGCGGGAGCCGCGGCAGCGCCTGCGGACGCCGGTGTCTTCAACCCCGCGTTCGACGTGACTCCGGGAGAGCTGATCACGGCGATCGTGACTGAAGACCGCGTAGTGCGTCCGGGCCACGGTTCCCGACCGCGGAACGCCGAGGTGCTCCGGACCCGCATCGGCGGACTACTGGAGGCGTTTCCCGACTATCCCAAGGCCGGTGTCGTCTACCAAGACCTCTCCGCGCTCTACACGGAGCCCGGTCTGCTGAACGATGTCTACGAACAGGTGCGGGAACACTTCTCCGGCGAGTTCGACCGGATCGTCGCCGTGGAGTCCCGAGGGTTCATCCTGGGCGCGGTCCTGGCGGCTCGCGCCGGGATCCCGCTGACTCTCGCACGCAAGGCGGGCAAGCTCCCCGGCCAGGTTAACTCGGTCGACTACTCACTGGAATACGGTGACGATCGCCTCGAAATCCGCCAAGGTGCCGTGGCGCCGGGTGACCGAGTGCTGTGCGTGGACGACGTCCTCGCCACCGGCGGCACCCTGCTCGCGGCAGCTGAACTGGTCGAGGCAGCCCAGGCCAAGGTCGCCGGCCTGGTCACCCTCGTCGCGCTCTCCGGTCTGCCCGGACCCGAACGGCTGGAACGCTACGAGCTCCTCTCCCTGTGCGAGGTGGCGGCATGACGAACCTCGACAAGCGGACCGAACTCACCACCGCGGGCACCCTCGCGAGCTTCTCCCGAGACCTGTACCAACGCGGCTGGATGCCCGGCACCTCGGGCAATCTCTCCGTACGCCTCTCGGCCGACCGCGGAGAAGCGGCCCTGATCACGGCCAGCGGGCGCGACAAGGGCAGCCTCACCGACGGCGATATGGTCGCCGTGCACGCCAGGACCGGTGACGTCCTGGTCCCCGGGCCGCTGAAAGCCTCGGCGGAGACCTCGATCCACGCGGCGGTCTACGCGGCGACGGATGCCAGAGCGGTCATCCACGTTCACTCGCCCTACGCAACGGTCATGGCCTGCCGCACCGGCGAACCCGACCGTACCGCCTCCCTGCGGCTGGAACGGTTCGAGCTGCTCAAGGGACTCGGTCTCGACGACCCCTCACGCACTGAGGTCCCGGTCTTCCGCAACTGGCCTCACGTACAGACGATCGCCGACGAGGTGGACGAGCATCTTGGCGCCCACCCCGACGCCGCCCCGGGACTGCTGATCGCCGACCACGGCATCACCACGTGGGGCAAGGACCTCGCCCAGGCACGCAATCGGCTGGAGTGCTTCGAAGCCATCTGCCAACTGCTCGTGCTCGACGCCATGGACAGCTGATCCACTCGAAAAGAACGGGGAACCATGACACTGCTACAGGTAATGCCGCAGGACGCGCCCCAGGACGTACTGCTGCGCACCAGGGACGATGCCCGTATCGCTGCCCTGCTGAAGGAGCTCGGTGTCGAGTACGGGCACTGGGAGCTGCGCGCCACGGTGACCGCGGACACCACACAGGAAGAGCTGCTGGACAGCTACAGAGCTGAGATCGACGCCCTGCGCGCCCGCGACGGCCTCATCGTGGTCGACGTGGCGCAGCTTCACCCCGCACCGGGACCGGAGTGGGAGGAGCGCGCCGCGAAGGCCCGTTCCACCTTCCTGGAGGAGCACCGCCACGCCGAGGACGAAGTGCGTTTCTTCGCCCACGGAACCGGCTGCTTCTACCTCCACATCGAAGAGAAGGTCTACGCCGTCGTGTGCGAGGCGGGCGATCTGCTCTCCGTACCGGCCGGCACCCTCCACTGGTTCGACATGGGCCCCAGGCCGGAGTTCGCGGCCATCCGCTTCTTCAAGGAAGAGGACGGCTGGGTGGGCGACTTCACCGAGGATCCCATCGCTCAGGGCTTCCCGCGCCTGGACGCCCTCCTGGCAGGGGATCAGTGAATCCTCAGGCGGTTGTCCTCGACATCGAGGGAACGGTCGGCTCGGCCAGGCACGTCCACGACGTTCTCTTCCCCTACGCCCGGGAACGGTTGCCGCAGTGGTTCGCCGAACATCGCGGCACGGAGCGGGCAGAACGATTGCTCGCGGAAGTCAGACAAGACCTCGGGACCGAGGAATTGGACGAAGCCTGCGCGGTCGCGGTCCTGACGGCCTGGACCGACGAGGATGTCAAGGCGCCTCCGCTGAAGAGGATTCAGGGATGGATCTGGGCGGCCGGCTATGCGGATGGCTCCCTCAAGGGACATGTCTACGTGGAGGTCCCCCACGTACTGCGCCGCTGGGCCGAGTCCGGCGCCTCGCTCTACATCTACTCCTCCGGCTCGGTCGCGGCACAGGTGAACTGGTTCGCCCACACCGCGTACGGCGATCTCACATCACTGCTGCGCGGCTACTTCGACCTGACCACCGCTGGAAGCAAGAAGTCCGCCGCTTCGTACCGGCGCATCTCAGAAACGATCCGCGTACCGGCGGACGCAACGCTGTTCGTCAGTGATTCGGCGGCGGAGCTCGACGCCGCGACCGAGGCGGGCTGGCGCACGGTCGGCGTGCGCCGGCAGGACGATCCGCGTACCTGTCCCATGACCCGGCACCTGACGGTCCGTTCGCTCGACGAACAGGAACTGGCCCAGTTGATGAAAGGAACGGAATGAGGGCGACCAAGGAAGGGAACCGGGCGGACATTGGCGTCGTCGGAGGAAGCGGCTTCTATGAGCTCCTCACCGACGCCGAGCAGGTGATGGTCGAAACGCCCTACGGAGAGCCATCCGATCTTGTGTCCGTGGGAAACGTCGGGGGCCGGCGTGTGGCCTTCCTGCCGAGACATGGCCGGCGGCACACGTACGCACCGCACACGATCAACTATCGGGCGAACGTATGGGCCCTGCGCTCGCTCGGCGTTCGCCGCGTACTGGCACCCTGCGCCGTCGGCTCGCTGCGGAGAGAACTGGGTCCTGGCGCGCTCGTCGTTCCCGACCAACTGGTCGACCGGACCAGCGGCCGGGTGCAGACCTTCTACGAGGAGGGCGCCGTCCATGTGTCCTTCGCCGACCCGTACTGCGGGCAGGGGCGTACGGCCGTCCTGAAGGCTGCCGCGGGTGCGGGGACCGATGCTCACGACGGCGGAACCATGGTGGTCGTCGAAGGACCGCGGTTCTCGACCCGCGCCGAATCCCAGTGGTTCGCCGCGGCCGGATGGAGCCTGGTGAATATGACCGGGCACCCCGAGGCCGTGCTCGCCCGAGAACTGGGGCTCTGCTACACATCCGTCGCCCTGGTGACCGACGTCGATGCGGGCATCGACGCGGACGACAGCGTTTCCCAGGAGGACGTCTTCAAGGTCTTCGGCGAGAACACCGAGCGCCTGCGCGGTGTGATTCTGGAGGCGGTGAAGCTGCTTCCGGAGCGGCGTGAGTGCTCCTGTGCCCACGTGTTGGACGGGATTCCCCTGCCGTTCGATCTGCCCTGACGACGACGCATTGGAACCCACTGCTCACCAAGGGAGGAGATAGGGGGCGCTGCCCGTCCCCCAATAGCCGCCATCGCGGCTCCTGTTCGCGGTCTCCACGCCGTCGAGGACGGCGTGGAAGGCACCGTATGCGGCTCCGTGCAGGCTCCGCCGGAGCCTCGCTTTGGTATGCGTGCGTGGACTCCACAGCGTCGCCGCATCGCCCTTCACCAGGGAAAACATCGATTTCTATGGCGATCCTCACGTGTCAGGAACAGAAGATCGTGACCTTGTTGACAACCCTGGCCGGGTAAGGTTGTCTCTAACGGGAAAAGGATCACCAAAAAAATCCAAAAGCCGCCGGATCGACTCGATGCGATCACCGGAACGTAAGCGCAACCAGACGTTCCTGGGGCCCAAGACCGTTGAGATCGAAGAGTTTCCGTTTGCGGGTCTGTGCAACCAGGACGCCGGCCGCCAGTCGGAGCATGGCTGTCGGCAGGCACACCACGATCCTGACGCTCGCGCCATACATCAATCCATCCGGGGGGATCTAAAAGCCGTGTGTGAATAACTGCCCTGAATTCACGATGCGGCTTCGGCGAGCTCGGGAAGAGCCCCGGATGTCGATCACTTGAGCTGACGAATCGGCGTCATCGGCCTGTCCGATTTCAGATTGGACAGATGGCCGGCACACGCCGCCGGAGCAGGACCGGTTGTCGAGCGCTGCCCACCTCGCGGGCGGCCTGACCGTGCTCCGCCACACCGACATTAGCCACGTGAAACAGCCATGCCCGTTGGGCTGCTGACGCTTGACCAGATCCGCCCGTGCTACTGAATCGAGGGGGACCAATGGGAAACGACGGCAAGACGTTAGTCCACGAGCGCTTCGCTCTCCGTGCTGCCATGCAGCCGGACATGATCGCGGTGGAACAGGGCGATCATCGGATCACCTACGCCGAACTCGACCGGAACGCCGACCAGTTGGCCCGGCGCCTGGGAGCCTGCGGCATCGGCAAGGGCTCGGTGGTCATGGTCCAGCTGGAGCGCTCGATCGACCTGATCGTGTCGATGCTCGCCACCTTGAAGGCAGGTGCGACCTACCTTCCGGTTGAGCCGGGTGTGCCGGACCACCGCGTGGCGACGTTCCTCAAGGAGACCGAGTGCGCGGCCGTCCTCACCGGCCCCGGCAGTCTGGATCGCTTCGACGGACAAGGCCTGCCGGTTCTGAACGTCAGCGCGGACCGAGGAACGTCCCCGACAAGCCCTGCCGGCGCTCCGGAGACGACAGTCGACGGGACGGACTTCGCCTACATCATCTACACATCCGGATCGACCGGCACTCCGAAGGGAGTCAAGGTCGACCACGCGTCGCTCGGTTACCTCTTCGACGAAATCAACGAGCGCTACGCAATCGGTCCGGAAGACCGGGTGCTGCAGTTCGCGGCCATTACGTTCGACACCTCCATCGAGCAGATCCTCGTCACCCTGCTGAACGGGGGGGCACTGATTCTCCCGGACCGCCTCTGGGCACCGAGCGAACTCGCCGGCGAGTTGATCAAACATCGTGTGACTGTCATGGACCTGACTCCTTCGTACTGGCGCGCCTTCCTGTCCGAGCTCGCCGGCCCGCGGACGGAGCTCCCCGTCCGGCTGACGATCGTGGGCGGCAGTGCCGTGCACGCGGACGACTGCCGAACTGCGCTGCGCCTCATGCCGAACTCGCGGCTGGTGAACGCATACGGACTCACCGAGACGACGATCACCTCCTGCACAATGGAGATCACACCGCAGGTACTGCCCGAGGGCGGGTCCGCCCCGGTCGGCCGGCCGCTGCCGCACACCGCCGTCCATGTCCTTGACGAGGACATGCGCCCTGTCGGGCCTGACCAGCACGGCGAGATCTATATTTCCGGGCGTGGCGTGGCGCGCGGCTACCTGTCGGAGAGCGCGACTCACTCACGGTTCCTGACAGATCCTCACGCGGAGCCGTCCGGTGCACGGATGTACCGCACCGGAGACCTCGGCGGCTGGACGCCCGACGGAAACCTCGAGATCGTGGGGCGCGCCGACCGGCAGATCAAGGTGCGCGGTTTCCGCGTCGAGCCCGGCGAGATCGAGGCGGCTCTCACCTCGCATGAGATTGTCGCGGACGCCGCGGTGAAGGCGTACAGCCGCCGAGGCGAGGTTGAGATCGCCGCGTACTACGTCACGGCTTCAGCCGATACCCACGTCCTCGGCTCACGAGCCCTGCGCGCCCATGCCGCCGACCGTCTGCCCAGCTATATGGTCCCGTCGGTGTTCGTCCAACTCGACAAGATGCCGGTGAAGACCAACGGCAAGGTGGACCTGGAGGCCCTGCCCGAGCCCGAGAACGGACCGGCGCCGGCATCCTCGGCCTCAGCGAGCGACCCGGAGCAGGCGGTGGGCCTGGTCGAACAGGCCGTGGGCGGGATCTGGCGCCAAGTGCTCGGCCTGGACCATGTGAAGCCAGACGGCAACTTCTTCGATCTGGGCGGCAACTCGATGCTGGCCGCCCAGCTCCTCGCGAAGGTGCGGGCTTCCCTCGGCATCATGATCACTCAGGTGCGTCCGTTGATCCGGCTGCTGCTCGACGACGCGACGCTCCGCGGCTTCGCGGCCGCGGTCGAGTCGGCCAGGGCAGGGACCTTCTCCGACGACCACGCGAAGACCGTGGACTTCGCCGCCGAATCCGTTCTGGACGTCCCTGTCCAGCGAACGCCGGCACATCCCGCCCTGTGGCAGAAGCCGGCCAACATCTTCCTCACCGGTGCCACCGGATTCCTCGGCATCTATCTGCTGCGCGAATTGCTGGCAACCACCGACGCGACCGTGCACTGTCTCGTACGGGCCGACGGTCACACCCACGCGATGGACCGCATCCAGGCGAACGCGCGGCACTACTTCAAGGACGACCTGGCCGAACACCGCGAGTCCGGACGGATCTCCGCCATCCCGGGAGATCTGGCCGAGGCGCGCCTGGGCCTCTCGGAAGAGGAGTTCGACCGAATCGCCAGCCTTGTCGACGTTATCCACCACCCCGGCGGCCTCGTCAACTTCATCTATCCCTACACACACATGCGTGCGGCCAACGTCGAGGGCACACGCGAGATTATTCGTATGGCCGCCCGATACCGCAACGCTCCTGTGCACTACACCTCAACCATGGCGGTGATCTCCGGATTCGGAACCGCGGGAGTCCGGCACGTCACCGAGCACACTCCGGCCGCCCACGTCGATCACCTGTCCGTCGGCTATGTCGAGAGCAAGTGGGTCGCCGAGGCACTGCTGCAGAACGCCGCGAAGGAAGGCCTTCCGGTAGCCATCTACCGGGCCGCCGACATCTCGGGCGACCGCGAGACCGGAGCCTGGAACACTGCGACGGAGATGTGTGCGATGAAGAGGTTCATCGTGGACACGGGCACCTCACCCATCGCCGAACTCCCCCTCGACTACACCCCGGTGGACTGTTTCGCGGCCGCGGTTGCGCACATCGCCGCGCGAGCACTGCCCATGGGCGAGGTCTACCACCTCACCAACCCGGGCAAGGCGAACGTCGCCGTCCTCACCGAGCGGCTGCGGGCGCACGGCCACACCATCCGCGACGTGTCCTGGAGCGAGTGGCTCGATGAAGTGGTCAAGATCGCGGTGGAACAGCCCGACCACCCCATGACGCCCTTCGCACCGCTCTTCATCGACCGGTGCTCCACGGGCGTGATGAGCGTGGCGGAAATGTACCTGGAGACGACCTTCCCGGTCTTCACCCGGGACAACGTCGATACCGCCCTGCGTGACAGCGGCATCGAGATCCCCGCGGTGGACCGCGAGATGCTCGATCGCTACATCCGGTATCTGACCGACATCGAATTCCTGTGAGCCGGACATGTTGATCGCGAGTCTGCCTCGGCCCAAGTCGGCCTGGGAATTCATGGACCTGACAGCCGCCCCCGTCGACGGGCCGGTCGCGTTCGGAGACGACCTTCGCCCCCAGAGTCTGCTCAGCGCCTATCGGCAGGGGTTGTATCCGTTCCCCGCCGACACCATCGAGCACCAGTTCCTCAACGAGATGCGTTACGAGCCCGAGGTGGCGGCAGGTCGGGTGAAGCTGCTCGCCGGCTCCAAGGAGCCCTACGCGGTCGCCTGGTGCTCACCGGACCCACGGCCGCTCATTCTCGTGGACCAGGCCCGCGTCCAGCGCAGCCTGCGCCGGCATCTGCGCAGCAAAACGAGCTGGACAACCACTGTCGACGTCTGCTTCGAGCGAGTCGCCTCCCAGTGCCGGGAGGGCCGCTCCGAGCGATGGCTTACCGACGAGCTGCTCGCCAGCATGTGCCGCCTGCACGAGTGCGGATACGCACACAGCGTGGAGGTCTGGGACGACGGTGAGCTCATCGGAGGCACCTTCGGCGTGCGGATCGGAGCAGTCTTCAGCGCCGACTCGCAGTTCACCCTGCGCAGCGGGGCGGGCAAAGTCGCCGTCGCCGAGCTGACACGACGGTTCGCGGAAGTCGGCGGTGTCGCCATCGACGTCCAGCACGACGGCGACCACGCGAGGCTGATCGGGGCGCGCCCCGTCCCCCGGTCGCGGTATTTCGAACTGCTTCGCACCCCTCACCAGGGCTCGACTCTCCCCACCGGCCCGAAGCCCGCCCGTCGACTCGCCGACTGACACCGACGCGGCACGACATCACTTCAGGAGATCTGCCATGCCCAGCAGCACTGTCGGCTCCGAACTGCACGTCACCAGTCTCGCCGAACGGCCCGAACTGGAATTGGCGATGCTGACGATGGAATCGTCCTGGCCGGCATACATCCGCCCCGATCCGACCTTGATCCACTGGGTATTCGAGCGGCACGCCCGACACCAGCTTGTGGTGTTCGACGACGAGAACACGGTCGTCGCCCGCGCGGCCAGCGTGCCACTCGCCTGGGACGGCGAGCCGGACACCCTGCCCGACACGGGCTGGGACGAGGCGCTTCGCCAGTGCATGAGTGACACCTACTCCGGTCACGAACTCAACACACTGTGCGCGATGGAGATCGCCGTGGTTCCCGGCCGCAAGGCACAGAACCTATCCGGACGGGCCCTGGAGGCCCTCAAGGACCATGGGCGGCGTATGGGCTACGGCGACATGGTGGCACCGGTGCGGCCCAGCCTCAAACACACCCGACCGCAGCTTTCGATGGGCGAATACGCCGAGCGTACGCGTCCTGACGGGCTGCCCGAAGACCCCTGGCTGCGTGTGCATGTACGTGCGGGCGGCCAGGTGCTGAAGGTCTGCCCGGTGTCGATGACGATCTCCGGCAGCCTGGCGCAGTGGCGCGACTGGACCGAGTTGCCGTTCGACACCAGCGGCCCCGTCGACGTGCCCGGCGCACTGAGTCCGGTCGTCGTGGACGTCGAGCACGATCACGCCGTCTACATCGAGCCCAACGTCTGGGTCCGGCACCGGCTCTCCGGTCGGCCCCAGGACGCCTGAACACCCAAACACCCGAGCACTCCGAACATCTCTTATCCCGGACCGACCCGGTCCCTTTGACGATCGACCACGGAGGACGAATCCCGATGACTGCGGTGTCGAAGAACCCTGCCGAGAAGGTGCGTCTGCGAGCTGCGCTGATCGAGCGGATCGGCGGATACATGACCGCCCATTCGATCGGTGTGGCGGCCGAGCTGGGGATAGCCGACCTGATCAAGGACGATGTGCGGGGCAGCGAAGAGCTGGCGGCCGAGAGCGGGACGCACGAGCCGTCGCTGCGGCGCCTGCTGCGCACACTGACGGCGGTCGGGCTCACCACCGAGCCCGAGCCGGGCCGCTTCGCGCTGACGGAGGTCGGCGCCCAGCTGCGCTCCGACTCTCCCGACTCCCTGCGCGCCTTCTCCCGGATGTTCTGCCACCCCATCCTCATGAACGCGTGGCAAGGCCTCGGCCACGCGGTCACCACCGGGGAGCGGGCGTTCGACCACGTGTACGGCAAGGACTTCTACAGCTACGTCGCCGACCAAGGCGAGGCCAACAGGCTGTTCAACGAGGCAATGAGTGAGGAGTCGAGGATCGCGGCGGCGCAGCTCGCGACCGGGTACGACTTCTCGCGCACCAAGAAGGTGGTGGATCTCGGCGGCGGCGACGGCACCCTCCTGGCGGCCATCCTGCCACTCCAGCCCCACCTCCAGGGGATCGTGTTCGACAGCCCCAGCGGCGTGGCCGAGGCACCCGAGGTCCTCCAGAAGGCGGGCATCTCGGACCGCTGCGAGGCGCGGCCGGGCGACTTCTTCCAGGACATCCCCACCGACGGCGACCTCTACATCATCAAGAGCGTCTTCCAGGACTGGAGCGATGAGGACTCCCGGGCCCTGCTCCGCTCCTGCCGGGCACAGATGCCTGAGTCCGCCACCCTCCTGATCGTGGGTTCCGTGCTCCCCGAGACGGCCTCCATGGATCAGCCGATCATGTTCTTCACCGATCTGAACATGCTCGTCAACACCGGTGGACGGGAGCGAACCGAGAGCGAGTTCCGGGCCATGCTCAAGGAGACGGGCTTCACCGTACGGTCCGTGCGGCTCGGTGCCGCAGGGCCGCTGTCCATCATCGAGGCCGTTCCCACGGCGGCCCAGTGACGGCGCCGAGCTTCGGTGCGGAGCTGTTCCTCGGACGGCTCCGCACCGGCCTCCTCAGCATGCCCGCCGGCGACCCGAGGCGTCTTGATGACGAGGACGAGCAGTTCCTCGCCCGTTTGCGGGAGTTCTGCGAGAAGAGAATCGATGGCCACCTCATCGAAACGGAGGACCGCATCCCGGACGAGGTGATCGAGGGGCTGAAGGACATCGGTGCCTTCTGCATCAAGATCCCACGGAAATACGGCGGGCTCGGCCTGTCCGGCCTCTGCTACCTCCGGGCGCTGATGATCGTCACCACCGTCCACTCGGCCCTGGGTGAACTGCTCGCGGCACACCAGGCCATCGGACTGCCGCAACCAGTCACACTGTTCGGCACCGACAAGCAAAAGCGCGAGTTCCTGCCGCGCTGCGTGCGCGAGATCTCCGCCTTTGCCCTCACCGAACCGGACATCGGCAATGACCCCTACCGGATGCACACCACCGCCGTCCCGGACAGGGCATCGGGCACGTACACGCTCAACGGCGTGAAGTTGTGGACGACCAACGGGGTCATCGCGGACCTGCTCGTGGTGATGGCGATGGTGCCGGCCTCGGACGACGGTCCCGGCGGGATGACCGTGTTCGTGGTGGAGGCCGACTCCGCCGGCGTGACGGTGGAGCACCGCAGCTCCTTCCTCGGTCTTCGCGGCCTTGAGAACGGTGTCATCCGCCTGCACGAGGTCGTCGTCCCGGCGGGCAACCGGATCGGTGACGAGGGCGCGGGCCTGGACATAGCCCTTGCGGCGCAGGACACCGGTCGGCTCTCGCTGCCGGCTGTGTGTGCCGCCGCCGCGAAGTGGAGCCTGAAGGTCGCCCGCGAGTGGGCCGGAGCTCGGGTTCAGTGGGGACGGCCGATCGGCGAGCAGGAGGCAGTCGGGGGCAAGCTGTCATTCATCGCGGCCACCGCGTTCGCGCTGGAGGCGATGGTCGAGGTCTCCGGACGCCTCGCGGACCTGGGCGGCAATGACACCAGGCTTGACGCCGAGCTGGCGAAGCTCTTCGCGTCGGAGCGGGCATGGCTGGTCGCCGACGAACTGGTGCAGATCCGGGGCGGCCGGGGATACGAGACGGCTCAGTCAGCGGTGGCCCGGGGCGAGCGTGGTGTTCCGGCAGAGCAACTTCTGCGCGATCTGAGGATCGGTCGGATCTTCGACGGCTCCACTGAGGCCTTGAGAACCTTCATCGCCGCGGCTGTGGTTGAACGCCACCGCGCTGAGGAAACGACGTCAGCAGCCGCCGACGGAGTGGATCGGCAGGATGCCGATGGCGACGACGCGGATCCGCTGGCCGGGCACAAGCGCTTCGTCGACCGGGCCGCGCGCCGACTGGCCCGGCTGGTCGGCGAGTTCACGGATCAACCCGACACCGAACTCGACAACCGCCAGCGCCACCTGGGCCGGATCGTCGAGATCGGAGCCGAGCTGTACGCCATGAGCGCGAGCTGGGTCTACGCGGAGGCCCTGACGGACCAGGGCGACGCACCGGCCCAACTCGCCGATGCCTTCTGCTCCCAGGCCGGGCGACGGGTCTCAGAGCTGTTCGAGCGGCTGACGAACAACACTGACGGCGTTGATCGCATGGTCGCCCGCCACGTGCTCGAAGCCCGCTTCACATGGCTGGAGGAAGGCGTTATCGACGGCTCCGTCGACGGCCCCTGGATCGCGGAACCGAAGCCCGGTCCGGCAACAGGTCCGAATCTGCGCCGCACCGTCCCGGCAGGCGGGCCCGCCGGCTGAAACCGACCACGGCAAGGAGCGTTCCATGGACGACAACGTCACCAACCTGATCAAGTCGGCGCAGCAGGAGATGGCCGAACAGCCGGCGGACAACCGATTCCTGGATCTGTTGGAAGCAGGCCGGCTGCCCAAGGAAATACTTGGCTCACTGGCCGGTGAGCTGTACCGCCTCGTGCTCAGCGACCGGCGCAGCTTCGCGCTGCTGGCGTGCCGCTTCCCGTCCCCGCCGGCCGGTGATCTCTTCCTCGCGATGGCGGACGGGGAAGGGCAGGCCCTTCGCCTGCTCCTGGACTTCGCCGCCGCGCTCGGCCTGGATGAACAGCAGCTGGCGGCCCACGAGCCGAGACCGCTCGCCCAGGCCTACCCGGCCTACCTGACGCAGACCGCGCTCTTCGGCACACGCAGCGACATGGCCCTTGCACTGCTCAGCAACGTAAAGGAGTCGGGACGTCAGTACGCCCGCACCGCCGACGCGCTGCGGTCCCAGTACGGGTTCAGTGAGGAGTCGGTCGAGCACTTCCTCTTCTTCGCGGACACACCGCAGGAGCTCCTGGACCAGGCAGCCGCCACGCTGAAGGAAGGCCTCTCCGCGGGCGACGCACCCGCCGATGCCCTGCGGACCGCGCGGATGGTCCATGCCTACGAGACCGCGTTCTGGAACTCCCTCACCAAGGACGTCATTTCCCACTGATGCCCTCCACCGGATCCCGCACGGCACCGCACCGAACTTCGTGAACCAGCTAGCGGCAAGGGGTACACATGATTGCTTTCAGCACGCCCTCCACCACGGCCCTCGACAGCTCGGGCGGCCGGTGCATGTACGAACAAGTCGACCGTCTGCGCGAGATGGGGCCCGCTGTCCCCGTCCAGTTGCCCGAAGGAGTCGGGGCCTGGTCGGTCACCCGGGGAGATGTTGTCAGGCTGCTGCTGACGCACCCGGGCGTTTCCCGGAACCTCAAGAAGAACGTACCGAGCTACGAGCCGGGGTCCGTGCCCTGGCTGTCCCCGTGGGTGGACGTGGATTCCATGGCCACCGCGGAGGGCAAGGACCACGCCCGGCTGCGCAAGCTGATCACGCCCGCGTTCACCCCCCGACGCGTCGAGGCGATGCGGTCACAGATCGAAGCCATCATCGCCCGGCTCCTCGACGAACTGGAGTCACGGCCGGGCGACGAAGCCGTGGACCTGCACGCAGTCTTCTCCTACCCTGTGCCGACCGAAATGATCTGCGAACTGTTCGGCGTGCCGGCCGACCAGCGAGCCCAGGTTCTGCGCCTGTTCGTGGCCGTCGGAGAGACCGACGTCAGCGAGGAGGAGTCGCTCGCGATCAACAATGACTTGGTCTCAACGATGCGCACCCTTATCGACACCAAGCGCCAGGATCCGGGGGATGACCTGACCAGTTTCCTCCTCGCGGCACGTGAGGAGGGCAACGACCCACTCACCGAACACGAGTTGATATCAACACTGCTCCTGATGCTCGGTGGGGGGAGTACGACCACCATCAACCTCATCGATCACACGGTGCGCGAACTCCTCGCCCATCCGGAACAACTGCGCACCCTGCGAGCCCAACCCGCCCGGTGGAACGACGCTATCGAGGAGTCACTGCGTGTCCACTGTCCGGTCATGCATCTGCCGATGCGATGGGCCATCGAAGACATCGACCTCGGCGAAGGGGTCGTCATCCGGGCCGGCGACGCCATTTTGATCTGCTACGGAGCCCATGGCCGCGACCCCGGCGTCCATGACGACCCGGGTGCCTTCGACATCGACCGAGCGGACAAGGACCACCTCGCCTTCGGGCTCGGCGCGCACTTCTGCCCCGGCTCACATCTCGCACGTCTTGAAGCCCGAGTGGCCCTGCCTGCGCTGTTCGACCGGTTCCCTCAGCTCGAACTCGCCATCAAGCCTGACGAGACCGATCCTGAGCACACCTTCATCGGAAACGGCATCACCGCGCTGCCCGTATTCCTTCGCCACACGTAGCCGCGTGCGGATGAACGTCCTGCGCCGGTCGCCCCTCAACGGGCTGACCGGCGCAGGTCACCTCCCGACGGCCCCGGAAGGTGGCGTCGCTCAGCCTGCCCGCAACCCCTGGAGATTCGGATGCCCGACAGTACCCACCCCTTGCCACCGCACGTCACCGCGGCGGACCTGGAGAGCATGGCCGACCGGACGCGGCGACTCCTCAACGAGGCGCGATACCTGAACCTGGCCACTGTGTCCCCGGGAGGCCGCCCATGGGTGGCGACACTGGAGTACGCCTGGCTCGACGAGCCGCTGCGCTTCCTGTTCGGCTCAGCGACCAGTTCCCAACACAGTCGCGACATCGCGTCCTCACCCCGGATCAGCGGATCGCTCTTTCTCAGTGGCGGCCATACGGGGTTGGACATCGCGGCGGTCGACGGCGCCCAGTTCACCGGGACGTGCTCGGAGATAGCCGCCACTGATCTGGACCGGTACCACTCCGTCTTCTACGAAGCCGTCCTCCCGGACGAGCGGGAGCGTGCGCAGTGGATGCTTCCGCAGTCGTCGCTGCGGGCGCCGGCTGAGCATCGGATCTACCTGATCGAAGTGGACCGGTGGTGGCTGATCGACACCCGGACCTGGGAACAGGACAGGATCGACCGGCGCATCGAGTTACCGGTCACTGATTTCCGCCGACGCGATGTCCTGTCCTCAAGCGTGTAGACCGCCGAACGCGGAGCTCTGAAATTTAGTGATGGTTCGTCAAGTATTACGACGGGCAGCTTTGGTCAACCAGCGCTCGGAACCCGCGCACGAGGTCCCCCGCCCGCCCCCGCCCCCACTCCCGAGGCACGCGGGAGCGCTTGTCGCCGGTTACGCGGTGTCTTCCTACGGAAACTATCTCAACCTCATCGCGCTGAGTCTGTTCACTTACGAGGTCACGGGCAGCGGGCTCGGTCTGGGACTGCTCATGGCTCTGCGGTTGTTCTCCGGCTTCCTGGCCGGACTGGCCGCCGGCGCGCTGGCGGCCAGGGTCGGCCGCAGGCGGTTGATGGTCCTCGCGGATGTCTGTCAGGCGGCGGCCATGGTGGTTCTCGCGCTGTGTGTCCGATCGGCCTCCGAAGGGTTGCTGGCCGCCGTCGTGATCGTGCTCGGAGCCGGAAACACCTTCTTCACTGTCGCTCTGCGCAGTGCGGTTCCGGTGATGGTGGGCTCCGAGGCACGGGTGCGCGCCAACGGCCGCCTGGCGACGGCGCGTTCCCTGGCCACCTTGGCCGGCTTCGCCTCCGCCGCACCCGTCATAGGGCTCGCGGGCCACGGCGCCGCATTCGCCGTGAACGCCGCCAGTTTCCTGGTGTCCGCGGCGGTGATACTCCTCCTGCGCCTCCCGATCGACGAAGACCGGACCGATGAAGCCACGTCCCTTCCGCAGGGGTCCGTGCAGCCGCACCACGTCGCCGTCCGGCGGATCTGGGCCGCGGTACCGGCGTTGCTGCTCGGCCTGATTCTGCTCAGAGGTGTCGACGCGCTGGCGTCGTCCTCCCACAACGTTGCGCTTCCCGTGGTGGCCGCTCTTCGCGCGCCGGAGAATCCGGCCGCGTTCATGACCCAGTTCTGGGCCTCCTGGGCAGTAGGCACCTTGGTGGCCCACCAGCTGTTGAAGGGCCGGCAGGCCTCCCGTATGGAGGGCCGATGGGGCGTCCGTGCGCTCGCGGGCGGTACCTGTGCCATGTCGCTGTGCTTCGTACTGGCCTTCACTGGCATTGCGACGCCCCTCCTGCTCATGGCCATCGTCTGCCTCGCGGGAATCGCGGATGGATTCACAGAGATCGTTTACACCTCGCGGCTCCAAGCAGCACCGGACCGGGAACGAAGTCGTCTGTTCGGCCTGTCCGCCACGGCGGAGACCTGCGGATTCGCTCTCGGCATGGTGGCCGCGGCAGCCGCGCTCGACCTGTGGACAGCACTCGCGGTCGTGGGTGTCTTCCACGGACTGGCCTTCTGCGGAGCGCTGGCACTACTCCTCACATCTCTCGCCGCCCGTCGCCAGGCAGGCCGAAAACTAGCATGACGAGAAGGAGCGCACACTCATGGACCGAACGCCCAAGGAAGCCTATTACCGAGGGCCCGAACTAAAATTCACCGACGACGATCCGCTGAATGCGGTCAGTGCTCTCCTGCGTGCGGCGGATCGCTTTCCCGACGCGGGAGTCATCACCGTCGGGGACGACGGCCGTACGAGTACGCTGCTCTATCCCGATCTGCTGTCCCAGGCCCGTCGCATGCTCACTGGCCTGCGTGAGCAGGGCCTGCGCCCCGGTGCCGACATCGTGCTCGTCGGACTGCCGCTTTCTGATTTCTTCCCGGCCTTCTGGGCCTGCCTGCTCGGTGGCGCCAGGCCGGTGGCCATTGCCGAACGCGCCGAGCCGGGCGCTCCCACCCTGGAACGGCTCCGTCACACCTGTCAGTTGCTGGGTTCACCCTTGGTGGTGACGGACCGCACCGGCGCGGCCACGCTGGCCGCAGCCGCCCCGAGCCTGCGGGCCGTGGCCGCCGAGGACTGTCTGCGTCATCCACCGTCCGAGAGCCATGAGGAGCCCGAGGGATCCGATGTCGCCTTGCTGATGCTGTCCTCGGGCAGCACCGGCGTACCCAAGGCGGCACAGCTTACCCACGAAGGGCTGGCGGAGTTCGCGGCAAGCAGTAGGCGGATCCTGGACGTCCAGCCCGATGACACGACGGTGAACTGGCTTCCGGTGGACCACAGCGGGGCCTTCCTGCTCTACCACCTCCTTGAGGTGTTCGTCGGCTGCACCAATGTCCACGCGTCGCCCGGCTATGTGCTGGCCGCGCCCCTCCGCTGGCTGGATCTGCTCGACGAGCATGCGGCGAACCACAGTTGGGCGCCGGCCTTCGCCTATCGGCTGATCACCGACGCGATCCGCGAGCGCCCGGACCGCACCTGGGACTTGAGCGGTATGAAGACTCTCGTGTGCGGCGGGGAACAGATCCCACTCCAGGTGATGAAGGGGTTCCTCGCCGCCGTGACGCCGTTCGGTGTACGAGCGGAACACCTCGTTCCCGTATGGGGGATGGCAGAGACGGTCACGGCCATTACCTACGGGATGTTCGACGGTCCGGCAGCCGTCCAGCGCATACGCAAGGACAGCTTGGGCGGGCGGCTCATCCATGCCGACGAGGACACACCGGAGCGGGACATCCTGACCTTCGTCGCCGTCGGTGCGCCCGCACACCGTGCGGAGGTGCGCGTCGTCGACCAGCGCGGAGAGGTTCTTCCCGAGGAACGGATCGGCAGGCTTCAGGTGAGGTCCGCCGCGCGTATCACCCGCGGATATGTGAGGAACGCCGAGGCCGACCGTTCTGCTTTCCCGGCCGGGCGGGACTGGCTGGACACCGGTGATCTGGCGTTTCTCGCCGACGGCCAGGTGACAATCACCGGCCGGAGCAAGGATCTGATCATCGTGAACGGGCACAACGTCTATTGCTATGAGGTCGAGGACGTTGTCGCCGCCGTGCCGGAAGCCCCGGCGTCCGGAATCGCCGCCTGCGGAGTGCCCGATCCGGACACCGGCAGCGAGTCTCTGGTCGTGTTCTTCGTCAGCCTCGGCAGCGCCGACGCGGACAAGCGCGCCGCCGGCCGTATCAAGGCGGCCGTTTTCGCCAGGCTCCGGCTCACCGTCGTGCGTGCCATACCCGTCGTCGAAACGGAGTTCCCGCGCACACCGGCGGGGAAGATACGCCGCACTGAGCTACGCGACCGCCTGCTGGCAGGCGACTTTGATGCTGCCCCGGGCGAGGTGCTCGAGACGGTACGGGAGAGCGTCGCGGCACTCCTCGGACACACGCCGAACACTGAAACGCCTTTCTACGAGCTGGGGATGAATTCCCTTGCCCTTACCCGACTTCGTGGGCGACTGGAACAGCGTCTGGGCCATGCCATACCGCAGACCGCCTTCTTCGAGCACCCGACAGTCTCCGCGCTCGCGTCGTACCTGGCCGCCGCGCAACTGACACCGTCCCTGGCCCTGGCCGTGGACCGGGACTCGGACCCGGTACCAGAAGCGCCTTCGGGAAGAGCCGCGGCAGCCGAAGCGCCGGACCACCGGATCGCGGTCATTGGAATGTCCGCCCGTTTTCCAGGAGCGCCGTCGGTCGAGGCGTTCTGGGCGAACCTCCGCGAAGGCAGGGACAGCGTCAGTGTCTTTCGGAGGCGTGAAACCCTGCCGGACCATGTCCCTGTGGGGGGTGTTCTGGAAGACATCGAGGGTTTTGACTCCGACTTCTTCGGCATGAGTCCCAGGGAGGCCGGGCTCACCGACCCCGCTCATCGGCTCTTCCTCGAATGCTGCCACGAGGCCCTGGAGGAAGCCGGCTACGCGGTCTCAGCTCGCGACAGCCGCGTCGGTGTGTTCGCGGGCTCCGGAATGAATCTCTACGATCACCAGAACGCGTCCCCGGAAGGATCACCGGACACCGACGGCGACCCGGCCACGGGGCTGCTTACGGTCATGGGGCGGCAACCGGACTTCCTCGCCACCCGAGTCTCCTACCGGCTCGGCCTCACCGGCCCCGCCATCGGTGTCCAGACGGCGTGCTCGACCTCGCTGGTCGCCGTACACCTGGCCGCCCAGTCGCTGATCAGTGGCGAATCCGACATGGTCCTCGCGGGCGCCGCTGCCGTACACACCCCCCAGGAGTCGGGCTACCGCAGCCACCCGGGTTCCATCCTGTCGCCGACCGGGCGATGCCGGGCCTTCGACGCGGATGCCGATGGCACCGTGGGCGGAAACGGAGTCGCCGCAGTACTGCTCAAGCGGCTTGACCGCGCCCTCGCTGACGGCGACACCGTCCACGCCGTCATTGTGGGCTCGGCGGTCAACAACGACGGGGCAGCCAAAGCCGGGTTCAGCGCGCCCGGGCTGGCCGGCCAAGTGGAGGTCGTGCGGCAGGCACTGCGGAAAGCCGCGGCTCCGCCGGACACGGTCACCTACGTGGAGGCTCACGGCACCGGTACACAGCTCGGTGACCCGGTGGAGTTCGAGGCGCTGTCGCGAGCCTTCAGTGAAGGAACAGAGCTCACGGGCTTCTGCACTCTGGGCTCGGTGAAGCCTGCTATAGGCCACTTGGACAGCTGTGCCGGCATGGCAGGACTGATCAAGACAGTCCTCATGTTGAAGCACCGCACCCTCATACCGACGCTGCACCTGCACAGGGCCAATCCGGATCTGGCACTCGACGGCAGCCCATTCGTGCTCGGCACGGAACTCAAACCCTGGACCGCGCGGCCGGGGCTGCCGCTCAGAGCAGGAGTCAGTGCGCTCGGCGCCGGAGGCACCAACGCACACGTGATCCTGGAAGAGGCTCCGCCTCGTGACATCCCGCCCCCTGCCCGATATCCAGCGCTCGTGCCTGTTTCCGCGCGAGACCCGGAGACTCTGGCCGAGCTCGTTGATGACCTGCGACGTCGGCTGGTGGACCAACCCGACCTGGCACCCTCGGACGTGGCCGCCACTCTCGCTCTGGGCAGGCCCCATCGGAAGCACCGCACGGCCGTGGTGGGACATACGGCGGAAGAGCTCGCCCAGGCCTTGGAGAGCGCGGCCGTCGACGGCAGTCCACTCGCCAAGCAGGCTTTCGCCTTCGCAGGCCAGGGCAGTGCTCGGCCAGGCATGGCGCGTGAGATCTACGAAGCGCATCCTGGTGCCCGAAGGATCCTCAACCTGTGCGACCGGGTCTACACCGAGGAGTTCGGCGGCCCCCTGCTCCCTCTGCTCCTGGACACGACCACGGGACACCCCGGCGCCGTTTGGCCAACCGGCACCGGCCAGCCCGCCCTCTTCGCCCATCAGATGGCGCTTACGGAGCTGTGGCGCGCCGTGGGAATCCGCCCCGCACTCCTGCTCGGACACAGCGTCGGCGAGTACGCGGCGCTGTGCGCCGCCGGCGCCATGTCCATCGAGGACGGACTGCGGATCACCGCCTGGCGGGGCAGGCTGATGGAGCAGCAATGCCGACCCGGGGGAATGCTGACGCTACGAGCCGATACGAAGACCGCCCTGCGCATAGCGCATGCCTCGGGCGCTGAACTAGCCGCGGTCAACGGGCCGCTCTCCCACGTCGTATCCGGCTCAACGGACGTGTTGAGCGAAGCGCGTCGCCTCCTCGACCAGGAGGACATTTCGTGGCGTGCTGTCCCCGTGGACCGAGCCTTTCACTCGGCGGAGCTCGACCCTCTGCTCTCCGAGCTGCGCTCCCGCGCGGAACGCCTGGAACTCCACCCACTGCGTGTTCCCTTGGTGAGCACCCTCGACGGCTCGATACGTCCGGCGGGCTGGACGGTCGAAGCCGACTACCTCATAAGCCAGGCACGGGAACCAGTCCGCTTCGACTTGGCAACAGCGACAGCAGCCCGCGAAGGCTGCTCGGACTTTCTGGAGATCGGCAGCGGCGATGTACTCACCCGTCTGGGCAGACACTGTCTGCCTGACAGCCGCTGGGTGCCCGGCCAGGGTGGAGGCCGCGAACAGTGGCGAGGTTTCCTGGTGTCTCTGGGGGAGTTCTATCGTCGGGGAGCCGAGGTCGACTGGCAGGCGGTATCTCGCGCGGGAGGCCGGGTGCCGCTCCCCGGCCATCCCCTGAGGCGCCGCCGCTACCCGCTTCTCAATGCCACGGCCGGCGGGCAGGAGTGGTCTCCGGCAGCCGAGCTCACAATGGCCGCACCAGCCGCAGTGCCGACACCGAAGGTCAGCAGCGGGGCACTGGACGAGATCACTGCCAATATCCGCGAGCTGACAGCTCGGAAGCTGGCTGTCGATCCGGAGGATGTCGCGCCCGACCGTTCATTCTTCGCTCTGGGCGCTGACTCTCTGACCCTTATGAACATGACCACCGAGTTGCAGCGGCTCCACGGAGTGCGCATCCCCGTTCGGGAGCTGTTCGCCGATGCCGACAGTCCGCGCAAGCTCGCGGAACTCGTCGTACGACTCGGCGGCGGTCCGCGACCGGCGGTCCCCCACACGGCATCTGCGGAAAGGGAAGGCGAAGAGCTGCAGTTGGAGGAGCTGCCGGCGGGAGCTCCCGAGGCGACGCCGCATGCCATCCCGGAGCCGGAATCGGATCGTGAAACGGGCCTGCAAAACGTTGTGACGCAGCAGCTGCGGCTTGCCGGGCAGCTCATGGACCAGGTCACGGGCCTGATGTCCCGTCAACTTGAAATGCTTTCCACGGCGACGCCGGTACCAGCCGACTCTGTTCTCACGCCACGCATCCATGCCCCCGCTGGGAACCCGCAAGCCAACGCGGCCCCAATGCCGCACGATCCTCCCGCGGCTCCCGCACCGCTTCGAGTGGCCGAACCAGCCCAACTCGACCACGGCGGCTGCGACTTCAGCCTCTACTTCTTCGGTGACTATCCCGAGACCGGCACACCCGACACCTACGGGCTGATCATGAAGGCCGCCGAATTCGCTGACCGCCACGGCTTCCACGCCCTGTGGTTCCCCGAGCGGCACTTCGACTCGTTCGGTGCGCCCTTCCCCAACCCTTCCGTGCTCGCAGCCGCGCTTGCGGCCCGCACCAGCAGGGTTCGGCTGCACGCCGGCTCAGTCGTCCTTCCTCTGCACCACCCGGTGCGGGTCGCGGAGGAGTGGTCGGTCGTCGACAACCTCTCCGGCGGCCGGGTCGGCCTCTGCTTCGCGAGCGGCTGGCACGCCAAGGACTTCGCCCTGGCGCCGGAAATCTTCGGCGCGCATCGCGAGGCGATGTACGAGCGGCTGGAGACGGTACGCACGCTCTGGTCGGGCCGACCGCTCACCATGGCCGCGGGAGACGGCAACCCCGTCGAAATCCGACTGCAGCCACGCCCCGTACAGGACATGCCACCCCTGTACGTAGCGGTGGTGGGCAACCCCGACAGCTATCGGCGTGCCGCAGCCGAGGGACTCGGCATCGTCACCAACCTGATGTCGCAGTCGGTCGAGCAGCTGGCCGAGAACATCGCGCTCTACCGGCGTACCCGAGCCGAGCACGGTCACGACCCCGCCGCGGGCCGGGTCGTAGTCCTGGCACACACCTATCTCGGTGCGGACGCCGAGACCGCTCGCGCCGAGGCGTACCAGCCCTTCGTCTCGTACCTGCGCTCTTCGCTGGCTCTCTTCGACCAAGTCACCAACAGCCTGGGCTTCGAAGTCGACTTGGAGAACACGCCTCAGGAGGACGTGGACTTCCTGCTCAGCCGGGCCTACGAGAGTTACTGCGCCTCGCGTGCCCTGATCGGCGACGCCGAGTCGGTGGCCGGAACGCTACGGCAGCTCATTCAAGCCGGGGCAGACGAGATCGCTTGCTTCGTGGACTTTGGCATCCCCGCTGACAAGGTGCTTGCCGCGCTTCCTGCGATCGACGCTCTCCGCGCTCGCACACAACAGGCGTCCGCGGCTGCCCTCGAGCCCATTCGAAGGCCCCTGTTGCCCGCGCAGCGCCGGATCTGGCTTGTGGAGCAGATGTACCCGGGCACCAGCATGTACCACGAGCCGAAGGCGATCCGGCTGGACGGCCCGTTGGATGTGCCGAGGCTGCGGTGGGCCGTTCGGCGCACCGTCGCGCGTCAACCCGCTCTGCGTTGTCTCTTCGGCACGGTTGACGGAGTCCCGTACCAGGAGACCCGCGAGGACGTTGTGGTCGACTGCCCACTGGAGGACCACACGGGATCCACCGAGGCGGAGGCGCTGCGCTCCGTTTTGGGGGCCGAGGGTGCCAGGGCCTTTGACCTGACGACAGGACCGCTGTTCTCCTGCCGACTTCTGCGGCTTTCGGACGAACGGCACATCCTGTTTCTGCTGGCCCATCACATTGTCTTCGACTCGTCGTCCACCGTCGTCTTCACCCGTGAGCTCGCCGCTCATTACCGTCCTTCGCTCGACGGCAACCCGGTTCTTCCGCCGCTCGTCCCACATCGGGGAACCGTTGTGGCCCCTGACCGGAGGGCCGAAGTGCTCGCCTTCTGGCGACGCGAACTGGAGGGTGCACCCGATGTGTCCCTGCCCTCGGACCGGCCTCGTGCTTCCGTCCGCTCCGGCGCGGGCGGGAGCCTCACCCACACGCTGGACGCTCGATTGGTTGCCCGACTGAGGGAGTTTGCCGGGGATCGGCGTTCGACTCTCTTCATGGTGATGACTGCCGCGATCGGTGCCGTGCTCGGTCGGTTCAGCGGGCAGCAGGACATTGTGGTCGGAACGGCCGTGGCGGCCAGGCCGGAAGGTGCTGAGGACGAGATAGGCCTCTTCCTCGACACCGTCGCCCTCCGTCTCGATCTGACCGGCGACCCGGGATTCACTGAGCTGCTGCGCCGGGTGAAGGAACGCAGCACGGCTGCCTACGAACACCGGGACGTCCCATTCGACGAGATTGTCTCCGAGCTCAATCCGCATCGGGATCCAAGCCGCAACCCACTCTTCCAGGTGATGGTGGAGTACGAGAACGAGGGAGAGGTGAACTTCGACCCGCCGAGGCTGGCCGCGACGCTCGTCGACATGCCCTCTGACCGCGCGCCCTTCGACCTCAGCTTCTACCTGACGCACCACCGGGAGGGCCTGCGACTCATAACCGAGTACGACACGGACCTGTTCACGGAGAGAGACGTGCGACGGCTCGTGGACTACATGGAGCAGGTGCTGCGGCGGGCCCTCGCGGAGCCCGAAGCCCCGCTGACCGCGCTCACCGTACTCACCGATGCCGATCACACGGGCTTGGCGCGGCTCGGCCGGCAGCTGGAGCTCCTGCCCACCGTCGAGGAGACCCTGCACGGATTGTTCGAAGCGCAGGCGCACCGGACTCCGGAGGCTGTAGCTCTTCTGACCGATACAGGGCAGGTGTCATACAGCGAGCTTGACCGGCGGGCGTCCCGTCTTGCGCGATGGCTGCGGTCGCAAGGGGCTGGCCGCGGCGAACGGGTCGCGGTGATTCTCCCGCGCGGCCCTGAACTGATCACGGCGCTGCTGGGGGTGCTGAAGAGCGGGGCCGCCTATCTCCCGGTCGACGCGTCCCTGCCATCGGCCCGCGTCGAACATTTACTCGCCGACGGCCTTCCCGCTCTTGTGCTGACGGATGAGGCCACGGCAGGCAGACACACCGCCCTCCAGCAGTGGCGCGTGCATACGGTGGAGCGGGCCTCCGGCGAGGGTCAGCCGGAACACACGCCGGATGCCGAAGTCCATGACGTACATGCCGAGGATCCCGCCTACTGCATCTACACCTCGGGTTCCACTGGCAGCCCGAAGGGTGTTGTTGTGCCCCACCGGGGCCCCGTCAACCTGGTGTTGCGGCATATCGAGCAGTATCCGGCACTGCGCACCGTCCAGTGGACATCGCCCGCCTTCGACGTGAGCGTGCAGGAGATCTTCACCACCCTGGCATCCGGCGCGGCCCTCGTGCTTGTCGACGATGAACTGCGGCACGATCCGGTGGCACTCGCCGAGACGCTGCGACGCCACGAGGTGCAGCGGATGTTCATGCCCAGCACCCCGCTGAAGTACCTGGTCGACACCAGTCCCCACCTGCCGGCGCTTCGGGAACTGTTCTCGGCGGGAGAGGCCTTGCAACTCACCCCGGCGTTCCTCCGGTTCCTCGCCGCGCATCCGGAGTGTGCGCTGTACAACCAGTACGGCCCGACCGAGACCTCTGTCATCGCCACCTCGCACCGGGTCGACCCCACCCGGGGCACCCGCCCGCCCATCGGAACTCCTCTTCCAGGCGTGCGCATCAAGTTGCTCGACGTCGCCGGCATCGAAGTGCCATGGGGCGTCGCAGGTGAGATTTACGTGGGCGGCACCGCAGTGTCGTACGGCTACCATCGCCGTCCCGACGAGACCGCCGCGGTCTTCCGGTCCACCGGCAAGGGAGAGCTCTTCTATCGCACCGGAGATCTGGCCCGCTGGAACTCCGAAGGATCGCTCGAGTATCTCGGACGCATCGACGACCAGGTCAAGGTCAGAGGCCACCGCGTCGAACCCGCCGAGGTCCAGCAGGCTCTGCTACGACGGCCGCACGTCCGCGACGCAGTCGTCCTGCCCCGCAGGGACAGCCACGGCGAGACAGAACTCGTCGCGTACGTCACGCCCGCGACTCCGGACCGACCGGAACCCACCAAAAGCCTGCGGGCCGACTTGGCCGCCGAACTTCCCGACCACCTCGTGCCCAGGCACCTGGTGTGGCTGGACAGACTGCCGGTGAACACGGCCGGGAAACTGGACCGTCGGCGACTGCCCGCCCCTGAGGCAGGGGCCGGCCCGGTGAACGAGGACGAAAGACCGTCCACCCCATTGGAGAAGACGCTCCACGAAATGTGGTGCGCCGAATTGGACGCGAGCAGCGTGCCGGCCACTCGCTCGTTCTTTGAGCTCGGCGGCCACTCTCTGAGCGCCGTACGGTTGTTGAACAGGCTGGCCGTGGAGCAGGGCTTCACGCTGTCCATGGCGGACTTCTTCCGCGCGCCGACGATCCGAGCCGTCGCCCACCGCATCGACCCCGGCCCCGGCCCCGAGCTGTCGGCGGATGTTGTCCCCATGCCCGCTACGCTGCGCAGACTGTGGCGCCGCCACCACGAGCGCGCGGACCCCAGCGTTTACAACGTCGCTCACCGGATCGACCTGCGAGGTGAACTGGACCCGGCCGGCCTGACCCGAGCGCTCGATGCACTCGTACGACGCCACGGTGCCTTGCGCAGCAGGGCCATGCGCCGCGACGATGAGCTTCTGGTCGAGACCTTGCAGGAGGTTCCGGTCGAGGTCCCCATCGACGACCTCACCCGGCTCGACGCAGCGGCTGTCGACCGCTGGTGCCAGGCGGAGGCGACGCAACCGTTCAGGATGGACCGGGCGCCTCTGTTCCGCTTCCGGCTCGGCAGGCCGGCCGAGAGCCAGTGGGTCCTGATGGTTGTTCTGCACCACGCGGTCTGCGATGGCTGGTCAATGAGCATTCTGTGGAACGAGCTTCAGGCCTTGTACAACGACGGGGGCGCCAAGCCCCTCGACCCGCCCATCACCCACTTCACGGACTACGCGCGCTGGGAGGCGGAACAACTCCGCGGCCCGCGCCGAGCCCAGCTCGAGGCCTTCTGGAAAGCTGAGCTCAGTGATGTCCCTCTGCGCCTGGAGCTGCCATCCGACCGCCCCCGACCAGCCGAGCTCTCCGGCAGAGGAGCCCTGCACCAGCAGCTCGTCGAAGGTGCCGTAACGGGGCGCGTCGCCGAGGTCGCCTCGCGCCTCGGCACCACGCCCTACACCGTGCTCGCAGCCACCTTCGCGGTATGGGCCGCCCGGATGCGCGACGGCTCCTCCGACGTGGTGTTCGCCGCCTCAAGTGCCAACCGCGCCGGCCGCCAAGAACACGAGGACGTGGTGGGTCTGCTGGGGGACTCCGTTCTGCTACGAGCCCGCATCTCCAACGCCACCACGTTCGCCGATCTCGTCAACAGCCTGGGAGACACCCTCTTCAACGCCCTCGACCATCAGGCGCTGACATTGAACGAAATTGTCCGCCTACTGGCGCCTCAAGAGACGGACAGGCTCTATCCCACAGTCCTGTTCACGGTCGTCACCACCCCGCCACCCACGCTCCAGATGGACGGGCTGACGGCGAAGATCCGGAGCGAGCCCACCGTTGATGTCGCCCGCAACGAGCTGTACATCGTTCTGGTGCCCCAGGAGGGAAGTATCGACATGATCTTTGAGTACTCCACAGACCTCTTTGACTCGGCGACGATCGCGCGCTGGGCTGAGGACTTCACGCGGCTGCTGTCGGTCGTCACCGACCGGTGGGAGGTGCCGCTGTCGGTCCTGATGCGTGCCGCCACGCCAGGCGACTCTGTGAGTTGATGGTGCGAGGAGCTGGACGTGAGTGTCGTACGCGCGCGGCCCTGGAGCAGTGGCCGGGAACGTGGAGATGACGCCGCACGTGAGCGAGCACCCGGGGCCGGTGGGAGCCCACGCTTCCACCGGCCCATGCTCAGCACTTGCTCACTCGGAGCGTGGCTTCGGCGTGATGAAGAATGCCAGGAGAGCGGCCGCGGTGGCGACGACCGCTCCTGTCGCGAAGCCACGCGAGAAGCCCGCGGCGTCGGTTCCGGCGATGCTTGCCGCGGCCATGCTCGACACGACAGCGGCGCCGAGCGAGGCCCCGAACTCATGGAACGTGCTGACGATTCCAGACGCCAAGCCGGCTTCGTGTGGTTCGATCTGACCCAATGCCGTGGCGGAAGCGACCACAAAGACCACTCCGGTGCCTGCGGCCGCAACTGCGACGCCGATCACCATTGATGTGGTCCCGCCCCAGAGTGCGGGGACCGCCATGCCGACGGCTGCGACGAGAAGTCCGAGCACTCCGAGCGTACGAGGTCCAGTGCGGCCGATGACCCGGCCCGCGGCGCTCGCCCCTGCCATCGTCGAAAGGGCTACTGGGAGGAAGAGCAGGCCAGTGGCCAGCGCACCGTACTCGCGATAGTCCTGCAGATAGAACGTGCCGAGGAAAAAGACCATGATCATCAAAGCGGTGGCCACGAGGATCAACAGGGTTCCGGCCGCTACCGGTCGACGGATCAGCAGCCTGAGATCCATGAGGGGGCTCGCGGCCAGGCGCTGACGAACCACGAAAGCTACGTAAAGGATCGCGGCAGCCACGAAGTAGGCCGCGGTCGTCAGGGTGGCCCACCCTTGATCCCCAGCCTTGATCAGGGCATAGGTCAGAGTGCCGGTCGCTGCGGTCACCAATGCCGCGCCCGGTATGTCGAGTCGACTCCTCGTGGCTGGGCGCGGCTGCGGCGGGAGTTGTGCACGGAGCGTCAGAAGCACCACGAGCCCCACGGGGACGTTGATGTAGAAGACCCATGGCCACCCCGGTCCTGCCGTGAGAAGTCCGCCAAGGAGAACTCCCAGAGCAGCGCCGCTGCCGCCGAGCGCAGACCAGATTCCGAGCGCCTTGTTCCGCTCATCGCCCTCGAAGAGGGTGACGACCAGCGACAGCGCTGCCGGGGAAAGGATTGCTGCGGCGAGGCCCTGTGCGACACGACCTCCCAAGAGCATGGGTCCGGAGGTGGCCAGTCCCGCGATCAGTGATGCAGTGGCGAACAGTGCCAACCCCAAGAGCGCGAGGCGGCGGGCACCGAACAGATCAGCCGCACGACCACCGAGGAGGAGGAGGCCACCGAAGGCAAGGGTGTAGCCACTCACTACCCATGTGAGTGTCTCGCGCTCCAGCCCGAGCTCCGCCCCCATGTGGGGCAAGGCGATCGCTACGACAGTGACATCCAGGATCAGCATTAATTGTGCGATGCCGACGAGTCCGAGGATCTTCCAGCGTCGTGGGTCGGGGCTGTGGGGCGGTCTGGTGGAGGCCACGGATTCGGTCATGACGTTCGACCCCTTCGGATTAAGTCAAACAGAGGTGTTCGAGTTCTGTCGGATACTGTAACTCATACACGGCTGTTCAACTTGAGGGGTGGCATGTCCCGCGCAGTGACCAAGTCGGCACGTAGAGCCGATGCCCAGTACAACGTCGAGAAGATCCTTGCTGCGACAGTCGCCTGCCTGAGCCGGAACCCGGACGCGAGCGTGAGCGAGATCGCACAGGCTGCCGGGGTGGGCCGGGTGACCCTTTACGGGCACTTCCCGTCCCGGGATGCCCTGATCGAGGCCTCACTGAAACAACTTCTCGCCGAAGGAGACCAGGTCCTGGGACGACTGGATCTCATGGGCGACCCTCGGGAGGCGCTTCGGGCCCTGATCGAATCGAGCTGGCTACTGATCGCCCAGTCGAGCGCTGTCCTCGAAGCGGCGCAGGCGATCCTGCCGGCCGAACGGGTGCGCGTACTCCACGCCAAGCCGGCACAGCGCGTCGGCGACCTGATTGGCCGAGGGCAGGCTGAAGGAGTCTTCCGCGCAGACCTCCCTGCGAACTGGCTGGCCAGCGTCCTGCACCACGTCATCAAGGGCGCGGCGACTGACGTGACCAATGGACGGCTGGATCAGGCAGACGCCCCGCGCTTCATCTCGGAGACGGTCCTTGCCGCCTGCAGGCCCGTCGGCAAGGAGCCGACTTCGACCGGCCTTTGATGTTTTCAATCACCGGACGATCGCGAGCCAGGGCCCCAGTTCGAGTCCGTCGCCGACCGCGAACTGGGTCGTGAAGAATCTTGGCAGCTTTGCTGACCGAGCCAGGCATTAGATGCCTATAGATCTTGAAGGTGATGTCCAGGCTTGAGCGTCCCATCCATTCGGCGACATCGGTGATCGGGACGCCATGAGTCAGGCAATTCGATGACCATTCCCTCAGGGACGTCGACCTCACCCGCCCTTTAAATCCGCTGCCACTGGTTGTGCAAGTAGTAGGGGGAAATGGTTTGGCTGGGTTTCCGGGGCGCCTCAGGAGGTAGCCGGCAAAGCCGCCCGGGTACGCGCCACGTGCCTCGTCTCGCCCCGACCTACCGTCGCCAGCACCTCGCCGGGTCTCAACAGACGTCGCAGAACCCGAACGGACCGACCCGTCGACCGTGGAGCGGTCGCGCAGAGGCCGGCAGAGGACACAGCTGACGAGTAGTCAGGAAAGTCAGCATTGAGTCAGCATTGGTCCGGCTACACGTGACTACGGTTGACCAGACCCTCGACTCGTGGCGCACCTGCAGAGCCGGATTCGGAAAGCGCTCGGCCCCTCCTCCAGGCCGCCTGACACTCCGAGGTCGGACGCCAGCCACAGCGTTCCAGTCTGTGCGCAAAACACCAGTTCAACGCACCCGTCCACGCGATTTCAGCGGCACCGGGGGCAGTTCAGGAGCGGGCAGCGGAGCGCCGTCGTAGCCCGTCACGGCACCGAAGCGGGTTCCGGACATCCAGTCCGAACGAGCTTGTTTGATATCCTCGTTGGACCGCCCGATGAAGTTCCACCACATGACGATCTCCTCCTCGAAGGGCTCGCCGCCGAGGAGCATCAGGCCCGCGTCGGAGTCGGCGCGCAGGGGGAGTTCCGTGCGGCCGCAGCCGAGGTAGAGCATGGAGCCAGGGAGGACGGGTACGCCGTCGACCTCGGCTTCGCCGGACATCGCCAGTACGGCGTACTCGAAGTCGGGGTTCAGCGGGAGGCGGGCCTCGCTGCCGCGGGCGAGGGCCAGGTCGGCGCCGACGAGCGGGCTGTAGGTCGTGCCGGGCGAGACGGCGCCGTCGAGTGCGCCGAGGATGACGGTGGCGGTCAGGCCGGGGGCGGTGACGACGGGAAGATCGGCGTGGTGCTGGAAGTGCGGCTGGACCTCGCGGTGGGCGTCCGGGAGCGCGACCCAGAGCTGGGCGCCGTGCAGAAAGCGGGCGTGCGTGCGCGGGCTCTCCTCGGAGTGGGAGATCGCCCGGCCCGAGGTCATCAGCCCCAGCTCGCGCGGGCGGACCGTCTGGAGGCTGCCGAGGCTGTCGCGGTGCAGTACCTCGCCGTCGTGCAGCCAGCTGACGGTCTGGAGCCCCATGTGCGGGTGGGGCGGTACCTGCATGCCGGCCTCGCCGGCGATGTCGTCGGGGCCGTAATGATCGACAAAGGCCCAGGCGCCCACCATGCGGCGGCCCAGGTTGGGCAGCAGCCTGCGGACCTCGGTGGACTCGCCCAGCTGGACCCGGCGTGGGCTCAGCAGCTCACGTACCGGCTCGGCGACGACAAAGCCGCGGCCGCCGCAGACGGCGAGAGATGCCTGACGGTCAAGATTGCTCATGGTGCCCAACCTATTCCTGAGTCGCGTGGCGGAGCGCGGGATCCACACCAGAACGCGGGATCCGCACCCGAACGATAGTGGAATGTTCAACCATCATGCGCTGTTGGAACCGTACGCAGGGCATGGTCCCGGAGAATCCGAGGACGGCCCGCAGGCAGATGGCGGACAAGGAGGGCACGTGGAGAGCGCGTACTACGAGTTCGGAACGGCCGCGGAGCGCTGGGACCGCGCGCAGCTGTTCTTCGACGCCAAGGAGTACGTCACGGCCGCCCGCATCCTCGGCGGGCTGGTGGACGAGGTCCCGGAGCAGGTCGCCCCGCGTCTGCTGCTCGCCCGCGCCTACTACCATTCGGCGCGGCTGGCGAAGGCGGAGGCCGAGCTCCGCATCGTCGTGGAGCGTGACCCGGTGGAGCAGTACGCGCGGCTGATGCTGGGCCGCACGCTGGAGCGCCAGGGCCGGGCCGCGGAGGCGGCGCCCCATCTGCGGATGGCCGCCGCGCTGTCCGGGGAGTTCCCGACGACCGGGCCTCCGCAGGCGTAGTACGACCGGCTCGCCGCCCTACCGCAGGGCGGCGAGCCGTCGGCGCGCCGGGCCGAGCGCCCGTCCGCGGTGCGGCACCCCGGACCAGGGGCGGGTCCGCGCCTGGTCCAGGACGCTCGCCACCGTCCAGCGCCTGGCGGTGACGTCGGGGTCCTTCAGCTGGTCCCAGCTGATCGGGGTGGCGACCGGGGCTTCCGCCCGGGCGCGTACGGAGAAGGGCGCCACGGCCGTCTGCGCGTAGGCGTTGCGCTGGATGTCCAGGTAGAGCCGGCCGCCGCGCGCGGCGGTCCGTACCTCCGTGGTCAGCCGGTCCGGGTCGCGGGCCGCCAGGGTCCGTGCGACGTCGGCGGCGAAGGCGCGTACCTCGTCGAACCCGGCGCGGCCGTCCAACGGCACGATCACGTGCAGCCCTCTGGACCCCGTCGTCAACAGGGCGCTCGGCAGCCGCAGTTCGCCGAGCAGCTCCCCCAGCTGCCGCGCGGCCCGGCGTACGGGCTCGAAGTCGTCCTCGGCGGGGTCGAGATCGAAGACCAGCCGGTCGGGGAAGTCCGGCCGGTCCGCACGGGACTGCCAGCGATGGAAGGTGAGACACGCCTGATCGGCGAGGAACACCAGGGTCGCGGTGGTGTCGCACACGGTGTGGGTGACGGTCCCGCCCTTCTTGGCGAGCTCGGCCCTGCGCACCCAGCCGGGATAGCTGTCCGGGGTGTTCTTCTGCATGAAGCGGGCGCCGCCGAGTCCGTCCGGGTGCCGCTCCAGCATCAGCGGCCTGCCCTTGAGTTCGGGCAGCATGAAGGGGGCGACGCTCCGGTAGTAGTCGATCAGGCCCGCCTTCGTAAGGCCGGCGCCGGGCCCATGACCGGCCCGGGCTTCGGGGAAGAGGACTTTCTCCGGCCGGTGGATCTCCACGGTCCGGTGCCCGGCCCGTACGCTCCGCGCGCTCATGTCCCCACGTCCTCCTCGCCGGTCTTCTCCTTGCCCGTGTTCGCCCTGTTCGCCTCAGCCGGACCAGGTCCAGTCGGCCACCTCCGGCAGGTCCGTGCCGTACTCGCGGATCCAGGCGTGGTGGCGGGTGCGTACATCCGCCATCGCCTGGCGCACCCCCACGGCCCTGACGCCCAGTCCCGGCACCCGGTCGATCACGTCCATGACCAGCCGGTAGCGGTCGAGGTCATTGCGGACGACCATGTCGAACGGGGTGGTGGTCGTCCCCTCTTCCTTGTAGCCGTGGACATGGAGATTCGTATGCCCCGCCCGGCGATAGGCGAGGCGGTGGATCAGCCAGGGATAGCCGTGGTACGCGAAGATGACCGGCTTGTCGATGGTGAACACGGAGTCGTACTCGGAGTCCGTCATCCCGTGCGGATGCTCCTCGTGGGGCAACAGCCGCGCCATGTCGACGACATTGACCACCCGCACGGCCAGTTCCGGCAGATGCCGCCGCAGCAGATCGGCGGCGGCCAAGGTCTCCAGGGTGGGCACGTCACCCGCGCAGGCCAGTACGACGTCCGGCTCCCGTGTGCCGTCCTCGGTACCCGCCCATGTCCAGGCGCCCACGCCGCGGGCGCAGTGGGCGCGGGCCTCGTCGAGCGTGAGCCAGTCGTGGCTGGGCTGCTTGCCGGCCACGATCACATTGACGTAGTCGCGGCTGCGCAGCGCGTGGTCGGCTACGGACAGCAGGGTGTTGGCGTCCGGCGGCAGATAGACCCGTACGACCTCGGGGCTCTTGTTCAGGACGTGGTCGACGAAGCCCGGGTCCTGGTGGGAGAAACCGTTGTGGTCCTGACGCCAGACATGCGAGGTCAGCAGGTAGTTGAGGGAGGCGATGGGGCGGCGCCAGGGCAGCCGGCGCGAGGTCCTCAGCCACTTGATGTGCTGGTTGACCATGGAGTCGACGATATGGGCGAACGCCTCGTAGCTGGAGAACAGTCCATGGCGGCCGGTGAGGAGATAGCCCTCCAGCCAGCCCTGGCAGAGATGCTCGGAGAGCACTTCCATCACGCGTCCGTCACGCGCGAGATGCTCGTCCGTGTCGAGGGTTTCGGCCTGCCATGCCTTACCGGTGGCTTCGTAGAGCGCTTCGAGGCGGTTGGAGGCGGTCTCGTCGGGGCCGACGACCCGGAAGTCCCGCCGTCCCACCGTCGCTTCCATGATGGATTCCAGCAGGGAGCCGAGGACCCGGGTGGGCTCGTGCAGCACGGTGCCGGGCTTGTCGACCCGCACCGCGTGGCGTTCGAGCGGCGGGATCGGCAGATCCCGCAGCAGCAGACCGCCGTTGGCGTGCGGGGTGGCGCCCAGCCTGCGCGTCCCCTCCGGGACGCATTCGAGTACGGAGGGGTGGGGCGCGCCCGTCGCGTCGAACAGTTCGTCGGGGCCGTACGAGCGCAGCCAGGTCTCCAGCTGGCGCAGATGGCCGGGGTTGTCCCGTACGCCGCTCAGCGGGACCTGATGCGCACGCCAGGTTCCCTCGACGGGCACCCCGTCGACCTCGCGGGGGCCGGTCCAGCCCTTGGGCGTACGCAGCACGATCATGGGCCAGTCCGGCCGCTCGGTCACCCGGCCCTCGCGTGCGTCGTGCTGGATCTGGGCGATGCGGTCCAGGGCGCGGTCCATGGCCTCGGCCATGGCGCGGTGGACGGCCAGGGGCTCGTCGCCGGTGACGTGCAGGGGCTCGTGTCCGTAGCCGCGCAGCAGCGAGTCGAGTTCGGCTTGCGGCAGCCGGGCGAGCACCGCCGGGTTGGCGATCTTGTAGCCGTTGAGATGGAGGACCGGCAGGACCGCGCCGTCGTGCACCGGGTCGAGGAACTTGTTCGAGTGCCAGGACGCGGCGAGCGGCCCTGTCTCCGCCTCGCCGTCACCGATCACGCAGGTGACCAGCAGCTCGGGATTGTCCAGCGCGGCGCCGTAGGCGTGGGCGAGGGAGTAGCCGAGTTCGCCGCCCTCGTGGATCGACCCGGGGGTCTCGGGGGCGACATGGCTGGGCACTCCGCCGGGGAACGAGAACTGCCTGAACAGCCGCTCCATGCCTTCCCGGTCCCGGCTCACGTCCGGATACGTCTCGGAGTACGTGCCCTCCAGCCAGGAGTTGGCGAGGACGGCGGGACCGCCGTGGCCGGGGCCCCAGATGCACAGCGCGTCGATCTCCCGCGCCTTGATGACCCGGTTGAGATGGGTGTGTACGAGGTTCAGACCGGGTGAGGTCCCCCAGTGGCCCAGCAGCCGGGGCTTGATGTGCTCCGGCGCCAGCGGCTCCTGGAGCAAGGGGTTGGCCATCAGATAGATCTGACCGACCGCCAGATAGTTGGCGGCACGCCAGTGGGCGTCGAGGGCGGCGAGCTCCCCCTCGGTGAGTCCGGCCGCCGCTGCTCCGGTGGTCGCCTCGCGCATGCTCATCTCCCTGCGGGTCCGTAGGCTCCGTAGGCCCGGACGGGCCCTATCCCTGGCCGTCCGGCTCGGCGCCGTGCCACACCGTGGTGACATTGCAGAACTCGCGGATGCCGTGCGCCGCCAGTTCACGGCCGTAACCGGAGCGCTTCACCCCGCCGAAGGGGAGGGCGGGATGCGAAGCCGTCATGCCGTTGAAGAAGATGCCGCCCGCCTCCAGGTCACGTACGAAGCGGTGCACGTCCCCCTCGTCGCGCGTCCATACGTTGGAACTCAGCCCGAACGGCGTGTCGTTGGCGAGCGCCACCGCCTCGTCCAGCCCGGAGACCCGGTAGAGCGTGGCGACCGGACCGAACGTCTCTTCCCGGTGGATCCGCATGGAGTCGGTGATATCGGCGAGCACGGTGGGAGCGTAGAACCAGCCACGCTCGTGCTCCTTGGGACGCTGTCCGCCGCAGAGCGCGGTCGCTCCCTTGCTCAGCGCGTCCTCGACCAGCTCCTCCAGATCGGCGCGGCCCTGCTCGCTGGAGAGCGGCCCGACGTCGATGGACTCGTCCAGCGGGTCGCCGACGGTCAGATCACGCATCCCGGCGGTGAAGCGCGCGGCGAAGGCGTCATAGACGTCCTCGTGCACGATGAAGCGCTTGGCGGCGATGCAGGACTGGCCGTTGTTCTGCACCCGGGCCGTCACCGCGGTCTTCGCCGCCCGCTCGATGTCCGCCGAGGGCATCACCACATACGGGTCGCTGCCGCCCAGTTCCAGGACGGTCCTCTTGACCTCGTCGCCCGCGATGGCGGCGACCGAGCGGCCCGCCGGCTCGCTGCCGGTGAGCGTCGCGGCGGCCACCCGCGGGTCGCGCAGGACGGCCTCGATCGCGCCGGATCCCACCAGCAGGGTCTGGAAGCAGCCGGCCGGGAACCCGGCCCGGCGAAAGAGGTCTTCCAGATACAGCGCCGTCTGCGGCACGTTCGAGGCATGCTTGAGCAGGCCGACATTGCCGGCCATGAGCGCGGGGGCGGCGAACCGTACGACCTGCCAGAGCGGGAAGTTCCACGGCATCACCGCGAGGACCACACCCAGCGGGCGGTAGTGGACACGCGCCCGCGACGCCCCGGAGTCCTTCACGTCGGCGTCCGAGGGGTGCTCGTCGGCCAGCAGCTCCTCGGCGTGCTGGGCGTACCACCGCATCGCCTTCGCGCACTTCGCGGCCTCCGCGCGGGCGGCCGCGACCGGCTTGCCCATCTCGGTGGTCATGGTGCGGGCGATCTCCGGCCCGTCCTCCTCCAGCAGGTCGGCGGCGCGGTTCAGCAGCCGCGCCCGCTCGTCGAAGCCGGTGGTGCGGTACTGCCGGAACGCGCTGTCGGCCGCCGCGATCCGGCGCTCGATCTCCTCGGCTCCCAGCGCGTCGAAGGTCTTGAGCGTCTCCCCGCTGGCGGGATTCACCGTCGCGATGGGCATGGGCGATTCCTCCTCGATTCGACAGTCCGACCCTTCCGTGACCTGCCCGCACGCGCAACACGGGAGCCGCGCGCCCGGCAGACGGAGCCGGGTGACGTCACGATTCAGGGGCGCCGCGACCGACCGGGCGCGGAGGACTGGCGGGCGCGTGCCGGGGAACCCTGCGCGCCGCGGCGCCGGTCCGCCCTGCGCCGTAGCCGCCGGCGCTCCTCCTCGTCCGTACCGCCCCACACTCCGGAGGTACGGCCGGTGTCCAGCGCCCATTCGAGGCACTGCCGTTCCACCGGGCAGCTGTGGCACACCTCCTTGGCGCGCTCCGCCTGCTCGGCGGCGGGCCCCGACTCCCCCACGGGGAAGAACAGCTCCGGGTCGGCGTCGGCGCAGGCCGCCTGCCGCAGCCACTCCCAGGTGTCCGCGTCATGGCCGATGTCCAGTTGGGTGTCCAGTTGGGCTGTCGTCAGCCGCACAGTCATTCAGTCCTCTCCCCGCACCACGTTCCAGTCCTGGTCTGCCGTCTCCTGCCGCTCCCGGCCGTCTCTCCACAGCGTCTCGCGCCGGGTGGCGCGGGCCGGGACGCAGGTGCGTATCCGCCCTTCCCGCTCGGCGGACCTTCCCGCCACGGCCGGTGCGGCCGGTGTGGGCCGCGGGCCGATGTCCCTACTCATGCCGGACTCCTTTTCCGCTCGGTTTTCCGCTCGGTCTTGCGATGTACGCCCACGATCGCGGGCGCTCTTCCTTCGGGTACCCGATGACTCGCTCCGAAACGGCGGGCGCCCCGGTCATCGAGGAGTTGTCTCGTTTCGACCCGAGGGGCGGGAGCCTGGGCGCGATGCCCGGCCACCCGCCCCTCGGCCATCGGACGCGTCCGATGCATGAGTCGATGCGTACCTCTGGTGCGTCAGCGGATGACCTGTGCCACCAGCAGCCGCAGCCCCGCCGCGATCGACTCCGCGTCGATGCCCGACGCCCGGAGTTCCTCCTCCGGCGTCGCCGAGCCCGGCATGTTCCCCACAGCCAGCCGTACGAGCCGCTTCGGCGCGGGGCGGCCGTCCGAGAACACCTCGGCCACCGCGTCCCCGATGCCGCCCTGCGGGTGATGGTCCTCCACCGTGACCAGACAGTCGGTGTCGGACGCCGCGGCCTGGAGCGTGCGCTCGTCGGCCGGCTTGACCGAGTAGAGGTCGACGACCCGGACGGCGATCCCCTCCTGGGCCAGCAGATCCGCCGCCTCAAGACACTCATGGACCGTCGTACCGGCCGCGATCAGCGTCGCCCGGTCCGCGTCCGAGTGGCGCAGCACCTTGCTCCCGCCGACCGGGAACTGCTCGTCGGGGCCGTAGATGACCGGCGTCTTCCCCCGGAGCGTGCGCAGATAGCGGACGCCCGACAGCTCGTGCATCGTCGCCACGAGCGACGCCGTCTGATTGGCGTCGCAGGGGTGCAGCACCGTACTGCCGTGCACCGCACGGAACATGGCGAGGTCCTCCAGACCCATCTGGGACGGACCGTCCTGGCCGATCGCGACACCCGCGTGCGAGCCCACGAGGTTGACCGAGGCCCGGCTGACCGCCGCCATCCGTATGAAGTCGTGCGCGCGGGTCAGGAAGGCCGCGAAGGTCGACGCGTACGGGACATGGCCCATCGCCTGCATGCCGACGGCGGCCGCCACCATCTGCTGTTCCGCGATGTAGCACTCGAAGAACCGCTCGGGATGTTCCTTGGCGAACGCCTCGGTACGGGTGGAGTCGCTGACCTCGCCGTCCAGCACGACGACATCGCCGCGCGCCGTGCCGAGGGCCGCGAGCGCCGCGCCGTACGCGTCACGGGTGGCCACCGAGTCGCCCACGTCGTAGCGCGGCAGTTCGATGGTGGCGACCCGTCCGCCGCCGCGCGCCGGGGTGTCGAGCTCGGCGGGCTTCGCCACCCGTACGCGGATCGACCGCCGCCCGCCCAGCTCCTCGATGGCGCTCTCCGCGTCGGGCAGCGGCTTGCCGTGCATGCCCTCGCGGTCCTCGACGGAGGCGACGCCGCGCCCCTTGCGGGTGCCCGCGATGATCGCGGTGGGCCTGCCGGCCGTCGACCGGGCCTCGTTGAAGGCGGCGTCGACGGCGTCCATGTCATGGCCGTCGATCTCGACGGTGTGCCAGTCGAAAGCGCGCAGCCTGCGGCCGTACGCGTCCAGGTCCCGCTGATGGCGGGTGGGTCCGCGCTGGCCGAGGCGGTTGACGTCGATGACGAGGGTCAGCGAGTCCAGATGCTGGTCGCCGGCGTGCTCGATCGCCTCCCAGATGGAGCCCTCGGCCATCTCGCTGTCGCCGGACAGCACCCATACGCGGTACGGGGCAGGCCCGAGCCGCTGGCCGGCGAGCGCCATACCGACCCCCACGGGCAGCCCCTGGCCGAGCGATCCTGTGGCGACGTCGACCCACGGGAGCCGCGGTGTCGGATGGCCTTCGAGCCGGCTGCCGAGCGTGCGGTAGGTGAGGAATTCCTTCTCGTCGATCGCGCCCGCCGCCAGATACATGGAGTACAGCAGGGGCGAGGCATGTCCCTTGGAGAAGATCAGCCGGTCGTTGCCCGGATCATCGGGCCGGTCGAAGTCGTAGCGCAGATGGTTGGCGAGCAGGTCCGCCATGAGATCGGCGGCGGACATCGAGGAGGTCGGATGGCCCGACCCCGCCGTGTCCGCGACCCGCACGGAGTCGACCCTCAACTGCTGTGCCAGTTCTGTCAGTTGTTCGCTGTTCATGTCACTCCTTGCCGGGTGCGCCGGGAACCCTCGCGAGTTCGGGGGACGACGATTCGAGCGGCACCGTCCAGGAACGGACCAGACCGAGCTGTACGGCCTGCCGCGGCAGAATCGCGTCGAGCATCCAGTCGGCGGCGACCCGTACCCGGTTTCCCGGCATGGCCGCCAGGTGGTAGCCGCGTGTGACGGCGCCCGCGAGCGGTCCCGACAGCGGCACCCCGAGCGGGTTGGCCGCCGCCTTGACACCGCCGAGGTCCACGACGAATCCCAGGTCATTGTGTTTGTAGGTTTCCCGCTCCCCGTAGCCGAGGGAGGCGGCCACATTGCGGCCCGCCACCTTGCCCTGGCGTCCCGCGTGCTGGGCCGTCATCGGGGTGAACTTCCCCGGCCTGGTGAGATCCGGTACGGCGGCGGCGTCACCGCACGCGAACACCTCCGGGTGGCCCGGCACGTTGAGCTGCGGGTCGACCAGCAGCCGGCCCCGCTCGACGGGCAGACCGAGCTCGGAGACCAGCGGATCGGGCCGGACGCCCACACACCAGACGAGGCTGTGGGTCTCGACGAACTCGCCGTCGTCCAGCGTGATCCCGGTCCGTCCCGCCTCCTTGACGGAGGTGCCGGTCCTGACCTCCACGCCTCGTGCGCGCAGCACCCGGTCCGCGGTGTGGGACAGCCTGCGGTCCAGCTCGGGCAGGACGCGGGGAGCGATGTCGAGGAGCAGCCAGCGTGGCCGCCGCCCCTGCTTCCAGGCCCGCTGCTTACGGACCAGTGCGTCGGTGAAAAGTTTACCCTGGGCCGCGACTTCGGTCCCGGTGTAGCCGGCGCCGACCACGACGAAGGTGGAGCGGGCGGCGCATTCCCCGGGGTCGTCGGCGGTGGCCGCGAGTTCGATCTGACGGGTGACGTGGTCCCGCAGATAGAGCGCCTCCGGCAGCCCCCGGAAGCCGTGCGCGTACTCAGCCACCCCGGGGATCGGCAGCAGTTTGTTGACACTGCCCACGGCGAGGACGAGCCGGTCGTACGTCAGCTCACCCCGTTCGCCCTCCGGGCCGGTGTAGCTGACGCGCCGCGACTCCAGGTCGACATGGTGCGCCTCGCCCAGGACCAGGCGCACCCGCGGCAGCGTCCCGGGGAGGGAGACCGTCACTCGGCGTGGCTCCAGGATGCCCGCCGCCACCTGGGGCAGGAGCGGGAGGTAGAGGAAGTAGTCGGTGGGATTCAGCAGGATGATCTCGGCCGCGTCCCGCACGCGCCTCGAGAGGGTGCGGGCGGCCTGGTAACCGGCGAATCCGGCCCCGACGATGACAATGCGTTCTCGGCTCACGTTCGACTCCGGACGGTGACATTTCGGGTCGTACGGACGGACTGACCACGTGCCCGCCGACAGCGGCGACAAACACCGCGGGCGCCCCGCGGCGCACCCCTACGCCCGGTGACAGGGGGGTTCACCTGCGGTTTGACACGACTGTGATTGGTGGGAGGGTGGACAGAGCGGATGAACCGCCCCCGGGCAGGGAGTCCACGCAGCACCGCCCCGATCCTGGATCGTCTCCCACACACCGCCGCTTGCCGGGGCTTCGGAGGGGTACCGGCACTTCGACGCCCGCGACAACGCCCGGCGGCCGGACCGCACGAAGCGAGGAGTACGACGTGAGCGGCGACAGCAGCGAGACGAGGGGCGACGAGGCAATGGGCGACGAGGTCTACCAGCCCGACGACGCCGAGGTCACCGAGGACGAGGGCATCCTCGACCCCGAGGACACGCTCATCGACCGGGGCGCCGACCCCTTCGACGAGGGCTGGTCCCCTCCTGAGCGCCCCTTGGCCGTGGAGCACACCGGGACGACGGCCAACGAGCAGCGCGAGGGCGAATCCCTGGACCAGCGGCTCGCGGAGGAGGTACCTGACCAGGAAGTCCCCATCGGGGACGGCATCGGTGACCTGCCGTACGGCGAGGGCGAGACGCTGGACAACGAGGTCGGCGACGACCGCTCGGGCCGGCTGGTGGCTCCGGACGAAGGAGCCCACGAGGACGCCGAGAAGGACATGATCGCGAGCGATGTCGGCATCGACGGCGCCGCCGCGTCGGCGGAGGAAGCCGCGGTGCATCTCGTTCTCTCGGACGAGGACGAGCTGGGCTGAGCCCCGTACAGCTGTCGCGGCCCCGTACAGCTGTCGAGAGCGCCGCACACCGGAAGGTGGGCGAAAGCCCACCCGGTGTGCGGCGCTTCGACGTCATACAAGGGCCGGTACGGAGTCAGGGGCGCGGACGGGCTGCTTCTGCGCGGCGTCGGTCCCGGTGAGGGGGATCCGGGGCACCCGGGGGACGCTCTGGGGAGTCTCGACGCCACGGGTGAACCAGATGACTTTGCCGCCGGCGGTGGCGCAGGTGCCCCAGCTGTCGCTCAGCGCGGCGACGCGGGCGAGTCCTCCCCCGCCGGCGGAGCGCAGCCGGGGCAGGCGCGGGCCGTTGTCCTCGACCGACGCCGTGAGATGGCGGCCGGTCCAGCGGAGTTCGAGCACACAGGTGTTGTCGTCGCCGACATGACGGTGGACATTGGTCAGAAGTTCGTCGATGCCCGTGCAGACGGGCCGGACCTGCAGTTCGAGTTTCCAGTGCCGAAGGTGTGCGGCGACGATGCGCCGTATCTGCGAAACGCGCTCCGGAGAGGCGTGCAATTCCACCACGTACTGCCGGTCGAGTGGAACTGTCATGGTCAAGGCTCCTCACACAGAGAGGCCCACATGCTTCACCACGTTGTACCAACGGCCCCCGAACACGAAGCGTGAGCAACAGCCACTTCTGGGTCACCAACAGCTTGACTCCACTGGGCCGAACGCGCAACACAGGCGTGAGAAGGCCTCTTCCGTGACAGGACCTAGCGGCTCTCCAGGCGCAACTGGACTTCTTCCTCCTGGTCGCCGGAGGCCGTGCCGAGGACACGGACGGCGAAGGCGGAGGCCAGGGTCTTCCGCACGGTGTCCACCGCCGTGTAGCCGCCCTGGAGGCTGAGTGTGACGGGCGCCGACAGCCGCGCGGGCCCGGGCTCGGTGCGTACATCGGACACATCGAAGGTCGCGGTCCACACGGTCGGGCGCTTCCCGGGCATGTCCTGCGGGACGTCGTCGGCGGCGCGGTCGGAGGCGAAAGCCGTTCGGAGCACACTGAACACCGCGTGCGCGTCCTCCCCCACCTGTCCGCTGAATGCCACCGCGACCTGCGCATCGGGATGGTCCGCACTGTTCACGTGGATCTTTCCTCTCTCTACTGCCCCGAGGATCCCGGCGATTGCGTGATCGCTTCCAGGCTCGCCCCGGCGCCCCGAGTGTGCGACTGGAGAGGTCAACCGGATGATTCGTCCGGTACGGGCTGCTCCGGATGCACCCCGCCCGAGTGGGGGCTGCCCCGGCGGCCGGCGCCGGACTCGTCCGCGTCGGGAATCCGATGGTCCGGGTCCTCGTCGCCCGAGTCGTCCTCCCCCGCCGGCCGCACGTCGAGGGGATCGGGGCCGGGCTGTACCTGCTGGTCGGGCATGTCCCTGGGCACGCCGGGGCCGTGCTCTCCGGGGCCTTCCATCCGTCGGTCGCTCACGGTTCTCCTTCCGTCGGGCGCGGCGGATACCCACCGCGGCGTGGCGCGTACCCGCTCGCCGCCCGGGCAACCACGTGACGCGCTGTGTGCGGGTCCGTGCGGGGGGTAGACGCAGTCACATGACCGTCACGAAGACCAGCGTTCTCGTCCTGGACTGTGCCGAACCCGTGGAGCTGGCCGAGTTCTACTCGGTGTTCCTCGCCGCCGAGACCCGGATCGGCGTCGATCCGGACTTCGTGGAGATCGTCGGCCACAACGGAGTGCATCTGGCGATCCGCAGGGACCACGGCCACGCGCCCGCGAGCTGGCCGCGCCCCGAGAGCTCCCAGCAGGCGCATCTGCGGATCCTGGTGTCGCAGGACGACATCGACGAGGCGGAGCGTGAGGCGATCGGCCTCGGGGCCAGGCCGCTGGACACCAAGGACAACGGCGGCCCGCGCGACGTACGCCTCTACTCGGACCCGGCCGGGCACTCCTTCACGCTGGCCGTCCTGCCCTGACGCCCGGTGCCCGCTGTTCCCCGGCCCGCGCCCGCGGGGCGGGGCTCAGCGCGGTGGCGCGTCGGGCGCGCTCGCCGTGCGGAGCCGTACCGTCAGGGCTGCGGCCTGCCGGCGCAGGCGCTGGACCGGGGTCGGCGGCAGCTCGCGTGCCGCGCCACGGGCGTAGTGGCGCTCGATGTAGAACTGGCCCGCGGAGAGCACGGTGGTGACGATGATGTACCAGATCGTCGCCACCATCAGCAGCGGGATGACCTGGTACGTACGGTTGTAGATCAGCTGCACCGAGAACAGCAGGTCCTGCACCGCGAGGACGCTCACGATGCTGGTCCCCTTGAGGGTGCCGATGAGCATATTGCCCGCGGTGGGGACGATGGAGCGCATCGCCTGCGGCACGATGACGCGGCGCAGCACCCGCCATCGGCTCAGCCCCAGCGATGCCGCCGCCTCGGTCTGGCCGGCGTCGACGGACAGGATGCCGCCGCGTACCACCTCCGCCGCGTACGCCGCCTCGTGCAGGGTGAGGCCGATCAGCGCGGTGAGGCCCGCGCCGAAGAGGTTCACGGTCTTGAAGGTGAGGAACTCGGGACCGAAGGGGATGCCGATGCCCAGGGTCGGGTACAGCGCGCCGATGTTGAACCAGAACAGGAGCTGCACCAGCAGCGGAGTGGACCGGAAGATCCATACGTAGCCCCAGCTCAGGGTGCGCAGCACGGGGTTGGCGGACAGCCGCAGCACGGCGAACACCGTGCCGATGAGAAAGCCGAGCACCATCACGGCCGCGGTCAGCCAGAGGGTGAGCAGCAGTCCGTCCAGTACGGCGGGCGTGGTGAAGTACCGGCCCACCACGCTCCATTGGAAGCGCTCGTTGCGGACGACCGAGTTGACGGCCATCGCGAGGGCCAGCAGGGCCACGACGGCCGAGAGCCAACGGCCGGGGTGGCGACGGGGGACGATACGGGAGACCTCGTCGGCCCCCGGCGGGGCGGACGCGTCCGGTTTCCGGGACGCCGGGTCTGACCGGACGGGGTCGGGGCGAAGGACATCGGGCGGTACGGACATGAGAGGGCTCCGGCGGGAGATGCGGTCGGCGGCGGTCGGTGTGCTCCGGACGTCATCACGCGTACCGCGTCCCTCAACACGGCAGGTGCGACCCGGTATTCACACCGCGGCCGCACGCGCCTCGATCGTACGGGCGAAAACGGCGGTCCTGTCAAGGAGCGCCCCCCTACCGGCCCCGCGGGCGCCGACCACAGAGCGAGCAGCTGTTGACGTGACCGAACGTCCCGTGCTCAATTGGCTCCATGCAGAAGCAGCTGCCCCTGGTCACCCGCGGCCACATCGACTTCGGTCGAGTGTGGTCCGCCTCTTGTTGCACCTGACCCGGCAGCGGGCCGCCTGACCGGCCCCTCCCTCCCTCGGTGACCCCGTCGCGGGCCGAGTTCTCTCTCTTCACCGGGCGCACGCTGCCGCTTTCCCCCTGACGTACCGCGCGTCATCACGCCTGCCTCCGTTCCGCCGCCGCTCCGCCGTGTCCGCGGGCTGCCCAGGGTCGCTTCTCGCTGCCCTCCGCCGGCGCGCCCCTTCCTTCTCCCTGCACGAAAGGTCCGCCATGCCTGTGGAGTTCCTCGGTATCGCCGCCACCCACGACGGGTCGGAGACGAATCCCCGCTCCGGCGCCGCGTTCGACAAGGAGTACACGCTCAAGCTCGCCCGCGCCCATGAGGACCATGGCTGGGACCGGGTGCTGTTCGCGTACGGTTCCGGCTCGCCCGACCCGGCTCCGGCCGCCGCGTACATCGCCTCCCGCCTGGACCGACTACAGATCCTGCTGGCGCACCGGCCGAACGTCTCGTATCCGACCTTCGCCGCCAAGACCTTCGCCACGCTGGACCGGATCAGCGACGGCCGTCTCACGGTCCACTTCATCACCGGCGGCAACGACCATGAACAGGGCCGCGAGGGGGACACGCTCACCAAGGACCAGCGCTACTCCCGCACCCGCGAGTACATCGAGATCGTCAAGCGGATCTGGACCTCGCACGAGGCGTTCGACCACGAGGGCGAGCACTACCGCTTCCACGACTTCGTCAGCGATGTCTTCCCGGTCCAGCAGCCCCGGCCGGACGTCTCGTTCGGCGGCTCCTCGGCCGCCGCCTACGCGGCCGGCGGCGCCGAAGCGGACATCTACTGCCTGTGGGGCGAACCGCTGGAGCGGACGGCGGAGCAGATCGAGGCGGTGAAGGCGGCCGCGCGTGCGGCCGGCCGGACGACCGCGCCCCGTATCCAGGTGGCCTTCCGGCCGATCATCGCGCCGACGGAGGAGCTCGCCTGGGAGAAGGCACACCGGACGGTGGACGCGATCAAGGCCCGTAAGGAGAAGGGTGATGCGGCCGTGGTGCGCCATCACCGCCGGGGCGAGCCCGAGAACACCGGGTCGCAGCGGCTGATCTCGATCGCGCGGTCCGGTGAGCGCTACGACCGGGCGCTGTGGACTCCGACCGCCGCCGCCACCGGAGGCGCGGGCAACTCGAACGCGCTGGTCGGTACGCCGGAAACGGTCGCCCAGGCGCTGCTGGACTACTACGACCTCGGCGTGGACATCCTCTCCGCCCGCGGCTACGACCTGCTGGACGACGCCATCGACTTCGGCCGGTATGTCATCCCGCTGGTGCGCGAAGAGGTGGCCAAGCGGGACGCCGAGCGCGCGGCGCGCGGCGCGCATTCGCTGGTGGAGGCCGGCTGATGACGTCCGTGGCCGAACCCGGCGGCCCGACCTGGCTGCGGGCCACCCTCTCCGATCCGCTGGTGCGGCCGATGCTGCGGGAACTGGGGCACGAGTACTCCACCCGCTACGGCAAGGACGCGCACAGCGAGCTGGCCCGCTACCCGGCCGAGGAGTTCGACGCGCCGCACGGTGTGCTGCTGCTGTTGCTGGAGGACGGCGAGCCGGTCGCGGGCGGGGCGTTCCGCCGCTACGACACCACCACGGCCGAGCTCAAGCGGATCTGGACCCACTCCGCCCACCGGCGGCGCGGGCTGGCCCGGCGTGTCGTCGCGGAGCTGGAGCGTATCGCCGCCGTACGCGGCTACCGCCGGATCTTTCTCACCACCGGGCCGCGCCAGCCGGAGGCCCGCGGGCTCTATCTGACGACCGGTTATACGCCGCTGTTCGACACGAAGGCCGCGCCGGAGACCATCGGCCCGCTCCCCTTCGAGAAACACCTCACCGTCCCCGCCGAAGGAAAGGTATGACCCCGTGCGCACCCTGATCCCGAGCCGTCACCGGCCGCCGCGCCGCCGGCGGCCCGCGCGCCGTCATACGTCCGTACACCGTCGGGTGTCCGCCGCGCTGGTGTCCGCCCTGCTGCTGCCCGTCCTGGCCGGCTGCGGAACGGACGCGGCAGCCGGACGCGAGACGGCGGGCGCCGCCTCACCCGCGCCGTCGAACGATGTCACCGCCTCGCTGAAGAAGAACGTCTCCCTGGCGAAGCTGCTGCCCGAGGACGTCCGCGAGCGCGGGACGATCCGGATCGGCGCTTCCGTCGGATCCCCGCCCAGCGCCTACTTCCCCGACGCGACGAGCCGTCAGCCGGCCGGCCTGGACATCGACATCGCCGATGCGGTCGGCAAGCTCCTCGGGCTGGAACTGAAGCGCGAGGAGGCGAGTTTCGAGGCGATCCTCCCCGCGCTGAGCAGTGGCAAGTACGACGTGGGGACGGGCAACTTCGGCGTCACCGACGAGCGGCGCAAGACGATCGACTTCGTCACCTATATCAATGACGGCCAGGGTTTCGCGGTCCGCGCGGACGACCGGAGCCTCGGCAAGGTGACCCGGCTCGACCAACTGTGCGGCAAGACCGTCGGCGTGGGAGCGGGCACCACCTTCGAGGCGACCCTCAACGCACAGAAGGGCGTCTGCGCAGACGCCGGCAAGAAGCCGTACACCGTCAAGGTCTACTCCGACAACGGCGCCACGCTCACCAGCCTCCAGCAGGGCCGTATCGACGTGGTCATGTCGACCATCAACGGCCTGCGCCACCAGGCGGCTCAGCCGGCGGCCGGCGTCAGGTTCCTGAACGAGTTCCACCGTCTCGACGTGGGCTTCGCCTTCGCCAAGGGCTCACCCCTGCTCACCGCGTTCCAGGCAGCTGTCACCGAACTGATCGACAGCGGCGCCTACCGGCGGATCCTCGACACCTGGGGAACGCAGGACTCCGCCATCGAGGAGTCCCGGATCAGCCCGCCCGAGCAGAAGTAGCCGGCAGGAGCCCCCTGATGGACACCGCAACCGGTACCGCGGCGGCCGCGCCGCCGTCCGGACCGCCCGAACCACCCGTGCCGACAGTCTCCCGCCACGAGGACCTCGCCGGACTGAAGGTCGTCCCCGCGCGCCACTACTGGCGCTGGGCCGCCGGCGCGGCCGCGCTGGTCGTCGTCTCCCAGTTCATCCATGGCCTGCTCACCAACCCGGCCTGGGAGTGGGACGTCTTCTTCCTCTATCTGTCCACCGACACCGTGCTGAAGGCCGTCTGGGTGACGCTCCAGCTCACCGCGTACGGCACCGTCCTGGGCTTCGCCCTGGGTGTCGTCCTCGCCTTCATGCGGCTGTCCCGCAGCGCCGTGCTGCAGACGGTCGCCTGGACGTACATCTGGGCCTTCCGCTCGATCCCGCTCATCGTCCAGCTGCTGTTCTGGTTCAACCTCGCCTACCTGTACCAGGAGTTGGGGCTCGGCATCCCCTTCGGGCCCGTGCTGTGGAGCTTCGACACGATGAACCTGGTCGGTGCTCTCTCGGCCGCCGTCATCGGTCTCGCACTCCACCAGGCCGCCTACGCCGCGGAGATAGTCCGCGGCGGGGTCATCTCGGTCGACGCCGGGCAGCTGGAAGCGGCCGCGGCGCTGGGTATCCCCCGGCTGCGGCAACTGCGCCGCATCCTGCTGCCGCAGGCGATGCGCTCCATCCTGCCCAATGCCGCCAACGAGGTCATCTCCCTCTTCAAGGGCACCTCGATCGTCTCCGTGATGGCGATCGGGGAGCTGTTCTACCAGGTGCAGGTGGTCTACGGCCGTAACGGGCGCGTCGTACCGCTGCTGATGGTCGCGACCGCCTGGTACATCCTGCTGACCACCCTGCTGTCCGTCGCCCAGTACTACGTGGAGCGGCGCTTCGCGCGAGGGGCCGAACGCACACCGCCGCCCAGCCCGCTCCAGCGTGCCCGGATCCTCACCCGCAGGATGCGGGCCGCCGCCGCCACCGGAGGTTTCCAGCGATGAGTGTTCACCCCGACCCGATCGCCGATGGCGACCTGATGGTCGACATACGCGGCGTCCACAAGAACTTCGGCGCGCTCGAAGTGCTGCGCGGCGTCGACCTCCAGGTCCGCGCCGGAGACGTCACCGTCGTGCTCGGTCCCTCCGGCTCCGGGAAGTCGACGCTGCTGCGCAGCATCAACCACCTCGAAAAGCTGAACCGGGGTTACGTCAGCATCGACGGCGAGCTGATCGGCTACCGCCGCTCCGGCTCCACGCTGCACGAGCTCAAGGAGAGGGAGGTGCTCAAGCAGCGTCTGCACATCGGCTTCGTCTTCCAGAACTTCAATCTCTTCCCGCATCTCACGGTCGTCGAGAACATCATCGAGGCCCCGGTGTCGGCGCTGCGCCGGCCCCGGAGGACCGCCGTCGAACAGGCCGAACGGCTGCTGGCCCGGGTGGGCCTCGCCGACAAGGCCCACGCCTACCCGCGGCAGCTCTCCGGCGGCCAGCAGCAGCGGGTGGCCATCGCCCGCGCCCTCGCGCTGGAGCCCAAGGTGCTGCTCTTCGACGAGCCCACCTCGGCGCTCGACCCCGAGCTGGTGGGCGAGGTCCTCGATGTCATCAAGGACCTCGCCCGTACGGGCACCACGATGATCGTGGTCACCCATGAGATCGGTTTCGCCCGTGAGGTCGCCGACACCGTCGTCTTCATGGACGACGGAGTGATCGTCGAGCAGGGCCCGCCCGCCGAGGTGCTCGACCGTCCGCGGTACGAGCGCACCAAGGCCTTCCTGTCCAAGGTCCTCTGACATCCCCCTTGGTCTTTTGACGTCCCCCTTCCCGCGCATCACCCTTTTCCCTCCCAGGAGTCCTCCGTGCCACCCCGCCGCCGTACCCGCCGCACCACCGCCGCCCTGCTCGGTCTCGTCACCGCGCTCTCCCTCACCGCCGCTTGCGGCACCTCCGCCGACGGCTCCACCGACAAGGTCGCGCCCCGGGGCGCGGGCAAGGGCGGTTTCCAGATCGAGCTGGGCCCCGACCAGGACCGGATCAGCACGGCCGAGGTGGCCTCCATCGCCGCACTCGTGCCGGCGCGGATCCGCGAGCGCGGCACCCTGGAGGTCGTCAACTCCGCCGGTTCCGCGCCCCCGTTGACCTTCTACGCCACCGACGACAAGACCGTGATCGGGGTGGAACCCGACATCGCCTCGCTGGTCGCGGACGTACTCGGACTGAAGCTTCACTACAACACGGTGGACTGGGCGAACATCTTCGTCGGTCTCGACAGCGGCAAGTACGACGCCGGTTTCAGCAACATCACCGTGACCGAGGAGCGCAAGGAGAAGTACGACTTCGCCACCTACCGCCTCGACAACCTCGCGTTCGAGGCCAAGAAGGGCGCCGGCTGGAAGGTGACGGGACCGAAGGACGTGGCGGGCAGGACCATCGGTGTCAGCTCCGGCACCAACCAGGAGAAGCTGCTCGTCACCTGGAGCGAGCAGAACGTGAAGAAGGGTCTGAAGCCCACCGCCATCAAGTACTTCCAGCAGACCACCGACTACTACCTGGCGCTCGGCTCCGGGCGCCTCGACGCCTATCTCGGGCCGAACCCGGTCTCCGCCTACCACGCCGCCTCCACCGGACAGACCGAGATCATCGGTACGTACTCGGGCGGCGGAGCCGACGTCCAGGGAAAGATCGCGGCCACCACCAAGAAGGACAACGGTCTGGTCAAAGCGCTGCACGAGGCGCTCAACACCCTGGTCGAGAACGGGACGTACGCGAAGGTCCTGGCGCGCTGGGGCCTCGCGAACGAGGCCGTGCCGTCCTCGGAGCTCAACCCCGTGGGGCTGCCGAAGACCAACCAGTAGCCGGCCCGGTCCCGCACCGGCCCCGCCGTACGTCCGAACGGGTGGTCGACGCCGTCGCCCGTGTGTCGCCCGCCGCAGGAGGGACCGGCCGCCCGGTCCGCCGAAGAGACTCGCGGGTGTGACGGATACCCAGGGAGAACACGGGCGCGACGGTCAGGACCCGGCGGACACCGCAGGCGCCCCGGTCGTCGCGCCGAAACTCGACGCGGAGCAGGCGATGCTGCTGCGGCTGGTGGGGCGCGAGTGGGGGCGGGTGTCCGCCGCCCCCGACGCGTGGCGCAACGCGTTGCCCGTGGATCCGGATATCGGCAGCTACCCCGAGCCCGCGGAGATCGTCCCGGCCCGCTTCGGCCGATTCGTAGCCGTCCCCACGCTCATCGAGCAGCCGTCCGCGGCGGAGGGGATCGCCACGGAGACGATCGACGTCACGGAGGGCGCGGAGGATACGACCCGGCCGGGCCGTCTCGCGCACCGCCTGCGGCGCGCGGTCCTCGGGGCGCCGCTGAAGAGCACGGCCATCGCCCGCGAGCGTATGCGCAAGCTCGTGGCGCTGCCGGTCCTCTCGGCGGACGCGCTGTCGTCGGTGGCGTACGGCCCCGAGGCGCTGCTGGCGGTCCTGGTGCTCGGCGGTACGGCGGGGCTCGCGTACTCCGTGCCGGTGGCGCTGGCGATCGTCTTCCTGATGCTGGCCGTCGGGGCGTCGTACCGTCAGACGATCCGGGCGTATCCGCACGGCGGCGGGTCGTACATCGTCGCCACGGACAATCTGGGGCGCGTGCCGGGTCTGGTGGCCGCGGCCGGTCTGATGACGGACTACATCCTCACCGTCGCGGTCTCCGTCTCGTCCGGGATGGCGGCGGTCACCTCGGCGCTCCCCGGGCTGGCGGACGACGTCGTGGTGATCGGTGTGCTGGTCATCGCCGTGCTGCTCGCGGGGAATCTGCGGGGCGTCCGGCAGGCGGGCGCGTTGTTCGCCGCTCCCACGTACGCCTTCATCATCGCCATCGCCTCGCTGGTGGCCGTCGGTCTGTACGACGCGGCGGGCCGTGACTTCCACCCCACCCCGACTCCCCCGCTGCACGCGGTCGAGGGCGTCGGGGTGCTGCTGGTGATGCGGGCCTTCGCCTCCGGATCGACGGCGATGACCGGTATCGAGGCGATCTCGAACGCGGTACCGGCGTTCCAGCCCGTCGCGTGGCGCAACGCGCGCACGACACTGTCCTGGATGATCGGGCTGCTCGTCGCGCTGTTCGCCGGCACGGTCGCCATGGTGCATCTCCAGGGTGTCGTCCCCGAGGCGCAGGAGACCGTGCTGTCCCAACTGGCCCATCGGAGCTTCGGGTCGGGCGGCATGTACGTGTTCACGCAGGCGGCGACGGCGCTGGTGCTCCTGCTCGCGGCGAACACCGCGTACAACGACTTCCCCCGGGTGCTGTTCCTGCTGGCACGCGACGGCCATGCCCCGCGAATCTTTCTGCGTCTCGGGGACCGGCTGGCGTTCAGCAACGGGATCATCGTGCTCTCGGTGGCGGCGGCGCTGATCTATGTCGTCTTCGGCGGCAGGACCGCGACGCTGATTCCGCTGTACGCCGTCGGGGTGTTCCTCGCCTTCACCCTGTCGCAGAGCGGAATGGTGGTGCACTGGTGGCGCAAGCGCGACCGGCACTGGCGCAAGAGCCTGTGCTTCAACGCCACCGGCGCCCTGCTCTCCGCGGTCGTGTTCATCACCGCCGGCATCACCAAGTTCACCGAGGGCGCGTGGCTCGCCATCCTCGCCGTCGCCGTGTTCCTGCTGGTGACGACACGGATCCGGCGCTACTACGACAAGGTGAGCCTGGCTCTGCGGCTTCACCCCGAGGCGATCGAGATTCCCGGCCGGAAGACTCCGCCCCGGCCGGACACCCGTTCCCCGGCGCCGCCGCCGGCCCCGCCCGCACCTCCGCCGCCCTCTTCCGGGGTCTCACCCGGTACGCCTTCGGACGCGGAGACCGAGGACACCCCCGAGGAGATCCGTCATCTCTCCGTCGTCCCGATCGACGTGCTGCACCAGGCGAGCATGCGCGCGCTGGCCTATGCCGCGTCGCTCCAGCAGCCCGTCCTCGTTGTGCATGTCAGTCCCAGCGAGGAGGACGCCGAGCGCTTCCGCGAAGCCTGGCTCCTGTGGGGCAACCATCTCCCGCTGAGGATCGTCATCTCCCCCTACCGGGCGATCGTGGCGCCGCTGATCAGCTATATCGAGTCACTGCACCACCAGCGCCCGGACCTGACCATCACCGTCATCCTGCCGGAGATCGTCGTACGGCACTGGTGGCACCGGGTTCTGCACAGCTATCTGGCCGGCCGGCTGCGGCGTGCGCTCCGCCATCTGCCGAAGATCGTCGTGACGAGCGTGCCCTTCCATGTGTAGGCCGGCCGAGCGGTTCGGTGTCCGCGTCCTGCGGGCGGCTCAGCCGGCGAGCGGGGGCAGGTCGGGACCGATGACCAGGGTCACCGTGCCGGGAGCCGCCTCGGCGGAGGAGACCGGGGCCAGGCCGGGGAACCTCGCCGCGAGCAACCGGGCCTGGGTGGCCCGCCCTTCGGGAAAGGTGAGCGTGCTCCGCTCCGCCGGTGCGGGCGCGTTGCCGGTGGCGGCGATCCGGAAGCCGAGCGCGCTCAGCCGGTCCGCGATCTCCCGGGCCCGGCCGGGGATGCCCGTGCCGTTGAGGACCGTCACCTCCACGCTGCTCGCCGTCGGGGGCAGCTGGCCGGCCGCCTTGTCGAGCCGGGCCCTGGTCATCTCCCGGTCGTGGCTGAGAGCGCTGAACAACTGCTGGGCCGCGGGCGGGTTCCAGACGACGTTCGCCTTGTCGCTGGGGACGTCCCGTTCCCGGGGATAGTTGGGAACCGTCAGGAAGGTGATCCGTTCTGTGGGCATGCTCTTGACGCCGGAGGCCAGCTCGTAGAGCGGTTTCAGGCCCGCCAGGTCGGGGTCGGTGGTCAGTGACCTCGTGGCCGAGTCGAGGAATCCGTACAGGGCCCTGGGGTTGTAGAGCCTGGCCTTGGCCTTGGTGGCGAGGGCCTTCATGAACTCCTGCTGGCGGCCGATGCGGCCGATGTCCGTGCCGTCGCCGAGGCTGTAGCGGGCGCGTACGTATCCGAGGGCCTGGTCGTCCTTCACCGTCTGGCACCCCGCCCGGAGATCCAGATGGGCCTTCTCGTCGTGTACGGGCCGCTCCGGGCAGATCTCGACACCCCCGAGGGCGTTCACCATGCCGGTGAACCCGCGGAAGTCGACCGTCATGAAGTGATCGACGCGGACGCGGGTGTTCTGCTCGACGGTCTTGATCGCGCAGGCCGCGGCTTTGGCGGTGTCACCGCCTGAGCCGCCGATCGCGTACGCCTCGTTGATCTTGAAGTGGTGCGGTGTCGAGGAGGTGCCGTCGCCCTGGGCGCAGGCGGGGATCCGCACCCAGGAGTCACGGGGGAAGGAGACCACCGTGGCCCACTTCCCGCTGCCGCCGACGTGCAGCAGCATCAGGGTGTCGGACTGCATGCTGGTCAGGCCCTGGCCATAGCCGTCGCCCATTCCCTTACGGCTGTCGGAGCCGATGACCAGGATGTTCTCCCCGCCCTTGGTGGCTCTGGGCCGGTTGTCGCCGAGCGCGTCATCCACCCCGGCGCCATGGATGTTGCCGCTGAGCCGGGTGTAGAACCACCCGCCCGCCGCGGCCGTACCCAGCACCAGGAAGGCGGCGGTCGCGGCGAGCGAGCGTCCGGTCCTGTGGCGTGGCGGCCGGCGGCGGCACCCGCGCGGCGCCGCGGCGGGCCGGTCCGCCGGGCCCCTGTCTGCTGCGTTCACCGCGTCGGTCTCCTCACTGCGTGCCGGTCATGGGAAAGCTCATGGGAAAACTCGGGAAAACTCGTTGGGAAACGTCGGTCTCCGACTTCAGCCGAGCAGGGGAATCAGCCCCAGACCGAATACGGCGTAGAAACCGGCCGCGACGGACAGCCGGGCGGGGGTGAGCCGGTGTGCGCGCATCGTCAGCAGCAGATAGACGATCGAAGCCATGGTGACCACTCCGGCCCACAGCAGCGCGCTGTCGAAACGCCACGCGGTGAAGAGCAGCCCGAGGCCGCTGGGCACCGTGGCCTGGATCATCATGGCTCCGGAGATATTGGCCAGGGCGAGCTGCGTCTTGCCCTGCCGTACCCAGATGATCGCGTTCATGATCTCCGGGAGTTCGGTCGCGACGGGTGAGAGCAGCAGTGCGGTCACAGCGGACGACAGCCCGAGCATGGGGCCGATGGCGTCCAGCTGCTTCACGAACAGCTGCGAGGCGAAGAAGATTACCGCGAGAGCGGCCAGAGTCTGGGCGACAACGGCCCACGTCGCCGGGGAGGCCGCCCTCCGCTGCGACTTCAGGGGCGCGAGCTCCTCGTCGTCACCCTCGCCGTCCTGGCCACCGCGCGTCTCCCGCCAGAAGTAGACGGCGTACGCGGCGAAGAACAGCACGCCCAGTACGGGCTTGAAAGCGAAAGCGACCAGGCCGAGCGCGACCTTCACCATGAAGATCGGCAGGAACCAGGTCTGGTCCTTCGCCAGCCGTCTCATGTCCTTCTCGTCGCCCAGCTGCGGACCGCCGGGACCGCCGGGCGGCGCACCGGTGCCGGACCGCGCGGGACCGCTCTGCTTGCGCCGCTTGAGCAGCAGCGCGACACCCGTGACGCCGTACGCGACCGTGGCCAGCACGAGCGGCCCGCCCAGCGCCGCGCCGACGCCGATGTTCTTGGCCTCGGCGTTGGCACCCGTGGTGACCGCGATCAGCGTCACCACGGATTCGGGCAGGGCCGTGCCGAAGGCCGCCAGGATGGTGCCGACCGCCATCTTCGCGACGTTGAGCCGCTTGCCCAGCCACTCCACCGCGTTGACGAACCACTCGCACGAGAGATAGATCGCCACCGCGCACACGATCAGCAGCACGTAATGGACCACGGCACCCGTCCAGCTTTCCCGCGTCGCGGGGGCTTCGAGTGCGGCTACTCCCCCTCGCGACCGCAGACGCTACCCCACCTCCCCGGCCTGGGCGCCGCGGCACGTCCGGGCCCGTACGCCGGACGGCTCTGCCGGGTGGCCCGGTCTCCGGGGGTGACGTGTAGTGGGTGGTACTGCCGCGACCTGGCGGGCGGTACGCCGCCCGCCGGACGGCCGGATCCGAGGAGGCTCGATGAGGAGCAACACCAGGACACCCGCTGCCGCCACCGCGGCCGTGGTCCTGCTGTGCGCCGTGGCCGTCGGCGGCTGCTCCGGCGGCGGGAGCGGATCGGCGGCGACGTCGCAGCCGCCCGCCGGCCTCGCGGAGGCCTCCGCGTCGGCGCGCTCGTCCTCACCCGCCGCGGATGTGGGCAAGCTGTCGGCCGCCACCGGGCCGCTCGGGAAGATCCTGGTCAACGGCGAGGGCCGCACCCTCTACCTCTTCGAGGCGGACAAGAAGAACACGTCCACGTGTACGGGGGCCTGTGTGAAGACCTGGCCGCCTCTGATCGTCACCGGCGAGCCGACGGCGGGCAGTGGCGGCGTCAAGAAGAGTCTGCTCTCCACCACCACCCGCGACGACGGCGCCCGGCAGGTCACCTACAACGGCCATCCCCTGTACACGTTCGTGGGCGACCACAAGGCCGGTGACACCAACGGCCAGGGCGACACCGACTTCGGCGCCAACTGGTACGTCCTCGACACCGCCGGGAAGAAGAACACCACCCCGCAACAGGACACCGGCGGCCTCTACTGACCCCTACCCCCCTCGGCCACCGGTGCGACAGGAGAAGCGATGTCCTCAGTCACCTCTGCCGTACCCGCCCGTCAAGGACGCGCACTCCGCTTCCTGCGGGGCGCGGCCCGGCTGCTGGCCGCGGCCGGCCTCGCGCTGGACGCCTATCTCCACGCCCATCTGGCCGACCGGTACGACGCCGTCTCCGCGAGCATCAGCCAGGGCACGCTCTTCCGTATCGAGGCCGGCCTCGCCTCACTCGCGGCCCTGCTCGTCCTGGTCTGGCGCCGGAAGCCGTCCGACGCCTTCGCCTGGCTCGTCGCGGCGGGGGGCCTCGCACTCCTGCTGGTCTACCGCTACGTCAACGTCGGTGAACTGGGACCGATCCCGAACATGTACGAGCCGGTCTGGTACCGCGAGAAGGAACTCGCCGTCCTCGGACAGGCGGTCGCCATCCTCAGCACCGTCTTCCTGCTCGTCACCCACGCGCAGCGCCGGGGCCGCGGCGCTCACGCGGCCCCGGGCAGGCGTCAGTGACACGGCTCAGCCTCTGCGGCCGAGGGCGCCCTGACGCAGGAAGCGGGGGTCGTAGTACGTGTTCTTGACGCCCTGGCCGGTGTTGAACGCGGGGTCGGTCAGATACTCGGCCCAGACCATGAAGTAGGTCCACTTCGGCTGTCCCGCGACCTCCGCGGGCGAGGGCACCTTGCCGACCTCGGCGAGCGCCAGTGGCTTCGAACCGGCGATCGACTGGAGGGTCTGGTAGTAGGTGGCGGACGGGAAGTTGCTGTTCCAGGCGTCGAGCGAGACCACATCCACGTACGCGTCACCGGGGTAGTAGGACGCCATCCCGCCCGCGTCGAGGTCCTTGACGTTCCAGACCCACACGAGGTTGCTGAGGCTCTGGGTGTTCTTGAGGTAGTCGTGGGTGATCTGGTAGAGCTTGCGGCTGCCGTTCGCGCCGGAGCGGCCGCCCCACCAGGACCAGCCGTCGTTCATCTCGTGGACGGGGCGGAAAAGCACGGGTACCCCGGCGTCCTTCAGCTGCCGCAGATACGGGACCGCCTCGTCCAGGCGCCGTTTCCATGCGGTGTTGAGGGCGGTGCCGTCGGTGATGAGCTGGTTCCACTGGTCGTCGGACAGGTTGTCCTGGATTCCGGCCCCGGGATCCCAGCCGCACGAGGACCCGCGGGTGGGAGGGCAGACATGCCAGGTGAGGGTGACCAGCGAGCCGTTGTTCCACTCGGTCCTGGCCTGGTTGACCATCGTCTGACGGTTGTTGACATCGTCGGACGCGAAGAGGAAGTCACCGCCCCACAGCCCCGGGTAGACGCCGGTGATGTCATGGACCTTCGCGGTCCACTTCGACGGCTGGGAGTTGGGCTCGCGGTTGTGCTGGCCGGTCACGGTCCGGTTTCCGGAGAGAGATCGCAGATAGCCGACGACATCGGCCGGGGGCGCCGCCGCGGCGGCCGGGGCAGTGGCGCCCGGGAGAGTGACGTCGTCTGCGGAGGTGGCATGGCCGGCGGGTGCGGCCACGGCACAGGCCAGCAGGACCGCGGCGCATAATCCGGTGAATCGGGATCTCATGGTGGTCTCCTGTCTCGGTCGGGCGGGTCAGCGTGCGGGCGGTGCGGTGGAGCCGCGCGGGGTGAGGGCGGGGGTGCGGACCTGACGGGACGCGAGGCGTTCGCCGTTGAGGATCGCGAAGAGCGCGCGTGCCACCTCCGCGCCGAAGGCGTGGATGTCGTGGCTCATCGCGGAGAGCGTGGGATGGGTCAGTCTGCAGAGCTGGGAGTCGTCCCAGGCCAGCAGGGACAGGTCGTCGGGGACGCCGAGCCCCATCTCGGCGGCGACGGACAGTCCGGCGACCGCCATGAGGTCGTTGTCGTACAGCACGGCCGTGGGCCGGGTGGCGGAGGCCAGCAGCGTACGGGTGGCGCGGGCGCCGTCCTCGCCGGAGAAGTCCGTGGCCACCTGCCGTCCCCCGTCCAGGCCCAGTTCCGTCATCGCCGAGGCGAAGGCCGCCGTACGGATGGCGCTGTGGCCCAGGTCGGCGGAGCCGCCCACCCGGGCGATGTCGCGGTGCCCCAGCGCGGCGAGATAGCGCACCGCCTCCGTGACGGCCGTACCGTCGTCCGTCCACAGGGCGGCGAACGGACCGGTCAGCGAGGGATGGGCGACCGCGACGGCGGGGAGGCCGATCTGCCCGAGCGCGGAGACTCGGGGGTCGTCCACCCGGAGGTCGACCAGGACGGACCCGGCGATCTGGCCCGACTTCCACCAGTGCCGCTGGAGCTCGATCTCCTCGTCCACGTCACGTACCAGGCGCAGCAGCAGGGCGCTGGAACGTTCGGTGAGGACGCTCTCAATGCCGGAGATGAACTCCATGTAGAAGGGTTCGAGGCCGAGTTGCCTGGACGGCCGGCAGATGGCGAGTCCCACGGTGCCGGTCCCGGACTTCGCCAGCGAACGGGCCGAGAGGTTGGGTTCCCAGCCCATGCCACGGGCGGTTTCGAGGATATGGGCGCGGGTGGTCTCGGACACCCCGGGCTTGTTGTTGAAGGCCAGGGACACCGCGGCCTTCGACACCCCGGCCCGGGCGGCGACGTCCTTGATGGTCAGCCGTGTTCCGCTCATGCCGGCTCCACCGTGAAGAGGGCCGCGCGGACCGCCTCGGCGTCCGGGGTGTCCCAGCCGCGTACGGAGATGGTGACGCGCTCGCCGGGCAGCAGGGTCAGCAGGCCGTGGTCGGCGACGGCCGTGGGGGCGAGCCGGTCGGCCTGGAGCAGCAGGTCGCGCAGCAGGGTGCGGGCGGTCACCACGACATCGACCCGGTCACCGCGCTGGATGAGCTCCACGTCGTAGCGCGGCGCGGGATAGGCGAACTCGCGGTCGCGTACGGGGAAGTGCAGCGCGCGCAGGTCTCCGGCGTCGGCGACGAGGAACTCCTTGGCCGAGCCGGCGTCGGGCAGCAGGTCGTCGGGGACCGCGGCATGGGCGACGCTACGACCGGGGGCCGCGAGGTCCACGCGGGCCTCGGCGAGCACCTCGCCGTCGGCGGTCATCCGGCGCAGCCGTACGCCCGCCCGCCACGCGTCCGCGGCCTGGTTGACGGCGACGACGGCGGGGCCGCCGTCGCGGGTCTGCACGGTCAGCAGCCGGTCGGCGTACAGCCGCCGCAGCTCGAACCAGAGCGGTTTGAGCCGGGCGTCGCCGTCGACGGCCGCCCAGGAGGTCACCGGCCAGCAGTCGTTGAGCTGCCATACGACGGTGCCCGCGCACACCGGCCAGTGCGAGCGCCAGTGTTCCACTCCGGTGGCGACGGCGCGGGCCTGGTTGACCTGGGTGAGGTAGTGCCAGCGGTCGAAGTCCGGTGGGACCGCGAAGTGGTGGGCGAGGCCGCGGTCCAGTTTGCCGTTGCCGTCGGCGGCCTTCTGGTGGTGCAGGACGCCGGGCGAGCCGGGGGCCAGTTCCTCGCCGGGCAGCGCGCGGCGCAGTGTCGCGTACGCGGGCGGCGCCTGCCAGCCGAACTCGGCGACGAAGCGCGGCACATCGGTCAGGTAGTCGGTGTAGTCGGTGCGGTTCCACACCTCCCACGCGTGCGCGGTGCCGTGTGCCGGGTCGTTGGGGCGGTGGTCCCAGGAACCGGACCACGGGCTGCCCGGCCAGTACGGGCGGGTGGGGTCGGTCTCGGCGACGACGCGGGGCAGCAGGCCCAGGTAGTAGCCCTCTCCCCAGGAGTCTCCCGCGAGCGGCTCCTCCCACTGCCAGTCGCGGAAGCCCCACAGGTTCTCGTTGTTGCCGTTCCAGAGGACCAGCGAGGCGTGGGGCATGAGGCGGGTGACGTTCTCGCGGGCCTCGGCCTCGACCTCGGACCGCAGCGGCTGCTCCTCCGGGTAGGCGGCGCAGGCGAAGAGGAAGTCCTGCCAGACCATCAGGCCGAGTTCGTCGCAGACGTCGTAGAAGTCGTCGCTCTCGTAGAGGCCGCCGCCCCAGACGCGTACGAGATCGACGCCCGCCTCGGCGGCCTGTGTCAGGCGTTCGCGGTAGCGCCGGGGGGTGATACGGGAGGGGAAGACGTCGTCGGGGATCCAGTTGACACCGCGGGCGAAGATCCGCTCCCCGTTGACGACCAGGGTGAATCCGGTGCCGTGCTCGTCGGCGGAGGTGTCGAGTGCGACGGTCCGGAAGCCGACGCGGCGCGACCACTGGTCGAGCGCCGCCCCGCTCTCGTCGAGGAGGGTGACCTCGCAGTCGTACAGCGGCTGGTCGCCGTAGCCGCGCGGCCACCACAGGGCGGCGTCCGGCACGTCCGCCGTCACCGTGGCGCTCGTCCCGTCGAACCGTACGGATGTCGCGCGGTCCCCGATCCGTACCTCGGCGGTCAGCGGCCGTCCTGCCCCGGACGCGGTGCGTTCCACCTCCAGGCGGACCTCCACGCGGCCGGTGGCGCCGTCGACGGTGATCAGGGGACGGACCAGGGCGAGGCGGGCGGTGGACCAGTGCTCCAGCCGCACCGGCTTCCAGATACCGGCGGTGACCAGGGTCGGTCCCCAGTCCCAGCCGAAGGAGCAGGCCATCTTGCGGATGAACTGGAAGGGCTCCGGATAGGAGTTGGGCCGGTCGCCGAGCTGGGCGCGTACGGCTTCCGCCTCGGTGTACGCGGAGGTGAAGCGCACCGCGAGCGGGGCGCCGGCCTCGCCGAGCGGCCCGGTGACATCGAAGCGGTAGCCACGGTGCATATTGCGGGTGCGGCCGAGCGTCCGCTCGCCGAGGCTGATCTCGGCGACCGTGTCGAGCCCGTCGAAGACCAGGTCGGTGCGCTCGTGCGAGGTGGCGCGGGGCCCGAGCACGGTGTCGTACCGCCAGTCGCGGCGGCCCACCCAGGCCACCTCGGTCTCGTTCGCGCCGAGGAACGGGTCGGGAATGAGACCGGCGGCGAGCAGGTCGGTATGGACGCAGCCCGGCACCTGTGCGGGCACGGCGGCCGCTTCGTGCCGCAGCGTCCAGCCCTCGGTCAGGGGGGTGACGTCCTTCATATGCGGTGCTCCATTCACGATTTGACGGCCCCTTCGACCAGGGCGTTCTCCATACGGCGCTGGAGGGCGACATACACGGCGTAGACGGGGGCGAGGGTGATGAGGCAGGCGGAGGCGAGGATTCCGTACTGCACCATCGTCGCGGAGATGAGGGACGGCAGAGCGACCTGGACGGTGCGCAGGCCGGGGTCGGGGCCGAGGATGACGAGGCTGAAGAGGTACTCGTTCCAGAACCCCAGGAAGTTCAGGATCACGACCGTGACGACGCCGGGCGCGGACAGCGGGAGATAGATCCGCAGGAGCACGGTCCAGCGGCCGGCGCCGTCCATCATGGCGCTCTCCTCCAGCTCGGCCGGGATGGTGCGCAGGAACTGGGTGAGCAGGATGACCGAGAGCGGCAGCGCGGTGGCGGGCAGGAAGAGGATCAGGAACGCCTGGGTCTGGAACATCTCCAGCTGGATGGCGAGCAGCACCGTCGGCACCAGCGCGGCGAAGGCGGGGATCAGGAAGCCGAGCCCGAAGATCTTCTCCATGACGGCGGCGGTCCGGCCACCGCTGCGGGCGAGGCCGTAGGCGGCGGGGAACGCGAGGGCCAGGCTGATGGCTTCCGCACCCGCCGTGATCAGTACGGAGTTGCCCAGCGCGGGCCCGAGCGAGGCCAGGTCCCAGGCGCGGGCGAAGTTGCCGAACAGCCAGTTCTCCGGCAGGGAGAAGGGGTGGGCGAACACCTCCAGGTTGTCCTTGAGGGAGGTGGTCAGCAGGTAGTAGAGCGGCAGAAGCAGCAGCAGGGCGTACAGCCACGCCAGGACATGCCCGGCGAGCAGGCCCCTGCCTCCGCTGCGGCGGGACGTCATCACTGGTCCTCGTCTCCCGTCGTGGTCAGTAGTTCTGGCGGATCAGGCGGCGGATGACGACCATGCCCACGAGCCCGAGGGCGAACAGCAGCACACCGACGGCCTGGCTGTAGCCGACGTCCTGCTGGAGGAAGGCCCGCTGGTACATCAGATACGACAGCGTGGTGGACGAGGTGCCCGGGCCGCCCTTGGTCAGCATCAGCACGGTCGCGGAGGAGTTGAACAGCGTCCACAGGAACTGCAGCATCGTGGCGACGCCGACGAATCCCTTGCAGACCGGGAACGCCACCTGCCACATCCGCCGCCAGTGCCCGGCGCCGTCGATGGCGGCCGCTTCGTACACCGCGTCCGGCACACTCGCCAGCCGTGCCGCGAAGAGCACGGCGGTGTAGCCGATCCCGCTCCAGACGTCGACGAGGATGACCGAGGCCAGCGCCGTGGCGGGATCGGCCAGCCAGGGCGTGGTCGCCCCGTGCAGGCCCAGGCTGTCGAGCAGGCCGTTGACACCGCCCTCCGGGGCGAGCATGCCCATGAAGATCATCGCCTTGGCGGAGAGCGACAGCAGGCCCGGGGTGAAGCAGAGCACCCGCAGGGTCCGGTGTCCCGGCGGCTTGAGCTGGAGGTAGTAGCCCAGCATGAAGGCGAGCGGGATCATCAGCGGGAGGGAGACGGCGAGTTGTACGCCGGTGTTGCGCAGGGCCTCCCAGAAGACCGGGTCGTCGAACATCCGCCGGTAGTTGTCCAGTCCGGTGAACTCGTGCGGCGAGATCAGGCTGGCCCACGTGTTGAGGCTGATCACGAACATCGCGACGACCGGGCCGGCCATGAAGAGGCCGTACCAGACCAGCGCGGGCAGGGCGAAGACCGTCGGTCCCCAGCCGCGCCGGCGCGCGGTGCGACGGGGGGACGGGGCGGCGGGCGGGGTGTCGTCACGGGTCGCGCGCCCCGCGGTCGTGACCGCGGCGGACATCACTGGACCCCGGAGTAGGCCTGGTCCAGGGCAGCACAGATCTTCTTGGCGTCATTGCCCTTGCCGAAGGCCAGACCGGTGGCCTGGACCAGCGGGGTGTTCGCCGCGGCCGGTACGTACAGATCGGGCAGCAGCGCGTTCACCGACTTCTTCGGGACGTCGTTGACCGCGCTGTTGAGCAGCGGGTCGTCGCTCTTGCGGTGGGCCGCGTCGAGGCTGAGCGCCGGGTAGATGCTGGCGTCGGCGAGGAATTTCCCGGAGACGTCGGGCTGGTAGAAGTAGCTGATGAATTCCTTCACCGCGTCCTGCTTCTTGTCGCCGTTGGGGCTGATCCAGAAGCCGGTGCTGGTGTAGCCGAGGTAGGAGGTCGGCTTGGTGAAGGCGGCGCCCGAGGGCATTGGGAGACCGGCCAGTTCGGTGTTCTGCCGGATCTTCTCGGGGACCTCGGAGAAGGCCCATGAGCCCTGCGACATCATGGCGGCCTTGCCGGTGAAATACGTGCTCTGCATCGCGTCGAAGGTGAAGCCCTGCGCCTTGTCGATGAACACACCGGCGTCCCGCAGGGTGATGAAGAGGCCGATGCCCCTCATCGCCTTGTCGGAGGCGCAGAATCCGCCCTGGGTGTAGAGCTGTTCGGTCTCCTCGGGTGTGGAGTAGGACTGGGCGATCTGCGCGAAGAGCTTCTGGCCGCTCCAGTCGTTGCCGCCGACCGCCATCGGCTCGATGCCCGCCTCGCGCAACTTGTCCGCGGCGTCGATGAGTTCGTCGGTGGTGGCGGGGATCTTGCCGATGCCGGCCCGCTCGAGGAGATCGGTGTTGTACCAGACCGGCCAGGAGAACGCGGCGAAGGGGAAACCCATGACCTTGCCGTCGGCGTCCGTCCACTCCTTCAGGGCCTGTGGTTCGACCTTGGCCCGCAGGCCCCATGCGTCGAGGTACTGGTCGACGGGGACGGCGGCGCCGTTCTTGGTCCAGCCGAGCGTCTTGTCATAGACGTTGACGAAGACGACGTCGGCTTCCTTGCCCGCGGCGAGCGAGGTCTCGTAGGACTCGTCCAGGTCCTCGCCGGCCTCGACGATCTTGACCTTGATGCCGGTCTCGTCGGTGAAGGCGGCGGCCTCGTCGTAGAAGAGCTTTCCGCCCGGGGTGCCCTTCAGATACTGCGACAGCACGGTCAGCTGCCGCGGGTCGTTCTGCGCTCCATCGCCTCCCTTGCCACAGCCGCTCACCACGGCGATCAGGGAGAGGGCGCCGGCGAGCGCGGTGACGGTCCTGCGGGGTGCGGTCCGGTGCGAGGTCATGTGCCGTGGCCTCCAGTGAGTGCGGGCGGCCCTGACGCGGCCCGCTCGGCGTGGCGCTCAACGTAGACGCCGTTTCTCGGCCCTGTCCATAAACCGGTCCAGCCTTTTTTCGCCTGTGAGGCAACAACTCCTTCGCCTGATTACTTAACCTTTACTCAACTCATGGGCAATTCAGACAACGTTGTCCGAACCGCCGGAGCGCCGGTCCGTGCGGACCGGCACGTCCGACGCGTCCGGCTCCGGGAGTCAGGCGGGTTTCACGCCGGGCCGGCCCGCTTCGGTCACGAAGGAGGTGCGGGTCGAGACGGGGGCGCCGGGGGTGGTGACGTACGGGAGGACCCGGAAGTCGGCCCGGCAGGTCTCCGGCGTGAGTGAGCAGCGGACGTAGCCGCGCTGGTAGTTGGTGAACTTTATGTGCGAGTTGGCCGCGAGCAGGCTCGCCCCCGAGGGGTCGAGGTCCATGCCGTCCTTCCCGGTGGCGATGGAGGTGCCGACGAATTCGACGCCGACCGTGGGTGAGTCCGGGTCGTCGTAGTTCTGCTTGAGGTCAGCGGCGAGGTGGCGGTGCATATCACCCGTCAGAACTACGGGGTTGCGCACGTTACGGTCGCCGATCTGCTGGAACAGCCGCTGCCGCGAGGCCACGTAGCCGTCCCAGAAGTCCATGACGAAGGACTGTCCCGGGCCGGGGTCGGTGTCGACCTGGGCCACGGGAATCTGCTGGGGGATCAGGTTCCATGTCGCGTCGGACCGCCCGAGGCTGTTGTAGAGCCAGCGCTCCTGTTCCGCGCCGAGGAGGCTGCGGCCGGGTGACAGCCGTTCGTCACAGCCGCTCTTGATGCCGTCGCCGCAGGGCTGGTCGTCACGGAACAGGCGGGTGTCGAGGATATGGAACGTGGCCATCCGGCCGTAGCGCAGTCCACGGTACATCCGGGCTTCGAAGCCCCTCGGCTTGTTGGGCAGGCGCAGCGGGAGGTGTTCGTAGTACGCCTGGAAGGCCGCCGCGGCGCGTTCTCGGAAGACCGCCGGATCCCCGTCGGGTTCGGTGTCGACCTTCGAAATGTCGCGCGCCCAGTTGTCCTCGACCTCGTGGTCGTCCCAGACGACGGCCCACGGATGGGCCCGGTGGGCGGCGATGAGGTCGGGGTCGAAGCGGTGGAGGGCGTGCCGGTTCCGGTACTGGACCAGGTTCATCGGTTCGGGGCGCAGCTCGGCGGCCACGGGCACGTTCCGTACCCCGCCCATGGCGTCGATGGGGTTCTCGTAGATGTAGTCGCCGAGATGCAGGACGAGGTCGATGTCCTCCTCGGCGAGGTGCTGATAGGCGGTGTAGAAGCCTTCGAACCAGGCCTGGCAGGAGACGAAGGCGAAGTTCAGGGCCTTGGGGCGGCTGTACGGCGAGGGCGCGGTGCGGGTACGGCCGACGGGGCTGAGCACGCCGCCGGCGCGAAAGCGGTAGAAGTACTCCCGGCCGGGCTGCAGCCCCTTCACCTCGATGTGGACCGAGTGGGCGAGTTCGGCGACCGCGCGGGTCCACCCCCGGCGCACGACGTGCCGGAAGAGCTCGTCGGCCGCGACCTCCCAGAAGACCCCGACGGAGTGGGGCGGCATGCCGCCGGCGCCGTCGGGGTCGAGGGGGCGGGGTGCGAGGCGGGTCCACAGCACGAATCCGTCCGGCCACGGATCCCCGGACGCGATTCCCAGGGTGAAGGGGTCCTCACGGAAGCGCTCGTCGGCGCCGGCCCGGCCGGCCGAGAGCCCGCCCGCGGCGAGCGCCAGCGCGGCCGTCCCCGAGGCGGCGAGCATCGCGCGTCTGCCCACCCGTCCGGCGCCGCCGGTCCCACTGTTCCTACGCATGAATGCTGGTCCGTTCGTCGTGCGGGATCCCGCCTGGCCCGGTGGGATCGACGCGTGATTTAACGTCCGTTCATGTGGTAATCACACGGTGAATATCACATACGAATCCGGTGTCACAAGAGCACCCGCCGCTGGGGCCCCATGCTTGTCGCAGACGCCAGTATGGGCAGTTCAATCACGTTATGCGGTGGCGGATCACGCTTCTCGGTAACACCCTTGACACTCCTCGTAGCGGGCTCATAGTCTCCACGCCACAGAATTGGCGTGAGATTTCACATGCACCGTGGTCGTCTTCACGCCGGACGAGTGACGACGGGCGACCGCGGTGATGCGCCGTTGCGGCGCGTAGGGAGGACGTGCCCGTGTCCGGTCCCCCGGCAGCGGGCGCGCCCGCGCGTCGACGTGCCGCCCAGGGCTACCGCCGACGTGTCCGTGCCGCCCGCCGAAACACGAGGAGGACACACCATGACCACGGGTTCCCGCAGCCTGCCCGGCCAGGGCAGGGTCAGCCGCCGAGGGTTTCTCCGTATCGGCGGTGGCGTCGCCGCTGTCACCGCGCTGCCCCCGGTCCTCACGGCGTGCTCGGACTCGGGCGGCTCCGGCACGGTACGCATAGTCGGCGTCGCCGACCAGCAGAAGCCGATCGAGGAACTCCTGACCCTGTACCGCAAGAGCCATCCCGACGACCGCTTCACCACCTCCTTCGCCCCCACCGACCAGGTGCAGACCGTCGTACGCACCCAGCTGGCCGGCGGCAACGCACCCGATCTGCATGTGCTGTTCCCCGGCAGCGGCAGCGCGATGTCCATGGCCGAGCTGGCCGGGGCCGGGCTGCTCGCCGATCTCGGCGCGCAGGCGTGGACCCGCGACATACCGTCGAACTTCGACGCCGCGTACCGCCGCGAGGGCAAGACCTATCTGTACTCGGCGGGCAGCAGCGTCATCGGCGCGATCTACAACAAGAAGGTCTTCGCCAAGGCCGGCGTCCAGCCTCCGAGGACATGGGCCCAACTACTCGACGTCTGCGCCAGGCTGAAGGCCGAGGGCATCGTGCCGATCGCCCTCGGCGCGCAGACCCAGTGGGTCACCCAGCTGATCAGCTACGCCCTGGTCCCCAACGCCGTCTATGCCGCGAACCCCCGCTTCGACGAGGAGATGGCCGCGGGGAGCGCGACGTTCCGCGGCTCGGGCTGGGCCGACGCGCTGGGGAAATACCAGGAGCTGCAGCGCCGAGGCTTCTTCAACGACAACCCCAACGGCACCACCTTCGAACAGCAGACCTCGCTGGTCGCCACCGGAAAGGCGGCCATGGCCGTCCAGGTCTCCGCCGTCCTCGCCACCTTCCGCCAGGCCGCCGCCGGCCCCGACGACCTCGGCATGTTCCCCTTCCCCGGCGGTGACGACGCCGCGAAGCAGTGGATCCCGGCAGGCATCGTCGTCGGCCTCGGCGTCGCCGCGCATGCCAAGAACACCGCCGGGGCCAAGGCCTTCGTCGCATTCCTCGGACAGCAGGAGAACATCAACCGCTGGGCGACGGCCGTCTCCGCGATCCCGTTCAAGCGCGACGCGTCCACCGTGATCGATCCCGTGCTGGCGGACTTCCTGCCCGTCATCGACGGCAATCGCGCTGTCCCCTTCATGGACCAGCGCTGGCCCAACGCCGAGGTGCAGCCCGCCCACTTCGCGGCCGTACAGGACCTGCTCGCGGGCGAGACGGACGTCAACGGCGCGCTGGGGCGGATGGACGAGGCCTACGGAAAGAAATCGTGACCTCCCGGCCCGGGGAGGCGTCAGGAAACCGCCCGGCCCGGCTCCGCCGCGACCTCACCGTACCGCCGTGGATCTTCGTCGTACCCGCGCTCGTCGTGTACGCCGCCGTCGTTCTCTATCCCAGCCTCGCCGGGGTGGTCTACGCCTTCACCGACTGGTCCGGCGTCGGCGGCTTCTCCTTCGTCGGCCTGGACAACTTCCGCACGCTGCTGGACGACAACCGTGCCCTGGAATCGGTCGGCAATACTCTGACGCTCACTCTCGCGGTGGTCCTCGTCCAGAACGGCATCGGTCTGCTGCTCGCGCTCGGCGTCCAGGCGAACATCAGGTCCCGGTCGCTGCTGCGGGTGATCTTCTTCGCCCCCGCCGTCGTGAGCCCCGTCATGGTCGCGTTCCTGTGGAAGTACATCTACAACCCCGACAACGGCGCCGGCCTCAATGGCGTACTGGGAGCCGTCGGTCTCGGCGGGCTGCGGCAGGACTGGCTGGGCAATCCCTCGCTCGCCCTCTGGTCGGTCGCCGCGATGGTCGTGTGGCAGTACGCCGGCTACTCGATGGTCGTCTTCCTCGCCGGTCTCCAGGGCGTCCCCGCCGAACTCCACGAGGCCGCCCGGATCGACGGAGCCGGAGCATGGCAGCGCTTCCGCCATGTCACCTGGCCGCTCCTCGCCCCGGCGCTGACCATCAACCTGATGCTCTCGACCATCGGCGGCCTCAAACTCTTCGACCAGGTCTACGCCGCCACCAACGGCGGACCCGGTACCTCCAGCGAGACGCTGTCGACCGTGCTGTACAAGGAGGCGTTCGTCTACGGAAAGTTCGGCTACAGCACCGCCGTCGCCCTGGTCCTGGCGCTGTTCGTCGCCGCGGTCTCCCTGGTCCAGCTCCGCTATCTGCGCGCCAGGGAGGTCACCGCGTGAGCACCACCACAAGGCCGAAGCGAGGGTACGGGCAGTACGGCCTCGAACTGGTCATGACCGCCGCCGCGGCCGTCTTCCTGTTCCCGGTGTACGCCCTGGTCACCCTGGCGATGAAGGACCCGCGGCAGATCGCGGAGTCGCCCCTCTCACCACCCGATCCGCCCACCCTGGGCAACTTCGGCGACGCCTGGTCCTCCGCGTCCCTCGGACCCGCCCTGCTCAACAGCACGATCATCACCGTCGTCAGCCTGCTGCTGCTCATCGTCCTCGGCTCCACGGGCGCCTACTACCTGGCCCGCCGCGCCCGCGGACTCGGCTACGGGCTGTACATCCTGTTCCTGCTGGGCATCGTGCTGCCGTTCCAGCTCGGGATGGTCCCGCTGTACAAGCTCGTCGACGATCTCGGCTGGCTCGGCACCTACCACGGCATGGTCCTGTTCTACACGGGCATCCAACTCCCCTTCACCGTCTTCCTCTACACCGGATTCATCCGCGCCCTGCCGCCGGACTACGCGCAGGCCGCGCTCATCGACGGCTGCGACCACCGCCAGGCGTTCACCCGGATCGTCTTCCCGCTGCTGCGGCCCATCACCGGCACCGTGATCATCCTCAACGCGGTCTTCATCTGGAACGACTTCTTCACCCCGCTGCTGTATCTGGGCGGCTCCGGCAAAGAGACCGTCCCCGTACGGGTGTTCTCGTTCGTGGGCCAGTACGTCTCCGACTACGGCCTCGTGTTCGCCGGTCTCGTCCTGGCGGCCCTGCCCATCCTGGTGGTCTTCCTGCTCCTCCAGCGCTACGTGATCAAGGGCTTCGCGGGCGGGCTCAAGGGCTGAGAGCCGGCGCCCCGGCGGCGCCGTGGAACCCGCATCGACCGACGGAGACGACCGATCCATGACGTACACACCCGCCGGCGCGGGCGCCCTGCCCGCGAGCATCGCGGCGGTCCTGGCCGCACCGCCGCGCGCGTTCTCGCCCACCGCCCTCTGGTGGTGGAGCGGGGAGCGACTCGACCGCGCTCGGCTGCGGGCCCAGCTCGAACGCTTCGCGGAGGGCGGGGTGTTCAACCTCGTCCTGCTCAACCTCGCCCCGTCAGGACCGCTGTTCGGCTCCGACGCCGACGACCCCCCGTTTCTCTCCGAAGCCTGGTGGGCGCTGCTCGAAGGCGTGTGCGACGACGCGCGGGACCTCGGCGTCGGCCTCTGGTTCTACGACCAGCTCGGCTTCTCCGGCGCCGACCTCCAGGCGCGGCTGGTCGACGAACAGCCCGCCTACGCCGGCCGCCGGCTCGAACGCGTACGTGCCGTGGTCGACGGCGGCGGAGAGCTGCGCTGCCCCGCGCACGGCCGGCCCGTCGCGGGCCGGGCGGAACCGGTCGACGGGGAGGACCGGCCCGTCGGCCCCGCGATCCCGCTCGTCCCGTACGGCGGGGCCGTACGGGCACCGGGGCCCGGCCGATGGCGTCTGACGCTCCACCATCAGGTGGCCGTGGGCTTCGACTACCTGGGCGCGCGGGCGTGCGCGGCGCTGCTGGACCGGGTGCACGGGGAGTTCGAGCGGCGTCTCGGCGACCGGCTCGGGACCGTCGTCGTCGGTTCGTTCCAGGACGAACTGCCGGCCCTGCCGACCTGGTCGACGGAGTTCGCCGATGCCTTCCTTCGGCTGCGCGGCTACGACCTCACTCCGTGCCTCGACGCCCTGTACGAGGACAGCGCGCACCCGGACGCCCGGCGGGTACGGCACGACTACCACCTGACCCGCGCCGAACTCGCCGAGGAGGCGTTCTTCCGGCCCCTCGCCGCGTGGCACGAGCGGCACGGGCTGCTCATCGGCTGCGACCAGCAGGACCCCGCGCGGGCCGGACATCCCGTCGCCGGCGTCGCGTTGTACGCCGATTACGCCCGTACCCACCGCTGGTACTCCGCGCCGGGCTCCGACCACCACGGCGACGCCCGTATCCACTCCTCGCTGGCGCACCTGTACGGCCGGCCGCGCACCTGGATCGAGGCCTTCCACTCCACCGGCTGGGGCGGCACGCTGGAGGAGACGTTCGACTGGCTCCTGCCGTGGCTGCGGGCCGGCGCGACCCTCTACAACCCGCACGCCGTCTACTACACGACCAAAGGCGGCTGGTGGGAGTGGGCGCCGCCCGGCACCGACTGGCGCCAGCCCTACTGGCGGCACCACCGGGTCTTCGCCGACGCCGTGACCCGGCTGTGCGCGATCCTGAGCCTCGGTCACCATCTGTGCGACACCGCGGTTCTGCTGCCTACCACCACGGCGCAGACGGGCACCGCCCTCGACGGCGTCTGTGCCGAGGCGGCGGCGGCCCAGGCGACGTATCTCGCACTCGTCGGGGACATGGCCTGGTTCCGGACCCGTCCTGGTGTGCTCGACCGGCTGGGTCTCGACGCCGACGTGATCGACGACGCGTCCCTCGCCCGCTCGCGCGTCCGTGTCCGTGTCCGGGAGCCCGATGGCCACGATGATGTGCGGCTGAGCGTCGCGGACGAGGAGTACGCGACGATCCTGCTGTCCGCGTGCACGGTCCTCGAACGGGACACCGCACGCCGGCTCGTGGAGTTCGCCTCGGCGGGCGGAAGGGTGATCGCACTCGGCGCCCTTCCCGACCAGGTCGTCGGCCTGGACGGAGCCGACGGGACCGCCGCCCTGGACGAGCTGCGCGACGAGTTGCGCGCGTGCTTCGCCGATGGCCGGGCCGTCTTCGTACCCACGACGGACGACCTGGCGGCCGGTCTCGCGGATGCCCTGGCCGTGGCGCCGGGCGCGCCGTGCCCGGTCGTCCGGGCATCGGTCCCCGCGCTCGCGCGTCGGGTGGAGGACGCCACGGTGGTGTTCCTGACGGCGGCCTCCCCCCGCGCGACCCGGGCGGCGGTGGCCGCGCCCGACGAGCGGGGCGCCGCGCTCGGCTGGCTCGACGCCCGCTACGACTTCGACCCCGGCCGCTACGCGCGCGTCGCGCGGGTGCGGGTACGCGACGTCGAGGGCCCGGCCCTGCTGCTCGACCCCTTCGGCGGCGAACCCCGCGTCGTACCGGTCAGGACGGCCGATGACGACGCCCGGGCGGTGGATGTCGAGGTGCCTTTCGACACCGGTCCCGCCGCGGTACTGGTCTTTCCCGCCCGGACGCGGAAGGGGGCGGTAGCCGAGGCTCCCGGGCGTGAGGCGCCCGCGCCGCCCGGGCGCTCGGTCCCCACCACGATGGAGATCCCGGCGGACGCCGACTGGGACATGACCCTGGTCCCCACCCTCGACAACACCTGGGGCGACTTCGCGCGGCCCGCGACCGGCCCGCCGGCCGGCCCCGCCGAAACCGAGTGCCGTACGTTCGCGCACCGGGTGGAAGGGCCGGGCCAGGACGGCGTACGCGACGGATGGGCCGAGGCGGGCCGCGCCGACGCCGCCGCCCGGCCACCGGTCCACGCGACGTTCGGACCGCGCGCGATCGTGCTCGGCGCGGACGAGGAGGTTCGCTCGACCCTCGAATGGTCCGACACCCGGGGCATCCACAAGGACCCGGTCCACCGTGCCGTGCTGGGGCCCAAGGGTCATGTGCCGGAGGAGTTCGTGCACATCGGTCCGACGGGCGCCGGGACGGTCGCGCGCGTCCGGATCGAGCTGCTGCTCGGCCACGCCTTCGACGGGTTTCTCGCGGTCGGGGCGGCCGCGGCGAAGACGGTTCGGCTCGGCGGGGTGCCCGTCGCCCTGGACGACGGGGGCCATCTCGCCCTGGGTCCGGTCCGTGCGGACGCGGGCCGGCAGCTGCTCGAACTGGACCTGACCCCCGATCAGGACGTGGATCTGCGGGCGCACTGTGCGCTGGTCCGCGATCCGGAGCGGTTCCGGCGTCCGGAGTGGATTCTCGCGGCCGGCCCCCACGAGCCCGGTGGCCGGGCCACCGTCGGCACGACCCTGGCCCTGAAGGTGATCCCCACACGGGCGATCGTCCAGGTCGCCGCCCGCGGGGCGTGCGTCCTGCGCGTCAACGGGCAGATGGTCGGCAGGCAGGGCGGTTTCGATCCGTACGCCGACCACGCGGTGCCGCGCGTGCGGCGGCACGACATCGCGGCGGCCCTGCGCGCCGGGGACAACGACATCACGGTGGAGACGGCCGACGGCGACGATCCCGCCGTACTGGTGGACGCGGTCCTCTACGACGACAGCGCCGCCGTCCTGGCGACCGTGCACAGCGACGCCCTGTGGTGGGCCGAGCGCGTCGGCGAGCGGGTACCGGTCGTGGTGCGTCGCGAACCGGTGGGAGACCCGGCCGCCCTGTATCTGCGCCGCAGACCGCACCCGCTGCCCGGCGCCGCCTGGCTGGACCCGGACGCCGACGACGGCACCGTGGTACCGGTCGGATTCGCGGTCCCGGGAGGGCGGCCCGCGGTGGAGTGGTTCTGGTGTGAACTCCCGCCGGGAGCAACCCGGTTGACGGTGGACACACACGGCGACACGACCGTGTTCGTCGACGGCCATGAGCACGTCGCGACCACCGGCGCCGCCAGAGGCGCCGCCGCCCCGCGCACCGTGACCGTCGAGCTGCCCGCCGACGGCCCCTCCGGGTCGCGGACCGCCGCCCTGCGTGTGGAAACCCACCCGGGTCACCAGGGCGGCGCCGCCCTGGCCGGTCCCCTGCGCTGCGTGGTCGGCCCCGGCCGGACACGTGTCGGGGACTGGGAGACACGCGGCCTCGGCGAATACAGCGGCGGTGTGCGCTACAGCCGTGTGGTGACACTGCCCGCCGACGCCGCCGGGGGACGGGTGACTCTCGATCTCGGGCGGGTGCGCGGCACGGCGGAGGTGTGGGTCGACGGCGTCGCCGCCGGTGTACGGGTGTGCTCCCCGTACGTCTTCGATGTGACAGGACTGGCCGGGCCCGGATCCCACACGATCGCGATCAGCGTATTCGGCACGCTCGCGCCCCACCTGGACGCGACGAGCCCGACCCACTTCGTCTTCCCGGGCCAACGCGTCACCGGCCTGCTGGGGCCCGTCCGGCTGCATATGTACCCGGGCGGGTGGTGAAAATGGTCAGCGTGATTCCTGGTGAAGGACCTGGGCCAGGACGAGGACCATGACGTGGAGGATGACTGTGCGCTACCGCCAGCTGGGACGAAGTGGACTGTCCGTGTCCGAGATCGGTTACGGCGCCTGGGGAATCGGCGCATCCAGCTGGGTGGGGGCCACGGAGGACGAGTCCGTACGCGCGCTGCACCGCGCCATCGACCTCGGTGTGAACTTCATCGATACCGCCCGTGGCTACGGCGAGAGTGAGCGGATCGTCGGCCGGGTCGTCCGCGAGCGGACCGGCGACGAGGTCGGCGTCGCGACCAAAGTGCCGCCGAAGAACGGCATCTGGCCGGCGCCCGCCGGTCTGGACCCGGCCGAGACGTTCCCGGGCGAGCACATCCGCGCCAGCGTGGAGACCAGTCTGCGCGCCAGTGGCCTGGATCACTTCGACGTACTGCAGTTCCATGTCTGGAGCGATGACTGGCTCGGCCGAGGCGACTGGCTGGAGACGATCGCCGAACTGAAGCAGGAGGGAAAGATCCGGCTCTTCGGCGTCTCCATCAACGACCACCAGCCCGACAGCGCACTCGCGCTCGTACGCAGCGGCGCCGTGGACAGCGTGCAGGTCATCTACAACCTCTTCGACCAGGCACCCGCCGACGCGCTGCTGCCGGCCTGCGAGGAACACGGTGTCGGGGTCATCGTGCGGGTGGCTCTGGACGAGGGCGGTCTGACCGGTGGGATCACCGCCGGCACAACGTTCCCCGAGGGCGACTGGCGCAACCGCTACTTCCGCGACGACCGCCCGGCGCAGGTCGAAGAGCGGGTGGCCGCGATCGTCGCCGACCTCGGCATCGCCCCCGAGGAGATCGCTGAGAACGCGCTGCGGTTCGTGCTGAGTTCACCGGCGGTGTCCACCGTCATCCCCGGCATGCGCACCGTACGCAACGTCGAACGCAACACGGCCGTGAGCGACGGGCGTCCGCTCACCGCCGGTCAGCTCGCCGTACTGGCCGAGCACCGGTGGCAGCGCAACTTCTACTCCTGATCCGCCGCCGCCGTTGCCGGGGCCGGGGCCGGGGCCGCGGCGAAGTCCACTTCGGACGCGGGCAGCACACGGATGCTCCGCCCGGGGAAGTCGAGGTGCCGGTAGATCTCGTTGTGGTGCGCGATCGACCGCTCCGGTGAGGCGTACTCACCGGAGTCGGTCCGGTCGGAGGTGGTGTGCCCGTCGGCCACCAGCACCACGTCGTACCGGTGGCTCAGCGCCTGCCGCGCCGTGGTGTCCACACAGATCTCGGTCGCGAACCCGGTGATGACCACCTCGGTGGTGCCCAGCGCCTGAAGGGTCTTGTCGAGATCGGTGTCCAGGAAGCTGTCCGCGCTGGTCTTGTGGACGACCGCCTCGTCGGCGGTGGGCGCGAGTTCGGGCACGATCCGCCAGCCGTCCGTACCGGCCTCCATCCCGTCGCCCCGGTGCTGAATCGTCACGACCGGTACGCCCGCGGCTCGGGCGCGTTCGCGGAGCCCGGCGATCACGGCGAGGGTCTCGGCGGGCCGGTACGCGAGCGCCACCAGGGAGTTCTGCATGTCGATGACGAGAAGCGCGGAGGCGTGTGGCATGGACCCACGGTAGCGGCCCCCTCCTCCGGGCAGCGAGGAAATACGGCCGGCGCCGGAGAGGGCCCAGGCAGTGACTTCAGCGCGCGGTGGCGGGGCCGCGCCAGCGGCGGCGGGCGCTTTCGACGCGGAACAGGTAGTCGGCGTAGGCCTGTTCGTAGAATTCGACGCCTGCGGGGTCCGGGTCGACCACGGCGTCGGGGGCGGTCCAGGTGGCGGTGTCCAGCGCCCGTCCGAGCCGCGGGCCATGGGCCGCGACCGCGGCGAGTACGGCGCCGCGCGCGCCTGGTTCCGGTCCGCGTGCGACGCGCAGGGGGCGCCCGAGGACGTCGGCGAAGAGGCGCAGCCAGGAGAGGCTGCGCGCGCCACCGCCGCATACGGCCAGCTCGCCGGTGAGGCCCGCGGCCTCCAGGCAGTGCCGGGCGGCGAAGGCGATGGCCTCGCACATGCCCCGTACCAGATCGGCGCGTGACGCCCGCAGATCGAGGCCGGTGAACTCCGCGCGGGCGGTGTGGTCGACGAACGGGGCGCGTTCGCCCGAGGGTGACAGGTACGGCAGTGCGGCGACTCCTCGGGCGCCGCGCGGGGTGTCGTCCAGCATGCCGGAGACCTGGTCGTGGGTGGCGCCGGTGAGGCCGAGCACCCAGTCGAGCGCGACCGTGCCCGTCATCGCCGGCAGGGCCCGCATATGGCGGTCGGGCCTGGCCGTCGCGAGGTGGAACCCGACGGGATCGTCCTCGAACGCGACCCGCTCGACGACGACCTGGCACGCCAGGGTCGTACCGACGATCAGGAGTCCGTCACCGGGCTCGGTCACCCCCGCGCCGATCGCGCTCGCGGGGAGATCGTACGGTCCTGAGGTGACCGGGGTTCCGCGCGTCAGGCCCGGGGTGTGCCCGTATGCCTCCCCGTAGGGCAGGGTCGTCGCGATGGGGGGTAACAGGCCCGCGCGATGGCCGAGCCCGAGGGCCGTGAGGACGTCCGGGGAGTAGGCGCGGGTGCGGGGGTCGAGGAAGGGGACCGACGCGTCGGACAGGTCGGTGCCGCGCTCTCCCGTGAGGCGCAGGTGGATGACGTCCTTGCAGCACGCGGCGGTGGCGGCCGCGTCCAGGGACCGCGGCTCGTTGCGGTCGAGCCAGGCCATGAGCGGTCCCGGGGAGCCGGGGAACAGGACGTTTCCGGTGTGCCGGTACAGGTGGTCCGCGGTGCCGTCGTCCATCCATCCCGCGACGAGGTCGCCGGCCCTGCCGTCCATCCAGGACAGGGCGGGGCGTACGGGCCGTCCCTCGGTGTCGACCAGCCACAGGCCGTCGCCCTGGCCGGTGATGGAGACGAGGACCGGGGTCCGTCCTTCGGTCACCGCCGCCAGGACGCCGGTGGCCGCCCTGACCACCTCTTCCACGTCCTGTTCGACATGTCCACCCTGGCCGCCGAGTGAGATCGGCGTCGATTCCTCGCGTAATGCCGTGCCGTCCTCGGCGAAGGCCACCGCCTTGACGACCGAGGTTCCCATGTCCAGTCCGACGAACACCGTGTCTCCCCTTCCTGGCCGCCTGCGGCGCCTCCCCCCGCGGGGTCGGGCCGACTGCTGCGCGGCTACGTTGTGAACTCTCAGGCGACGCGGTGGGCGAGCGGTTCACCGCGCACGAATCTGCCCACCTCGGCCGCCGCGACGCGCGCCGCGTTGTGCGCGACCGAGGTGTTCGCACCGGCCAGATGGGGCGTCATGACCAGCCGGGGCGCGGATCGCAGCCGGGAGCCGGGCGGCGGGGGCTCCACGGCGAACACGTCGAGCCCGGCCGCGCCGAGCCGCCCCGATTCCAGGGCGTCGCACAGCGCGTCCTCGTCCAGGAGCGCGCCGCGCGCGCAGTTGACCACGACCGCGCCCTCGGGAAGCAGGGCCAGTTCGCGGGCGCCGAGCAGACCGCGCGTCTCGGCGGTCAGCCGCGCGTGCAGCGAGACCACATCGGAGCGGCGCAGCAGCTCGTCGAGGCCGGCGACGGGGGTGCCCGCCTCGCGCAGGGTGTCCGGGTCGGCGTAGGGGTCGTACACGCAGACGTTCGCGCCGAGGGCGGTGAGGGCGCGTGCCACGCGGCTGCCGACCGCGCCGCAGCCGATCAGCCCGACGGTCGCTCCGTCCAGGCCAGGGCCGCAGTTGTCGTACGTGTAGAACTCCCCCGCCCAGCGGCCGGCGGCGAGCGCGGCCGAGGTCTCCGGGATACGGCGCATCGTGGCCAGGAGCAGTCCGACCGTGTATTCGGCGGTGGCGGCCGCGTTGCGCCCGGGGGTGTTGCACACCTGGACGCCGCGCTCCTTCGCCGCGTCGAGGTTGACGTTGACGGGGCCGCCCCGGCCGACGACCACCAGCCGCAGGTCGGGTGAGCCGTCGAGGACCTTCCGCGTCACCGGCGCCATCTGGGTCACGCACACCTGGGCCCCGCGCAGCGCGGCGCGGACGGTGTCCTCGTCGCCGGACGCCTCGTCGACCTCGGCGACCTGCCCGAAGGGTGTCAGGGGCCAGGGGAGGCGCAGTTCACCGATCGTGTGCCCGGTGCCGATCTCGGCCGTCAGTTCCCTGGCGAGCAGTTCGGGGGCGACGAAGTGGTCACCCGCGGCGAGGATTCTCATCGTCGAGGCCTCCTTGGCGGTGGATCGGAGCACGGGGCGGCGTGCTGCCGCGCTCTCAGGTCGGCGCGAGCTCGTAGCGGACGCCGCGCTCGTCGAGGGAGCGCAGGACGTCCGGCGGTGTGCGGTCGTCGATCAGCACGAGGTCGAACGTGGAGAGGGGGGTCAGCCGGTGCAGGGCGGTGCGGCCGAGTTTGGAGTGGTCGATCATGAGTACGGTGCGGCCGGCGGCCTTGAGCATCGCGCGCTTGACGGCGACGATGCGCTGTTCCTGGTGGAAGGCGAAGTCGCCGTAGACGGACGACGTGGATACGAAGCACAGGTCGACCCGGAGGGCCTCGACCGCTTCCACGCAGGGCACGCCGAGGAAGGAGTCGTGCAGCGGGTCGTAGTCGCCGCCCAGGGCCATCAAATGCAGACCGCGTTCGTCCGCGAGCAGGTTCAGGGCTTCGAGGAAGTTGGTGACGACGGTCAGCGGCTCGATGCGCGGGAGGAGCCGGGCCAGCTCCAGCGCGGTGGTGGAGTCGTCGATCATCACGGACATGCCGGGTTCGATCATCGTCACGGCCTTGGCGGCGATGGCCTCCTTCTCCGACCGCATGGATCGCTTGCGGTAGGCGACATTGCTCTCGAACACCCCGGAGGGCTGGGCGGTGACGCCACCGCGGAACTTCCGCAGGATGCCCTCGCGTTCGAGTTCGTCGATGTCACGGTAGATCGTCATCGGACTCACCCCGAACCGCTCCGCCAGGTCCGACGCCGACGCCGAGCCCTCGGTCAGCACATGATCGGAGATCTCCCGGCGGCGTTGTATGGGGCCCCGGGGGTTTTTGTCCTGTGACATTCGTCGGTCCTGTTCCGATCCGTCGCCCACGGACAGGTGAGGACACGCGCACTCCTCCGTCCGAGACCTCACCAGTAACATCAAGACCTGAGGATATAACATGGATTGGTGATGTACCGTTCGGCAGTGTTCCCCACGGACGGCGACCGGGTCAACCCGTCGATCGGCGCGAGGACCCGTTCCCCACCAGGTGGGACAACGGGATGTCCGCCCGGCGGTGGCTTGCCGGCCCATCCGGTGGAAGGCGTGACCACGATGTGAAAAGCGTCGTGAGATCACCGGACGGGCGATGAGAAGGTGAGGCGGGTACGTGTGACGGGCACACGCCACGAGTACGTGTGGATGGGGATCGACCTCGGTACGCAGAGCGTGCGCGCCCTGGCCGTCACCGATGACGGGCGGGTACTCGGCCGTGGCTCCGCCCCGCTCACCGGTCACCGCGACGGGGACCGTCACGAACAGCTTCCGGCCGACTGGTGGGCGGGCGCCGTCGCCGCGATCCGCGGGACACTGCGTCACCTTTCCGGCGCGCGCGTGCGGGGGCTGGCGGTGTGCGGCACGTCCGGCACCGTACTGCTCACCGATGCTCGCGGGGCACCGTTGACGCCGGCGCTCATGTACGACGACGGCCGGGCCGGGGCCGAGGCCCGGTATGCCCAGGAGACCGGCGCCGAGGTGTGGCGGTCCCTCGGCCACCGTATCCAGCCGAGCTGGGCCCTCGCCAAGCTCGTGTGGCTCACCCGTCCCGGCCGGGACGGCGTCGCGGCCGATCTCGGGGGCGCCCGGGTGCGCGGGGGCGACCGCGCGCTCGGGGGCGACCGCGCGCTCAGGGGGGCCCGCGTGTGCCACCAGGCGGACTTCATCACCACCCGGCTCGTCGGGCGGCCCGTACCGACCGACTCCAGCCACGCCCTCAAGACCGGTTACGACCTGCACACCGGTACGTGGCCCGTCGGCGTCCACGAGGAACTGGGCCTGTCCGAGCTGGACTTCCCCGCCGTGGTGGCCCCCGGCGCCCTGCTCGGGACGGTGTGCCGCGAGGCGGCGGACCGTACGGGCCTCGCCGAGGGCACCCCGGTCATCGCCGGCATGACCGACGGATGCGCCGCCCAACTCGGCTCCGGCGCCTGGGACATCGGGCGGTGGAACACCGTCCTCGGCACCACCCTCGTCCTCAAGGGCGTCACCGCGGCCCCGCTCCGCGACCCCGCGGGCGTGCTCTACAGCCATCGCTCCCCGGACGGGCACTGGCTCCCCGGCGGCGCGTCCAGCGTCGGCGCCGGCGCCCTGGCCCGGGCGTTCCCCGGAGCCGACCTCGCGCGCCTCGATCGTCTCGCCTCGGACCGGGAGCCGGCGAGCGTCGTCGCGTACCCCCTGGTCTCACGCGGGGAACGCTTCCCGTTCCTGGCCCCCGACGCCGAGGCGTTCGTGCTCGGCCGGCCGGCCGACGACGCCGATCACCACGCCGCGCTGCTCCAGGGCGTCGCGCTCGTCGAACGGCTGTGCCTGGCCTACGTCCGCCTGCTGGGCGCCCCGGTCGACGCGCCGGTCACCTTCACGGGCGGCGCCACGCGCAGCCGTTACTGGAACCAGCTCCGCGCGGACGTGCTGGGCCTGCCCGCCGCGATCCCCGAACACACCGACTCCGCCCTCGGCATGGCGGTCCTCGCGGCGCACGGCGTGACGCGCGGGGCCGCGGCGACACGGCGCGGGGCCCCCGAGGCGACCGCCGCCGATCCCGGTACCGAGGCCGCCGCCGGTCCCGCCACTCAGCCCGCCGACGGGATCACCTCCACACCGTTGTCCGCCGTCCGCGGTATGGTGCGCGTCCGTACGGTGCTGGAGCCGCGGCCGCAGGTCAGCCGGCGTTTCGCCGAGCCCTTCGTCACCCTCGTCGACGAACTCGAACGACGCGGCTGGCTCCCCCCGAGGACGGCCGCCTACGCACGGGAGCACGGATGACACCCGCACCGACGACCCTCTTCCTCGCCCGGCACGGTGAGACCGTCTGGCACGCGGAGAACCGCTACGCCGGTATCAGTGACATCGACCTGACCGCGCGGGGCGTCGAGCAGGCCTACGGGCTCGGCGCCTGGGCCTCCGGCGCCGGGCTCGACGCGATCGTGACGTCTCCCCTGTCCCGCGCCCGGCGCACTGCGGAGCCCGCGGCCCGCGCGACGGGGCTGGAAGCCGTGGTCGAACCGGACCTGGTCGAGGTCGACTTCGGGATCGCCGAGGGCCGGACCCTCGGCGAACTCGAGGCGTCGCATCCGCTGGAGGTCGAGGCGTTCCGCGGCGACCCGGCCGGCCATCCACTGCCGGCCGGGGAGGACCCGACGGCGGCCGCAGCCCGGGGCGCCGCCGCCCTGCGCCGACTGGCCGACACCCACCAGGGCGGCCGCGTCCTGACGGTCGCTCACAACACCCTGTTCCGGCTGGTCCTGTGCCGCCTGCTCGGCATCCCCGAAGCCGACTACCGACGCGTGTTCCCGGGCCTCCGCAACTGCGCGGTCACCGAGTTGCGAGTGTCGGCCGGCGAGGTCTCCCTGATGTCGTACAACGTCCCGACCCCATAACACCCCGAGCGACCGTCATCCCGTCGCGATGGCGTCGCCACTGGTGGTGAGCACGTACTTCGCCGCTTACGGTTCCTCTCTCATGGAACGATCACGAGCACGAACGTCGGCAGCAAGGTCACCAAGGCACTGGCCAGCCAGTACCAAGGGGAAGCCACAGCAACCCTGCGCCGCACGGGGCGGTTGGCCAGCCACCAGAGCAGGGTGAACCCGACCGTCACCGGCCCTCCGAACAGGAACCAAGGCAGCATGCCGTCGTTCTCCGTCGGCTCCCGCTGGGTCCAGCCGAGCGCGGCGAACGGCCAGTTCGCCGCGAAGTACCACAGCAGCCATACCGGAACCACAGCGGGAAGTCCCAGCAGCAGGTTCACGCCTACGGATGTCAACGACCATTTCCACATGCGCCCAGTATGGAAGCCCGTGGTGGCGGTCACTTGCTGCGGGAGAACTGGGCGGCGACTTCTAGGGGATGCGGGCGACTCCGGCGTAGACGGCGTTTTCCTCGTTCGCCGGAGGGGGCGTGTCCTTGTACCACTCGGGGGCCGTCACCACTCCGGGCTCGACGAGGTCGAGTCCGTCGAAGAACAGCTCGACCTCCGTGCGGCTGCGGAAGCGCAGGTTGATGCCGCCCTTGCCGTATGTCCCCGTGACCTGGGCCGCCAGCTGCGGGTGGAAGTCGAAGGTGCCGTGCGAGAGGACCAGACAGCTGCCCGGCGGGAGCGCGTCGACGAGGGTGCGGACGATGCCGTACGGGTCGTTCTCGTCGGGGATGAAGTGCATGAGGGCGATGAGGGACATGGCGACGGGCCGGCTGAAGTCCAGGAAGGTACGGGCGTGGTCGAGGATCACCTCCGGCCGGCGCACATCCGCCTGGATGTAGTCGGTCGCGCCGTCGGGTGTGCTGACCAGCAGGGCCTGCGCGTGGCGCAGGACGATGGGGTCGTTGTCGGTGTAGACGACCCGGGCCTTCGGACTGATCCGCTGGACGATCTGGTGCAGGTTCGGCGCGGTCGGTATGCCGGTGCCGATGTCGAGGAACTGGTCGATGCCGGTCCCGGCCAGCCAGGCCGAGGCACGGTGCATGAAGGCCCGGTTCTGCCGGGCGCTGAGCTTTCCGATTTCGGGGAGCTGCTGTCCCACTTCCCGGTCGACCGGGTAGTTGTCCTTGCCGCCGAGGAGGTAGTCGTAGACACGCGCCGGATGGGGCTTACTGGTGTCGACCTGGGGCTTGGGCGTGCCTGCGGTCATGGGGGAGCTCCATTGCGTTTCTGAACTGCGACGGACGGGGGGGAAGGAGGGGCGGGAGTCAGCTCCTCGGTCGGCGCTCCCAGGCTCTCTTCAGTCGGAACTCCAGAGCTCTTTGCGGAAATCGACGAGAAGCTGTCTGGTGCGGCTCGCGGACTCCGCGTGGGCCACCATCCGGTCCATCGCTTCCATGTGGTCGGTGACCTCGCCGGCTTCGTCGAGATAGATCGCGCCGGTCAGATACTCGATGTAGACCATGTCGGGCACTTCGGGGACATCGAAGCGGAAGAGCGCGAACGGGCTGTAGGTGCCGGGGTGATGGCCCGCCTCGAACTGGGCTATCTGGAGGGTCACGTTGGGCAGATCGGCCGCGTCCAGCAGACGGTCTATCTGCGCGCGCATCACGGACGGCGAGCCGACGGGCCGGCGCAGAACGGTCTCGTCCAGCACGGCCCAGAAGGACGGGGCGTCCGGGCGCGTGAGCAGCTCCTGCCGCTCCCGGCGCAGCGCGACATGGCGCTCGATCCTGCCGGGGTCGGTCGTCCGTCCCACGGCGCCCGTGGTCAGGACCTCGCGGGCGTAGTCCTCGGTCTGGAGCAGCCCCGGCACGAAGTGCGGCTCGTAGGTACGAATGGTCGTGGCGGCCTCTTCGAGGCTGACGTAGCCGCTGAACCAGTTCGGGAGTATGTCGTGGAAACGCTGCCACCAGCCCGGCTCGGTCGCCTCGTCCGCCAGCCGCAGGAAGACCTCGCAGTCCGCGTCGGACACGCCGTACGCGGGCAGCAGGATCTGCACGTACGGGATCTTGAGCCCGACCTCGGCCGTCTCCATCCGCCGGATGGTGGCCGCGGTGATGTGCAGCAGCTTGCCCGCCTGCTCGCGGCTCAGCCCCGCCTGTTCGCGCAGTGCGCGGAGTTGCCTGCTGAGGACCAACTGACCGATCGTCGGGGCAGACCTCGGCTCACTCACACGCGCCACCCCCCAGCTCCCACCGCCATGACGGGCAGTCTGCCACAGCAACTTGGGCGTGAGCAGGGCACGTTGCCCCCAAATGGCGTGTGAGTCCCGGCGGAAGGGGGCGACGTCTCTTCCGTCCGACCTTCCGTCCGGTTACGCGGAGCACCGCGCCCGGGCCGGTGCGGGCCGGTCCGGGCTCCCCCGGGTCCGTCAGGCGAGCCCGGCGCGCAGGTCCGTCAGGGCATCCCGGCGCGTACCGTGGCCGCTCCTCAGCCTCGGTACGTCTCCAGCAGCCGCAGCCACACCTCGCTGATCGTGGGGTAGGCGGGAACCGCGTGCCAGAGGCGGTCGACCGGGACCTCACCGACGACCGCGATGGTCGCCGAGTGCAGCAACTCCCCGACGCCCGGGCCGGCGAACGTGACGCCGCGGAGGATCTCGCGGTCCAGGTCGACGATCATGCGGGCGCGGCCCCGGTAGCCGTCGGCGAAGAGGCTCGCGCCCGCTACGGCGCCCAGGTCGTAGTCGACCGCGCGGACGCGGTGGCCCGCCGCCTGCGCCTCGGCGAGGGTGAGACCGACGGAGGCCACTTCCGGGTCGGTGAAGACGACCTGCGGGACAGCCGCGTGGTCGGCGGTGGCGGCGTGCGCGCCCCAGGGGTCGGTCTCCAGCAGGGGCACCTGCTGGGCCCTGGCCGCGATGGCGGCTCCGGCGATACGGGCCTGGTACTTGCCCTGGTGGGTCAGCAGGGCGCGGTGGTTGGCGTCCCCGACCGCGTAGAGCCAGTCGCTGCCCACGACCCGGCAGCTGTCGTCGACCTTGAGCCAGGTGCCCGGCTCCAGGCCGACCGACTCCAGACCGAGGTCGTCCGTGCGCGGGGCACGGCCGGTGGCGAAGAGCACCTCGTCGCCCTCGATCCGCTCGCCGCCCGCCAGCACCACGGTGACCGGGCCGGTTCCGCCGGCGCGCTCGACCGCGGCGACCGAGACATTCGTACGGACCGTGGCCCCGGCCTCCGTCAGCGCCTCGGCGACCAGCTCACCGGCGAAGGACTCCATTCTGGGCAGCAGACCGTCGCCACGGACCAGCAGCGTGACCTCGGAACCGAGCGCCTGCCACGCGGTGGCCATCTCCACGCCCACCACTCCCCCGCCGACGACCAGGAGCCGTCCCGGGACCTTGTGGGAGCTGGTCGCCTCGCGGCTCGTCCAGGGCTTGGCGCGGGCGATTCCCGGCAGGTCGGGCAGGACGGCCCGGCTGCCCGTGCACACGGCGACGGCGTGACGGGCGGTCAGTACCTGCTCATCGCCCTCAGGGCCCGCGACGACGACCCTTTTCGCCCCCTCCAGCCGGCCGAACCCGCGGTAGAGCCGGGCTCCGATGCCTTCGAGCCACGCGACCTGGCCGTCGTCCTTCCAGTGCGATGTGAAGTCGTCGCGATGGGCGAGCACGGCCGCGGTGTCGAGCAGTCCCCGCACCGACTGGCTCAGTCCCGGTACCCGGCGGGCCTCGGCGCGGGCGATCACCGGGCGCAGCAGTGCCTTGCTGGGCATGCACGCCCAGTACGAGCACTCGCCGCCGACCAGTTCGCTCTCCACGACGGCCACGCTCAGACCGGCGGCCCTGGCGCGGTCGGCGACGTTCTCCCCGACCGGTCCCGCGCCCAGCACCACCACGTCGTACTCCATAGCTTCCGTCATGGGGCCAGTCTGGTGGGGGGCGCCTCGCATGGCCACACGATCTTCGGGCAGGGGCCTGGAATACGGCGATGCCGCGCGCCGTTGTCGAAGGCGGCTCACCCCGAGAGCAGGAAGAGGTATCAGGTCATGGCAACTCTGGAACTCACCAAGGAGAACTTCGACCGGACGGTGTCGGAGAACGACTTCATCCTGATCGATTTCTGGGCTTCCTGGTGCGGTCCGTGCCGCCAGTTCGCCCCGGTCTACGAGCAGGCATCGGAGCGTCACGACGACCTCGTCTTCGCCAAGGTCGACACGGAGGCACAGCAGGAGCTGGCCGCCGCGTTCGAGATCCGTTCCATCCCGACGCTCATGATCGTCCGGGACAATGTCGCGGTCTTCGCGCAGCCGGGCGCGCTGCCCGAGGCCGCTCTGGAGGACGTGATCGGCCAGGCCCGCGCGCTGGACATGGACGAGGTGCGCAAGTCGGTCGCGGAGGCGGACGCCAAGGCCAAGAGCGCCGAGGGGGGACAGGGCGCCGAAGGGGTGGCCTGACGGGCCGGTCCGGTACGCGCCCGTACGCCCGACGCCCGTAGCAACAGTGCTGGCCCGTGGGCCGGTTGAAGCCCGGCGAGGTCCTTGACGACCTCGGTCCGGGCTTCCCCTGTCGGCTTCCCAGCCCGTTGCCCGGGTGTCCGTCACCCGGGCGGACCTCGTCAGCGTTCGAGGACGAGTGCGAGCCCCTGCCCCACACCGATGCAGAGCGCGGCGAGGCCCGTACCCGAACCCGCCGCGGCGAGCTGATGGGCCACGGACCCGGCGAGGCGCGCCCCGGAGGCGCCGAGCGGGTGGCCGATGGCGATGGCCCCGCCGCGCGGGTTGACGATGCCCGGGTCCAGGCCGGGCCACTCGGCGAGACAGCCCAGCGACTGGGCGGCGAATGCCTCATTGAGCTCGAACGTGGTGAGGTCGGCGAAGGTACGGCCGGCCTTGGCCAGGGCCCGCTGGACCGCTTCGACCGGACCGAGGCCGAAGAGCTGCGGCTCGACGCCGGTGACCGCGGAGGCCCTGATCCGGGCGAGCGGCTCGCGGCCGGTCTCGCGCAGTCCGTCCTCGTCGACCAGCAGCAGCGCGGCGGCGCCGTCGTTGAGGGGCGAGGCGTTCCCGGCCGTCACGGTCCCGGACCCGTCCGTGCGGAACGAGGGCTTCAGCTTTGCGAGGGCCTCCATCGAAGTGCTGTCGCGGACGCATTCGTCGCGTGCGAGTGCTATGGCGTCGTACGGGACGACCTCACCGTCGTACAGACCCGCGGCCCACGCGTCGGCGGCCTTGCGGTGGCTGGCGAGGGCGAACGCGTCCTGTTCTTCACGGGTGATCCCGTGCTTGTCCGCGATCAGCTCCGCGCCCTCGCCGAGCGCGACGGTCCATTCGGCGGGCATCCTCGGGTTGGTCATCCGCCAGCCCAGGGTGGTCGAGTACAGCTGCTGATGTCCCGCCGGGAACGCCCGTTCCGGCTTCTGGAGGACCCAGGGGGCCCGGGACATCGACTCGACACCGCCCGCCACGACCACCGACGCGTCGCCGAGGGCGACGGCGCGGGCGGCCTGGATGACGGCTTCGAGGCCGGAGCCGCAGAGCCGGTTGACGGTCACGCCCGGCACGGACACCGGAAGGCCGGCGAGCAGCGCGGCCATCCGGGCCACATCGCGGTTGTCCTCGCCGGCGCCGTTCGCGTTCCCGAAGACCACATCGTCGATCCTGGCCGGGTCGAGGTCCGGGGAGCGGTCCACCAGCGACCGCACCACATGGGCGGCGAGGTCGTCGGGACGTACGGAGGAGAGGGCGCCCCCGAACTTTCCGATCGGGGTACGGACGGCGTCGACGATATGGACGTCGCGAATGCTCATCGGATCTCCGGCTTCTCTGCCACAGCGGCGACGCGGTCGTTCGCCTGGTGAACGTTGGTTCACCTGATCCTGCCCGAGTCTCTGCCCGACTCCGACCGCTGTCAACGTGCGGTGTCACCGGCCCTGGAGGAGCGCGCGACCGGCGCCGCGGAGACCTCCCCGGGTCAGGCCGGCGGGACGGCGACCACCCGGACCGACATGCCGTAGTCCAGTTCCGCGCCGTCGATCAGCAGCGCTTCCACCGTGCGGGTCTCGGGGTCGATGTCCGCCTCCATGCCGTGGCCCACGTAGCGCGGATAGCCGGACTCCCCCGTGTCGCCGGTGGCTTCGACGACGGCCGAGCGCAGGGCGTGGCCCGAGGTGGGCTCGGACTCATGGTTCTCGGTGAACTCGGCGACCAGCAGGATCTCGAAGCGCTGCGGAACGGTGGTCATGCAAGCGACGCTAACCACCCCACGACGGGGGCGCACGTCGCGACGGTGGCGCACGTCGCCGGATACCGCCCGCCCGGTCAGCCGGACACCGCGCGTCCGGTCAGCTGGACTCGCGGTGGACCGCCAATGCCCCCATCAGGTCGTGGCGCTCCGGCTCGCCGCCCGGATCGCGGACGACACGGTCGATGAGTTCGGCCAGCCGCTGCCCCGTCACGAGGTCGACCCGCACCGTGGAGAGCCGGGGACGCAGCAGCCTGCCGAGCAGCAGATCGTCCGCGCCGATGACGGCCGTCTCCCCCGGGATGCCGATCCCCTCGTCCTGCAGAGCCCGCATCAGGAGCATGGCGTACTCGTCGTTGTAGGCGTAGACGGCGTCCAGGCCGAGCGTGCGCCAGCGGGCGGCGAGGGCGGCCGCCGACTTCTCCTCGTACGCCAGGGACAGCGGTTCGATCCGGACGCCGGTGCCGGTGCCGCTGCCGTCGCCCGTACCGGCAGTACCGGCCTCCGCGGCGGCGCGGGCGCCCGCCAGGCGTGGGTGGGAGAACAGTCCGAGGCCGGGCTCCTCGGGCATCACCACACCGATCCGGCGGTAACCGCGCTCCATCAGATGCGCCACCGCCCTGCTGCCGATCTCGCGCTGGTCCATGACCAGCGCGTGCGCGCCCTCGACCCGCTCGGGACCGAGCGTTATCACGGCTTTCGCACCGGACCGTTTGAGTACGTTCACCCCGTGCGGCGTCAGGGCGATCTCGCCGAGGGAGACGACCGCGACGGGCCGCAGCTCGGCCCAGGCGCGGGCTGCTCCGTCCCCGTCGAGGCCGAGGCTGCCGTACTGCACCACCGTGTAGTCGAGCCGGCGCAGCGCCCACTGGAGTTCGTTGAAGAAGCGGCTGTAGAGCGGCCCGACGGGGACATGGGCCGTAGGCAGCAGCACGATCCCGGTATGCCCGGCGCGCAGGCTGCGGGCGGCGGCGTGCGGCACATAGCCCAGCTGCTCGGCGGCCTCGCGCACCTTGTGCCGGGTGGGCTCGCTGATCCGTACGGCCGCGGTGTTGTTGAGCACGTACGAGACCGTGGCCCGGGAAACCCCGGCCAGCCGGGCCACATCGGCACTGGTCGGAACGCGGCGCTCGGTGGACTGCTCGGGTAACTGTCTCATCGCTCCCGGTATCTTTCCAGACCGGCCGGCGACCGGGTCGGGCGGTCCGGACCTGACCCTCTGCCGCACCGGCGCGGCAGAGGGCTGCGCCGGGCGTGACCACGTGTCCGCGCGTGGTCACCGACGAAGGGACGACCGTGCGACTTCACACCCGTACCTGGGGCGCGGGCGACCGCGTCGCGCTCCTGATCCACGGCATCATGGCCGATCACCGCACCTGGCGGCGCGTGGGCCCCGCGCTCGCCGCACGGGGGCTGCGCGTGATCGCCGTCGATCTGCGCGGTCATGGCGCGACCGCCCGTGGCGACTACAGCGCGCGGTTGTTCGCCGACGACCTCGTGGAGACCCTGCCCACCGGCGCCGAGGTGGCGGTCGGCCACTCCCTCGGCGGGCTCGCGCTCTCCCTCGCCGTGGAACGGCTGGCGCCGCGGCGCGCGGTCTACTCCGATCCGGCCTGGCATCTGCCCAGCCCGGAGCAGGGTTTCGGGGGGCCTGAGGCGCTCGCCGCTGCCAAGACCCTGTCCCGGGAGGAGATCACGGCCATGAACCCGCGATGGGAGGCCGTGGACGTCGGCATCGAGGTGGAGACTCTCGCGGTCTGGGACGAGAACAGCGCGTTCGGTCTCGCCGCCGCGTTCGGCGCCGATCTGCTGCCCGCGCGCCCCGTCGTCCCCTCGCTCGTACAGCTCGCGGAGCCGAGCCCCATGATCTCCCCGCCGGACGCGGCGGAGCTGGCGCGGCGCGGTTTCGAGGTCCGTACGGTCAAGGGCGCCGGGCACACCATCCACCGTGACGACTTCGACGGGTTCATGGCGTCGCTGGACGGCTGGATATGACCCCCGTACGGACATGACCTGCGTGACGATCTTCGCACCCGGGGCATTTCCGCTGATCACGGGCGGATCCCGGTAGCCGGTACGGCGCCCCGCCCCACGGGCTCGGCACGCGGGGTTCTACCGTCATGCGGATGACGTCCCTCTCCGACGCCGGCACCGGCGACAGCACCCGCGATTTCGACTCTCCCGGTCGTGGCGGCCCCGCCGCCACGACCGAGGCCAAGCCCCGTGCGGTGGGCCAGGTCCGCACCTCCTACGCCCCGGAGCACGACGGCGACCCCGACCCCGGCGAGATCGTCTGGACCTGGGTGCCCTTCGAGGAGAACGACGGGCGCGGCAAGGACCGCCCCGTGCTGGTCGTCGCCCGTGAGGCGGCCGGCACACTCCTCGCCGTCCAGCTCTCCAGCAAGCGCCATGACCGCGACCGGGAGTGGGTGCCGATCGGGATAGGGCCGTGGGACCGCGCGGGCCGCGAGTCCTGGGTCGCCGTCGACCGGGTGCTGCGGGTGCACGAGAAGGGAATGCGCCGCGAGGCTTGCGCCCTGGACCGGGGCCGTTTCAACCTGGTCGTCAACCGGCTGAAGGAACTCTACGGCTGGCGCTGACCCACCGCCGAAGGCGCTCGCGCCGAGCGAGCCGTGCTCAGTTGGTCTGAGACTTCGGCAGCCCGAACCTCCGCGCTTCCAGCGTTCTGCAATCTGTCCAGAACACGCTGCGTGAGCGCCGTTTCAACGTGTTCTTTGGCCGGTCCTTCCGGAACACGGAAACGGCCCGGTACTCGGTGCGGAGGCGGCGGCGCGGAATCAACGAGGGACTCCCGCCGCCGGGAAAGCGGCAACTCGGCCCACACGATCTTGCCTCCGGCCGATGGCCGGTACGCGCCCCACCGCTTGGCCAACCCCTCGACGAGATAGAGGCCACGCCCACCTTCGGCGTCCGCGGTGGGGTTCTTCACGAGAGGGGCATCGGAGCTGTTGTCCCACACCTCGACGTAGAAACTGTCGTGGACGATCCGGAGCTGCAACCCGATGACATGTTCGGTCTTGATGTCCATCCACTTCGGCTCGTGGTTGAGTCCTGTGGCTTGAACGGCGTTCGTCACCAGTTCGGAGGCGACGAGAAGGGCGTCATCAAACAGGTGCGAGGCGCCCCACCAACGCAGCATGGCTTTCGTGTATGCCCGCGCGCAGCTCACCGCCTCGGGCACCGCGACAAGTGTCAGTCGATCCCAATCACGGAGCCGAGACATGGCGTCACTCCGGGATCTCTGTAGTGGCGGAAGCAGCGTCGAGGGCATGCACTTGTGCCGAGAAACTGAACTCAAGGTGATCGAGCAGCGCGTTTTGGAGCCTGTCGTTCTCTCCGAAGTGACGGAGAGACGGCACGATCACCTTGTCCGCGCCGGTGGACCGAAGCGTTTCAACCAGTTCGTTGAACGCGTCCAGGGAGCCATCAACACACTCATGAAAGACCGAGTCGAGTTGGAGGCCGCGCCTTTTCGCGAAGTCCCCCATGTCCTGCTCCAGCCAGCGTACTTCTTCGTCGCCAGCGCCAGAAGAAACACGCAGGTAGCCGTAGACGAGGCTATTGACGCTACTCATCGCTGTGCTCCCTGAACGATCCAGATCCGGGCGCCGATTTCCTGTTCGATGTGGTCACGCATAGCTTTTTGCAGACCGGGCAGCCGGGCGAAGTGCCAGAGGGAGGGCACAATCACATGGCGGACTCCGCTCTTCGTGAGCGCGTCTGTCAGGCAATCAAAGGCCGGTTCGTTGGCGCGCACCTGCTCGATGAACACCCGTTCCAACGTGAACCCTTCACTCTCAGCGTGCGCGGCCAATTCCTGCTTGACTGCTTCGCCTTCGTCGCCCTCTTGGTTAATGGCGGCCAGCCGCATATAGCCGTACATTCCAGGTCGCATCCGTTCCTCCTGGTGGGCTTGGAGGGGCCGGCCGGCGCGGGAGCCAACGTCCACCGTCACCGATCGACCCGCTAGCCAGATAAGCCGCTTGACCTGGGAAAATCCACAGCAGAAGTGCGGCACGGATGCCGCATCCATGCCGCATGTGGCCGTCTGGCCCGCACAGACGTCACTCGATTGGCTAGGCTGTTTCCCGCCCCGTGTCAGTCGGAGGGACGAGCGATGGCCACGAAACGCATACTGCTCGCTCAACGTCGCAAGTCGGCGGGCTTCACGCAAGAGACACTCGCCGAGCACCTGGGCGTCGAGCGTTCGACGGTGGGTCGCTGGGAGAGCGCTGAAACCGAACCGCAGGCATGGTTACGGCCGAAGCTCGCATGCGCGTTCAAAATCAGCGGCGACGAACTGCAAGCCGCCCTCGATGATGTGACAGTCATTCAAGCGCGGCCACGTGACCGTATGGACTATGCGCTTGAAAATCCGGCTTCGGCCGACTTGATGGTTGTCGCTCACCTGCGCGAGCAGCTGCGACAGCTCGACGAGTCCTATGACCAAGCGTCGTCCACCAGCCTGCTCGGGACTGCCGGACTTGTTCACGGGCAGGTGAAGTTCCTCCGTCGGAACGCCACCAACCCACGCGTACGTCGGGCGCTCTACGAGGTAGAGGCCGACTCTGCGACGCTCATGGGGCAACTGGTCTGGGATGTCAGCCAACGACGCGACCACCAGGCGCCGCTGTCGTACTTCGATGAAGCCGTCAGCGCCGCGCGCCACATCCGTGATCCCTCGATCGAGTCGTACGCCACGCTGCGCATGAGCTTCGTTGCTCTCTACGGCGAAAAGAACCCCGACAGGGGGGTGCTGCTCGCTCAGCGGGCGGCCGAGGTGGCGAAGTCGGCCAGCCCCTCGCTTACTGGACTGAGTCTGCTTCATGTTGCCGAGGGGTACGCCATGACTGGCGCGCTCAAGGAGTGTGAGGACGCGCTCCGGAAGGCTGAGGCTCAGTTCGACCGGGTCGACGGCGACGACGTGGCGGCCGAGTACTACACCGTCAACGAGTTCAACCGCCTTGCCGGATCGTGCTACTTGTTTCTCGATCTACCCGAGCGGGCTGAGCCGATCCTCCGTATGACCACTCGGGGCTTGGCGTCCAAGAAGAAGAGCCAGGCCATCGCGCTGGGCAACCTGACGCTCGCGCTCCTCCGCCAAGGCAAGCTGGACGAAGCAGCCGGCGCCATGCACCGGACCATTGACGCCGTGGAACTGACACGCGGCGGCGGAGGTCTCAATCTGGCGTTCTCCGCCGGTCGGGAGCTTCGGCAGTGGCGGCACGAGCCGTGGGCGCAGGACATCAACGATCGTCTTCTCGCTCTGATGGCCGCGATCTAGAACAGGTGAAGTCCGTGCAGAACATCGACCAGGCCAAGCAAGCCGTTCGCGACATGGTGTGGCGTCGTCTCATCGACGGCGGCGGCGCACCGAACGACTCCTACGGCAAGATCCCTGGCTTCTACGGTACCGAAGCCGCGGCGGCAGTGCTGGCCGAGCTGGACGTCTGGCAACAAGCGACCATCATCAAGGCCAACCCTGACTACGCGCAGCTACCGGTACGCGTTCGCGCCCTCAAAGACGGCAAGCGGGTCTACATGGCTGTGCCGAGGATGGCGACACTCCGGCCCTTCTACCTGCTCGATCCTGACTCGCTCGGCCTACCGGCGGAGAAGGCTGCCGAGAAGAAGGGCGCATCCCAGGTTGCTCGCCGCGTCGGCGTGGATGACATGGCACCCATCGATCTGGTGGTGTGCGGGAGCGTCGCTGTCAACCGGTCGGGCGCGCGAATCGGCAAGGGCGCCGGGTACTCCGACCTTGAAGTCGCCCTCTTGATCGAGGCGGGCCTGGTGACGGATCGGACGGTGATCGTCGCGCCGGTTCACGGGCTCCAAGTGGTCGAGGAGGAGATCCCCGAAACGGAGCACGATTTCAGCGTCGACTACATCGTCACGCCCGACGAGGTGATCCCCTGCGCGAACCCCCGCAGGCCGCGCGGTCTTGTGTGGGGCGACCTTACGCCGGAAAAAATCGCCGCCATTCCAGTGCTCGCAGCGCGACAGCACGCTCAGTAGAACGCCCCAGGCGCCTGTTCGCGTGGGCCGCGGAGGGTGTCACGTGCTCATGCCCGGACATGCGCCACCCCTGGTGAGAGGCGGTTCTCCGGCGCTGGACCGGCTATCGCCAGGGGTCGGGGCCGTACAGCCGGGTGCTCTCCAGCGCGGCGTGCACCGCGGGGTGGATCAGTACTTCTCGGCCGTTCGGGGCGCGGTATTTCCCCGTTCGGACGATCTCCTCGGTTTCCTTTGCGATGCCCCGCAACCGTGCGCTCATGCGGGGAATCCTGCGTGAACGATCTCGCTCGGGGCAACCGGATTTCCGACGAAACAGTGACCGTGAGGGCACTCTTGTGCGAAGCGGCAAGAGTGCCATTAGGTTGGACGAAGCGCTCCGCCCCGACCCCGTGGCGGAGTACCGGTCACGGTCTTCGACAGGAGGATCCGGCCATGCCACCCGACAGTTTCACCGACGAAGGACCAGCGCTCGGCGAGGACGACGCCGAGGATCTGTTGCGCGGTATCTGCTTCAAGACGGGACCACCGCGCACCGTGGGCGTAGAACTGGAATGGCTCGTCCACGATCTCCACTCCCCCGAACGATCCGTCCCGGCCCGCCGTCTCGAAGAGGCATTCGACGGCCTGCGGACGTTGCACCTGCAATCGGCACTCACCTTCGAACCCGGCGGCCAGCTGGAGCTCAGCTCGCCGCCCGCCGCGTCCCTGATGGAGTGCATCACCTCCACCGCCGCGGATCTGGACGCCGTACGCCCGGCACTGCGTACGTCAGGACTCGCGCTCGCGGGTCTCGGACAGGACCCCTGGCACTCACCGCAGCGGATGCTGCGTGAACCGCGCTACGACGCGATGGAGACCTACCTCGACCGGATCGGCCCCGCGGGCCGCGCCATGATGCGGAGCACGGCCTCCATCCAGGTCTGTCTGGACGCGGGCCACGAGGAGCCGGGGCCGCTCGGCTACGGCAGGCGCTGGCAGCTCGCCCATCTGCTGGGCGCGGTGCTGGTCGCCGCGTTCGCCAACTCCCCGATGCGGGAGAACAGGCTGACCGGCTGGCGCTCCACCCGGCAGGCGCTCTGGACCCAGCTGGACCCGGCACGCACCACCGCGCCCCCGGTGCGGCGCGAGCCGCGTGGAGCCTGGGCGGCGCACGCGCTGGACACACCGGTGATGTGTATCCGGGCGGCCGACGGGCCCTGGGCCGTGCCCGAGAGGCTGACCTTCCGGGACTGGATACGGTCCGGGCTGCCGCGTCCGCCGGTCCGCGCCGATCTCGACTACCACCTCACCACGCTCTTTCCGCCCATCCGGCCGCGCGGCCATCTGGAACTGCGGATGATCGACGCCCAGCCGGGCGAGGACGGCTGGATGGTGCCGCTCGCCGTCACCACCGCGCTGTTCGACGATCCGGAGGCCTCGGAGACGGCCTACCGCACCGTCAAATCACTCGCCGAGACGGCGGGCTCGCGGCCCGCTCCGCGCAATCTCCTCTGGCTCAACGCCGCGCGGCACGGCCTGGCCGACCCCGAGCTGCACACCGTCGCGGCGGCCTGCTTCGCCGTCGCCCTGGAGGCGCTTCCGCGCATCGGCGCCACCCCGGCCGTACAGGAAGCCGTCGCTGCCTTCAACGAGCGCTATGTCCTGCCGGGCCGCTGCCCCGCCGACGATCTGGGCACGCCTGTGAACGGGAAGGATCTCCGCACATGAACAACCCCGCAGAGACCGTTGACATACCCGCCGAACAGCTTCGGCGCCGGGCTGTCGTCGCGCTGACGGCCGCCCGGGACCGTACCGCTCTGCTGACCTCCTGTGTCGACGACCGGGATCTGACCGCGCAGCACTCGCCGCTGATGTCCCCGCTGGTCTGGGATCTGGCGCACATCGGCAACCAGGAGGAGCAGTGGCTGCTGCGGACCGTCGCGGGCCGCGACGCCCTCCGCCCCGAGATCGACTCGGTCTACGACGCGTTCGAACATCCCCGGTCGGCGCGGCCCACGCTGCCGCTGCTGCCGCCCGCCGAGGCACGGGCCTACGCCTCCGACGTACGGGGCCGGGTCCTCGATGTCATCGAGCGCAGCCCGCTGCACGGCGGTCCGCTGCTGGACGCGGGCTTCGCCTTCGGCATGATCGCCCAGCATGAGCAGCAGCACGACGAGACGATGCTCATCACCCATCAGCTGCGCCGGGGGCCCGCCGCGCTGACCGCGCCCCCGCCGCCCGCCGGGGACACCGCGGGTCTGCCCGCCGAAGTGCTCGTGCCGGCGGGGCCCTTCACGATGGGCACCTCCACCGAGCCCTGGGCGCTGGACAACGAACGCCCGGCCCACCAGCGGCTCGTCCCCGCGTTCTTCATCGACACCGTGCCGGTGACCAACGGCGCCTACCAGCACTTCATCGAGGACGGCGGCTACACGGACGAACGGTGGTGGGCCCCGGAAGGATGGGCGCAGATCCGCGAGCACGGGATCGGCGCGCCGCTGTTCTGGCGGCGCGAGGGCGGGCAGTGGCTGCGCCGCCGGTTCGGGGCGGTGGAACCGGTCCCGGCGGACGAACCGGTGCTCCATGTGAGCTGGTACGAGGCCGACGCGTACGCCCGCTGGGCGGGGCGGCGGCTGCCCGGCGAGGAGGAGTGGGAGAAGGCCGCCCGGCACGATCCCGTCTCCGGGCGGTCGCTGCGCCATCCGTGGGGTGACGACGAGCCGACCCCGGCGCGGGCCAATCTCGGCCAGCGCCATCTTCAGCCGGCCCCCGCGGGAAGCTATCCGCAGGGCGCGTCGCCGCTCGGTGTACGGCAGTTGCTCGGGGACGTCTGGGAGTGGACGTCGAGCGACTTCCTGCCCTACCCGGGCTTCGTGGCCTTCCCGTACCGGGAGTACTCGGAGGTGTTCTTCGGCAGCGCCCACAAGGTGCTGCGGGGCGGCTCGTTCGCGGTGGACGCGGTGGCCTGCCGCGGCACGTTCCGCAACTGGGATCTGCCGGTCCGCCGCCAGATCTTCGCCGGTTTCCGTACCGCCAGGGATGCCTGATGTGCCGTCATATCGCGTACCTGGGGACGCCGCTGGCGCTCGGCGAGGTGCTCGTCGCGCCTCCTCACGCGCTGTACCGGCAGTCCTGGGAGCCTCGTCGCCAGCGGTACGGGACGGTCAACGCGGATGGTTTCGGCGTGGGTTGGTACGCGCAGGGCGATCCGCTGCCCGCGCGCTACCGGCGCCAGGGACCGATCTGGGCCGATCCAGGGTTCACCGATCTGGCCCGGGTGATCCGGACCGGCGCGCTGCTCGCGGCGGTGCGGGACGCGACCGAGCCGGGCGCCGACGGGGAGGCGGCCGCCGCGCCGTTCGCCGCCGGGCGCTGGCTGTTCAGCCACAACGGCGCGGTCGGCGGCTGGCCGGGGAGCCTCGCGGCCCTGGCCGCCTCGCTCCCCGCCGAGGAACTGCTCTCGCTGGCGGCCCGCAACGACTCCGCGCTGGTGTGGGCCCTGCTGCTGCACCGGCTGCGGGCCGGGGACGAGCTCGGGCAGGCGCTGGCCGACACCGTCCTCGATGTCGCGAAGGACGCCCCCGCGTCCCGGCTCAATCTGCTGGTCACGGACGGCGAGCGGATCGCGGCGACCGCCTGGGGGGACACGCTCTGGTACCTCGCAGAGCCCGGCCGCCGTGCGGTGGTGGCCTCGGAGCCGTACGACGACGATCCGCGCTGGCGCGAGGTCCCGGACCGCACCCTGCTGGTGGCGACCCGCGCCGACGTTCTGCTCTCCCCCCTCAAGGAGCCACCCTCGTGAGCAAGGAGCCACCCTCGTGAGCCCGTTCCTGCTGACCCGCACCCTGCCCGAGGACGCCACGGACGCCGCGCTGCGCGCCGATGTGCTCCAGGGGCTGACCCGTACGCCCAAGATGCTGCCGCCCAAGTGGTTCTACGACGCCCGGGGCAGCGAACTGTTCGAGGAGATCACCCGGCTGCCCGAGTACTATCCGACCCGCGCGGAGCGGGAGATCCTGATCGCCCGCGCGCCGGAGATCGCGGCGGCGACCGGAGCGCGCACGCTGATCGAGCTGGGGTCCGGCTCGTCCGAGAAGACCCGCCATCTGATCGACGCGCTGACCGGGCTGCACAGCTACGTGCCGGTCGACGTCAGCGAGAGCGCGCTGACCGGGGCGGCCGAGTCGCTGCTCGCCGGGCGTCCTGGACTTCATGTGCACGCGCTGATCGCCGACTTCACCGGCGGGCTCTCGCTGCCCGGCACCCCGGGCCCGCGGCTGGTCGCGTTCCTCGGCGGCACGATCGGCAATCTGCTGCCCGCCGAACGTGCGGCGTTCCTGGCCTCGGTCCGGGCGCTGCTGGCGCCCGGAGACACGCTGCTGCTCGGTACGGATCTGGTCAAGGACGAATCCGTGCTGGTCAGGGCCTACGACGATACGGCCGGGGTGACAGCCGCGTTCAACAAGAACGTCCTCGTGGTCATCGACCGGGAGCTCGGCGCGGACTTCGACCCCGCCGATTTCGGCCATGTGGCGCTCTGGGATCCGGAGCACGAGTGGATCGAGATGCGGCTACGGGCCCGGCGGGCCCTCACCGTGAAGATCCCCGAACTGGATCTGGTCGTGCACTTCGAGGCCGGCGAGGAGGTACGTACGGAGGTGTCGGCGAAGTTCCGTCAGGACGGCGTCCGGGCCGAGCTGGCGGAGGCCGGGATGGAGCTGGCGCACTGGTGGACCGATGAGGCGGGGCGGTTCGCGCTGTCGCTCGCCACGGCGGTCTGAGCGACGGCGGTCTGAGCGACGGCGGTCCCGGTGAAGGCGGTGCGAGTGGTGGCGCTCCTAGTGACGGCGGTGCGAGTGGTGGCGCTCTCGGTGACGGCGCTCCGAGCGACCGCGCCCTCCGGGAGTTCGAGAGCGGCCCGCGCCGCCCGCGCCAGCGCGCGGCGGTCGGTGTGGGTTCCGGCGGGGATCAGCGGCAGGACCGTGATCTCCGCCGTGAGCCCGCCCGCCGCCACGACCCGCCACAGGGAGGCCGGCATCGTGTCGTCCCCGACGAACGACGGGGCGCCGGAGAACCGTCCGTCCGCCGCCCGGTAGGTGATCCGTACGGGCCGGACGGCGGCGCCCGCGTCCAGCGCGGCCTGGAAGACGGCCGGGGTGAACCGGCCCTGGTCGCGCCCGCACCAGGTGCAGCCCTCGGGGAAGACGACGACCCGCGAGCCCGCGGTGAGCGCCGCGGAGAGGGTCCGTACGGTGCCGGGAAGCGCCCGCAGCCGCTCGCGCTCCACGAAGAGCGTGCCGCCCCGGGCGGCCAGCGCTCCCAGGACCGGCCAGCGCCCTATCTCGCTCTTGGCCAGCATCCGCCCGGGGAGCACGGCGGCGACCAGGGGTATGTCCAGCCAGGAGATGTGGTTGGCGACGACCAGCACCCCGGTGCCGCGCCGCGGCTCCGGCCGGCCCACGACGCGCACCCGCAGCCCGAAGGCCCGGAGCACCGTGCGCGCCCAGCGCCGGGTCAGCCGGTCCCGTACCGCCGCGCCCAGCGGAGCGACGAGCGGCGTCAGCAGGGCCCCGGCCAGGACGAGGGCGGTCCCCGCCAGCAGCCTGCCGACCGCGGCCGGCAGGCCGGCCGCAGGGCCGTGATGGCCCGAGCAGTCCTGCGGGGTGCAGGGCGCGGTGGGCAGCCAGGCGCTCATGCGGCGGGCGCGAGGGAGAGGAAGTGGCGCAGATAGCGGGGGTTGGTACGGCGCATCGACAGCAGGACGTACAGGTCGGCGACGCCGAAGTCCGGGTCGTGCGCGGGCGCTCCGCACACCCAGGCGCCGAGCCGCAGATAGCCGCGCAGCAGCGGCGGCAGCTCGGAGGGGGCCGCGGCGGCGGTGCCTGCCGGGGTCCAGAGCCGGTGCGGGGTCACCCAGTACTCCTCGGGCGCGAGATGCTTGTCCTTCACGGTGTTCCAGGTCGAGGATGCCAGGGCGCCGCCGTCGGCGAGCGGGATCGAGCAGCAGCCCGCCAGCCAGTTGTACCCGCTGACGGTCATGTAGCGGGCGAGCCCGGCCCAGATCAGGGCGATGACGCCGCCGGTGCGGTGCTGGGGGTGGACGCAGGAGCGGCCCACCTCGACCAGGTCGTGCCGGATCGGGCCGAGCCGGGAGAGGTCGAATTCGCTGTCGGAGTAGATCCGTCCGGCGGCGCGGGCGCGCTCGGGCGGCAGCAGGCGGTATGTCCCGACGACCTCGCCGGTGTTCTCCTCGCGCACCAGCAGATGATCGCAGTACGCGTCGAAGGCGTCGATGTCCAGGCCGGGCTCGGGGCCGTCGAGCCGGGCGCCCAGCTCGCCGGCGAACACCAGGTGGCGCAGCCGCTGCGCGGCCCGTATGTCCTGCTGGTCACGGGCGAGGGAGACCACATACCGGGGCTCGGCGGCAGCGGTGGTGACGACGGTGGGGCCGGGGAGGGATACGGAGAGCGGGGAAGCGGGGACGACGGTGGACATGACTGTCTCCAGTGCCGGTGGGAAAAGCAGGCGGCCGGGGCCCACCGCTCGCGCGGCGACCCGGCACCTTGTTTCTTCCGTGACCGACTGGATTTGACATGACCGCATGGCGGAGTGCGGATGTGAGGCTGCTGAATGGCGGGGAGTGCCGCGGGCGGGGCGGCGTCTCAACCGGAGATCAGCTCGGCGGTGATGAGCTCGGAGGCCGCCTTCGCGGCCGCCTCCGGATCCTGGCCCTGGAGCACGGCCGTCATATAGGGCTTGATCGGGTTGTCGGCCTCGACGCTCGCCCACTGCGGGGAGTTGGGGGTGGCCCGGCCCTGCGCCGCGCCCTCGGCCATCGCGGCCGTGCTCGCGTCGCCGCGGATGACACCGGCGAGCGACGCCTTGTTCGGCACATAGCTCATGGTCCTGGCGAGATCCGTCTGCCATTTCTCGCTCGCCAGCGCCTTGACGACGTCGACGGCGGCCGAATGGTGGCTGGAGTTCTTCGGCACGATCAGGTCGGAGCCGCCGGTGAAGACAGCTCCCGGCTTGGCCGCTGTCTTGCCCGGGATGGGGAAGAAACCGAGCTTGCCCTTCAGTTCGGGGTTCTTCTCCTCGATGATCCGGGCCGAGCTGGGGGTGGCGATGATCTGCGCGACATCGCCCTTGGCGAAGATGTCGGCCTGGGGCGGCTTGGCCTCGTCGGAGTTCTTCGGGCCGTTGCCCAGCGACTGGAGGTCCTTGTAGAAGTCCATGCCCCGCAGCGCGGCGGGCGAGTCGATGGCGCCCTGCCAGTCGCCGCCGGCTTCGACGGCCAGCTCGCCGTCCTCGTCCCAGATGAATCCGGCGAGGGTGTACCAGTCCTGTCCCGCGAGGTAAATGCCCTGGTTTCCGCCTTGGTTCAGCTTGGCGGTGTCGTCGAGCCACTGCTCACGGGTCTTGGGCGGCTTCTCGACGCCGGCGAGCGCGAACAGATCCTTGTTGTAGATCACGATGCGGTTGGCCGCGTACCAGGGGATGCCGAACTGCGCGCCGTTGATGGTGCCCGGCTGGGCGAGGCCCGGCAGCCAGTCCTCGCTGCCCAGGTCTCGTACCGACTCCAGGGTGAGATCGCGCAGATTGCGGCTCTCCGCGTACTGGGCGACCTGGGTGTTGCCGACCTCGATGACATCGGGCGCGTCCTCGCTGTCCAGGGCGCCCAGCACCTTCTGGCCGATCCCGGTCCACTCCTGGATCTTGATGTCCAGCTCGATGGAGGAGTGCTCCGCCTCGTAGTCGCTCACGAAGCGGTCGAGGAAGTCGGCCGAGACGCTGTCCTTCATCAGCCACACGGTGACCGTGGTGGAGTTGACCCCTCCGCCCGGCAGCATGCCGCAGCCGCCGAGCGCGACGGAGGACACCAGGGCTACGGAGCAGGCGAGACAGCGGTTCTTCACGTAGGTCAACCTTCTGGACGTGATGGCACGAAGAGAGAGCCCGACGTGGGGGTTGCGAAAACATTCGCACGGGTGTGTGGGATTTTGGTATGGACCAAAGAGCCGGTCAAGCCCGGGCACACAGAGAATGCCCGGGCACACGGGGAATGGGGGGTTCGCCGCCCGTTCGCCGCCCGTTCTCCGTACGACGAGCACACGATTTGACCTCAAGGTTGCTTGAGGTTCTACGGTCCTCCCATGAGTATGGAGTCCACAGCCTGGACGCAGTTGCACAACGTCATGAACGCCCGCCCCGAGCGCCGGCCGTTCGCCCGCGCCACCCTCCGCGGAATCGCCGGTTTCGCCCGGCCGCACCGCCGCCGCATCATCCAGTTCGTCCTGCTCGGTGTCCTCACCGCGCTGCTCGCGGTGGCGACCCCCGTCCTCGCGGGCCGGGTCGTCGACGCGATCGTGTCCGGCGGCGACCAGCGGCTCGTGGTCCGGCTCGCCCTGCTCATCGCGGTCATCGCCCTCGCCGAAGCAGCCCTGGGCCTCCTCGGCCGCCGGCTCTCCGCCACCCTCGGTGAGGGTCTGATCCTGGACCTGCGGATCGCGGTCTTCGACCACGTCCAGCGCATGCCCGTCGCCTTCTTCACCCGTACCCGTACCGGCGCTCTGGTCAGCCGGCTCAACAACGACGTCATCGGCGCCCAGCGCGCCTTCAGCAACACGCTCTCCGGTGTCGTCAGCAATGTGGTGACCCTGCTGCTGACCCTCGCCGTGATGCTCACACTCTCCTGGCGGATCACGCTCCTCGCGCTCGTCCTGCTGCCCGTGTTCGTGGTGCCCGCGCGCCGGATGGGCACCCGCATGGCGAAACTTCAGCGGGAGGCGGCCGACCTCAACGCCTCGATGGGCAACCGGATGACCGAGCGGTTCTCGGCGCCGGGCGCCACCCTGATCAAGCTGTTCGGGCGGCCCGACGACGAGTCCGCCGAGTTCGCGGCGCGGGCCCGCAGGGTACGGGACATCGGGGTCCGTACGGCCATGGCGCAGTCCACGTTCATCACCGCCCTGACGCTCGTCTCCGCCCTGGCCCTGGCGCTCGTCTACGGGCTCGGCGGCTCCTACGCCCTGCGCGGCAGCCTCGACCCCGGATCCGTCGTCGCGCTCTCCCTGCTTCTCGTCCGCCTGTACGCGCCGCTGACCGCGCTCGCCGGCGCACGCGTCGAGGTGATGAGCGCCCTCGTCAGCTTCGAGCGGGTCTTCGAAGTCCTCGGCCTCCAGCCCCTCGTCGCGGAGCGGCCCGACGCGCGGCAGGTTCCCGACGGGCCGGTCTCCGTCGAGTTCGACGCCGTACGCTTCGGCTACCCCTCCGCCGACAAGGTCTCCCTCGCCTCGCTGGAAGAGGTCGCCTCGCTCGACACCCGCGGCGGCGCCGAGGTACTGCACGGCATCTCGTTCCGCGCCGAACCCGGCCGGACCGTCGCCCTCGTGGGCTCGTCAGGCGCGGGCAAGTCGACCATCGCGCAACTCCTCCCGCGCCTCTACGACACCGACGAGGGCGCCGTCCGTATCGGCGGTGTCGACGTACGCGACCTGTCGGCCGAGTCCCTCCGGGCCACGCTCGGCATGGTCACCCAGGACGGTCATCTCTTCCACGAGTCCGTGCGCGCGAACCTGCTGCTCGCGCGGCCCGGAGCCACCGACGACGAGCTGTGGGACGTCCTGCGCCGGGCCCGCCTCGACGCTCTCGTCCGGTCACTGCCCGACGGGCTCGACACCGTCGTCGGCGAGCGCGGCTACCGGCTCTCCGGCGGCGAACGCCAGCGCATGACCATCGCCCGGCTGCTGCTCGCCCGTCAGCGTGTCGTCATCCTCGACGAGGCGACCGCGCATCTCGACAACACCTCCGAGGCGGCGGTCCAGGCGGCGCTCGCCGAAGCCCTGGAAGGCCGTACCGCCGTCGTGATCGCGCACCGGCTCTCCACCGTACGGGCCGCCGATCTGATCCTCGTGGTCGAGGACGGCCGGATCGTGGAACGGGGCACGCACGACGTGCTGCTCGCCGCGCGGGGGCGGTACGCGGAGTTGTACCGCACGCAGTTCGAGGACGGGGCGGCGGAGGGGAGCGTCGCGCACGACCGGGATCCCGGGGAGCCGGCGCCGCGTGACCTACCGCTCCGTGCGGACCTCGGAGCGGAGGACACCGCGGACGTCGCGCCCGCGGCCGGATAGGCCGGACAGGCCGGGACAGGTACGGGCGGCCGGCGGGGCGGGCGCGGGCCCCCCGCCTGACGTCTCGCGGACCGGCGTCCGGTGGGGCACGGTGGAGTGACACTCGCGACACCCGCGACGCGTGAAGAGGAGAGCCACCCCATGTCCCACCACACCTACCGGGTCACCGAGATCGTCGGCACCTCCCACGAAGGCATCGACGACGCCATCCGCAACGCCGTCGGCCGCGCCTCCCAGACGCTCCGCGGTCTGGACTGGTTCGAGGTGACAGAGGTCCGCGGCCATATCGTCGACGGCGACATCGAGCACTACCAGGTCGGGCTGAAGGTCGGTTTCCGCCTGGAAGACGGGGTGTGAGCGGCCCGTCAGGTCCGGCCCTCGCGCTCCTGCGCGTCCTTCAGCGCCTCTGACGTGCTTGCCCAGTCCGCCCGTACGACCCTGAATCCCGCCCGCTCGGCCGCCGCGCACACCAGTTCGTCGTCGTCCACGAGCATCTGGATCTGCCGCTTCCCGGCCAGTCGGCGCAGGACCTCCAGTTTGGTCGTACGGGCGGGGCGCCGGTCGTCGTTACGGCGCATCCAGACCCGGCCGGCGGGCAGGCCGTGCGCGGTCAGCCAGGCCAGGGTGTCGACGCGGCAGCGCTCCGGGCGGCCGGTGAGATACACGACCTCGCACTCCCGCGCGGCCTCGGCCGCCAGCCGTACGCCCTTGGCCAGCGGCGTGTCCTGGCCGGCGGCGCCGAAGAAGCCGTTCCAGTCCCGGGGCTTCCGCTCCAGGAAGTGCTGGCGGTGGCCGGTCTCCGCGAGCGTTCCGTCCAGGTCGAATACGGCCAGCGGCCTGCTGTTCTCTGTCACAACGGCCACCCTAGATCTGGTGCGGGAATCCTGGCGTGGCCAGGAGGTTGAACGTGGTGTGAGCATCGCAGCGACGACCCCGTTCTCCGTACTGGACCGCTCCCGCATCCGCGAGGGGCACGACGGTCCGCAGGCGCTGCGCGACACCGTGCGCTTCGCCGGGCGGATCGAAGCGCTCGGCTACCACCGCTTCTGGGTCTCCGAGCACCACAGCGTGCCGGGCGTGGCCGGCTCCGCGCCGGCTGTGCTCGCGGCCGCCGTCGCCGCCGCGACCTCGACCCTCCGCGTCGGCACCGGCGGGGTGATGCTGCCCAACCATCAGCCCCTGGTCGTCGCCGAGCAGTTCGGGGTGCTGGAGTCGCTCTTCCCGGGCCGTATCGACATGGGTCTCGGCCGCTCGGTGGGGTTCACCGACGGGATACGCAGGGCGCTCGGCCGGGACAAGCAGGACGCCGACGACTTCCCCGGGCAGCTCGCCGAGCTCCTCGGCTACTTCACCGGTACGCAGACCGCGCATCCCCAGGTCCATGCCCGTCCCGCCGAGGGGCTGCGGGTGCCCGCCTTCGTCCTGGCCACCGGGAAGGGCGCGCGGGTCGCGGCCGAGGCCGGGCTGCCGCTGGTCATCGCGGCCGTACGGGGCGAGGAGGCGATGCTCCGGGCCATCGAGGGGTACCGCAGGGACTTCCGGCCCTCCGGCTGGGGTGAGCGGCCGTATGTGGTGGTGTCCGGGACGGTCGCGGTCGCCGCCACCACCGAGGAGGCCCGCAGGCTGCTGCTCCCGGAGGCCTGGTCCACGGCGTACTCACGCACGCACGGCGCCTTCCCGCCGCTCAGGTCCGTCGACGCGATCCTCGCCACCGCGATGACCGCGCGGGAGCGCGCGCTCTTCGAGGACGCGCTGCGCGGGCAGCTGTACGGCACCGAGGACGAGGTGGCGGCCGGTCTGGAGAAGCTGCTGGCACGCAGCGGGGCCGACGAGTACCTGGTCACGACGAGTACGTACGACCGCGCCGCGCTGCTGGACTCGTACCGGCGACTGGCCGCGCTCACCGGGCTCACCGGACGCTAGGCCCTGTCCGGCGGACAGGACCTAACGCGCGACCTTGCGGGTCGCTCGCAGCCACTCCTTGTTCATCGCCGCGATCGACGGCAGCGGGATGCCCTTCGGGCAGGCGGTGGCGCACTCGCCCGCGAGCGTGCAGCCGCCGAAGCCCTCCTCGTCCATCGTCGCGACCATGTCGAGGACCCGGGTCTCGCGCTCGGGCGCGCCCTGCGGCAGCACATTGAGGTGGTTGACCTTGGCCGAGGTGAACAGCATCGCCGAGCCGTTGGGGCAGGCCGCGACGCAGGCGCCGCAGCCGATGCACTCGGCGTTCTCGAAGGCGTGGTCGGCGTCGGGCTTGGGGACCAGGGTGGCGTGTGCCTCGGGCGCCGCGCCGGTGGGGGCGGTGATGTAGCCGCCGGCCCCGATGATCCGGTCGAACGCGGAACGGTCCACCACCAGGTCCTTGACCACCGGGAAGGCGCCGGCCCGCCAGGGCTCGACGTCGATGGTGTCGCCGTCCTCGAAGTGCCGCATGTGGAGCTGGCAGGTGGTGGTGCGCTCGGGCCCGTGGGCGTCGCCGTTGATGACCACACCGCAGGCGCCGCAGATGCCCTCGCGGCAGTCGTGGTCGAAGGCGACCGGCTCGTCGCCCTTGAGGATCAGCTCCTCGTTGAGGGCGTCGAGCATCTCCAGGAACGACATGTCCTCGGAGATGTCGTCGATGCCGTAGGTGACCATGGCGCCGGGGGCGTCGGCGTCCGGCTGGCGCCAGACGCGCAGGGTGAGCCTCATGCGTAGCTCCGCTGGGTGGGGTGGACGTACTCGAAGACGAGGTCTTCCTTGTGCAGGACGGGCGCGGCGCCGGTGTCGGTGAACTCCCAGGCGGCCGCGTACGAGAACTCCCCGTCGCGGCGGGCCGCTTCACCGCCCTCGGTCTGCGACTCCTCGCGGAAGTGACCGCCGCAGGACTCGGCGCGGTGCAGGGCGTCGAGGCACATCAGCTCGGCGAGCTCCAGATAGTCGACGATGCGATTGGCCTTCTCCAGCGACTGGTTGAGCTGCTCGCCGGTGCCCGGCACCTTGATCCGGCGCCAGAACTCCTCGCGGATCTGCGGGATCCGGTCGAGCGCCTTGCGCAGGCCCTCCTCGGTGCGGGCCATCCCGCAGTGGTCCCAGAGGAGTTCGCCGATCTCCTTGTGGAAGGAGTCGGGCGTGCGGTCGCCGTCGACGGCGAGCAGCAGCCGCAGCCGGTCCTCGGTGTCGGCGACGGCTTCCGCGACCTCCGGGTGGGAGTCGTCGATCTCGTCGTGGTGCGGGTGGCGCGCGAGGTAGTCGTTGATGGTGGACGGCAGGACGAAGTAGCCGTCGGCCAGGCCCTGCATCAGCGCGGACGCGCCGAGGCGGTTGGCGCCGTGGTCGGAGAAGTTGGCCTCGCCGATCGCGAACAGGCCGGGAATGGTGGTCTGGAGGTCGTAGTCGACCCAGAGTCCGCCCATCGTGTAGTGGATCGCCGGGTAGATGCGCATCGGCACCTCGTACGGGTTCTCGGCGGTGATCCGCTCGTACATCTCGAAGAGGTTGCCGTACTTCTCCTCGACCGCCTTGCGTCCCAGACGGCCGATGGCGTCGGCGAAGTCGAGATAGACGCCCTGTCCGCCGGGGCCCACCCCGCGCCCTTCGTCACAGACGTTCTTCGCGGCCCGGGAGGCGATGTCGCGTGGCACGAGATTGCCGAAGGAGGGGTAGATCCGCTCCAGGTAGTAGTCGCGCTCGGCCTCGGGGATCTCGGCCGGCGGCCGCTGGTCGCCGCGCGCCGCGGGCACCCAGATGCGGCCGTCGTTGCGCAGCGACTCGCTCATCAGCGTCAGCTTGGACTGGTGCTCGCCGGAGCGCGGGATGCAGGTGGGGTGGATCTGGGTGAAGCAGGGGTTGGCGAAGTAGGCGCCGCGCCGGTGCGCCCGCCAGGCGGCGGTGGCGTTGCTGTTCTTCGCGTTGGTCGACAGGTAGAAGACATTGCCGTAGCCGCCGGACGCGAGGACCACCGCGTCGGCGAAGTACGTGGACACCCTGCCGGTGATCAGATCGCGGGCGACGATGCCGCGGGCCCGCCCGTCGACCACGATCAGGTCGAGCATCTCGGTACGCGGATGCATCTCGACGGCGCCCGCCGCGATCTGCCGTGACAGCGCCTGGTAGGCGCCGAGCAGCAGCTGCTGGCCCGTCTGGCCGCGCGCGTAGAAGGTACGGGAGACCTGGACGCCGCCGAAGGAGCGGGTGTCGAGGAGTCCGCCGTACTCCCGGGCGAAGGGCACGCCCTGGGCGACGCACTGGTCGATGATCTCGACCGAGACCTCGGCGAGGCGGTGGACATTGGACTCCCTGGCCCGGAAGTCGCCGCCCTTGACGGTGTCGTAGAAGAGCCGCTGCACGGAGTCGCCGTCGTTGCGGTAGTTCTTGGCGGCGTTGATCCCGCCCTGGGCGGCGATGGAGTGGGCGCGGCGCGGGGAGTCCTGGTAGCAGAACTGGACGACGTGGTAGCCCTGTTCGGCGAGGGTGGCGCCCGCGGCGCCGCCCGCCAGGCCGGTACCGACGACGATCACGGTGTGCTTGCGGCGGTTGGCGGGGTTGACGAGCCCGGCCTCGAAGCGGCGCCGGTTCCAGCGCTCGGCGACGGGTCCGTCCGGGGCCTTGGTGTCGGCGACCGGCTCACCCGTGGTGTATTCGGCGTAGTCGTGCATGTCAGTTCACCACTCCGGTCATGACGGCGACGGGTACGGCGATGAAGCCGGCGGTCAGCACCACGGCCAGCAGGTTGGCCGTGGTCTTGAGGACGCGGTCGCGGGCGGCGCTGCCTGCCCCGAGCGTCTGGGCGGCGCTCCAGAAGCCGTGCTGGATGTGCAGTCCGAGGGCCAGCATCGCGACGATGTAGATGACGTTGCCGTACCAGGTGGAGAAGGTGTCCACGACGTTCTGGTACGGACGGCCGGACTGGAAGCCGCCGGGGTGCAGGGTGCCGGTCGTCAGGTCGAGGATGTGCCAGACGATGAACAGGGCGAGGATGATCCCGCCCCAGCGCATGGTGCAGGTGGCGTAACTGGCGCGTGGCCGCTTGTGGACGTACTTGCTCGGGCGGGCGGCGATGTCGCGGCGGCTCAGCTGGTAGGCGCAGACACCGTGCAGGACGACCGCGGCGACGAGGACCACCCGCACGATCCAGAGCGCCCACTCGTAGTGCAGGACGGGTTCGCCCAGGGTCCGCAGCCAGTGCGCGTAGCCGTTGAAGGAGTCGAGCCCGAAGAAGATCTTGAGATTCCCGTACATGTGCGCGACGAGATACCCGAGCATGATCAGGCCGCTCACGGCCATGACCGTTTTCTTCCCGATGGTCGATCCCCAGAGGGTGCGGATCATGGACGGCCGTCCGTCCGTCCGCGTTGCCAGAGCCATGTGTACGAAGCTAGATCGCCATGGGCCAGAGGTCCAAGACATGGTCCAGCTCATGTCCATAGGCCGCGCCTATCATGGGTGTATGCAGTTCCAGCAGCTTCTCTACTTCGTGGCCGTCGCCGAGACCAGGCACTTCACCCGCGCGGCCGAACGGGTCCATGTCTCTCAGCCGTCCCTGTCACAGCAGATCAGGGCGCTGGAGAAGGAGCTGGGCGCCGAGCTGTTCAGCCGGGCCCGGGGCAATGTCGCCCTCACCGACGCCGGCGAGGCGCTCCTTCCCCTCGCCCGGCGCATCCTCGCCGACGCCGAGACGGCCCGGCACGAGGTGCAGGAGCTGGTCCAGCTGCGGCGCGGCCGGGTCAGACTGGGGGCGCCGCCGAGCCTGTGCACGGGACTGCTGCCCGACGTGCTGCGCGCCTTCCACGATCTCCACCCGGGCATCGAGCTGCTGATCGAGGAGAGCGGCTCGCACGATCTCGTACGGGAACTGGCGCGCGGGGCGCTGGACCTCGCCCTGGTGGCGCTGCCGCTGCCGGCCCCGTCCCCCGCGCTGACCACGGTCGAGCTGCTGCACGAGGATCTGGTCGTGGTCTCGTCGGCCGCCGCCCCGGCCCCGCGGCGCCCGGTCAGGATCGCCGATCTGCAGGGCGAGCCGCTGGTGATGTTCCGGCACGGCTACGACCTGCGCGAGCTGACCGTGGCCGCCTGCCGGGCCGAGGGGTTCGAGCCGTCGTTCACCGTGGAGGGCGGCGAGATGGACGCCGTCCTCGGTTTCGTACGGGCCGGGCTCGGGGTGGCAGTCGTGCCGAGCATGGTGGCGGCGCGGGCGCGCGATCTACGGGTCACGGCCCTGGCCAGGCCGGGACTGCGCCGTACGATCGCGCTCGCCCACCGCAGCGATGTCGCCCCGCCGCGCGCCGCCCGCGAACTGCAGAAGGTGCTCCTGTCCACCCGGACCGCGGCCGGGACACCCGCCGGGACCGCTCCCCGGTCAGCGGCTCACACGGCGTCCGCGAGCGACAGCATGTGAAGCTGCTCGGGCGGCCCGGGCCTCGCGTAGTACCAGCCCTGCGCGGTGTCGCAGCCGAGCCGGCGCAGATGCTCCGCCTGCGCCCCGGTCTCCACGCCCTCCACCGTCACGGCCAGCTCCAGGCTGTGCGCGAGCGAGACGATGCCCTCGACGATCTTCAGATCGACCGGGTCCGCCGGATGCTGCTGCATGCCCTGGGTGAAGGAACGGTCCAGCTTGAGCACGCTCACCGGCAGCCGGCGCAGATTCGCCAGATTCGAGTAGCCGGTCCCGAAGTCGTCGAGCGCTATGTCCACGCCCATCTCGGCGAGCTGGCGCAGCGGCTTCAGCAGATCCTCGTCGGCGCCGATCAGCGCGGACTCGGTGACCTCCAGACAGAGCGCGCCCGGCGGGAGGCCGATCCGTTCCAGCACCTCCACCGTCTCCGCGACGAGTCCGGGGTGGTGCAGCTGGGTGGGGGACAGATTCACATTGATCCGCAGCGGTACGCCGAGCGCTCCCTCCGGCAGCTGCTGCTGCCAGCACCGCGCCTGCCGTACGGACTCTTCCAGCACCCAGCGGCCGAGCGGCACGATCAGTCCGGTGTGCTCCGCGAGGGGGATGAACCGGTCGGGTCCGAGGACGCCGTGCTGCGGGTGGGACCAGCGCACCAGCGCCTCCGCGCCGTGCACCGTGCCGTCGTCCAGATGCACCAGCGGCTGGTACTCGATGAAGAACTCACCGCGCTCCAGGGCCGCGGGGAGCGCCGTGGTCAGTCCGTGCCGGGTGATGGCGCGGGCGTCGGCCTCCGGGTCGGCCAGCTCGTAGCGGTTGCCGCCCGCGGCCTTGGCCCGGTACATGGTGATGTCCGCGCTGCGCAGCACCTCCGCGGGGGTGCGCCCGGTGGTGGGCCCCTCCACGATGCCGATGCTGCCCCGGACCGTGAACTCCCGGCCGTCGAGCCGGATGGGGGTGGCCAGCGCGCCGAGGATCCGGGAGGCGAGATCGGCCACGCACCGCTGGGAGTCATGGCCGGTGGTGAGCGCCACGAACTCGTCGCCGCCGAGCCTGGCCACCATCTCGCCCGGCGCGGTGGCGCAGCTCTGCAGCCGGTCCGCGACCTCCACCAGCAGCCGGTCCCCCGACGAGTGGCCGAGGCTGTCGTTGATCGCCTTGAAGCCGTCGAGGTCGAGATAGCAGAGGCCGAAGCGCGCGCCGTCGCCCGCCGACAGGGTCTTCTCCAGACGCTCGAAGAACAGCGTCCTGTTGGGCAGCCCGGTCAGGGCGTCGTGTGTGGCCTCGTACCGCAGCCGCAGATTGAGCAGCCTGCGCTCGGTGGTGTCCTCCATCAGCGCCAGCTGGTAGCGCGGAGCGCCCTCGGCGTCCCGCAGCAGCGAGACCGTCAGATTGGTCCAGAGCACGGTGCCGTCGTTGCGGAAGAACGGCTTCTCGACCCGGAAGTGCTCCCGCTCGCCACGCACCAGCTCGCCGTACATCGGCCAGACGTGGGGTACGTCCTCGGGGTGCACCCACTCGCTCACGTTCCGGCTGCGTACATGGTGTTCGAGCCCGCCGAACATCTGGGTGAGGGTGTCGTTGACCTCCAGCACATTGCCGTCGAGGTCGGCGATGCCGATGCCGATGGCCGCGCCCTCGAACACCGCGCGGAAGCGGGCCTCGGTGGCGTGCAGCGCGTCCTCCGCGTCGCTGCGCGCGGCGAGCGCGGAGCGTGCGATGGCCTCCTGCTCGGCGAGGGTGCGCTCGCGCAGCGCCTGCGCGAAGCCGGCGGCGAGGGAGTGCTGAAGGCGCGCGCAGCGGGCCCGGCTGTCCTCCGCGGCGAGTTCCTCGGCGCCGCAGTACAGCACCAGATACGAGTCGACGACGCCGAGCGTACGGCCGAGGGCCTCGGGGTCGGTGCAGTGCGCCGCCACGAGGGCGGCCCCGACCCGCTGCGCGGGCCCGGAGTCGAAGTGGCGCGCGTGCAGCGCCTCGTTCAACTCTCTTGCCAACGGCAGCAGATGGGATTCGAATTCGGGGCGCGTCAGGGACGTGGCCGTTGCCGGGAAGATCGCCCGGCTCCAGATCGTCGCGAACCGCCGGAGTCTGTCCTCCAGGCCGTCCGGGTCCGCCGCGGCGCCCGCCGGCTGCGACGGCATCACGCCTTGCGTCCCACTCCAGCGAAGCCCGAGAAGGCGTACGGGTCCTCCAGGTCGGCGGGGCTGTCGGGCCGCCACTGCGGCATGGCCACCAGACCCGGTTCGACCATCTCGAAGCCCTCGAAGAACTGAGCGGTCTGCTCGCGGGTGCGCATCACCAGCGGATTGCGGATGTTCTTGTAGACGCCCACGGTGCCACCCGCCTGCTCCTGCGTGAGCGGGATGCCGTCGTACGAGGCGTGGGTGAGGATGAGCAGGCTGCCGGGCGCGAGCGCGTCACGCAGCTCGGCCACCGCGCGGTACGGCTCGTCCTCGTCCTCCAGGAAATGCAGAACGGCGACGAGCAGCAGCGCCACCGGCCGTTCCAGGTCCAACAGCCGGTCTGCCTCAGGGCTGTTGAGGATCTGACCGGGCTTGCGGAGATCGGCGCTCAGGACGCCGGCGATGTCATTGCCCGCGAGGACGGCCTGGCTGTGCGCGACGGCGACCGGGTCGTGGTCGACATAGAGCACCCGGGCGTCGGGGCTGGCGGCCTCGGCGACTTCATGGACATTGCCGTACGTCGGAATGCCGGAGCCGATGTCGAGGAACTGGGTGATGCCTTCGTCCAGCGCGAATTTCACCGCGCGGCGCATGAAGGCACGGTTCGCCTTCATGATCTTGGGAAGCCCCGGCATGAACTCCATTGCCTTGCGGGCGGCGTCCCTGTCCACCTCGAAATTGTGCGAACCGCCCAGATAGTAGTCGTAAATGCGGGAAACGCTCGGCACCGATATGTCGATACCTTGCGGGGCCCAGGCGGGACGCTCCATCGATGTCTCCAACAAGTCGCCTCAGGGGGTGCGGCCATGTACCTGGCCGTTGTCCGAGCCGAGGCTACTGATCGACCGCCAAGAGAGCGAGCCCAAACGGAAATTAGCGGTCCGTTCTTGGTCACACCCCATCACGTGCGACCGGCCCGCCGTCACGCGGAGGGGCGTGAGGGCGGGCCGACGGGCCGGAGGGCGCGGCGGGGGACTACTTGGGCGCTCCGACCAGCTTGGCATTCGGCGAAACCGCGAACCAGGTGCCGCCAACGCCCTGACCATTGGTATCGCCCGGCTTTGTGTCACCACTGAAGGTGTAGACCGGCCAGCAGTCGATGCTCTGCTGCTTGATTCCGTCGGGCCGGTCGAACGTCACGAAGCCCTTCTCGATGATGCCTTCGGTGTCATTCTTCTCGACAGGGGCGACAACCGGCCACTTCTCGAGACAGGCGCCGGTGCAGGCCGACTTCATCGGCCACGCGGAGTCCTTTTTGAACCGGTAGACCGTCATTCCGCGCGAATCCACCACGATCTCACCGAGCGTGGGATCCTTGCGCACCGAGAGTCCCGGCAGATCGGCCGCGGTCGCGTCGCCGGCGCCGGCCGGGGCCGCCTTCTTGCCGTCGGGGGCCGCGGCGAACCAACTCCCGCCCACGCCTTGGCCGTTGGCGTCGCCGGGGCTGGCGTCCTTGGCGTACCGGTACATCGGCCAGCCGGCGATGGTGAGTTGCTTCGCGCCGTCGGCCCGGGTGATCTCGCCGAGCAGCGAGGGATCGGCGCCGGGCGCGGCCTTGGCGTTGTCCGGGGACACGATCGGCCAGGCCGTGGCGCAGTCGCCCTCACAGTTCGACGTGGGCGGGCTCGCCGTGTCCTTGTCGAAGCGGTAGAGCGTGAACCCCTCGCTGTCGGTGACGACCTTTCCGAGCTTCTTGCTGTCCCACACGGCGAGTTGACCGGCCGGCTTGGCGGCCGCGGCGTCCGCGTCGGAGCCGTAACCACCGTCCGAGCCGTAGCCGCCGTCGGCCGGCTGCGCGGCCGGCTTGGCCGCTCCGACGGACTGGCCGTTGGTCTGGGTGCCCTGCTCCTGACCGCACGCCGTCGTCAGGGCCAGTACGGCCACCGCGGTCACCGCGAGCGAGGCGTTCCGCCAGGTGTTCATGTCAACTCCCGTGTTCTGTAAGCCAGTTGGGGTCGAGGGGCCTGGGTGAGCCGCTCATGGTCCTAAGTACGGGCCGGGGACCGCTCCGCGTTCAACGCGGCTGAAAAAACTTCTGGCGCGCAAACCTGTAACCGCTTATTCCACCTATCCGGGCTAATTCGAATGACTTCTGGCGTGCCGACGCCAGATCGGGAACAAGCTCCTGCCCGTGTACGGATCGCTCGTCGGACGGCTGCTGGCAGCCGCCGCACTCATCTCGCTGTCGGCTGTGCCCGCGCCCGCCGAGGCCGACAGCTGCGCCTATGCCTCGTCCGGTCCTGGAGGCGCGGGGTCGGCCGTGGCCGTCTCGGGCAGTGACGACTGCTGGCCGACGCCTACGCCGACGCCGACCCCGCCGCCCGAGCCGCCACCGCCCACCCCCACGCCGCCGCCTCCACCACCACCGCCCCCACCGCCACCACCGCCCACACCCACGCCGCCACCGCCGCCTCCGGTCGTCACACCTGAGCCTCCGGCGCCGCCCGTCCGGCCGGCGCCGCGCTCACCCCGGCCGGCGCCGCCGCCCGCACCGGCGCCGAAGCCACCGCCGCCCGCTCCGCGTCCGAACCAGGACCGGCCGTCACCGACCCCGTCCGCCGCCCCCTCGCGGGCCCCGGTGGCCCTGCCCGCCTATCGCAAGGCGACCCGCAAGCAGCCCCGGAGCGGCCCCTCCCTCGTCTCGCTGATGCTCCTGATCACGGCCCCTGCCGTACTCGCCGTGGCCGTACTGCGCCCCCGCTCCCGCTGATCCACGGAGACTCCATGTCGGAATGGCTCGTTCTGAGCATCGCGATGGCCGCCGCCTGCGCGGTCGTCCTGACCATCGTCGTCATCAACAACCGCCGCGTCGGTGAGGACGACGACCCCACCGAGAGCCCCGACGTCATGGAGTACATGACGATGATGATCGGCGTGATCTACGCGATCGTGCTGGGCCTCGCCATTGCCGGCGTGTGGGAGGCCCGCGGCTCGGCCCAGGAATCCGTCCGCCAGGAGGCCCAGGCCCTGCACGAGGTCCAGCAGCGGGTCCAGGTGTATCCCGCCGACGTCCGCGAGCGGATCCGGGGCGACGTCGACGCGTACGTGTCGTACGTGGTCCGTACCGAATGGCCGCACATGGCCGAGCATGAAGCCCTGAGCGCGAAGGGCACGCAGCTGTTCGACAAGCTCCGCACCGACGTCACCCTGTACGCGCCCCGCACCGACCTGGAGGGCCAGGCCTATCAGCCGCTCCTCGACGAGGTGGCCGCCGCGGACGACGCCAGAGGCGCCCGCGGGCAGAACGCGGGAGCCACCATGCCCGGGGTCGTCTGGTTCGGGCTGATCACCGGCGCCGTGGTCACCGTGGGGCTGATCTTCGTCCTGCAGATCCGCCGGACCTTCCGCGAACTGCTGCTGGCAGGGCTCTTCAGCGTGCTGATCGCCTTCCTGCTCTTCCTCATCTGGGACTTCGACGCCCCCTACGGCCGTGGGATCGCCGCGACCGCGGGCCCCTTCCTCGACCTGTTCCCCGGCATCGGGTCCTGAGCCGCGGACCAGGCCCTGAGCGGCACGGGTGTCCCCCGTTCGGGGGACACCCGTGCCCCATTCGCCCGCCAGCGATAGCGGGTGTGATAGGGCGCTTCTAGCGTTTCGGTCATCGAGGTGCATTCCTGCCCATTGTGGAAATCGGTTCCGCAACTGCTCCTCGGGGACCGGGAGGACTGACATGCGCGCGATACGTGCCGCATCCGCCGCTCTGCTGGGAGTGGCCGCATTCGCACTGACCACCGCCTCGTCGGCTGCCGCCGTCAAGGACAACGCCACGCCGTTCGGGTACACCGTCACCCCTTCCACGGTCGCGGCAGGGGGCAAGGTGCTGCTCGCCGTCACCAAGTGCAGCACCCCCGCCACCGCCTCCTCCGGGGTGTTCGACACCGTCACCATCCCCTCGGGCAGCACGGCGGCCGCCACTGTCGACTGGGACGCCAAGCCCGGTGCGAAGTACGAGGTGACCTTCACCTGCAACGGCGTGTCGGCGAAGACCAACCTCGCCATCGCCGCCGCCGCCAAGACGCCGGCTCCCGCCCCGACCCAGACGCCGGCGGCGCCCGCGGCCACGACCCAGACGCCGGCCCAGGTGGCGACGCCCGCGGTCGGCGCGACCTCGGACGCGCCCTTGGGTGTCCAGGGCGGTGTGGGCGGCAGCATCGGCGGGATGAACACCGCCGAGATCGTCGCCGGTACGGCGCTGGTGGTGGCAGCGGCCACCGGCACCATCTATGTGGCACGCCGACGCGCGGAGAGCCGCAGGCACTGACCGTCGCCGAGCCACCGTCCACCCGGCCCGTCGCCCCCGGCACGCGATACGCCCGTCGCCCCGAGTCCTCTCAGGACTCGGGGCGACGGGCGTGATGGGCGCTTTCCGGCCCCCGGAGCGCCGGCCGGGAGGGAGAGTGATCAGGCCGGTCAGACGACCCGCGCGCCGGCCAGCGAGGGGCGACGACGGCGCGCGACGAACAGCGCACCGCCGACGGCCGCCGTGGCGACGAGCCCCGCGCCGATCCCCAGCTCCGTCGAGCTGGGCCCGATGGATCCGCCGAGGCCGCCCAGCGCGCCCCGCCCCGCGAGCACCTCGAACTGGTGGGTCTCGACCCGGTTGCTGTCATTGCACCTGACGGCCAGGTTGTAACGGCCGGGGGTGGCGTTGTCGTGAATCCTCGCCGTGGCCCTGGAGCGCCCCGACCGGTTGTCCGACAGCTCGGCCCTCGGAAAGGCGTTGGATGTGACGGTGCCACCTTGGCCGCAACCCTGGACGGTGATCTCGATCGTGCCGCCCTGGTGGACCGAGAACGGGTTGACGGTGACATTGGTCGGGCCGTTGGAACCACCGCCGGCGGCAGCCAGCGGGGCAGAGAGCGCCAGGGCCGCGCAGGCGGCCGCGGTCACCGCGAAAGCGCGTGAAGCACGCATCGTTGAACCTCCAGTGGAAGGCGCCCCAAAGCGGTGCTCCGGGAGATTCGACGAGTACGCCCTCCATGACGAACCCTCACCGGAGCGCACATCCACCGCATTTCGGCACTGGTCCACCCCGGTGAGGCGACACGCCGCCGGGGAGCGCCTCTGCCTGACGGAGCCGCAGGTCACAGACCGTCAGAAGTTTTTATATGCCGATTACTCGGATGGACCATCGCCGGGCGGCTCCGCCACCCATTCGCCCTCCAGTGATCGCCGCCGCCGCCTCGCGCGCTTAGCGTGCCAGCAGATGCCCACGAAGGGAGAACCATGGGCCAGTACCACAGCGCTCCGGAGTCGAGGAAACGCTCGCCCTGGGGCGTTCTGGCACTCGTCATGCTCACTGGCCTCGCGATGATGCGGAACGGGGTGGACGTACCGCTGGGGCCGCCGCAGCCGGCCCAGGCCGCCTCGCTGGACAGCCGGAGCAGGCCCGACCCCGCGGCCGCCGCCACCTCCGTCGCGATCGTCAAGCCGCTGCCGTACGCCCCGATGTCCCGGTTGCGGATCCGGGCGATCAAGGTCGACGCGCCGGTCGTGGACGTGGGACTCGACCAGGACGGCTGGATCGCGGCTCCGCCACCGCAGGACCCCAATCTGGCCGGCTGGTACCAGAACGGCGTATCGCCCGGCCAGCGGGGCACCTCGGTGGTCGTCGGCCATGTCGACAACAAAGCCGGGCCCGCGGTCTTCTTCGGGCTCGGCTCGCTGGAGAAGGGCCAGCACATCGAGGTGACCCGGTACGACGACCGGGTCGCGGAGTTCGAGATCTACGGGGTCGAGGTGTTCGCCAAGAACGACTTCCCCGGCGCCCGGGTCTACGGCGATACCGGCCATGCGGAGCTGCGGGTGATCACCTGCGGCGGCGGCTACTCGAAGGCGGGCGGCTACGACGGCAATGTCGTGGTCTTCGCCCGGCTGGTCAGCACGCGCTGACCAGCCGGGGGGGCGGGGGGCTGCGGGGGTGGCTGCGGGGGGCTGACCGTACGACGTGGCCCCGACGGGGCCGGGGGCTCACCGGTACGGCACGGCGATGCGGTATCCCTCGTCCAGCAGTGAGGGCAGGTACTCGCGCAGCGCCTCCACGCTCTGCGAGCGGTTGCCGCCCGCGTCGTGCGAGAGGACGACGACCCCCGGCCCCGCACCGTCCAGAATCCCGCTGACGATCCTGTTGGTGCCCGGGTTGGTCCAGTCGAGGCTGTCGACGGTCCAGGCGAGCGGTTCCATGTCCAACTTGGCGCCGATCTCGAACAGTTTCTTGTTCCAGGCACCGTAGGGCGCGCGGTACCAGAGCGGCGGGGTGCCGACGGTCTTCTCGATCACGTCGCTGGTCCGTGCCAGCTGGGTGCGCATCCGGGACGGGGGCAGCAGCGGCAGTTCCGGATGCGACCAGGTGTGGTTGCAGATGATGTGTCCGTCGTCGGCCATCTCCCGCATCAGGTCGCCGTTGACGTCCGCCATCTCGCCGCAGACGAAGAACATCGCGCGTACGTCGTACTTACGCAGCGTGCGCAGGATGTCCGGGGTGTAGTTGGGGTCGGGGCCGTCGTCAAAGGTGAGCACGATGGAGCGGCCGAGCTCGGGCAGTTCCAGGAGAGGCTCCTTGCGCACCTGGAGGGCGGCCCTGCTGAAGCCGGCCGGGGCGCTCTCCGTCATGGGCCGCAGCCGGTAGGCGGAGGGATTGCGGGGTACGAGCGCCTTGGGCGGTCCCGCCGCCTTCAGCCCCGTCGCCTGGGGCGGGGAGGCGGGTGCGGCACGGCCGGGTGTCTTGGCCGGTCCTTCCACGGTCAGAAGGCGGCAGGTGAGTGCGGCGCCGAGGCAGGCGGTAATCCGCAGGACGGCACGGCGCCCCGGAATCAACTGATCCTTTTTCATGACCAATGGCTCGCACGGTCCATGCTCCGCGCGCCTCAGCAACACCGCATATCCGGACGAAAGCACCCGATGGGACTATCCCGGTGCCGACCCCGCCGGCCTGCGGCGTCGCGCGGCGCACCGTAGCCGGGAAGTCTCCGGCGGACCGCCGCCCGGCCGGCCTCGGGGAACGGATAGCCTGCCTGGCGTGACCGAGCAGCAGCCCACCAGATTCGAACGCGGTACCGACGGCCCGAAGGTGATCGTCGCCGGCGTGGACGGATCACAGTCCTCGCTCCGCGCCGCCGCGTACGCCGGCGGTCTCGCCCGGCGGCAGAACGCGCTCCTCGCCATCGTCTATGTGCAGCCCGTGCTGCCCGCGGGCGCCGCACTCGGCGCCCCGGTCGCGGACACGACCGGGGAGATCGCCGAGGAGCTGGTGGCGGAGATCCGTACGTCCACCGAGCGGGTCAAGGACATATGGGATGTGCGCTGGGAGTTCCACACGTTCCACGGAGACCCGTACAACGGCCTGGTCACCGCGGCCGACGAACTGAAGGCGGATGCCGTGGTGGTCGGTGCCTCGGAGTCGGCGGGGCACCGGATCGTCGGCTCGGTGGCGGTACGGCTGGTCAAGGCCGGCCGCTGGCCGGTGACGGTCGTCCCGTAACCGCCCCGTCGACCAGCGGCCCGTCGACCAGCGGCCCAGCGACCTAGCGGCCTAGCGGCCCATCGTGAGGCCGTCTTCGGCCGCGCCGCGGCCCAGGACCGCGTCGCTGATGTCCGACTGGGCCTCGCGGTAGTCGTCCCGGTCGGGGTCCTGGCGCAGGGCCTCGGGCAGATTGATCACCCGTCCTGACCCGAGGTCCATCACCTGCGGGATGAACTCGGCCTTCTTCACCAGCCAGCGCTCGCCCTTCACGGCGGGCGGCGCGAAGGTGAACCGGCCGATCGAGCCCTCGTTGCCGCGCGAGTCCAGCTCGCCCGCGTCATTGGTCATGGTGCCGGAGACCTGGTCGCCCATCCCGTAGATGATCCAGGTGCCGTTGACCTTCTCGTACGCCTGCGGGACATGGGCGTGGGTGCCGAGGATCAGATCGATGTCGGGACGGCCGCCGGTGCGGGACGCGGTGAGCTTCCTGCCGAGGCTGCGCTGCTCCGCGTCGGGCTCCGTCTCCCACTCGGTGCCCCAGTGGACGCTGACCACGACGACGTCGGCGCCGGCCTTCCGGGCGGCGCGGGCATCGGCGACGATCTTCCGCTCGTCGATCAGGCCGACCGCCCAGGGCTGTCCGTCGGGGAGCGGGATGCCGTTGGTGTCGAACGTGTACGCCAGCTGGGCGATCCTGGCGCCGCCCGCCGTCATCAGGGCGGGGCGCGTGGCCTCGGCGGCCGAGCGGGCCGAGCCCGCGTGTCTGACGCCCGCCTTGTCGAGGGCGTCGAGTGTGCGGCGTACGCCGGGGGCTCCGTCGTCCAGGGTGTGATTGGAGGCGGTGGAGCAGGAGTCGTAGCCGGTGTCGCGCAGGCCCTGGGCGATCTGGGGCGGCGAGTTGAAGGTCGGATAGCCGCTGAAGGGACCGTCCTCCTCCGCGTACACGGTCTCCATATGACAGATCGCCACATCGGCGCCGGACACGGCCGGTTTCACGGAGGCGAACATCGGCCGGAAGTCGTAGTCGTCGCCGCCCCCGTCGTCGTTCGCCCGGTCGATGACGGAGTCGTGCGGCAGGACGTCGCCCGAGGCGACGAGCGTGAACCCGCGCTGCGGCGGCGCCCCGCCCGCCGCCGAGGGAGCCATGGAGCCCTGGCGCGGCGGCCGGTCGGGGGCGGAGGTGCTCTCCGGCCCCGTGCAGGCTGCCGCCGTTCCGAGCAGCAGCGCCGCAGTGGCCACCGCTCCCTGTCGCATGCGCTTCGTCATCGGCCAGGCTCCGTTTTCCCGGGGATACCAACGCAATGAATCCATATAGCCATATAAATGGATGTCAAGGAGCCAAGCCGACAAAAGCATCAAAAGGGGCCGAACGCCTCCGCCGGACCGTTCACCGCACCACTCGCCGCAGTGAGCGACCGCTCGTCGCACACCTGTGCGCGCTGTCTGTCCCTCGGCGCCGCCATGCGCTCGGATACGCCAGGCGGCAGCGACACCGCACGACAGCGACCCCGGCGAGAAAGGGCGTTCACGATGACCACCGCCACGGCCACGGAGACGACCGGCGAACGGGCACTGACGGAGCTTCAGCGCGACCACGGACCCGCCCTGCTGAACTTCCTGCTCGGTCTGACCTATGGCGACCGGCACCGGGCCGAGGACCTGCTCCAGGAGACGCTGGTACGCGCCTGGCAGCATCCGGAGGCGTTCGAGGGGCCCTTCGACTCCATGCGGCCATGGCTGTTCACCGTGGGCCGCCGGCTGGCGATCGACGCCCGCAGGTGCCGGATGTCGCGGCCGCCGGAGGTCAGCGACCGGGTCCTCGCCGCCACGCCAGAACCGCACGACGCCACGGAGAGCACGGTCGCCGCGCTCGATGTACGGAAGGCCGTGAAGGCGCTGAGCCGCGAGCACCGCGCGGTGCTCGTGCAGATCTACTTCCGCGGGCTGAGCGTGAGCGAGACGGCGCAGGTGCTGGGGATTCCGCCGGGTACGGTCAAGTCCCGTTCGTACTACGCCCTGCGCGCGCTGGGCCGCTCACTGCCCGGCTACAGCAGGTCGTCCTCGTCCAGGAGGGCGAGCAGCGACGGCGCGTCGGCCACCTCCAGGTAGGCGGCGCCGCACGGGTCGCAGCCGGCCAGGTGGTCCGCGACCCGCCGGTCCTCCTCGGGGGCGAGCGCGTCCAGCACGTAGGCGCCGAGCAGCGACCGCACATGCGCGCCGGAATCGGCTGTTCCATCGTCGGCCGCGGCACCGTCGGCCCCACCCGTCACAATCCTCTCCCGTCCGCCGCCCGATCCTGCCCTTCTGGCCACGCGGGGCGGCCGCCGCCGGTTCAATGCTCCCTGAAGGGGGCTTCGGGGAAGGGAAGGAAGGCGGATAAGGATGCGTCCGGAATCTACCGAAGGGTCCGGTGGCGGAGGCCTACGGGTGCCGATGGCGTGGATGTACGCCGAGTACATCGCCGACGAACTGCTGCGTACCGGCGATCTGATGCCGCCGACGACGCTCGAGTACCGGGCGGGCCGGGACGCCCTGGCCCTGACCATCTTCCTCTCCGACGACTCGGCGGGCGGCCCGCGGGTGGTGGCCAGGATCGAGGAGTGGCGCTCGCTCACCGCGTACGGGACGTGCTGGCGGGAGTGGGTCTGCGGGCGGCTGGACCGGCGGGAGGCGGTCGCCTTCGAGGCCGACGCGCCCACCCGCGATCCGGACCTGGCGCTGGCCGGCGCCGCCTGGCGGTGGCTGGAGGAGACGGAGCTGCTGGCGCCCGACCTCGATGCCATGGGCCCGGCGGGCGACGATCCGTTCACGGCCGGCGGGGAGGAGGGTCCGCACGTGTGGACCCCGGCCTGGCAGCTGGGGCTGCCGCTGGGGCATCTGGCGATCCATCTGTTCTGACGCGCGTAGACACCGTGGGCACCGGCCCCCTTCCAGGGGGCGTTGTCAGGTGCCGTGCACGCCCGCGCGGTACTTGGGAATCCGTACCGTGATCTTCATTCCCGCGTCGACCCCGGTCTCGATGACCAGGCCGTACGCGTCCCCGTAGACCTGGCGCAGCCGTTCGTCCACATTGAGCAGTCCGATTCCGGTGGACGCACCTCCCTCGCCGCGCAGGATCTGCCGCAGCCGGTCCGGCTCCATACCGACCCCGTCGTCCTCGATCACCACTTCGGCCTCGGCGCCCGCGTCGAGCGCGCTGATGGTGATCCGGCTCGTGGTGACCGCTCCTTCGAGGCCGTGCTTGACGGCGTTCTCGACGAGCGGTTGCAGACACAGGAAGGGCATGGCGACGGGAAGGACCTCCGGGGCGACCTGAAGAGTGACCGAGAGCCGCTCGCCGAAGCGGGCCCGGACGAGGGCCAGATACTGGTCGATCGAGTGCAGTTCGTCGGCGAGGGTGGTGAAGTCGCCATGGCTGCGGAACGAGTAGCGGGTGAAGTCGGCGAATTCCAGCAGGAGTTCACGGGCCCGGCTGGGATCGGTGCGGACGAACGAGGCGATGGCGGCCAGCGAGTTGAAGATGAAGTGCGGGGAGATCTGGGCACGCAGGGCTCTGATCTCGGCCTCGATCAGCCGGGTGCGGGAGCGGTCGAGCTCGGCCAGTTCCAGCTGTACGGAGACCCAGCGGGCGACCTCGCCGGCCGCCCTGGCCAGCACCGCAGACTCGCGCGGCGCGTAGGCGACGAGGGTGCCGAGCACCCGGTGGTCGACGGTCAGCGGGGCCGCCACGCCCCAGCGCAGCGGGCAGTCGAGATCGCGGCAGCCGCTGGCGAAGGCCGTACCGCGTCCGCTGGCGAGCAGCTGCTCGACATGGTCCATCACATGCTTGCCGTGGTGCTCGCCGAGACCGTCCCAGGCGAGCACCCGCTCCCGGTCGGTGAGGCAGAGCGCGTCGGTGCCGAGCAGGGAGCGCAGTCGGCGGGCCGCCTTGCGCGCGCTCTCTTCCGTGAGGCCGGCCCGCAGCGGAGGGGTGGCGAGTGAGGCGGTGTGCAGGGTCTCGAAGGTGGCGTGCTCCACGGGGGTGCCTACATCGCTGGTCCGCTCGGGGCCCGCGGTGCGCCGGCCGAGCAGAAAGCCGCCCGCGAGCAGCAGCGGACCGAGGACGATCAGTACGGCGAGGGCAGCTCCGCTCATCGCGTGCCCCCGGTACCGCCGCGGGCGCCCGGCATCAGGGCCTCCGGCAGATGGAAGCGGGTCATCGCGGCGTTGGTGCCGGGCGGTATCCGGCTCTGCGTGGCCAGGGAGACCAGGATCATCGCGAGAAAGCCGACCGGGACGGACCAGACGGCGGGCCAGGCGAGCAGCGCGTGCGGCCAGCCGGACCGTACCGCCCCGCTCACCGTGATCACCGTGGCCACGAACGTGAGACCGCCGCCGAGCAGCAGTCCGGCGATGGCACCGGGCGGGGTGAGCCGCCGCCACCAGATGCCCAGCACGAGCAGCGGGCAGAAGGAGGAGGCGGAGACCGCGAAGGCCATGCCGACGGAGTCGGCCACCGGCATCCTCCCGCTCACCAGCAGTGAGCCGCCGAGCGGTACGGCCATGGCGAGCGGGGTGGCCAGCCGGAAGTGCCGTACGCCGCGCGACGGGAGGACATCCTGCGTGAGCACTCCCGCGACGGCCATGGTCAGTCCGGAGGCGGTGGAGAGGAACGCGGCGAAGGCACCGCCCGCGACGAGCGCGCCGAGCAGATCCCCGCCGAGTCCGCCGATCGCCCGTTCCGGCAGCAGCAGGACGGCGGCGTCGGCGTCCGTGCCGTAGGGGAGTTCGGGTACGTACAGCCTGCCCAGCGCGCCGTAGACCGGCGGCAGCAGATAGAACGCGCCGATCAGCGCCAGGACGACCACGGTGGTACGCCGGGCGGCCCGGCCGTTGGGGCTGGTGTAGAAGCGGACGACGACATGGGGCAGGCCCATCGTCCCGAGGAAGGTCGCCACGATCAGTCCGTAGGTCGCGTACAGCGGATGGTCGCCGCGGCCCCCGACCGCGGCCGCCAGGCCGAGGTCGACGCGCGGCCGGCCGTCACCCTGCCAGGCGAGCAGCAGGAAGATCGCGGGGACGAGCAGCGCGGTCAGCTTCAGCCAGTACTGGAAGGCCTGGACGAAGGTGATGCTGCGCATGCCGCCCGCCGCCACGGCCACCACCACGACCAGCGCGACGAGCACCCCGCCGAACCAGTCGGGCGCCCCGGTGAGGGTCTTCAGGGTCAGCCCCGCGCCCTGGAGCTGGGGCACGAGATAGAGCCAGCCGGCCCCGACCACGAAGACGCTCACGAGCCGCCGCACCGCACGGGATTCGAGCCGTCCCTCGGCGAAGTCGGGGAGGGTGTACGCCCCCGAGCGGCGCAGCGGGGCGGCGACGAAGACCAGCAGCACCAGATAGCCGGCGGTGTAGCCGACGGGGTACCAGAGCATGTCCGGGCCGTGCAGCAGCACCAGTCCGGCGACGCCGAGGAAGGAGGCGGCGGAGAGGTACTCGCCGCTGATCGCGGCGGCGTTGAGCCCGGGTCTGACCGTACGGGAGGCGACGTAGAAGTCGGAGGTGGTCCGGGATATCCGCAGCCCGAAGGCGCCGACGAGCACGGTGGCGAACACGACGAGGGTGACGGCCGTGACCGTGTAGCTCTGGCTCACGGAACGGGCCGGCCTTCCACGAGCCGGGCGAAGTCGCGCTCGTTGCGCTCCGCGCGCCGTACGTACCACCAGGCGAGGAGCGTCAGCAGCGGATAGGCGGCGAAGCCGAGCACGAGCCAGACGGCTGTCGCGTCGCGCAGGGTGGCGAAGGCCAGCGGCAGGGTGCCGACGACCAGCGCGAGCCCGCCGAACGCGGTGAGACCGGCCCGGAGTTGACTGCGCATCAGAGAACGGACATAGGCGTCGCCGAGGGCGGTCTGTTCGTCGATCTCCGCCTGGGCGCGGAAGCGGGGCAGGGGCCGTACGCGGCGCGGTTCGCCGGTGACGACCTCGCGCCGTGGCGCCGGCTGCCGGGAGGCGCCCGCCCGGGGCGCGGGCTGCCGTGAGCCGGACTCCCCGGTCATGGTGCCTCCTCGCCGTCGGGCCGGCGCCGTCCCGCCCGGTGCCCGCGCCGGAGTGTACGCAGCCGGGCTGTCCGGCGGGAAGGGCCTGGTCAGCGCCCGGTCTGCCGCATCAGCAGATCACGCAGCGCGCGGGCGTGACGCCGGCTCACGGCCAGCTCGGCATCGCCGACGCGCACGCTCATCGCGCCCGCGTCCAGCCGCAGTTCGTCGATCCGGGCCAGGGCGACGAGATGGCGGCGGTGGATACGGACGAATCCGCGGGCCCGCCAGCGCTCCTCCAGGGTGGTGAGGGGGATCCGTACCAGATGGCTCGCGGTGTCGGTGTACAGCCTGGCGTAGTCGCCCTGCGCCTCGGCATAGGCGATGTCGTCGACGGCGACGAAGCGGATCACCCCGCCCAGCTCGACGGGTATCTGGTCGGCGGCGGTGTCGAGCACGGCGGGCCGCTCCCCCACCAGTTCGGCGACCCGGCGGACGGCTTCGGCGAGCCGCTCCCTGCGGACCGGTTTGAGCACATAGTCGACGGCCTTCAGATCGAAGGCCTGCACGGCGAAGCCCTCGTGCGCGGTGACGAAGACGATCAGCGGGGGCTCGGCGAAGCCGGCGAGCAGCTTGGCGACGTCGAGGCCGGTCAGCCCGGCCATATGGATGTCGAGGAAGACCACATCGATGGCCGCGGAGTCGTCAGGACCCGCGTCGAGCGCGGCGCCGATGCGGCGCAGGGCCTCGGTCGCGCTCGTGGCACCCTCGGCTCCACGGACCCGGGGGTCGGCCCGGAGCAGATAGAGCAGTTCTTCGAGGGCTGGTTCTTCGTCGTCCACGGCCAGTACGCGCAGCATGACGCCGGAGTGTAGGCGGTGTCTCCCGGATCGTGCCCGGCTTGAGTGATTCGGCGCTCCGCCGCGTACCAGACACCATGCGGACCTTGGAACTCCATCGCGATGCCGGCGCCTACGCACTGGGCGTACTCGACGCCACGGACGCCTTCCGCTTCGAGGAGCACCTCATGGACTGCCCGCGGTGCGCGCTGCTGCTGGCGGAGTTCGGCGGGGTGCGGGCGCAGCTCGACGAGTACGCGCGGCGGACCCCCGCCGAGGTGGCGCCGTTCGCGGCGACGAGCCCGGAGCTGCTGGCCGGGATGCTCGACCGCAGGTCGGCCTGGCGGCGCGGGAGCCGCAGGCGGCGGCTCGCGCTGGTGGCCGCGGTGGCGGTGCTCGTGGTGGGCGGTCCGCTCGCCGTCCTCGGCGCGGCTCCCGGCCCGGGGCCAGGACCGGGGCCAGGACCGGGGGCCGGGGTGACCGCGCGCTGGACCGCGTCGGACCGGGCGACGGGGACGGCTGCCGTCGTGACGGCCGCGGAGAAGGCCTGGGGGACGGATGTCGGCCTGGAGCTGATCCGTCCCGGCGCCTCCGGGGTGTGCGCGCTGATCGCGGTGGGCCGGGACGGCTCGCGCGAGACCGTGACGACCTGGGCGGCGCGCGCCGGGGACGGTTCGCCGCTGGTCACCCGTGGTGGGGCGGCGCTGCGTCCCGACCAGATCGACCACTTCGAGGTACGAGCCGCCGACGGCCGCCGGCTGGTGACGATCGGCGGCTGACCGGCGGCGACTGACCGGCGCGTCCCCGGCCGGCGCTGCGCCGCTACTTGAGCAGCCGGGACATCCTGCGGTCGGCGAGCGGTTTGCCACCCGTCTGGCAGGTGGGGCAGTACTGGAGCGAGGAGTCGCTGAACGAGACCTCCCGGATGGTGTCACCGCAGACCGGGCAGGCCTCCCCGGTGCGGCCGTGCACCCGCAGCCCGCTCTTCTTCTCCGCCTTGAGCCGCCCGGCGGCCACCCCGCGGGAGCGCTCGACGGCCTCGTGCAGCGTGGAGCGCATCGCCTCGTAGAGGACCGTGATCTCGTCCTCGGAGAGGTTCTTCACCGGCTTGAACGGCGACATCTTCGCGGCGTGCAGGATCTCGTCGCTGTACGCGTTGCCGATCCCCGCGATCAGCCGCTGGTCCCGCAGGGCGCCCTTGATCTGCCGCCGTTCACCGGCGAGCAGCCGGGCGAGCGCGGCGCGGTCGAAGGCGGCGTCGAGCGGATCGGGGCCGAGCCGCTCGATGCCGGGGACGTCCGCCGGGTCGCGTACGAGATGGACGGCGAGCCGCTTGGTGGTGCCCGCCTCGGTCAGATCGAACCCGTCGCCCTCGGCGAGGACGACCCGCAGGGCGAGCGGTCCCTTGCCGGGGCGCGGCGGCGCCTCCGGGAACGAGTCCTTCCAGCGGAGCCAGCCCGCGCGGGCGAGATGGATGGCGAGGTGCAGCCCGGCCTCGCCCGCGACGATGTCGAGATACTTGCCGTGCCGGCCGATGCCGGTGACGGTCGCGCCCTCCAGTGCGGAGAGCGGCGGATCGTAGGTCTTGAGGGCATTGACCGTCAGGGGCAGGACGCGGACGATCTCCTTGCCCACCAGCTGGCCGTCGAGGAACTCGCGCAGCGCTTCGACTTCGGGTACTTCCGGCATGCGTCCAGCGTGCCGCAGGCCCCGTACGGCCGCCCGGTGAACCGGTGCGCCGGATGAGGCATCCGCGGCCGCCGTGGCTACGAATCATCTGGGAGAGAGGTGTCACTGTGACGTGCCGTACACCTCACCCCCGAACCCCGTCGGAAGGAAGCCCCCACGTGCCCGTACGAGACCGCCGAGCCGCCGTCCAGCCCGCCCTGGTCCTCGACAGGACCGCCGCGCGGCCACGCGCCGCCGTCCTGCTGCTGCACGGCGGACGCTCGGAGGGCGAGGCGCCGCCGAGCCGGCTCAATCTGCCGGGCGCGCGGATGTGGCCGTTCACCCGGGCGGTGCTCCGGGCCACCGAAGGGCAGGACGTGGTGGTGGGCCGGGCGCGCTACCGGCGCCGGGGCTGGAACGGCAGCCGCGCCGACGCGGCCCGCGACGCGCGCCGGGCGCTCGACGAGCTGGAGCAGCTGGCCGGAGCCGTCCCCGTGGTCCTCGTGGGGCACTCGATGGGCGGCCGCGCCGCCCTGGCCGTGGCCGGACACGGCCTGGTCAGCGGGGTGGTGGGGCTCGCCCCCTGGTGCCCGAGGGGCGAGCCGGTCGACCAGCTGGCCGGCCGTCGTGTGGTGCTCCTGCACGGCGACCGTGACCGGGTGACGGACCCGCACGGCAGTACCGATCTTGCCGCCCGCGCCCGCGCCGCGGGCGCCGAGGCCTGTGCCGTACTGCTGTCCGGCGGCGATCACGCGATGCTGCGCCGGGCCGGCACCTGGCACTCACTGGCCACCGGCTCGGTCACCGCCATGCTGGGCATGGACCCGTTTCCCGGCGTGGTGGGACAGGCTTTCCTGGCGGGTGGGGACCAGGGGAAGAGCCCGGTTCACAAGGCGTAGACGCGCCGCGCGGTGGTGCCGAAGACCGCGTCGCGTTCGTCGCCGCTCAGTTCGTCCGTCACGGTACGGGCGGCGTCGAGCACCTCCTCGTAGGTGGCGGCCAGCCGGCACACCGGCCAGTCGGAGCCGAACATCAGCCGCTCGGGCCCGAAGGCGTCGAGCACGACGCCGGCGTACGGACGCAGCCCGTTGGCCGTCCAGGAGTCCCAGGCGGCCTCGGTGACCATCCCGGAGAGTTTGCAGACGGTGTTGGGTCGGGCGGCCAGGGTCCTGACGTGGCCGGCCCAGGGCTCCATCCCGCCCGTGGCGATCGGCGGCTTGCCCAGATGGTCGAGGACGAAGGTCAGCTCCGGCAGCAGCTCCGCCGCCCTGGCCGCGGCGGGCAGCTGGTGGGGCAGGACGACGAGGTCGTACGGGAGTCCCGCCGCGGCGACGGCGGCGAGACCGCGCCGTACCTCCGGACGCAGCAGCCACTCCGGGTCGGCCTCGCCCTGCACCTGGTGGCGGATCCCCACGAGCTTCTCGCCGCCGGGCAGTGCGCGCAGCGCGGCGAGCGTCTCCGCGATCCCGGGTGCGGTGAGATCGGTCCAGCCGACGACGCCCGCGACGAGATCGCTGCCGGCGGCCGCCGCCAGGAATTCGGGGGTCTCCTCGGCGACGCCGATGGTCTGGACGAGAACGGTCGCCGCCACGCCGGCGGCGCGCGCCTCCGGCTCCAGATCGTCGAGGGTGAAATTCCGGCGGATGGGCGCCATCGCGGAACCGGTGATCCAGTCCTGGTCACGCACGGACAGGTCCCAGAGGTGATGGTGGGCGTCGACGACGGTCGGCGGTGCGCTCGGCTGTCGCATCATGCCTCAGAGCTCCCAGACGACGGGCAGTCCGGCGTCCGCGCCGCCCGCGGAGTAGTCGTGCACGACATCGAGCAGCTCCGCCATCCGCGCCTGCCAGCCGAGGTTGACCGGGAGCTGGTCCAGTTCGGCGAGCAGACGGCCGTAGTCCTCGCACTCCAGCAGATGGAAGAGGTCGGTGCCGCTGCGCCAGATCGTCCAGGAGGTGGCGCCCGCCGCGCGGATCGCGGCGGTGAGTTCGGCGGGCACCTCGCGGTGCGCGGCCTCGTACTCCTCGACGCGGTCGGCGCGGACCGTGGTGTGCAGGGCGACTCTCATGACAGGGCTCCGTCCTCGGTCAGCAGTCCTTCGGCGCGCAGCTCGGCCCAGAGGTCGTCGGGGACGGTGCGCCCGGCCAGTTCGGCCGCGTCCTGTACCTCCGCGGCGGATCTGGTGCCGACCAGCACACTGGCGACGGCCGGGTGACGGAGCGGATAGTGCAGGGCCGCGGCGCGCAGGGGGATGTCGTGGCGCCGGGTGACGGCGTCCATGCGCAGGGCCCGGTCGAGCAGGGCGGGCGGCGCGGCGGCGTAGTCGTACATCGCGCCGGGGCGCGGGTCGGCGAGCAGCCCGGAGTTGAAGACCCCGCCGACGACGACGCTCTTGCCGCGCGCGGCGGCCTCGGGCAGCAGGGCGGTGAGGGCCGACTGGTCGAGGAGGGTGAAGCGGCCGGCGCACAGGACGACATCGACGTCGGTGTCCCGGAGAAAGCGGGTGAGCATCGCGGTCTGGTTCATCCCGGCGCCGATCGCGCCGACGACGCCTTCGGCGCGCAGCCGCTCCAGGGCCGGATAGCCCTGCTGGAAGGCTTCTTCCGCGTGGCCGTCCGGATCGTGCAGATAGGCGATGTCGATCCGGTCGAGGCCGAGCCGCCCGAGGCTGTCCTCGATACTGCGGCGCACCCCGTCCGCGCTGAAGTCCCAGACGCGGCGGTGCGTGGCCGGTACGGCGAAGCCGTTGGCCAGGTCGTCCCCGGCGGGACCGCCGGGGACGGGTTCGAGCAGCCTGCCCACTTTGGTGGAGAGCGAGTACGTGCTCCGCTCCCTGCTGCGCAGCGCCTCGCCGAGCCGCCGCTCGGACAGCCCGAGACCGTAGTGCGGTGCGGTGTCGAAGTACCTGATGCCCGCGTCCCAGGCGGCGTCGACCGCGGCCGCGGCCTGCTCCGGTCCGACCGGGGTGTACAGATTGCCGATCCCGGCCGCCCCGAAGGACAGTCCGGTCACGCTGACCGCACTGTGTCCGAGCGTGGTGTGCCGCATACCGCTGCCGCCTCCCGAGGTCATCCGTCGCCGAAAGTCGCGGCGCCGATCACGACGAATATTCATCGGATGACTGGGTGCCGTCAACACCTCTGAGGCAGCTCTCTGTGGTTCATTCGCGAAGAGCTGTCCGATCTATCGGCTGACCCGCAGCCATTGACCCGCGGCTATCCGATGACCCGCAGCAGCTCCTCCAGTTCGTCGGTCATGCCGCGCGCGAGCTGTTCGAGGTCGGGGACGGCCTTGCCGTCGGCGACGAGCCCCACATGCACCCGGCCGCCGTACGTGGACAGCGCCACGGCCAGGGACTGTCCGCGCGCCAGCGGCGCCATCGGATACACCTCGCGCAGCGGGCAGCCGCCCAGCGAGAGCCTCGAGCGCGGCAGCGGCACGCTCGTCACGAGAATGTCGAAGAGCATCCTGGCCGCGTTGCCGGCCAGTGGCGCCCCGAGCCGGTGGGCGAGCGCCGGCAGTTGGTCCGCGAGCAGGGCGACGGCGCCGGCGCCGCGCCAGGGGCCGTCCGACTTGTTACGGTCCATGCCCTCGCGGACGGCGGCGAGCCGGGCCCGGGGGTCGGCCTCGGCGACCGGCAGAGCGAGCAGATAGGCGGAGAGCTTGTTGCCGGAACCGGGCTGACTGCCGGGCCGGCGGCGGGAGACCGGCACCAGGGCGCGTGGCGGGACGGCAGGCAGCCGCTCACCCCGTTCGAGCATCCAGCGCCGCAGCGCGCCGGCCACCGTGGCGAGCAGGACGTCGTTGGCCGTACCGCCCGTGGCCCGGCGGATCCGCTGGACGTCCTCCAGATCGAGCGTGGCGGTCGCGAGGCGCCGTGTCCCGCTGGATCCGGCGGTGAGGGCGGGCGTCCCGCGCGGGTCGAGCCGGCTGGCCCGGACGACCGAGGCACCGATGCCGACCGCCCGGCCCAGTTCCTCGATCCGGCCCCTGGCCAGGCCGGCCACCTGCCAGGGGCCCGGCAGCCAGGACCTGGGCGCCACCGGACGCACCTTGCGGACCCCGGCCGACCGCGCGTCGGCGATCTGGTCGAAGATGCCCGCGCCGATGGCGACGGCGCGCATTCCGTCCGCCAGGGCGTGGTGCAGTTTCACCAGGACGGCGAAGGGCCGGCCGCCCTCCTCGGCTCCCCGGCCTCCCCCGGCTCCCGTCGCGGCCGGGCCCGGCGTCAGGACGTACATCTCCCAGGGCGGTAGGCCGCGTTCCAGCGGGCGTTCCATCAGCTCTCCCGCCAGCCGCGCGGCCTCCGCCGCGAAGTCCCCCTCGGGCAGCGGCAGCCGCCGCACATGCCGGCGTACGTCGAAGCCCTTGTCCACCGCCCACGCGGCGCCGCCGACGGGCAGCAGGACGTCCCGTACCCGCATCCGCAGCCGGGGAACGGCGGCGGCGCGCGCGGCGAGCAGCTCCAGCACACCGGCGCCGCCCGCCGTGCCGGCCGCGGCGGTGAAGACGGCGAGCGCGCCGAGGTGCATGGGATGGTCCGCGGTTTCGAGATGCCAGAAAGCCAGATCGAGAGGTGCCAGCAGCTCGGTGGTCAAGGAAACCCCAGATCCTAGAGGGCGAGGTACTACAACGGATACAGCCAATCGCCTGCGGTCGGTTACGTTCAAGTACGATCACGCTACGTACAGTTAACGACGGATGCGGTTCAATGTGACGGCCGGGCGGGGACGATGAACTCGCACCACACGCACTTGCCGCTGCCGCGCGACTCCACCCCCCACTCATCCGCCAGCTCGTCCACGAGCAGCAGTCCACGCCCCGAAACCCCCGATTCCCCGGGGTCGCGACGGTGCGGCAGGGCACTGGACCGATCCTCGACCTCGACCCGCAGCCGCCGCTCCAGCGACCCGGACAGCTCGCGTACGGTCACGATCGCTCCGTTTCCGGTGTGCATCAGCGCATTGGTGATCAGTTCGTCGGCGGCCAGCTCGATCTCGTCCGAACGTTCCCTGGCCCCCCAGGCGGCCACCGCCGCCCGGATCATGTGCCGTGCGGTGCTCAGCGCCCCGGGGTCGCCCTGGCCGACCCGCTGCTGGAGCCGGCCGCCGTCCTGCGGGGCGCGCGCGCCGCCGCGGCGCAGCAGGAGTACGGCGACGTCGTCCTCGCCGCCCCGCTCGTCCACCACCTCACAGAGCCGGTCGGCCAGCAGCTGGAGATCGCGCGGACCGTCCCGTACCAGCGCGGCCAGCAGCCGCATCCCGTCGTCCAGATCGGTGCCCGGCTGCTCCACCAGCCCGTCCGTGCAGAGCAGCAGGGTCTCGCCCGGCTCCAGCTCGGTGGTCTCCACCGGGTAGTCGAGCCGTCTGAAGGCCGCGGAGAGACCGAGCGGCATCCCGCCCGGCACCGGCAGCCTGCGGCAGTCGCCGTCGACGTCCCTGATCAGCGGATCGACATGACCGGCGCGGACCAGCTGGACCACCCCCGTCGACAGATCGGCCTCCGCGTAGGTGCAGGTCGCGAAGCGGTCGGTGTCCAGCTGATGGAGGAAGACCGAGGCCCGCGCCATCACCGTGGCCGGCGCGTGCCCCTCGGCCGCGTACGCCCGCAGCACGATGCGCAGCTGTCCCATCACGGCGGCGGCGTGGGTGTCATGACCCTGTACGTCTCCGATGACCGCCCCGACGCGGCCGCCGGGCAGCGGGATGATGTCGTACCAGTCGCCGCCGATGTCCCGGCCGAGCCGGGCGGAGCGGTAGCGGACCGCGATCTCGGCGCCGGGCACGGCGGGGATCCGGCGCGGCAGCATCGCCTGCTGGAGCCCCTCCGCCAGATCGTGCTCCTGCTCGAAGAGCACGGCGCGCTGGAGGCTCTGGGCGATGCTGCTGCCGAGGGCGACCAGCAGATTGCGGTCCTCCGCGGTGAATCCGTACTTGTCGCGGTAGAGCAGCCCGAGCGCCCCGATGGGACGTGACTGCGCGATCAGCGGGAGATAGGCGGCGGCCGTGATGCCGAGCCCGCTGATGTGCGGCCACAGCAGCGGGTAGGAGAGCGCGAACTCCCCGGCGGACTCGATGAAGCGGGGGGTGAGTGTCCGCAGCACCTCGCTCATCGGGTATCCCTCGTCGACGCGCGTGATGCGCGTCCCCGGCACGAAGGAGCCCTCGGGCCCCTCGGCGACCAGATGGATGCGTCCGGAGTCCAGCAGGCCCATGACCAGGCTGGTCGCACCGAGGTCCGCGAGACCGTGGGACTCCTTCAGCACGTCGATGACGTCCTGGACGGTCCTGGCATGGGCGAGCGCGGCGGTGGTGCCCTCGACGAGGCTGGTCCGCACCCGGCGTACCGCGTCCAGTTCGAGACGCGCGACGGAGTCGGCGAGCTCCTGGGTGGCGTCGCGGACGATGCCGATGACGCGGTGGGGCCTGCCGTCGGCGTCGCGGCGGATAGTGCCCTGGGTATGGGTCCAGCACAGGGTGCCGTTCCGCCGCCGGATCCGGAGGTACGCGCCGTAGTTGGCGCTGCCGTCCCTGAGCGCCGCCGACACCACATCGTCCAGCCGGCGGCCCTCGCCCTGCGGGAGCCGGCTTCTGAGCGTCTCCGGCCGGCCGTCGTACTCGTCGGGGCGGAGGTCGAACACGTCGAGGGCGGGGCTGTCCAGATGCAGCAGCCCGCTGTCGAGGTCCCAGTCGAAGGTGCCCATCCGGTTGAGGGAGAGGGTGAGGTCCGAATGGGCCGGCCAGTCGTCGGGAAGCGACAGGGGCCCCGCTGCTGCCCGTTCAGCCATGAGGATACTTTGTCATTATTTGCCGGATTCTTCGAGCTGTCCCGTCAGCCCTGAGACATGCCGTCAGCCCTGAAACGCGTCGGGGCCGAGCAGTACGTCGCCGGGCTCCCCGCCGTCGGGCACCGCGGGAAGTGGCTCGCTTCCGGGCGCCTCGCCGGATGCGTCGCCGGACACATCGCCGGACACGTCGTCGGGCCCGAACAGCGAGTCCGCCGGAAGGGGGCAGTCGGGCGGGACGGAGAGACTCCCACTCCGGCCGTCCCCAGAATCCGAGGTGCTCGACGGGCAGTCCGCCGGCGCGTCGGGAGCCGGTTCCGGACCCGCCCCCGAACCCGCGTCCGGGCCCGGCCCCGGCGCCGTCTTCGTCCCGCTCGGCGAAGAGGGGCCGGAGCCGGTGGAGGAGCCGTCAGAAAGGGCCTGGACCGCCGGCTTCACGATGCCCGGATCGGTGATGTCGGCGCCGGGGTCGTACGACGGCGGAACCTCGGGACTCCTGTCCTCGCCGCCGTCGGTTCCGACGCTCCGCTCGATCCAGGTCTTACCGGCCGCATCGGCGATGATCAGGCTGTTGACGACCTCCGGGGCACGGTTGACGACGACGACCCGGTCGGGCCGGTAGTCCGGCCACGGCTGCCCCCGGTGCGTCACGGAGCCCTGCGCGACCACCGGCGGACGCAGCGGGTTGCCGCCCGCGCAGCGCACCCTCGGCACCCCGTAGTGGTCCACCATCACGGCGGTGCCCGTCTGGAGCACGGACTGCAGGGAGGCGGCGGATCCGCTCCGGAAGGCGTGGCTCGTCACCCGGATGTCGGCCCGCAGGACCACCGGAGTGAGCCCGCGCAGGAAGTCGGGGACGGACGTTTCGCTGATACCGGCCCCCTGGGCGAAGGCGCGCGCCTTGGTCCTGCCCTCGGTCAGGAGACGGACCTGCCGCTCCACGTCACAGCTGGGGGCGGACCTGATGCCCCCGTAGAGTCCGGGTGTGGAGCCCGGAAGGACACGCGCCGTCCGCGCCGGAGCGCGCTGGCCGGCCTGGCCCGTCCGGCCGTCCGGCGTCGAAGGCCGGGCCGAGGGCACGGCCTTGGGGGGCGCGGCGGCGGTCGACGGGGTGAACGGATCGGCGCCCTGGGCCGCGACCGGCTGGAGGAAGAGATCCTTGGCGCTCGACACGTCCTCGCCGTCCCCGCCGCAGCCGGCCGTGATCAGAGCGCCTGCGGAGAGCGCGGCGAGCGCGATATACCGACGACGGATGGGTGAACGCACCAGAATCTCCTGCCTCTTCCTCCAGAGATGTCCTTCTATGTCTGCCGGATCCGACCGGGCCCCGCAAGCGGGAGCGGGGCGCAAGAGCCGGGGACTTGAACGCGTTCACTCGACGCCCTACGCTGATCCAGCGGCTTGAACACGTTCAAGTACGGGCGGTGGTGCGGATGTCCATGCTGGTCAACCCGATCGTGACCCCCGGCAGGCGGATCGCCGGGCCCGCGGGCCCGCACCCGTGGAAACCGCCGGGCACCGCCGCCACTGCCGGTCTGCGCGCACTACGCCGCCGGTGGCGGGCGCACAGGTCCTGTCCGGCCGACCGCCCGGCGACGACTCAAGGAGAGAACGCCGTATGAAGCCCCGCCCCGCGCGCAGCACCCCCGGCCCCGTCAGCGGCTCCTTCACCTACCCGGAGGTCGGCGCGACCCGGCTCGGCCCGCTCCCCGAGGGCTATCACCATCTCCACCACCGGACCAGGATCGGCCGGGGCCGCCCGGTCTTCGACGCGGCGGGCGCCGCGGTGACCACCTTCCGTCTGCACCGCCGCGCGGGCACGCGCGTACGGGCCGGATCGCCCCGGGCTGAGCCGGGCACCGCTGTCGAGGTCGCCCTCGGCGTGGGCCCGCTGCGGGTGAGCGCGCCGTGCGAGGTGGTGTGGACGGCGTACGAGAGGGAGCGCACCGGCTTCGCGTACGGGACGCTGGCCGGGCACCCGGAGCGCGGCGAGGAGTCCTTCGTCGTCGAGCTGCGCGAGGACGGCTCGGTGTGGTTCACCGTCATGGCCTTCAGCCGGCCGGCCCGTTGGTACTCCAGGCTGGCGGGCCCGCTGGTGCCGGTGTTCCAGGGCTGGTACGCACGGTGGCTGGGACACACCCTGCGCCGGATCGCGGCCGCGGCCTGAGACCCGTGGGACGGACCGGGGGTGTCCCGTACCCCGGCACACGCGGGGTACGGGACGCCGGAGGCTCTGTCAGTCGACACCGGGCAGGATGTGCGGCTCCAGGAGATCGTCCTCGTAGCCGGCCAGCCGGATCGGGGCGGACCTGGCCCACACTTCGAGGTTCCCGAGCTTCTTCTCGGGCCTGCGGGCCCGCTCGACCGGTTCATGCGGCCGCTTGTCATGCTTCGTGAGATCTGGTGTCACCGCGCACTCCTCTGTGTCGCGCAACTCTGGGACAGGGCAGTTCCGTCGCGGTGGCGTCGTTACTCGGACGGGACCGCGGCCGTGGTAGTGCCTGTCCCCGCACGGCCGTGGGGATGGTGTGTCCCCTGGTTGGCCGTCCGTGCGCACCACAGTAACCAGATGAGCATCTACCCGCTCTATAGGCTCGCGTTCGGGTGATCTTTCAGGCCAGTCGGCCGCTACCAGTTGGCGGGCGCGTAGTCCTTGAGGAAGCAGCCGAAGAGGTCCTCGCCGCCCTCGCCGCGCACGATCGGGTCGTACACCCGGGCGGCGCCGTCGATCAGGTCGAGCGGGGCGTGGAAGCCCTCGTCGGCGAGGCGCATCTTGTCCGGATGCGGGCGCTCGTCGGTGATCCAGCCGGTGTCGACGGCGGTCATCAGGATGCCGTCGGACTCGAACATCTCCTGGGCGCTGGTGCGGGTGAGCATGTTCAGCGCGGCCTTGGCCATGTTCGTGTGCGGATGTCCCGCGCCCTTGTAGCCACGGCTGAAGACGCCCTCCATCGCGGAGACGTTCACCACGTAGGCGCGCTGGGCCGCGGCGGCGGCCATCGCCGGGCGCAGTCGGCTGATCAGGATGAACGGCGCGGTGGAGTTGCACAGTTGCACTTCGAGCAGCTCGACCGGGTCGACCTCGGAGACCGTCTGGACCCAGCTGTTGGAGTCGTGCAGATCGGGCACGAGACCGCCGGCGTCGATCGCCGTGCCCGCCTCGATCCTGGCGAGCGTGGCCGAGCCGCCGATCAACGCGAGGCCGGTGACGTCCGAGGCGCTGAGGGCCTCGGCGCCGACGGCGGGCAGAACGGCCTGGGCACCGCTGCCGAAGGCTCCGATGACCTGCGAGGAGGGGAGTTCACCGGCGGGCAGCGGCGCGGACTCGGCGGCGAGGAGTTCGCTGTACGCCTGCGGGGAACGGCGTACCGTCTGCGCGGCGTTGTTGATCAGGATGTCCAGCGGGCCCTCGGCGGCGACGGAGTCGGCGAGCGCGACGACCTGCGCCGGATCTCGCAGATCGATCCCGACGATCTTGAGCCGGTGGATCCAGTCGTCACTGTCCGGCATCGCCTTGAAGCGGCGGACCGCGTCACCGGGGAAGCGGGTGGTGATGGTGGTGTGCGCGCCGTCGCGCAGCAGCCGCAGCGCGATATACATACCGATCTTGGCGCGGCCGCCGGTGAGCAGCGCGCGCCGGCCCGTGAGGTCCGTACGGGCCTCACGGCGGGCCCGGTTCTCGGCGGCGCACTCCTGGCAGAGCTGGTGGTAGAAGGCGTCGACCTCGGTGTAGCGGGCCTTGCAGATGTAGCAGGAGCGGGGGCGCTGGAGTATGCCCGCGATCTCGCCGCTGACCGAGGAGGAGGGCAGCAGGCCCTGCGTCTCGTCGTCGATGCGCTCGGCCGAGCCGGTGGCGGTGGCCTCCGTGACGGCCTTGTCGTGGGCGGTCTTGGCGGCCCTGCGCTCCTGGCGGCGGCGCTGCTTCACGGTCCGGTAGATCCCCGCGGTGGCCCGCCGGACCGCGATGGCGTCGGGGTGGTCGACGTCCAGCTTGTCGAGTTCGTCGAGCACGCTCAGGCAGACGGCCATGCGCTCGGGATCGACGCCGGGACCGTACGCCGGGCCGCCGTCGTACGCGGGGCTCTCGCCGTACGCCGGGCTGTCCTCTGTCACCGTCATCGCTGTTGCCGTTCCTCGATCACTCGTACGCCGGAGTCCCGGATGGGGGCCTTTGTTGGCTATTGCGGTCATCCCCGCAGGTCAGGAGCATACCGACGCGCCGGGAGTCAACAAAATGCCAATATCTTATCCGGTCCCCGCACGTCGGCGCTCCACGGCCGGGAGACGCGCCCCGAGGAACGCGATCGGCCGGCGCAGCCGGAACCCCAGCGACTCGTAGAGCCTGATGGCGTTCGTGTTGTCCGCGGCGGCGTGCAGGAAAGCCGTGTCGCCGCGCTCGCGGATGCCGTCGGCGACGGCCAGGATGAGCCGTGCCGCCAGGCCCTGGCCGCGGAATTCGGGGGCGGTGCAGACCGCGCTGATCTCGGTCCAGCCCGGCGGCCGCATCCGCTCCCCGGCCATGGCCACCAGCGCGCCGTCGCGGCGGATGCCCAGATACGTACCGAGTTCGATGGTGCGTGACATGAACGGGCCCGGCTTGGTGCGTTCGACCAGGTCGAGGATCTCCGGCACATCGGCGGGGCCGAGGCGTACGGCCTCCTCGTCCGGCGCCGGCACCAGCCCGTCGGCCACCAGCTGGACGCCGTCGGCGCGGAAGGTGATCTCCCAGCCGGCGGGCGGCGGCACGTGGTATCCGGCGAGCGCGAAGGACCCGCCGGGCCCGGCGAGCGCGGCGACATCGGCCCAGTCGGCTTCGTCGGGCTCGTCGGGCAGGACGAGCCAGGGCGAGATCTCGGGCGGATAGCGCAGCAGCCGGCCGTGCCGCTCGGCGAAGTGGGCGTGCGGGCCGGTCAGCGCGGAACGCGCGGGATTGTCCAGCCGCGCGTCCCGCGGATCAGCGTCCCGCCGCTGCCCGTCCTGTCCGTCCTGTCCGTGCGGACCCCGGCACGGCGCGGCGCATTGCTGGGTGCTCACGCACCGACCTCGATCACGATCTTTCCCCGGGCATGCCCTTCCTCCACCGCGCGCAGCGCCTCGTCCGCACGCTCCAGCGGGAACGTACGCGTCACATACGGCCGCAGCGCGCCGCTGACGACGAGCTTCGCGACCTCGTCGAGGACCGCGGCCGTCCTGAGCCGTACGACCGCCGCGCCGCCCAGCCGTGGCACGGTCCCCTTGTCCGCCGCGCTGATCAGTTTCGTACGGTCCGCGAGCAGCGTGGCCGCGGCTTCGAGATCGGCGCCGCCCACCAGGTCGAGCACCGCGTCGACGCCGTCGGGCGCCGCGGCCCGTATCCGCTCCGCGAGATCCGGACCCGGCGGTACGTGGACCACGCCCAGGGACTCGACGAACTCCTTCTTGCCCGCGCTCGCCGTGCCGACGACCCGGATGCCGAAGGCGCGGGCGATCTGCGCCGCGGCCACTCCCACGCCTCCGCCGACTCCGATGATCAGGAGGGTGTCACCGGGGGGCAGGGCCACCTGGTTGACGGCGTCGTACGCGGTCGCCGCCGCGACCGGCAGTGCGGCCGCGTCCGTGAACGACACGGCGTCCGGCTTGTGCGCGGTGACCTCCACCGGCAGCAGGGTGTACTCCGCGTATCCGCCGGTGAGGGTGGAGCCGAACACCGCGTCACCGACGGAGAAGCCCTCGACACCCGCGCCGATCTCCTTCACCACGCCCGCGGCCTCGCTGCCGAGCACGGCAGGCAGCTCCGTGGGCGCGGAACCCGGCCGGCTGTAGCCGTTGCGCAGCTTCCAGTCGACGGGGTTGACGCCCGCGGCGCGGACGGCCACCAGCAACTGGCCAGGGCCGGGGCTGGGCGGCGGCAGGTCGATGAAGGTCTCCGCTTCCGGACCGCCGTGCTCGGTGAAGACATACGCCTTGGCCATGGGACTCTCGTTCTTTCGGCGACTCTGTCGGGCCGGGAGCCGGGTGCGCGGTAAGTGCGCGGCGCCTCGCCGGCCACGAGTGTAAAAGAGTGGGCGACGGTCCGAAATTCCCGGGGGCCCGCGCTCAGGCCACCACCTGGCCCTTGCCGAGCGCGATGATCCCGTTCTTGGAGACGGTGTACAGCTCCTGGTCCCGGCCGGGGTTGACGCCTATCGTCGCGCCCGGCGGCACGTCCACGTTCTTGTCGAGGATCGCGCCGCGCACCACCGCCCCACGCCCCACCCGTACGTTGTCGTGCAGCACGGAACCCTGCACCACCGCGCCCTCCTCGATCACCACGCCCGGGGAGAGGACGGAGCGGGTGACCTGGCCGCGGATCACACAGCCGGGGCCGACGATCGACTCGCCCGCGATCCCGCCCGCCACGAAGCGCGCGGGCGGCAGCTGCCCGGAGTGGGTGTAGATGGGCCAGCGGCGGTTGTCGAGGTTGAACACCGGATGGTGCGAGATCAGGTCCATATGGGCGTCGTAGTACGAGTCGAGCGTGCCCACATCGCGCCAGTAGCCGTGCTCGCGGGGCGTCTCGCCCGGCACATGGTTGTCCTGGAAGTCGTAGACCTGCGCCATCCCGCGCTCGGTGAGCATCGGCAGGATGGAACCGCCCATGTCGTGCACCGAGTTCGCGTCTTCGGCGTCCTGGTGCAACGCGTCGACCAGGACCTTCGTGGTGAACAGGTAGTTGCCCATCGAGGCGAAGACATGTCCGGGGTCGCCCGGCAGTCCCGGCGGATCGGTCGGCTTCTCCAGGAATCCTTCGACCTGGACGCCGTCCGCGGCGGGGGTGATGATCCCGAACGAGGACGCTTCGGCGCGCGGCACTCTGATGCCGGCGACGGTGACCCCCGCGCCGTTGTCGATGTGCTGCGTCAGCATCTGGCGCGGATCCATCCGGTACACATGATCGGCGCCGAACACCGCGATGTAGTCCGGCTGTTCGTCATGGACGAGGTTGAGGGACTGGAGGATCGCGTCCGCGCTGCCCAGATACCAGCGCGGCCCCAGCCGCTGCTGGGCAGGGACGGGCGTGACGTAGTTCCCGAGGAGGCTGGACATCCGCCAGGTGGTGCTGACATGGCGGTCCAGCGAGTGCGACTTGTACTGCGTCAGCACGCAGATGCGCAGGATGTCGCCGTTCACCAGATTCGACAGGACGAAGTCGACGAGGCGGTAGGAACCGCCGAACGTCACAGCCGGTTTGGCCCGGTCCGCAGTGAGCGGCAGGAGGCGCTTGCCTTCCCCACCGGCCAGTACGATCCCGAGCACCGAAGGTCCACCGCGCATCGCCGCTCCCTCTATTCGGACGTCAGAAGCTCCTGGTACAGCTGGTACGTACGGCGGGCCACCTGGTCCCAGCCGAACTCCCGTACCGCACGCTGCCGGCCCGCCGCCCCCATCCGGGCGGCCGACTCCGGGTCGTCGAGCACCCGGTTGAGCGCTTCGGTGAGCCCCGACTCGAAGGCTTCCGGGGCGCGTTCGTCGTACGGCACGAGCAGTCCCGTCGTCCCGTCGTCAACGACCTCGGGGATGCCCCCGACCGCCGAGGCGACGACGGCCGTCCCGCAGGCCATCGCCTCCAGATTGACGATGCCCAGCGGCTCGTACACCGACGGGCAGACGAACACCGCCGCGTGCGTGAGGAGCTGGACCACATCGGGGCGCGGCAGCATCTCGGGGATCCAGTGCACCCCGTCCCGCGTCCGCCCCAGCTCCTCGACCAGCTCACGGAACTCCTGGCCGATCTCCGTAGTGTCCGGCGCGCCCGCGCACAGCACCAGCTGGGCGTCGGGTTCGAGAGCGCGGGCGGCGCGCAGCAGATGCGGGACACCCTTCTGGCGGGTGATACGGCCGACGAAGAGCACGAAGGGCCGGTCGGGGTCGAGGCCGATCCGCTCCAGTACGCCGGTGCCGGGATCCGGCCGGTAGAGCCGGGTGTCGATGCCGTTGTACACGACACGCACCCGGTCGGGGTCGAGGGAGGGATAGCAGGCGAGGATATCGGCGCGCATCCCCCGCGAGACGGCGATGACGGCGTCCGCGCTCTCGACGGCCGTGCGCTCGGCCCAGCTGGAGAGGGCGTATCCGCCGCCGAGCTGCTCGGCCTTCCAGGGGCGCAGGGGTTCCAGGGAGTGCGCGGTCATCACATGCGGGATGCCGTAGAGCAGCTTGGCGACATGGCCCGCGAGATTGGCGTACCAGGTATGGGAGTGGACCAGCTCGCGCCCGTCGAGCGCGGCCGCCATCGCGAGGTCGACCGAGAAGGTGCGCAGGGCGTCATTGGCTCCGTCGAGACCGGCGGCGGCCAGGTGACGGAAGACTCCCGGGTCGCCGGCCCCGGCCGCGCCACCGCTGCCGCCCCAGCAGTGCACCTCCAGGTCGGTCAGCGACCGCAGCTCGCGCGCCAGGAACTCGACATGGACGCCCGCTCCGCCGTAGACATCCGGCGGATACTCGCGGGTCAGCAGCCCCACCTTCACGCCCGGCCCCCGTCCTCGTCAGTGATCGCAGCCCTGTCATGGTCACCCGGAATCCGTCCGTGCGGAAGACCACTGCGGCGGCGGGTCGAGGATGCGGCCCCCGCGAAGCCCGGCTGATCCACGTCTCCCCCTCTTCCGTCACTCCTCGTGACGCCTCATCGGCGTTGCGGCTTGACTCCGGCCGGCTCCCGGGTATCGGGATCGCCGGTGACCCACGCTCATCTCCTACCCCTGACCTGGGCGACCATCCATGGGAGGACTTCCTGCCCCTTCCCGTACTACGAGAGCAGTACGCCGGATTGACCTCTTCAGGACGACGACGAAAGCGCGCGGACGAGAGATCGTGGAAGACATGAGTGCACTCGCGCTGTCCGTGCTGCTGTCTCTGGTCTCCGCGGTCGCCTACGCGTCCGGGGCCATCCTGCAGGAGCGCGTCGCGGCGACCACCCCCGCCCGTCCCTATGCTCCCCTGCACCACGGGGTGTGGTGGGCGGCCGTGGCCCTGAACGGTCTGGGCGCGACCCTGCATGTCGTGGCGCTGGCGTACGGACCGCTCAGCCTGGTCCAGCCGCTCGGTGCGCTCACCATCGTCTTCGCGCTGCCCATGGCGGCGCTCTTCGTCGGCCGCAAGGCCGGGCGCACCGCCTGGCGGGGCGCGCTCATGGCCGCCGTCGGCCTGGCCGGGCTGCTCGCCCTCACCGCGGGCACCGATTCGCACTCGCTGGACGGCGGGGAGCGGCTGATTCTGGCCGCGGCGACCTTCGGCGGGGTCGGGCTGCTCTTCCTGGCCGCGCAGCTGGTGGGGCGCCCTGCCGTACGGAGCATGCTGCTGGCCGGCGCGGCCGGTGTCGCGTTCGGCATCGCCTCGGTCTTCACCAAGACCGTCGCCGTGGACTGGACCTCGGACCGGCCGACCGTACAGGTGCCGAGCCTGCTGGTCATCGCGGTCCTCGCGGCCGGTGGGCTGCTGCTCTCCCAGGCGTCCTACCGGGGCGCCGGGCTGGCCGCCCCGCTGGCCGCGGTCACGGTCGTCAACCCGGTGGTGGCCGCGGCCGTGGGTCTCACCCTGTTCGGTGAGCAGTTCCGGTACGGCGTGCCGGGCACGGTGCTGGCGCTGGGCTCCGGTGTCCTCGCGGCGGGCGGACTGATCCTGCTCACCACGGAGCGCCTCGGCGCCTCGCGGCAGAGCGGCGAGGCGGAGTCATCGCCGGAGGCCGCGCCCCACGCGGACCGATCACCCGAGGACGCGGGGCCGCCCTTCGGCATGCCCTCAGATGCGGGCGCCGCCCGCGCGCAGGTAGGCGAGGGGGTCGATGTCGGAGCCGTAGCCCGGCCCCGTACGCACCTCGAAGTGGAGATGCGGTCCGGTGCTGTTACCGGTGGATCCTGACCGGGCGATCCGCTGGCCGCTGCCGACCTGCTGGCCCTCCCGCACATTGAGCGCGGAGAGATGCGCGTACTGGCTGTACTTGCCGTCCGCGTGCCGGATGACGACCTGATAGCCGTACGACCCCTCCCAGCCGGCCGAGACCACCTGGCCGGCGGCGACGGCTTTGACCGAGGTGCCGGTGGGGACGGGGAAGTCGACGCCGGTGTGATAGCCGCTGGCCCAGGATCCCGCCTTGCGGTACGGGGTGCCGGTGGAGGCGGAGACGGGAGCGGTGAAGCCGCTCGTCTTCGGCTTCTCGGCGCGGGCGGGCGCCTTGGCCTGCTGCTTCTCGACCGGCTTCGGCTTGGCCGTCTGCTTGGGCGGCTCGGGCTTCTCGGCCTGCTTCGGCTTTTCGGTCTGCTTCGGCTTCGCGGTCCGCGCCGGCTGCTTCGGCTTCTCGGCCGGGACGGGCTTCGCCGTCTCCTTGGGCGGTGCGACCGCGCCGCCCTGGACCTGGAGGACGAGCTTCTGGCCCGGGAAGATCAGGTCGGGATCGCTGCCGATGAGCCGGCGGTTCTCCTCGTACAGCCGCTGCCAGCCGCCCTTGACCGATTCGTCGACGGCGATCTCGGAGAGCGAGTCGCCGCGGGCCACGGTGTAGGCCTCGCGCTGGGTCGGCACGGTGGTGGGCGAGGCGCTCTTCTTCGGCTCGCTCTTCGGGCGGCTCGGCTGGGCCTTCGCCTCCGCCCCGCCTAAGGCCCGGGGCGCGTTAGCGCCCTCGCGGGCCTTCTCCGGCGCGATGTCGGGCGCGTCGCCGCCGCGGGTCAGTCCGGCACGGACCGAGCAGCTGGGCCAGGCTCCGGGGCCCTGCCCCTTGAGCACCTTCTCAGCGACGGCTATCTGCTGGTCCTTGCTGGCCAGGTCGGCGCGCGGGGCGTAGTGCCGGCCGCCGTACGCCTCCCAGGTGGACTGGGTGAACTGCACCCCGCCGTAATAGCCGTTACCGGTATTGATCTGCCAGTTGCTGGTCGATTCGCAGGCCGCGACCTTCTCCCAGACATCGACCGACGCTCCGTGCGCCGTCCCCGCGGCGATGAGCGGCAGCGCCATTCCCGCGCCGCTCGCCGTGACGGTCAGCGAAGCGCGGTTGATACGGCTCGGCTGGTATCTGCGGTGCCGACCGGATGCGGCCATGACTTGGCTCCCCCACTGACAGGTAGGACACGTCGCAAGCGGCCAACTTAGGGGCTCGGCACGGACCCTGACAAGGTCTCAGCTACTCCCCGACCGCTTCTCGACACTCAGCGTGCCATCCCTCGGCCCGGTGTGCGGCCCGGAGCCCGATATTGGCTGCCATTGACAGGGTCGCCACCGTACGGAGAGGCTGTGCCGAGCGAGCGGGAGAGCGCTCTCCCATCGAGTGGGCGAATCGAGTGGGCGAAGGGGGCAGGCATGACCGGGGAAGAGATCGACCATCTGCTCGAGAAGCTGGATCTCCGGCAGAAGGTGCGCCTGTTGACCGGCGCGAGCAACTGGCGCACGCACGCGGAACCAGCCATCGGGCTGCGCGCCCTCACCCTGTCCGACGGACCGGCCGGGGTGCGCGGCGAGGCCTGGGACGAACGGGACACCTCCCTCGTCCTGCCGTCCCCGACCGCGCTCGCCGCCGCCTGGGACGAGGAACTGGCCACCGAGCTGGGCGGCCTGCTCGCCGCCGAGGCCCGGCGCAAAGGCGTCGACGTCCTGCTCGCCCCCACCCTCAATCTGCACCGGTCGCCGCTGGGCGGACGGCACTTCGAGTGCTTCTCGGAGGACCCGCTGCTGACCGGGCGCACCGGCGCCGCCCTGGTCCGGGGCGTCCAGGCGGGCGGCGTGGCGGCCACCCCGAAGCACTTCGTCGCCAACGACGCCGAGACAGACCGGCTGACGGTCGATGTGCGCGTCGACGAGCGAACCCTGCGCGAGGTGTATCTCGCGCCCTTCGAGGCGGCCGTCGAGGCGGGCGCCTGGGCGGTGATGTCCGCGTACAACCAGGTCAATGGCGTCACGATGGCCGCGGGACCGCTGCTCGACCGGCCGCTCAAGAGCGAGTGGGGCTTCGACGGCCTGGTCGTCTCCGACTGGGGGGCGGTCCGTTCCCTGCTCGACACCGCGCGCTCCGCGCAGGATCTGGCGATGCCAGGACCCGAGGGCCCCTGGGCCGGCGGGCTGCTCGCCGCCGTGGAAGCGGGCCTGGTCCCGGTGGAACGGATCGACGACAAGGTACGCCGGCTGCTGCGGCTGGCCGCCCGGGTGGGCGCCCTGGGTGATCCCCGTCCGGGGTGGCGGCCCGCGGCCTCTCCGTCCGCGCGGCGCGGGCTGCTGCGCCGGGCGGTCGCGGCCGGGACGGTCCTGCTGCGCAACGACGGAGATCTCCTGCCGCTCGATCCCGCGCGGCTGCGCTCGGTCGCGGTCATCGGCGCGCATGCCACGGCGGTACGGATCCAGGGCGGCGGCAGCGCGGAGGTGTTCCCCGCTTCGGTGGTCACCCCGCTGGACGGCATCACCGAAGCCCTGGACGGGAGAGCCGAGGTGACCTACTCACCGGGGCTGGCGCCGAGCGGTCTGCCCCGGCCGCTGGACCGTACGTGGACCCGCGATCCGCGCAGCGGTGAACCGGGCGTGCTGGTACGGCTGCTGGACTCCGCCGGCGCCGAACTCCACGCGGAGCACCGGCTGTCCGGCCGGATCGTGGAGCCCGCCAGGGTGGCGGGGGCGCGGACCGTGGAGATCCGCGCCCTGATCAGGCCGGAGCGGACCGGCGGCTGGACTCTCTCGGTCGGCGGCTGGGGACCGATGTCGCTGTCCGTCGACGGCCGGACGCTGCTCACCGGCACGTTCCCGCTGGACTCCGACGATCCGACCCGGGTCCATGTCGCCCCGCCCTACCGGTCCATTCGCGCCGAACTGACCGCGGGACAGGAGGTGGAGGTGGTCGCCCGGCGCGGTCTCGACCCCGGGACCGGCATCGCCACCCTCCTGGCCGCCGCCCCGCCCGAGGGCGACGCGGCCACGGCACTGGCCGCGGCCGTCGCGACGGCCCGGGACGCGGACGCCGCCGTGGTGGTCGTGGGGACCACCGAGGAGAGCGAGTCGGAGGGCCGCGACCGTGACACGCTCGCGCTGCCCGACGGACAGGACGAGCTGGTACGGGCCGTGGTCCTGGCCAATCCGCGCACGGTGGTGATCGTGAACGCGGGCGGCCCGGTCACGCTGCCCTGGCACACCCGGGTGCCCGCGCTGCTGCTCGCCTGGTTCCCCGGGCAGGAAGCCGGGCACGGACTGGCCGACGTACTGTTCGGACGCGCCGAGCCCGGCGGCCGGCTGCCGACCACCTGGGCGGCGGCCCAGGAGGATGTCCCCGTCCTGCGCACCCGGCCGGCGCACGGCCGGCTCCCCTACGACGAGGGCCCGCACATCGGGTACCGCGCCTGGCTGCGGTCGGCGGCCGCCCCCGCCTACTGGTTCGGCCACGGCCTGGGCTACACCAGTTGGTCGTACGAGGCGATGGACGCCCCGGACACCGTGACCGCGGGCGAGCCCTTCGAGGTACGGATACGGCTGCGCAACACGGGCGGGCGCCGGGGCCGCGAGGTCGTCCAGCTCTATCTGGCCGGGCCGGGAGCGGCGGCGGAGCGCCCCGTGCGCCGGCTGGTCGGGTACGCGGCGGTCAGCGCGGATCCCGGCGAGGAGGCCGTCGCGGTGGTACAGGTGGACGGGCGGGCGCCGGCCCACTGGTCGGCCGAGCGGCACCGCTGGGAGACAGAGCCGGGCGATCTCGTCCTGCTCGGCGGCCGTTCGGCCGGAGATCTGCCGGTCGGCGCCACGGTGAGGCTGTCTGACAGTGGCACCGCGCTCACCAGGGGCGACCACGGAGAGCGCTCTCCGCTGATGCTATAAATGAGGTCATGACGGAAGATCTGCGACCGGCCGGCGCACCCACCCTGGAGGATGTGGCGCGGGCGGCCGGTGTCTCCCGTGCCACGGTCTCACGAGTGATCAACGGGGTCCGCAATGTCGACCCGGTGATACAGGAATCCGTACGGCAGGCGGTGGCCGCCACCGGCTACACACCCAACCGCGCCGCCCGCTCGCTGGTCACCCGCAAGGCCGACGCCATCGCGCTGGTGGTCTCGGGCGCCGGGGACGACCCGGACCCGCAGGACCAGGCGGCCCCGGACTCCGTGCCGACGGGAAGCCACGGCGGCGAGGACAGCGGTGATCTCGGTGTCGGGAGCGGCTCCTTCACCGCGCAGGTCTTCTCCGACCCGTTCTTCGGCCGGGTGGTGACCGGGGTCGTCAATTATCTCCGGCCGCGCGGGATGTACCCGGTGCTGATGTTCGCCGAGACCGCCCGGGCCCGCGTCGAGGTCGTCTCGTACCTCCGTCAGGGGAACGTCGACGGCGCCCTGGTCGTATCGACCCACGCCGAGGATCCGCTGCCCGCTCTCATCACGGAGGCGGGGCTGCCCGCCGTTCTGTACGCGCGCCCCGCCCGGCCGGCCCGGATCAGTTATGTGGATCTCGCCCACCAGGACGGCGCGCGGCTGGCCGCCGAACATCTGCTGAAGCGCGGCTGCCGGCGAATCGCCACGATCACCGGACCGCTCGACGTGCCGGCGGGTCAGGACCGGCTGGCGGGCTTCCGGGACACGATGGCGCGGCAGGGCCATCCGTACATCCCCATCGCCGAGGGGCGGTTCACCCAGGAGAGCGGCGAAGCGGCCATGGAGCGGCTGCTGACCGAACACCCCGATCTGGACGGTGTGTTCGCGGCCAACGACCTGATGGCCGTGGGCGCCTGCCATGTGCTGCGGGAGCGGGGAAAACGGGTGCCAGAGGACGTCGCCGTGATCGGCTTCGACGACAGCAGCGTGGCGGCCGCCTGCCGGCCGCCGCTGACCACCATCAGACAGCCGGTGGAGGAGATGGCGGCGGAGATGGGCCGGCTGCTGCTGGACCGGCTCGCCGTGCCCGACCGTGCGGTCACATCAGTGATCTTCGAACCCACGCTGGTGGTCCGCGGATCGGCCTGAGTCCCGTTCAGCCCGACGTCTCTCCCGCGGTGGCCGGGGCACGCCGCCATCGCCGGGACGCGGCCACCCCGCCGGGGTCCGCGGGAACTGCGGGTCCTGGCACGCGGGGACGGCTGCCACCGCGCGCGAGGAACGCGGCGAGGGGCAGCGTGGCCGCGCCCACGGTGACCGCGTCGGGGCCGAGATGCCCCATTTCGATGGTGGTGCGCGCCGCCGCGTGACTGAGCGCGTACGCCTCCGCGTGGAGCCGGATCGCCGGCAGCAGATGCGGGCCGATCAGCAGTCCGGCCCAGCCGCCGAGGAGGATGCGCTCGGGCAGGAAGAGGTTGATCAGATCGGCGACGGCCGCGCCCAGGCACTCGGCGGTCTCGTCGAGGAGGGCGACCGCCACCGGATCGGGCGCCGGCCCGTCGGGTCCTGGGAAGGCCGCCTCCAGCAGGGCTGCCAGCGCCGTCTCGTCGTCCGCGTCGTCCGGGAGCGGCCCGCCCGCCTCGTACCACCGCTCGCGCATCGCCTCCGCCCCGGCGTACGCCTCCAGACAGCCGATCGAGCCGCAGCGGCAGCGGCGCCCGCGCATCTGCACGGTGGTGTGGCCCCATTCGAGGGCGCTGCCGCGGCCGCTCTCCTCGACGAGCGCGCCGCCGTGGATGACGCTCGCGCCGACACCGGAGCCGATGAGCGCGATGGCGGCCGCGCCGGTTCCCCGGCCGCCGCCGAACCACATCTCGGCCTGTCCCAGGGTCTTGGCGCCGTTGTCGATGAACAGCGGTACCTCGGAGGGCACTTCGACGGCCGCGCGGAGGAGCTTCTCGAACGGCACCTCGGTCCAGCCGATGGTCTGGCCGTGGACCACCGCTCCGTCCGGCCCGCCGCGTTCGATGATGCCGGGGACACCGATGCCGATGCCGAGGAGCTGCGCCGGGTCGGCCCCCGCGTCGCGCAGCACATCGGCGACGCCGGTACGGACATGGGACACGATGCGGTCGACGTCGTAGCCGTGCTGGGCCAGCAGGCGGTCGGTGCGGGCCAGTTCGGTGAGCGAGAGGTCGAACAGCTCGACACGGACCCGGGTTTCCCCGATGTCGATGCCGATGAGCAGGCCGCCGCCGGGGGCGACACGCAGCAGGGTACGGGGACGGCCGCCGTCGGAGTCGACGACACCGGCCTCCTCCAGAAGGCCTTCGGCGGCGAGTTCCGCGACGACGTTGCTGATGGAACCCGAGCTCAGACCGGTGGCGGGGCCGAGCTCCTGGCGGCTCAGCGGGCCGTCGAAATACAACCGTTGCACAACCCTTGCCCGATTGCCCCGCCGCAGGTCACGCACTGTCCGTCTGTTGCGCTCTGCCATGTTGCTCCTTCCGTGGACGCAACATACCCCGGTCGCAGACCTTGACGCGACCTTCTCTCACCTCTTAAATCACGTCATAAATTAAGTCATGGAGGCCGTTCGACTTCCGAACGCTGCCACCCCCGGAAAGGGGCCGTCTCACATGCGCAGTATCAGAGCCGCAGCAGCCGTCACCATCGTCAGCGCCCTCGCAGCCGTCACCGGATGCGGCGGCGGTTCGTCGTCGGAAGGCGGCGGAAGCAACGAATCACCCAAAACCCTCACCTACTGGGCGTCCAACCAGGGGCCCAGCATTGAGGCGGACAAGAAGATACTCACCCCCGAACTCAAGAAGTTCGAGGAGCAGACCGGGATCAAGGTCAAGCTCGAGGTCGTGCCGTGGGCCGATCTGCTCAACCGGATCCTGGCCGCCACCACCTCCGGTCAGGGCCCCGACGTCCTGAACATCGGCAACACCTGGTCGGCCTCGCTCCAGGCCACCGGCGCCCTGCTGCCGTGGGACCAGAAGAACTTCGACGCGATCGGCGGCCGGGACCGCTTCGTCGACTCGGCGGTCGCCTCGGCCGGCGCGGAGGGTCAGGACCCCGCCGCCGTGCCGCTGTACTCGCTGGCGTACGCGCTGTATTACAACAAGCAGATGTTCGCCGACGCGGGTATCTCGAAGCCGCCGGCCACCTGGGACGAGCTGGTCGCCGACGGCAAGAAGATCTCCAAGGACGGCAAGTGGGCGCTCGGCGCCGAGGGTGCGAACCTGTCGAACAACATCCACCAGGTGTTCGCCCTCGGTAAGCAGCACGGAGCGGACTTCTTCGACAAGTCGGGTAAGCCGACCTTCACCTCCGACGGTGCTGTCGCCGCCGTGAAGCAGTACGTCGACTTCATGGCCAAGGACAAGATCATCGCTCCGGGCAACGCGGAGTACGCCCAGAACCAGTCCCTCCAGGACTTCTCCAAGGGCAAGACGGCCATGGTCCTGTGGCAGGCCGCGGCCTCGACCTTCGCCTCCCAGGGCATGAAGCCCGAGGACTGGGGCGTCGCACCGGTTCCGGTCCCGGCCGGCACGCCGGGCGCCGGCCAGAGCACCAACTCCATGGTCGCCGGCATCAACATGGCGGTGTTCAAGAACACCAAGAACGTCGACGGCGCCAAGCAGTTCGTGAAGTTCATGACGAGCGACGCTGAGCAGAAGCTGCTCAACAAGACGTACGGTTCGATCCCGCCGGTGAAGGCCGCCCAGGCCGACGCGGCGTTCTCCGCCCCCGACCTGAAGGTCCTGCGCGACACCCTCTCCACCAGTGCCGCCCCGCTCCCCCAGGTCCCGACGGAGTCGCAGTTCGAGACCACCGTCGGCACGGCCGTCAAGGAGCTGTGGGCCGACGCGGCCGCCGGCCGTCCGGTGACCACCGAGTCCGTGAAGGATCGCCTGAACAAGGCCCAGCAGCAGATGCAGCAGTGAGGCTCACTCCATGACCGCCACCGTGACACCAAGTCGTGCGGACAAGGCGGGCAGCGGGGAGAGCCGGGGCAGTGGGGATGCGCGCCGTAAGTGGCCGCGCATCCCCGACCGGATCCGCCGCGGCGGCCTGCCCTATCTCCTGCTGCTGCCGGCTGTCCTGCTGGAACTCCTCGTCCATCTGATCCCGATGATCATCGGGATCGTGATGAGCTTCCGTCAGCTCACGCAGTTCTACATCAGCAACTGGGGCAAGGCCCCGTGGACGGCGCTGGACAACTACAAGGTCGCCGTCGACTTCGACGCGCCGATCGGTCAGGCGCTCCTCCACTCCTTCTATGTGACCTGCGCCTTCACCGTGCTCGCCGTCGGGCTGTCCTGGCTCTTCGGCGTCGCCGCGGCGATCATGCTGCAGGAGAACTTCCGTGGCCGGGGCTTCCTGCGGGCCATCTTCCTCGTCCCGTACGCCCTGCCCGTGTACGCGGCCGTCATCACCTGGGCGTTCATGTTCCAGCGTGACAACGGTCTGATCAACCATGTCCTGCACGATCAGCTGGGCCTCACCGACGAGCCGTCCTTCTGGCTGATCGGCGACAACAGCTTCATCGCGCTGGTCGTCGTCGCGGTCTGGAAGTCCTGGCCGTTCGCGTTCCTCATCGTGATGGCGGGCCTGCAGAACATCCCGCGTGAGCTGTACGAGGCCGCGTCGATCGACGGCGCCGGCGTCTGGCAGCAGATCCGCCGGATCACGATGCCGTCGCTGCGCCCGGTCAACCAGGTGCTGGTGCTCGTCCTGTTCCTCTGGACGTTCAACGACTTCAACACGCCGTACGTGCTGTTCGGCAAGTCGGCGCCGGAGGCGGCGGATCTGATCTCGATCCATATCTACCAGTCGTCGTTCGTCACCTGGAACTTCGGCGCCGGCTCCGCGATGTCCGTACTCCTGCTGCTCTTCCTGCTGGTGGTCACGGCCGTCTATCTGCTGTTCACCACTCGGGGAAGGAAGGGCGAAGATGCCTAGGCCCAGGTCTCCCATCGCACCGCCGCAGTCCTTCATCTGGACCCGGCGGGTCGTCCTGACGCTGCTGGCGGTCTTCGCGCTGCTGCCCGTCTATGTGATGATCAGCAGCTCGCTGAAGCCGCTCCAGGATGTCTCGGGCAAGTTCCAGTGGATCCCGAGCGGGCTCACCATCCGCCCGTACTTCGACATCTGGGACACCGTTCCGCTGGCCCGCTACTTCGTCAACTCGCTGATCGTGGCGGGTGCGGCGACGGTGCTCTCCGTGGTGATCGCGGTGTTCTCCGCGTACGCGGTGAGCCGCTACCGGTTCCGCGGGAAGCGGGTCTTCACCGTCACGGTGCTGTCCACCCAGATGTTCCCGGGCATCCTCTTCCTGCTCCCGCTGTTCCTGATCTTCGTGAACATCGGGAACAGCACGGGCATCGCCCTGTACGGGTCGCGCGGCGGGCTGATCCTCACCTATCTGACGTTCTCGCTCCCCTTCTCCATCTGGATGCTGATCGGCTACTTCGACTCCATCCCGAAGGACCTGGACGAGGCCGCCATGGTGGACGGCTGCGGGCCGTTCGGCGCTCTCTTCCGGGTGGTGGTGCCGGCGGCGGTCCCCGGCATCGTCGCCGTGTCCGTCTACGCGTTCATGACGGCCTGGGGCGAAGTCCTCTTCGCCTCGGTCATGACCAACGACACCACCCGTACCCTCGCCGTCGGTCTGCAGGGCTACGCCACCCAGAACGACGTCTACTGGAACCAGGTCATGGCCGCGTCGCTCGTCGTGAGCGTGCCCGTCGTCGCCGGGTTCCTGCTCCTCCAGCGCTACCTGGTCGCCGGACTGACCGCGGGCGCCGTCAAGTGACCACTTCAGAAAGGCAGTCCGTGAACGACCTCAACGCCCTTCCGGCCGACTTCACCTGGGGCGTCGCCACCGCCGCGTACCAGATCGAGGGAGCCGTGGCAGAGGACGGCCGCGCCCCCTCGATCTGGGACACGTTCTCCCACACCCCCGGCACCATCGACAACGGCGACAACGGGGATGTGGCCTGCGACCACTACCACCGTGTCCCCGAGGACATCGGGCTGATGAAGCAGCTCGGTGTCGACGCGTACCGCTTCTCGCTGGCCTGGCCGCGGATCGTGCCCGGCGGCGACGGGCCGGTGAACAAGGCAGGACTGGCCTTCTACGACCGGCTGGTGGACGGTCTGCTGGAGGCGGGCATCACCCCGTTCGCCACGCTCTACCACTGGGACCTGCCGCAGGCGCTCCAGGACCGGGGCGGCTGGCCGTCCCGCGACACCGCCGAGCACTTCGCCGCATACGCCTCCGTCGTCGCCGAGCGCCTCGGTGACCGGGTGAAGGACTGGGCGACCCTGAACGAGCCGCTGTGCTCGTCGTGGATCGGCCATCTCGAAGGCAAGATGGCGCCCGGGCTGACCGATCTCACGGCCGCCGTGCGCACCTCGTTCCATCTGCACCTCGGGCACGGCCTGGCCGTGCAGGCGATCCGTGCGGCCTCCTCGGACGCCCGTATCGGCATCGTCAACAACCTCAGCCCGATCGAGGCGGCCAGTGACAGCGACGCGGACCGCGCGGCCGCCGTGCGGGCCGACGGCCACACCAACCGCTGGTGGCTCGACCCGATCCACGGCCGCGGCTACCCGCAGGACATGCTCGACCTGTACGGCGTGGACCTGCCCGAGCGCCCCGGCGATCTGGAGACCATCGCGGCGCCACTGGACTGGCAGGGACTGAACTACTACTTCCGCCAGATCGTCCGGGACGACCCGACCGGCGCCGCTCCGTTCGCCAAGCAGGTCGACGTGGCGGACGCCCGCCACACCCACATGGGCTGGGAGGTGCACGCGGACGGTCTGGAGCAGCTGCTGCTCCGGCTGACCGAGGAGTACGGCGCGCGGCGCATCTACGTCACCGAGAACGGCTCGGCCTTCCCGGACGTGGTCCGGGCGGACGGCACCGTCGACGACCCCGAGCGGGTCCGTTACCTGGAGGAGCACCTGACGGCCTGCGCGCGGGCCGTGGAGAAGGGCGCTCCGCTGGCCGGGTACTTCGCCTGGTCGCTGCTGGACAACTTCGAGTGGGCGTACGGCTACGACAAGCGGTTCGGTCTGGTCCATGTGGACTACGAGACCCAGCGCCGCACCATCAAGGGCAGCGGTCACCGCTACGCGGACATCATCCGCGCGGTGTCAGGACGGGGCCGCGAGGCCGCCTGACACCGGTCCGGGAAAGACCGGAGCCACCGCCTCCGGGGGGAAGAGCGGTGGCTCCGGCTGTTCGGGGGGGCTGGTCCGTCCGACGGATGCCGGACGGGCCGTGGGGGGCCGCTCAGCTACGGGCCGGTATCGAGGGTTCCGTACCGGTCTGCGCGCAGACGGAGGCGGCCACCTGGGAGGCGAAGCCCAGCATCTCCTCCACGCGGTCGGGCGGCAGCCGGTCCACGCCGCCCTCGCGGTGCGCGCCGTTGGTGGTGAGCCAGTGCAGGACAGCCGCCATGAAGGCGTCCCCGGCGCCGATCGTGTTGACCACGTCGACGGGCACCGCGGGCACGGACACCGGTTCGCCGGAGCGGGTGTAGGCCGTGCTGCCCCGGGCGCCGCGGGTGAGCACCACGAGCCGGCCCTTCCCCGCCAGCCGCCGGCAGGTCTCGTCGGGGTCGGTACCGGGCCAGAGCCGCTCCAGGTCCTCGTCGCTCGCCTTGATGACGTGCGCGAGGGAGCACAGCTCCCGGAGCCGGCGCGCGCTCAGCTCCGGATCGAGCGTACGGTCCTCGCGCACATTGGGGTCCACCACCAGCAGGGAGCGCTCGGCGCCCGCGCGTGCGGTCGCCGCCACCGCCTCGGCCGCCGGTTCGACGACCGCGGCGAGTCCGCCCACGTACACCGCGCCGAACCGGTCCACCTCCGCGGCGCGGTCCGTGATCCGGAAGGTCGCCGTGTCCTGGAGGTGGAAGTGGTAGCCGGTGCCGTCCGGGCCGGGGTCCGCGACCGCGAGCGCCGTGGGAAGCGGCGAGCGTGCGCAGAGGCCGAGTTCGGTACCGGCGGAGACCAGCCGCTGTTCGATCGTACGGGCGAAGCCGTCGCCGCCGAGCGCGCCGGCGAACCAGCTGGGCGTGGCGAGACGGGCCAGCCCGGCAGCGACATTGGCGGGCGCGCCGCCGGGCTGGGCGCGGTGTGTCTCCGGATCGCCCGGCGACGGGACGAGGTCGATGAGCGCCTCTCCCATCACCAGGACGGCGCCGGGACCGATGCCGGCGGCGGGGCCACCGCTCACGGCTGCACCACGATCTTGCGGCCCTGGCCCGCCTTGAACCGGTCGATCGCCTGCGGGTACTGCTCCAGCGGCAGCCGGTCGCTGATGAACACCGCCGGGTCGAGGACCCCGCTGGCGAAGAGCGCGGCGGCCCGCTCGTAGCTGTGCAGCACCGCCATGGAGCCGGTGATGGTGATCTCCTGGTTGTAGATGCGGTACGGCTCGATGACCGCGGTCGTCGCGTAGTCGGCGACCCCGAACTGCAGGAACGTTCCTCCCTTGGCCACCCGGCCGAGGCCGTCCTGGATGGCTCCGGCGTTGCCGGTGGCATCGATGACGACGTCCCAGCCGCCGGGCCGGTCGAACTCCTCCGCCGTGGCGGCGGAGCGCGAGCAGCCGAGCTGGGCGGCGGTCGCCAGCCGCTCCGGGTTGATGTCCAGGATATCGACTCCGGCGGCGCCGGTGCGCTTGGCGAGCTCCAGCATCATCAGGCCCATGGTGCCGGAGCCGTAGATCAGTACCTCGGCACCGAGGGTGGAGCTGAGGACGTCATATCCGCGGACCGCGCAGGACAGCGGCTCGATCAGCGCCGCGTCCCGCACGTCGACATGGTCGGGCAGCCGGACACAGTTGGCCACGGGCGCCACGGCGTACTCGGCCGCTCCCCCCGGCTCCGTGACTCCGATGGCCTTCCAGCGGTCGCACAGGTTGCCCCGCCCGGCCCGGCAGTAACGGCACTCGTTGCAGTGCAGTGAGGGATCGACGGCGACCTTGTCACCCACCGACAGTTCGGTGACATCGGAGCCGATGCCCACGATCTCACCGGCGAACTCATGACCTGGCACGATCGGCAGGGTGGGCGCGAACTCGCCCTGGAGAATATGCAGATCGGTGCCGCAGAGTCCGCACGCGGCGACGGCGACAACCACGTCCCGGGGGCCCGGGGTGGGGTCGGGAACCGTCGTGACGGAGACCTTGCCGACGGCTTCGACGATCGCTGCCCTCATTACTTAACAGCTCCAAGAGAAAGGCCCTGGACCAGCTTGTCCTGGGCGGCGAAACCGGCGGCGAGCACCGGCAGGGAAACAACGACGGACGCGGCGCACAGCTGGGCGAGGAAGAGACCCTGGCTGGTCACGAAGCCCGTCAGGAACACGGGGGCGGTCTGAGCCGTCACCCCGGTGAGCACCCGGGCGAAGAGGAGCTCGTTCCAGCTGAAGATGAAGCAGATCAGCGCGGTGGCCGCGATACCGGGCGCGGCCACCGGCGCCACCACCCTGGCCAGGACGGTCGGCAGCCGGGCGCCGTCCACCTGCGCGGCCTCGATGATGGAGACCGGCACATCCGCGAGGAAGGACTGCATCATCCACACCGCGATCGGCAGATTCATCGAGGTGTAGAGGAGGACGAGCAGCCAGATGTTGTCCAGCATCCCGATGTTCTTCGCGAACAGGTACACCGGCAGCAGTCCGGCGACGACCGGCAGCATCTTCGTGGACAGGAAGAAGAACATCACGTCCGTCCACTTCTCCACGCGCTTGATGGAGAGCGCGTACGCCGCCGGGAGGGCGAGCACGAGCACGAACAGCGTGGAGAACAGCGACGCGGTCAGGGAGTTGATCAGGGGCGGCCAGGGGCTCGCCCCGCCTCCGGCGCCGAAGAACACCCGGTAGCTGTCGAGCGTGAGCCCGGCGGCGAGCGACGGCGGGTTGGTCGCCGCGTCCGCCTCCGAGTGGAAGGAGGTGAGCAGCATCCAGAGCGCCGGCAGACAGAAGAGGATGCCGACAATCCAGGCCAGCACGCCCAGTCCGGCGGACCGCCGCCTGGCCCGCCGGGTGGCGGGTGCGTACGGATCGATGCGGGGCCGTGCGGTGGCGGCGGACTTCGGGGTTTCCGTCGCGGAGTGCGTACTCATGCGCGGTTCGCCTCCTCACTGAAGAGGGACGAGACCACCCGCAGGGCGAAGGTCGCGATCACGATCGTGCCGATCACGACGACCACTCCGGCGGCGGAGGCCAGTCCGTACTCGTGAGCCTGGTAGAAGGTCTGGTAGATGGTGTACGGAAGGTTCGCGGTGCCCAGTCCTCCCGAGGTGAGGGTGAAGACCGCGTCGAAGTTCTGCACGATGTAGATCGAGCCGAGCAGGATGCCCAGCTCCAGATAGCGGCGCAGATGCGGCAGGGTGAGGTAGCGGAACGCCTGCCAGCCGGTCGCGCCGTCCAGCTTCGCCGCCTCCGTGATCTCGGCGGGCCTGCTCTGCAGTCCGGCGAGCAGGATGAGCATCATGAACGGCGTCCACTGCCAGATGAGGGAGGCCTCGACCGCCAGCAGCGGCATGTCGGAGATCCAGTCCGGCTGGGCCGGGGCGGAGTCGCCGAACAGTCCGGCGAACCAGGCCCACGCGCCGTTCAGCAGGCCGTACTCGGGGTTGTAGAGCGCGTGCTTCCACAGCAGCGCCGCCGAGACGGGGACCAGCAGGAACGGGGTGATCAGCAGGGTGCGGACAAAGCCACGGCCCATGAACTTACGGTCGAGCAGCAGGGCCAGCAGCAGTCCGAGGACCACGCTGACGATCACGACGCTCGCGGTGAGCAGGACCGTGGTGAACACCGAGTCGCGCAGGCTCGCGTCGCTGAACACGGACCCGTAGTTGGAGAGCCCGGCGAAGGCGCGCTCGTCGGGGGCGAGCGAGTTCCAGTCGAAGAGCGAGATCACCAGCGTGGCCACGAAGGGCAGCTGGGTGACGGCGACGAGGAAGACGAGGGCGGGCAGGAGGGGGGCGCGGGTGGCCCAGGCGCGGGCCCGTCCCGAGGCCCCCCGGCCGGCCCGCCGCTGCGGGGAGGGGCGCGACGCGCCGGCCGGGGACAGTGGGGGTGTGCTGACGGAGGTACTCACCGCTGCTCCTCGCCCACCTTCTCGGCGAGCGCCTGCGAGACCTTCAGCGCCTCGGCGACCGACTTCTTGCCCGCGATGGCCGCGCTGATCTCCTGCGAGACCTTGGTGCCCAGGTCGGTGAACTCCGGGATGTCGACGAACTGGATGCCGACCGTCGGGCGGGGCTGGGTGCCCGGGTCACGCGGGTTGGCGCTGGCGATGGCCTGCTTGGTGACGTCGGCGAACGCGGCCGCGTCCTTCAGGTAGTCGGGGTTGGCGTAGGTCGAGGCGCGCTTGCCCGCGGGCACATTGGCCCAGCCGATCTTCTCGCCGACGAGGTTCTCGTACTCCTTGCTGGACGCCCAGGACATGAACTTCCAGGCGCTCTCGGTCTTGGTGGACGCCTTCTGCATGCCCCAGGCCCAGGTGTAGAGCCAGCCGGAGCTTTCCGTCTTGTCCACGGGCGCCGGCACATAGCCGATCTTGCCCTTGACCGGGGAGCCCTTCGCCTCCAGCGATCCGGCGCCGGCGGTGGCGTCGTACCACATGGCGGTCTTGCCCTGCGTCATGTTGTTGAGGCACTCGGCGTAGCCGGACTGCGGCGCGCCCGCCTCACCGTGCTTGCGCACCAGGTCGACATAGAACTGGGTGGCCTTGGTGAACTCCGGGGAGGTGAGCTGAGCCTCCCAGTCCTTGGTGAACCAGGTGCCGCCCATGGTGTTGACGACGGTGGTCAGCGGCGCGATGACCTCGCCCCAGCCGGGCAGTCCGCGCAGACAGATGCCCTTCATGCCCTTCTCCGCGCCGTCCGCCTTGGCGGCGAGATCGGCGACCTCCTGCCAGGTGGGCTTCGCCGGCATCGTCAGGTTCTTCGCGTCGAAGACGTCCTTGCGGTACATGAGGAAGGACGACTCGCCGTAGAAGGGCTGGCCGTAGAGCTTGCCGTCCTCCGCGGTCAGGGACTCCTGGAGGGGCTTGAGTATGTCGCCCTGGTCGAAGGCCTTGTCCTTGGCGGTGTAGTCGTCGAGCGGGTGCAGCCAGCCGTTCTTGGCGTAGAACGGCACCTCGAAGTTGCTGATCGTGGCGACGTCGTACTGACCGGCCTGGTTCGAGAAGTCCTGAGTGATCTTGTCGCGGACGTCGTTCTCCGGCAGGACCGTGAAGTTGACCTTGATTCCGGTCTCCTTCGTGAAGTTGTCCGCGGTCAGCTTCTGCAACTCGACCATCTGCGGGTTGTTCACCATGAGCACGTTGAGGGTGTCATCCCCGCCGGAAGAGGTGCCGCCCGCGCCGCTGCACCCCGCGAGGAGCGCCGCCAGGGCCGCGCCCGCGCCCACACGCACGCTGATTGCACGTCGTCGTTGCTGGAGGGGCATGAGATTCTCCTGATCATTCGATGGTGCGTAAGGGGTTCTGGGGACGTGTCCGCCCCGCCTCCCGGCCTGTCGGGCGGGGGCCATGGGCACACGTGAGGGGGTTGGTGCGGGTTCAGACGCGGATGACCTGCGGTCCGAGGAGGGAGTAGCGCTGCGCCTCCGCCGAGGGCAGCCCCGAGTCCGTGACGATCGATTCGAAGTCGCTGACCTCGGCGAACCGGCAGAAGCTGACCGCGCCGAACTTGGTATGGATGCCGGCGAAGACACGGCGCCGCGCGCTGCGCATCGCCTGGGCCTTCACCTCGCTGACGGCCGGATCGGGGGTGGTCAGGCCGTATTCACGGGAGATGCCGTTGGCTCCGACGTACGCCAGGTCGATGACGAATTCGGAGAGCATCCGGGTGGTCCAGTGGTCGACCGTGGCCATCGTGGAACCGCGCACCCGGCCGCCGAGCAGCAGCACGGCGATCTTCTCCGCGTCGGCGAGTGCGGTCGCCACCGCGAGGGACGCGGTGACCACGGTCAGCGGCCGGTCCCGGGGCAGGGCCTCGGCGACGAGCTGGGGGGTGAAGCCCTCGTCGACGAAGACCGTTTCCGCGTCGCCGAGGAGATCGGCGGCGGCCGCCGCGATCCGTGACTTCTGGGGTACGAGGCGGGTGGTCCGTACCGCGAGAGTCGTCTCGAACCCGGCGCTCTCCACCGGATAGGCGCCGCCATGGGTGCGCCGCACCAGCCCGTGTTCCTCCAGGGCGTGCAGATCGCGCCGGACGGTCTCCTTGGCCACATGAAGCTTCCCGGCCAGTGCGGTGACTTCCACTGACCCGTCACGTCGGGCGATCTCAAGAATTTCTCGTCGGCGCTCGTCGGTGTCCACGACAACACACTTCCCTGCTTGCTGCGGCTCAGCACCCGTTCGGGCTCATGCGTCGTTTGTACAAGCAAGAGACCGGCGGCGACCAGGCTCTTCGCAGCATCGACTGTGCCCGTTCAGGCCCGTTTCACCCAGGGCATCTGCGCTGATCAAGGCCGTGAACGGGGTCGGTGTTACCCGGATCACTGCCCGATTTAAGCCAGGTCCGTGCCCGTTCGGTGCCCGAGGCGGTACGGACTTTGCCGCCAACCGGAGCCCGTACCCGAGCGCCCGGCCGGGCGTCGGCCATGTGCCGACCGCGTCCTGGCCCGGTCCCGGCTGTGTCCCGCGCACAGCAGAATCCGCGGCGGGCCACGGACTGCCGTGGCCCGCCGCGGACTGCCGGGCCGCGCCGACAGCGGGGTGGAGACGGCGCGGCCCGGGCTACGAACTCAGCTGTACACGCCGAACTCGTAGAGCGAGTAGCCCCACGGGGTGCCCCGTACGGACGCGTTGACCCTCACATAGCGGGCGTTGCCGGTGACGTCGTAGTCATCGATCCCGCCATTGCCGTCGGTGACGGTGCGCAGGGTCGTCCAGTCCTGGCCGTTGTCGGAGGTCTGAAGGGTGTAGCCCTTGGCGTACGCGGCCTCCCAGGCGAGCTGCACATGACGGAACGCGGTCTTGGCGCCCAGATCGACCTGGATCCACTGCCCGTCGCTCCAGTCACTCGCCCACCGGGTGTCGAGCGAGCCGTCCACCGCGTTCCCCGCGGTGCAGGGGCAGCCGGTTCCGGTCGGCTGGAACGTGGAGGCCGTGGCCGGCTTGCCCCTGGCGATGTTGGTCCCGCCGACCGGCGGCGGCACTACCTTGAACGACTTCGTCTCGATGCCGACATTACCCTTGCCGTCGGAGGCCTTGATGTAGACCTTCCACACGCCGAGCCGCTCGGGGGCGGTCACCTTGAAGGTGCCGTTGCCCTGGGCGGTGAACTGCGCGTCGTTCAACTGACCCGCGTTGTCCAGGTACTTGCTGCCGACGAGCACCTGGTAGGAGAGCGGATCGCCGTCCGGGTCCGCGATCGAGGCGCGGATCGTGAACTCCCGGCCGGCCGGGACCGAGGCGGCCCCGTCGACGGTCATCGAGGAGATCACGGGCGGCGTGTTGTCCCGGGAGGTGTCACCGCCGTACGCCTTCTTGACCGCGTAGTACGACAGCCGCTTCTGTCCTGCGGGCAGCAGGTTGAACCAGACGCCGCCGAAGTCGTACTCCGTGCCGTAGTGGAAGAGCGTCGCCCCGAGCGCCACTCCCCGGTGCCCGGTGACGCAGTCCCAGGCCTTGGTGTAGCCGGCCGCCTTCGCGGTGTCCGCGGGTTCGTCGGGCACTCCGTTGGCGTCGTTCGGCACCTCCCACTCGCCGGCCGGGCCGCCCTCGGTGACGATGTACGGCTTGGTGTAGCCGCCGGACTCCCAGGTCTGCTTGATGTTGCACACATCGCCGTAGGAGTTCACGGCGTACAGATCGAGGTCGGGCGCGTTGCGCTTGTAGTACGGCCAGGCCCCGGTCCACGCGTCGGTCGAGGTCACCGGGTGGTTGGGGTCGACGGCGTGGATCTTCTTCGCGATCTCATTGACGAAGGTGGTGTACGCGTTGCGCTGCTGCTCCAGCGCGTCCCCGCTGTAGCAGTTCTGCAGCCCGAGGACGGACTCGTTGCCGACGTTCCACATCAGCACGCCCGGGTGGTCCTTGTAGGTGTCCACCCACTTGGGGAACTCCGCGAGCATGTCGTTCTTGTACGTGGTGTCCGTGAGGTAGTTGACGCAGCCACCGCTGCCGGGACCGCCCCCCGGCTGGAGCCAGAACCCGGCGATCACCTTGACCCGGTTGGCGGCCGCCGCGTCGAAGAGCGGCTTGCTGGTGGCGTCGGTGCCCCAGGTCCGTACGGTATTGGCGCCCATCGACGCGACGTCGGGCATATAGCGCGCGGCATCGGCCACGGCGGGGCCCCAGGTCAGGCCCTTGACCTGGTAGGGCGCTCCGTCGACGGTGAGCTGCCAGTTTCCCTGCGATCCGGTGACCTTGACGACGCTGCCCGCGGCGTGGGCGGCCGGGGCCGGGAGGGCCACGGCGCACGCGGCGAGCAGGGCGGTGACGGCGAGCGGGGCCGCCGCCCGCCGCTTTCTGATGGCTGGTCGGTACATGGGGTGCTGTCCCCTCTGGGGTGGGAGAGCGCTCTCCCCCATGGGCGCGGAGCACCCACGAGGGAGAGCGCGACGGTCAGGGCAGTTCGTAGTTCGCGTTGAGCGCGGCGCCGGCCTCGGGATGGGCCTGGTCGTACCCGCGGGCGTCACACTGGAGACCCTCGATGACGCAGTGCTGCGTCAGGGCCCTCAGCGTGGCGTCGTCCCAGGCGTTGAAGAAGTCGTAGTGGAAGGAGTGGCCGGTTCCGCTGGCCAGCCTGACCTGCGACATATCGCCGTTGACGGGCCAGGCCATCTTGAACTCGATCATCGGCAGGGCCACCGGGTGCGAGGTGGGGCAGACGTCCTGGTTGGCGCCCTGGGCGGTCGGATAGGCCATATGGCTCTGGTGATTGGGCGTGTCCAGGTACTTGCCGTCCCAGCAACTGGGTGCCTGGAAGCGCAGGTTGAGCTGCACGTCCTGGGCGGTCGGGCAGCTCGCCGGGAATTCGGTGTTGTTGTACGACTCCCCGCACTCCCAGCCCTCCACCCAGCCCGGGTGGTTACGGAACTGTTCGGCGGTCTGCATCGGGTTGCCGACCACGAAGCGCAGCCCCTTGGGGAACGGCCGCACGCTCCGGTAGTCGGTGACGCCCGACTTGTAGTAGATGGTCTGCGGGCCGACCGGGCGGATCTCCTGAGCGCCCTTGTAGAGGGTCGGCATCCAGTACGCGGACTTGTCACCGGGCGCCTTGCACGCGGTGCCGCCGCCGCTCAGCGAAGCGGTGGTGCTCGCGGCATCGGTCGTGGTGTTGCCCATGAAGGTGTGGTTGTGCGACGCGCCGGGCTGGCCCGGGAAGACGATCGGGTCGTCCGGCCTGGCGTGCGAGACCGTGCAGTTCGCCTGGAACTCGTGGAAGTAACGGTGCGGCGGAATCTCGGCGGACGGCACCACCCCGGTCACGGGCGGATTCGCCGGAATGTATCCGTCCCCGTCGGGATCGTCGCCGGACGGTACGGGGACGGCCGGGGCCATCTTGTGCCCGGCGTGGGCTGCCTTCGCCGCCGCGGCCGGGTGTTCGGCCGCGCGCGCGGTGGCGGTGGTGGCGTCCGGGATCGCGGTGAGCCCGAAGGCCACCAGGGCCAGGGCGGTGGCGACGAGCAACGCGGACACCAGGGCGGTTCTGCGGAATCTATCGGCCATGCGGACCTCCATGCCGCTCTTCGTCCGCACACGTCGGGTGTGCGGTGGGGGGGAGAGTGGAGCTGGATGGTGCACCGCGGAGAGCCGTACCCGTGTTCGGCGAGAAGCCGGAATCCTGTGGGAGAGCGCTCTCCAAAGCGGTGCCAGTGTTACGCCGCCGCTGAGAGAGTGTCAATACTTCGTGAACGATCCCCGGTCCGCGCGCTGTTGCCGCCGGCCCGGTAACGGCGGTCCCGGCGGTGCATCCGGCCCACACCCCCTCGCGTTCGTAGGGTGAACACGGCACGATGCGACAGGCCCGGAAATGCGGAACCCTCCGGGCGGCTTGACGATTGACGAACGGCCGTGTCCGGCAGTACGTATCCCTACGGGCGGGCGCGGCACATCCGACGGACATCCAGGAGCGCACGCATGAGTGGTACTGCCCAGATCGGCGTCACGGGGCTTGCGGTGATGGGCCGCAACCTCGCCCGGAACTTCGCCCGCAACGGCCTCACCGTCGCCGTGCACAACCGCACCGCGTCGAAGACCCGTGCGCTGGTGGACGAGTTCGGCGACGAGGGCACCTTTGTCGCCGCGGAGTCCGCGGCGGACTTCGTCGCGGCGCTGGAGCGCCCGCGCCGTCTCATCATCATGGTGAAGGCCGGCGATCCGACGGACGCCGTGATCCAGGAGTTCGCCCCGCTGCTGGAGAAGGGCGACGTCATCATCGACGGCGGCAACGCCCACTTCGCCGACACCCGCCGCCGCGAGAAGGAGCTGCGCGAGCGCGGCATCCACTTCGTCGGCGTCGGCATCTCGGGCGGCGAGGAGGGCGCGCTGCACGGTCCCAGCATCATGCCGGGCGGCTCCGCAGAGTCGTACGCGTCGCTCGGCCCGCTGCTGGAGAAGATCGCCGCGAAGGCGCCCGACGGAGCGCCCACCGTCGCCCATATCGGTCCGGACGGCGCGGGCCACTTCGTGAAGATGGTCCACAACGGCATCGAGTACGCCGACATGCAGCTGATCGCCGAGGCGTACCACCTGCTGCGGTCCGTCGCGGGCTACTCCCCCGCCCGGATCGCGGAGACCTTCAGGACCTGGAACACCGGCCGGCTCGACTCGTACCTGATCGACATCACGGCGGAGGTGCTCGCCCACACGGACGAGGCGACCGGCAAGCCGTTCGTGGACATCGTCACCGACCAGGCCGAGCAGAAGGGCACCGGACGCTGGACCGTACAGATCGCCCTCGATCTGGGCGTGCCGGTCTCCGGCATCGCCGAGGCGGTCTTCGCGCGCTCCCTGTCCGGGCACGCGGCGCTGCGTGAGGCGTCCCGCTCACTGGCGGGCCCGGCGGCTGCGCCGCTGGACGAGGCCGCCGCGGCGCGCTTCGCCGACCAGGTCGAGCAGGCGCTCTACGCGTCCAAGATCGTCTCGTACACCCAGGGCTTCCACCAGATCCAGGCGGGCAGTGAGGAGTACGGCTGGGACATCGACCTCGGTTCGGTCGCCGCGATCTGGCGGGCGGGCTGCATCATCCGTGCCGCGTTCCTCGACCGGATCCGCGAGGCGTACGACACGCAGCGCGACCTGCCGAGTCTGCTGTCCGACAAGCAGTTCGCCGAGGAGATCGGCGCGGCGCAGGACGACTGGCGCGCGGTGATCGCCGCCGCGGTGCACCAGGGTGTCCCGACACCGGGCTTCTCCGCGGCGCTCGCGTACTACGACGCGCTGCGCGCGGAGCGGCTGCCCGCCGCGCTCACCCAGGCGCAGCGCGACTTCTTCGGCGCGCACACCTACCGGCGCACCGACCGTGAGGGCTCGTTCCACACCCTGTGGGGCGGCGACCGTTCCGAGGTCGCGGCCGGCTGATCAGCCGAGCGGCCCGGGTGCGGGCTCCGGCTCCGGTACGGGGTCGGGGCCCGGCGGGCTGGGAATCGGGTCCGGCGTGGGCACCGGCGAGGGGCGCGGCGGGGGCGCCGGGGTCGGCGGCGGCGAGGGAACGGGCGCCGGTCCCGGCAGCGGTCCCGGCTCGGGTCCTGGCGGGCCGGGGGTCGGCGTGGGCGAGGGCGGTACGGGGTCGGGGTAAGGGCTGGTCATGCCTGACCTCCAGTAGTGCGGGTCGTGCGTTCCCAATGTCTCGTGGTGCGCCTGCCCACGCGCGCCGGGTCCACTCATGATCCGCGGGCCGCCCGTCAGGGTGATCCGCGGGGCCGCCCGTCAGGCCCCGGCGGCGGCCGCGGCGGCGGCCAGCCCGGGGCGCGGGCTGGAGAGCACCGGCGTGGTGTTGGTGGTGCGCCGCGCCGCGTCGGCCATCGAGACCTGGGCCAGCACGATCACATCCGCCGCCGTGACGCTGTCGACGGCGGCGGCGACCGCGTCCAGATAGCCGTCGCGGTCACCGGCCTCGAAGCGTGCCCAGGCGCCCTCCACCACCAGCGTACGCAGATCCACCGGGCGTCCCGCCGCCTCCTCGCGGATCAGCTCGGCCGTCGGTTCCAGTGTGCTCTCCAGCGCGGCCACCACCACGACCCGGCCGGCCGAGGCCGCCGCGCGCGCCATCGGCCGGTCGACCCGCAGCACCGGCACGCCGAGGGCCTCGCCGGCCCGTTCGGCCACCCCGCCGATCGTGGAGCAGGTGCAGAGCACGGCGCTCGCCCCCGCCGCGACGGCGGCGGCGAGCGCCGCTTCGACGCCGGCCGCCACGGCCTGAGGCCCCTCGGCCACAGCCCGGGCGAGGAGGTCCTCGTGGACCAGATGCCGCAGGGCGAGCCCCGGATGGCCGGCGTCCCGCAGCGCGTCGAAGACCGGTACATGGACCGGGGAGGTGTGCAGCAGCGCAAGCATGATCGCCATGCTAACGACCTGGTGCACGATAGCCAGTGGATCAGCGAGCGGCGTCTTGCGGCTTCGCATCCAAGGCGGAGGAGGGAGGCGACGCGGAGCGTCGTCGACTGACGACAACGCCGGAGGCGGAGTCGCAGGGCGTCGGGAGCCCGCTGGCTATCGTGCACCAGGTCGTAAGAGCCCGACAGGCTCTAGGGCTGTTGTGCCACAGGCGCGTTTCACCGGCGTGGGGGGCCGGCCTTCAGCTGTTCCTCCGCGGCCCTGACCGCGTCGGCCGGGGCCGCGGGGGCCTCGTCGGGATGGCGGCGCGCCCATCCGGACGCGTACGGGCACAGCGGTACGACCGGCACGCCCTCGCGCCCGGCCATCGCGTAGAACTCCCGTACCAGCGCGCCCGCGATGCCCTTCCCCTCATGGCTCTCCTCCACCACGGTGTGCACGGCGACCAGTGCGGCGGGGGTGGCGTCCAGGGTGAAGTAGACGATGAGGCCGACGACCTGGCCGTCCTCGTACGCCTCCAGGCGGCCCTTCGGCCGGTTGTCGCGGATGTCGATGTCCGCCATGACGGCTGCCTCCCTGCCGCGCCGTCAGTTCGCGCCCTCGTCGGCGGCCGCCTCCAGCGCCTTGGCCCGCTTGTGGATGATCACCGCGGCCGCGGCCGCGCTCGTCACGAAGGCGGCCGGGACCATCCAGTCCTGGTTGAGGCGGTGACAGGTGGCGTGGTCGAGCGAGTAGCGTCCGGCCCCCATGAGGCCGATGCACGCCGCGGTCCAGCCGAGGAAGCCCGGATGCTCCAGGCCGCCCGCCTGGTTGAAGAACCCGTTGGGGACATGGACCGAGACCGCCGCCGCCATGCCGCCCGCCGCCGCGGCCCCGGCCGCCGGGGTGGCCAGGCCCAGGGCCAGCAGCAGCCCGCCGCCGGCCTCGGCCAGCCCGGAGGCGACGGCGCTCGGCCTGCCCGGCCGGAAGCCCATGGCCTCCATGCCCTGACCGGTCCCGTTGATCCCGGCGCCGCCGAACCAGCCGAACAGTTTCTGGGTGCCGTGCGCCGCGAGCACCGCTCCGGCGCCGAGCCGCAGGGCGAGCAGGCCGAGGTCGTGCCGGTTCTGACGGGTCATGGCGGGCTCCGGGTGTCGGGGAGGTGTGGACGTACGACTCCACTCTCTGCGGCGCGGCGCGCGGGGGGTCAGCGTTGCTGGGCCGTACGGGTCAGACGGGGCGCGGGGTCCGTGCGATACATTTTGCGGCGCCTTTGCCTCGATCGGCTTCAGCCACCTTCAGCCACCTTCAGCCACCTTCAGCCGCGGAGACGGACTACTCAATGAGCGACATAGTCAATGGACTTGGCCGGGCCGGTGCCTACGGGGCACTCGGTGTGGTCCTGCTGATCCTCGGCATCGTCCTGGTGGACATGCTGACCCCCGGAAAGCTCGGCAAGCAGATCTGGGAGGAGCGCAACCGCAACGCCGCGATCCTCCTCAGCTCGGCCCTGCTGGGCATCGGCGGCATCGTGTTCACGTCGATCTGGACGACGTACGACGACTTCGGCAAGGGGCTCGCGTCGACCGCCCTGTTCGGGCTGCTGGGCCTGGTGATGATGGCGGTGGCGTTCCTGGTGGTCGATCTCGTCACGCCGGGGAAGCTGGGAGCGACGCTGGTGGAGCCGGAGCCGCATCCGGCGGTGTGGGTGACGGCGTCCTGCAACATCGCGGTCTCCGCGATCATCTCGGCGTCCATCGCCTGACCCCCGGGATTCCCCTGCGAACGGGCCCGCCCCCCTCTTTCGTCACCTTGACGATAACGGACCCCCTCGATAGCGTCTTCTTGACGAGAAGAGGGGGTCCTTTCCATGGCCGACATCACCCGGCGCCTCGGCCGGCGCCATCTGCGCTCCGCGCCCACCGCCCATATCCGCCACCACCGGCGCGGCCGGCTCGTCCACGACGGTCCCGGGCTGAGCTTCTGGTTCCGGGCGCTGACCGCCGCGCTCTCCGAGATCCCGGTGGACGACCGCGAGTTGGCGATGGCCTTCCACGCGCGTACGTCGGACTTCCAGGACGTCACCGTGCAGGCCACCGTGACGTACCGGATCAGCGAACCCGCCACCGCGGCCGCCCGACTGGACTTCTCCATCGACCCGGACACCGGCGTCTGGCGCGGCGCCCCGCTGGAGCAGATCTCCACCCTGCTCACCGAGACCGCCCAGCAGCACGCGCTCGACGTACTGGCCCGTACCTCGCTCTCGGAAACCCTGGCGGACGGCGTGGCGTCGGTACGGGAGCGGATCTCCGGCGGTCTGGCGGCGGAACCGCGGCTGCCCGCCACCGGGATCGAGGTGGTGGCGGCCCGGGTCGTCGCCATCCGCCCGGAGCCCGAGGTGGAGCGCGCGCTGCGCACCCCCACGCGGGAACAGATCCAGCAGGAGGCGGACCGGGCCACCTATGAGCGCCGCGCCGTGGCCGTGGAGCGCGAGCGCGCCATCGCGGAGAACGAACTCGCCAGCAAGATCGAACTGGCCCGCAGGGAGGAACGGCTGGTCGAGCAACAGGGCGCCAACGCCCGCCGTGAGGCCGAGGAGAGCGCGGCGGCGGACGCCATACGCGCCGAGGCCGAGGCGCTGCGTACCGTACGGCTGGCCAAGGCGCAGGCCGAGGCCGCGCGGGAGACCGGCGAGGCGCGGGCCGGCGCCCAGTCCGCCTGGCTGCGGGTCCACGGCGATGCGGACGCCGCCACGCTGCACGCGCTGGCCGCCACCAGGCTCGCCGAGAACCTGCCGCGCATCGACAGCGTCACCCTCTCCCCCGATGTCCTCACCGGCCTGCTGGCCAAGCTCGGCGGGGCGGGCGGGGAGCGGCGGTGAGCCTCGCGCCGCGCGCGGTGCTGGTGCACCGCACCAGTGAGTACGAGGAGCTGCTCACCCGGCACGGCACCCACGGCCAGGCCGCCTTCTTCCTCTCCTCGCGCGGCCGGTCCATCGAGGAGGTGGCGGAGCGTCACCACCGGGCGCGGAGGGCGCTCGCCGAGGTGGCGGCCGCTGTGCCCTTGCAATGGCGGCAGGCGCGGGTGGAGCGGGCGGACCTGGACCGGTTCCTGTTCGCCCCCGAGGATGTGGTGATCGTCGTGGGCCAGGACGGACTGGTCGCCAACGCCGCCAAGTATCTGTCGGGCCAGCCGGTGGTCGGGATCGACACGGACCCGGGCCGCAACCCGGGTGTGCTGGTACGCCATCGGGCGGCCGACGCGGCCGGACTGCTGCGGGCGGCGGCCGCCCGCGCCGGCTCCGTCGACGAGCTGACCATGGTGGAGGCGGTCGCCGACGACAGCGAGCGGCTGCTCGCGCTCAACGAGATCTATCTCGGCCGGCCGGGCCACCAGACCGCCCGCTACCGCCTCGGCCCTGACGACGGGACGGCTCCCGGCGAGGCCCAGGCGTCGTCCGGCGTGCTGGTCGGCACCGGCACGGGCGCCACGGGCTGGCTGCGCTCGCTGCGGCGGGAACGCGGCAGCGCCCTGCCGCTTCCCGGTCCCACCGACAACCGGCTGATCTGGTACGTCAGGGAGGCCTGGCCCTCCCCCGCCACCGGCACCTCGCTGGTGGAAGGGGTGCTGGCCGACACGGAACGGCTGCGGCTCACCGTCGAGTCCGACCGGCTGGTGGCCTTCGGCGACGGCATGGAGAGCGACGCGCTGGAGCTGACATGGGGTCAGACGGTCCGGCTGGGCAGATCCGCGACGTCTCTGCGGCTGCTCGGCTGAGCCCGCCTCTTCGGCGGGTCACTGACAAGGGGGCGAGGGCGCGGGCCTCCGCCCCCCAGGCCAGGTCAGCGGGTGGGGGCGGGGGTCAGCGGTCGCAGCGCAGGCTCGGAATACTGACGGTGTCCCCCATGACCTTCATGCCCGCGTCGTTCGGGTGCAGATGGTCCCCGCTGTCGTACGCGGGCAGGATCTTCGCCGGGGCGGCCGGGTCCTTGACCGCCGCGTCGAAGTCCACGACCCCGTCGAACGCGCCGCTCCGGATGAAGGAGTTGACCGCCTGGCGGACCGCTTCGCCGCCCTCGTTCCACTCCTGCCAGCCCTGGTACGGCATGACGGTCGCCCCGACCACACAGGCGCCGGCGGCATGTGTCCGCTCGATGATCTGACGGTATCCGTCGATCAGCTGGGCCGCCGTGGGCGCGGGGTTGGCCTTGATGTCGTTGACCCCTTCGAGCAGGATCACCGTGCGCAGACCCCGCTGCGACAGGACGTCCCGGTTCAGCCGCTTCAGCGCGCTCTGCCCGGCGCCGTCGGAGAGGACCTTGTTGCCGGAGATCCCCTCGTTGGCGACACCCTTGAGGGTGGTACCGGCGTCGCTCCGCAGCCGGCCCGCGAGGAAGTCGGGCCAGCGGCGGTTGGCGTCCCCGGTGGAGATGGAGCCGTCGGTGATCGAGTCCCCGAGAGCCACGACGGCGCCGGTACCGGCCGGGGCGTCGACCACCACCGCGTCCAGGTAGTAACGGGAGCCCGTCTGCTGGGTGTAGGACGTGGCGGCCTCCTCGGCGGCGTGGTTGCCGGCGGGCGCGATGTAGGAAGTCTGGAGCCCCTGCCGGTGACCGGTGGCCGTGCCGGCCGCGTTCTGTACGTAGACGCTGATAGCCAGATCGGACTGCGGGCCCACGGTGCCGCGCAGCGGGTCGCTGTAGACGGATCCGCCCGGCGGGACGGTCACCGACGGAGCGCCGGCGAAGGACAGCGCGCGGTTGCTGCCGGGCACCAGCGCGGCGCCGGAGGACCGTACACCCGCGTAGGCGCGGCCGAAGGTCACCGGCTGCTCACCGAAGGCGTTGGACAGCCGGATCCGCAGCCCGCTTCCGCCGGCGCTGGTGTGCACGACGATCCGGTGGGTCCGCGCGGGGACGGCCGTGTCCAGCCGGTCGGCGCTGGCGGCCCAGGTGACGACGGGGGTGGTGGCGGCCGGTGCGTGGGCGGTGGCCGGTACGGAGGCGGTGGTAAGGGCGAAGGACGCGGTCGGGACCGCGAGGACGGTGCCGAGAGCGAGGGCGAGGACGGCGGCCGCGCGCCAGGCGCGGGGTAACTCCGGTCTGTTCATTGCGGGTTGGTCCCTCTCCAGCGATGGTCGTGCTCATGTCAGTAATGGCACGCACGGAAAGCGCTACCGGTTCGACTTTCGAACGGATTTCGGACGGTCCCGATACCCCGGGGGCGTTCCGGTTGGCCGGGGCCCACGGTGGGAATTCATGGGGACCGATGGCCCTCGACGAAGAGACCGGCCCCCCTCCTCCCGGACGGACGCCGTTCGACACCCTGTTCTGCGCGCTGCTGCCCAGGCTGTACCGCAGGGCCGTGATGCTGTCCGGGGCGCGCCAGTCGGCGGAGGACGCGGTCCATGAGACGTATCTGAAGCTGGTGGCCGGCCCGGAACGGCTGCTGGCCCACCCGGAGCCGTACGCCTACGCCTTCGCGGCGCTGCTGAGCGCCGTACGCGACGCGCGCAGGAAGGAGATACGGCAGGTGCCGACCGAGGACCCCGGCGCGGCGCAGGCTCACGGCTGGGACGGCGGACTGGCGCGGCGGCAGAGCGAGTGGGAAGCGCTGCGGCTGCTGAGCCGGCTGTCGGCGCGGCAGGCCGGAGTGGTGATCCTGGTGGATCTCGACGGCTACACCATCGACCAGGCCGCGAAGATCATGAAGGTGCACCGGGGTACGGCCGCCCGGCACCGCGCCCGCGCGCTGGAGAAACTGCGCACCCTGGCCGCCGAGGGCCAGGACGCCCGGGAGGGCCGGAACATCCGGGACGGAGAGCGCCATGAGCAGGCCTGACGACGACCCCGTGGCCGCGGCCCTGCGCGAACGGCTGCGGGCCGCCGAGGAGGAGATAGGTCTCCCGCACGGCCTGTGGGAGCGCGTCCGCTCCCCCGCGTCGGCGCCCCGCAGGGCGGACCGGCTTCCGCACCCCGTCCTGGCCGCCGTGCTGGCGGCGGCGTCAGTGGCCGCGGTCGCCCTCGGGGCGTGGTGGCCGACGAGTTCAGGTGCCGGCCGGCCGGCACCTGAACTCGCGCCGCCCGCCGACAGCGCGGGAACGGCCATGAGCGTGTACCACGCGGTCCGCGGCTGCCGTGGACCGCGCACGACGGAGTGCGCGCTGCGCCTAGCGGTGGATCCGTACGCGCGCTACGCGGCGCAGGGCAACCAGGTCACGCCGGTCTGGCACGACGACCGGCTGACGGCACGCTGTGCGATCGATGACGGCACCCGGACCGAGGACGAGTCGGGCATCTCCTCGACGCGCTGGTATCTGGTGCGGACCCCCCAGGGCCGGCACGGCTGGCTGCCGGGGGTCCGCACCCGCGACGCGCCGGACGTGCCGGAGTGCCTCACCGACTGAGCCCCTGTGACGCAGGTCACTCCGGAAGGTGTCATACGGGGAGGGCCCGCCGATCGTGTAGTGCGTGTACGGCGGGCCCCGCACGGGCCGCCTCATGAACACACGGCGTGTGCCGCGTACCCCCACGCACGGCACGCGCCGTGTCCCCACGCCGGTGGAGGCGCGGGGCCGTCGCGATCACCTGTGTGCATCCATCCCAGGAGGGCACCCGACCTCTTGTCGCGCCAACCGGCAGGACACGGCCGCCATCCGCGCGGTCGGCGCAACCGGCGCAGCCGGCGCAGTCAGCGAAGGAGACTCGGGTGAAGAAGAAGCAGAAACTCACGCTCGCCTACCGGCCGGTCGGGTTCGTGCTCGGCTGGACGGGCGGAGCGCTGGCGGGGCTGGCCTTCCAGACGACATGGAAGGCCCTGCGCCACGAGGACAACGCGCCGGACGCCCTCGACCGGGACCGTGGCTGGGGCGAAGTCCTGCTGGCGGCCGCCGTCCAGGGCGCCATCTTCGCGGTCGTGCGCAGCGCCGTGGACCGGTCGGGCGCCAAGGCCATCGAGCGTGCGACCGGCACCTGGCCGAGTGACAATAATGGGGGCAGGGACTAGCGCGTGGTTGAGGAGTAGCGCCGCGGCGGCTGCCTCACGGAGGAGGCGCATGGTGACGAGAACCGGCAACCAGGAGACCGTACGGGAGCTGCTCGACACCCACGGCCGTACGTACGCGGCGGAAGCACACATCCGTCTGCGCGACACTCCCCAGCCGCTCTATCAGACACTGGTGCTGGCCTGTCTGCTGAGCGCGCGGATCCGCAGCGACACCGCGGTGGCGACCTCGCGTGCGCTCACGGACTCCGGGCTCGACAGTGCCCGGCGGATGGCGGACGCCGGCTGGCAGGAGCGCGTGGACGCACTGGGCCGGGGCGGCTACCGACGTTATGACGAACGGACCGCGACCCAGCTCGGCGAGGGGGCCGAGCTGCTTCTCGACGAGTACGGCGGCGATCTGCGGCGGCTGCGTGACGCGGCGGGCACGGATGTCGACGCCCTGCGCCGACTGCTGCGAGAGGTGCCCGGACTCGGTCCCGTCGGTGTGGACATCTTCCTGCGCGAGGCGCAGGCCGTCTGGCCGGAGCTCGCGCCGTATCTGGACGAGAAGGCGCTCCAAGGGGCACACCGCCTCGGACTGCCCGACCATCCCGAGGCACTGGCACGCCTGGCCGGCGACGCCGACCCGGCGGTGTTCGCCTCCGCGCTGGTGCGAGTCGCCCTGGAGAAGAAAAAGACGGTATCCGCGGGAGCCTGAGGCACACGCAAAGGCACACGCAAGCCACCGATCCGTCGGCGGTCCGTCGATGATGACGACGCTCGGTCCGGTGGCGCGCGCGTGCGGGACAACGACGTCAGACGACGACGTCAGCTGTGCGGCGTATCAGCTCTGCGGGGGACGCTTGTCCGACGGCGGCTCGTTCCCGAGCTGCTCATTCATCTTCTTCTGGGCGGCGTCTGTCTGGCCGCTGTACTTGTTCTGCGTCTTCTGGTCGAACGCGTCGCCGCCCTTGACCACCCCCTTGCGTGCCGTGTCCTCATGCCCCTTGATGAGGCCCTTCAGCTTGTCGAGCATCGACATGTTCGGCTCCTCGCTCGAAACGTATTCCCTCCCACCATCGCCGCTGACCAGCGATCCCGCATCCGCAGCGGATACGGTCCGCTCACTCACCCGCAGTGATGCCGAGAGGCGGAGCCGGTTGCCCTCAGCCCATCTCGCGGCCGGCGGGCGGCCAGGACGGGGCGGTCGCGGCGAGCGCGACGTCGATCTCCCGCACCGTGTCCGGGTTGTAGAACTCGGCCACCTGACGCACCAGCAGGAGACCTTCGATCACGGCCGGTTCGAGCGGACGGTCCATGCGGCTGACACCGGTGGGGAGATTGCCGAGGTAGCGGGCGCCGCGAAGTTTCCACGACGCCTTGGTCTCCAGGCCGGCGGTGGCGAAGCCGAGGGCCGAGGCCATGGTGACGGCGGCCTCGGTCGCCCCCGAGGCCAGCAGGGACAGGCCCGCCTGGTGCTCGCCCGTCCCGCCGGTGACGGTGTGCAGCCGGCAGGCGTCCTCGGCTCCCTTGAGGAGCTGCTGCGCCTGCTCCAGCACGAGCACCGCCCAGGCCAGCTGTGCGACATCCACAGACGGGGGCTGCGTGGCGGGCTGCTTCTGCATCACGGGCTCCCTGAGGTCGGCTGACACCGAGACTAGAGAGCCCACGGTCCCCGGCGGGAGCCGTTTCCGCCAGAGCCACTCGAACGAGGTAGCGGACCCGCGTGAAGTGAGGGCTCAGGGCGCGGCGTTGAGCAGGTCGAGGGCGCTCTGCTGGCGAGCCGCGTCCGCCGTGTCGAGCGGTCCGTTCCAGCGCAGTCCGTACTGATCGAGCGGATTGCGGTCCCTGGCGTAGGCGGCGTCGGCCTGCCTCTTCAGATACGCCGTGTAGGGATGATCGGCGAGCGCGGCGTTGAGCGCGCCCAGACCGCGTACGTGCGCGCCCTTGAAGGACGGTCCGTCGGCTCCGCAGTCCCCGCTCTCGCACGGGTCACGCAGGATGCCGTCGGTGGTGTTCAGCGAGGACGTGGTGGTGGCCGCGTCGGCGATCTGCCGTGCGGCGGTGAGGAGTTGTCCTTCCCCGGTGGCGCGGTGCAGTTCGGTGAGCGCGCCGAGCAGCACGCCCTGGTTGTACGACCAGACGGTGCTGCCGTTGTTGCGGCAGGTGGACAGATCGATGCCGTCGTTCACCAGGTGCGAGCCGTTGACCATGCCGGTGCCCTGGAACCAGGACCATCCGGCACGCGCTCTGCCGAGATACGCCGTGTCTCCCGCGACGCGGTTGTGCAGCGCCGCGTTGAGCTGGATGTAGAGGGAGTTGGCGATGGCGTTCTTGTACGTCTTCGCGGTGCTCCACCACACGCCGCCGCCGCAGGTGCCGTCCCAGTAGGCGGCCATGTGGTCGGCGTCCGCGCGGGCGGTGTTCAGATAGCGGCTGTCGCCGGTGGCGTCGTACGCGGCGACCCAGGCCAGCCCCCACCAGCCGGTGTCGTCGATGTAGTCGTTGCGGAACTGGCCGGCCTGGGCGTTCAGTTGACGGTCGTACGTGTTGGCGATGGCGTACCGGTAACTGGGCATGCCGGAGACCCGGATGTTGTCGATGACGGCGGTGAGCGCGTTGGCGGAGTTCCACCAGCCGGTGGTGTCGAACAGGCCGGTGCCGTTGTTGTAGAACTACATCTGCGCGGTGGCCGCGGCCTTGCGCCGGTCGCCCGCGTTCCAGGTCGTACGCGCCCAGGGCGTGCAGGCGATCTCCGTACGGTCGCCGGCCTTGCCGCAGGCCCGCAGGGCGCCGACGCCGTGGTTGTTCCAGTCGTCGACGTTGTACATGAGGGTGCGCCAGCCGCGCTGTCCTGCGGGCACGGTGGTGGCGCCGAGGCGGCTGCCGGAGCTCCAGGTGCGCCCGCCGTCGAAGGACCGGTCCAGCCACACCTCGTCGCCGGGGCTGCCGTCGCCGAGTGAGGCCCAGCCCATCGCGTCCTGGTCGTCGAAGTGGAGGGTGATGGAGCGGGAGAAGAGCGCCGCGGAGACGGGGGCGCGGTCCTGCGGCGCGAGCGCGGGGTCACGGGCGTCGCAGTACGTGTTGCAGATGGCGGCGGTGGGGGCGGCGACGGCCTGGGGGTCCGCCGCGGCGAGAGTACCGACGGCGAGCGTGGTGACGACCGGCGCCACCAGGCGGCGCATCCGAGCTGACATCGTTGTCCACATGAGCGGCTCCGGGGTCGGACGACATGGGCGAGGACAGGGGGTACCGAGAGCGCTCCCAGAACGTATGACCGTGACGCGCTCACGTCAATCAGTCCGGCCGCGGCCCCACCAAGCCGTTCGCACAGCACCCTTGACGGGAACACGTCGACCTGTATGGTCTAGGCCAAGTGGTAGAGACCTTTCCCGGATGCAACGTCATTTCCGCTGCGCACGGAAGGGAATCCACCGCCGACCTTCGCGCCTCTTGGCCCCCACACTCGAGAGGCCGACCTGCCGTATCCGGGTTCCCCACAACCCGGAATCGCGCAGGAAGACCTGATGTGAAGGAGTACTTCATGCATGCCAAAAGGAAGCTGGCCGCTGCCCTCGGCGCCGTTGTCGCGCCGGTTCTCGCCCTGAGCCTTCCCGCGAGTTCCGCCAGCGCCCACGGATATATCTCCTCGCCCCCCAGCAGGCAGGCCCAGTGCGCCGCGGGAACGGTCAGCTGCGGCGATATCACGTACGAACCGCAGAGCGTGGAAGGGCCCAAGGGGCTCACCAGCTGCAGCGGCGGAAACTCACGGTTCGCCGAGCTGGACGACGACTCCAAGGGCTGGACCGTGACGCCCGTGGGCAGCACCACGTCATTCCAGTGGAAGCTGACCGCGCAGCACGCCACCAGCACCTGGCAGTACTTCGCCGGCGGGCAGCAGATCGCCGAATTCAACGACAACGGAGCGAAGCCGGGAGCGACCGTCACCCACCAGGTGAACTTCGGCGGCCTGTCGGGTCATCAGAAGGTCCTCGCGGTCTGGAATGTCGCGGACACCACGAACGCCTTCTACGCCTGCATCGACGTGAACGTCGGCGGCTGAGGTCCTCCGGACCCGACTCACGCAGGGTGAGCCCCTGACACCTCAGGCGGGGGCTCACCCGTACGAGCCACAGCTCGCCCCACCCTCTCGCGCCACCAGCTCGCCCCACCCCCACCAGGCCGCCTGCCGGTGCACACACGCGTGCCTGAAATCCCCCCACACACCTGCCTGGGCCGCCGCGCGTACGGCGGCCGGATCCAAGGAGTGAGTCACCGTGCGTCAGCGCATCCTCGGACTGCTTACCGCGACCGCCTCGGCCGCCGCGTTCTCCCTGCTGTCTCTCGCGCCGTCCTCCGCGGCGCAGTCGGCCCCGGCGGCCGATTTCGTCGTCAGCGAGGCCCAGTTCAATCAGATGTTCCCGAACCGGAACTCGTTCTACACCTATGGCGGCCTGACCGCCGCCCTGAGCGCCTATCCGGGCTTCTCCGGCACGGGAAGTGACACCGTACGGAAGCAGGAAGCGGCCGCCTTCCTCGCGAATGTCAGCCACGAGACCGGCGGCCTCGTCCATGTGGTCGAACAGAACACAGCGAATTACCCGCACTATTGCGACTCGTCCCAGCCCTATGGCTGCCCGGCGGGCCAGGACAAGTACTACGGGCGTGGCCCGATTCAGCTCAGCTGGAACTTCAACTACAAGTCCGCGGGCGACGCGCTGGGCATCGATCTGCTGAACAACCCCGATCTCGTGCAGAACGATTCCGCCGTGGCCTGGAAGACCGGCCTCTGGTACTGGAACACCCAGAACGGTCCGGGAACCATGACACCGCACAACGCCATGGTGAACGGCGCGGGATTCGGCGAGACCATCCGCAGCATCAACGGAAGCCTCGAATGCAACGGCGGAAACCCCGCGCAGGTGCAGAGCAGGATCAACAGCTACACGGGCTTCACACAGATCCTCGGAGTCGACCCGGGTGCCAACCTGAGTTGCTGAAGCAGACACCGTAATCACCGGCGGGGCGGTACCGACGGCTCACCGGCCGTCGGTACCGCCCCGCCGTCGATCCCGGGGCTTCCGCCCGGGGATCAGGGCGAGCTCACGTACAGCTCGTCGGGCATATCGGGTGAGACGCCGCGTGCGGCCAGGGCGTCGAGGTAGTCGCGGCGTATCCGCGGGTCCTCGTCCTCGTACGGAAGCAGGCTGCCTCCTTCCCGTACGCTGACGAGTACTCCGGGACGGCCGTCCACGATCGGGTTCCCGGCCCGGCGGATACCCGTCGGGTGTTTCACCCCGCCGCGGAAGGCCAGTTGCCGGGCGGTCCCCGACCCGGTGTTGAAGTGCTGGTGGAACCATTTGCTCGGCGGGCTGTAGACGGAGCCCTCTCCCCACTCCACCCGCACCACCCGATCGCCGTTGCCCGCCAGATACGGGCGGCTGCCCGCCTCCTGAGGCCAGATGAGTACATACCCGCTCGACCGCAGGCCGTAGAGAATGGCCCCGCCCAGATGGTGATGGGCCTTGTGATAACGCCCCACCGGCCACGAGGTGATGTGCGCGGCGACGGTGTTGCCCGCCATCTCGAAGACGGTCGCGTCCACGCCGCTGCCCTTGACGCCCAGGGAGTCCAGCGCGATCCGGTGGATGTCGGCGATGAAGTTGGTCTCGGCGACGCCGCCGAAGTAGTTCTGGTAGCGCTCGCTGGTCGAGTAGTACGCGTCGCCGGGCGAGAACCGGTCGGTGAAACGGTAGTCGTTGGCGAAGATGAAGTCCTCGTTGTGGAACAGGTCCATCACCATGGGCGCGTCGTTGACGGCCATGTACACGACGGGCTCGGACCCGGTGTTGTGCAGGACGTAGGAGCAGTTGAGCGGAATGGCGAAGAAGCTGCCCCGCGCCCACTCGAAGGTGGTCCTGCGCGAGTCGCCCGGCAGCCATACATCGGCCGCGCCGCGCCCGGACAGGACGGTGATGAACTGCTGGTGCAGGTGCTGCTGGCGGTCCAGCGACCGGCGGGCGGCGATCTCACCGATGTGCATACCGGTGAAGCCCTCCATGCCGTGCAGATGGACGAAGGCCGCCTTGCCGCCGGTGCGTGCCCAGTCGGCGCGCTCCAGCGTGCGGACGTCGGCGATGCCGTAGCCGCGATGGACCGGCAGACCTTCCTTCCGCATCCAGCTGTCGTAGAACGTTTCCCGGGCCCGGCCGGACGACGCCATCAGTCATTCCTTTCTCTGGACAGGACTCAGGAATAGAACTCCTCCATACGCGACGCGATGCCGTTCTCGGCGCACGCGTCGCGGTACATCCGCCGGACCACCGGGTCCTCGTCCTCGTAGTCGATCTGGTCGCCGCCCAGCCGGGTGCTGACCGTGGACATGGGCAGCCCGGTCGCCGGATCACGGCGGGCGTTGAGATGGCGCAGGGCGAGGTAACGGGCCGGTGTGGCACCGGTGTTGAAGTGCTGGTGGAAGGTCTCGCCCGGTGGGATGACGAGTGAGCCCTCGGACCAGTCGTAGCGGGTGACCGGCTCGCCCTCCTTCCACATCAGGCTGTATCCGGTCCCGCTGAGGATCACCACATGGGCGCCGGGCGAATGCCGGTGGGCTTTCTTGTACGTCCCGACCGGGAACTCCGACACATGCGCCATCATCGTGTTCCTGGCCAGTTTGAACTGGACGTTCGTGCCGCCGGCGCCGCGTTCGCGGTAGTCCACGAGCTGGAAGCCGCGCACGTCGGGGACGAAGTTGGTCTCCCACAGCCGGCCGGTCAGCGTGCCCTCGCCGCTGAAGTAGCCGGCGGCCCCGGAGAAACGCGAGGGGAAGTCGTACGGGCAGTTGAAGAGGAACTCGGCTTCGTCGAACAGATTGATCAGCACCGGCGCGTTGGTCACCGCGAGCAGGGTCGCCGGCTGTTCACCGCTGCTGTTGAAGTGCTGGTAGCGGACGTTCAGCGGGATGGCGAACAGCGAGCCCCGCTCCCACTCGAAGCTCTGCGGCACCGAGTCAGGACCCCATACCGTCGTGCTTCCCCGCCCGGAGAGCACGTAGATCATCAGCTCGTGCAGATGCCGCACCGGGTGAAGGCTCTCCCCTGCCGGGATCCGGCTCAGGTAGCAGTCGTTGCTGCGGTCGCTGTCGTCGTGGGTGATGAAACAGCCGTAGCCGCCCGTCCGTGCCCAGGGTTTGAGGGCGACCGCCCGCAGATCGGGGATGTGGAAGCCGGGGATGATGTCGATGCCCTGGCCGCGGGACCACCGCGCGTACGCGGTCGGTGGTGTGGCGGACGGCTGCGCTGTCATGAATTCCTCCAAGGATGCGACCGGAACACCGTCGGACGGCCGGACTACTGGGGACCGAGCAGGTCGATCAGCATCTTCTGCAGCCGCTTCACGTCCTTCGTCAGTACGTCCCAGCCGTAGCTGTCGTAGTACTCGCTGCCCGCCTCGGGGACGGTCGCGCCCAGTTCGGCCGGCGCCGGCACGTCCGCGCGGGTGCTGGGAACCTGGAGGGCGTTCATCCACACGGAGTTGCCGTCCTTGCAGACCAGCCAGTTGACCAGCAGACTGGCGGCGTCCGGGTGCGGAGCCTTGTTGTCGATGGCCAGCAGGCTGGAGCCGCCGGTCGCCACCGGCGGAGCGCCGGTCAGTTTGAGCTGCTTCAGCGGCAGCCCCTCGGCGAGCGCCTCTTCGGTCTCCGCGTTCTGCAGGGACAGGCCGAAGGCGTACTTGCCCCGGGCGATGTCGTCCAGCTCCTGGCGCTGGTCGGTCAGCAGGGTCGGCTTCTGGTCGACGTAGAGGGACTTGACGAAGTCCTCGCCGTAAGCCTGCGCGAAGGTGCCGACGTCGTAGATGGCTCCGCCGTTGGAACGCGGGTCGTCGACGACGATCTTGCCCTTCCACTTCGGATCGAGCATGTCCTCGAAGGTGGTCAGATCGCCGTCCTTCACCAGGTCGGTGTTGACGACGACGCCGGAGTCGACGTAGTTCGACAGCTGAAGGATCATCTCCTTCTCCGGATCGACCCACTTGGGCGCGCCGTCGCGCCAGTTGTCCGCGGTGAGCAACGCCGGGTCGAGCACGTCCTTGAGGGAGCCGATCCACCCCTCGCCGTAGTAGGTGCTCGTCATGGTGTTGCCACCACCGCCGAAGACGTCATGGGTGAAGATGCCGGCCTTGCGCTCGGACTGGAGCTTGGCCGCGATGTCGCTGTTACGGCCGCCGACGTAGGTGACCTTGACGCCGTAGGTCTGCTCGAACGCCTTCGGCACGTCGGTGCGCACACTGCCGTCCGGCGTACCCGTCATGACTACCTCCCCGTCCTTCTTGGCCCGTTGGGCGAGGGCGCCGTCGGGGTCCGGACACCCCGCTGAGACGGTCTTGCCGCCGGCGCTGCCGGAAGCGGTGCCTGCGGCGGGAGCGGTGGACGGGCTCTCCCCGCAGGCGCTGAGGAGCAGTACCACGGCCGCCGGGAGGATGAATCTGGCCTTCGTCGTCATTGACATTGCCTTCACCTGTTTTCGGTGCGAATGAGCCATTGGCTGGCAAGTGTCAGGACCATAGCCACGAAGTTCGCTCCCCAGGAATAGTCCTGGCAAGTATTCCTATATCAGGAATAGATGGCATCCTCGGCCCGGACTGTCATCGTCATGGCGCCGAGTCGGCTGATCGATGTGTCCAGCACGTCGCCCGGCAGAATCGGCCCGACACCGGGGGGTGCGCCGGTGAAGATCACGTCGCCGGGGTGCAGCGTCATCATGCGCGACGCATAGGCGACGATCTGCGGCACAGGGGTGATCATCGTGGACGTGTTGACCGCCTGGCGCGTCTCGCCGTTGCAGGTCAGCAGGATGTCGAAGTCCGCGGGATCGCCCGCCTCGTCGCTCGTCGTGAGCCAGGGGCCGAGCGGGCTGAAGGTGTCGTAACTCTTGCGCCGCGACCGGTCGGCCGGGCTCCGTACGGTGATGTCCAGCCCGATCGTGTAGCCGAGAACATGGTCCAGCGCGTTCTCGACCGCGATGTCCTTGCCGCCGGTGCCGATCACGACGACGAGCTCGGACTCGTGGTGGATTTCGCTGCCCTCGGCGAGCACGTCGCGCGGCAGCACGATGCCGGACCCGGGCCCCACGATCGACGAGGGCGCCTTCAGGAAGATGTCGAAGTTCATCATCCAGGACTCGACCTGACCCAGGGTGCGCTGCTGGACCGAGTGCATCTCGTCGATGTGTTCCTGGTAGTTGCTGGCCGAGGCGATGACCTTCGTCGGCCCCAGCACCGGCGCGGCCAGGCGTACCGAGTCCAGCGGCTGCCCCCGGCCGCTCCTGGCCGCCGCCTCCAGGGCGGGTGCGAGCGCGGCGAAGTCCCGGCACAGCGCCCGCCACCAGCCGGCGAGCAGCGGATCGGGCTCGTGCGGCCAGGGCAGTGCGCCGGTGACGTCCACCACTTCGTCACCGGTGACGACACCGAGGCGGTTGTCGTCGAAGATCGCGAGTTTCATACGCTCACCGTGTCCAGGTTCGCCGGGGTGAAGACGCCGGTCACCTGTTGGGCGGCGTCGAGGGTCAGTTCGCGGTGGAGTCCCAGTGCCCGCAGCACCGGGGTGTCGCTGATGCTGAACAGGTCCGCGCCCTCGCCGCTGGTGTGCTCGACGGCGGCCCAGGAGGGGACGACGAACATGTCACCGGCCGACCAGTCGAAGCGCTGGCCGTCGATCACCGACCAGCCGGACCCGCGGTGGACGACGAAGACGCTGTTGCCGGTGCGGCGCACGGGGAGGGTCTTCGCGCCCGGTACGAACCGGTGCATGCCACAGCTCATGGTCGGCAGCACGCTGGCGCCGGTCTCGGGGTTGACGTATTCGAGGCTCACCAGCGGTGCGCCGCTCTCGGCGGCCAGCCGGGACAGCTCCCTGTCGGTGTCGGGCCACCGGTAGACCAGCAGCGGTGAGTGCTCGGTGGTGAGGACGTCGCGTACGGCTCCGCTGACGAAGCGTGGCCCTGGGCCGGCCTCGGCCTCCGACCGGTTGCGCGGTTCCGCGCCCGGCTGCCGGACATCGGGGTACGGCTCGAAGAACACCGCGTCGAGTGCCTCGATCATCGGCAGGTCGAGCCCGTCGAACCAGAGCATCGGGCCGTCGCTCGTACTGCTGTGATCGTGCCAGTTCCACGACGGTGTGAGGATCAGGTCCCCGGGGTGCATGTCGCACACATCGCCGTCGACCGTGGTCGCGACGCCGTCCCCGGACAGGATGAACCGGATGGCGCCCGGGGTGTGGCGGTGGGCGGGCGCCGTCTCACCGGGGCCGAGGCACTGAATGGCGCCCCACAGGGTTCCGGCCGCGTAGGGCTGTCCCGCCAGGCCCGGATTGCCGAGGCTCAGCACCCGCCGTTCCCCGCCGCGCTCCACGGGCACCAACCGCAGTGCGCGTTCGGCGAGTTCGGTCAGTACCCGCGCGCGCCACAGCCACGGGACCGAGCGGGGGCGCGGGGCGGGCGTGAGCAGATCACGGGTGATCGTCCACAGCGGGTAGAGGTCGACGGCCGCCAGATCCGTGTACAGGGAGGCCAGCTGATCGTCTTCATCGGTCCGCGCGCGTGGGGTCTCATCGAGCGTCATGGGTCCTCTTTCGCCTGTGCCGCGCCCGGGCGGGCCGGCGGCAACGGTGCACTCATGGGGTGGAGTTCGCCGCCGTGTCGATGCGGCGGCGGACGTCCTGGGGCGGCAGGCCGATGCCGAAGCGGGCCACCGACTCGAGCAGGGAGGCACGCCGGCACCAGGCCCGTGCCCGGTCGGGGTCGGCCGCGACGGCGCGCAGCTCGTCGTGGTTGGCCCGCCGTTTGTCCTCGTCGCGCTCGCCGATCCGCTCCGTGTTGCGCTTGGTGTCCGCCTGTACGTACTCGACGGCCACCTGCCGGCGCACCTCGGCGAAGGTCGCCAGCTCGGCGTCCTCGTCCGCTCCGTCGTTGAGGACGCGGGCGAGCCGTCGCGCGAGGTCGACCGCGTCGTGGATACCGCTGTTGAGCCCCACCCCGCCGAGCGGGCTGTTGATGTGCGCGGCGTCGCCGATCAGCGCGCAGCGGCCGGCCACGAACGAGTTCGCCACCCGCTGGTGCACGGTGTAGATCTGGTGGTCGCCGATCTCGTAGCCGCCCGGCAGGGCCGCGATGCCCTGGAGGCGTTGCTGTATCTCCGCGAGGTCGGTGGCCCGCTCGTACGTCTGACCGGGCGGGAGGGGGTACACCGCGCGCCATGACTCCGGTGTGCGCAGCAGGAAGAGCCATTCCTCAGGGTCGGCGACGTAATTGACGTCGGCGATGCCGGGGATGAGCGAGCGGAAGTCGGCCGAGGTGCTGGCGATCAGGAACCGCTCCGGGTAGGTGAAGCCCGTGAACTCCACGCCGAGCAGTCCGCGGGCCGTGCTGCTCGCACCGTCCGCGGCCACCAGGAAACCGCCGCGCAGACTCACCGCGCCCGACGGGCCCCGCCCCTCCACCACCACCCCGTCGTCGTCGGTGCGGATCGCCGTGGCCTCCGTGCCGTAGTGCAGGGTGACATTCGGCGCGTCGACGAGCCGCTCCACCAGCATCCGGACCAGGTGCTGCTGGTTCAGCTGAAGGCGGTGCGGGTACTTCGTCTCCTCCTTCAACAGGGTGAAGTCGAACTCGGCCACCAGGCCGGCCCGCCGGTCGCGGTACTGGTAGCGCGGCACCACCAGCCCTTCCGCGTGCATCTGCGCGGCCAGGCCGAGTTCGTCGAGCAGTTCGAGGGTCGGCGGATGAAATGTCGACGCACGCCAGTCGGTACGCGGCTCCGGCTCGCGCTCGATGAGGTGTACCTGTACGCCTGCCCGGGCGAGTGCCCAGGCCGCGGTGGCGCCGACGGGGCCGCCGCCGAGGATGAGCACAGGCGGCCCAGGATGATTCGACACGAATGTCATAGCACCAAACCTTAGCGATTATTCCGCGCCACGAAAGAGTTGGCGCTACTATTCCGGCATGGAGAATACTGTTCGAGATGAACCCCGCCCCTCCGTCCCGAACTCGGCACAGACGGGCCTGTCATCGGTCGACAACGCCCTGCAGTTGCTGCGTCTCATCGGCGAGCGCCGCGCACTGCGCGTCGCCGAGGCCGCCGACGACTTGTGCGTCGCCCGTTCCACCGCGCACCGGCTGCTGACCGCACTGCGCCGGCAAGGCTTCGTGACGCAGGACAAGCCGAACGGTGTCTACCGCCCCGGCCCCGCCCTGCTGGAGATCGGTCTGTCGGCCATCGGCCGCGTCGACATCCGGCACGCGGCCCGCCCGGTGCTCGAACAGCTCAGTGAAGACACGCAGGAGACGGTCAGTCTGCTGCTGCTCGAAGGCGATTCCGTCCGTTTCATCGACTGTGTGGAGGGCTCACGGTCGGTGCGTGTCGCCACCCGCACCGGGATCGTCCTGCCGGCCCACTGCACGGCCGGCGGCAAGGCGATCCTGGCGGCGCTGCCGGCCAGTGACCTGGACCGGCGCTACCCCACCCGGCAGTTGGACACCCGTACACCGAACTCCATCTCGACATGGCGCGAGTTGGAGTCCGAGCTCGACGAAATCCGGGACAACGGCTACGCGGTGAACTTCGGAGAGGGTGAGAGCAGCATCTGCGCCGTGGGGATGGCGATCTACGATCTCATCGGCTACCCGCTCGCGGCTATCGCCGTGGCCGTACCGAGCTCGCGGCTGGAGACCGTCGAGCAGGCCGGCGAACTCGCGCATCTGCTGGTCCAGGCGCAGGCGTCGGTGCGTGATGCCTTCAACAAGGCGGGCTGAGCCGGACGGCCGGGGGTAACGGCGGCGGCCTCGCCCACGCGGGTCCGCCGGTCACAGCGAGAACACCATCGACTTGAGCGAGACCGGTACGGTCCCGGACTTGGGCAGCACCGCGCCGATGTCGACGAAGTCGAACTCGGTGACCGCGATGCCGTCGACGGAGACCACCGGGGTCGTGACTCCCTGGTCGAGCAGGATGCCTCCGACGGTTCTGGCGATGTCGCCGTCGAAGAGCAGACACAGCGGCAGGCCCGCCGCGATCCTGCCGCTCAGACCACGCCGGATGCCCTCGACGAAGGCGTCCAGACGGGGAAAGCTCGGCAGTCCGCTCCACCGGAATCCGAAAACCAGCGCGTCGTCCGGATCCGCCTCGGCGCGGGACAGGTGTCTCTCGATCGCGGCCGCGATCTGATCCGGATCGACCGTACCCGCCAGGTCCACATCGGGGCGGACCACCCGCAGGTTGTGCAGCGGCAGCAGGTCGGGGTCGCTGATGTGGATGGTGTTCCCGCTCACCTGCACGGTGTACTGGGACGCCCCGAGCACCGTCGCCCTGATCGCCCGGCCGCTGTCCTCCACCGGGCCCGGCAGCCGGCCGGTCCGCTCGGCAAGCGCGCGGCCGAACAGCAACCCCAGGTCGCCGAACTCCCGTGCCTCGCGCCCGTAGACGTACTCGGCCACTCCACCGGAGAACAGAACAGCGTCGTAAGGACCGTGCTCGGTCAGCGGTTCCGTGAGACGGATCCAGTCGAGATCGCCGAGTGGCGCCGGCGTCCGGTTGACCTCCGCGATGACGGTGTCGGCCATCAGCGCCGCCAGTTCGGCCAGTTCGGCCGCTCCGACCCGGTCGCCCAGCGACCAGTCCCTGCCGAGCGCCGCGGCCAGTCGTCTGCCCGCGGGCTCCAGCCGGACGATCCGGCCGGAGTCGTCGGCCACGATCAGCCGCGCGCCCAGGTGCAGCGCGCTGGTCGACCGGACGGTGCCGGACTCGGCCACCGACAGCTTGGTGGTGCCGCCGCCGATGTCGATGTTGAGTACGCGTGCGTGGTCGCGCTCGCTCCTGGCCACCGCGCCCGACCCGTGGGCGGCGAGTGCCGCCTCCATGTCGTGCCCGGCCGTGGCACAGATGAAGCGGCCCGTCCGAGCCGCGAACAGGTCGGCGATGGCTCGAGCGTTCCGGCGGCGGGTGGCCTCACCGGTGAGGATGACCGCTCCGGTGTCGACCTCGTCGGCCGAGATACCGGCGCTCTCGAATGCCTCGTCGACGATGGCCTTCAGCCGCTCGTCGTCGATGCGCAGTCCGTCGGCGTAGGGCGTCAGGGCGACGGCCGACTCGTGGATGACGTGCTTGTCCACGACGACGAAGGCGCTGGACAACTCGCGGCCCAGCCGGCGCAGCGTCAGCCGGGAGAAGAGCAACTGGCTGGTGGCCGAGCCGATGTCGATCCCCACGCTGGTCAGTACGATCTGATCGCGTTCCCACAGCGGATGTTCCGGGTCGTCGGGCGAGATGTTCACGCCGTGATCGTGGTCGTGGCCATGGTCGTCGCTGTGGTCGTGGCCATGGTCGTGGTCGTGCGGGTGACCGTGCTGGTGGCCGTACTGCTGTACGGCGGTCAGGGCGCTGTCGGACATGTTCTCACCGCTCCTCGGCCTTCTCGTCCGCGAGCCTGCGGTAGAAGCGCCACGCGGAGTCGATCAGCTCCGGCCGGGTCCGGCCGGTACCGACGATCGCCTCACGCTCGGCCGTATCGATCTGCCGCGGCTCCCCGAGCTGTCGGGCCAGGTAGTTCAGTTCGGCCAGCTCGCTGAGCTTGATGACGTTCAGTGCCGCCTCCTCGGGGCTCGCGCCCACGGTCGTCACCCCGTGGCCGCGCATCAGACAGGCGGCGCTCGCCCCGAGCACGGCGGCCACCTCGTCCCCCAGCGACGGGGTCGTCACCAGCACGCTGCGTTCGAAGGTCGGGACACCGCGGGCCAGCAGCCGCAGGGCGTACGGGTCGTAGGCGCCGATCACCGGCAGCAGCGGGACATCGCAGATGCCGAAGAGCACCGGCATCAGGGGGTGAACGTGCGCCACGCTGGTGACGTCGGGGCGTGCCCGGTACACCGCCAGGTGGATGGCGAGTTCCTGAGGTGCGGTCAGTCCTGGCCCGCCCGAGAGCAGCGTCCCGTCCCGGTCGACCACCACCACGTCCTCGGCCCCGGCGAAGCGAAGACCGGACTCCGAGGGCCCGCGGGCCTTCACCGCCACGGTCCCGTCGTCGAGCAGCATGCTGATGTGGCCGGCCGGTTCGCGGGTGAGCCCCAGCCGGCCGAGGACCCGGCAGGCCGCCGCGACGCGCTCGGCCGCGGGGGTCATCACACCCGGCCCTCGGCCACGGCCACCCGGGCCTGGCCTTGGGACACATCGAACGTGACCACGGACTTGGCGGGGTCGCGGATGAGCGCCATCGGGTCCTCGCCGGCCCGCACGCGCTCGACCTGCTGCCGCAGCAGGCGGCGGTACATGGCGATTCCCTTGTCCTCCGCGCCGAGCATCTCCTTCGTACGGTCGTAGACGGCGCCCTGTGTCTCCCATGCCATCCGGTCCTGGCTGGTGAAGGTGTTCATCGCGTGATCACCGTCGGCGGTCAGCTCCGGCGGGATGCGGACCACGCTGGGTTCCTCGTCGTGCACCCGTTCCTCGCCCGGCTTGTCCGGGAGCAGACCGGCCCGGATGAGCATGGTGTGCTCGTCGTCCACGGGCACCCGCCAGTGCATCGCCTGCAGCGGACCCTCGGGCAGCCGCAGGATGTTCGGGAACACCAGCGGATGCCCGGTCTCCTCCTCCAGCTCACCGGCCTTGTCGCGGTACACGCGGCGCTTGATGATGCCCCACTCGAACTGCTCGAAGGAGTACTTCTCGATGGGGCGGTAGTAGTAACTGCCGCGGTCGATGCCCTTCATGCGCATCGTGTGCCCGTGCAGCCAGAAGGTGTGCACGGTGTCGACGGCGTTCTCCATCGGCTGCAGCCAGTTGCAGTTCAGGTCCGCCTCGATGAACAGGGTGAGGTGGCCGTCGCGCCGGTCGAGCACATCCCACTCCGGCAGGACGGGCGGCTCGCCGGGGCCCATATAGGCGAAGACGATGCCGCGGTAGGCCCGTACGGGGTAGGCGTCGATGCGGGCGCGCTCCCTGGCCCGCCGGTTCTCCTGCTCGAAAGGCTGCTCAAGGCACTGGCCGGTGCGGTCGTACTTCCACCCGTGGTACGGGCAACGGATCTCGCAGCCTTCCACGAAGCCGTAGTACAGGGACACCCGCCGGTGCGCGCACGACTCCGCGACCAGCGCGTAGGTGTTCTCGTCGGTCAGGTAGAGCACCAGGTCCTCGCCCAGTACCCGTATCCGCTTGGTGCGCTTGTCCGGGGAGAGATCGGCGGTGACGGCGACCGGCTGCCAGTACCGCCGCAGCAGGTCGCCCATCGGGGTGCCCGGGCCGACCCGGGTGAGAAATTCGTTGTCGGCTTCACTGATCATGAGCGTGCTCCTCTTGCCTGCTGATTGCTGAGGGGGCGCGGGTCACGGATGACGCGCCGCCCCGGCGGGCGTCACCGCGCTCCGGGCCCGCAGGGCCTGCCGCAGCATGGCGGCGACCCGCTGCCGGAGGTCGTCGCGCTCCCCGGCTCCGTGCGAGGCCCACGCGTCGATGAGCCGGCGAAGGTACGGCTCGGCGTCCGCGTCCCCGTCGGTGTCCGGGAGAGCCTCGATGAGCGGCTCGATGTCGCGTACGAGCTCCTCCAGATAACGCCAGGTCCGGTCGTCGGCGGAGGTCCACCCGAGCCTCGCCTGCAGCGCGTTCAGATAGCTCCAGAAGTCGATCGCCAGCGTCGCTCCGTCGGCCGCGACGTAGAAGTCCTCGTCGAAGTGACGTTCCAAGGTGATCATTTCGCCTCCTTCCTTCCTGCGGCGCCGTCGCGGTCCGGTCAGCCGGTCCGCAGGCCGGCCCGGGCGTAGACCGCTTCCATACGGCTGTGCGTACCGTGCTCGGCGAGCTCGGCCTCGAAGGTCGCGCGCACCGACGGATCCTCGTCCTGGTACTCGATCTGGTCGCCGCCCTCGGTGGTGGGGCGGTCGATGAGGAACTGCTTGAACAGCGGGTACTTCTTGCTGCCCCAGCGCAGGGCGAGGTAGCGGGCCGGAGTGGTGCCGGTGTTGAAGTGCTGGTGGAACCACCGCTCCGGCGGCACCACGATCGATCCCTGCTGCCAGTCGACCTTGCGGACCGGTTCGCCCTCACGCCAGAGCAGGGAGAAGCCGGTGCCGCCGAGGATGATCACATGCGCGCCGGCGTTGTGCCGGTGGGCCTTCTTGTACGTACCGACCGGGAACTCCGAGACGTGGCCGCACAGGCTGTTGTCCGCGATCTCGAGCATCACGTTGCTGCCGCCGGCACCGCGCGCGGCCCACGACTTCAGCTCGATGCCGGCGGCGTCGGGAATGAACCTGCTCTCCCACACCCGGGCCTGGTAGGCCGTGCCGGCGCCGCTGAAGTCGTCCTTGTCCGACCCGAACCTGTCGGTGAAGTCGAAGTCGCAGTCGTAGATGAACGAGCGGTTGTGGAACATCCGCATCACCAGCGGGGCGCTGGTGACGGTGTAGAAGCGGGCCGGCTGCGACCCACTGCCGTTGAAGTGCTGCGCGTACGCGTTGAGCGGTACGGAGAACACACTGCCGGCGTTCCACTCGAACGTCGCCCGCGTCCCGGCGGAGTTCCACACCGTGGTGGAGCCCCGGCCGGAGACGACGTAGGTGATCTCCTCGTAGAGATGGCGCTCCGGTGCCATCTGCCCGCCGGGAGCGATCTCGATGATGTGGGCGTCGTTGACGTCCTCGGTGCCCTCCAGCCGGGCCACCGCGGCCCGGCACTCCCGCCGCGCCCAGTCCCCCAGCTCGACGGTGCGCAGGTCTTCGATGAACAGCCCTTCCACGACCTTCAGTCCCTCGTCGGCCAGCCACTGTTCGTAGGCCGTCGGGCGCTTGATCGTGGGCAACTCGGTCTCGGCGACCGTCATCCGGTGCCTCCTTGGGCGCTAGTTGGTACCGATGAGGCTTTCGATGAGATCCGTCGCTTCTCCGACGCCCTTGGTCAGGAACGCCCAGGAGTTGGTGTCGAAGTACGTCACGCCGTCCTTCGGGACCTGCCAGGCGGGCAGGTTCGCCGGCGGCTCGACGTCGGCGCGGGTGCTGATGCTCCCGTACGCGTCGTTCCATGCCTTGTTGCCGTCCTTGCAGGCCAGCCACTGGGCCAGCACCTTGGCCGCGCTCGGGTGCGGCGGCTTGTCGGAGACGGCCAGGAAGCCGAAACCACTGGTGGTCTGGAGCAGATCGGGCATGACCACCTCGACCGGCAGCCCGTCGTCCGCCGCCGTGTCGACGTCCAGCTGGCCGAGTCCCAGGGCGATCGGGTACTTGCCCCTCGCCAGGTCGTCGGTGCCCTGCCGGGAGTCTTTGAGGAGGATCGGCTTCTGGTCCTTGTACAGCTGCTTGACGAAGTCGTCGCCGTACCCCGCGGCGGCCTGGAACATACCGACGTTGTAGATCGCGCCGCCCGGGCTCCGCGGGTCGATCGTGGCGATCTTGCCCTTCCACTTCGGGTCGAGCAGGTCCTTCCAGGTCTTGATCTCGTCCGGCTTCACCTTGTCGGTGTTGATGACCACCGGGACGCTGACGTACCGGCTGATGCTCAGGATCTTCTTGTCCGCGTCGACGAACGGGAGGGCCCCGCCGCGCCATGCCTTGGTGTCCAGCTCCGTCGGCGTCAGCACGCCGGTCAGCGGAGCGATCCAGTTCTGTGCGTGGTACGTGTTGGCCATGGTGTCGGCGCCGCCGAGGAACACGTCCTGGGAGTAGATCTTGGCCTTGCGCTCGGACTGCAGCCGGGCCGCGTTGTCCTTGCCGCTGGTGCCGATGTAGTCGAGCTTCACGCCGTACGTCTTCTCGAACGCCTGCGGCAACTGCTGGCGCACGGTGTCGGTGGGCGGGCCCGACATGACGACCGTGCCCTCCTTCTTCGCCTTGGCGACCAGCTCGCCCGAGGGATCCGGACAGTCGGTGCTGACCTTGCCGGACACGCTGCCCGTGGTCGTCGTGTCCGAGGCGCCGGTGCCGCCGCACGCGGTCGCGGCGAGCGCTACCGCGGCGCCCGCGGATATCAGCTTCCAGTTGTGGTGAGCGATGAATCTTTTGATGACGCACCTGCTTTCGTTGCGGAGGGGGATGACGGCGGGGGACCGCCGGCCATCCGGAGGCGGCGGGCCGACCGCGACGAGCGCAGCCGGCCACCGCTGAGGGCCCGGGACAGCAGCGCCACACCGACGGTGAGCATGCTGATGAGGACACCGAGCACAGAGGCTTGTTCGAGCACGCCGCTGGTGCTGTATTCGAGGAGCAGGATCGACAGCGGCCGGGAGTCGTTGCTGCTGAGCAGGACGACCGTGCTGACGTCGCTCACCGCGGAGTGGAAGGTGAGGACCCCCGCCGCGGCCACCGAAGGACCGAGCAGCGGGAAGAGGATGAAGACGTAGGAGCGCACCGGACTGGCGCCGCAGATGCGCGCCGCCCGGTCCAGGTCGGGACTCACCTGGAGGATGGCGGCCTTCAGCTGCTGCGTACCGGTGGCCATGTGGCTGATGACCAGCGCGATGATCAGGCCGAAGAGATTCCCGTAGAGAACGGTGCGCAGCGGGGTACCGAGATAGACCCACAGCAGCCCCAGGCCCAGCAGCATGCCCGGTACGGCGGCCGGCAGCCAGGCCATCACATCGACGCCGCCTCTGGTCGGCAGCTCGCTGCGGACGATGACGAAGGCGATGACGAAGTAGACGAGGACACCGACCAGGGTGGCGATCAGGCCGATGATCAGGGTGTTGCGCACCGAAGAACCGAACAGGTTGTCGTTGAACAGCGCCGACCAGTGCTCCGTGGTGAAGGGGTTGGTGAGCTGGAAGAACCCGAACCGCCGCATGAACGAGCCCAGCACGATCGCGCCCATGGGCAGCACCACGGTGAAGACCACGTAGAGGGAGAGCACCCCGGCGACGACCCAGCGGCGGATGCGGCCCAGTCGCATGGGCTCGTCGTTGTAGGTGTGCGCGCCGACGGTGACGTAACTGCGGCTGCGTACGGCGAACCGCTGCACGATCGCCAGCATGATCAGGATCGGGATGAACACCGAGCCGAGCGCGGTCGCGGTGCCGAACTGCGGCGGGGACGACTGCAGCCAGTTGTAGATCTGGGTGGAGTACACGTTCAGATTGATCGGCGTGCCCAGCAGCAGTTCGATCTCGAAGGTCTTCAATGAGTAGACGAAGCTGAGCAGGGTGGCGGCGATGATGGCCGGCCGCATCATCGGCACGGTGATGCGCACCAGGGTCCGCAGCCGGCTGGCCCCGCAGATCTGGGCGGCTTCCTCCATCGACCGGCTCATCCTGCGGAACGCCGGGACCAGCAGGATCACCATGATGGGCACGGTGGTGGCGGTCAGATGGGTCCAGATGATGCCCCAGTAGCTGTAGATGTTCAGCGGTCCGTCGCTGATGTCACCCAGCCCCGGCAGCATCCTGATCACCTGGTTGACGACGCCGTTGGCGGGGTCGAGCAGCAGGATCCAGCCCAGGGTGATCGACAGTGAGGGGATGAAGAACGAGAACCACAGGAACACCTCGATGACCTTGCCGCCTGGCATGTCGGTGCGCGCGATCAGCCACGAGACGACGGTGGCGATCACCATGCCGATCAGTACCCTCGGCACGCCGAGACGCAAGGTGTTCCAGGCCGACTCCCACATCGCGCCGTTGGCGAAGGCCTGCCGCCAGTTGTCCAGGCCGTAGCCGGCCGGGTCGCCGGGTTCCGCGACATTGAGGCTGTTCAGCAGCAGCAGCGTGATGGGGACGACGGTCACGGCGGCCACCAGCAGCAGCACGACGACACCGGTCACCCGGGAGCCGCTGGAGCGGCGCGCGCTGATCAGTTTCCGCACCGGCCCCGGCAGCGCTTCGACATCGTCCGGGGCCACCGGTGGCAGGACGCCGCTCACAACGGCCACACCATCGCGCGCTGGGGGTCGACCTCGACGACGACCGTGTCACCGGGGTGGTGGACCACTCGGCGCGGGGCGCTGAGCAGTACGTTGGACCCGGCGATGTCGAGCACGTACTCGAAGCTGTCGCCGAGGTAGGCCGAGGACAGCACGCGGGCCATCACCTGGTTCGGGGCCGGCTCGGCGGCGTCGTACGGCTTGATGTCGACGTCCTCCGGCCGCAGGTACACGCCCACCCGGTCGCCCTCGCCCAGCCCCGCCGGCACGTCCGGGCCGACGATCTCGCCGACCCGCCGGCCGCCGGTGTCGAGCCGGACCCGGCGTAGCGCCGTGTCTCCGTCGAGGACGCCCTCGACGACGATGAGCCGGCCGAGGAAGTCACGTACGAACGGCGTCTTCGGGTGCTCGTAGAGCTCCATCGGCCGGCCGACCTGCTCGACCTTGCCCTTGTTCATCACCGCGAGGCGGTCGGCCAGGGACAGTGCCTCGTCCTGGTCGTGGGTGACGAAGAGCATGGTGATACCGAGTTCCTGGTTGAGTCTTCGGATCTCGCGCCGCATCTGGATGCGCAGCTTGGCGTCCAGGTTCGACAACGGCTCGTCGAGCAGCAGCAGGTCGGGGGTGTAGACGAGCGCCCTGGCGAGCGCGACCCGCTGCTGCTGGCCGCCCGAGAGCAGGGTCGCGGGCCGGTCGGCCACCGCCTCCAGTCCGGTGACCGCGAGAATCTCCTCGACTCTCCGGCGCCGTTCCGCGCGCTTCACCCGGCGCATACGCAGCGGGAAGGCGACGTTCTGAGCGACGGTCATATGGGGCCAGATCGCGTAGGACTGGAAGACCATCGCGATGTTGCGTTTCTCCGACGGCAGGAAGGTGCCCTGCCCGGCATCGGCAAGTGCCCTGTCCCGCATGGATATCGAGCCCTCGTCGATCTTCTCCAGGCCCGCGATCATCCGCAGCGACGTGCTCTTTCCGCAGCCGCTCGGGCCGAGGAGAGCGAATATCTCGCCGGCTTTCACCTCAAGGTCGATCTGGTCGACCGCTATGACGTCGTTGAACCTTCTGGTCACACCGGACAGCCGGAGTTGAACCTCGGGCTCACCGGAAGTCTTGTCCATCGAGCCGGTGACCCGGCCCTTGAGGCGGTCCGTCGTGCTCGCCCTCATAGACATCTGCACTCCTCGGATCAGTCCTGGTTCACACGACCTTAACCAGGAATACCTTATAGAGAAATAGTTGTTCGCTAAGTTCCTTGATATGGAATAGCGGTGCTCAGAGGTCCAATGTGAGCAGCGCCGAGGCCGACCGCCCGACGCAGATCATCATCGTGTCGCCGCGCTCGCGTTCCTCGTCCGAGAGCACGGTGTCGTGGTGTTCGGGCACACCGGCGAGCACCCTCGTCTCGCACGAACCGCAGTAGCCCTCCTCGCAGGAGAAGCCCACATCGGGCGCGGCCTCACGGACCACGTCCAACAGCGTTCTGTCCGGCGGGACCTCCAGGGTCAGCCCGCTGCGCCGCAGCTCCACGGTGAAGTGGCCCGCGCCGGCCGGCGGACCCTGTGCGCTCGCCGCCACCGGGCGGCCCGGCAGGCCGCCGGCCGGCGCGCCGAAGCGCTCGACGTGCAGGGCGCCGGGCCTGGCCGCGGCGCATGCCCCGGTGACCGCCAGGACCATGCCCTCCGGGCCGCAGCAGTAGATGGCGGCGCCGTCGGGCGCGGCGTCCACGAGCTCGACGACCGGCAGCATGCCGCGCTCGTCCTGCGGCACGATGTGTACGCGCTCGGCGCCGATGGCCAAGAGCGCCTCGGTGAACGCCATGGTGTCGCGCGTGCGCCCGCCGTAGTACAGCTCCCATGAGGCACCGCGCGCGGCGACCTGACGGATCATCGCCAGGATCGGCGTGATGCCGATGCCGCCGGCGAGGAAGAGGTAGTGCGGCGCGTCGACAAGGGCGAAGTGGTTGCGCGGTCCCCGGGCCCGGAGCACCCGGCCGACCAGCGCCGAGTCGTGCACCTCCACCGATCCGCCCCGGCCGTGTTCTTCACGCAGCACCGCGACGGTGTAGGAGCGCGGATCGTCCAGTGGGCCGCACAGCGAGTACTGGCGGACCGTGCCGCTGGGCAGGCGCAGATCGATGTGCGCGCCCGGCGCCCACGGCGGCAGCTCACCGCCGTCCGGATCGACCAGGGTCAGCGAGACGACCCCGGAGGCTTCCAGACGTACCTGTTCGACCAGGAGCGACCGGTGTGCGAGGGGGTCCAGATCGGCCATGCCGGCTCAGTCCGTACCGGCGGGCCGGAACCCGTAGATGTCGAGGGTGAGTTCGCCCCCTGCGATCCGGCTCAGATAGCCCGCCTCGGCGGCCTCGCGCGCCCTGCCGCGGTCCAGCACCGACGCGACCAGCGCCCGCGGAATCACGACGACGCCGTCCGCGTCGGCCACGACGAGGTCACCGCGGCTGACGGTGGCCGCGCCCAGGGTGATGGGGACGCCGACCGTGCCCGCGTCGTCCTTGACCGTGGTGCGCACCGCGACCCCGGAGCTGAAGACGGGAAAGCCACGCTCGCGCAGCCGGTCGACGTCGCGTACACCGCCGTCGATCACCAGCCCCACTATCCCGCGCGCCTGCGCGGCCGCCGTGAGCACTTCGCCCCAGTAGCCGCAGGCCTCCTGCCGCCCGTCGACCACCAGCACATCGCCGGGTTCTGCGACTTCGAGCGCGAGGTGCAGCGGCAGATTGTCGGCCGGTGCGGTGGCGACCGGCAGTGCCCGGCCGACGACCGCGGCGCCGGGCCAGACCGGCCGGATGCGGGGCGGAAGGAAGCAGTCGAGCTTCGACGCCTCGTAGAGCGTCGCGGTCCCCAGCCTCAGGAACGCGGTGGTGTCGATGTCTTCGGACGCGGCGGTCGTCATGCCTGGCTCCTCTGCAGCAGGTGGTAGCCATGGGCGGCACGTGACTCGGTCAGGGAGCGCCCTGCGAGTACGTCCTCGACGATGCGCGACTCACGGACATGGATGGTGTGGCAGATCTCCGCCAGGTCGTCCTCGACGTCGAGCGGCACGGTGACCGCGCCGTCGTCGTCGGCGATGATCAGCTGACCGGGCGCGACATTCACCCCGCTGATGCTCACCGGGCACTGGACGTCCCGGACCTCGACCCGGTCCTTGCCGGTGCGCATGTAACGGCCCCGGGTGAACAGCGGATAGCTCACGTCGAGCGCCCGCCAGACGTCACGGCAGACACCGTCGATCACCGTGCCCGCGATACGGCGGTTGTCGGCCATCGCGGTGAGGATGTCGCCCCAGACCGTGCAGTCGGTGCGGCCGTCGTTGTCGAGCACCGCCACCTCGCCCGGCTTCACCTCGTCCAGGTAGTCCCCCACCGTGCCGGCCGGATGCCCGGCGGCGACGTACGAGACGGTGTAGGCGCGCCCGAAGATCTCCGCGCCGTCGAACAACGGGGCGATGCCGAGGAGGCAGCCGTCCCTGCCGATGCGGTCGAGGGCGTCGGAGATGGTCGCGGTCGAGTAGCCCCGCAGGGGGTGCGCCGGGCCTTCGGCCGTGGGCGGCTCACTGGCGACAAGATCGTTGGTCACGACCGGGACTCCTCGGTAGCGGGAAACTGACTGTCGTGCATGACGTCGGCGACTGGCCGTCCCTGGGCGACCGCGTCGGCCATGGCCGCCTCGCGGGCGACGATGCGCTCGGCGAAGGCGACGATCCGCTGGGCGTCGGGCCCGGGTACGAAGGCGACGCCGTTGCCGTCGGCGACGACGTAGTCGCCCGGCCGTACGGTGATCTCGCCGAAGGTGATCGGCTCGTCCATCGCGTGCTGGACCACCCGGCCGCGTGCGCTGACCGGCACCACGGCGCGCGCGAAGACCGGCAGACCGAGATCCCGGCTCTCGCTGGCGTCCCGGCAGGCGCCGTCGACCACCACCCCGGCGATGCCCCTGGCGACCGCGGCGCGGCTGAGTATCCCGCCCCAGCAGGACACGTCCAGGCGTCCTTCGTTGGCGATGACGAGCACATCTTCCGGGCCTGAGAGGTCCACGGCCGCGGCGGCGACATGGCCCGCCGGCTTGTCGGAACGGCGCGGTCCCACCGTGACCGTGCGCACGCGGCCGGCGACGACGTGCCGTACCGGCCACACCGGCTCGGGCCCGAGCACCACCGCGGATATGCCGAAGGCGTCCAGGGCGTCCGAGACCGCGCAGGAGTCCAGCGCCCGCAGCCGTTCCACCAGGGTGGCGGCGGGGGAAGGCGTCCGTACCTCGTTCATCGGTGCCCCTCCATGTCCTCGGGACGGTCGGCCTGCCAGGTCATGAAGGCCATCGCGCAGCCGGTGCCCGCTTCGGTGCGGTAGCACGGCTCGTAGCCGACCAGCTCGGCGCTGAGCGAGGAGGACTGCAACGCGCCGGCCACGACGATCCAGTTCCGCATCTCCGAGGTCCCGGACCGCAGCACCGCGTCCGGCAGCGAGCGCAGATAGGCGGCGTCGCGACTGGTCAGGGCGGAGAGGAAGGCCCGGTCGAGCTCTTCGTCGACGACGAAGTGACTCAGCCCGCCGGAGGCGACGATGCCGACGCGCGGGCTGCCCGGGTAACGCCGGATCGCCTCGCCCAGGGCGACGCCGAAGTCGAAACAGCGGCCGGCCGACGGCGGGTTCGGCTCCCAGAAGGTGTTCACGAAGACCGGGACGGTCGGCGGCGTATCGCCACCGCCGAGCACCTGTTGGAAGATGAAGCCCCAGCCGTGCGGTATGCCCGAGTTGCCCCATTCTCCCGCTGGCAGTCCCCTGGACGCGGCCGGGTCGAACCCCGCGGCCGAGGTCTGCTCGATCAGGTACCGAGCCAGCGCGGAGTCGCCCGGGCGGACGGTGCTCCTGTCGGGCACATTGGCCACCTCGGCGACGGCCAGGCCCGGCTTCATGCCGTCGAGCTGCTCCTGGGTGAAGGGCTCGTGCCGCATGGTGTCGCCCCAGTAGAAGGCGAACTGCGGCAGCAGCTCATCCCCGAACACCTCCTTGTGGTCGCTGCTCACGACCACCAGGACGTCGAGCTCGGCGGCCTTGATCCGCCGGCCGAGCTCCTCGATGCCCTCACGGCAGGCCGCGTGGCGGCGACGGCGTACCTCAAGCGCGCATTCATCGGCGAACCCGGGTGCGCGCAGCGCGAGCAGCTCGGCGTACGGATAGTCCGCACCGCGGTAGACCAGCGCGGTGTTGGCGCGGTCGGCCGCGGCCCGCTGTCCCCAGTCCTCGGGCGGTGTGTTCAGCAGCGGGCCGTGCGAGGTGCCCACGCCCAGCACGAGATCGGCCATGCGTGCTCACACCTCCAGGCGGAACAGCTTGACGGCGTTCGTTTCGAACAGCGCCGCCCTGTCCTCGTCGGTCAGCCAGTCGATGTCCTCGATGAGCAGATGGATGTCGTCGATCCACCGGCCGGTCTCCGGGTCCTTCACCGAGCCGGTACCCGGCTTCTCCGTACCGAACAGGCAGCGGTCGACGCCGACGGTGCGCAGCAGGAACTCGATCGAGTCGCGGGTGTAGAGGCAGGTGTCGTAGTGGAGGCGGCGCAGGCGCTCCTCGAAGGTCGTGCCCGCCCGCAGGGCGGCGGGGTAGAAGCGGCCCTTCTGGTACGGAATGGCCCCGCCGCCGTGCGACACGACGATCTTGAGCTCGGGGAAGTCGTCGAGGACGGTCGACTGGAGCAGCCCGGCGACCGCCAAGGTCTCCTCCTGTACGAAGTGCAGCGAGTAGCTCTCCCGGGCCGGGGGCCGGCAGGCCGCGGAGTGGATGATGGCCGGCACGTCCAGTTCACACAGCGCCTCCCACACCGGGTACCAGAAGCGGTCTCCGATGGCGGGCGGCTGCCGGAGTCCCTCGTAGGGGTCGGTGTTCAGGGTCGCGCCGACGAAGCCCAGATCGTTGACGCAGCGGCGCAGCTCCCGGGTCCACGCGGCCGGGTCGAGTTCCATCGACTGCGGCATGCCCGCGACGCCGCGGAAGCGGCTGTCGACCTCGCAGCACATGGCGATGACGTCGTTGGTCTCCGCGGTGAACCACTCGACCAGCGCGGCCGGGCTCTCGCTGTGCATCATCTGGAACGGCCGCGGCGAGATGAACTGAAGGTCAACCCCGGCCTGATCGAGATGGTCCAGATGCGAGATCTTGCCAAAACTCGGGTGCGGCGCGTTGAGCGCCTCCACGACGTGTTCCTTGGTCACCCCCGAACGCCCGCGCCCGTGAGCGCCGCGGTGGGACAACAGCCCGGCTTTGTATGCGTAGAGCTTGTCAGGGGCGGTGACATGCCCGTGGACGTCGATATAGATGGCGCTGCCCTCCTCGTGACCGGAACGGCGATGCCCGCCGCAGCCCGTGGGAGCTGCTCGAAGCTCCACCCCGGATGTCCTGAACCATAAGGACGACACCGCCTCTGCGGAATAGTTCTCGCATGAATTCCTCATAGCGGTATATTCGGCAAGGCCGATCAGCAGGTCGATGAGCTGCCATCAGCCGATAGATCGACATACTAGGTAGATTTCCCGCCATTAGGCCCACTGCGCGCAAAGTTCCCCATCACACAGCACAGGGCCCCGGCTGTGTGACAGCCGGGGCCCTGGTGGGAGTGGGTACGTGGTGGAGCGGGTGCGGGTCGAGCGGTTACGTGCGCGACCTCAAGACGGACAGGTACGACCGACAGGTAGGAGGGGCGTGGACGGGTGGGGCGTCAGCCGCCGACGCGGGCCACTCCGGCGTAGATGCCGCTGCCCTCGGCCTCCGGGGCGGACGTGCCCTTGAACCACTCCGGCGCCGTCACCAGTCCCGGCTCGACGAGGTCGAGCCCGTCGAAGAAGCGGCTGACCCCGGCGCGGGCACGGAAGCCCAGCCGGATGCCGCCCTTCGCGTACTCGGCGGTGACCCGCTCCGCCATCTCCGGATAGAGGTCGGATGCCGCGTGCGACAGGACCAGGTAGCTGCCGGCGGGCAGGGCGTCCACCAGCGTACGCACGATGCTGTACGGGTCCTGGTCGTCGGAAATGAAGTGCATGAGCGCGATCAGCGAGAGCGCGATCGGCCGGTCGAAGTCCAGGACGCCACGGGCGTGGTCGAGGATCGCTTCCGGCTCCCGCACGTCTGCCTGGATGTAGTCCGTGACGCCCTCGGGCCTGCTGATCAGCAGGGCCTCCGCGTGACGCAGGACGATGGGATCGTTGTCCGTGTAGACGACCCGCGCCGTCGGCACGACCTCCTGGACGATCTGGTGCAGGTTCGGCTGCGTGGGGATGCCCGTACCGATGTCGAGGAACTGGTCGATGCCGTCGCCGGCCAGCCAGGCCGCCGCGCGGCGCATGAACTCACGGTTCTGCCGCGCCGCGTCCTTCGCCATGGCCGGAAGCTGCTCCCCCACCTCCTGGTCGACGCGGTAGTTGTCCTTCCCGCCCAGAAGCCAGTCGTAGACGCGCGCCGGATGCGGCCTGCTGGTGTCGATCTGGGGCTTGGCTGTACCGGCCGTCATGACGAGCTCCGTTCACAAGAGGTAGACGAGAAAAAGACAGGCGAGAACCGAGGGGCGGCCGTCGGCCGGCCACCTGCCCTGGCCGTGGACTCGCGCGGCCGGGACGCGGTGTACCACCGGGACGAGGTTTACCACCCGGCCACCGCCCTGTCAGCGCAGTCTCCCACAGCAACTTGGCGGCGATCATGGGGCGTTGCCCCTCGACACCGGTCAGAGCCGTACCGGGGTCACCACGGGACCGGGCCGTCGGCGGCGAAGTAGCCACCCGTCGGACCGTCGGCGCCGATCGTGGCCAGGCGCACGATGATGTCGGCGCCCTCCTGGACCGTCTTGGTACCCCTGTGGTCATTGAGGTCGGTGGCGGTGTACCCGGGGTCGGCAGCGTTGATCTTGAACTCGGGGAGCGCCTCGGCGTACTGGACGGTGAGCATGTTGACCGCGCTCTTGGAGGAGCCGTAGGCCGGGAACCGCGCCGCTTCGAACCGCTGGGGATCGGTGACGCGGGCCAGCGAGCCCAGACCGCTGCTGACGTTCACCACCACGGGGTGGTCGGCGGCGGACAGCAGCGGCAGGAAGGCGTGGGTGACCCGCACGATGCCGAAGACATTGGTGGCGTAGATGGTCTCCAGGTCGGCGGCGGTGACCTCGCTGATCGGCTTCGAGCCATCGGCGACGCCGGCCTCGTTGGTCACGATGCCGGCATTGTTGACCAGAACGTCCAGCAGCCCCGCCTCCTCGCGGACCAGCTCCACCGCCGTCCGGACCGACTCGTCGCTGGTGACGTCGATCGGCAGCGGGCGCTGTCGATCGCGCTCGACGAACTGCGTTACTACCGGGACACGAACCCGGTCATGGCAGCCATCGCACGACACGTTGTCCATGAGATGCTCACCGATCACGCGCACGCCGCGTGACACCAGCCTGAGCAGCGCCCAGCGCAGTCCGACCGTCCGGCCCAACCGCAGCTCGCAACCCTTCCCCCGGTGGGCCGACGCCGCACCGGGGGAAGGGTTGGCGACGAGCCGTCAGCTGACCGCGTCGATGGCCGCGTCAATGACCTTGGCGACGGCCGCCGGATGGGAGATGAGCGTCAGGTGCGAACCGCCCTTGAAGGTGGTGATCTTCGAGCCGGCCCGACGCGCCATCATCAGCTCGGACTCCGGCGTGATGATCTGGTCGCCGGTGCTGATGAAGTACCACGAGGGGATCGTCTTCCACGCCGCGTACGCGGACGGAGTGTCGAACACGGCCATGGACGCGGCGCGCTGCGAGGCCCAGAGGTCGGCGGCCTGCTGGACCGGAAGGTCCTGGGCGAACTTCTTGAGGAAGATGTCCTTCTTCAAGTACAGGTTCGTCACGCCCTCCGGGGCGTTCGCGTACGGGACGCTGTCGAACAGCGTGTTCGCGGGGGCGTTGAGCGCTGATGTCGCGCCGCTGAGCGATCCGGTGGTCTCACCCACCGCCGGCGCGGCGGCGTCGACGTACACGAGCGCCTTCACGTTGTCCGTCTGCGCGGCGGCGTTCGTGATGACCGAGCCACCGTACGAGTGGCCGACCAGCACGACGGGGCCGGCGATGCTCTTGACGAAGTCGGCCACGGTCTCCGCGTCGGTGGTGAGGTTCTCCAGCGGGTTGGCGATGGCGCGCACGGTGTACCCCTGGCTGCTGAGGATCCTCACCTCACCGCTCCAGCTCGAAGCGTCGGCCCAGGCGCCGTGGATCAGCACCACCGTCGGCTTGGCGTCAACACCACCGCCCTCGGGGACGGCGGCCCGGGCACTCGTGGCGGGAACGGTGGTGGCGAACGCCGTGGCGGTAAGGACGGCGGCGAGCGTATACCTGCGACGCGGACGTATCCGCGGGGCGGGAGTGGACGACACGGCCATCTGCTTCTCCTTCGAACGGCGGATGGGCTGGCCTCAGCGTCATCGCCCCGCGACGGCACGGCGCGCGTTGAGAGCACGCGGGTGAATGGGAACCGCCACCCGGGTGACAATCTCCCCGCCTGCGCTAAACGTCCGGCGCCAGGGGGAATCGGGCTCAGCCGGCGAGGGCCTCGATGAGGTAGGCGACCGCTCCCACGGTCACTCCGTACCCCGGGATGGCCACCACCGGCCACGGCACGGGTCGGGGTACCAGCACGCGTACGCCCCCGTGCGACGCGTCCCGGGAGACATGAAGAGCCCCCACGACAACAGCGGTGAACAGCGCCACCAGCACGAGCGCATAGCCGATGACGACCTTGGATCGTCCGGAGCACGGGATCCGGCTGTCTCACCTACGTACGCGACGTGCCCGCAGGCGTCTTGGCAGAAGGCCGCCGGCGCTGAGAGGACACCCGGAGACATACGGCCGCGCCCGCCGTAACCGTCGTGAGGGCCAGGAGCCCGGAAGCCAGTGGAGTGATCCCAGGTGTCGTCACCTCTACGCGCCCGTACCCCGCCCAGTCGCATGCGGAGCCGACCGGAAAATAGGTCGTAGAGAGGTCGACCGGCGCTGAGGAGGAAGGACCGTTCCCGAACCCCACCTTGAGCAGGCAGCGGTCGATCTTGGTGGCGTCACTCAGGGAGGACGTCAGCCACAGCCCGCCGAGGTAAACCAGCACGGTCGCCGCAGCTGCCCACAAAGCCGCCCTGGTAAAGATCTTCTTCCATACTGACATTGCACATCATCCTCCGCGCCCGACGACGGGAAAGGGGGCCGAACCGCAGGAACATCAGGGCGAGGCACCGTGTCAGAGCCTGGTCGCCCGCCTGGTGGAGGTGGTGCGGGAGGTGAGGGCCTGGGCCGCTCGCGGGGCGGGTTCACCACCAAGCTTCACCTGAGCGCGGACGGCCGCTGACGCCCCCTGTCCTTGATCGTCACACCGGGACAGCGGGCGGACCGCACGCAGTTCACCCCGGTCCTGGAGAAGATCCGTGTCCCGAAGCTCGGGCCGGGCAGGCCCTCTGGCTCCGCTCGTGAGCGCCAGGATCGGCTCTTATCCGTCTTCCGGCAGATGGAAGTAGACGGTCCCCGACCGCCAGGGACCGTGCTCGGTCATCTCTGACTCGATCACCACGTCCTGGATCTCAACAGGGCCCAGCACTTCAATGGCATCGGCCAGCCGTCGCAAGAGGGCCGGAACACTATCGCAGCCCGGGCCAGCGGGGTTGGCCTGCGAAAAATGGCGCACGGTCCAATGCTTCGGGGTGTCAATCATGGGCAGATCGTAAGGCCTGCCGTCACCTGGCCAGCAGGCCGACCGCCAGGCCCTGTCCGGTCGGGCTTGGGCGCGTCAGTCGGTGGGCGATGGCGCATCGTCGCGGGCGGCGAGGTGCTGGAAGAACTCCTCAAGCAAGGTGAAGAGCCCTGCGACAGCGTGTTGGTGTTCGTCTTCGGACCACGGCTCGGCCGGACGGCCGCCCTCGGGAAAGACGACCTGCACGACCTGCGCGGACCAGACGAGGTTCTGGCCGACCCGGTATGTGTCCGCGAGCCACTGCCGGAATCCGTTCAGCACTGCTCCGCCGACGGCATGGTCGTAACCGTTGAGGTAAGCCGTCACCGCGTCGTAGGTGATGCGACCGACGTAGAGGCCCGGCCGCTTCCTGAAGTTCTCCCAGAACCTCTGGTGCGACTCGACCGGCTTGCTCCTGCCCCGGCGCCAGGCAGCCGGCAGCTGGGAGCGGTCGGTGCCGATGCCCCAGGTGGAGTACGACACCGCCTCTGCTCCGACGCCAAGCGCCGTCAAGAGAACGGCCATGCGCTCGGCCGGATCGACAGGTCCGGACTTCCTGACCCAGACACACGTTCCCAACGGATCACCCTCGTGATGGGTGACGACGAAGTCCGTTCCGCCGAGCGTGAAGAACGCGGCACGCACGGCTCCGTGCCCGTCCCACGACTCCTCGATCGTCAGCCTCAGCCGCCAAGCCACCGCGTCCAGATCCACGGAGAGCAGCGCCAGCGAGACCAGCGGTTCGGTCGCGGCGTGAAACATCGAGCACTGCCACGCCGGATTGCCTCCGCCGCCTTGAAAGGACGTCGCAGACGCCCAATCAGCCTCGGGATCCGGAAGGTTGATCATCTCGGTCACGCGCACAGTCAATCAGTCGTAGTCAGGTCTGCTCGTCGTCCTCCGGCGCCCCGCTGTCGGAGGCGAGAGCCGGGGCCCTACCGGTCGTGTCGGGTTCATGGACCGTGCTGATCCGCAGGCAGCCGTCTGTGCCGAACATCTCGATTATTTGCGACAGGTGGGCTCGGGCAATGCTGCGGGTGGGGGACTCTCCAGTGGTCACCCGCGTCCCTCCAGGTCCGCCCACACGATCTTGCCCCAGCGCCGCTCATCCGTGCCCCAGTCGGCCGCCAGCGCCGCCACCAGGAACAGGCCGCGCCCGTCCTCGTCACCGTCGCCCGCCTCGCGCACTTCGGGCCGCGCCTGTGAGAAGTCCGCGACGGCCACGCGTACCGTCCGCACGGCGGTGCGCTCCACCACCACGCGGATGGATTCCCGTCGGGCGTGCCGCACGGCGTTGGCCACCAGCTCGGAGACGATCAAGGCGGCGTCCTCGGCCAACTCTTCCAAGCCCCAGCAGGAAATGGCGGCGTCTGTGAGGCGCCGCGCGGTGGCGGCGCTCTCGGGTTCGCGCGGCAGGGTCTCGCTGTAGCCGGGGTGCCCGGTCCGGCGGGCCCGCGTTGTAGGTTGCGGCATGTCGGTCTGCTCTCTCAGATCGGCCGAGCCCCGGGGCCGGTCGCACGGCCGCCGGGGCGCTGTCCGCTCATGTAAGCGACATGCCAGGAACGTTGACAGGGGCGCAACGTCCCACTTTCTCCACGCTATTCGCTGACCCCCAGGAACTCCGCCAACGGCCGTAGCCCCGGTGGGTGGTTGGGGAGCGCCCACAGGTCACGCACGATGGCCACGGCCAGCGTGTGGTGCTGCATCCACGTCGGCGCCACCCGGCGCAGAGACTCCAGGGTCTTCACCGCCCCGGCCGCGTCCCCGATGTCTGTGTGGGCTCGGGCCACGTCCAGCAGCAGCCACGTCCGCCAAGACGGCGGGGTGTCCTTGCTCAACCGCATCCCCTTGGCCAGTGCCAAGGCGTCTTCCGGGTGCCCGTACTGAACGGCGAGACGGACACGTTCGATACGGACCGACGACGGGCTGAAGACGCTGACCATACGGTTGTCGCCACTGTCGGGGAGCTTCGCGACTCGTGCGGCTTCCGTCTCCGCCGTCTCCATCATCGCCGCCGCGCGCTCGTAGTCGCCGCTCCGCGCGGCCGACGTAGCGGCGCTCATAGTCAGTGCGCCCCACACCTTCAGGCCGTCGGCTGTCTCGTCGCGGCCCGCGTTCACCATGTCGTCAGCGGCACGGAGGGCGATACTCAGCGCATCCTCCAGGCGTCCCTGTCTCTGATAGGTCCACGCAATGGAGTTGACGATCATCGACAGAAGCAGCGGGTCGGACGACCGCCCCGCAGCGTCCATGGCGCGCTCCAGGCTCGTCAAGGCAAGGTCCGTCTTGCCCATCCGCACGGCGACATGTCCGGCGAGCTGAAGCGCCTTGCCCAGGGCCGCGAAACCGGCCCCTCGGTCGTCCTCGTTGCCCGAGGCCGTGGCGGTGCGCGCATCCGAGAGCAAGTCCGGCAGCGCCTTCATCACCATGTCGAACTCGGCGGCGTGGTACCGCGTCCAGCCGTCCGCGATCTGCTCGCGGAGACGGTCCAGCGAGAAGTCAGAGCCTGGCGGCTCAGGCTCCGGCCCCCAGAGCACGGGCATGACGGCCCTGCGGACGGCCACGAAGCGCGGGCCGTCGGTCTCGCCCGTGGAGACGGCGGGCGGGTCACCGAGAAGCGTGGTCAACTCGACACCGAGACCGTTGGCCAGCGCGTGCAGTGTGGGGAGGCGTGCTGAGTGCTTCCGCCCCTGTTCGAGCTGGCGGATCACATCGACGGACACGCTGGAGCGCTCGGCCAGCTCTTCTTGTGTCAGGGAGGCCAGACGGCGCAAGCGGCGCAGAGTCTTCCCCAGGTCTTCGTTTGCCACGCTGCCACCGTACGCCGCGACGCTGCCGCGCTTCTTCAGCAGCACAGAGCCACAACCTGTCGTTCACGAAGCGGACCTATGTCCACCCCGACCCGGAGTCGTTCCGGTCGCTTCGGTGAGAACAGCGTGCGGCTGGTGCGGCTTCGCGGGTTTCCTCCACGCGGTCAGGGGGCTGGTTCGGAAGGCCCCACTCGTGCAACGCGGGGTCAGGCCGGGGCGGGCTGAAGAGCAGTGAGCGGAGAGCACCGGCCTTTCGCCACCGCGCGCAGCCGCTTGCAGTTGATCTCTGTACGGGTGACCGGCAGCGCGTCGATGTCGGCGGCCCGGTAGAGCGCGATGTCGACGGTCCCAGCCTGCGACGGAGGTTCTGCGCGCCGCCCGTCGATGATCACCCGGGCGTCCGCACCGGCGCCGGTAACGGCAGGCGTGAAGATGAGTACGACGACTCACGCATCAGCGGAGACCGCCACCGATGATGAAGATCACCACCGTCGAGACCGGGAGACCGCTCATGCTCAGCCGCATCGCCGACATCCTGGTGCCCGCCGTCGGCCGCCTGTCGGTGACCACCGACGCCGACACCGCACTCACACCGGGCAGCATCATCGCCGCGAACCACACTTCACTGGCGGACCCGGCTATCGTGCTCGCCGCTCTGCGCCGGCTCGGCGCCGAGCCGGTCATCATGGCGGCCGCCGGCCTGTGGCGTGTCCCGCTCCTTGGCCGCGCACTCGCCGGCGGGGGGCACATTCCAGTATTCCGCGGGGACCGGCGGGCCGCGGCCTCACTCGACACCGCCGCGGAAGCCCTTGGGCAGGGGCGGATGGTCCTCATCTACGCCGAGGGCGGCCTGCCCCGCCGCAAGGACGCCGCTGAGGCCGCGCCCGGGATCTTCCGCAGCGGCCTCGCCCGTCTCGCCGAGCGCACCGGCGCCCCCGTCGTCCCCGTGGGCCAGGCCGGCGCCCGTCGCGTCACCTCGGGAAGCGTCACCAAACAGCTTGCGGGTTTGACCACCGCACCGGTGCGTCGCCCGGACCTGCATGTTCACGTGGGTGCGCCGCTGCTGCTGACCGGCGGGCGCGAGGTGCGCACGGCAAGGGCCCGGGCCGCGGTGACCATCGCCTGGCGGACGGCAGCCGCCCACCTGGGCGAGCCCTTCCCCTGCCGATGAGCGACCGGGACAAGGACGCGGAAATCCTCGCCCTGCGCCATCTGATCACGGTGCTGGAACGCCAACTCGGCAACGGCGGAGTGCGGTTCACCCCGAGCGACCGTGCGTTCCTGGCGGCGTTGCTCCACCGACTCCCGGTGGAGGCGCTGCGCAGGGTGCGGTTGGTGGTCCGGCCGGACACGGTGCTCCGCCGGCACCGGGACCTGGTCGCACGCCGCCACGCCGCCACATCTCGGCCGAAGCGCCCGGGACGGCCGCGGACCGTGCGTTCCATCCGCGCCCTGGTCCTGCGCCTCGCGCGGGAGAACCCCAGCTGGGGATACCGCCGCATCCACGGCGAACTCCTCGGCCTCGGGATCAAGGTGGCCGCCTCCACCGTCTGGGAGATCCTCAAGGAGACCGGAATCGACCCGGCGCCCGAACGGGCCTCCAGTACCTGGACGGACTTCCTTCTCTCCCAAGCCGACGCCCTGCCGGCAGGCGACTTCCTGGAGACGGTCACCCTGTCCGGGGCGCGGCTGCATGTGTTCGCGGTAATCGAACACGCCGGCCGCCGGATCCGGATCCTCGGCGCCACCGCACACCCGACCGCCACATGGGTGACGCAAGCCGCGAAGAACCTCGTCATGGACCTCGAAGGCGCCGGCTGCCGAGCCCGGTTCATGATCCGTGACCGCGACGGGAAGTTCCCCGCCCTGTTCGACACCATCCTGCGGCGTACGGATACCGCGGATGAACTTGATCATGGATCGTGGTGGGCTGCCCCCCGACGAGTTGTCCCCGGTCCGGCACACCGGCTCTGGGTGGAGAGGTTCTGGCCGACCACACCTGGACCGGGAGACTCGACCGGAGATTTCGCCAGATACAGCGTGGTCAGGCGGTCATCAGGCGCCGCAGGTCCGTCACGTACTTGCGGATGAGAGTTGGGGACAGGCGCGGCACATCCCGATCCGGTCCGATGCCGGCCTCCTGGACGGCCTCCCGGAAGCGGACCGACGGGACGTCCGAACCGGGCACAGCCTCTCCCGGTTCCTGGAGGCCTTGCAGCAAGGGAAGGACGGAGTACTGGCGCTGTGCCTCGGGGAGGTTGCGCAGGGCGGCTTCGATGCGGACGAGCCAGTCACCGTAGCCCGCGATCCGCTCGATACCGTGGCCGTCCTCGATGAGCCACTCCACGAACGTGTCGAGTGAGATGCCGTCATCGTGCGGGTTCACCAGGCTGAAGGTCCGGTACCCGGAGGTGCTCCGTCCCAGCGTGACGACCGATGCCGTGGTGAAGTCGACGGGCAGGCCGTCGTAGTGGGCCCGCGGCCCCTCGCCGCTGTCGGTCCGGTAGAAGGAGTTCGGGGCCACGCCCGTCGCGAGGAGGCTGAACAGCAGTCGGCTGAACATGTCGTGCACGTTCAGCTGCCCGGTGTACCGGCTGTGCGCGAGGATCATGTTGGAGCGGAACACCGTCACCGGCAGGTCGCACAGGTCGTGCGCCTCCCGCAGCAGCACCTCCCCTGCCCACTTGCTCGTCGTGTACCCGCCGGCGTACCCGTCGTCGACAGGCTGGACCGGCAGCGCGGCGCGCACGTCGGTGTCCTCGTCGAGAGGCTGTCCCCTCCGGGATCTGGACACGGCCACGCTGGAGATGTACGTGAACGGCTTGAGCCGTTTGGTCAGGGACAGCCGGATGAGCTCCGCGGTTCCGAGGACGTTGGCGTCGAACAGGTGGCGGTAAGGCAGCACGTGGTTCACCAGGGCGCCCGCGTGGACGATCAGGTCCACCTCACCGGTCAGCCGTTCCCATGTCGCGTCGTCCAGGCCCAGCCTCGGCTCGGCGATGTCTCCTGCCAGCACTTCCAGGTGTTCTGCGGCCAACTCCCGATAAGTGCGGGTCAGTTCGGAGTCGTCGCTGCCGAAGGCATCGGCCAGTCGCTGTCCGGCGGCGTCCGGGTCCTTGCCGCGGACCACGACGATCAGCTTGCCGTCGGCCGGGGCCAGCCGATGGAGCCACTCGAGGGTGAGGAAGCGCCCCAGGTATCCGCTCGCGCCGGTCAGCAGAACGCGGCGTGGCTCCCCGGCGGGGCGCGGGAGGTGGCGGGCGCCGTCGAGAGTCGCCGCATCGATGAAGCGGCCCAGGACGAGGTCCTTGGCGTGCGTCTCGCCGGCGTCCTCGCCATGCACCGACGCGAAGGTGGGTCGCGTCACGGTGGCCGTGCGCTTGGCCTCGACGTAGGCGGCCAACTGCCGCAGGTCGTGCGCGGGGCTGATGATGACGTCGACCGGTACCCGGACACCGAAGGTGTCGTGCAACAGGTTCGACAGTGACACCGCGGACAGCGAGTCGCCGCCGAGGTCCCGGAAGTGCGCGGAGGGACTCACCTCTGTCGCCGAGCCCACCAGCAGCGCTCGCGCGGCCAGCTGGACCGTCTCCAGCACCGGCCGGTCGCCGCCCGTGCGGCGCAGTTCGAGCAGCTCCTGGGTCTCGTGGGCCGATATCTCGGCGTACAGATGCTCCAGTCGCTCGCCGTAACGCTCCACGAGCTTGGGCCACAACAACTTTCCCTGGTCCGACAGCAGGCCGTTGGCCTGGCTGAACGGCTCGGCCTCGAGCAGCAGACCCCTGGGGATCTCGTACGAATTGAGGCCCGTGTCCTTCGCGATCCGCTGGAGCGATTCGCTCAGCGGCTGTTCGAGACGTACCCGGTCGTCCCCGTACCGCCGCAGGGCATCGGGGGTGGGCACGACGACAGCGAGCAGGTAGGAGCGCTCGCTGTTGCCGTAGAGGAAGATCTGCCGCACCAACGGGCAGGCGGCGAATATCGATTCCAGCCTGGCGATCGACACGAACTCGCCCTGGGACAGCTTCAGGACACTCTTGCGGCGGTCCACCACGGCGATACGGCGTGGACCGAGCTCCGCGACGATGTCGCCGGTCCGGTAGTAGCCGTCCTCGTCGAAGAGATCCGCCGTCAGCTCGGGATGCTTGTAGTAGCCGGGGATGCCGTCGGCTTTCAGCAGGAGCTCGCCGCGCGGGTGGGGGGCGTCGGTGCGGAAGTAGCCCAGCTCGGGCACGTCGGCCAGCTTGTAGTCGATCACCGGCGGGCTCTGCAACACGCCGTCGGCGGCGATGCCCATGACCTCCGTGGAGCCGTACCCGTTGTGCAGGGGAACGCCGAGAAGGGCCTCGGTGAACTCGGTCAGTGCGGCGGACAACGGCGCGGAGCCGGTTCCGGCCACGCCGACGCGCCCTCCGAGGACGTCCTCGCGGAGTTGCTTGAGCACCTCGGTCGCGGCCCGCTCCGGGTCGGTGCCCGTGGAGGTCCGCCGGTCCAGCTCGCTCTGGTAGAGCTGGTGGAGCATCTCGCACAGACGGGGCACGAGGAACAGCTCGGTGGGCCGTACGAGAGCGGTGTCCTCGAAGAATGTCGACAGGTCGCTGCTGGCGGTGAAGCAGCTGGAGCCTCCGCGGGCCAGTGCGTTCGTCAGCAAGAAGTGGCCGGCGGCATGGCTCAGCGGCATGTAGTTGATGGCGACCATGTCCGTGTCGGCCCGCTTCGCCCTGTCCTCCCACATCACCCTGGCGAGCCGCTCGGTGTACATCGCGCCCTTCGGCGTTCCCGTACTCCCCGAGGTGTAGACGAGCATCGCGAGGGGATCCTCGTCGTCGCCCGGGATGTACGGCGGAGCGTCGGGCAGGCCGGCGCCGCGGTCGAGAACCGCCGACAGGGCGACGACCTCCACGTCCCGTCCAGCCTCGGCCAGGCTGTCGCGGGCGGCGGCAAATCGCTCCGCCTGGTCCTCGGCGCGCGGATGATAGTCGAACACGACCAGCCGCCGGACCGAGGGAGTGCGCAGGGACAGCTCGGTCGCGGTGCCCAGTCGCTCGATGCTCGCGGCGACCAGAACCGGCTCGGTCTCCGCCATGATGGACGTCAGATTCTCGGTCGGCGCACTGATCTGCAACGGAACGTTGACGGCGCCCAGATAGCCGCACGCCAGATCCAGTGTCGCGTAGTCCCGGCTCGTGAAGCCGAGGAGGGCGACACGGTCGCCCGCGACGAGAGGGCGCTGCGAGTGGTGATGCCATTCGCTCGCCACTGCGCCGATACGGCTCCACAACTGCCGGTAGGTGGTCATTTCGTAGCGCGGCAGCAGACGGGCCGACACGCGCCCGGTCCGGGCGTCCCGCACGAACTCCCTCGCACGCTCACCGACGGCGGGCCGGTCCTGATAGCGCTCAAAGGCATGTGCCATTACTTGCGCGAGTCGCACGGTGATCTCCGCGTCGTATAGGTGGCGGACTTGTCCGGACCGGCGGCCTGCGATTCCCCTCGCCGGGAGTCGGGGGGCCGTCTCTCCAGGGCGCGACATTTTACAGGTGCCGCGTAATCAGCGGGTGTTGCGGAACCCGGTGATCCAGGTGCCGATTCTCAGCCGGGCCTGTGCACGGACCGGCAAGAGAACGTCACCCCACTCGGGGGTTCGTATAAAGCGTCCCCTCGGACCAGATGTAACGAGTCCCGCCCCAACGGGCAGCTGACTCGACGTCGGGGAAGAAACCCCGTCCCTCGAGGTTCGCGCTCGTGTTGCACAACACGGGTACTCCGCTGATTTCCGCGTAGGCGGTGAGGATACGAGCGGTGTCGGTGTCCTGAGTCGACGCGATGGTCTGGAGCCGAGCGGTACCGTCCAGGTGAACGACCGCCGGGACGCGTTCGGCCCAGCCGGGCCGCATGCGGTGCTCGAAGATCATGTAGGGGTCGGGCGTGCCGGGGGCGAAGACCTCCGACGCACGGTCCTCCAGGCAGATGGGCGCGACGGGCCGGTACGGGGCTCGGTTCTTGATGTCGTTGAGCCGGTCCTTCATCCGGGTGTCGGTCGCGGGCGCCAGGATGCTCCGGTTGCCCAGAGCGCGCGGGCCCAGCTCCGCCCGGCCGGAAAGGACGACCACCGGTTCGCCCTCGGTGTGCAGGAGGGCGGCCAACTGCCGCTCGTCGCAGGGCTGTGCCCGCCACCCGTCGGGAAGGGTGCCGGTAGTGATCCGCGGTCCGCTGTAGACATCCCACTCCAGCGCCGTCCGGCCGCGCCGGAACATCTCGCAGGCCGCTGTTCCGATCGCCGCCCCCGCGTCGTTGGGAAAGGGCGGGACGAAGACCTCCCGAAAGACCTCGCTGGCCCGAATCTCGGTGTTCCACTTGATGTTGAGCGCGCAGCCGCCGCCGAGCACCAGGTTGTGGCCGCCGTCCGGGAAGCGGCTGCGCACCGCCGTGGTGAGCCGCGCGAGCAGGTTGTGGCCGATGTGGGCCTGATAGGTGGCGATGAGGTCCGCGTTGGACAGACCCGGCATCAACTCGTCCCTGTTCGCGGCGACCTTGTCGCCCAGCACGCCCACCTTGTCGAAGGGGAGGTCACGGAACTCGGCCATGAGGTCGTCGAAGACGGCGAAGGCACCGGTCTCGACCCGGCCTTTGGCCGCGTACGCCATGGCCTTCCCCGCGACGGAGAGGTGTTGGCGGATGTACGTGTCCGACGTGACGTCGTCGGTCTTGAGCAAGTACGGTTCGAACCGCGAGCAGAAGGCCGCGAAGCTGCCTCCGAGGACGGGCAACAGGGCCTCGACGAAGGTCACTGCACGGGTCGCGGCCCGCACATGGTAGAGGCGCGGCGTGATGAGGCCGTCCCAGACCACGACGAACGCGTCTTCGCCCCTGGCGGCGAACGGGCTTGAGCAGTACGTGCCGATGAGGTGGTTGGCGACGTGGGTGTAGCCGGCGTAGTTGTCGAAACCATGGCCGCTGAAGGTGTGGCGTTGCAGCGGCCCGTCGTCGCCGGGGCTCTCGAGATACGGTGCGACCCGGAACTGTACCGGCAGGCCACCGGCGTTCACCTTGACGGCGGTCCGGCCCGCGTCGTCTTTCGTGTACCAGCCGTCGACCACGAACTGATCGACGTCGGCGAGTGACAGACCCTCCGCGGCAAGGATCTCAGTCACACGTTCCAGGTCTCCGAGGGAGCTGTAGCGTTCGCCGTTGTTCAGCTTCTCGATCTCGTAGCTGAAGAGAAGGCGACCGTCTTCGATGACGGCAACCCCGCCGTCGTGCGATGCCTTGATCCCGCATATGAGCATGTGGTCAGCCACACCTTTCTGAGAGTCGAATTGACCGCTGCCAGCCGTTCACCTGGACCAGAACCGCAGACGAAACCCTCGAACACGTCATGCCCGGGCGTTCAAGGAATTTCGTTCACGCGCCACTAGGTCCTGTCCGGCGGTTCAGCCGTACCGGCAGTGAGTGCAGCCCGCGAATGATCGTGCTGTTACGCCACCGCAGTTCCTCAGGGTCGGCCGCGAGCCTCATGGCGGGGAACGCGTCGAGCAGGGCGCCGAACGCCACCCGCACCTCCACCCTGGCCAGCGGCGCCCCGAGGCAGTGGTGGATGCCATGTCCGAAGGCCAGATGGCCGCCGTCAGTGGGCCTGCGGACGTCCAGCGAATGCGGATCGTCGAAGCGCTGTGGATCACGATTGGCGGAGGCAATCGCCAGCAGCACGAAGTCGCCGGCCGGGATCTCGACGTCACCCATGGTCAGGGACTCCGTCGCACACCGGAAGGAGGCGTGCTTCAGTGGGCTCTCCAGCCTCAGGAATTCCTCGACCGCGCCGGGGAGGAGGGAACGGTCCTCGCGCAGTGCCTCCCATTGGTCCAGGTTCCGCATCAGGTGGAGCGTGCCGTTGCCCAGGGCGTTGAGGGTGGTCTCGAAACCCGCGATGAACAGCAGGTAGGCCGTCGAGACCAGTTCGGTCTCGGTCAGCTGGTTGTCGACGTCGTGTGCCGAGACCAAGGCGGCGAGCACGTCGTCGGTGGGCACGCGGCGTTTGCGCTCGATGAGTTCGCCGAGGTACTCGACCACCTCGGTCGTGGCGGCGGCGGCCGCTTCGGGGGAGTCGCCGGAGACGAGCGCCTTGGACCAGGACTTGAAGTTCTCCTGCTCCTCGATCGGCACACCCAGCAGCAGACAGATCACCCGGATCGGCAGCGGAAACGCGAAGGCGTCCAGCAAGTCCACCGTGTCGTCGTCCGAGAGGGCATCGATCAGCCCGCCGGTGATCTGCTCGATCTCCGGCCGGAGCACTTCGATAGCGCGGCTGGTGAAGGCCTTGCTCACGAGCTTGCGCATCCGGGTGTGGTCCGGCGGGTCGGCGTTCAGCATGTGGCTGGAAATGGCCGGTGAGAAACCGGCACGTCTGTTGCTGTCCGGCTCGTTCTGCGCGAACAGCCTGTCCATCCTGTTCAGATCGGTGCTCAACCGGGGATCCGCCAGTGCGGAGCGCACCGCCTCGTATCCGGTGATGAGCCAAACCGGCAGTCCGCCGCACACGGGGACTCCGGGAGGCATCTTCACCCGGTGCGCCGAGCCTTCGGTGCTGAGCTTCGCGTACACCGAGTAAGGGTCCTGCACGAACGCGAAGTCGAGTTCCAGAGGGGTGGAATCCTGATCCATGGGTGCATCCTCGAAAATGTTGTTGGTTTCACGCGTCGAACGAGGCGGGAGAATCGCTGTGACGTGCGCCCCGGGCCGCGGCATTCACCGCTGCGTCCGGCGCCACGACGCCGGTTGCTCCTGGGTTGAACATCTCGGCGACCACGAAGGCCAGATCAAGCGCCTGGCCTCCGTTGAGGCGCGGGTCGCACGCCGACTCGTACCTGCGGTGCAGGTCGTCGAAACCCAGTTCGGCGCCGCCGCCGACGCACTCGGTCACGTCCTCGCTGGTCAGCTCCACGTGCAGTCCGCCGGCGTGGGTGCCGAGCGCCTTGTGCACCTCGAAGAAGCCTGCGACCTCGGCGAGGATGTCGTCGAACCGCCTGGTCTTGTGCCCGCTGGGCGCCTCGAAGGTGTTGCCGTGCATCGGATCGCACACCCACACCACCGGCGCGCCGGAAGCCGTGACCTTCTCCACGAGTTCCGGCAGCAAGTACTGCACGCGGTGCGCCCCCATGCGCACGATGAACGTCAGCCGGCCCGGCCGTCGGTCGGGGTCGAGGCGGTCGATCAGGGCCATCGCCTGCTCGGGCGTGGCGGCAGGGCCCAGCTTCACCGCGATCGGGTTGTCGATGGTCGCGAAGTAGGCGACGTGGGCGCCGTCGAGCTGTCTGGTGCGGTCGCCGATCCACAGCATGTGGCCGCTGCTCGCATACCTTCGGCCGGAACGCGGGTTGTAGCGGGTCAGCGCGGCCTCGTAGTCGAGCAGCAGTCCCTCGTGGCTGGCGAACAACTCCGTGGTGCGCAACGGATCGCCGCCGCACGGGTCTTCGCGGGACAGTGCTTGGCCGATTCGACTGGCGAGTTCGTCGTAGCGTTCACCTGCAGGCGAGCGTGAGACGAAGTCCTGGTTCTCCTTGTGCAGTTGGCGTAGGTCGGTGCCGCCACGGGCGCATGCGCGCATGACGTCCAGGGTGTCGCGCGAAGCGTCGTACATCCGAAGTAGCCGGGCCGGGTCCGGCCGGCGTTCGGCCTGGCTGAAGCCGATGCCGTTCACCGCGTCGCCCCGGTAGACCGGGAGCGTGCGCCCGTCGAGGGTCTCGGTCGGCCGGGATCGGGGCTTCGCGTACTGCCCGGCCATCCGGCCCACCTTGACCACCGGCACCGCCGACGCGTACGTCAGGATCACGGCCATCTGCTGCAGGAGGCGCAGTCTGCTGTGAATCGCCTGTGCCGAGAGGCGGTCGAAACGTTCGGCGCAGTCGCCACCCTGCAGCAGGAACGCCTTGCCCTCTGCCGCCTGGGCGAGTCGTGCAGTGAGCGTGTCGCACTCCTGTGGCGTGACCAACGGGAGCAAGGCCGCCAGGTGATCCGTCGCGTCGCCGAGCTCAGCCAGGCTGGGCCACTCCGGCCGCTGGTGGGCAACGAGTCTCCGCCAGTGCGCGGCGGCTTCGCCGGTGAGGGTCAACATGATCTCCGTCCGCTCCTCATGGCTCAACGGTGCGGGGCCGTCAGCGGGACCATCTCGACGAGGTCGTGGCTGATGCCCAGATCGTCGAGCAGCAGCTGCAACGGTCCGGTGTCCCGCGCGGGCACGGGACGGGACGCGGCCCACTCGCTCAGCTGACCGGTGTCGATCTCGAAGCCGCCCTGGGCCGCCACGGTCACCCAGGGGTCCAGGTCCGGGGAGCGGAACGCGGTCAGCCCGGTGACGAGTGCTTCGCGGAACGTCCGCTGCTGTGCGCCGTCCAGGTTCCGGTAGAGCGAGCCGCACAACTCGCGGAACACCACCGCGTGCCCGCTCTCGTCCCGCCGGTGCAGATCAGTGGTGATCCGGTTCATCGGCTGGATCTCCTGGGCGGTGGCGAGTGCGGAGAGGAACCCGCTGATCGTCGTCTCGGCGGCCAGGGAGAACGCGATGTCGACGATGTCGCGGTCGAACCCGGACAGCCCGGCGCGGACCGCGTCCAGTCCCTGGACGACCGACCAGACGCCCGGCGCAAACCGCACGTCCGCCAGGTCGCGCCGCCTGCGGGTGACGCCGACGGCGTTGTGGCACATCAGGATGTGATAGTGCTCATCGATGATCGTCTGGTGCAGCGCGTCGACGGCGACGTCGTCGCGGCGGACGGGGATCCGTTCCTGGAGCATCAACCGGCAGGCCGGCAGGATGATCTCGTCCTCGATGGCCGCGGTCTTGGCGTTGTAGGCGATCCACGCCGCGGACAGGATGCGCTCGCGAGCGTCCCGGTCGAGCCGGTCGGCACCCGGCAGGCCCAGCACCGGGACGAGGTGTTCGGGGAAGTCCGGCAGCGCCGCGTCGAAGTGACCGTCGAGGTCGAGCTCGTCCTTCTTGACGGCCACTCGCTTCCCCCAGCGGAGCGTCAACTGCACCAGCAAGTCACGCTCGTGCTCGGGCACTTCACGTGCCGCGGTCATCGGGAAACCTCCTTCATGGGTTCACCACAGGAATCAGGGAGGCGCCGGCCGGAACGGCGAGCGCAGCCAGGCGCGACTGCCAGCGCTCGGCCACTGCGGCGTCCGTGTCCTGGAACCGGCCCAGCCCCTCGGTGACCGGCCGGATGCCGTGCAGGGCGTTCAGCGTCCAGACGGGCACGCCGGCGAGATCCGGCGCGGTGGCCTGCTCGGTGACGACCTGGTGCCCTGCCGTACCGGCGAGCTCGCCGAGCAGGGCGCGGGTGATCCCGGGGAGCAGGCCGGGGCCGGGGGGTGGCCCGCACAGCATGTCGCCCCGCCACCAGACGATGCTCGTGGACGCCCCTTCGACCACGTGCCCTTCCGTCGAGACCAGCAGCGCCTCGTCAGCTCCCGCCGTGGCCGCGGCAGCGCGCAGGGAAGCCAGGTGGTCCAGGTCGGCGCCCTTGACGGCCGGCAGTCGACGACGGTCAGGTCCCGCCGCGGTCCACACCCCGACGGTCGCGGTGCGCGGTGGCGCGGGGCGCAGCCACATCCGCAGCCGCGTTCCCGACCCGATCTTCACGAGTTCGACGCGAGGAAACCATCGGCCTCGGGCGGGCAACGACTCGGCGACCGCCCGCAGGAACCGGTTCGTCTGTTCCGCTCCCGGTTCGGAGAACCGGTCGCAGGCCGAACCGAAGCGTTCGGCGTGCCGGTCGAGTCCCCGCACCCGCCCCTCGTCCACGAGCCAGGAGTCGATGACCAGCACCGTCCCGGCGGCGTCGGCCGTCGACCATCCGCCATCGGCGTCCCACCACCGGCGGACGCCCTGGGCGGTCGCTGTGCTCATCGCTCTGTTCATCGTTGGGAGCCGCCCACGTCCGACACCGCCGGCGCACGCCAGGCGCGGAGCGATGCTGCCGCCTTGAGCAGCATCTCCTCGTACTCTTCATGCGGGTCGGAGTCGAGCACGATCGCCCCGCCGGCTCCTATGGTCAACCGGTCACCGACGCGGACCGCGGTGCGGATCACAATGTTCAGGTCCGTGCCGCCGGACAGGCCGAAGTAGCCGAGGGCGCCGGAGTAGACACCCCGGGCCTCCGTCTCCAAGCGGTCGATGATCTCCATGGTGCGCAGCTTCGGCGCCCCGGTCATCGACCCGCCTGGGAAGCACTGCCGGGCGCAGTCCATCGCGCTGACCCCGTCATTGAGCCGTCCACGAACAGTGGAGACCAGTTGGTGCACGGTCTCGTAGCTCTCGACGGCCAGGTACGGGTCGACCTCGATGCTGCCCACCTCACACACCCGGCCCAGGTCATTGCGCAACAGGTCGACGATCATCAGGTTCTCGGCCTGAGTCTTGGCGCTTGAGGCGAGGGTGGCAGCCAGTTCGGCGTCTCGCACCGGGTCAGCGTCGCGAGGAGCTGTGCCCTTGATCGGCTTGCTCGTGACCGTGCGGTCTCTCTCGATGCGCAGGAACCGCTCCGGCGAGGAGCTGAAGACCGTGACTTCGCCGAGGCGTAAGAGCGCGGCGTACGGTGCCGGGTTCGCCCGGCGCAGCCTCAGGTAGAAGGACGTGTCGTCGTCATGGAACGGCATGTGCAACTTGTTGGTCAGGCAGATCTCGTAGCTCTCGCCCCGGTTCAGCTGCCGTCGGCACTCCGTGATGTCCGCCAGGTACTGGCTCCGGCCGCGGCCGAGGTACTCCTCGGCATTCGGGGGCGGGCCGGCGGCAGGTTCGCGCGGCGGCTCGGCGTCGGCCGGGTTCAGGCCCATCAGGAGCGCGGACGTCCGTTCTACCCAGTCCTGCGCGTCGCGCCGGGTCTTCTCGTCGTGGACGGCCACCAGGTAGGTCAGTCCCTCCTGGTGGTCGACCGCGATGACGCGATCGGCGAACATCCAGATGGCGTCCGGCGTTTCGGCGGTGTGGCGGGCCGTGGCCCCGCATTCGGCCTTGAGTTCGTAGCCGAAGTAGCCGACGTAGCCGCCGGTCAGGTCGAAGGGCAGGTCCGAGTCGGGGATGCGCCGTTCGCGCAGCCGCTGTTCGAGGACGTCGAACACGCTGCCGGTGACGATGTGGACGCCGTTCGCATCGCGCACTTCCACTGTCCCGCTGCCGGTGCGGTAGGTCAGGACCTCGCTGAGCGGACCTGACGTGTCGCCGAGGAACGAGAACCGGGACAGGCCTTCCTCCACCCGGCTGCTGTCCAGCCAGAAGCAGTACGGGATGTTGTCGAAGAGCTTGAGAAAAATGGCCTCGGAATCGGCAGCGGTCGACACGACCGTGCTGATGATTCCCAGTCCCTCGACCGCGCCGGGCGTGTCGTCGGACAGTGCGGTGACGGTGTCGGTGACGGACGGCCGTTGTCCGTGCTGAGTCCGGCGGGTCAGTTCGGCGAAGTTCTGCAGGATCTCACGCCCGTACTGGGAAGCGACCGACTCGGGGTGGAACTGCACGCCCCACTGCGGCAGATCGCGGTGACGCAGCGCCATGAGCACACCGTCGTCCGCCCACGCGGTGGCGACGAGTTCCTCGGGCAGGGGCTCCTGCGCGCACAGCGAGTGGTAGCGAACCGCGACGAATTCACGCGGAACTCCGGCGAACAGCGGATCTCCCTCGTGGGAGATCTTGGCGAGGTGCCCGTGTCTCGGTTCGGGCGCGGCGACCACCGGCGCTCCGGCCAGGTGCGCGATCATCTGATGGCCGAAGCAGACGCCCAGCACGGGCAGCGTGGTGCGGCGCAGCAGGTCGCCGAGGAGGCCGACGTCGCGGGGGTTCTGCGGCCGTCCAGGGCCGGGTGAGACCACGATGTTGTCGAAGTTCTCCAGCCGCAGGCTGGACAACATCGGATCGTCGTTGACCATGACGACCGGCTCCTGGCCGTTGATGTCGGCGATCAACTGGTACAGGTTGAAGGTGTACGAGTCGTAGTTGTCCAGCAGCAAGGTACGCATCATGGACCGTCCAAGATTTTCGAGAGCGCCTGGACGTCGCCCGGTTCCAAGGTGATCCCGAAGATCTCCTCGGGAGCGGAAAGCATCTCGTCCACGTCGAGTTCCCGGAAGGTCGCCGGCTCCGCAGGACGTATCTCCGTGAGAGTGCTGCCGGCGAGGACGTGTCTCACTTCGGGCCGTGTGCGCTGGAGGACCATCCGGTGGTTGAACGGCGAGCGCGGATGCGTGAGGCAGAAGTGGTTGAGGAGCTCGAAGTCCGACGGATAGCGCACGTCCGTGGTGAAGCCGTAGAGCTCCACCGGTCCCTCCGGCCGCAGGAACCGCAGCACGTGTTCACCGGTCGGCTCTCGCACGAGATCGAACGACCAGTCGCCGTCCAGCCGCGAGTTCTCCGCGAGCTGGATCGGCTCGTGCGGCCCGTAGCCACCGAAACTCACGTCGTGGAGCCAGCGTTCGCCGTCGAGCTCCACGCACAGGGCCACGTGCAGGGCCGGTCCGAACTTGCTCCCGGTGCGGATCCGCGTCCTGCCGGCGAACGCCGTGAACGTGAACCCGATGCGGTCCAGCACGGCCGCCATCAGCACGACCTGTTCCAGGCACCAGCCGCCGCGGCCCTGCCGCACGATCTTCTCCTGGACGCTGTCCAGGTCCAGCGGCACCACCGCGCGCCCGAGCACCGCGTCGAGGTTGTCGAAGGCGATCGCGTCGACGTGGGCGGTGTGCAGGCCCCGCAGCGTGGAGTGGTCCGGAGCCACGTCGCCCTGGTAGCCCACGCGGGTCAGGTAGGCGTCCAGGTCGACGCCACTGCCCTGCCACATCGAATCTGTCACACGTAGCTCATCCTTCATGTGAACTTCCCGGTGACCACGGCCGCGAGAGTGATCCAACCGAAGTAAGGGTTGGCGACAAAGGCGTCCCAGCACGATTTCGGATCGTCCAGGTCCACACGTACGACCAGAGAGGACAGAAAGATTCCCGCGAGCACGACGATCAGGTAGAACGCCCACCCCATCGACATCTGGGAACCGGCCCACAGCACGCCGCCGACGCTGAGCACGACGAACATCGCCAGCCACGCCTTGGTGGCCTCGCCGAACAGCAGAGCGGAAGACTTGACACCGATGTTCCGGTCGTACTCCTTGTCCTGATGGGAGTAGATCGCGTCGTGAATCAGCGTCCAGAAGGCCCCGCAGGCGTACAGGCCGTACACCGCGAGCGGGTAGTCGACGCTCCCGGTCACCGCCGTCCAGCCGATCAGCACGTAGACGCTCATCACCAGCGCCAGGAAGGCCGAGGGCCAGAAGAAGATGCGCTTCATGTAGGGGTACGCGACGATCAGCGGGTACGAGGCCCCGGCGACCAGGGCCGTCTCCACGTTCGCCACCGCCAGGACCAGCAGTGCGACCACGGCCTGTGCGGCGGCGAACAGGAGTGCGTTCCCGACGCTGATCGTCCCCGACGCGACAGGACGCGACACGGTGCGGGCGACTCGGGCGTCGACGTCCCTGTCGACCACATCGTTGACCGCGCAGGCCGCGCCGCGCACCAGCACCGCGGCTACGGCGACAACCACGACCGTCAGCAGGTCTGGTCGTTGCCCGGAGGCGAGGACGACGGCCCACAGCCCTGGAAGCAGGTAGAGCACGTACCCCGTAGGCCTGTCCAGTCGCATCAACAGGAGATACGCGCGGATTGAATCCGGGCTCTTCGTGACTACGCCGGTAGATATCTTGTACAGCATCAGGATCCAATCACCAGGTCACCGGAAGTTGGATCAACCCGCCGATCAGCGTGTTGTGGCGCAGCCTCAGCTCTTCTGCACCGACGGCCAGACGCATGGTCGGGAATCGTGCGACGAGCTGGGTGAGCACCACCTGCAGCTGCATCCGGGCCAGCATCGCGCCGACGCAGTAGTGCGCACCGTGCCCGAACATGAGGCTGCCCGTGGTGTCGCGAGTGACATCGACCCGGCCGGGGTCGGCGAAGGCCGTCTCGTCGTGGTTGGCCGCGATGATGTTCAGCAGCACGAAGTCGCCGGTCCGGATGGTAATCCCGTCGATCTCGAAGTCCGTCAGCGCATAACGGGGCATGCCGCCGTTGTGCGGGTTCGGCATCGACATCCGCAGGGTTTCCTCGACCGCGCCGGGGATGAGACTCGGGTCGTGCAGCAACGCCTGCCACTGCTCGGAGTTGGCCAACAACAGCGACACACAGGTGCCGATCCGGGCCACCGTGGTCTCATAACCACCGAACAACAACAACGCCGTCAGCCCGATGACCTCGTTGTCGTTGATCCCCTCGGTCGCGCAGATCCTGGAGATCACGTCATCGCCCGGATTTCGCCGTTTATCAGCGACAAGCTGCCTGCAATAGCCGAACAACTCGCCCAGCCCCTGCTTGGACCTGACCGGATCCCCGACGTTGGCGGCGTCCTGGGTCCAGCTGCCGAACTGGTCCTTGTCCTCCTGGGGCACGCCCAACCACTCGCACATCACCTGAATCGGCAGCGACAGCGCCAACGCCTGGCGCAGGTCCACCGGTGGCTTCTGCCCGGCCAATCCGTCCAGGAGTTGCCCGGTCAGTTTTTCGACGTAGGGCCGCAGCGCCAGCATCCGCTCGGGTGAGAAGTGCGGCTCCAGCAGCGCACGCAACCGAGCGTGGTCGGTGGCGAAGCCGCCCAGCAGGCCGGCGAGAAGCGCCGACCCGCTGTCCTTCGCCGCGGCCTCCGGATCGGGATGGGAGGGGCTGAGCCGGTCATCGTCAAGCAACTGCCTCACCCAGGCATGACCGGTGACCAGCCACGCCTCGTCGCCCTCGGCAGTACGAACCCGATGGACCGCGCCCTGGGATTGGAGCGTGCGCAGCCCTGGCGCGAGTTGCAGCACATTCGTCTGCTCGAAAGGCAATTGAGCTGGGGTACTCACTGACGGCCTCCACCGGAATCGAGGTTCAGACCACCTTGTCGAAGACGATCACGACGTACTGGAGCTCGTCGCCCCGGTGTCCGTCGAGGAACGAGGAAGGCAGACCTGCCGGCCAGCCCCCATGCGGTGGGCGGAAAGTCGCCCAGCGGCGGGTTGATCGGGGTCCTGGGGCTTGGTCACGTAGTGCCGAGGTGGTAAGGGCAGATCCGGGCCAGGGTCGGCTCCAGTGCGGAAGCCTGCAGCCGCATAACGGGCAATACCGTGGACTGCACCATCCTCGGCGACAGGAAGGCTTGGAGCCCGGTCGACGAGGTGTCGAGTGCGCTCATCGAGATTCTCCTCCGGTCGCACGCCTTCCCAATTCCTGGTCAGACCTGCGCGCATGGGGTTCGCGAATTGCACCACTGAAAATCACTGTGCTGGATATGTTGCTTACTTATCTTCTCAGCCCTTGCCCCACCTCGCCGTGCGGTGAAACCTCGGCGAACTGTCGATGACGAAGGCTTGCGCAAAGCTCATGATGCACCGGAATTTGCGTGACCGTTCTGACCGCCATCCTGAACGACCTCTCCTGTCGTGTCAACGACGCGGCGTGAGCATCTTCGACTTTAGGAAAAACCCCAAAGAGGACGGCGTAAGGCCTGGATTGGACTACCCTGCGGAATGATAGCTGCTGGGCGGCACCAAGGCCGTGTTCGAGTCCGGCTATTAAGCCGGCACCCAACGGCAGACAAGACTTCCTGAGAAGGACTCGGTCTCTACCGACCGGCGTGGATGCCCTGTTCGGCAACGCAAGCCAGGCGTTCCGACGCGGACGTCATGGCACGGAACGGAGTGGGAATGAGTGGCGGCAAGCAGGTCCTGCTGGCCGAGCCGCGGAGGTTTGTCGACTCCGAGCAGGAGGTGCCGGAGGGCGCGGTGTGTGTCTTCTCCGCGCACGGTGTCTCCCCGCAGGTGCGGCAGAACGCGGACGCACGCGGGCTGGACGTGCTCGACGCGACCTGCCCCCTGGTGGCCAAGGTGCACCAGGAGGCCCGCCGGTTCGCCCGCGACGGGCGGACGTTGCTGCTGGTCGGGCACGCGGACCACGAGGAGGTCGAGGGCACCTACGGGCACGCTCCCGACCAGACGGTCATCGTCGAGACGGTCGCCGACGCGGAGCCAGTTGACCTTCCCCCCGACATCGCACAACGTCACCGGCCATTACCGGGAATGGTTCACTGAAAGCTTGAGAGGCGGAATGGCTATGTCAGTTGAATCTGGGCAATTAAATGAAGACAGGTCGTTCGACCCGTATGGCGCACATCGCGACGACCCGTATTCATTTCTGGCCGACATCGGAGAGACGGAGCCGGTGTTCTACGCCCCTTTGCTCAACGCGTGGTGCGTCACCCGGCGCGAGGACATCGTTGCCGTGCTACGAGACGACAGAAACTTCTCGGCGCGCGACCACAACCCCCGCTCCGCGGTCGCGTTGCCCGAGGACGTGAGTCGGATGCTCCGCACTTGGCGCGGTGCTGGTGCTCTAGCCGTCGGCTCACTCGACCCTCCCGAGCACGCCAGGATCAGGGAAGTACTCAACGTCGGGTTCACGCCGGCCAGGGTCAGAGCGTTCGAACCCACGATCCGTGCGATCGCCACCGACCTCGTCGAGCGGGCTGCGGTCGCGGCGGAGTTCGACTTCATCACGGCGTTCGCCGTTCCGTACTCCCTTGAGGTGATCTGCCGGCGCCTTGGGATACCGGACGAGTACCTCGACCGCTGCCGCACGTGGTCCGAGCAACGCATCGAACTCATGATGTTGCAGCGCTACACCGATCCTGACCGGCTGCGTGAATGCGCCCGCGGGCTGATGGACTTCGGAGCGTTCGCCCGATCACTCGTGCAGGAGCGGCTCGCCTCACCGCAAGACGACCTGATCAGTGAACTGCTCCACGACGGCAAGGCAGGCCAGACGCTCACCGCCGACGAGGCTTCTGTCCAGGTCCCCACACTGATCTTCGCGGGACACATGACCTGTGCCGAGGCGCTTGGCACGATCCTCTTCCAGCAGCTTCAGTCACCCGGCGGCTGGGCCAAGGTGGTCGACGGCACGATCGCCGTACGGGACCTTGTCGAGGAGGGGTTGCGGTTCGACAGTCCGCTGGCGGGCATGTACCGGAGCGCGGTCCGTGACGTAGTGGTCGGCGACGTCCACCTGGCCGCGGGGAGCCGACTACTTCTGCTGTACGGAGCGGCCGGCCGGGACAGTCACTCGCACACATGTCCGGCCGGGTTCAGTCCAGGCAGTGGGTCTGCCGCGCATCTCGCGTTCGGGCACGGCATCCATTTCTGCCTCGGAGCCGGATTCGCCCGCATGGAACTGGAGATCGCGATACAGGCCATCGCCACCAGGATGCCAGGTCTGACTCTGGCACCAGGGCTGCCGCCACGTCACCGGCCAGTGTTTCCGCTTCGAGCGTTGACCGAGTTGCGGGTGCGGCAGCGGGGACGGACATCCGGGCGGTCGTCGGGAGATCTGGACGACACGTTGACCCCCGCAGAACGTACTTGACTCACTTGTCCGACGGCATTGAAGGTGAGGACCGTGGGTTCCACAGATCAGGAGCCCTTAGCCCCGGCATTTCGTGACGGCCCGTCAGTTCAACTGGCGGGCCGTTTCGGCTTGTCGGACTGGTGATGGGCCTGCCGGTGGCCCGGCTGTCGCGTCGGGTGGGCGCCCGGGAGGCGCAGCACCGCGGCGTGGATGGCGTCGGTGATGGTCATGCCGACCGAGTACGACAGCCACCGGCCGCGCTTGATGAGCCAGGCCACGAACGCGTGGGTGCCGCCACGGGAGTGGGTACGGACCAGTGTCTGCCGTCCGCGCCGGTACTTCTTGGGCAACTGGGCCAGGACGAGTTGGGCGGCGTCGATGCCGGCGGCAGTGCTGCAGCTTGTTGAAGGCTTCTGGTCGTCGGTCAGCAAGCCGGTGACCGGCTTCTTGACCGGGATACGAACGGTGTCCCCGGCGCCCTTCGTAGCCCAGATCGGTCAGGGCGGGCAGATCGTCGCGTATGTCGGCCAGGGAGTCCATGACGTCGTGGTGGCGGGCGCAGGTGATGTCGTGCTCGCGGCCGGATCGCACCGCGGAGACCCAGATAGGCCAGCCGTCCGGCACGCGGTCGGTGGGGATCACCAGCACGGCCTGTTTGAAGCAGCTCAGCGCGCGTCGCCCACGCCGAGTACGCTGCCGGCCGCAACTGGCGGCCAGCAGCCGGGACAGGAACTCGACGGTGTCCTTACTTGACGTGACGGACCATTAGCGAGAATGGCTCACCATTCAGGAAGCGTCAGGAAGTACCGCGACCTCATCCTTACGCCATGAGACGCCGAGCTGAAAACCGGGGACGGCGCCCGCGGTCATGCGCGGACCGCGGTCAGGAAGAGGTAGCCGCTCTCCGGGGTGACCGCGGACAAACGCATGAAATCGATGAGCGAGGTGGCCTGTTCCTCGCCCACCAGACCGACCAGCTTGTCGCGGACGGTCTCCACGGCGTCGGCCATGCGCGCGAGGGTACGGGAGACGTTGTCGCTGATGTCACGGATCTCCACGTCGACGAAACCGTTGGCGGCCAACGCCGTCCGGTATTCGTCCACAGTGCCCAAGGAGCGCACCGCGTAGTTCTCGCAGATGTGGTCCAGGACCACGCGTCCCTCAGGGCTGACCGGGCCGCGCTCGATGACGTCGGCGATGGCGAGGCGGCCGCCGGGGCGCAGGACGCGGGCGGTCTCGGAGAGCACCTGGCCGCGGTCGGGCATGTGCCACATCGACTCAAACGCCCAGGCCGCGTCGAACGAGCCGTCGGGGAAGGGCATGTCCATCGCGTCCGTGAACTGGAACGTGGCCCGGTCGGCGAGCCCAGCCGCGGCCGCGAGTTCCGTGGCCCGCGCCACCTGGACGTGGCTGACGGAGATGCCCAAAACGCTCACGTCACAAGCGCGGACGAGCCGCAGCGCGGGATGGCCGATGCCGCAGCCGATGTCCAGGACCCGCTGGCCGGCCTGCGCGGCGATACCTGAGATCATCAGGTCGGTCAGGCGGTCAGTGGCTTCCTCGATGGAGCTGTCGTCGGCGTCGTTCTCCCAGTAGCCGTAGTGTTTGTTGGGGCCCCACGCGGAACCGTAGATCTGACCGATCCCGTCGTACACGTCGGCGACGTCGCTGGGAGCGGGAAACTGGTCGAGCGTCATGAGGCACTCCGTATCGTTGTGAAGGTGGCGGGAAGTCGGCGGCGGTTCAGCCGTACCGGCGGTGAGCCCGCGTGGTTGGCGACGTGGATACAGCTGACGTAGTCCTTGAGACCTTGGCCGCCGAAGGTATGGCGTCGCGGCGGCCCGTCATCCCCAGCGCTCTCGTGGTACGGCGCGACTCGGAGCTGCACCGGCTGGTCCATGTCGGCCGATGACAGACCCTCTGCGGCGAGGATCTCAGTCAACCGCCCTGGAATCCGGCAGTCACATCGAAAGGCGGGCGGAAACCCGCTGCGCTCGGCTGGGTAACCCCAGCCGAGCGCCTGCGTGATCTACTGACAACCACTGACAACCAGGTAAGCCATCAGGTGTTGCGAGGACCCCGAGAATCCGCCAACATGTTCTTTGCTCACTTGAGCTCGAAGCGCAAGAAACCCAGTCGCAGGCCCCCTGCTTGCCATTCAGTGCCAAGCGCCTGGTTCGCCATCAGAGATATCCTCAGCTGCCTGCGGTCAACTGCTGAAAGGCTGCTGTCACTGTCCAGTACCGCCTTCGTCCAGGCGGCACTCTCCTCCCAGAACGGCAAGGTTTCTGACGTAGCGTCGACGTCATCGACCAATTCAAAACCCGCAGACTGCGCGGCTTCTGCGTAGTCGAGCACCGTAGCCGGTTTTGTGTAGAAGTATTCGGCCCACACATCGGCCCCGTGAGGGCGTGTAATGAATACTTCCTCGATGCACACACTCCCGCCTGGACGAAGCACACGCGCCAGACGCTCGAACCACAGAGGACGGTTGAAATATCCGCTGCTCTCGATTGCTACTGCTGCGTCGTAGGAGCCGTCCAAGGGGAGATGCATTGCATCACAGACCAGTGTTCGGACATTCCCGCCCACACCGCCTTCCCGCGCGAACCCGTCAACTATCGGCGCGTGTTCCGGCGCATTGGTGACCGCCGTGACGTCGGCGCCGTATTCCTGTGCCCAGAAGAGCGAGCCCCCGCCAAGACCGCAGCCGACATCCAGGACTCTCCCCGACAGCCGGTGTTCAGCGCCCCAGATCTTGGCCGCATACCGCAGCAAACCCTCTTGATGAAGCCGTATGCTGCGGCGAATAGCATCCGGCGTCGCATCGTGAGCATTCAGTGGCGTTTCAGAGGAAGGGTAGTAACCTACATGATAGTGAATCCTGGGTCCAGGCCCGTATTTGCGAACAAGCCTAGCTGTTTTGTCGTCGTAGTATTGGCCAACTATTCTTACCTCATCCTGAGGCTCCAGCGCTGTTTGAGGTGAACTTGAAAGTTCATCCAGATGTGCCACGGTCACTCCTCCAGAGCTCGGATGCCGACGACATTGGCGAATGGCCTGCTTTGGTCGTTACGCTGCGCTCGTCATGATTTTGCGAGGATACGTGGTTCGACAAGGATCACCGGACCGGATTCCATGTTCATCAAATATGCCAGCACCTCCCACATACGAGAGTCACCCGGCACCGAGGCAAGAATGCAGGGTCGCCCTCATGATCTGGAATCTTGAGTCGCCCTGAAATTGAGTGGCAGCTATTGGATTCCATCCTGAACGACCTCTCCTGTCGTGTCAACGACGCGGCGTGAGCATCTTCGACTTTAGGAAAAACCCCAAAGAGGACGGCGTAAGGCCTGGATTGGACTACCCTGCGGAATGATAGCTGCTGGGCGGCACCAAGGCCGTGTTCGAGTCCGGCTATTAAGCCGGCACCCAACGGCAGACAAGACTTCCTGAGAAGGACTCGGTCTCTACCGACCGGCGTGGATGCCCTGTTCGGCAACGCAAGCCAGGCGTTCCGACGCGGACGTCATGGCACGGAACGGAGTGGGAATGAATGGCGGTAAGCAGGTCCTGCTGGCCGAGCCGCGGAGTTTGTGTGCCGGTGTACGCCGAGCGATAGCCATCATCGACCTCGCGCTGGAACAGCACGGCGCGCCGGTCTACGTCCGCAAGGAGATCGTGCACAACCACTACGTGGTGCGCGAGTTCCAGCGCCGGGGTGTCCGGTTCGTCGACTCCGAGCAGGAGGTGCCGGAGGGCGCGGTGTGTGTCTTCTCCGCGCACGGTGTCTCCCCGCAGGTGCGGCAGAACGCGGACGCACGCGGGCTGGACGTGCTCGACGCGACCTGCCCCCTGGTGGCCAAGGTGCACCAGGAGGCCCGCCGGTTCGCCCGCGACGGGCGGACGTTGCTGCTGGTCGGGCACGCGGACCACGAGGAGGTCGAGGGCACCTACGGGCACGCTCCCGACCAGACGGTCATCGTCGAGACGGTCGCGGACGCGGAGGCACTGGACCTTCCCCCCGACGCACCGGTCGCCTACCTCACCCAGACCACGCTCTCGGTGGACGAGACCAGGGACATCATCGCCGTGCTTCAGCGCAGGTTCACCGACCTGCGCGGGCCCGCCACCGACGACATCTGTTACGCCAGCCAGAACCGCCAGGACGGCATCAGGGCCATCGTGGACCGGTGCGACCTGGTGCTGGTGGTCGGTTCGACCAACTCCAGCAACTCGATCCGGATGGTCGAGGTGGCGCGCAGGCTCGGCGGCAGGGCCGAACTGGTGCCGGACGTGACCCACTTCGACCCCACGTGGCTGGCCGGCGTGAGCACGGTCGGCGTGAGCGCCGGCGCGAGCGCGCCGGAGATCCTCGTCGACCAGCTGCTCGACCGGCTCGCCGAACTGGGTTACGCGGACACGTCTGTAGAACGGGTGGCGACCGAGGACATCGTGTTCTCCCCGCCCACGCGGCTGACCGGAGTGGCGGACGTGCCGTGACCGATCGAGACCGGGCGACCCCTGTCGCTGATGGCGCCGGCAAGGACTCTGTCGGCAAGGGCGAGTCGGCGGTGAGGCGCGTCGGCCGTCGTTCCGACCTGTCCGACCAGCCGCGGCCACCACATGCCATGAGGGTCCTTCCAGGCGTCAGCCGGCACACGAGGCCGTCGGCCGAACCGGCATCGCGCCTGGCCGTCGGCCCGAACTGACCGAGAGGGCGGCCGCGGCCGCCCACCACGCCCGGTGAGGAGCACTGTTCGACATGGCGCTGCTGGAAACCGTGCACGACCCGGCGCGGCTGCGTGAGCTGACCGCCGGGGAGCTCCGCGACCTCGCCGGGGAGATCCGCGCGTTCCTGATCGAGCGGGTCTCCGCGACCGGGGGACACCTCGGGCCCAACCTGGGTGTGGTGGAGCTGACCATCGCGTTGCACACGGTGTTCGAGTCCCCGCGGGACCGGTTGCTGTGGGGCACCGGGCACCAGTCCTACGTGCACAAGATCCTCACCGGCCGCCAGGCCGGGTTCGACCGGCTGCGCAAGTCGGGCGGGATCTCCGGCTACCCGAGCCGGGAGGAGTCCGAGCACGACCTGGTGGAGAACTCACACGCGTCCACCACGCTGTCCTATGCGGACGGGCTGGCCAGGGCGGACGCCCACCTCGGCCGACGCGACCGGGCAACCGTCGCGATCATCGGCGACGGCGCGATGACCGGCGGCATGGCCTGGGAGGCGCTCAACAACATCGCGGGCGGGCGGGAGCGGCCGCTCGTCATGGTACTCAACGACAACCAACGCTCCTACGCGCCGACCGTCGGCGGGCCTGGAGTCGCTTGGGTTGCGGCCACGGGGACTGGACATCGTGTCGTGCCCGTCCTGCGGCCGGGCCCAGGTCGATGTGCACACCCTCGCCGAGCGGGTCACCGCGGCACTCGAGGGGTTCCCGGTGCCGTTGCGGGTGGCGGTGATGGGCTGTGTCGTCAATGGGCCTGGCGAGGCGCGCGAGGCCGACATCGGTGTCGCCGCCGGCAACGGCAAGGGCCAGATCTTCGTCAAGGGCAAGGTGATCCACACGGTCCCCGAGTCACAGATCGTGGAGACCCTCCTGGCCGAGGCCGCACGCATCGCCGAGGAGATGGGCGTGGACGTCGAGACGTGACCGGCCGCACCCGGTCCGACGACGAGAAGAGAGGTCTTCCATGACGAACCCGACGAGCTTCACAGGGAAGGGAACTCGTCTCCCTCCACTGGATGTACGGATTACGATCTCGCGAACCACCGAGCGTTAATCCAAAGTTTCACACGCAATGCGCGGGGGCCACGAATCTGTTCGCAGAATCTGGAGGACGAACGCCCTCGAAACCAACGAGACACGATTCGGCGCCTGCAACTTGTCGGACATGACGCGGACGTGATAGTCAATGGTCTTCGAACTGAGGTGCAACTCTCTCGAAAGTCGCCCGCTGGAGAAGCCGGCCGCAACACCCTCCAGGATCCTGCCCTGGACCGAGCTGAGAACCCAGCTACCGACCGGCCGGGACACTTCGCAGCCGTGCTGATCATCATCCATGGCACCCATCCATTCCGTACAGCCGGCTGGGCCAAAGGACCGTAGCCGGAGAAATACAGAGCGAGAAGCACTTGAATAAGATCCTAGGTGGACCCCTCACTCTTTGTCACTGTTGCGCCGTCGCAACCCGTCATTTTCTGTCCACCTCGGAATTCCCTCCAAATTTTGAGGAATTCTGGCCTTGTTCGTGACGTGTGCCGGGGAATGGCGTTGGCCGACGAGCTACGACATGAAGATCATCAGTTCCCGCGCATCCAACCCCGGGGAGGAGACTCAGCCCTGTGTCCACAGCGGAGCAGCTCCGAGGAACGGCCGTAACGAACTTCGCGCGCGATACCAAGACCGCAGCGCCGGCAGAACCGGACGCCCTGATTCAGACCCTGTACGAGGACCTGAGCAGACTGCCGGCCAGCGCACAGCTGGACGCGATGCTGTGCCTGCTGGAGGCGGCCAGGCTGATGCTGCCCACGCTCACCCCGGCGCGTGGCGAGCTCGCCGGCGAAGACCTCGACGACATCCGCGCGGCCATGCGCGCCGCGTCGCTCTCGGTGCGCAGCTACCTGTGGCGGACCGGTGACAACGATCCGGTGGACCGGAAGTGAGACTCTCGAGCCGCCACAAGAAGTGGCGGCTCATCTGTTCCGTGCAGGGCGACCCCCACCCGGACGACACACTGGAGAAGAAGCCGGTTGAAACACGTGACCGACGAAGCGCCGGTGCTGGTTGTACGTGTGCGACGCCGGCGTTCGACAGCTCGACGAACGCCGGTGTCGTCACCGGCTTCCGGCTGGGCTCACAGCCGGCTGTCGGCGCGTGCCGGTGAGGCTCGCAGCCGGGTCGCGCCGCGCAGGTCGGGCAGGAAGGTCATGGCGATCGCCGCGCAGGCCATGAAGCCCGCGCACACCAGCAGACCGGCACCGAACCCCGCGTTGGCTGCCAGCACTCCCAGCGTGAGCGGAGCGAACGCGGATACACCACGCCCGATGTTGTAGCTGAATCCGGCACCGGTCGTCCGCACCCTGGTCGGGAACAACTCACCCAGGTACACGCCGAAGACGCCCGCGTAGGCCGCGAAGAAGGCGAACATCGGACCCAGCCACAGCAGCGTCGTGTGGTCGGCGGTGACCACGTACAGCGGCAAGGTCAGCGCCACACCGGCCAGTGACAGCACCAGTGCGTACTTGCCGCCGATCCGGTCGGCGATCAGTCCGAAGACGTTGTAGCCGACGAACATCCCGATATTGAGCACCGTCATGAACAGCGCGACCGTCGCGGCCGGGATGCCCTTGTCGGCCTGCAGGTAGGTGGGCAGCCACGTGGACGCGCCCCACGCCCCGAACATCGCGAACGTCGTCACGGTCGCACCGAGCAACGTTTTCCTGCGCAGTTCCGGAGCGAAGATCTCCTTCACCTTCACCGGCGTGGTCTTCTGCTCGACCCACTCGGCCGACTCACGGAAGAACAGTCCGACGATGACCAGCGGGATCACCACGCCCACCCCGCCGATGAAGAACAACAGGCGCCAGTCCGGGAGCAGGGCACCCGACAGGACCGCGGCGACCACCCCGCCGATCGGGAACGAGCTGAGTACGAACGCGACCGCACGGCCCCGTTGCGCGGCCGGCCACGTCTCGACCACGTAGGCCGACACCACTCCCCAGACACCTCCGAGTCCCAGACCCGCGGCGAAACGCAGCACCAGGAACATCGTGAAACTCTGAACTCCCAGGATCGCCGCGGTGAACACGCCGAACACCGCGAGCGAAATCATCAACGCCCGTTTGCGGCCGTAGTTGTCGGCGAGCCAGCCGACAGTTACGCTGCTCAGCCCGATCCCGAGCAACGTCGCCGTGGCGAGCAGGCCGCCCTGTGTCGTCGTGAGTCCCAGATCGGCGCGGATCACAGGCAGCATGAACGACAGCAGCAAGATTTCCAGCGCGTCGAACATGTAGGCCATGAACGAGCCGATGAGCACAACCCATCTGTTAGATCCACTCAATCGAACCAGTCCATTCAGCCCTCAAGTTTCTCCGCTCGGGAGAACGAATGCTAGGCGCCCGCGCAGGGTTCATCGTGACTCAGCTCCGATTTTCCGCAATTCGCGGAGAACCGTCCGAGAACTCATTAAAATCGGCTACCAGTCGCACCGGCTTCGCGGACGCCTCTTCTCCGGCACAGCGGCCGGCTCGCCAGTTGGATGGCGTCACTCAGGCCCCACCACCAGGCGGCGAACCTGTCCGGCTCGTCGAACTGCGGTCACGGCCCGGGCCTGAGGTTGACGGCGTGGGCTGGGGCGGGTCGGACGGGACTTCACCGCATCCCGCCCCGGGATGCGGTTGGTTGGTGACATGACCGAACTACTCAAGCTGGAAGGGACGTTGTAACTGGAGACCTGTATCGATCTCGCGACGCGGGAGGTGGTCGGCTGGGCGATGGCCGACCACCACCACGCCGGGCTGCCGGTCGTCGCCCTGCGGATGGCGGCCGGGCGAGGTGGCCTGGAAATTGACTGCATCATGCACACCGACCGTGGCAGCGAATACACAAATGACAAATTCCGTGCCGAGATACGCAAGTTGTGCATACGACAGTCGATGGGACGTGTCGGCTCTTGTTATGAGAATGCTGTTACGGAAAGCTGGTTTGCCGTCCGCAAAGCGGAGATCGGAACCACCGTCCGGAAGCCGTGAGGCTGCCCAGGCCGACGTCTTCCGGTACATCGAGATCGAGTACAACCGCAGCCGGCTCCGCAGGCATCCCTAAGGACTGTCCTGTAACTGCTGTTCATCTCCAGCGGGAGACAGCCTGCGGCGGTCAGCAGAAGATGAGCTCGACTTCCTTCTCCAAGCAGTACTTCATGACGGTGACCAGGTGGCGCACGTCGTCGATGCGTCGCTCAAGGACGGGATCCCCGTCCTCGTGCTGCCGCTGGTCGGTGATTGCCTCCAGCCTGGGCAGCATGGCCGCGCATTGAGCGTGCGCGAGAGAGCCGTCGTCGTCTGGATGGTCGAGTAGCGGTGCCAGCGTGGTGGAGACGCTGCTCCACACGCGGTCTCCACCGAATCCGTTCATCTCCGCAAGGGTGAACCCCTCCGCCTGGGCCAGCCACTCCCTGAACATGTTGAAGCCGGTATAGGACCAGGAGACGTCTGGGCTGGTCACGTCGTCGTCTCCGGGGGAGAGCATGAGCCCCATCCTGTTCCTCCTTGCTTGCCCGATGCCCAGGATCAGTCGCGGGGAGACATGTCGGCAACTGAAATGATCCGTCGTATGGCTGGTGTGATCACGGCGTCGGAGTCCTCGTGGACAGCCCCGTTCACCGGGCTGAGCCCGCGCGCCTTTGCCAAGTTGATGACGGTTCTGCGGCGCGAGGGTGCAGACGCGGTCCGCAGGGGTCGGCCGTGGAGTGATGCCCCACCGGCGCCGCAAAGGAGAGGAGCTGCCCGACTGGAAGCAGGCCCACAACGAATCCCACAAGCAGGTCCGCGCCCGCGTCGAGCACGTCTTCGCCTGTATGAAGACCTGGAAGATTCTCCGCGACTGCCGTCTCCAAGGCGACGGCGTCCACCACGCCATGCTCGGTATCGCACGGATGCACAACCTCGCCCTCGCCGGATAGACCACCCAGCCGTACAGCACGGTTCCGGAGTCCGCTTTCGTCCGCTCGCTCGTGTCGGTCGCCAGCAAGTGCAGGGATCGTGGCCTCGCCGGTCGGATGAGCGCAGTGCATGGCCCATGCGCCTGCGGACGCCCGAATGCCGAGCACTGGGTGGTTGTTGCGAGCTTCGTCACCCGACCGTGAGGACGCGGGGGATGCCCTTTCACATGTGATGGAGGTCGGGCGCTTGTTCGACCGAATCGGTTGGCGGAATCCGGTCCTGATCCCGTCGCGCGCGTGGGCGTCGCGGTTGCACCGCCGACTCGCTGACACCGGAGGGTCGACGTGCTGGGGCCGTCGGACCGTCATGGGGAGCTCGCCGCGGCGCTGTCGTCGCTTGCGAACAGGCTTCGCGACGCAGGGTTACCCGGTCCACGAACGTGCCTCCTCGCGACAGGGAGAACCAACACTGAGATCGCTGCAACGCTCCAGGTCAACAGCCGTGCTGTCGAGAAACCTCATCATCTGCTATCGCAAGCTCGGAGTCGGAGGCGGGGCAGGATTTGGTAGGGGTGCTCGAGTGTGCCGCGAGCCGGTCCGCGGCGGAATCGCTGACCGAGCGGTAGTGCTGTCGGGGCGAGCCTGTCCACGGTGCGTGAGTGTGCGATCCGGTACGGGAACGCCGCTGGGGCGCTGTCCACTACATCTGCACGCACGCGATCACGCCCAAGTCGTGAGCGTCGTCCGACCGCTGCAGGTCCGCTACGGAAGCAGCGACGCGCGGCCGGCTACGCGCCGTCCTGCACGGCGATCAGCGCACACCTGGTCATCCATGCAGGGTTTCGGCGATCAGCGCCGCCGTCAGCATCTGCGCGCCCCTGCCACTGGTCGGGTCGCAGCCGGTGACCTCTCCGATCCGCCTCAGGCGGTAGTCCAGCGTGCTGCGGTGGATGAACAGGCTGCGGGCCGCCTTGTTCCTGCTGTAGTCAGAGTCGACGAAGGCAGTCAGCGTCTCCCACAGGACCTTGTGCGCCCGAAGCGGCCTGATCACCGCAGCCAGGTTGGTCCGCACCTTCTCGTGCAGCGTGAACGCATACTCGACCAACACGTCTGAGATCGTGTAGGCACCGCTCGGGCGCAGTCCCGCCACCACCAGCCTCAGCACGTAGGACGCCTCGTTGAACCCATCGACGAGGCGTGCTCTGTCCCGTTCCGCAGTCGCGAGCCAGCCCCTGCCGCCAAGACACTGGGTCAGCCTCGTCACCGAGCGTTCGCCGCTGCCTAAACCGCCTGCCGGGATGAAGAGAATGACGTTGCCGTCCCGGTGCGTCAGCAGCGTGTCCTCTCCCGCCACCGCGCGCAACGCTTCCACCTCGCGGCCGGGCTCCGCAAGCCTCACCACGGCGATCAGGTATCGAGGAGTAAGCCCTTCGAGCACGTCCGCGGGCAGCGGATGACCGTCGGCGAGGTCGCCTGCCAGATCACGCGAAACATCCGCAGTGGTTTTTTGCTGGTATCCGTCGAGGAAGTCCTGCAGCAGGCGACCCCCGGAGCGCGCGATGGCGGCCAGCCTCGGATCACCTGCCGCCGCCTTGGTCAGCAGCTCAACCAGCTCGTCCGGCTCGTTACCGGTCCACTCCTGCCCTGCGGCCCGCACCTTCGCTCTGAAGTCAGCGACCCTGTCCTCCTCCGGCGTCGAGCGGAGCACCTCGACCGGAGATAGCGACCTGCCTATCATTTCGGTCATTTCTTCGCGATCCCCTTCGTGGACTCGGAGCCTGGCCGCAGAATGTACAACACCAGCCAAAAGAATCACTTCCCTAATTTTCCGGGCAACTCGGTAAAGGGATCGGTGAAGGCATCGGTAAAAAACCCTAGGACACGCCCCGGCGCGGCACAAGAGTTCCTTATGCGCCTCTGGGGCCGAGCGGTGGCCCGTATCGCCGCACGCAAACGGGCGTTCCCCTCTGCCGGTGACGATCGCAAAAGAGTGGTCGGAGCTGCGGCATTGAATAGGTTGGCATGTTCCGCCGGGCGGGGAACATGCGAGGCGTTGCCCGTATCCGTCATTTCGAGGACCGATTGACACCCGTTTTCGGGCCCCTGACGAGCCATGCCGTACGGGCGCGGGGACGTCGTCGCGCCGGAGCCAACTGGGCCAGGTGGCCGAGGAGTTGCGCTGTGACCTGGGTCTGTCCAGCCATCGATGTAACTCGTGTGGTGTGAGTTACCGACGGCCGATGGAGAGTCGGCTGTCGAAGGCGATGTCGAATGCCTGAAGTGCGGGCTTCCATCGCGTGGCGCAGCGTTTGCGGCCCTGGCCGGTGGGGGCCAGGCTCATGATGGCCATGTAGACGCACTTCAGTGCGGCGGCTTCGTTCGGGAAGTGTCCGCGGGCCCTGACGGCTTTGCGGATCCGCGCGTTGAAGGAAGGGTACGAACTCGGCCCAGGAATTCTCCAAAAGCCGTATGATCGCGGGATATTTGGCGCCCCACTCCTCCTGGAAGTCCAGGAAGCGGTCCTCGGCGGCCTTCGCGGTCGGTACGGTGCAGATCGGCTTGAACGCCTTGGATATTTTGTCCCGGTCCTGGCGGGCCGCGTAACGGAACGAGGCCCGCATCAGGTGAACGACACACGTTTGCGTGACCGCCTGCGGCCATACTGCCGCGATGGCGTCCGGCAACCCCTTCAGTCCATCGCAGACGACCATGCACACATCCTCGACACCCCGGTTGCGGATCTCGGTGAGGACCTGGAGCCAGTACTTGGCACCTTCACCGCCGTCGCCCAGGACACGTCGAGGCTCCCTTGCGGGGACATTGCGTGTGTCCGCGTTCCGCCCAAGTGGTTTCTGGCTTCGAAGACGGTCACGTCGAAGCGATGTGACAGAGCATAGGCCGCGGCATCCCGGACACTCCGGCCCCGATCACCACTGCTGTCGGTTTGCCACGCGGTGCAGGAGGCACGAACTGGGTGCCATGATCCGGCTGCTGGGCACAGACGCCAACGAAACAGCCCCCGCTCCTGCCAGGGAGGCAAACACCAACCTCCGCGCGGTCTCGCCACAGTCGACCTGCGATGGCTGCGGCAACGAACCCTCGCGTGCCGCTTCCCGAACTCGGAGTTCGGCGCCCGGTTCATGCGGGTAGCCTCCTTCATTCATCGCCCATCGGTCACAGAAACCGCCGGGCAGTCCGTGAGGAAATTCCAGATGAATGAGGATGGCTATGGAGCAAATATACGACTACGTCATCGTCGGCGGCGGAACGGCCGGCGCAGTGCTGGCCGCCCGGCTGTCGGAAAACTCTGAAGCCCGTGTGGCCCTTCTGGAGGCGGGAGCCGGAGGGGGCCCTGCGATCATGTCGGATGCGAACCCTGAGGCAGCAGTCGGTCTCTGGGGATCGTCCGTGGACTGGAACTACACGACAACACCTCAGTCAGGTACCGAAAACACTGTCCATACCTGGCCCAGAGGGCGGGTACTGGGCGGTTCCAGCAGTATCAACGGCATGACTCACCTGCGCGGCCACGCATCAAGCTACGACGCCTGGGAGCAGCAGGGCGCCGTTGGCTGGAACTACCAGGAAATGCTGCCGTTCCTCATGCGCAGCGAGCGGGCGAGAGGCCGGGATCCGCACTTCCGGGGACAAGCGGGTTCCATGACCATCGAGGAGCCGCCCGCCGCGACTCCTCTCGCGCAGGACCTCCATGACGCGGCAGTCGACGCGGGCTTCCCGCGCTGTGAGGACGGTAACGCCCCCCAGGCCGAAGGGGTGTTCTGGTGCGAAAGGAATGTCGCCCGAGGCCGCAGGCAGAGCGCTGCGGACGCGTATCTGCTTCCGGTGCTCTCACGGCCCAATCTCACCGTCGTCACCGACGCACAGGTGCAGCGCCTCCTCATGGACAACGGCCGATGCAGAGGTGCCGAGTACGTTCGGAACGGCAAGCCACGCACCGTCCACGCCGAGCGGGAAGTCGTGCTGAGCGCGGGAACCATCGGATCTCCGCAGATACTCATGCTCTCCGGCATCGGCCCCGCCGACCATCTGCGACAGCTAGGGATCCCGGTTCGTGCCGATCTCCCCGGTGTAGGCGCCAACCTGCACGACCATCCCCTGGCCTGGACCTCCTACGGGGTGAAGAAGTCCCCGGTACCTGGCCCCTCGCGGCAGGCGATGCTCCTCGCACGCACCGGCCGGGGCAGGGATCCCGACATCCTGATGAGCTTCACGCCCGTGGCGCTGAAACCACGATGGGCAGGTGCCCAAGAGGGCTTCTCGATCCTCTTCGGCCTTGCGACCCCCACCAGCCGGGGCAGCGTGCGCCTGCGCAGCGCGGACCCCACCTCCTACCCTCTCATCGACCCCGCCTATTTGGCCGAAAGCGAAGACTTGGCCCGTATGGTCGCCGCCTTGCGCATGGCACGGCACATCGCGCGGGCCGACGCCTTGTCAGCCTGGCGTGACGACGAGATCCTCCCTGGCCAGGAGGTTGTCACCGACGAAGAGTGCGGTGCGTACATCCGCCACACCGTCGGCACCTACTTCCACCCGGTGGGCACCTGCCGCATCGGCACGGACGACGAGGCTGTGGTCGACACGGCCCTGCGCGTCCACGGTATCGACGGCCTGAGCATCGCCGACGCCTCCGTGATGCCCTCGATTGTCTCGGCCAACACCAACGCGGCCGTACTGGGCATCGCCGAGCGCGCGGCGCACATGGTCGCCACCCGCGCCGCGCGCTGAGGCGGTGGGGCTCGTAAAGTCATCGCTGCAGGTGATCTGCGGTGTCCATATGGCGTTCCTGGAACACGGCACCCGCCAACTGCACCTCACCGGCATCACCGCCCACCCCACCCGGGCCTGGGCGAAGCAACGGGCCCGCAATCTCGCCGACCAACTCGCCACGCGCATGGAGTCCCTGCGCTTCGTGCTGCGCGACCGCGACACCAAGTACGACCAGTCCTTCGACGCCGCCTTCGAAGCCGAGGACATGAATGTGCTGCTCAGCGCGTCACAGTCGCCTTGATCGTGGTGGAGGTGTTCGAAGGCGCCGACACGCCGCGAGTGGAGCTGAACGACGGAGACCGGGTCGCCATCGAGCTCCGCCGCCGCACCGGGCAGACCGACACGACCGACACCTACGGTGAGGCTGGCACGGGCAGCGCCGCCGACGACACATCGCCACCGCCCGGGGAGGTCATGTCCATCTCGCTCCAGACCGTCGACATCGAGCTGGACAACCAGAGCTTCGGCATGATCACGGCCTGCGCAGGGTGCGCGTCCAACGTCGGCGGGCCGAGTTGCTGAGCGGCACCGCTCGGAACTGATTCCTGTGGACACGGAGAAGCGAGGGCTGGCCGCAGTCCTCGGCAGCCTGAACGTCACGTCCTTCCTCCGCACGAGCTGGGAGCGCGAAGCGCAGCTGCTCGGCGGGGCCGCCGCTCCGCTGGTCGGGCGGCTGTTCACGATCGAAGACTTCGAGCGGCTGGCCTGCGGCGGCGATACCGATCTCAGCGTCGTACAGGAGGGCCGGGCACGGCCGGTCGTCCCCCACCACTCCGACCGGGCCCCGGGGCGGGACGTCCTGTCCGCCTACCGCTCCGGCGCCACGCTACTGCTCTCCCTCCTGGCCCGGCGCTGCTCCCTGGTCGGCGAGCTGTGCCGCGGCATCGAGTTCGACCTGGAGCTGGGCGCGCTCCCCTCCGAGTCGGTGGGCGCCAACGCGTACCTCACTCCCCCGCGCGCGCAGGGCTTCGACCACCACCACGACGACCATTCGGTGCTCGTCGCCCAACTGCACGGCAGCAAGCGGTGGGAGGTGTTCGCGCCCGGCTCGCAGCAGTCGGAAGCCCTCGTCTCCGCAACGTTGGAGCCGGGCGACGTCCTGTCGGTCCCCCACGGCTTTCCCCACGTCGCATACACGGCGGACGAGGCGTCGCTGCACCTCACACTCGGCCTGCACACGCTGTCCTGGGCGGACACCAAGGCGGATGCTCCGCGCCCACGAGCCGTTCCGCCGCTCGGTCACCGGTCCCGAAGCCCTCGCGTCCGCGCTGCCTCACCTCCAGCGAATCCGACAGCGAGTACGGGCTCGCGCGGCTGACCTTCCCCGGCGGTACTCTGCGCCTCGACGGGCGGCTCCAGCCCGTCGTCGACCACGTGGCGAAGGCGGAGTCCTTCACGCCCGGGGAGCTGCCAGCGGTCGGTCAGCACTACGACGCCGTCGAGCAGACCCGGATCTTCGTGCGGCACAACCTCTTCCTGCCGGTCGAGAGCGCTGCGGGACCGGCGCCGTCCGTCCGGGCCGCGGCCGCCGCGGCGGGCCCGACCGCGGCCTCGACTCCGGCCGTCCCCACACGAGCGGCAGATCCTGTCGTACGGACCCGCGACCTGTCCCTGGTCCGGGACAACGGACCTTCGGCCGGCCATCACCTGGGCTGGATGCGCCTGCGGGAACGCCTCACCGCTGCCGAGTGCGACGACCTCGTCGCACCTGAGCGCACTGCGGGCTCCACGCTCCCTGCCAACTCCCGGTGTCATCACCCGCTGACACCGGTCAAGGAATCCTGGTCCCCACCTGGTCCCCAAAAAAGATCAAGGGCCGGTTTCGGATGTCTCCGAAACCGGCCCTGACCTGCGACTGTCTCCAGTCGGGACGACAGGATTTGAACCTGCGACCCCTTGACCCCCAGTCAAGTGCGCTACCAAGCTGCGCCACGTCCCGGTGCCCGGCCTCACCGGCGGGATTCCCCCGGTTGGCCACGCAAGAGAACATTACCTCACTCCGTGCAGCCGGGAGACAGCCCCTGTCCGGGCGACAATCGACGTATGAAGGAGAACCGGCGGGACCGTGACAGCGAGGGGCGGGCGCGGAACGCGCGGCCGCGGGATGGGCTGGGGCGGCCGTTGCCGTACGAGGCGGAGGGGGTGGAGCGGCAGCCGGAGGGGGTGGTGCGTACGCCTGAGGAGAGCGTCAGGGAGGCGCAGCGGCTGTTGGACGAGGGGAAGCCCTTCCACGCGCACGAGGTGTTCGAGGACGCCTGGAAGTCGGGCCCCGACGCGGAGCGGGCGCTGTGGCGGGGGCTGGCTCAGCTCGCGGTGGGGCTGACGCATGCCGCCCGGGGCAATACGGCGGGCGGCGCGCGGCTGCTGCTGCGCGGCGCGGGCGGGATCGCCGCGTACCCCGCCCCGCACGGCATCGATGTCGACGGGCTGACCGCCTGGGCCCGGGAGCTGGCGGGACGGCTGGACGGCCCGGTGGACGCGGCCGACGAGGCCCCACGGCTGACCTGACGCAGCCGACCTCACGCGGGTGACGTCACGCGGCTGACGTCACGCGCCGGCCTCCGTTCAGTCGGTGAGCAGGATGACTTCGAGGGTGCGCGGGCCGTGCACCCCTTCCACCCGGTCGAGTTCGATGTCGCTGGTCGCGGACGGTCCCGAGATCCAGGTCAGGGGGCGGGTGGGGTCGAGGCGCGGCATCGCCTGGGGTACGGATCCGACGACCTGGTCCGGGACGCGTACGACGCAGATGTGGTGGTCGGGCACGAGCGTGATGCGTCGGCGTCCCTGGTCGGGGTCGGCGTCGAGGACAAGGGTGCCGGTCTCGGCGATGGCAAGCGCGCAGCCGGTGACGACACTGTCGACCGCGTCGAGTTCCTGGGCGGTGGCCTCGGGGTCGTCGTGGACCTGGGTGATGCCGGTCCCGATCGCGGAGAGCCAGGACGGCGGGAGCAGCGGCGGTACGAGAACGGTCCGCGCCCCGCGCCCGGCCAGCAGGCCGGCGATGAGCGAGGGAAGCTCTTCGGCGTCCGACCGGTGGACGACGGCGCGATAGTCGGCGAGGTTCTCGGCGAGCAGGTCGATGACGCGGTCGTCCGGGGTGTGGGTGGTCAGATAGTCGCGGCGTGCCTCCGGGGCGTCGGGGGCATCGGCGACGGCGCCACGGATACGGGCGAGGATCCGCTCCCGCGAATCCGAACCGGTGCTCATGTCCCGTTGTCCTTCCGGTCGTTCGCGCGCTCGCTCCCGCGGGCGGCGCTCTTGCCGTCGCTCTTGCTGTCGTTCTCGCTGCCGCTCTTGCTCTCGTTCTTGCTGTCGCTCTTACGGTTCTTCTTCCACCAGTCACGGAACGACTCGGGTGGGAGTTCCGGCAGGTCACGCGTGTCGGTCCAGGCCCCGGCGCCCGGGAGCCGCGACGGATGCAGTCTCCGGGTCCTGGACGCGGCCCGCTCCCCCGCGGCCATCACGCGCGGATGGTCGAAGACCCACCCCGCCGCCTTCATCGCGGCCTTCTCCAGCCGATGGCCCTTGCCGCCCTGGTCCGCGACCCGCTCCCGCAGGTGCACCAGGACCTCGGGGATGTCGATGGCGACCGGGCACACGTCGTAGCAGGCGCCGCACAGGGAGGAGGCGTACGGCAGTGACGCGTCGATCTCGCTGCCGGTGCCGCGCAGTTGGGGGCTGAGGATCGCGCCGATCGGGCCCGGGTAGACGGAGCCGTACGCGTGCCCGCCGGCCCTCTCGTACACCGGGCAGACGTTCAGACAGGCCGAGCAGCGGATGCAGCGCAGGGCCTGCCTGCCCACCTCGTCGGCCAGGGTGTCGGTGCGGCCGTTGTCCAGCAGCACCAGGTGGAAGGTCCGCGGGCCGTCGGTGTCGTGGGTGCCGGTCCACATGCTCGTGTACGGGTTCATCCGCTCGGCCGTCGACGAACGCGGCAGGGTCTGCAGGAAGACCTCCAGGTCCTGCCAGGTCGGCACGACCTTCTCGATACCGACGACGGAGATCAAGGTCTCGGGGAGGGTCAGGCACATGCGCCCGTTGCCCTCCGACTCGAAGACCACGAGCGTCCCGGTCTCCGCGACCATGAAGTTCGCCCCGGAGATACCGACCTTCGCCCGCAGGAACTTCTCCCGCAGATGCAGCCGGGCCGCCTCGGCGAGTTCGGCGGGGGAATCGGACAGCCCCTCCGGCGCCGCCCGTCCCCACGCGGCCATCCGGTCACGGAAGATGTCACGGATCTCGCCCCGGTTGCGATGGATCGCCGGGACGAGGATGTGCGAGGGACGGTCGTCGCCGAGCTGCACGATGAGTTCGGCCAGGTCGGTCTCGTACGCGGAGATGCCTTCGGCTTCGAGCGCCTCGTTCAGGCCGATCTCCTGGGTGGCCATCGACTTGACCTTGACGACCTCCGACTCGCCGGTGGCCTTCACCAGGCCGGCCACGATCCGGTTCGCCTCAGCGGCGTCGGCGGCCCAGTGCACCACCCCGCCGGCCGCCGTGACCGACTCCTCCAGCTGGATCAGGTACCGGTCCAGATGGCGCAGCGTGTGGTCCTTGATCTGCTTGCCCGCCTCGCGCAGCTCGGCCCAGTCGTCCAGCTCCGCCACCGCCTTGGCCCGCTTGTCGCGGATCGTGTGCGTGGCGTGCCGCAGATTCTCGCGCAGTGTCGCGTTGCCCACCGCGGCCTTCGCCGCCACCGGAAACGCCGGCATCCCCAGATACGTACCGCTCATGACCAGGGCTCCTCTTCCGTCGACGCCAGAATCTCCGCGAGATGCACCGCACGCACCGGAGCATCCTCACGGCTCACGATCCCGCCGATGTGCATCAGGCAGGAGTTGTCCGCGCCGCACAGCACACCGGCTCCGGTGGAGACGGCGTTGCGTACCTTGTCCTGGCCCATCGCCGCGGAAACATCGGAGTTCTTGACCGCGAAGGTGCCGCCGAAGCCGCAGCATTCCTCTGCCCCCGGCAGCTCCCGGAGCTCCAGGCCCCGCACCGCCTCCAGGAGCTTCCGCGGCCGCTCGCCCAGCCCCAGCAACCGCAGACCGTGGCACGAGGGGTGGTAGGTGACGGCATGCGGGAAGTACGCGCCGACATCCGTCACGCCCACCACATCGACCAGGAACTCCGTCAGTTCGTACGTCCGTGAGGCAAGGGACGCGGCGGCCGCGTCGCCGATCTTCGGGTAGTGGTGGCGGACCATCGCCGCGCAGGATCCGGACGGGGTGACCACATACTCGTACCCTTCGAAGGCCCGGGCCATCCGCCGTACCAGCGGCTCGGTCTCGCGGCGGTAGCCGGTGTTGAACTGCGGCTGGCCGCAGCAGCTCTGCGCATCGGGAAAGTCGACTTCGACCCCGAGCCGTTCGAGGAGCCGTACGGTCGCGATCCCGGTGGACGGATACACGGCGTCGTTGACGCAGGTGACGAAGAGGGCGGCACGCATGGGCGGAGCATATGTCGCGTGCGGCGGCGCGCGTAAGACCTTCGAAGACTCTGATGGATCATCAGATATCCGATGAATGTCCGCCGCCTCTCCGCGCGAGGGCGGGATGGCCGGAGGGCATGGGGCAGACTCGGTCCGGTGAGAAAGATCTACGTCATCGGTATCGGGGCGGGCGACCCGGACCAGCTGACCGTGCAGGCGGTCAAAGCGCTCAACCATGTGGATGTCTTCTTCCTGCTCGACAAGGGCGAAGAGAAGTCCGACCTCATCGCGCTCCGGCACGAGATCCTGCGGCGGCACATCGACGGCCGCGCCTATCGGCTGGTCGAGGCCCGTGACCCCGAGCGGGACCGCGTCGCCGACAGCGCCGCCTATCCCGGAGCCGTCGACGACTGGCGGAGCCGACGGGCCGCCCTCTACGAGCGCATGATCATCAATGAGCTGGGCGAGGGTCCTGGCGAGGACAGGACCGGGGCGTTCCTCGTCTGGGGCGATCCCGCCCTGTACGACTCCACGCTCGCCGTCCTGGAAGAGATCCTGGAGCGCGGCAGGGTGCGGTTCGACCATGAGGTGATTCCTGGCATCAGCAGTGTCTCGGCGCTGGCCGCCCGGCATCGCGTCGGGCTGAACCGCGTGGGCCGGCCCGTACAGATCACCACGGGCCGGCGGCTCGCCGAGGGCTGGCCGGACGGGGTGGACGATGTCGTCGTGATGCTGGACGCGCATCAGTCGTTCCGGCACCATCTGGCGGCGGATCCCGTCATCCACTGGGGCGCCTATGTGGGCACGGAGGACGAGATCCTGGTCTCCGGGCGGCTCTCCGAGGTCGCCGGGCGGATCGAGGAGCTGCGGTCGGCGGCGCGGGCCCGCAAGGGCTGGATCATGGACACGTATCTGCTGCGGCGCGACTGAGACATCGCGCCGCGGCCGGGGCGCCGTCGGCCGGCGTGGCGCGGCGCCCGCCACCTCGTCGGCCGCGCCACCGGTCGCCATGTGCCGCGCCGGACGACACCCGTCACTCGCCCCTCCCCCGTCAGCCGTGTCCCTCAGCGCCGCGCCCCTTCCCCGTCAGCCCCGCCCCACGAAGTCCCAGGCGCCGTGCTCCGCCCGGTACACCACGAAGCCCGGCTCGGTGCGCAGATAGCCGGCTCCCGCCGGTGCCGTGACGTCTTCCCGGCGCTCCGCCGGTACGTGGATCTCCGCCGTCGCCCCGACCGGCACCCGGACCGTGAGCCGCAGATCCTTGCCGATCTTCGACCACGCCACCGCCGCCGTGCCGCGCACCGTGCGGATCGAGGTACGGGCCCAGCTCACCCCGGTCCGTCCGTCGGGCCGGACCGTGAAGGTGCGATAGCCCGCGTCACCCGGCCGCAGTCCCGCGACGTTCTCGTACAGCCACTGGACGACCGTGCCCTGGAAGTAGTGGTCGCGCGAGCGCGAGTCGAGCGGCCACATCTCCCACATGGTGTCCGCGCCGTTGTCGAACCAGTAGCCCCAGCTCGGATACGTACGCTGGGTGGCGATGGCGTGCGCGACCTCCGGGCGGCCGTGCGCGCACAGGACGCGCAGCAGCACGCTCGTGCCGAGCGCCCCGGTGTTGAGATGATTGCCGCGGGCCGCGATGTCCGCGACGAGGCTGTCGAGCACCGAGGCGCGAGCGCCGCTCGGCACCAGGCCGAAGGCCAGCGGAAGGGCGTTGGACGTCTGCCGGTACCCCGGATCCTTTGCTGTGCGGTAGTGCCCGGAGGCGTCGAGGAACGTGGCGTTGAATGCCTCCTTCAGCCCGTTCGCCGCCGCCCGGTAGCGCTCCGCGACCTCGCCGTGGCCGAGCAGATCGCCCAGCTCGGCCGTCTGCGTCAGCGCGCGGTGCAGATACGCGGTCGCCGTCAGCCGGGTGTCCTCGGGCGGATTGCCGCCGTAGCCGGGCGGCAGGTAGTCACCGAGCGCGGTGACCGCGAGACCGTCCACCACCCGGTCGAGTTCCCAGTCGAGATAGCGGGTCACCGTCGGCCAGTGCTCGCGCGCCACCCGGTCGTCGCCGTAGATCCGGTACATCTCGCGTACCAGGAACGGATATACGGTCGTCCACTCGGGGGAAGGCCCGAGATCTCCGTAGCCCCAGCCGCCACTGGGCACGATCACCGGCAGCTGACCGTCGGCGTTCTGACTGTCCGCCAGGTCGCCGAGCCATTTCGCCAGGAAACGGTGGACCCCGAAGGCGTACTCCATGATCGGCGCTCCGAGCTGTGCGTCGCCCGTCCAGCCGTTCTTCTCGTACATGGGGGTGTCGGTCGGGATGCCGTGCAGATTGTTGAGCAGGGTGCGGCGCATCGCCCGGTCGAGCTGCTCGTAGAACGGCTCCGAGCAGCCGAAGCTGCTGACCTCCGCCACCTTGGTGTGCACCACCCGGCCCCGCACATCCTCGGGGCGCGGCCGGGACGGGAGCCCGCTGACCTGGACATAGCGGAAGCCCTTGTACGAGAACGACGGCTCCCACACCTCGGCGCCCGCGCCACCGGCGCAGATGTACTCGTCGCGCTGGAACCGTCCCGGCACATGCCCGGTCTCCGCGTGGACGCTGCCGTCCTCCTTGAGCTTCTCGCCGTGGACGAGCTGAACGACGGTACCGGCCGGGGCGGTTACCGTCAGCCGGGTCCACCCCGCTGTCGTCCGGCCCATGTCGACGACGTACACGCCGGGGCGCAGCTCGGTGATCGCCGTCGGGGTGAGGGTCTCGATGACCTCGATGGGGTCGTGCGGCTGCGCGCGGAGGGCGCCCTTGGGGGCCGTCCTGGGTGTGGGGTGACGCCAGGCGCTGTCGTCGAAGCCGGGCAGGGTCCAGCCCGTGGAGGCTCGCCGGGCGTCGTATGTCTCGCCCGCGTAGAGGGAGTTGGTGAGCGTCGGGCCTTCGGTGATGCGCCAGTCGGTGTCGGAGACGACGGTGGTGCGCGTGCCGTCGGGGTGCTCGGCCTCCAGCCGGCACAGCAGCCGGGGCTCGCCGTGCCAGGGCGGCCGGTGCCAGTTCCAGACGTTGGGGGTCGTCATGCCGAAGAAGCCGCGGCCGAGGGTCACTCCGATCGCGTTGTTGCCGTCGCGCAGCAGAGCAGTCACGTCGTGCACGGCGTACATCACGGTCTCGTCGTAGTCGGTGAAGGCCGGGTCGAGGACCTGACTGCCGACCCGCTTCCCGTTCAACTCGGCGACGTAGTAGGCCAGTCCGCTGATGTAGAGCCGGGCGCGGCTGACCGGCTTGCGTACGGTGAACTCGCGGCGCAGCAGGGGTGCGGGCGCCTCGGGCACGGCGACCGAGACTCCCGTGCCCCACGGTCCCTGGCCGTAGGGGGCGAGCACGGTCGCCGGGGACCAGTCGCCGTCGGCGAAGTCCGGCCGCTCCCAGCCCGGTTGCTCGGTGTCCGCGCAGCGCCAGAGGGCTCCGGTGACCAGCTGATGGCTCGCGCCACCGGCCGTCTCGACGAGCAGCCGTACCAGCAGGCCGCCCGGATTGACCGAGACGCTGCCGCGGTTGGTGGCGAGGGCCGCGAGGACGATCCGGTCGCCGGCGGACCGTACGGCCTCGGTGACGGCGGCCATCTGGCCGGTGCGCCAGCCGTCCACCTGCTCGGGCGCGTGCAGCACCTGCCGGCCGTCGAGGTGCAGGGTGAAGTCGTCGTCGGCCGTGGCGACGACCGTGGCACGCGTGATGTCCGCGCCCGCGGGGAGGTCGAGTCCGGCGCGGAACCACCGTGGCCCGGCGGGGGCGTCGCCGGTGGTCGCTCCTTCGGTCCAGATCCAGGACGCGCCGTCGAGGGCCGGCGGCTCGGCGGGCTGGTCCGCGCCTATCCACTGGGCCTGCCACTTCTCATCGCCGAGCGCGGTCTCCCACCAGCCGGCCGTGCTCCACTCCGAGGCGTTTCCGTCGGCGTCCCAGACGCGGACCTGCCAGTGACAGCGGGTACGGGGCGGCAGCGCGGGGCCGGCGTAGGGGACGGCGACAGTGCGGTCGGAGGTCACGCGGCCGGTGTCCCAGAGCAGTCCTCGGCCGGCCGCGAGGTCGCGCGGATCGGTGGCGGCCCTGATCTGATAGGCGCTCTGGTGTGCACCCCGGCCGTCGCGTTCGCCGCCACGCCCGCCGCCGTCGCGGCTGTCACCCTCGCCGTCGAGCTCCCAGGACAGCAGCGGGGCGGCGATGTCGGTGCCGAGGAGCTGCTCCGCGTACTCGACCGTGGAGGTCGCGATCCGCAGTCGGCCCGCACGGGCGCCCTTACCCGCCGGGGTGCCGGCCGGGGGCGTGGCGGCGGCCGGGGAGGCGGCGGCCAGCCCGGCGATTCCAGCTCCCGCGCCCACCACGGAGGTGTGCAGGAGACCTCGGCGTGTCCAGCCCATGCCCATCGCAGCCCCTTCGATTGAAACGTTTCATGCCCGGCGTCAAGCATCGTAGGGCCGACCTCGAAGGCACTACAAGAGGTGTGCACGGAGGCGGCGTTGAGGGTGCGCCACGGCGCGGCCCAGGAGTGCGGCGGCGTCCGAGGCGGCTCCGCCGGACGAGCCGCCGGACGAGCCGCCGACTCGCCATCACCCGTACCGCGCAAGCGAGTTGAGCGCATTAATCCGGTATGTGCAGCACCGCCCATCCGCCCGCGTCGAAGATTTTTACTTCTGCCTTCAAAAATTGCGCAGATTCATAGACTTTCTGCGGCCCCACTTCTAGCCTTTTCGCGTCCGCAGAGTCCCCACGAGCCGCAAGGACGTATGTCTGTGACACTCCCCCCTAGACGCCGCTTGCTCCGGCGCAGCATTTCCGCATCCGTGTCCCTCGCACTCGCTGTGGCCGGGACAGCCGCAGCGGTCGTGCTCTCCACCGCACCCGCCGCTCAGGCAGCGGCGGTCCCCGCCCCCTCTCCGGTCAACGTCCCCGGCCGCGGCGCGACATTGCCGTTCAAGGAGCAGGAAGCCGAGTACGCCGCCACCAACGGCAGCCTGATCGGACCCAATCGCCTCTACGGCACGCTGCCTTCGGAGGCGTCCGGCCGGCAGGCCGTGACGCTCGACGCGGTCGGCGAGTACGTCGAGTTCACGCTCACCGCGCCCGCGAACGCGATGTCGTTCCGCTACTCGCTGCCGGACAACTCGGCGGGCACCGGCCGGGACGCCACCATCGACCTGCGGGTCAACGGCAACTCGCTCAAGAGCGTGCCGGTGACCTCCAAGTACGGCTGGTACTACGGCGGTTATCCCTTCAACAACAACCCCGGCGACACCAACCCGCACCACTTCTACGACGAGACCCGCACCATGTTCGGGTCGACCCTGGCGGCCGGTACCAAGGTCCGGCTCCAGGTCTCCTCGACGGCCTCGTCACCGACGTTCACCATCGACCTGGCCGACTTCGAGCAGGTCGGCGCACCGATCGGCAAGCCCTCGGGCGCGCTGGACGTGGTGAGCGACTTCGGCGCCGACCCGACCGGCGCCGCCGACTCGACCGCCAAGATCCAGGCGGCGGTCGACGCGGGCAGGACTCAGGGCAAAGAGGTCTACATACCGCAGGGCACCTTCCAGGTGCGCGACCACATCGTCGTCGACAAGGTGACGCTGCGCGGTGCGGGCCCCTGGTACAGCGTGCTGACCGGACGTGACCCGTCCGACCGCAGCAAGGCCGTCGGCGTCTACGGCAAGTACGCCTCGGCAGGCGGCAGCAGCAATGTCACCCTCAAGGACTTCGCCATCATGGGCGACATCCGTGAGCGCGTGGACAACGACCAGGTCAACGCCATCGGTGGCGCGATGTCCAACTCCGTGGTCGACAACGTCTGGATGCAGCACACCAAGTGCGGCGCCTGGATGGACGGCCCGATGGACAACTTCACCATCAAGAACAGCCGCATCCTGGACCAGACCGCCGACGGCGTGAACTTCCACTACGGCGTCACGAACTCCACGGTCACCAACACCTTCGTCCGCAACACCGGGGACGACGGTCTGGCCATGTGGGCGGAGAACGTCCCGAACGTGAAGAACAAGTTCACGTTCAACACGGTGATCCTGCCGATCCTGGCGAACAACATCGTCACGTACGGCGGCAAGGACATCACCATCTCCGACAACGTCATGTCGGACACCATCAGCAACGGCGGCGGCCTGCACATCGCCAACCGCTACCCGGGGGTCAACTCCGGTCAGGGCACAGCGGTCTCCGGCACCACCACGGCCGCGCGCAACACCCTGATCCGTACCGGGAACAATGACTACAACTGGCGGTTCGGCGTCGGCGCGATCTGGTTCAGCGGTCTCAACGAACCGATCAACGCCACCATCAACATCACCGACTCCGAGATCCTGGACAGCTCCTACGCCGCGATCCATCTGATCGAGGGCGCGACGAACGGGCTGCACTTCAACAACATCCGGATCGACGGGGCCGGTACGTACGCCCTGCAGATCCAGGCCCCGGGCACGGCCTCGTTCACCAATGTGGTCGCCACCCATATCGCCCAGCCCAACCCGATCCACAACTGTGTGGGCAGCGGCTTCCAGATCACCCAGGGCACCGGCAACTCGGGCTGGTACGCCAACCCGCCCGCGTGCACCGGCACCTGGCCCGACCCGGTGTGGACCAACGGCGGCGTACCGGGCGGCGGCAACCCGCCCACCGACCCGCCCACCGACCCGCCGACCACGCCTCCCACCACGCCGCCCACCACCCCGCCGGCGGACACGGGCAACATCGCCCAGGGCCGTCCGGTCACCGAGTCCGGCCACGCCGATGTGTACGGCGCGGGCAACGCGGTGGACGGCAACGCCAACACGTACTGGGAGAGCACGAACAACGCGTGGCCGCAGACCATCACCGTCGACCTGGGCGCGGCGAAGGCGGTCAAGCGTGTGGTGCTGAAGCTTCCTCCGTCGTCGGCGTGGTCCACCCGCACACAGACCCTGAGCGTGTCGGGGAGCACCAACAACTCCACGTACAGCACGCTCAAGGCATCGGCGGGCTACACCTTCAATCCGTCGAGCGGCAACACCGCGACCGTCAATCTGGACGGGACGTCGACCCGCTATCTGCGGCTGACCTTCACCGGTAACACCGGCTGGCCCGCCGCGCAGCTCTCCGAGCTGGAGGCGTACACGAGCTAGCGCCACGAGGGGTTGCCAGTCATCCCTCTCGGAACGAACGGAACGCCCGGCCGGTGTCTCCCGGCCGGGCGTTCTCATGTCCTGGGCCATTGCGCCGTCGGGGTCCACCGGCGTCGCCGTCCTGCACGGTTCACCCATATGGCCGGGAGGAATTTTCTCCCGGTGGACTCCTCCTGATCGACATGTTCCTATGCTGTGAGACAGGTAACACGCCATCACCCGAATAGCCGATGCGGTCTCGCGACCGACCGTTTCGAGGCCCGCGCGGAGGTTGTCTCCGTGGGTTTCGAGCATGCGGATCGCAGGCCGGACTCATCTGAGACAGGAGGAGTAATGGCAGATACCGGTTCGAGGCGTCGCGGCTACCGAGAAGGACTCGGCGGCGAATTGCTCGCGGAATTCCTCGGAACATTCGTGCTGATCCTGCTGGGCTGCGGGTCGGTCGCCGTCGCCGTCGCCGGACTCCCCGGATCGGGGCGCCAGGTCGGCGCGTTCGGTGCGGCGAACTGGGTGATCGTCTCATTCGGCTGGGGATTCGCCGTGGTCTTCGGCGTGTATGTCGCGGGCGGTGTCAGCGGGGCGCACATCAACCCCGCGGTGACGCTCGCCTTCGCCGCGCGCCGGGGCTTTTCCTGGAGAAAGGTCCTTCCCTACTGGGGCGCACAGCTCGTAGGCGCCTTCCTGGGCGCCGCTGTTGTCTTTTCCTCCTACCACTGGGCCATCGACGCGCTCGACAAAAAAGCCGGAATCGCCAGGGACCAGTCGCTTTCCACCTTCTCGATTTTCGCCACCTTTCCGGCCGAGTACTTCGGCAGTTCGTGGTGGGGGCCGCTGCTGGACCAGATCATCGGCACCGCGGTGCTCGTCATGCTCGTTTTCGCTCTCATCGATACGCGGAACACCGCACCCGCGTCCAACCTCGGCCCCTATCTGACCGGCATGGTCGTCGTCGCGATCGGCCTCAGCATCGGCACGAACGCCGGTTATGCGATCAATCCCGCACGCGACTTCGGGCCCCGATTGTGGACCTACATCATGGGCTGGGGAGACATCGCGATTCCCGGGACCTATCAATGGTTCAGCCACTACCTCTGGATCCCCATTGTCGGTCCGCTGGTCGGGGGACTCGTCGGAGCCGTTGTCTATGACCTGTTCATCGGACAGGTGCTCGATGCCCGCCGCAAGGTCGGCGAGGGACGGGAAGGCGGGCGGGCCGGGGACGAGAAGTCGAACGCGCCCGAGTAGGCAGAGGTCGAACGCGGTGCGGTCACGGTCCGCCGGTCCGTCCCGCCGGGCCGGCGTCAGGGCCGTCATCAGAGCCGTCGTCAGAGCCGCCCGCGCCGGAACCACCGCCGGAGCCACCGTCCGTGACGTCGTCCGGAGCGCCGAGGATGTCGTACGTGTCCAGCCGTCCGCACATGCCGAATTTTCCGCGCGCGGCGGGGCGTCGGGCATGGACCCGCGATGCGGCGAGATGCGAGGCGTCGCCCGCCGCGAGCCGGTCGAGCTGGACGCCGGTCTGCCGCGCCGCCTCGGCCGCCCCCGCCTCCCAACGGGCCCGCCAGTGCGCCACCTTGGGCCGTACGAGCGCGGCGGCCGCCCGATGGAAGTCGAGCAGCGGCTGTCGGTCACCGCACTCCCATGCCGTACGAAGCGTCAGGAAGCCCTCGATCGCGAGATCGCGACGGCGGCGCGCGGCGGCGCTCTGCTCCGCCTCGGACGCGTCCGGGATCCTGACCGCCCGCGCGTAGGTCTCCGGGTCGGTGAGGTACTCCGGCGGGAGGGTCAGCACGGCGTCACCGGCCTCGGGCAGCCCGTTGTTCTGCATCAGGACGACGATGCGCAGACCGTCCTCGTTGACGAGGCGGTGGATGGTGCCGGGCGTGAACCAGACGACGGCGCCGGGCTCCAGCGGTGTGGTGTCGGCACTCTCGGCGCCGAGGGTCTGTACGGCGCCGCGGCCCGCGGTCACCACATACGCCTCGGAGCAGGTGAGGTGCAGATGCGGGGTGCCGCCGCAGAGTCCGTCGGCGGCCTCCCAGTCGTACACACTCAGATGGGAGACGGCGACGGCGCCCGGCAGTCCGGCGAATCCCGCCGCCGGGCTCACCATGCCAGCCCCTTGAGGTACGCGGCGATGTCGTCGCGTTCCCAGCGGCCGTCGGCCACGACGACACGCCAGCGCCGGGTCAGCGTGTCACCCGGCCGGAGGACCAGCTCCTCGTGGAACGCCCAGGAGGGTGCGACGGCCGCGAACGGGTCGCTGCGTACGAACCAGTGGGCGGGGTGCTCTCCCCCGGCGCCCGTGTGGTCGTTCTCCGGCGCGTGCGCGAAGACGACCGTGGCGTGTCCGTCGACGGAGTCGAACTCTCCGCTGTACGCGACCCAGGGGGCCTGCGTCCCCATCAGCTCCTCACCCTCCAGCTCCGGGCCGAGGAGCCGCCCGGCCCGGAAGGCGCGCGGGCCCCGCCAGAAGAGACCGGTGTAGCCGGCCATCTCGCGGCCCTCGGTGGTGGGGCTGCCGAAGCGCAGCGGCTCGTCCCGGCGATTGGTGACGGCGCTCGCCCAGGTCAGCGTCCAGGCACCGGCCGCCGGATCGAGGTCATGGATCTCGATCCGGCGGGACTCGTCGGCCCACGCGTCGCCGTCGTGGTTGCGCCAGGCCAGCCGTTCGGCGATGACGGCGCGTCCTTCGGCGGCCGACACCTCGTCGAAGCCCTCATGGCTCATCGAGCCGACGCGCTCCGGCAGAGGGAGGTAACCCTCGCCGCGCACATAGGAGTTTCCGCCCCACAGGTTCTGTCCCGACAGATGGGAGGCGGTGAGCTGGAGGCCCTTGTGCCAGCGGTGGTCGTTGGGCCGGTAGTCGGTGACCACACCCCCGGAGAGCGTGCGCAGCGGATGCAGATACGGCTTGGGGGCCTCCCACGCCGCCTCGGGCCGGTAGACATAGCTGAGCAGGGTGACCTCGCCGGACCGCAGGTCGATACGGTCGCCGTGCGCATGGGTCAGCCGCAGACCGGGCGCGACGGCCGGATCGGGCACGGCCGGATCGGGCATCGTCGGCACGGCTGCCGTCGGAACGAGTGTGATCGGTTCGGGCGCGGTCATACGGGGATCTCCGTGACGGGGACGGGCCGCGGCGCCCAGCCGGGGATATTGCCGTGCAGGGCGGCGTGGAAGGGGTCGCCCGGGCCGATCTCGCCGGCCCTGACGGTGGTGTCGGTGAAGGCCGACTTGTAGAGCGCGGTGATCAGTTCGAGGCTGGTGCGGCCGTCGGCTCCGCTGCCGCGCGGCCGGCGGCCGGCCCGCAGATCGGCGACGAGCGCACGCAGCTGGGCCAGGTGCGAGCTGGGCACGTTCTCGCCCATGTCGCGCCAGCCGGCCAGCTCCGCGGGATCGACACCGGGGGCGGGGGTGATCCGCCAGTCGTCGTTGGTGTGCCCGTACAGATGCGTCACTTCGACGGTGGCGCGCTCACAGTCGACACGGACGCGGCTCACCTCGTCCGGGCTGAGCACACTGTTGACGATCGTGGCCAGCGTGCCGCTCTCGAAGCGGACGAGCGCCGTGGAGACGTCCTCGGTCTCGACATCGTGGACCATCCGGCCCGCCATGGCGCGTACCTCGCTCCATGGTCCGAGCAGATCCAGCAGCAGATCCATCTGGTGGATGCCGTGGCCCATCGCGGGACCGCCGCCCTCGCTTGCCCAGGTGCCGCGCCAGGGCACGGCGTAGTACGCGGCGTCCCGGTACCAGGTGGTCTGGCAGTGGGCGACCAGGGGGCGGCCCATCGCCCGGTCGGCGATCAGGGAGCGGGCGTGCAGGGCCCCGGAGCCGAAGCGGTGCTGGAACACGATCGAGGCGTACGGTCCGCCGTCCGCGCCCTCCGCCGCCTCGATGGCGTCGAAGTCGGCGAGGGACGGGCACGGCGGCTTCTCGCACCACACCCAGGCGCCGGACCGCAGTGCGGCGACGGTCTGCTCGCGGTGGAAGACGGGCGGTGTACAGACGGTGACCAGGTCCGGGCGGTGCTCGTCGAGCATGCGGCCGAGGTCGGTGCAGGGATGCGGGATGCCGCCGTCGGCGCAGAACGCGCGAACGGCCTTCTCGTCGATGTCGAAGGCGGCGACCGTCTCGATGTCGTCGCCGAGGGCCTGGAGAGCCGGGAGGTGGGCGCCCCTGGCGATCCCTCCGGTGCCGATGACGGCGGTGCGGATCCGCCGGTCTGTCAGGGTGCGCGGAGACGTCGCGAACACTCCCCTTCGGGGTTCGGGCCTTCGGGCTTCGGGACGCACGCCGGCGACCTCCCGCTGCGGGCGCCGCACAGCAAGCGCTTTCTACGAGCAACGTAGATCGCCCGCACCACGGTGTCAACGCACCGTTCCGGACACCCGCGACCCGCCAGGCCCGCCCCCGTACGGACCCGCCACGCGCTACCGCGCGAGAACGGCCCGGATGGTCTTCCCGCCACCGGGGCGGGGGCGGACCGTGACCTTTTCGGCCAGCCGCTGGACCATGGGCCAGCCGAAGCCGCCGGTCCTGCCGGTGAGATCCGGCGTACGGTCCTGGGGCTGCGCGGGGCTGGGGTCGTTCACCACGATCTGCAGGCTCCGCCGGTCCGCGCGCAGTTGCAGGGAAGTGACCTCCCCCGCGTGCCGCAGCGCGTTCGTCACCAGCTCGGACACCACCAGGACCAGATTCTGGGAGGTGTGCGCGGAGGGTGTCGGGCACAGGCCGGCGAGAAACCCGTACGTCGCGTCGCGGGCCTCGGCCGCCCGTCGCGGCCGGCAGTCGCGCTCGGCGGGGTGGGGGGACTGGTGGTCGGTCGTGTGCGGGTGGTGCATACATCTCACCCCGTCGATTGGGCTTCTCTTACGGCCATCTCCTCCCCGCCGTTTACCCCCGCGATCGGTGCCGAAGAGTCTCCGGGTGAACCTTGTGGTTCCTGGGCCGCCGTCCCGGCCCCCGGTGTTCCCGCGCCACACCGGAAGGCCGAAATACGTGTACATGGTCTCCACTCGTGGGGGCAGACGGCGAGAGCGACAGACCCCCGACGACGACGGAAGGCACGCCCGTGCTCATGGCTCACCCCGCGATACTGCGCAACCTTGTGCAGCAGTACGAAGTCCTCCAGATCCTGCACGCCGAGAAGGAGAGCCCGGAAACGCGCAGAAGACTGGAGGACCTCACCTACACGCTCTGTGTCTCCACCGGGACGCGCGTCGTCGAGGAGGCCCTCGCCGTCGCGGAACGGCAGTTGGCCACCGCCTTCGCCGACCAGGCGGCCATGTCGGTCACCGCGGGAGAAGCAGTGGCGCTGACCGTCCGATGAGTACTCGTCAGGAAACGCCGAAGCCGGGCACAGGTCCCGCACCGTCCCCGTCGGCCCCGCCGTCCGGGCAGCTTCTCCGCCGCCGTCTGGAGAGGCTGCTCGGGATCGCCGCGACCGAGGGCAACGCTCTGGTCCGGCTGCGCAACGGCGACCAGATCTTCGCGGCCATGCTGGCAAGCATCCGGGGCGCCGAGCACACCATCGACATGATGACCTTCGTCTACTGGCGCGGGGAGATAGCGAGGGAGTTCGCGGAGGCTCTCGCCGACCGGGCCCGCGCCGGGGTGCGCGTCCGGCTGCTGCTCGACGGCTTCGGCAGCCGGCTCATAGAGCAGAGTCTGCTGACGGCGATGGCGGACGCCGGGGTCGAAGTGGCCTGGTTCCGCAGGCCGTTGTGGATCACGCCGATGAAGCAGAATCACCGCTGCCATCGGAAAGTCCTCGTGGTGGACGAGTCGACCGCGTACACCGGCGGGGTCGGAATCGCCGAGGAGTGGTGCGGCGACGCCAGGAACGAGAACGAATGGCGCGACACCCATGTGCGGGTGCGCGGGCCCGCCGTGGACGGGATCGCCGCCGCGTTCGCCCAGAACTGGGCCGAGTGCCATGACGAACTCTTCGACGACCGGGACCGTTTCATCGAGCACCCCCAGCAGGGCGACGCCGTGGTGCAGATCGTGCGGGGCTCCGCGAGCTTCGGCTGGCAGGACATGCAGACCCTGATGCGGGTGGTGATCGAGTCCGCCCAGGACCGGCTGCGGCTGGCCACCGCCTATTTCGCGCCGGACCCGTATTTCGTGGACCTGCTGTGCCGGGCGGCCGCGCGCGGGGTCGATGTGGAGATCCTGCTGCCGGGCCCGCACACCGACAAGCGGGTCTGCCGGCTGGCCGGGCAGGACCACTACGAGGAGTTGCTCGCCTGCGGCGTGCGGATCTGGGAGTACCAGCCGACGATGATGCACGCCAAGGTGATCACCGTGGACGGTATCGCCGCTCTCGTCGGCTCCACCAATGTCAACCGGCGCTCCCTGGACCACGACGAGGAGGTCATGCTCGCCGTGATCGACGAGGACTTCGCCGCCGTCCTGGACGCGGACTTCGACGAGGATCTGACAGCGAGCGAGCCGATCGAGCCGGGCCGCTGGAAGCGGCGTTCCGTCGCTCAGCGCGCGCGGGAACTCGCGGTCATGCCCATCCGCCGGTTCCTCTGACCGCGCATGACGACGACGTACGGGCGGCGTACGGACAACGTGACGGCAACGTGACGGGACGGCGTGCGGACGGCCTGGCTTCAGTCGGCCGCCTGCCCCGTCCTCGTGTGAAATCCGGATGAGCGGGCATTGCAGAGGTCAGACAGCACGGCCGGATCCGGCCTCCCCGGCGAACCGGTGTTCCGTCAGGACGTTCAAGGGTTCCTCCGGCGGCGCCTGACCGGTCGTCACTCGGGGAACGGATGGGCACATGGAAGGCCGTCGACCGGAAGCGCCGGCAGGGGCATCAGCCGCATCGGCCGAGACCCTGTACGAGGCCGCCGAACAGCTCGCGGTGTCCGCCGAGGCCATCGCGGAGATCGCGGCGACCGCGGCGCTCGCCGTCGATCCACGGCTGCTGCGCCACCGGCTGAGAGTCCTGCTGATCGTCCAGGACCACCCCGGGATCAATCTGACGGGCCTGGCCAGGGCGATGGGGCTGACGCTCCCCCGTGCCAGCCGGATGTGCAGCGGGATGGAGTCGGCGGGCATGCTGGAGCGTCGTCCCGTGATCGCCGACCGCCGCGAGATCGAGCTGGCGCTGACCCCGGAGGGCGCGGCCCTGCTGGCGGACTACCGGGGCCGCCGGGCGGAGGAGATAGCGGAGATCATGCGCCGGATGCCGGCGGGTGAGCGCCGCGATCTCCTCACCGGGCTGCGGGCGTTCGCCGTGTCACTCGACGCCGTCAGAGGCGAGTGGTCCTGAGGGCCCGACGGGATCCCCCGGCCCGGCGGCCGCGAGCGCGCTCTCGACCGTCTCGTACACGGGCAGGGCCTGCTCCAGCCCGATGACGGCGAAAAGGCGCTGCACGAAGGCGGACGGCTGGGCCAGGCGCAGCCTCGGGCCGAGTGCGCTGTGGGCCTGGAGCAGCACATTCACCGTGGTGGAGTCGGCGAAGCTGACGCGGGACAGATCCACGACGACGGGTCCTGTCACGGTCCCGCCCGCCTCGGTGAGCGCCGTGGCGAGCGGTGCGATGTTCTCCAGATCGAGATCGCCGCTGATGGCGAACACGATCGCGTCGCCTTCCTGTCTCGCGGCCATTCCCATGGTCGGGCCTGCGCTGTGAGGAGGTTGCACGGAGATCCTTCGGGGGCTGTAGAGGAGGACGGTCAGGGATGCCGTCCGGCCGCGCCGCACAGCAGGCGGCCCCACGGCTCACTAGACGGTGCCACCACGATAGAAGCGATAGTTGCCATTTGACAACATTCTCTGGTGGGCAACAATCTGTTCACTGCTTCCGCACAAGGACTTTGCGCGGAGAGTAACGTGTCACTGCCAGGAAGTGGGCCTGAATGAAGCTATGCGCTGTCCGCCACGTGGCTCCGCTCGGAGCCGGCGGGTGCGCTGTCGGCTCCGAGGCTCGCGACTGCCGCGGCGCGGAACGCGGCGAGCCCCTCCGCGAGCATGACGACGTCCGCGGGGTCCATACGCTCCAGCACCATTCCGACCTCCCGGGTGCGGAAGGCGCGGTACTCGTCCAGCACCTTGTGCCCACGCCGGCTCAGCCGGAGCTCGACCTCCCGGCGGCTCGTCGGACTGGGCGAACGGACCACGAGGCCCATCGCCTCCATCCGGTCACAGAGCCTGCTCAGCGAGGAAGGGCGCGAACCCAGTACCTCACCGAGCGTCCGCAGGTTGGCGCCCTCATGCTTTTCGATGACGAGAAGGGCTCGTAGTTGGGAAGGCGAGACCGGTCCCGACGGCGCGGCCTCCTGGCCGCGGCCCCACAGCACCTCAAGCAGCTCCGAGGCGGCGCAGGCGGCCTCGGCTACCTGCTCGCGGTGGGGTGGCTGACCGGTGAAGCGGGACATCGATGCACTCTTTCATCCGGCACGGGCCTTTGTCAGCCCAGACGGACCCGACCCTGGAAGAAGAAGGCCTGAACGACAGTGACTCTACTCGCGGATGTGGAAAGAGCGGTCCGGACAGCGGCGCCGCATGCCCTGGTGGACACGGTGCGTAACGCGCTCGCCACGACGTACGGTGCGACATCCGTACAGCTCTATCTCGCCGACTACGGGCTGACGGTACTCCAGCCGGTCGACACCGTCACCCATCCCGCCGACGCGCTGTCGCTGCACAACACCCCGGAGGGCCGCGCCTTCGGCAGCCAGGAGCCGCACGAGCAGCAGGTCAGGCACCGGGACGCGGTGGACCACCATCTGCCGGTCACGGTCCGTGGCGAACGTCTCGGCATCCTCACGGTCCGGCTGCCCGGCGACCGCTCCACTCCGGACACGGTCGAGGATCTGACACAGCTGGCCGAGCTGCTCGGGCACGAGATCCTGGTGGCCGAGCGGGACACCGATCTCTACCAGCGGGCACGCAGGGTGAACCGGCTGACGCTGGCGGCGGAGATGCAGTGGGAGCTGCTCCCCGCGCGGGCCTGTACCGCGCAGGAGTACGCCATCGGGGCCCAGTTGGAGCCCGCCTACGCCATCCACGGCGACAACTTCGACTGGGCGTCGGACGCCGACGAGCTGACGCTCGCGGTGACCAACGGGATGGGCGAGGGCATCCAGGCGTCGCTGCTCACCAATCTCGCCGTCAACGCCCTGCGCAATGCCCGCCGGGCCGGGATCGGTATCGCCGACCAGGCCGCCCTGGCGGACCAGGCACTGTACGAACAGCACCGGGGCGCGTCCTACGTCTCGACGCTGCTCCTGCGGTTCGAGCTGGGCACCGGCAAGGTCGAGGCGGTGGACGCCGGGTCGCCGCAGCTGTGGCGGCAGCGGGACAAGACCGTGGAGCGCATCGACCTCGACGCTCAGCTGCCGCTCGGCATGTTCGAGGAATCGGACTATGTGGCGCAGACGTTCGATGTCGCGCCGGGTGACCGGTTGCTCTTCGTCAGTGACGGCGTGTACGCGGCGGTCTCACCCCAGGGCGAGATCTACGAGGAGCGGGCGCTGGCCCGGGCGATCAGCGCGACGAGTCTGCTGCCCGCCGCCATGGTGCCGCGCGCGGTGCTCAGCGAACTGGCCACCTACCGCGAGGCCGAGTCGACCGACGACGCGCTGGTCGTCTGCATGGACTGGTTCGGCAGGCAGGAGCAGAACGCCCAGTAAGCCGGGGCTCCCGGTGGAAGCCGGGGCCGGTGGAAGCCGGGCCGGTAGAACGTGACGCGGGGCCCGGAGCCGTACCCAGGCCGGGTCCGCGTCAGGCCGGGGACGAGCGGCGCTCCAGGTCGAACATGGCCTGGACCCGCTTGCCGACCGGAACCCGCTCGGCGGTGAGCCGGTCGCACAGCGCGTGGACGATCTCCATGCCGTGTCCGCCCACCCGGCCGGGGTCCTGCCCGTAGCGGCGCGGCAGGGCCGAGCTGCTGTCGTACACGGTCACGATCACCTGCCGGGCGGTGCCCTCCAGCTCCAGCAGATACGGTCCATGGCTGTGCCGCTCCGCGTTGGTGATCAGCTCGCTGACGACGAGGAGCAGATCGTCGCCCGTACGGCCGCCGAGCGTGGCGAACCACTCGGCCTCCAGCTGCTGCAGGAACCGGACGGCGAGCAGCCGCGCCTCGGCGATACAGCCGGGCTCCCCGGTGAATTCCGCGGCCCGGCGGAGCGGCTGTACGGAATCCGCCACGAGGGGGGCGAATGCCGTATCGATGATGCTCTGCTCGTTCATACGCTCCTGCCCGCGCGCCGGTGAGGGCGATCCGGGCCCCTCTTCTCCGAGGCCCTTATGCCCTCACACGCCGACGCTATGCCCGATGGTTCCGTGAGGGACGTCACGTGTGTCACGTGCGTCCCGGCAGCCTGACCACGCTGACGAAGAATTCGTCGATCTGCCGGACGGCCTTGATGAACTGGTCCAGGTCGACCGGCTTGGTCACATACGCGTTGGCGTGCAGCTTGTAGCTGCGCAGGATGTCCTCCTCCGCCGACGACGTGGTCAGTACGACGACGGGGATCAGCGCCAGCTCCGGATCCGTCTTGATCTGCTCCAGCACCTGCCGTCCGTCGTACTTCGGCAGATTGAGGTCGAGCAGGACGAGATCCGGCCGGGGAGCACCCTCGTGGGCGCCGCGCCGGTAGAGGAAGTCGAGGGCTTCCTCACCGTCACGCACCACATGAAGGGTGTTGCGGATCTTGTTGTCCTCGAACGCCTCACGGGTCATCAACTCGTCGCCGGCGTCGTCCTCGACGAGCAGGACCTCGATCGGCTGTACAGGGGTGCTCACAGGGCGGCTCCCGGTGGAGTGATCGGCAGGGCGTCGGCGTCGGCGGAGGCCGGGGCCTCAGCGGGGACCGGGGCCTCGTCGGCCTCATCGGACCCGGCGGCCTCATCGGACCCGGTGGACGCGGCGGACTCGGCGGGCGCGGCGATGGCGGGCAGGGTGAAGTGAATGCGGGTGCCGCCTTCGGGCACGGGCTCCAGCCAGATCCTGCCGCCGTGGAACTCGACGATCTTGCGGCAGAGCGCCAGCCCGATGCCGGTGCCTTCGTACTCGTCCCTGGCGTGCAGCCGCTGGAAGATGATGAAGACCTTCTCGGCGAACTCGGGCGCCACGCCGATGCCGTTGTCCGAGACGGTCAGATGCCACTCGTCGCCTTCGCGAGTGCAGCCGATGTCGATCCGGCAGGGCTCGTCGGGCCTGCGGAACTTGATCGCGTTGCCGATGAGGTTCTGCCAGAGCATGGTGAGGGTGGTCTGGTCGCCGGTCACCTCCGGCAGCGGGGTCTCCCGTACGAAGGTGGCACCGGACTCCTCGACGACCAGGGCGAGATTGCCCAGCGCGCGGTCCAGGACGGTGTCGAGACCGACGGTCTGCCACGCGTCGTGCACCCGCCCGACCCGGGAGAAGGTGAGCAGATCGTTGATCAGGATCTGCATCCGCTTGGCGCCGTCGACCGCGAAATCGATGTACTGCTTGCCCCGGCTGTCCAGCTGGTCGCCGTAGCGCTTCTCCAGCAGCTGGCAGAACGAGGCGACCTTGCGCAGCGGCTCCTGCAGGTCGTGCGAGGCCACATACGCGAACTGCTCCAGCTCCGAGTTCGAGCGGCGCAGTTCCTCCGTCTGTTCCGCGAGGAGGGCCTCGCGGGACCGGGTCGCGGCGAGTTCATCGGCGAGGCGCCTGCGCATGTCCTCCACGGCCGCGCCGACGGCCCGCAGATCGGACGGGCCGCCGACTTCGATGCGCCGGTCGAACGCTCCGGCGCGTACGTCGTCGGACGCGGCGCGCAGCGCGTTGAGCGGCCGCCCCACCATGCGGTGCAGCACGAGGGCGAGGCCCACCACCGCGATGACGAAGACGCCCAGGATCACGAAGAGCACGGCGTCACGGAGCTCGCGGGCGTCGGACAGCTGGGAGCGCGCCCGGTCGCGTGCCTCGTCCAGACGGTTCTGCTGCGCGGCGAACAGGTCGCGCAGCCCGTCGAACCCCGCCTTGCTCTGCGTCAGCCGTTCCGCTGAGGCAGCTTCCGCGCCCCGGGTCCGTACGGAGGCGATCAGCGGCTCCGCCTCCTCACGCCGCCAGTCCTCGGCGGCGCGCGTGATGCGGGTGAGGTCGTCCGTGAGCAGGGAGTCGGACTGCAGAATGGTGCCGAGGCGCTGGGTGTACTGCCGCTCGTCCTTGCGGCCCTGCTCGTACGGCTGGAGGAAGGAGGGATCCGCGGTCAGCGCGAAGCCGCGCACCCCGGTCTCCTGGTCGAGCAGGGACTTCTGCAGCTGGAACACGGTGGACCTGGCGGGCTGGATGTGGTCGACCAGCTCGTTGGTGCGGTCGTTCGTCTGCGACAGCAGCACACCGCCGACGAGCGTGCAGCCGCACACCACCAGCACCAGGGCCGCCAGGATCAGCTGGACCCAGCCCTGGACGGAGAGCCGGGACCGCGTGGTGCCCCACCCCGGCGGGCGGGCGGAGTTCCGCCCGGCACCTGTCGTGGTCCGGTCGGCATGCGTCGTGGGTCCGGTGCTCATCTTCTCCATGCTCATCATGTGTCGCCCCAGCCGAGATGGAGGACAGCGACATCGTCCGCGAGACCGCCGTACGGAGCGGCTCCCTCGGTGGCCTCGTCGACCAGCGCGTCGACGAAGGCGTCCGCCGGCAGGGCGCCGTGCTTTCTGGCCAGTCTCAGGAGCCCGTCCTCGCCGAGCCGGGTCGACGGGCCCGTACGCCCCTCGAAGAGGCCGTCGGTGAAGAGCACCACATGTCCTCCGGGCGGCAGCGGCAGTTCGGTCTCGGTCCAGCGGCCCATGCCGGGCAGCAGCCCCAGCGCCATGCCGACCTGGGGCTCTTCCCAGTGGACCTCGGAGCCGTGGCGCACGAGCAGTCCGGGGTGGCCCGCGCGGATCACCCGTACCGCCCGACCGCCGGCCGGAAAGACCAGCGAGGTGACCGTCGCGAACACATGCTGGTCGGAGCGTTCCGCGACGAGGATCTCCTCCAGCAGCCGCACCTGGTCGAGCGGTCGCGTCCCGCAGAGCACCGCCGTACGCCAGGCGACCCGCAGACAGACCCCGAGGGCCGCTTCCGCGGCGCCGTGGCCCGAGACGTCGCCTATCACCGCGTGCACCGTGCCGTCCGCGGTCTGTACGACATCGTAGAAGTCGCCGCTCAGCAGGCCGTGGGCGCGACCCGGCTCATAGCGGGCGACGGCCTCGAAGTCGTCCCCGCGCAGCAGGGGAACGGGCAGCAGGCCGCGCTCCAGGCGGGCGTTCTCCTGGGCCATCAGCTCATTGGCGCGGAGGGCGGCGGAGGCCTGTTCGACCTGCTTGCGCTGGAGGGCGTAGCGGACGGCTCTGCTCAGCGCCTCCGGGTCGAACCGCCCCTTGACGAGATAGTCCTGCGCGCCGGTCGCCACGGCGGAGAGCCCGGCCTCGCCCTCGGCCATGCCGGTGAGCACCACGATGGCGGCGCCGGGCGCGCTGCGGACGATGCGGGTGACGGCGTCGACCCCGTGGACATCCGGCAGATGCAGGTCGAGCAGTACGCAGACCGGGGTGGTGCAGGTCGCGAGGAACCGCTGCGCCTCGGCCATCGTCTTGCACCAGGTGAGCGAGGAGTCCAGATCGCTGTCGACGAGCATCTCCTCGACGAGCAGCGCGTCGCCGGCGTCGTCCTCGACCAGCAGCATCACCGCGTCGACGGCCCACAGGGAGTCACGAACGACCGCGGAGACGTGCTGCGACGGTACGGCTCCGGCCGTACGGCGGCCCTGCACGGGACGCGATGAGAGACCCACAGGCAACTCGACCACACTCCACCCCCTCACCCGGCGGCGCCGGGGTCGCCCCGGCGTCGTTCGGCCGGAAGCATATGCGACAACCGGAGCATCGTTCCGCTCCTGGTGGGAGAAGCCACCCCGGGGGTGCACTTACGACAAACCGACCTGCCGGAGTGGCGCCCCGCACCACCCTGATTGACCTACTCCGGTTCACCCGCAGGGGAAACATGCGATGCTCTCCGGCGGACCCGGGGCCACGCAGGACACAGGAACCGCGTGACATACCGGGCACAGCGGGCATAAGTACAGGCATGAACTCAGTTGCGTGAATTCCACAACCGCGTACGGGGGTGCGGGGATGACAACGGTCGACGACGGGGCGGACAACGCCGTCACGGGAGCACGGGCTTGGCTGGACGCGCGCCCGGCGGACACGGCGGAAGCCCGCGCGCTGGTGCGCTCCTTCCTGGACCGGCGCGAGCCGGCGGTGCCCGAGCGCACGGTGGTCGATGTGCTGCTGATCGTCTCGGAACTGGTGACCAACGCCATACGGCACGCCGAGGGAGTGACCGCCTTCAGGATCGCCGCCCGTACGGGAGTGGTCGAGATCACGGTGCAGGACGCGAGCGCGCGGCTGCCCGAGCACAAGGAGCACCGGGGGGACTGGCTGCCGGGCGGCTACGGCTGGCCTCTGGTGCACCGGCTGGCCGAGGTCACGGTGGTCCCCCTGGGGGACGGTGGCAAGCTGATCAGGGCGCTCGTCCGTCATTGACCGGCCGGGCGGCCATCGGCCCGCTCGTCAGCCTTTTCCGTGCCGGTGTGTCCGTGACCGATTCCGGACGACGACCGGCCACCAGGTGATCACTCCGGCGGCGGACGGACATCGCATGGCATGCTGTCGCCCCATGAGTCCCGACCACCGCCAGGCACCGGAGCACGCCGTCGTGACACATCGCCCCGTGGGGGATTGCCTTGTCGTAAGTCTGACGGGCGATGTGGACATCGATGTCGCGCCCGAGATCGAGCTCGCGATCAGCGACGCCGGACGGTTCGGCGCGTCATGTGTCGTCCTCGACCTGTCCCGCGTGGTTTTCGCCGACTCGACGGTCCTGCATCTGCTGCTGTCCGCGGCCCGGCGCTACGAGCTGCGCATCGTCGGACCGCTGCATCCGTCGCTGCGACGGCTGCTCGACGTGACCGGTTCTGCGGCGGGCTTCCCGGTCGATCCCGATCTCGAGAGCGCGCTGCTGCGTCACTGACGAAGGCCGGCCGGAAGCGGACGGCGTGCGGCGGAGCGCGATGGCGGCCTGATCATCAGGAAGGCTCGATCAGCGCGGACCGTTCACGGGCGGCGCGTACGGCGGCGGAGAGGCCCGCGATGTCGTAGGCGCCGTGGTGGCGCCGCCCGTTGACGAAGAAGGTCGGCGTACCCGACACGCCGCTCACATCGGCGGTCTCGACATCCTCGGCGACCCGGGCCGCGCCCGTGTGCGACCGCAGATCCCGGTGGAAGCGGTCGGCGTCCAGCCCGAGGTCCTGGGCGTAGCGGAGCAGATCGCCGGGCTGCAGGGCGTCCTGCCGGCCGAGCAGGAGATCGTGCATCTCCCAGTAGGCGTCCTGCTCGGCCGCGGCCTCGGCCGCCTCCGCCGCGAGCTGGGCGTTGGGGTGAACGTCGTTGAGGGGCAGATGGCGCCAGACGTACCGGACGTCCCCGAAGTCCGCGAGCAGCGCACGGATGACGGGCTCCGCCAGCCCGCAGTACGGGCACTCGAAGTCGCCGTACTCGACGACGGTCACCGGCGCGTCCCGTGGACCGCGTACATGGTCGTGGTCCGGGTCGACCGGGTCCGACAGGTCAACGATGGACTCGGCGGTGCCGAGCAGCGCACGGATCCGGGGACGCCGCGGCAGCGTCCCGATCACCCAGGTGACCAGCCAGGTGGCGGCGAACGAGCAGATCACCGCGGTGAGGATGCCGATCTTCGCCTCCTCCAGCCGGTCACCGCGGAAGGCGAGGGTGGCGATCAGCAGGGACACCGTGAAGCCGACGCCGGCGATGGTGCCGCCGGCCGCCGTGGCGCCCCAGCCGACCGGCGGCCGCAGCTGCCCACGGCTGAGCCGGGTGGTCAGCAGCGAGGCGCCGAGGATGCCGACGGGCTTGCCCACGACATAGGCGAACAGGATGCCCAGGGTGATCGGCGAGCTGAAGGCCCGCGCCAGCTGACTGCCGCTGAGCGTGATGCCCGCGTTCGCGAGGGCGAACACCGGCACGATCACGTAGCTCGTCCAGGGGTGATACAGCCGCTGGAGCCGCGCGTTGGGGGAGATCGCCGAGGCGAGCCCGATGCGCGCGGACCGCTCCAGCTCGGGTGTCGGCTGCTCGCGGAAGAGCCGGAACAGGCCGCTCGCCCGCTCCAGATCGCCGCGTGCCGCCGGGTAGGCGTACGTCAGCAGCCCCATGACCAGGCCGGTGACGACGGGATCCACGCCGGACTTCAGCAGGGCCACCCAGGCGGCCGTCGCGAGCAGCGCGTACACCACGCCCCGGCGCACATGGGCGGCCCTGACGACCAGGATCACCCCGAAGATCCCGATGGCCACCACCAGCGCCGGCATGGAGACATGACCGCTGTAGGCGACGGCGATCACGCCGAGCGCCACGAAGTCGTCCACGACGGCGACGGTGAGGATGAAGACGCGCAGCCCCCTGGGCAGCCGTGTTCCGAAGACGGCGAGCATGCCCAGCGCGAACGCCGTGTCCGTGGACATGGCGGCGCCCCAGCCGTGCACCGAATCGTGTCCGGCGTTGAAGGCGAGATAGATCGCGACCGGCACGATCATGCCGCTGATACCGGCCAGCAGCGGCAGTGCGACCCGTTTACGTTCGCGCAGTTCGCCCATGTCGAACTCGCGGCGTGCTTCCAGGCCGACGACGAGGAAGAACAGCGCCATCAGGCCGCTGTTGACCCACTCGCGCAGCTCCAGGGAGACACCGGCGGAGCCGATACGGACCGCGAGGTCCGTCCGCCAGAACTCCTCGTACGTTCCTGGCCCCGCGTTGGCCCAGACGAGCGCGGCGAGGGCCCCGGCCAGCAGAAAGGCGGCGCTGCCGGTCTCCGTGCGCAGGAAGTCGCGCAGCGGGGTCCGCATGTCCTCGCCGCACGAGGTCTGGCCGGAGAGACTCGGGGTTGCCGGAGGCACAGTCACCCCGTCATTCTCCTGCGGGGCCCGACGGGACGCGCGTGCGCGGCGGTCAGGCGGGCTGGGCGGTGTCCGTCAGGGCCTTCTCCACCCATTGGCGCAGTGCGGGGGCGGGCACGGCTCCGGCCTGACGGGCGACGGTCCGGCCGTGGTCGAGGACCAGCAGGGTGGGCACGGCCTGGACCTCGAAGCGCCGGGCCACAGCAGGCGACGCGTCGATGTCGACCTTGACGAGTTTGATCCGGCCGGCCAATTCGGTGGCGACCTGTTCGAGCGCGGGGCTGACCATGCGGCAGGGTCCGCACCAGGTCGCCCAGAGGTCAACCAGCACGGGCAGCTCGGACTCTTCCGCGACGGTGCCGAAGTCCGCGTCGCCGGCTGCGGCGATCCAGGGGAGGGGAGCTTGGCAGTTGCCGCACCTGGGCCGGCCCTGCGCGGCGGCGGGCAGTCTGTTGGCCTTGCCACAGTTGGCGCAGCGGACGGTGGCGGCGCTCATACGGACCCCTCCTCCGGTTCGTCCTGGAAGGTGACGACCAGCTCGCCTTCCCGGGCGTCGACCAGGATGGTCACTCCCTCGCGGACCTCGCCGCCGAGCAGCGCACGGCCGATCTTCGTCTCGACCTCGTGCGAGATGAAGCGGCGCAGCGGCCGGGCTCCGTAGACCGGGTCGTACCCCTCGGCCGCGATCAGGCGGCGGGCCTCCTCGGTGAGGACGAGAGTGATGCGCTGGTCGGCGAGGCGGCGGCGCAGCTCGTCGAGGAGCAGGTCGACGATGCGTTCGATCTGCGCGAGGCCGAGCGGGTGGAAGAGCACGATGTCGTCGACGCGGTTGAGGAACTCCGGCCGGAAGTGGCTGTTGAGCTCGCCCATCACCAGGTCACGTGCCTCGGGCTTGATCTCGCCGGCGGCGGTGGCGTCCTGGAGCAGGTACGGGGAGCCGAGGTTGGAGGTCATGATGACGACGGTGTTGCGGAAGTCGACGGTACGCCCCTGGGCATCGGTGATCCGGCCGTCGTCCAGCACCTGGAGCAGGGTGTTGAAGACATCGGCGTGGGCCTTCTCGATCTCGTCGAAGAGGACCACCGCGTAGGGCTTGCGGCGCACCGCCTCGGTGAGCTGGCCGCCCTCCTCGTACCCGACGTATCCGGGGGGTGCGCCGACCAGGCGGCTGACGGTGTGCCTCTCCTGATACTCGCTCATGTCCAGGCGGATCATGTTGCTCTCGCTGTCGAAGAGCGCGGCGGCGAGGGTCTTGGCGAGCTCGGTCTTTCCCACGCCGGTGGGGCCGAGGAAGATGAAGGAGCCGATCGGCCGGCGCGGGTCTCGTACGCCGGAGCGGGCCCGGATCACCGCGTCGGCGACCAGCTGGACGGCTTCGTCCTGTCCGACGACCCGCTCGCGCAGGATCTCGTCCAGGCGCAGCAGCTTCTGCCGTTCGCCCTCCTGGAGCCGGGTGACGGGTATTCCGGTCCAGGCGGAGACGATCCCGGCGATCTCGTCGGCCGTGACCACCTCGCGCAGCAGCCGGGTCTCGCCCTGCTTCTCGGCGAGCTGCTCCTCTTCGGCGGCGAGGCGGCGCTCGAGTTCACTGATGGTGCCGTAGCGGAGCTGGGCGGCGCGATTGAGGTCGTACGCGCGTTCGGCCTCCTCGGCCTCCTGCCGGGCGCGTTCCAGCTCCTGACGCAGTTCCTGGACCCGGCGGATGGCCTGGCGCTCGGCCTCCCACTGGGCGTGCTTGGCGTCCACCGCGGAGCGCAGGTCGGCGAGTTCACGGCGGAGGTCCTCCAGGCGGGCGCCGCTGGCGGGGTCGGTCTCCTGGCCGAGGGCCGCCTCCTCGATCTCCAGCCGGGTGGCCCGGCGGGTGAGTTCGTCGAGCTCGGCGGGCATCGAGTCGATCTCGGTACGCAGCCGGGCGCACGCCTCGTCCACCAGGTCGATGGCCTTGTCGGGGAGGAAGCGGTCGCTGATGTAGCGGTGGCTGAGGGTGGCGGCGGCGACCAGCGCGCCGTCCTGGATCTTGACGCCGTGGAAGACCTCCAGGCGCTCGCGGATGCCGCGCAGGATGGAGATCGCGTCCTCGACGGTCGGCTCGTCCACCAGGACGGTCTGGAACCGGCGTTCGAGGGCGGCGTCGGACTCGATGCGCTTGCGGTACTCGTCCAGCGTGGTGGCGCCGATCATGTGCAGTTCGCCGCGGGCCAGCATCGGCTTGAGCATGTTGCCCGCGTCCATGGCGCCCTCGGCGGCGCCGGCGCCGACAACGGTGTGCAGTTCGTCCACGAAGAGCAGGATCCGGCCCTCCGCTCCCTTGACCTCGGCCAGCACGGCCTTGAGCCGCTCCTCGAACTCGCCGCGGTACTTGGCGCCGGCGACCAGGGAGCTCATGTCGAGGGAGAACACGGTCTTGTCCCGCAGCCCTTCCGGGACGTCGCCTCGTACGATCCGCTGGGCGAGGCCCTCGACGATGGCGGTCTTGCCGACACCGGGCTCGCCGATCAGTACGGGATTGTTCTTGGTCTTGCGGCTGAGGATCTGGATCACCCGGCGGATCTCGGCGTCCCGGCCGATCACCGGGTCGAGGCGGCCGGTGCGGGCCTCCACCACCAGGTCACGGCCGTACTTCTCCAGGGCCTCGTAGGCGTCCTCCGGATTGGCGGAGGTGACGCGCTGGTTGCCGCGCATCCGGGTGAGAGCGGTCAGGAAGGTGTCCTTGGTGACGCCCTGTTCGGTCAGCCGGCGGCCGGCGGCGGTGGCCGGCCCCTCGTCCACCAGGGCGAGGACCAGATGTTCCGTCGAGACGTACTCGTCCTTGAGCCGCCTGGCCTCCTGTCCGGCGGTGTCGAGCAGCCTGGCGAGCCGCTGGGTGACCATCACCTGGCCGGGCGTGGCGCCTGGGCCCGTGGTGCGCGGGCGCGTGGCGAGGTCTGCCTCGACGGCGGTGCGCAGCGCGGCCGGGTCGGCGCCCGCCTGGCCGAGCAGCCGGGTCGTCAAACCGTCCTGCTGGTCGAGCAGGGCCAGCAGCAGATGTTCGCCGTCGACCTCGTTCTGGCCCAGCCGCACCGCGACGCTCTGTGCTTCCTGCACGGCTTGCTGGGACTTCTGGGTGAGACGGTTCATGTCCATGGGGTTCGCTCCTTGACGGCCCGCTCGCTGCGGCGCAGCTCTTGCTCCAGCCGCTCAATGCGGTCGAGGAGGTCGAGGACGAGCCCGATGGCGGCGTAGTTGAGGGACAATCCGGTCCGCAGCCGCTGGACCCGGGCGATGGCCGACGGGGCGCCGGTACGGAACCACAGCCGGCCGCCCGCGTCCCGCTCGGCGTCCACCAGCCCGAGGGCGACAAAACGGCGGACCAGGTCGGGTGGCAGGCCACTGCGGAGGGCGACGCTGTCCAGGGACAGCCGGTAGGGATCCACCCGGTAGATCCGCACCAGCGGATAGCCGGCGCCGGCGTACTCCTGTCCGGCGCCTTCAGTGGGAAGATGCCGATGCGCTCTCATGTCTGCTTCCTCGGGTCGAAGGTCGAGACGGCGGCCAGCTCCTCGAACAACTCACGTTCGCGCGGGCTCGGCGAGGGGGGCACCAGCACCCGGATCTCGGCGTAGAGGTCACCGGGTGAGCCCTTGGGGTGGGGCATCCCCTCACCGCGCAGCCGCAGCCGGCGGCCGGTGGAGGTACCCGGCGGGACGTGGACCTTGGCGGTGCCGCCAGGACCGGTGACCGGGACGGTCGCTCCGAGCGCGGCCTCCCACGGGGTGACGGGCAGGTCGACGTGGATGTCGCGGCCCGAGAGGCGGTAGCGGGGGTGCGGGGCGATACGGACCACCAGATAGAGATCCCCGGCGGAGCCGGGGCCGCGGCCCCGGCCGCCCTCCCCCGCGAGCCGGATCCGCTGGCCGTCGACCACACCGGCCGGGATGTTCACGTCGTAGCCGCGCTCCCCGCCAGGGCCGCCGAGGGTGATCTTCCGGCGGCCGCCCCGGTAGGCCTCTTCCACGGTGAGGGTGAGCTCGGCCTCCTGGTCGGCGCCGGGGACCGGGCCACCGCCGCCCCGGCCCGCCCGGCCGCCGAACATGCCGCCGAAGAGATCCTCGAAGTCGATGCCGGAGGTGTCGAAGTCCCCTTCGGTCCAGACCTGGGATCCCCGTCGGCCGGTGTCCCCGCTGCCGCTCCCGGTCCCGCTCCCGCGGAAGGGTCCGCCGTACGAGCCGCCGCGGTACGCACCGCCTCCGCCGAAGCCCTGGGCGGCGGCCGCCCGTTCGTCGTAGTCCTCGGGGATCTGGCGGAAGTCGGCGCCGAAGCGGTCGTAGCGGGCCCGGGTGTCGGGGTCGGAGAGCACGCTGTACGCCTCGTTGATCTCCTTGAAGCGGTCCTCGGCTGCGGGATCGCGGTTGACGTCCGGGTGGTGCTGGCGGGCCAGGGTGCGGAACGCCTGCTGGATCTCGGCCGCGTCGGCAGTGCGCGGCACGCCCAGCATCTCGTAGTAGTCGCGTGCCATGGCGCTCTCACTCCTGCTTGCGACTGACCGCTACGGCCGCGGGCCGCAGTTGCCGGTCGCGCTCGCCGTAGCCGGGGCGCAGCACCTGAACGACGGTGCCCGGGGCGGTGTCCGGGGCGTCGACCACGGAGACCACCTCGTGCAGCGTGGGGTCGAAGGGGACACCGGTCTCGTCCTGGCGCGGGTAGCCGAGGTTGCGCAGCACCTCGACGGCCTGGTCGCGGACCGCTTGGACCCCCTGGACGATCGCCCCGGGGTCGGCGCCCGCGTGGGCGAGTGCCAGTTCGAGGTTGTCGAGGACCGCGAGCCAGGCCGCGGCGACCCTGGCGCGCTCGGCCTCCAGTTCGCGGGGACGGTCGCGGGCGTGGCGCTTGCGGAGGTTGTCCAGGTCTGCGAGGGCGCGCCGCCAGCGGTCCTCCAGCTCTTCGGCCTTGTCGGCCTCGTGGGCATCCTCGGCCTCGTGGGCATCCTCGGCCTCGTGGGCATCCTCGGCCTCGTCGGCCTCGTCGGCCTCGTCGGCCTTGTTGACCTTGTTGGCCTTGTCGGCGTCGGGCGCCGAGGGGGCCTGCTGCGGCTCGGGCGTCTCCCCCTCCGAAGGCTCCGGGGACGCCTCCCGCAGGGGACGGGCCTGGTCGTGTTCGGACATCACGCCGCCTCAGCCCCGGTCGAACTCGGCGTCGATGACGTCGTCGTCGCCGCCCGAAGGCTTACCCGAGGGCGTTCCGCCGGACGCCGGCCCCGGCTGGGCGCCGGGCTGTGCCGACTCGCCGGAGTGGGAGGCCAGTGCGGCGAAGACCTGCTGGAGTTCGGAGGTGAGGTTACGGGCGCGGTCCACCGGTGCGTCCTCCTTGACGGCTGTGCGCGCCTCTTCGATCAGCAGCTCGGCACGGGCCCGCTCGTGCTGCGGCGCGGCGTCACCGAGGTCGCTCAGCCGGCGCTCGACCTGGTAGGCGGCCGCGTCCAGCTCGTTACGGGCGTCGACGGCCTCGCGCAGCGCCTGGTCGGACGTCCGGTTACGGTCGGCCTCGGCGATCATCCGCTCGACCTCGGCCGGGTCGAGGTTGGAGCCTTCGCTGATGGTGATCGACTGTTCGGTGCCGGTGTCCTTGTCCTTGGCGCTGACCTTGAGGATGCCGTTCGCGTCGATGTCGAAGGTGACCTCGATCTGGGTCTCCCCGCGCCGTGCGGCCCGGATGTTCTCCAGCCGGAAGCGGCCCAGCACCCGGTTGTCGGCGGCCAGTTCGCGTTCGCCCTGGAGCACCACGACGTCCACGGCCGGCTGGTTGTCCTCGGCCGTGGAGAAGATCTCGGACCGGCGGGCGGGGATGGTGGTGTTCCGATCGATGATCTTGGTCATCACGCCGCCCGCGGTCTCCACGCCCAGCGAGAGCGGGGTGACGTCGAGCAGCAGGACGTCCTTGACCTCGCCCTTGAGCACTCCGGCCTGGACAGCGGCGCCCAGCGCCACCACCTCGTCCGGGTTGACGCTCATGTTGGGGTCCTTGCCACCGGTCAGGCGCCGTACCAGCGTCTGCACCGCCGGGATCCGGGTCGAGCCGCCGACGAGGATGACCTCGTCGATGTCGTTGTCGGTGACCTTCGCGTCGCCCATCGCCTGCTTCACCGGGTCGAGACAGCGCTCCACCAGGTCTGCCGTGATCTGATCGAAGGTGGAACGGCGGACGGTCTCGGTGAGGTGCTTGGGCCCGGAGGCATCCGCGGTGACGAACGGCAGGCTCACCTGGGTCTGGGTGACCGAGCTCAGCTCGGTCTTGGCCTTCTCGGCCGCCTCGAACAGCCGCTGCAGGGCCTGCGGGTCCTTGCGGAGGTCGATGCCCTCGGTCTTCTGGAAGTCGTCCGCCAAGTGGTCCACCAGCCGGCGGTCGAAGTCGTCGCCGCCGAGGTGGGAGTCGCCGGCCGTGGAGCGTACCTCCACCACACCGTCGCCCACGTCCAGGATGCTGACGTCGAACGTGCCACCGCCGAGGTCGAAGACCAGGACGGTCTCATGGCCCTTCTTGTCCAGCCCGTAGGCGAGCGCCGCCGCGGTCGGCTCGTTGATGATCCGCAGCACCTCGAGACCGGCGATCTTCCCCGCGTCCTTGGTCGCCTGCCGCTGCGCGTCGTTGAAGTACGCCGGCACCGTGATCACAGCCTCGGTCACGCGCTCGCCGAGCGACTTCCCGGCGTCCTCGGCGAGTTTGCGCAGCACCTGGGCGCTGATCTCCTCGGGCGCGTACTGCTTGCCGTTCACGTCGAAGCGGGCCACCCCGCCCGGCCCCTCCACCACGTCGAAGGAAACCGCCCTGGCCTCGTCGGAGACCTCGTCGTAGCGGCGGCCGATGAATCGCTTCGCGGAGGTGATGGTGCCCTTGGGGTTGAGGATCGACTGCCGCCGGGCGAGCTGCCCGACCAGGCGCTCGCCGTTGTCGGAGAAGGCGACCACCGAGGGTGTGGTCCTGGAACCCTCGGCGTTCGGGATCACCGTCGGCTCACCGCCCTCCCAGACCGCGATCACCGAGTTGGTGGTACCGAGGTCGATACCGACTGCCTTCGCCATGAGAATCTCCTCCGTAGTGATACGGACCGGACGGCCGTAGTGATCCGGACGGCCGTAGCTGTACGTACCGGACGGCCGTAGTGATACGGATCGGACGGCGCGGCCGTCGGCGGCACCCGCACGGGCTCGCACCCACACCTGCTGAAAGTTTCGCTCGGCGCTTCCCGCCCCGCCTCGCCCTGGCAGGTCGAACCCGCGGCGGCTCTCCGGTCCGCAAGGACGGCGTGGAGCTCCCGGCGGCTCGCCGTGAACTCCGCGCCGGGCAGCGTAATGTGGTGAAAGGGGCGCTCTTCCGAACGAAGGGACCTTTTATGGTTGCCGTCCCCTTCACGACGGCCCCCTCTCTCCGACCGGTCCTGCAGCCCGTCACGGGCCCGTACACCCGCCGGAACCTCACCACGGCGACGCTCGACGACGCCGACGCGTGTGAGGTGCTGTGGGCAGCCACGGCCGCCATAGCCGCGATCGGTCCGTTCACGACCGAAGCGGCTTATCTCGTGCACCACCGCGCGCCACAACGCTGCCCACCATGGAATGCGGCCGCCGCGGGCACGTCACGGCCCGGCGGCACAGCGGCCGCCGGCCGCCTCGAACGGGGGATCGGCGCCCTGGACGGCCACAGTGGACGTCTGCACGACGGCGAGGACGGCGACGGCTCCTGGATACGGGCCATCGCGCTGCGTCACCACGAACGCTGCCTCGGTTACCTCGTCATCCGCGCGCGCTACCCTCCCTCGGCCGAGGAAGCCGTACTGGCCGATCTGCTCGCCCGGCAGGCCGGGATCGCGCTCGCGAGTGTCGCCCGGTGCCGGGCGGAGCGCGCCCGCACCGAGGAGCGCACCACTGTCTCCGTTCTGGAAAGCCGAAGCGACTACCACGACGTGCTGTCCCGCGTCGCGGCCTCCGGCCGGGGCGAGGAAGGCATCCTCGAAACCCTCCACGAACACACGGGGCTCCCGGCGCTGACCGAGGACCTCTTCGGCAACCTGCGGGCCTGGGCGGGCGCCGGCCGCCCCGAACCGCCCGGACGGGAGCCCCGGCAGTGGGACGAGCTGCTCGGAAACGCACGGCACCGGCCCGGCGCCGTCCGTGACCGGGACCGGCTGATCGCCCCCGTCGAGATGGCCGGCGAGCTGCTCGGCATGATCTCCCTGATCGACCCGGACCGGCGGGCGACGGAGATGGACGCCTCCGCCCTCGAACGGGCGGGCCTGGTCCTGGCCCCGGAGCTCTCACACGAGCGCGTACTCGCCGAGCTGCAACCACGGCTGCGGCATGATCTCGTCGAGAAGCTGATCTCGGGCAGGGCGACCGAGGACGTCTTCGCCCGCGCGGCCACCTTCGGCCACGATCTGCACCGGCCGAACCGCGTCGCCCTGCTGCGCTGGCCCGGACCCGCCGAACAGGCGGCGCTCGGCGACGCGGTCGCGCGGGCAGCCGAGCGCCTGCGGCTGAACGTACTCATCGGCGCCCGCCGGGACACCACGGTCGTCCTGGTCGCGGGACTGGAGGCCGGGGACGCACTGTACCGAGCCGTCTCGGACAGCCTCGGCGCCCCCGGAGCCGTCGGAGTGGGCGGCCACTGCGAGTGCCCCGCGGACCTTCCGCACTCCTACGACGAGGCCGTCCGCGCCCTCGCCGTACGCCGCGGATCCCACGATCCGCACGGCAGCACCGACTTCGAGGAGCTCGGCCTCTGTCGCATGATGGGCACCGGCGACGGCGAACGGGAAGCCGACCGGTTCGTACGGGAATGGCTCGGCGCCCTGCTGGACTACGACTCCCGCCACCACACCAGCCTGGTCGCCACGCTCTTCCACTACCTGGAGAGCGGCGGCAGCTACGACGCGGCCTCCGACCTCCTCTGCATCCACCGCAGCACGCTGCGCTACCGGCTCCAGCGGATCCGCGAGATCACCGGCCATGACCTGGGAGACGTCGAGACCCGGCTCAACCTGCACGTGGCGACGCGCATCCGCAACGTCCTGACAGAACCCCCCTGAGCTTCATCGAGCCGACGGGCCCGGCAGGCCGCGGCGCGCCAGTTTTGAACCAGGAGCGCGGGGCAACCGGCCGCTATGGACAGAAACGAAGCGGTAGAAGAGGTAGTCGAGACCCGTGGCAACGAGCATCACGTAGTGCTCGCCGCTGACGCCAATGGTGACGGCAAGACGGACGTATGGATGACCGACACCACGGGTGACGGGAAGGCCGACCTCTACCAGTTCGACACCACTGGCGACGGACAGATCGACGTCACCATGGTCGAACAGGCAGACGAGGCCGGCGAGGACCGGGTCGTGGTCGAAGGCGACGGCGGCCACCCGGTAGAGGCCTGAACCCCTCTCCCTGACGCACGTTGCGTCGGGATCCGGCCGGGGCAGCGTCAGGCCGTCATCGTCAGGCACTCGCTCGCCAACTCCAGCTCGACGCCGTCGAATCGCTCCGGCGCGGCGAAGGCCGCAGCGGCGGCGTTGCCGATGTCGTCGACCGCGACAAGGGACAGCTGGGTCTCGGGCTTCAGGACGCTTACGAGTCCGCCCTCGACACCTCGGGGGAACGGGAAGGCCATGGAGGGCAGGAAGTTTTCCATGAAGAAGCCCGGCTTGATGAGCGTCCAGTGCGTGAAGCCCGCTTCACGGACCCTGTCCTGGATCCCGGCCTTGGTGGCGAAGTAGGGCTCCATCGCGGCCCAGCGGCCCAGCGCCCAGCCGGGGGCCCCGGTGTGCTGCCCGGCGCCGGAGACGGACGAGTGCACGAACTGCGGCACACCGGCGGCCATCGCACCCTCGATCAGATTGACGGCCTGCGCCAACTCACCCTAGAAGGCACGTCCGTTCATCTCGGGCATCTGCACCGAGAAGACGGCGCGGGCTCCTTCGGCGGCCCGGGTCACGGAGTCGCGGTCGTCGAGATCGCCGGTGACCAGCTCGGCACCGAGCGCTTCGACGGCGCGCCATCGTTTCTCGACGTACGCCCTGATCTTTCGCCTCGAACACGTTGGTCGTTGGTCCAGGTCGATCACGGCTGCGCGCCGAAAGCCGAGCTGCCATTCCCGGCGTGGCGGGCCGCTGCCACCGAGGGCTCGTCATCGGGACCGGCGGACATGTGGTGGGTATACGGCGCCTGCTCTCAGCAATCCGCCGTCGATCCGATTAGCACCAAAGCACATCCGATCTCGCCGCAGGTGCCGGTGTGTCAGGGTCGGTCGTGCGCCGGGCAATCCACGCTGCTGCCCAGGCCCGTACCCGGCGGCTGCCTGCGCGCCCCGTGAGGCGATCTTGACGCCACGCGACCCGTCTACCTAGCGTGGTGAGCGGTTGCTCGGGAGGCATCTCCCGTGGCCAACCAGCCCGTTCGTCTCCGCCGCAGCACGTTCGGCTCCTTCGAGCGCGCTCGGATCCTCCTCAACCGTCGCGTCCGCGAGGGAGATTTTCTTGACGAGCACCACTCCCCCTGTCCCCGTCTCCTATCCCTTCAACAAGGGGCCCGGCCTCGGCATGCACGAGGCCTATGCCCAGGCCCGGGCGTTCGGAGGGATGATCCGCGTCCAGATGCCCTACGGTGAGCCCGCGTGGCTGGCCACGCGCTACGCCGACGTACGCGCAGTCCTCAGCGACAACCGCTTCTCCCGCGCCCTCGCCCAGGAGCACGACGAACCCCGGCACACCCCCGGTGCCGGTGTCGAAGCGGACAGCATCCTGTCGATGGACCCGCCCGACCACACCCGGCTGCGTACCCTCGTCTCGCGCGCGTTCACCAAACAGCGCGTCGAGCGCCTGCGGCCCTGGGTCCGGCACCTGACCGACGAGCTGCTGACAGGGCTGAAGGCGCGGGGCGACACGGCGGACCTGGTCGAGGACTTCGCGCTGCCGCTGCCCGTCGCTGTCATCTGCGAACTGCTGGGCGTACCGGCCGCCGACCGGCCGCGGTTCCGGGAGTGGAGCGACGGCGTGCTGTCCACCAGCCAGCTCATGCAGGAGGAGCAGTTCGCCAACATGCTGGCGCTGCGCGACTACATCACGGGCCACGTCGCGGCGCGGCGCCTCGCTCCGAGGGACGACCTCATCTCGGCGCTCATCGCCGCCCGGGACGTCGAGGACCGGCTCAGCGAGCAGGAGTTGGTCAACCTCTGCGTCGGCATCCTGATCGCGGGCCACGAGACGACCGCCTCGCAGATCCCCAACTTCGTCCATGTGCTGCTGGACCACCCCGAGGAGTGGCGGCGGCTCAGGGACGACCCCGGACTGATCCCTGCCGCCGTCGAGGAGTTGATGCGGTTCGTGCCGCTCATCGTCGGGGGTGCCTTCGCCCGGTACGCGACCGAGGACATCGAGGTCGGCGGGGTGCTGGTACGGGCCGGGGAGCCCGTGATCGTGGCGACCAACGCGGCCAACCGCGACCCTGCGCGCTTCGAGGACCCCGACGCGCTGCACCTGGACCGGCCGGCCAACCAGCACGTGACGTTCGGCCACGGCGTCCACCACTGCCTGGGCGCGCCGCTGGCCCGGATGGAACTGCAGGAGGCCCTGCGCGCACTCGTCACCACGATGCCTCGTCTGCACGTGGCCGACGAGGTCGTGTGGAAAGAGGGGATGCTCGTCCGCGCCCCGAGACGGATGGTCGTGGGCTGGTGACCGCCCGCGCCCCGGCCGACAGCGAGGAGGCCGCCTGGCACCTCGCCGTCGACCAGGGGCAGTGCATCGGCTCCGGCATGTGCGTCGCACTGGTGCCCGACCACTTCGCGCTGCCGGGCAACACCGCCCTCGTCCTGCCCGGCGCGGCCGACAACAGCCCTGACGCGACGCTCCTCGACGCCGCCGACTCGTGCCCCGTCCTCGCGATCACCGTCACAGACCGCGCCACGGGAAGAACCATCGGGCCGCGTCCTGCCTGACCCAGGCCGGATAGGGACTGGGGTGCCACATCGTGAGCTGCTGGTCGTCCGGGCCGTTCGTGCCCACGTCGGTCTTCGCCGCGCCGGTGGTGCCGGAGACGTCCCACTGCGGTGGGGCGACTCCGGCGGCGTCCTGGTCGAACCGCAGGTGGCGGCCTCCTGAGCAGCGCTGGCCACGGGCACCGCCCGCGCCGACGCCACGGCGACCGTCAACCCGTCCGTGACGTAAGGGAATTGGGAAGGCTGGGGCACCTCCCTGGCCTGGTGGGCAAACGTCTTCGGCGAGCGGGACGACTTCGCCGACATCTTCTTCACCACCGATTCGGTGCCGTACAACGGCAGAACACTCCCCGGCCTGGGCCTGAACACCGCCCGCTACAACCTCTCCACCACATGGGGGAGTTGGCGAACGGCTCCGACTTCGCACCCCGCCGCGGCGCCTCGGGTGGCGGCAACAACCTCCAGCTCTGGACCTACCGCCAGCATGCATCCCATCTCGCTGCCGTCGCCCTGTACGCCAGGGACAACTGGGGCGTGTACTTCAGCACGGTGGAGCCGTTCAACGAGCCGAGTGCGGCCTGGTGGAGTTCGGGCGGCAGCCAGGAAGGCTGCCACATGGACGCGTCTGTTCAGTCGGCCGTACTTCCCTACATGCGCGGCGAGTTGGACAAGCGCGGCCTGACGAGTACGAGGATCGCGGCGTCGGACGAGACGAACTACGACCAGGCCCGCGCCACCTGGAACCAGTTCGGCCCGGCAGCGAAGGGCTATGTGGACCAGGTCAACGTCCACGGCTACCAGGGTTCCGGCGGCCGCCGCGACCTCCTCTACGCGGACGTGGTGACGACGGCCGGCAAGGACCTGTGGAACTCCGAGGACGGCGACAATGACGCCAGCGGCTGGTCCCTCGCGAACAACCTGCTCCTCGACTTCCGCTCGCTGCACCCGACCGCCTGGGCCTACTGGCAGGTGCTGGACCCGAACCCCGCCTGGGCGCTGATCGCGTACGACCGGAACACGCTGGAGGCCGGTGCCGTACAGCCGAAGTACTACGTGATGGCGCAGTTCAGCCGCCATATCCGGCCCCCGCTTCACCACGGTGGCGGGCGGCTCGGGCGGCCTGGTCCCCCGGTGGAACACCGCGTTCGGCGGGGCGGGCGAGCTCTACGCCTCGTACTCGGACACGTATCTCTCCGGCAAGACGGTGAGCGTGCAGCTCGCGGCGAAGTCGGTGCAGACCCTTCAGGTGGACGGGGTGGTGGTGTGACGATGCGCCGGGGGTCAGGCGTATGAGGCCCTCGTGGGCCGGGGCCGTACGACGGCTCGCATCGTGAACCAGGGGCCGCAGGAACGTGAGCGGTCCGAAGGCGAAGCACACCTTGGGCCGGGGGGCTGGTCAGGCGGCGGTGGCGGGGGTGTGGAAGCAGTGGCCCTTGTCGAGGTCTTCGAGCAGGCCGGGGTGGGTCGGCTGCCAGTCCAGCAGTTCGCGGGTCAGGGTGTTCGACGCCGGCATGTCGAGGCCGAGGAAGGCGCCCAGCCAGGTGAAGTGCTCGGCCGCGGCCTCGGACGCCACGGAGGTCACCGGCACGTCGAGGTGGCGGCCGATCACCTCAGCGATGTCGCGGATCGCGACGCCCTCCTCTGCGACGCCGTGCAGCACCGATCCGGCCGGGGCCTTCTCGACCGCCAGACGGAACAGCCGTGCCGCGTCGCGGCGGTGGACCGCCGGCCAGTGGTTGGCGCCGTCGCCGATGTAGCCGGAGACGCCCTTCGCGCGGGCAATGGCGACCAGGGTCGCCATGAAGCCGTTGTCTCCGTCGCCGTGGCAGGTCGGGGAGAGCCGCACCACGGATGAGCGCACGCCGCGCGAGGCGAGTGTGAGCACCGCTTGGGCGGTGGCCGATCGGATCGACATCGGCGAGCCGTCGATCGTGGGCATGTCCCGCTCGGTCGCCACACGCCCGGGCGCGAGGCCGGCCACGCCGGAGGCGAGGACGAAGGGACGGTCGGTGCCGGCGAGCGCGTCGCCGAAAGTGTCGACGGCGCGGCGATCGGCCTCGGCGGCGCCCTGGAAATCGCCGGTGAAGGCGATGTCGTGCTTGAAGGCGAGGTGGATCACTCCGTCCGACGCAGCGGCCGCGTCCCGCAGGACCTCAAGATCGTCGATGGTGCCGCGGACGACCTCCGCGCCGGCGGCGGTGAGCGCGGTGGCGGAGGCGTCGGAGCGGGCGAGGCCGACGACCTGGTGCCCCGCGCTGATGAGCTCGGGAACGACGGCGGAGCCGATCCAGCCCGACGCGCCAGTCACAAAGATGCGCATGGAGAAACCCCAAACGTGTTGATGTCAGTTACTGTCATCAACGCTACACCTGATGTCAGCTGCTGTCATCACGTAAGATCTGCGCATGGGTAGGTGGGAACCAAACGCGCGCGAGCGCCTGGCGAAAGCAGCGCTGGAGCTCTACAGCGAGCGCGGGTTCGAGCAGACCACCGTGGCGGAGATCGCCAAACGGGCCGGGCTCACGGAGCGGACCTTCTTCCGGCACTACGCCGACAAGCGCGAGGTGCTGTTCGCCGGCTCCGGCGAGCTGCAGGAGCTGTTTGTGCGGGCGGTCGCCGACGCTCTGGAGTCCGCGGCGCCGATCGACGCGCTGGCGGTGGGCCTGGACGCGGTCTCCGAGATGTTCGCCGACCGCCGCGACTACGCGCGTACGCGACAGGCTGTGATCATGGCGAACGCGGAGCTCCAGGAGCGCGAGCTGATCAAGCTCGCCTCGATGTCGGCCGCGCTCGCCGACACCCTGCGCCGACGCGGCGTTACGGAGCCGGCCGCGAGCCTGACCGCCGAGGCGGGGGTCGCCGTCTTCAAAGTCGGCTTCGAGCGCTGGATCGTGGCGACCGAGGAACGCGAGATGTCGCGGTTGATGCGGGAATCACTGGACGAGCTCAAGGCCGTGACTGCGGGCGGCTAGGTGTACGCCAAGGCCCACGCCGGGGACGATCGCGCGGTATGCACGGCGGTGTTCGACGCGATGGCGACGGCGAGTGGGACCTCGCGCCCGGCCGCCGTCGTACGGCGGACGCCCGGGAACGGAGAAGCCGTGTGGCTGATGACGCGGTTGGACGCCCGGTGATGGGGGCTGTCGACGACGGCTCCGGTGCCGTGATCACACCAGCCACCGCAACAGCGTCCGGGACGGCGAAGGCGGGCAGCGCGCGGACGCGAGCCCGAACGGGAACGGACTCACCGTAAACCGGTTGAGGTCCGGAACACCGTGGACCGGCTGCGGTCCGGCACGCCGGGGGCCGGCGCGCGGTGGTGCGCCGTGGCGCGTGGTGGTGTTCACGCCCTACCCCCCAATCAGGGCGTGAACACGGTCCCGACTCTAGGTTCCGTGCGGCGGACCGGCGAGAGTCAGACTGCACAGCCGGACCGGCCGGCGGTTTCAGAAGTTCCTGTCAGGCCTTCCGCCGTCGAGGGCCTCGAGGACCTCAACGGCCAGCCACAGGTCATGACGCGCGTTCGGAACCCGTAACAGCGACCGGCGCAGGACCTGTTCGAGCCGCGTTATTCGCTTACGGGCTCCCGTCACCGACACACCGAGGGCCTGTGCCGTCGTACTCAGCCGGGTGTCGTTCCGCAGCCACGTGCGCAGCGTCGTCTCCAGCGCGGGCGCGTCCTCATGTACGGGCCGCAACTGCGTCAGCGCCCATTGCCGTACGGCCGGCAGGCGCAGCAGCGCCTCGAAGGCATCCTCGGCCGGAGCCGGCAGCGCCAGCCCCGCCATGCCCACCGGCCCATGGTCCGTCCCGCGCGGCAACGCTGCGATCCGCAGCGCCAGATCGAGTTTCGCCTGGTCACCCACCAGCTCCAGGTCCAGCCCGAGGAGCTCCTCGACGCGACGGAGGCGCGAGGCCAGGGTGTTGCGGTGGATCTTCAGATACCGGGTCGCGGCCGACGAGAAGGCCAGCCACGACCGGACCGTGTCGGTCAGCGTGCGGCTGTCGGGGTCGGTGCCCCGGGCGGGAACGTACCCGCTCAGCGGCCCCAGCAGGTGGTCGGCCCAGGCGCGGCCCTGGCGGCCCGCCACGACGGGCAGCCCCAGCGCGGCGTCGAACCGCGCCCACCGCTCGGCGCGGCCACGGGCCACCGCGAGAGCGTGGAAGGCCTGTTCGTAGCCGACGGCCGTATCACGCAGCGCCAGCGCGTCGCCGGCCCCCACGACACAGCCCTCGATCTCGGCGGCGAGCGCGGCCTCCAGCGGCCGGGCGTCGGCGGGGACGGGGGTCGCCGACGCGACCACGAGCACATGGTCGGAGTAGACGGGACACCGTACGATCCACGCCCGGCCGCCGGTGAGTTCGGCGCAGATACGGATCGTCTCGGCGCGCCGGTCGACGCCGCACTCGACGACATGGAACCGGGCCGGATCGTAGAGGCGCGGCGCGAGGACGCCCGCGATCTGGTGCGCCGTCGTGAGATTCCCGGACATCAGCAGATGCAGCACGGCCTCCCGTCCGCGCGCGTCGGCGACCTCCACGCGCCGCCGGGTCCGTTCGGTCTCCTTCGCCGACCAGCTGACCCCGAGCAGCGGCCCCGCGTCGGCCGGGGCGGCCGTCCCGAGGGGGTCCGGTCCGACGACCGCGAGGACCAGTCCGGACGGGACGGAACCGGACTGGACTGGTCCGGACTGGCCGGCTCCGGACTGGTCCCCGGGTATGTCGACGGCCAGCAGCGCGCCCGAGCGGCCCGGGGACTCGCCCACCACGAACGTACGCAGCCCCCGCTCTCGCATCACGCGCAGCCCGTCGGCGACGAGCGCCATCACATCGGAGTCGTACCGCCGGGAAGACGCCTCCTGTACGCCGCCGGCCAGGTCCACCAGCCCGACCCAGCACCCCGTCCGGCGTGCCAGCCACCGCAGCAGCGCCTGTACGCCGTCCGCCTTGCCGGCCAGCCGGTACATGGTCAGGATGTCGGCCGCGCGCCGGGAGTCCGGGGACGGCACCGCTCGCACATCCACGCCGTACCTCTTCGCCTCGCCGGTGAGTGTGTCGGGTCCTGGCAACCCGCCACGGAAGGACACCCATTGTCCCCGCCACGGCGGGACCTCTGCCCCGCCCCGGAGCCCGGTCCAACGCAGCGTCGCCCGCCTGCTCGCGACTGATCCGTCGCGCCGCTTGAAGTGCCGGGGCTTCGCGACCGTTGCTGCCTTCCGTGATGCGTTCAGTGGTCAGCTGACATAATTTCTGCGGTCCCGCGATCGGACCTCACGGAGGCTTTGATGCAGACCGCTTCGTTGCCGTACATCGATGAGCACGCGACCGTCATTGCTGCGGGGGCCGACGACGTCTGGCGCGGTCTGGGTGACACACTGGACCGGTCCTTTTCGCGTCCTGGTATGACCCTCTACGCGAGACTGGTCGGTTCCGTCGACCGCACGGCGTCCGGGCCACGGCCCCTTGCCGAGGGCTCGACGTTTCCCGGGTTTCGGGTAGCCGCCGCGGTCCCGGGACGTGAGTTGGTCCTTGAGGGGCGCCATCATTTCTCGTCCTACGCCCTGATCTTCCGCCTCGAACACATTGGTCCAGGTCAATCCCGGCTGTGTGCCGAAAGCCGAGCTGCCTTTCCCGGCGTGGCGGGCCGCTGCTACCGCGCGCTGGTCATCGGGACGGGCGGACACGTGGTGGGTATGCGGCGCCTGCTCTCAGCAATCCGCCGTCGATCCGGGTAGCACCAGAGCGTGTTACTACAACCGTGACAAGGCCCTCTGCCACCGCGTGGGCAGCAAAGACACCCCCACCCTGGACCGCTGCGTACACCTGCGGGAACATACCTGCTGCCCAGCCAACCCCGGCCCGCCTCTACCCGGCTGAACGGACACCCGGCCTGGCCTGCTCAATGTCGGCGGCCGGATACGGTGTCCGCTTGCTGGCGGTAAGTAGGCGGTGATGGAACCTGTCCAGCACCATGGCAGCCCGGGCATGCCGGTCGATGATCGCGGCGAGCGCGGGCGCGACCCCCTCGGACCTTTCACCCGCAATCCAGTTGTGCAGGAACGGCTCGTGCTCCACGTTGCCGCGCACGCCGTCGGGTAGATGGTGGCGAAGCAGATGGTTCGCGATGTAACAGCCGTCATAGGCGAGATGGTCGCTCAGGAACTCGGCCTCGTCCTCCGAGAGTTCGAACCCGGAGCTCAGGGCGAGACCGAAGTCCGCGAAGTAGATCAACCGGCCGTCGGTCAAGACGTTGTTGAAGTGGGCATCGAAGTGGACGAGCCCGCGGGAGCTCATGAATGCGGCTCCGCGCGTCAGGGCTTCCTCCACCCACGCGTACGTCGGGCCGACTTCGACTTCCGGAGCGGCCTTCCGTTGGTCGCTCAGCCATACGGAGAGTGTGTGCGGGACGTGTTCCAGGAAGATCACAAGACTGGAGGAGGACCGGCCGATGGCCTCCAGCCGCTCGCGTACGGCTGACGAACCCTCCCAGTGCGCGACCGCCCCCTCGATACCCCCGAACTCGTCGGCGAATCCCTGGGGGTGGGAGTCCGGGAGAACTCGCCAGTGGTACATCAGCGGGAAACCCTCGTACTCGTTCCCGAGGACCCAATTGGTGGTCATCGTGTGCACGGCCAGTTCGCGCCAGGCCCCGAAGCCGGATGAGCCCACCCCGTACTGATAGAACATCGGCAGTCCAAAGAGGTTCGCCGTCGACCGTGCGTTCTCCGGCCGCATCTCGATGTCCGTCAAGGGGACTCGCTTGACAAACACTCGGACCCCACCGACCGTGAGCTCCGCCGACCTGCCCCCGATGCCGGACCCGAGAGGGGTAGCTGCGGCCACGACTTCACCGAGTCGACGGTCGCTCAGCAGCGACAAGTGGGTGGAGACGGATCCGTACGTGGCCAGGCGTGCGGCATACCGCGGGTCAGGGTGGTCCATCAACGGCTCCTCAATGCCGGAACCATCAGCATCAGCGATCTTCAGAGTGTGATCGACCTTATCCGTGGCGGCCGGTCGGCATCCTGAGCACCGATGCGTCACGGCCCGACTGGGCCGTCCACGCCTCCCCACACACTCCCGCCCGGGGGCCCAGGCGGTGCGCGCCCGGCGGTCAGGTGGTCTTGGTCTGGCCGCCGTCGATGAGGAACTCGGCGCCGGTGATGTTGCCCGCCAGGGGGGAAGCGAGGAAGACCACCAGGTCGGCCACCTCCTGGGGTTCGGTGAACCGGCCGGTGGTGATGCCCATGCTCTTCGGGATCACCACGTCGATGGCCTCCTGGGCGGTGGTGCCCGCGGCGGCGGCTGTGGTGTCGGCGAAGCCGCCCGGGGCCGTCCAGAAGGGGGTACGCACCGGGCCGGGGGCGACCGAGTTGACGCGTACGCCCCGTGGCGCGAACTCCTCGGACAGGGACTTGGTGAGGTTGGTGAGCGCGGCCTTGGCGGCGGAGTAGTCGACCACCGTAGTAAAGGGGAGCCGGGCGTTGACGGAGCTGATGTTGACGATGGACCCGCCGCCGTCGGCGAGCAGATGGGGCAGGGCCGCTCGGCTGGCGCGCACGGCGCCGAAGAGGGAGAGGTTGAAGATCCGCTGCCATTCGGCGTCGTCGACGTCAAGGAAGCTGGGGCGCGCCTTTGCGGCCCCCAAGCCATTGACCAGGATGTCCAGCCGGCCATGGACGTCCACGGCGCGTTGCACCAGCGTCGCCGCACCATCGGGGGTGGCCAGGTCGACCAGGACGACGGTCACGTCGTACCGGTCGACCAGTGCCTCCAGTTCCGGGGTGGAAGTGCGGCTGCCGGCCACCACCTTGGCGCCCTCCCGGCCGAGCGTCTCGGCGACGGTCAGACCGATGCCCTTGCTGGCTCCGGTGACCACGGCAACCTTGTCCTCCAGATGGAGGTCCATGGGGCTTCCCTTCTTGATCGATCGGTACAGACTGAGCGTAGGCAGAGGCAGCCCGAGGGGCCTGCCGGAGCACCGCCGAACGAGGCGACTCCTGATTTGCCCGATCACGTACATGCCCGAGCCCTTCCCCGCCGCGTACGTGCTGGGGCGAGTGGGCGCACAGGCCGTGTCTGACAATTGATCATGGCGTTTCGCGGAGCCAGAGGACGAGGGCGGCGAGGAGAATGTCGGCGCGGTAGCGGTCGGTGAGTTTGCCGCATCGGGTGGCGGCGGCACCAGGCCAGGATCGCCCGCGAGGACTACGCCTTGTCCGCGATGACCCGGTCGGGCCGGTTCCGCGGTCGGGCAGGTTCCGCGGTCGGCCCCGACCCTTGCGCGGGACACGGATGGCGTCGAGGACCTGCTCGAAGGCGGTGGAATCGTTGACGCTGCCGACGGTCACGACCATGGACAGCGCAGGCCGCGGCCGTCAGCGGCGAGGTGGACCTTGGTGGTCGGGCCGCCCCGGGACCGTCCGAGGGCCTGGCCCGCCTGCGGGTCTGCCGGATCCGCCAGTTCGCCGAGTTCGTCCCCGGACGGCTCCCCCTTTTTGCGGGCCCCGGCTGCGGGCCGGTAGGCCCGGTTGATCGTGGAGCCCGCTGACACCGTCCGCTCCACCGCGCCGACCGCGTCGTCGCGGACCTGCACGTGCTCCAGCAGCGCGGCCCAGATCCCGTCCGCCTCCCAGCGCGCGAACCGCTCATAGGCGGTCTGCCAGGGCCGTACCACTCGGGCAGGTCTCGCCACGGTGCCCCGGTCCGCAGCCGCCACGGGAACCCGTCGACCACCTGCCGGCGGTCCCGCTACGGCCGGCCCCGCCCGTCCGCCCTCGGCAACAACGGAGCAATCCGCTCCCACGCCGCATCCGTCAACTCACCACGACCCACCACAAGATCAATCGTCGGGGTGCGCGTGGCCGGGATCCCATGAGGGGTCGGCCACGAACAGACTCAACCGATAGGTGGTCGGCTGCATCAGACGGCCGCACAGCGTGTCGATCCGGGCCGTCGCCCAGTCGATCGGCTCCTCTCCGGCACGAAGACGGCGTAGGTGGGCACGCCACTCCGCCTCGTCCTGCGTCTCGATGATCACCTCCCAGCGTCCCGGCGCGCGGACTGCAACCCGCTGCCCCGCAGCCTGCCGCTGCCCCTTCCTCTTTCGCTGTCCTGGCACCGGCCCAGAATCGCTGGTCGGTGCCAGGACAGCAAGGCAGTTGAGCCCAGAGACAGACACCCAATGATCATTTGTCAGACACGACCTAGACGAGTTGTTCCGAAGTGATTAGTGGTCATAGGCGATCAGCGAGCGGGGGATCGGTGCTCTGGTGGTGGTGTTGTGCCAGATCGCGGCGTCCATCGCCAAGATGCGTTGGGCGATGCGTACGGCGACGCCCTCTGGCGCAGGCCCCAGAAGAACCGGGAGTGGGAGGCGCAGTAGCCGTCGCCGGCCCAGTTCGCCGGGTTGGAGCGCTGCACTGTCGGGCGGGACATGCCGCACGGCACCGACGTCGAGTCGGTAATCCAGTGGTTGTCGAACCAGAAGTCGGTGTCCATCGCCAGTTCCCGGATCATCCGCTTGACCAACCCGAGCGCCGAGCGGAGCCGCTTGTTGTAGCCGGCGCGCTGGGGCAGGTACGGAAACATGCCGGACAGGTGCTTGTTCGCGTAGCGCAACCAGCGGGACTCGGAGTTGAAGCCCAGCAGGGCCTGGGCCACAGCCAGGCAAACGAGCTCGGAATCACTCAGCAATGGCGGTCTGCCGATGCTTCGAGTCCCCCCGATCTCGTCGTTGACCTTGACGTAAAGTGCGGTCACGAGGGTGTCCAGATCAGCGGGCACGTGGCCTCCTGGTCAGCGTTGCTCAGCAACGCCGATCCTGGACAGCCTCGCCGCCTTCTCGCAGGCGAACGCAGGGACAAGCGAGAGGCGGGGATGAACGGTCACGCTGGGTACTGGGATCCGCTCCCGGCGGCACGAACTGCTGCCGATACTCCGGTGCCCGAAGCGGTGCCCAACCTGGTTCTGGCGGGGCCGCAACCCGAGACGTACTTGAAGGGCCGTTGGGCGGAGCGGAACTGGCGCAACGTTCCGGGGCCGTTCTACGGAGCCGACACCGACAACTGCTGGACAGGGCGCATGGCTGCACCCCATCACGTGCTCTACGACGATGTGACGGGCCAGGAGTTCGTCTACCGCCAGCCCAAGAACGCTGTCGAGGTTGATCGTCTGCTCTTCGCCGCCTGGAACGATCCCTGCGGCGGATACGGCTGGGACGGAGACCAGCACTGGACTGCCGGCTCCGTCCGGACATGGTGGCACGAACGGGCCTGTCTGCACGAATGGGCCACCAACCTTAAAACCACCTGGTCAGCCCGCACGGATGAGTACTACCAGGAGGCAGCGAAAGGACTGAACGACCTCCTCACCTACCTCGACGGCGAACTCGAAACCGACTTGCGGGTCTACCTCTACTGGCTCGAAGAACGCCGGTCACCAGGCCACACCGAGGCTCTGCCCACGCTCTAACCGCACGGGTATTTGAACCTACTCGTCTAGGGCAGAGCCTCTGCACCGTCAAGAGCCTCGCCGTCCCCGTACGCGTCATGGAACACGCCGTCCGGGACGGGCTGATCACCATCAACTCGGCCCGGGTGACCGGGTCGCAGCGCCAGTACGAAAGCTAGTTCGTCCGGCCCCCAGACGGCCAAGGCGATGCGCACCAGGCGCCGAGCGGTGGGCGCGCTTATGGAAGCGACATGCCGGGAGTGCTGACAGGGACGCAGCGTCCCAGTTTCAGGACGCTAGTCGCTGACCCCCAGAAACTCCGCCAGTGGGCGCAGTCCCGGTGGACGGTTGGGCAGCGTCCAGAGGTCGCGCGCGATTGCCACGGCCAACGTGTGGTGCTGCATCCAGGTCGGCGCCACACGACGCAGTGACTCCAGAGTCTTCACCGCTCCGGCGGCATCCCCGATGTCCGTGTGTGCTCGGGCCACATCGAGCAGCGATGCGAACCGACGACGGGCTGAACACGCTGCCGAGTCTTCCGTCGCTGTTCGAGCTGACGGATCACATCGACGGACACGCCGGAGCGCTCGGCCAGCTCTTCTTCCGTCAGGACGGCCAGACGGCGCAGGCGGCGGAGCGTCCGTCCCAGATCTTCGTCTGCCACGCTGCCACCGTACGTCGCCGCGCTGCTTCCGCAGCTCACACCCACGAAGCTGGTGAACGAGCTGGTCGAGGCCGCCGACGAGAAGCAGCTGAACATGACGATCGTCCGTTACGGCCGCGTCGATCTTCTCTGCATTGACGAGCTCGGCTGTGCGCCACGAGGCGCTGAGGATTCTCGCGGAAGGAGGAGACCGCCGCCGGTCCTCGCAGGGACCGGTTGAAGCTGGAGGCAGGCTGATCCCCGGGTTGGGGGTGAGGCCGGAAGCAGCCTCGACAACGTAGGGACGGACCGGCACCACCAGACGGTTCGTGCCCGCTAGCGAAGACGGAATGGGTGCAAGGAAACTGAACCAGTGGTTGACGTCCCGTGAGTCGTCAGCGGCCTGCCAACTCTGGTGGATGGGCCGCTTTGCGGTGCTGGAGAGATCCCTAGCCGATGGGCTCTCCTCTCTCGTCGTCCTGAACCCATGGGCGCCGGGAGGCCCGGACCAAGACTGCGATCTGCGGTCCGTGGCGATGCCGCCGGGATATAGCTGGGCACCGAAGCCGTCACAGAGATCCTCAGTGAACGTGGGAAGCGATCTGGCATCGCCCTTCCCGTCCGGCGGCCGGCCGGGCGGCGGGCAGGCGCAATGCCCGCTGATGACGCCAGATCGTGGCGGAGTCGCCGTAGTACTCGGAGGCCGGGAGAGCCGGTCACGTGGGGAAGGGCGACAGCGTGATGGCAGCAGGACTGCTGTCGGGGAGGAACGTTGTTGAACAACGACGCGCCGCCGCTTTGGCCGGGCAGTATGACGGCCGCGCGGCGGGTACTCGATCACCAGATCAAGCTGCACCGATGGGCAAGGAACGAACCGGAGCGCCGGTTCGATGATGTATTCAACTTGATCTGCGACCGGGCCACTTTGGTGGTGGCCTGGGAGCGGGTGTCTGGCAACCGGGGTGCCAGGACGGCAGGCGTGGATGCGGTCACCCGCTATCACGTCGAAGAGCGACAGGGAGTGATCCCGTTCCTGGAGGAGCTTCGCTCCTCCCTTAAGGACGGGTCGTTCACCGCGCTGCCGGTCAAGCAGGCGGTGATCCCCAAGAAGAACGGCAAGGTCCGTTACTTGGGCATCCCGACTCTGCGGGACCGCGTCGCGCAGATGGCGCTCAAGCTGGTCCTGGAGCCGATCTTCGAGGTCGATTTCTACCCGTCCAGTTACGGGTATCGGCCTGGGCGTCGGGCTCAGGATGCCATCGCCGAGATCCACCACTTCACCTGCAAGCCGTCGACCTACGAGTGGGTCATCGAGGGCGACATCAAGGCCTGCTTCGACAACGTCGACCATCACGTCCTGATGGACCTGGTGGCCGAGCGCGTCAAGGACCGCAAGGTCCTGCGTCTGGTCAGCGCATTTCTGCGGGCCGGGGTTGTCGAGCGACATGGTGGGTTCGCGGAGACCCTCACCGGGACTCCGCAAGGAGGGATCGTCTCTCCGCTGTTGGCCAACGTCTATCTCTCGGTACTGGACCGGCATTTCTCGCGGATCTGGGACCAGGGGATGACCCCGCCATGGCGTCGGCAGTATCGACGTCGGATGGGGCGGCCGAACTTTCGCCTGGTGCGATACGCCGACGACTTCGTCGTGCTCGTGCACGGCAAGAGGTCCGAGGCCGAAGCGCTCAAGGCTGAGATCGCCGAGCTGCTGGCCAGCAAACTGAAGATGACCCTCTCGGAGGAGAAGACCCACATCACCCATATCGACGACGGCTTCGTCTTTCTGGGCTTCCACATCCAGCGGAGGTCTTGGGGCGACGGCCGTCGCGTCGTGCTCACCATCCCGTCCAAGCAGGCGTTGGCGTCGGTGATGCACAAGATCAAGAAACTAACGGGGCGAAGTACGACGTCGCTCTCGTTGGAGGAGGTGCTGCGGACGGTCAACCCGGTCCTGCGGGGCTGGGCGGCCTACTTCCGCTATGGCGTCTCGAAACGGACATTTGCCTACCTCGGTTGGTATGCGTGGTGGCGAGTGCTCCGCTGGATTCGCTACAAGCGCCCCCACCTGACCTGGAAACAGCTGCGGCGCCGGTACTTCGGTGCGGACCGCATCAGCGAGGGCGGTCTCGTCCTCTACAACCCGGCGAAGATGAAGGTCGAGCGATACCGCTTCCGCGGAGCGCAGATCAGCACGCCATACAACATCGACAAGGTCGATCCGGAGAAGGCTCGCTTTCGCCGGACCAGCCACGACGATGTGGCCTTCGTCGGCCAGGTCAGCGAATACCTCGCTTGACACATCGGATCACGTGGAGAGCCCGTTGCGGGGCCAACTCGCACGGCGGGTTCGGCGGGCGGGGACGGGAAAACCGGCATCGGAAACGGTGCACAGCGTCTCGTCCCCGACCCAACACATGGAGCTCGACCGGAACAGCGCCGAACTTCTCATCCAGGTGCTGACCGAGCGCGAGGAGAAGAACAGCGTCGCCATCGCATCGAGACCGGCACCGGCTCCTACCGCCTGGCTACCACCCGTGCGCGAGCCGAACAGGTTCAAGCCGGCTGACGAGACACGGCCGCAGCGGCCGTCGCCTGCTGCCGATTGAGCTTCTCCACGACGCGGTCGCGGAGAAGCTCGTACTCCTGCCGGAGCCTGCGCCATTCGGTCACGGGCGGGCGGGGAATCACGATGCCTCCGGTGACGATTTCCTCCGGCCCGAACTGCTCGCGGGTGAGGTCGATCTCCATGCCCGTGCCCAGGCGGTTCCACCAGTGGTAGTCCACCCGTTCGCCGTTTACGTGGACCTCTCCCCGGATCAACTCACCTCCCAGCAGGTCATTGAGCACCATGGCGGTCACCCCGCACTGATCCCGGGCCGGGTTGTCCTTGGACCAGCGCGATCGGAACTCAGGCGTGCACGTCTCGGCACTCCAACTGCTGCGAACGGCTCGTTCGATGTCGGTGAGAAGCAACGGTGTCATGCCGGTGATCCTGTCAGCAGGCACTGACAACGGCCGGACACTGAGAGACACGCCAACCGCACACCCTCGAGGCGGTCGCGGGACCGACTCTCACGTGTACTCAGCGGCTCCCGCGATTTCCTGACCAGAACGGAGGGGCGACTGAGCGAACACCGGGAATCCAGTTCGTCGAGAGAAACCGTTGATCAGTCAACTGCCCTACTCTAAGGTCGCGTTAATCGAACGACCGCCCCCGGTCGGGAGTGCACCACCAGGAGCCCAGCCGTCCCCGGGCGGCGCGGAACAAGGGAGATCCATCATGGTCAAGCACTACGTCAAGTACGCGTTCAGCACGCTCACCGCGGCGATGTTCGCCAGCATGGTCTGACGCTCGGCCCCGGCCTGGACCGGGAAAACAACCCGGTCCAGGCATCAGGAGACCCCTTGTTCGGCACCGCCCTCAGTCAGCTCCGCTACGGCATGGCGATCCTGCGCAACCGTCGCATCCGCCCGCAGGACCTGGAACGCATTGCCCGCGACCTGATCGCGACCCTCGCCGAGTTCGGCGAGCCCGGGGCGGACTCGGCTCTGCTCCCCGGTCAGGCAGGGTCCGTCGACCCCGCCGTACGACGGACCGTCACGGAGCGCAGCCTGCGGGCCACCGCACGGGCCGCCGCCCAGCACACGGCCCACTACCGGCGGACCCTCGATGTCCTGGGACTCGACCCGAGCACCCTCACCCCGGAGACCTGGGACCGAATACCGGTCACACCCAAAGAGGCCCTGCGCGGTCTGCCGGCCGCCTTCGTGTCCGCCGCCTCCACTCCCGCGCTGATGGCGCTGACCACAGGGACCAGCGGCACCCCCACCACCGTCTGGTACTCCAGGGCCGAGGTGGAGATCGCGGTTGCCATGAGTACCGTCTCGGCCGTGCTCGGCATGGGCCTGCGGCCCCGCCACACCATGGCGTACGCGGGATGCTCCCGGGCGACCCTGCCGCTGCTCAACGTGGAGGAGTCGGTGACCCGGATCGGTGCCTCGTTCGTCCAGATCGGCACCGTGGACCCGGCCGTGGCGCTGGACCGGCTGGCCACCCCGCTCGGTCTGCGGGGCAAGGCCCCGCAGATCACCCACCTGACGGTCTCCGCGTCCTACCTCTCCGCCCTCGTCGAAGAAGCGGAGAGAAGCGGCTGGCACGCGTCGGACTTCGGCCTGGAATCCATCGGCGTCGGCGGTGAAGTGCTCTCCGACCCGCTGAGGGAGCGGGCCGCAGCCGCCCTGGGCGCCCGGATCTCCACGGCGTACATGATGACCGAGACCCTCCCCTCGGGCGGTACGCCGTGCACCGAGGGACATCTGCACCACACCACCGAGTTCGGGCACATGGAGATACTCGACCCCGTGACACACGAGCCGACGCCGCCGGGCGCCGTCGGCATCATCGTGCAGACGCCGTACGTCCCCTACCGGGACTGCACCCTGCTGCTGCGCTACGCGACCGGCGACCTGGTCGGGCGCCCCGAGGCCGAGCCCACGTGCGAGCTGGCCCATCTGCCCGCGACCTCGCCCATACTCGGCCGCTGGTCGGGTCCGCGGAGCATCGCGGTACCCACCCGGTCGGTGCTGAACCTGCTGGAGTCCGAGCCGGACATCCCGCTGCCGGCGCGCTACGCCCTGGTCGACCGGCCCGGGGGCCCTGTCCTCCATGTCCTGGTCCGCCGACTGCCCGCCGCCGCCCTGCTCGGCAGGCTGGAGGAGCGGGCCACAGCGGCGGGCCTCGCGCTGGACGGCATCGTGCTCCACGACGATCCGGCCACGCTGCCGCCGACCGGCCCGGTCCGCGCCGATCTGCGCGAGCACACCTTCGAGTCGGCCCGCCCCGCCGCCGTACGCATGACGAGCCCGGCATGAGTACCGCCCTCGCCCTCGTGGGCCTCAACTGCGCCGTCGCCGCGATCACGGTGGCAGGTGCCGTCTACTTCGCGCGGGTCCGGATGCCCCGCCCCCCGGTCGGCAAGTACGAACTGCCCGATGTCGCCGTGATGACCGCCGTCGTGGTGGCGGCTCCCCTGGCGTATCTGGCAATGCCCCGGACCGCGGTGGCCGTCGTCTTCGGCCTGGTCCTCTGCGCGGCGCTCCAGTTCACCCTCGCGCCGCTGATCGGCGGGGGGCGGGCCTGGCTGGCCGCGACGGTCTCCGTGGCCACCACCGCCGGATGCGCGTTCGCGGACCTGCCGGTCGCCGTGACGGCTCTGACCGACGTACTGCTCGCCATCGCCGTGGTGGGAGTGGCCAACATGTGGGCGCAGAGCGGGATGCGCTCCGTCCACGCGGCGTGGTTCGCGGGCATGCTCTGCTGCTACGACCTGGTGGCGACCGGACTCACCTCCGTCATGGACCGGTTCGCCGCCCAGGTCATGGGACTGCCGTTCGCCCCACTGCTGGCAGTCACCCAGGGCAGACCACCGGTGGCGCTCGGACTGGGCGACCTGCTGCTCCTGGTGCTCTTCCCGCTGGTGGCGCTCAAGGCCTTCGGGCGGGCAGCGGGTCTTCTCGCGGCCGGGGTCGGACTGGCGGTGTCCGCGAGCGTCAGCCTGCTGTTCGGCCTGGGATTGCTGACGGGGGCGTTCCCGCTCCTGACGGCGCTGGGACCGCTGATCATGCTGCAGCACGTGCTGTGGTCACGGGCCAGGTCGGGCGAGCGGACCACCGCCGAGTGGCGCGCGGGAACACCGCGCGCGGCGGCGGCCGACACCCCCACGGACCCCGACCCCGCGCTGCTCCAGGCGCTCGAACCGACCGGCGTGGATGCGCTGCGGGCGGAGCTGTCCCAGGGCGACTGGCTCGCGGTTGTCGACGGCCGGGCGGTGGGCATCGGGAAGTCGCCTGGTCAGGCACGCAGGGACGCCCGGCTCCGCGGCTGTGAATCGGTGCCTGTGGTACGGCAGAACTGATCCGGGCTCGCGGGCCGGGGCGACGACGGGCAAGACCGGAGGGGTGACGGCGGGGGCTTGGTGGCTTCGCGGCGGTCGTTGTCATTCTTGGAGCCGGTAGCGGCTCACGCCAACTCAGCGGCCCGGGCGCCGACATCGGTTGCCCCGACGTCTTCACCGCGGGCGAGCTGCTCGAAGCGTGCCGGCAGGGCTCCGGGCCCCAGCTCCCGGCGGGCAGCGTCAGGCCCTCCCGGCGGGCAGCTCCAGGCCTTCCGGCGGGCAGCGCCAGGCCCTGCGCGTGCCTGACTGTCGTGCTGTACTGGCCAGATGAAGCGCAAGCACACGCGGGCGTTCGCCGCCCGCGCTGAGCGGCCCGGCAAGGCGGCTTCCGATGCCGTCCCCGCCGATCGGGCCGAAGAGGTGCGCGCCAGGGTGCGGCTCATGATCGAGATCACCGCGCGGGCCGGATCGTACCGGAAAGGCCTGGTCAAAGCCGCCGAACGCCTCAGTCCTGAGGAAGCGGTGATCCTTGACGATCTGGAACGGCACGGACTGCAGGTACCACAGTTGCGAGACGTGCTGCGCGGCGGCCATGTGCTGGTGGACGATCCGCGGCTGTACGAGAAGTGGCGGTTCGCCAAGGGCAGCCATCCGCGGCTGTCCAGCCACCACCGCGACATCGACAAGAAGCTCTACCCCGACATCGGGATGCGCGGACAGGTCGTACGGGAGAAACTGCACGGCCGCACGACACAGGGCACCTGGGTGCAACTGGAGAAGACCCCGGCCGCGTTCGGTGGGCCCAAACTGCCCCGTCCGAGCGACCTTCGGCACCTGTGGGACTACCTGGTGTACAAATTCACCGACAGTAATGTCGGGCCCTGGGGTCTGTCGCGGATGACCGAGCGGCGCCCGCTGTATCTCTCGCCGGTTCTGGCGGTGCCCACGTCCCTGACGCCGCCGATCGCGCGGTCTCTGACTCAGGCGCTGCGCCGGATCGAGGCGAACGACGACGTCACGGCCGTGTCCCAGGAACTCGCGGCCCGGTTCCCGCCACCGGACCGGCCGGATCTGGCCGGCGAGCTGGGCCAGGCGCTGTCCGGCAGGGCCGGCCGGGGCCTGTTCGGCAACTCCGACGTATGGGTGACGCAGACCCCGTCCCGTATCGCCGCCGCGGTTCTCCGTGAGAATCGCGCGGCGCCTGCCGTGGGCGGTTGGCCGGCAGGAGGTTCGTCATGAGCGACGATCAACGCGGCACTCCTTCGGCGTCACCGCCGGGGCCGGGCGAGGCGTCCGTTCCCCCAGGGCTGATCTCGGCCGTGGTGGATCTGGTGAACACCGGGCCGGTGCTGCTCGGCGCGTACACCATCGCCGAACTCACCGCTGTGGACGCGATCGTGGACTTCCTGGAGGCCCGGCCGTCGGACGACGAACTCGCCGAGGCCGTCCGCTCGTTGGCCGCCCGCCAACTGCTCTTGGCGGGCTCCTCGGGCGAGGAGGTCCAAGTACGGGGAGACCTGGGCATCGCTGTGGCGTTGCAGCAGCGGGCCAGGAAGGTGCTCGACGCCCGTACGACCGGAACGGATCCGGGCGAGCCGTGGCGGATCCTGCTGCTCCCCCAGCCCGAGCGGATCTGCCTGATGGTCCGCATCGACGCGCTCGGCGTCCACCAGGTCGGCCTGTACAAGCTCGACGAGGCGCTCCGTACGCTCACCGACTGGCTGCCCCGGGGCCCGTCGGCGGATACCGATGCGTCGATGGACGCCGATGCCGTGCTCACCGGGTCGGAGCGTTCCGCGCTGGTCACCGTCACCCAGTACACCACGCAGGGATCGGCCGAGACGGCAGGCACCAGCACCGACCTGATCCTGGCCCGTAACGAGGGGCGGCTGCACGTCCTTTCCCGGGATCCGCAGCACCGGGACAGGCTGGTGCCGGCCCCGGCGGGTGGCAGGGACGGCGTCCGCGACAGGCTGGTTGACCTCCTGGCCGCGTAAGGACTGCCGGCGCACGGCCAGGTGGGGTTCTCCGTCACGCCGGGCAGCTCCTGCCGGGATCCGTCAGGTAGCGGCTGCCGGGTGTGGGTCGCCGAGGTACGGGAACCGGTCCAGGGTGTCGGTGTGCGGCGTCAGACCGGTCGGCGGCGCCTCGTTCTTGGTGAGGAACGCGATGCGGACCTCGATGACGTCTTCCGTGAACGTACGGCCGTTAGGGTACGCGGCGGGCTTGGACGGGTCGAAGTGCAACACGTCCGGCAGGATGCCGTGCCCATCGAGCGCGGCCATCGCCTCCTCACGCGTGTAGTCGCCGGTGTGGCCCAGCAGGTGGACGAACTGGTCGGTCCACCGGGCCCGGTCGTTGACGGGCTCGCTGGCGTTGTACTCCTCCTTCGTGTCGTCGGTGTTGAAGAAGCTGCTCACCGACGGGTGCCCGGCCCGGTCCGCGTGAACGAGTTCACCGTCGCGCAGGACGCTGCACCGGCCCCAGATGTGCAGCTCGGGCTGGGGCGCCAGCATTGCGGTCGGCAGCTCGATCGCCATGGAGAAGACGTTGGCCGTGCTGTTGGAGTCGACGCCGGTCCACGGGGACTGCCCGCTCAGATGCGGTGCGGTGAAATTCCGGTTGCCGCTGGTGTCGAACAGATTTTTGACACCGTCATAGTCGAAGAAGAAGGCGTCGCTGCGGCTGCCGGCGGCCACCTTGTAGTCGCCGCTCATGACCACGTTGGCCTGGGTGTCGAAGGAGACGGCGGCGTCCGACACGATCTTGGTGCCAACCGCCTCGGGCTTGCGGGACTCCGTACCGGTTGCCATGAAGACGCTGTAGGTCTGTGAGCCGTCGACTGCCGGCGGGCTGAAGACCCAGCTGAAGGCAAGGTCGGTCAGGTAGTCGCCGTCGTTGTCGATGTTCAGGCGGTATACGGCGTCGGGGTGCAGGGCATCTGCGTTGGGATTGGCGTTGAGGATGAGAACGGTCCTGCTCGGATCGCCAGCTGCCGCGAAGGCGTACAGGTCGCACAGATCGAGGCGCTGGTCGCCGAGCGGCGGCCCGAGACTCAGGCCGGTGAAGTGATTGGACATGTCGGGCTTTCCTCTGCTCACTCGCTGGAAGACCGCCAGAGCGCGCGAACGGCCGCTCCGCCGCTCGTGAGGTGCACCCTCACCCGGGCTGTGCGGCCACGCTAGCCCGCCACGGCGGTCCGACCGTCGAGGGCGAAAGCGCCGCTGTCAAATGGCCCTCGAATGGGTCACCGCAGGGGCGACGACTGATGTCTGCGATGTGGAGTCCGGCTGGGTAGATGGTGGCGCGGCCGGCCACGCCACCGCCCTCGGCGCCGGCGCCGGCGCGTCGTCCCTGCCTCAGATATTTCCCCGTCCGGATGATCACCAACGGCGCCGTCGACCGCACCGTCCACGGCTGGATCGCCGACGAACAGAGCCGTCCACCCGCCCGTCCACCCGTTCGGCAGCAGGACGCGCCTGCGGGCCGGGGCACCCCTAGCATGCTGACTGTGCGACCCAATCTCCCGAAGATCGAGGGCGGCCGGGTACAGAGCCTCCTGCAGCTCATCGAGGACGGCATCCACCTCGTCGTCGCTGCGCTCCTCGTACTGCTCGCGGGGCTCCTGACCGTCGGGGTCGTCCACGACGTCATCAGGTCGATCCAGGGTCCGTACCGCGAGGAGACGGTCGTTCTCTCCGCCCTGGACAACGGCCTTGTGCTGTTCATCGTGGCCGAGCTCCTCCACACCGTCCGCCTCACCATCAGGAACCAGACCCTCGACGCGGAGCCGTTCCTCGTCGTCGGCCTGATTGCCGGCATCCGCAAGGTGCTCATCGTGACGGCCGAGGCGGAGAGGTCCTTCCGGTGGAACGTCGAGGGGATCGAACTGCTCATCCTGGCGGGGCTGATCCTCGTGATGGCGACAGCGGCGTACGTGTGGCGGCGCTCGACGCGGCCGGGAGACTACTTCCCGCTCCAGGAGGCGCGGCGCTCCCCGTCGCCGGCGCCGTCACCCACCCCGGGGCGCGGGTCCTGATCCGTCACCTTCCGCCGCCACGGCCGTCCGCACCCGCTGCTCCTCGCGAGCGGAGCCGACGTCCCGTTCCAGGGGTGTGCGGCTCACGGCTGTCGCGAGGTCCTCCAAGGCCCGCTTCTGCAGTTCCGCCCCGCGCCGCACCACCGGGCTCCGGTCCCCGGCGGCGGCGCCCTCCCACGCGTGGAGCGCCTCCTCCACGCGCCCCCAGTCCGGATTTCTGTGCTCGCGCACGTCGACTGCCGCCTGCTCGGTGTCCGCCTCCAGGGCCTCGGCGAACCGCTCCGCCTCGGGGACGAAACGGCTGTCGGCCCGCGGGACGTGGCTCTCCATGAGCATCGCCGCCCGGCCGAACCCCTTGAGCGCTTCCTGCGCCTCCTCCGCCTCGCGCGACGTCAGGCCCCGGGGGCGGACCGGTTCCTGCCTTGCCCGGTCGTATGCCTCCTGCCAGGCGGCACGTGCCTCCCTGCTCGCCAGCAGTGCCTTGCGCATGTCGGCGCGATGCTCCCGAGTCGGTTCGGCGTAGCTGCGGAGCACCGCGGCCGCATAGCGGCCGTTGGCGGCGAGCCAGTCCGCAAGCCGGCCCGGCAGCCGGGGCGTCTCCCATGCGGGGAACACCACGTACGCCAGCATGGCCAGGGCCCCGCCGAGCAGGGTGAGCACCACCCGCTCCGGGACCGTCTGCTCCCATGCCTGGCCGCCCATGCCGAGCAGGAAGACGACGTAAGCGGCAGTGAAGCACTGGGAGTAGGCGTAGCCGGTACGGACCAGCGTGTACGACAGACCTGCCGAGACCACCGCCAGCGCGCCGGACACCTGGGCGTCCGGGCCCAGAGCCCGCACCATCCCGGTGGCAAGCGCGACCCCCGTCAGGGTTCCGGCGAGACGGGCCACCGCACGCGCGTACGTCCGGTGGAAGTCCGGCCGCATCACCATCACGGAGGCGATGGGCGCCCAGTAGCCGTGGCCCAGGGGTAGCCGGGCGGCGATCAGATAGCCGAGCGTGGCCACCGCCGCCAGGCGGACGGCGTGCCGGAACACGGGCGAGTCCCGGCGGAGTTCACGGCGGACCGCCCGGACGACGACCGGGACCAGCCGGAACAGTGTCGGGCGCACCAGGAACTGGGCGCCCGCCGGGCCGGGCGGCGTGGGCGTCTTCCCGCGCGCGCCGCCGCTCCCAGCGATCTCCAACACCTCGCCGAGCAGTTCCACGAGCCGCTCGGCGGCCTGCCGCGCGGGCCCCTCCAGCACCTCGTGCTCCTCGTCGACGCGCAGGACGTCCACGCTCTTGGGCGGCACCTCGGAGGGAGTGCCGCGGCGGATCGAACGGGCGGCCGCGTCCAAGACATCGGCGGCCGCGTCGAGCAACTCCCGCGCGCGGTCCCGCCCGGGGCCCTCCGCCGGGGCGCCGACGTACGGGTCGGCGAGCGCGGCGACGACCGGCCGAATGCGCTCGGCGAGCCCCCGGGGGCCGTGGAGGACGGGTGGACGGGTGCGGGCCTGTGACGGCGTCACGGAGGCCGCGTCCCGGGCCGTCATCAACGGCTCCGGGTCGAACGGGGCAGTCGGGTCGTGCCGCAGCCGGCGGGCGTAGTCCGCCACGGCGGCCAGGGCGTCGGCGAGCGCGTCACGATGCGCCCCCCAACGACGGATCGGGAACAGCAAGATCAGCACGGCCTGCGCCACGCCCCCGAGTGCGATGACCCCGGCGTGCTCCAGGGCTCGCCCGACGCTCGTGGGAAGGGTGATGGTCACCAGCATGCTGCCGACCGTCGTCGCTGCGACGATCCCAGCGGTCGATCCGACGGCCCACGCCATCCCCGCGACAAAGGCCCATACGGCCAGCAGTGGGAGGAACGTCACGAGTCGCCCCGCCGCCAGGTAGCCCACGAAGGTGCTGATCGCCAGACCCGCGCCCGCGCCGAGCGCGATCACCTTGCGTGGACGCCAGGTGCGCTGGAAGGTGGCCGCACCCGCGGCGTAGGCACCGAGGGCGGCGGACGCGGCGTACGCAGGAGAGACCAGCCACAGAGCCGGCCCGACGACCATCGCCACCCCAGCGGCCGTGCGCAGCGCGAGCAGGGGCTCCAGCCGCGTCTCCTCGATCGTGAGCCCGGATCGCACGACCTCCCCGAAAGCCCGCAGCCACGTCACGTGTGTGAGCCTAGCCGGAACGCCCTGCCGGGACGCGTCGGCCTGGCTGAGGTGCGGCAGCCGTCGGGCCTCCCACACGGCCCGGGAACATGCTGGCGGCCGCAGCCGCTGGGACGGGGTGTTGCCACTGCGGACACTGCTGAGCGTCCGCCGTCCGTCCTCCGGTCCGGAGCGCGGGCAATCGCCGTTGTTTCAGGTCCGACCGGAGCGCGGGCGATTGCCCCCATCCCCGGCCGGAGGACGGGCAGATCGCCACCCGTCCCCCGGACCGGTCCGGGGGAAACAGGCGGGACGGCGGCCCCGGCTGCATGGTCAGGCAGTAGTTGGTGAGACCCCGCTCGCACTGCTTGCAGAAGCCGCAGGCGATGTTGAAGGGCAGGGCGCGAAGGGCGGTCGCCTCGCGGCGGGGGCTCCATAAGGCTTCGGTCGAACGATCGTCCTCATGGGCAAAGGGTGTGGCCCGAGAACACAGTTCCCTTCACGCCCAAACGCGAACGAACGGTGAAGCACCCTCGCATATTCCCTGGGAGCGGCTCATACCGGGATTCTCCGGACGATCGTGTGAGCGGGGCCCGGTGACGGCGCCTGTCGCGCGGTTCCCGGCGCGATCAGGTAGTCAGGAACGGTGAACAAGGACGCGACCGACCCCTTCGTGCATGTCCGGGGCGCCAGTGAGAACAACCTGCGGAACATCGATGTCGACGTTCCGCGGGACGCGATGGTCGCCTTCACCGGCGTCTCCGGTTCGGGCAAGTCCTCGCTCGCGTTCCGCACGCTCTACGCGGAGGCCCAGCGGCGCTACTTCGAGTCCGTAGCACCATACGCCCGAAGGCTGTTGCAACAGGTCGGCGCACCGCACGTGCAGGAAATCACCGGACTGCCACCGGCCGTGGCCCTGCAGCAGCGACGCGGGTCACCCAGCTCGCGCTCGACGGTCGGCACCATCACCACGCTGTCCAATCTGCTGCGCATGCTGTACTCCCGCGCCGGCACCTATCCGCCCCGGGCCGCACGGCTGGAGGCCGAGTCGTTCTCACCCAACACCGCGGCCGGCGCCTGCCCGGAGTGCCACGGACTGGGCGTCGTGCACGACGTCGCCGAGGACCTGCTCGTCCCGGACCCCTCGCTGAGCATCCGCGAGGGGGCAATCGCCGCCTGGCCGGGCGCCTGGCAGGGCGCCAACCTGCGCAGTGTCGTGAGCGGCCTGGGGATCGACATCGACCGACCGTGGCGCAGGCTCAGGAAGAAGGACCGGGACTGGCTGCTGTACACGGACGAGCAGCCCTCCGTGTACATCGAGCCGGAGGAGGACCGCGTCGACTACGGCTACCAGGGCAAGTTCTGGAGCGCCCGCAAGCACGTCATGCACGTCCTCGCCGACTCCAAGAGCGAGAAGATGCGCGAACGGGCGCTCCGGTTCGTCAGGAGTGTGCCCTGCCCCGAGTGTCACGGCAGCGGACTGCGGCCCGAGGCGCTCGCCGTGACCTTCGCCGGACGTTCCATCGCCGAGATCAACGCGATGCCGCTCACCGAGGTCGTGGCGCTGCTGCGGCCTGTCGCGGGGCGGTCCGAGGCCGACGCCACCACGTCGACCGCCCGATCCGGGGAGACGACCGAGGTCGCGGTCCGGATCTGCTGCGATCTGGTCGCGCGGGTCGACGTACTGCTCGACCTGGGCCTCGGATATCTCAGCCTCGGGCGCCGCTCGACGACCCTGTCGCCCGGCGAGGCGCAGCGCCTGCGGATCGCCACCCAGCTGCGCTCGGGGCTGTTCGGCGTCGTCTACGTCCTCGACGAACCCTCCGCGGGCCTGCACCCGGCTGACGCGGAACCGCTGCTGGACGTGCTGGACCGCCTCAAGGCGGCGGGCAACTCGCTGTTCGTCGTGGAGCACGACATGGACGTCGTACGGCGGGCGGACTGGGTGGTCGACATCGGCCCCGGCGCGGGCGAGGGCGGCGGACGCGTGCTGTACAGCGGCCCGGTCGCCGGCCTTGAGCGGGTCGGGGAGTCGGCCACGAGCCAGTACCTGTTCGGGCGCGCCCAGCCGCTCGATCACCGCCCGCGCACACCGCACGGCTGGCTGCACCTGAGCGGTGTCTCCCGCCACAATCTGCACGACGTGTCCGTCGACGTACCGCTCTGCGTACTGACGGCGGTGACGGGCGTGTCCGGTTCCGGAAAGTCGACGCTGGTGACGCAGGTGCTCGCCGAGGTCGTCCGCGGCCACCTCGGACTCGTACCCGAGGAGCCCGACGAGGCGCAGCTGGAGGTCGACGTCCAGGACGCGTCGGGGGTCGAGTCGTTCGACCGGCTGGTCCGGGTCGACCAACGGCCCATCGGCCGAACTCCCCGGTCCAACCTGGCCACGTACACGGGGATGTTCGACGCGGTGCGCAAGCTGTACGCGGCGACGGACGAGGCCAGGGCGCGCGGCTACTCCGCCGGGCGGTTCTCCTTCAACGTGCCCGAAGGGCGGTGCGAGACCTGCCAGGGCGAAGGATTCGTCGCGGTGGAACTGCTGTTCCTGCCCGGCACCTACGCGCCGTGCCCGACCTGCGAGGGCGCCCGGTACAACGCCGAAACGCTGGAAGTCACCTACCGCGGCAAGAACATCGCGGAAGTGCTGGCGCTGTCCGTCGACGCCGCCGCCAAGTTCCTGTCCGCCGTCCCGGCCGCCTCCCGCAGACTGGAGACGTTGCGCGAGGTGGGACTGGGGTACCTGCGGCTGGGCCAGCCCGCGACGGAACTCAGCGGTGGTGAGGCGCAACGCATCAAACTGGCCACCGAACTGCAGCGAGCCCGCCGCGGGCACGCGCTCTACCTGCTCGACGAGCCGACGGCGGGGCTGCACCCCTCGGACATCGCGCTGCTGCTGCGACAGCTGCACCGGCTCGTCGGCGCCGGCAACACGGTCGTCCTCGTCGAGCACGACCTGGACACGATCGCCACCGCCGACTGGGTCATCGACCTCGGGCCGGGCGGCGGGGACGCGGGCGGGCGGGTGGTCGCGGCGGGCCCGCCGGCCAAGGTGGCGAGGGCCCGCCGCAGCGCCACCGCGCCCTATCTCGCGGCCCGGCTCGCGCGCTGCCATCGGCGGAACAGGTCGTAGACCCGGCCCCACGGCCCGTACTCGACGGGCATGTCCCGCCACGGAACACCGGTACGGACCCGGAACCGTATGCCGTCGATCAACTGCCGCCGAGGCCGGACAGGCGGCCGCCCCTCCCTGGCGCCCTTCGGCAACAACGGCTCCAGCACCGCCCAGTGCTCGTCCGTGAGATCTTCCCGCCCCATACCGTGATCATTCACAGCCCAAGATCCATTTTCGATACACGGCCTAAGGGCTGTCCCGTTATCCGTGGTGGATCAGCGCACGGCGTCAGATGGAGGGGGTACCTCCCGTGCCGTCAAGGCTACGGGGGAGCATCGCAAGGCGGAGGGACGTCCGCATACTGGATGTATTCGGGCGTTCCGACAACGCAGCGAGGTGCCGTAGCTGTCGTCGTGCGCCCGCCACGGATTACGGGACAGCCCTTAGTTGCGCCCGGAACCTGCGGTGCACCGCGTTCAGTTGAAGGACGTGCCCGTGGGTGAAGGAGCGCAGGAACGTGCCCAGGGTGGGGGCCTGCGCACCCCGTGCAAGGCGACCCGTAGGTCCGCCAGTCCAGCAGTGTGCCGCAGCGTCCGCCGTTCGGCGCCGGCATGCTGCGACCCGGTGTATGGGGCCCGGCCACTGCGCCGCTACATCTCCCACGAGGTCGAGACACTGGTCGGACGCACCCTGCTGCGCGGCGACGTCCAGGACAGCGCGACGGTCCGCGTCGACGCCGAACACGGAGAGCTGGTGGTCACCTACGACCAGCCCGAGGGTGAAGGGAGCGCGGGCGGCATGAGCACGATGCAGGCGACGACCGTCAGTTGTCCGAACTGCGGGCGCACCAACCGAGTGCCCGTGACCGCGGAGGGCCGCCCCAAGTGCGGCCACTGCGAGCATCCCCTACCGTGGATGGTGGACGCGGGCGACGACGACTTCACCGAGGTCGCCGAGCGGGCCGACGTCCCCGTCGTGGTCGACCTGTGGGCCACCTGGTGCGGCCCCTGCCGCAGGGTCAGCCCCGCGCTGGAGAAGGTCGCCACCGATCTCGCCGGCCGGATCAAACTCGTCAAGGTCGACGTCGACGAGAACCCGCGGCTGTCGCAGCGTTCCAAGGTCCAGGCGGTACCGACACTGCTCGTCCTCGACCCGGGCGAGACGGTCGCCCGGCAGGCGGGGGCGGCGCCCGCCCCCGCTCTGCGCCAGTGGGTGGAACAGTCGATCACGGCCCGGGAAGGGTGATCCGGATGACCCTGCACGCAGACCCCCACCTCGCGCTTGTCCGGCCGGTCCAGCCGCTCACCCCAGAAGGGTGTCAGGAGTGTCTGCTGCTCGGCTCCCCGTGGGTCCACCTGAGGCTCTGCCTGACCTGCGGGCACGTCGGCTGCTGTGACTCCTCGCCGAACAAGCACGCGCGTAGGCACGCAGCTGCCGACGCCCATCCGATCGTGCAGTCGTTCCAGCCCGGCGAGGAATGGCGCTGGTGCTACGTTCACGAGGCGTTCGTCTGATGTCCGGCGACCAGTCGCTGCCGGGCGAAGAACGGGTGCCGGAGGAAGCGGACGAGGCCGCCTTCCGGGAGACCCCGGACATCTACGGCGCGTATCCGCGCCTTACGGAGGACCAGATAGCACGTCTGGCGGAGCACGGGCAACGCCGGAGCATGGCTCCGAACGACGTGCTGATCCAGGAGGGGAAGCGCTGCGAGACGTTCTTCATCGTCCTCAGCGGTACCGTCGCCGTCGTCGAGGACTACGGCACTCCCGAGGAGCGCGTGCTGCGCGTGCACGGCCCCGGTCGCTTCATCGGCGAACTCGGGCTGCTGCACGGACAGGTGGCCTTCTACACCGCTGTCGCCAGGGAGCCGGGCGAGGTCCTCGTCATCTCCTTGGACCAATTGCGCCACCTGGTGTCCCAGGACTCCACCATCGGGGACGTCGTGCTGCGCGCCTGTCTGGGCCGTCGCGCGCTGCTCGTCGGACAGGGCGCCGGCTTCCGCATCATCGGCTCGCGCTACTCGCCCGACACCCGGCGGCTGCGCGAGTTCGCCATCCGCAACCGGCTGCCACACCGCTGGATCGACCTGGAGACCGACGAGGAGGCCGAGGAGCTGCTGCGTCGCTTCGGCGTCGGCCCGGAGGAGACACCGCTCGTCATCTGGCGGGACACCACCCTGTTGCGCAACCCCAGCAACGCGGAGCTGGCCCGGCTCATCGGCCTGCCGTCACTGCCCGCCGGAAACCGTCACGGCGACGTCCTCATCGTCGGCTCCGGACCCGCCGGCCTCGCTGCCGCGGTGTACGCCGCCTCCGAGGGCCTGAGCACCACCGTGGTGGAGGCGATGGCCACCGGCGGCCAGACCGCCACGTCGTCCCGCATCGAGAATCTGCTCGGCTTCCCCGCCGGCATCTCCGGCGCTGAACTCACCGAACGCGCCGTGCTCCAGGCCGACAAGTTCGGCGCCAGGATCAGCATTCCGGTGGAGGCGACCGGTCTCCATCCCAAGGACGAGGACCACTACGTGGTGGCGTTCGCCGACGGCAGCGAGATCGCCGCCCGCGCCGTCGTCCTGGCCACGGGTGCCCGCTACCGCCGGCTCCAGGTGCCCGGTATCGAACGCCTGGAGGGAACGAGCGTCCACTACTCGGCGACCGTCTACGAGGCCCAGCAGTGCCGCACCGACCCGGTGGCCGTCGTCGGCGGAGGCAACTCGGCGGGCCAGGCGGTGCTGTTCCTCGCCGGGTACGCGCCAAAGGTGCACCTGCTGGTCCGAGGACCCAGCCTTGAGGCCAGCATGTCCCGCTACCTGGTCGACCAGGTCGAGCGCCATCCGCAGGTGGAGGTCACGCTGCACACCGAGGTCACCGAGGTCATCGGCCAGGAGGTGCTGGAGGAGCTCGACGTGGTCGACAACCGCACGGGCGAGCACCGCCCGCTCGCCGTACGGGGCCTGTTCGTCTTCACCGGCGCCGACCCCCACACCGAGTGGCTCGCCGGCATCATCGCCCTCGACTCCCGCGGTTTCGTCCTCACCGGCCCGGAGGCCCAGGAAGCCTGCGCCTACCCCGAGGTGTGGCACGGGCGCGGGCGCTCGTGCATGACCCTGGAGACCAGCCTGCCCGGGGTCTTCGCGGTAGGGGACGTCCGTAGCGGCTCGGTAAAGCGAGTGGCCTCGGCGGCCGGTGAGGGCGCGATGGCCATCCACTTCGTGCACCGGCACCTGGGGCACTCGGCCGCCCCCGGCACCACGGGCACGTCCGCTGCCGGGGGCGGCTCGGACGTCTCCCCACGCATACGTCATAAGGAGTCCGCATGGCTCGCATGACGAATGGCGGGCGATGAGATCACGAGAAGGAAGCAGGGGGCGATGGCCGTGCCCGTCCGGCGCCACCGCGGTGGCGGTCTGCAGGAAAGGCCCGTCCGGGCACCCACCCCTCTCAGTCCCCTGGTCGAGTTCGACGAACTGCTCAACCAGATGAGCGGTCTGCTGGAGTCGACGGTGGGCGCGACACCCGCGGCCGCGTGGACGCCTCTCGCGGACGTGTCGAAATCCGAGGACGCGTTCCACATAGAGATCGGTCCTGGCCGAGGGCCCCGTCAGCCTCGCCGTCCAGCCCGCCCCTGGACGCCGCCGCTGGACCGCGTGGTCCCCAAGAAACACGGAAAGGCGGTACCGGATTTCTCCGATACCGCCTGCGACCTGCGTAAACGCTGGTCGGGACGACAGGATTTGAACCTGCGACCCCTTGACCCCCAGGAGTAGGGGCCATCCTGAGCTCGCGATGATGTCGTGCCAGCGCCAGGAATCGCTAGCACACCACTCCTCCTCATCGACGGGCCGCCAGGCCGCCAGTTCCTTCAGACGGGAGATCACCGTGGCGGCGTCGGTGATGCCGGCGGTTCCGCGTCCACCGTCGAGTTGCCGTTTGAGGTTGTCCAAGCGGTGAGCCGCGCGGTAGTAGGAGAGTTCCGAGTCGGCAAGCCTGCGTACGGCGTAGCCACCGCACTTACTGCACCAGTTGAAGTCGGTACGAGCCAGTAGGTCGCAGAGGGTGAGGAGGTCGTCGCTGGCCACAACCGCGCGCTCGTGGGCGTGCAGGCACAGGGGCGAGTGGCCCTTGCCCTCGATCAGTGGCTGCACTGGCACGTGCGGTCAGGCACCCCTTGCGGCAGGCTCAAGGATCGCCACGCACTCCGCATGGTGCGACATCGAGAAGACGTGCGCCTGGAGCGCGGCAACACAAACACGCTGGTCAGGATGGGTTCGGTCCCTTGCCAAGGGACCGAACCCATCGTGGCCAGAGCTTCGAGCTGCCCGGATATACGGACGGGACCGGATCAGAACAGTGAGTTGTTGCCCCGCGTCCGACGTCGTAGGAATGTGGAAAAGGTCTGGTCCTCCAGGTGCGTGAGCGCGGTGCCGCTCGGATCGATGTAGGCGATGCGCCAGTCCTCGGGGGAGCCCTGGCCCGTGAGCCAGCCGAACATTTGTCCTTGTGCCTCTCCCCACTGCAGGAACAGCCGGTCCTCATCCAGCCACCGCAGCCCCTGGGTCGCCGGCCTCGCCACGACAGGAAACACCCGGATACCGGCGATGACCCCGCCGGGGAATTCCTTCATGATGGCCAGGTAGTCCGCCGGAAGCGCACCGAACGACTCCTTCACGGCCCGGTCCAGCAGCTCTTCCGCGTACTGCCGGACGCCCGGGACACCGATACCCCGCACCTTGGTGAGGATTTCCTCCACCGCCCCGATGTCCGGGTTCGCCAGCGCGGTGGCCGTCGCGCGCATGTCGTCGGCGACATTCCAGAACGAGCCCGACTCGTATTCCTCGTACGTGTCGAACGCGGAAACTCCCTCGGGGCGTCCCAGAAGGGCCCGCGCGATGAACTCCGACGCGGAGAAAGGAAGGTCCAGCCACAGCTGGAAATCGGAATCTGTGAGGACGGTTGTCCAGTTCGCGGTGTCCGGGTCGGTGGTGTCCCACAGCAGCGCGCCGTCACGGGCGGTGCGGCCCCACGGCACCATGCCGCCGGGCTGCGGGAAGAAGGACAGCGTAAGCTCGTGCTCGCGGGTGCGCAGGGATTCCTCCATGTCCGCGAGGCGCAGTGCGGTTTCCTCCGTGAAGTCCAGCAGAGAACGCACGGGGACATCGGGCCGTCCGAGCAGCACCGAAGCCGCGATCACCGCCGGCGGCAGCGCCTGGACCAGCAACTCGAAGTCCTTGGGAACGACCTGCCCGTGCCCGTCGCCCTGCGCCCGCACCGGGGCGTCGAGACCGAGCAGCCAGATGACGTCGAGATGATTCATGTGTTCCTCCATGAACGGCATCGGCGGTGGGGTGGGCAGCCGCCGGCCGCTCACCCCACCGCCTCATCTGTGCCGGATCAGTTCCTCAAGGGGACTTACAGCGCCTAACACAATGAGGTGGATCGGTCCTGGTGGCCGTGTCCGCGTCAGGTGTTGGGCGTTGTCCGGGCATGGGGACTTCGCCGTGGATCGTGTCGGATGACCTGTGGGAGCGGATCGAGCCGCTGCTGCCACGAAGAGAGCGCCGGTTTCGGCACCCGGGCCGCAAGCCTCTGGCAGACCGGCAGGTGTTGTGCGGCATCTTGTTCGTGCTGCATACGGGCATCCAATGGGAGTACCTGCCGCAAGAGTTGGGCTTCGGGTCGGGCATGACGTGCTGGCGCCGTTTGCGGGACTGGAACGAGGCCGGGGTCTGGCAGCAGTTGCACGAAGTCCTGCTGGCCGAGCTGAACGCGGCGGCTCGTCTCGACTGGTCGCGGGCAGTGGTCGACTCCAGCCATGTGCGGGCGATAAAAGGGGGGGACCAGACGGGACCGAGTCCGGTCGATCGTGGCCGAGCCGGATCGAAACACCACCTGATCACGGACGGGCATGGCACCCCGCTCGCCGTGATCCTCACCGGCGGCAACCGCAACGACGTCACCCAGCTCATGCCGCTGATCGACGCCATTCCACCGGTCAGAGGCCGGGTCGGGCACCCACGACGCAAGCCGGACTCACTCTTCGCCGACCGCGGGTACGACCACGACATCTACCGCGATCAGGTCCGACAACGCCGGATCGCGCCGGCCATCGCCCGCCGCGGCACTCCTCATGGCTCCGGGCTGGGCATCTACCGCTGGGTCGTCGAGCGCAGTTTCGCCTGGCTCCACGGCTTCAAACGCCTCCGCATCCGCCGGGAACGCCGAGCCGACATCCACGAAGCCTTCCTCAAGCTGGCCTGCTGCCTGATCACCTACCGACAGATCAACTCATTGTGTTAGCCGCTGTTAAACCTTCACACGGTGGTATCTCCTGTCACCAGGACAGGAGATACCACCGCATTCGTCATCAGGGCAGGAACTCGTAGAACGGGCCGTCAGACGCAAAGTTGTGAGAACACAACGTCACGTCCCTACCCTTGAGATAAGCCAGCAACCACTCACTGAACGTCATCTCGTATAGAGTCCAGGCCGGACTGTCGAACTCCTGAACCACGACGCGCCATGGCGACGAGGGGTCGTCGGGAACGCGAAGGAAAACCGCCTCGCCCGTCATGGCCGTCGCCACCGGCATCAATTCTCCGCGGTTCCCCCCTACCGGACTGGGCAGGAACTCCGCCATGTCCTCGTCGCGCCAGAGCTCGAGATCCCCCTTGATGGTTCTTCCCAGACCGTGCAGAAGATGACCGGCGGGGTGAGCCAGATACAACTGCCCGTTGATCTTGATCGAACCGTAGGCGTTCACGATCTCACGGAAGTCCGCAGGGAATTCGATACCGAGTTCCTGCTCCAGTTCGATCCATGGCGCCGGATCCGACCAGTTGAACCGGGGTTCGCCCAACAGGGCTTTGATCTCCGAAAGCGTTGCCACCGCTATGCCCCTTCTAGCACTTCGAGCCGATGCCGGTCTGGGAGTTTATCGCAGTGCACGAGAAAGTGTCCGCGATATCTCCCTGGGGCCCGTATGCGGTCATTCCCACCTGAACGAGTGTGGGAACAGCCGAATGTGGATATCCGTAGATGAGAACGACCGACATGAACAGTTTGTTGCCCCCAGTCAAGTGCTTCCAGCCGAAGCGTTCCACCTTGCTGGCCATCCTTCTATTTGCACTGCCATGCAAAGCCACCAGGTTTCGGACATCCTGGCCGGTGCCCTTGTCCCAATAACCTATCAGGTGGCCGGCTTGAGGCTTCCCGCCTCTATTTCTCCCATTCCGTCCGGCGAAACAGAAGGATTGCATTCGGGACACTTCGGCATGCCGTTCGCCCCGGTGCGCGACCTGCGGTCGCTCTTGGTGAGGAATGCGAAGGCGCCGGTCGCCCTGCAGCCCTTGTTTCCCTGGTGATTCGTGTACGCCTCCAGCCCTCCATAGATCCGCCCTCCGTCGATCAGAGGCATCGGGTTGCAGGTGACGGTGTTGTTGTCGGTTCCCCGCGGCGCGGGCCTGGGCGCGGAGCCCGGCGACGGTTGGGGGGGTGGGCCCCGTCCAAGGGCCCCCGCCGCCCAGTAGACAAGCGCGGGAAGCGCGAAGAGGTGGCCGTCTATCTCGATGTTGGTCACCGGGTTGCCACCGGTGAAGGCGTAGCGGTTGCTGGTGTACGGGTCCGCGCCCAGGCTCATGTCGGACAGAGCGCCGTTGTACATGTCCCGGGTGGTGAAGCGGTTGAGTCCCGGGCTGTAGTCGCGGAAGCCCATGTCGTACGTGCCGGACTGGGCGTCCCAGCGCTTCGCGTTGAAGCGGTAGGGGTTGTACGTCTCCTTGTCCGGCTGGCCGGCCTCGGGCTTGTCGATCCCGGTGAACTCGGTGGCGTCGTTGTTGCCGTAGGCGGTGGAGCCGTAGGTGGCCTTGGTGTCGCCGTTGTCGTCGGTCAGGGTTTCGACGTCGGTGTGGCTGTTGTAGCCGTAGAAGCCGTCCTCGGTCGTGCCGTCGGTGTTGTGCTTGGTCTGCAACAGGCGCTCGCCCCACGGGCTGTACTGGTACGACTTGGTCAGCTCGCCGGCGACCTTCTCGTCGAGTACCTCGCCGGACAGGCCCAGGTACTCGACGTCGGTGGTCTTGCTGTCCGCCGTCTTCGACGCGGTGCGGTCCAGCGGGCCGAAGGTGTATATCGTCATCGCGCCTGCGGCGTCCATCTTCTGGGACTCCACGACGTTGTCGAAGCCGTCGTACACACTCCGCTCGATGACCTTGCCGCCTGAAATGACCGACTGCTGGCGGCCGAAAGGGTCGTAGGTGTAGTTGGCGCTGACGCCCGACGTCGTCGCGGTCAGCAGCCTGTCGCGGTCGTAGTGGAACGCGGTGCTGACACCCTTGACGGTCTGGCTGACGACGTTGGCGTTGTCGTCGTGGACGTACGTCTCCGTGCCGGCGCCGTTGCCCGTCTTGACCGACTTGGTGAGCCGGTCCGCGCGACGCCACCCACTGGGACGAGGTGGTCACCTCGCTCGGCCACAAACACCTGCGCCGCCACGATCTCCGCCACACCGGCCTCACCTGGTTCGCCGACGCCGGCGTCCCCGCCCACGTCCTCCGCAAGATCGCCGGACACGGCTCCCTGCTCACCACCCAGCGCTACCTCCACCCCGACATGACCCAGATCACCAACGCCGGCAACGCCCTCACCGCCCACCTCAACCCTGTCCGAGCACCCATCAGCCTCGCAGTCCAGCCCGCCCCCGGACACCGCCGCTGGACCGCGTGGTCCCCAAGAAACACGGAAAGGCGGTACCGGATTTCTCCGATACCGCCTGCGACCTGCGTAAACGCTGGTCGGGACGACAGGATTTGAACCTGCGACCCCTTGACCCCCAGTCAAGTGCGCTACCAAGCTGCGCCACGTCCCGATGCCCGTCTGACCTGCGATTTCCCCTGGCCGAACGCGCATGAGAACAATACCGCACTCCGGCCGGTGGTCACGAACCGCTTTCCGGGCATGGCGGGCTTGACCTCAAGTGTGGTTGACGTTGCACGGTGGAAGGTATGACGAAGACAGCGACGACCGCCGCACCGGGTTATCCGGAGCTGAACCGGCTGCTGGCCCTGATGACCGGGGACGAGAAGCACGGGCCCGCCGCGACCTCCACCCTGGACGCGTTGTGGGTGCTGTACGACCGGGTGCTGCGGGTGTCGCCCGAGAGCGCCGACGCGGCCGGGCGTGACCGCTTCCTGCTGTCCAAGGGGCATGGGCCCATGGCGTACTACGCCGTACTCGCCGCCAAGGGGTTCCTCTCCGAGGAGCTGCTGCCCGGCTTCGGTTCGTACGACTCGCCCCTCGGCCATCACCCCGACCGGACGCTGCTGCCAGGGGTGGAGATCGGCAGCGGCTCGCTCGGGCATGGGCTGCCGCTCGCCGTGGGCAGTGTGCTCGGGCTCCGGGCGCAGGGGCTCACCGGCCCCCGGGTGTGGGTGCTGATCGGCGACGCCGAACTCGACGAGGGCAGCAATCACGAGGCCATCGCCTTCGCGGGCCCGGCGGGGCTCGAACAGCTCCACACCCTGGTGATCGACAACGCGTCCGCCAGCTACGGCTGGCCCGGTGGCATCGCCTCCCGGTTCGAGGCGGCCGGCTGGTCGGCCGAGACCGTCGACGGGCGGGACCACGAGGCGATGTACGCGGCGTTCACCGCGCCGCACGCGGGACGGCCCCGCGCGGTCGTGGCCCGCGTCGAGCCGAAGTCCTGACCGCACAGCATCACGAGGGGTATTTCCATGGACACCATGCGCGACCGCTTCATCTCCACCGCCTCCGCGCTGCTGGACGAGGATCCACGGCTCGCGGTCGTCCTCGCCGAGATCAGCCGGGACGGCTTCGAGCCGGCGCAGCGCCGCCATCCCGACCGGGTGATCAATGTCGGCATCCGCGAGCAGCTGCTCATCGGCGTGGGCGGCGGAATCGCCCTCACCGGGCTGCGTCCGATCGTGCACACCTTCGCCAGTTTTCTGGTCGAGCGGCCGTTCGAGCAGGTGAAGCTGGACTTCGGCCACCAGGGCGTGGGCGGGGTGCTGGTGAGCGCGGGAGCGTCGTACGACTGGCCGGCGGGCGGCTTCACCCATATGGCGCCCGGTGATGTCGCGCTGCTGGACACGCTCGACGGCTGGACCGTGCATGTGCCGGGCCACCCCGACGAGGCCGAGGCGCTGCTGCGGCACGCCGCCGCCGGGGACGGCCGGGACTACGTACGGCTCTCGCTGCAGAGCAACGAGCGGCCGCGGCCGGTGACCGGCGCCGGGTTTCTCACCGTGCGCGAGGGAAGCACGGCGGCCGGCGGGGTGGTGATCGCCGTCGGCCCGATGCTGGACAACGTCCTGGCCGCGACGGAGGGGCTGGACACGACGGTGCTGTACGCGACGACCGTGCGGCCCTTCGACGGGGCGGCGCTGCGCCGGGCCGTCACGGGCCGGGACACGGCGGATGTCGTGATCGTCGAGCCGTATCTCGCCGGGACCTCTACGGCCGCCGCGAACGACGCCCTGGCCGCGACACCGCATCGGGTGCTGGGGCTCGGTGTGGGCCGGCGCGAGCTGCGCCGGTACGGCGAGATGGACGAGCACCTCGTCGCGCAGGGCCTCGACCCGAGGTCGCTGCACGAGCGGATCTCCGGATTCCTGACGCGCTGACTCCCGGCAGGCATCGCCGGGCGACAGGGGGGAACCTGGACGGGACGCATGATCCGTCCGGACCGGCCCCCGCGCCGGACCGGACGCCCCCGCCGGACCAGGGACCACGCCCGACCTCGTTCCGCGCCGGACCAGGCCCCCGCTGGACCCGATTCCGCGCCGCCGGAGCGCGTACGGCCGACCGGAGCCGTACAGGAGAGAGCCGTACAGGAGAGAAGGAGAGCCAGCCATGACCGCGAGCGGTGATCTGCTCATCGACGCCTTCGGCCGTATCCGCGAGACCGTCCACGAGGTGGTCGACGGCCTCACCCCCGACGAGCTGGCCGTCCGGCTCGACGACGGGGCGAACTCGATCGCCTGGCTCGTCTGGCATCTCAGCCGGGTCCAGGACGACCACATCGCCGACGCGGCCGGAACCGACGAGGTGTGGCTCTCGGAGGACTGGTCGAAGCGGTTCGAGCTGCCGTTCTCGCGCGGTGCGACCGGCTACGGCCACTCCCCCAAGGATGTGGCCGCGCTCGGCGGGATCTCGGCGGAGCTTCTCGCGGAGTACCACGACGCCGTCCACGACCGGACGGTGGAATACATCCGCACCCTGAAGGCCGGGGACTTCGGCCATGTCGTCGACGGGAGCTGGACCCCTGCTGTCACCCTGGGCGTACGGCTCGTCAGCGTGATCTCCGACGACCTCCAGCACGTCGGGCAGGCGGCCTTCATCCGGGGTGTGCTGGAGCGGCGCTAGCCGGAGTGGCCCTCGTCGCTGAAACGGCGCTAGCCGGCCCGGCCCCCGTCACCGGGCGCCGCAGGTACGAGAGCAGCTGCCTGGCTGCCGGGCCGGTGCGCTGGTCCTCGGGGAGAGCGGCCGAGACCTCCCAGAGATGGTCCTCCGCGCCGGCCAGCGGCACGGTGCACAGAGCCGCTGCTTGCTCCTTGCGTGCGATCGGCCGGGGCACCACCGCGATGCCCAGACCATGGCCGACCAGCTCGATCAGGCTGTGCACATCGTTGACCTCCAGGGCGACCCGCCGTTCGGTACGGGCGGCGCCGAAGGCCCGGTCGGTGAGGCCGCGGGCGCCCCAGTCCTCGTGGAAGTCCACGAACACCTCGCCGCCCAGCTCGGCCCAGTCGGCCTTCGCCGCTCCGGCCAGCGGGTGATCGGGGTGACAGAGCAGCACCATCGGCTCACTGGCCAGCGGTACCAGCCGGACGCCCTCCGGCACGGCCCCGGCCAGGGCGACGAAGGCCAGGTCGAGCCGCCCGGCCGCCACGTCCTCCACGAGCGAGGCCGATCCCGCCTGCCGCAGCCGCACCTCGACCTCGGGGTGCTCGGCCCTGAACCGCGCGAGCAGGCCGGGGACGTGCACTCCGGTGACACACTGCTCGGTGCCGACCGCCAGCGTGCCGCGCAGCAGCCCCTGCACCGCCGCGACCGCCTCCTTGGCGGCCCGTACGCTCGCCAGCGCGCGGGACGCCTCCACGAGCAGGGCGCGGCCGGCGCTGGTCAGCTCCACTCTGCGGGTGGAGCGTACGAAGAGCCGGGCGCCCAGCTCACGCTCCAGGGCGCGCACGGATGCCGAGAGCCCCGACTGCGAGACCATCAGCCGCTGGGCGGCCCGGGTGAAGTGACGTTCCTCTGCGACGGCGACGAAGTACTCGAGATGCCGGAGTTCCATGACGAACAGCGTAATTGAGAAGCCCAGTCGCTCAATGCGTTCGTTTTCTTCTATTGGACGCACCGCCGGGCAGCGGCGAAGCTGGGGAGCGCCCGCCGGAACCGGCCGGGCACCGCAGCAGGAAGGGCGCACCACACCATGAAGACTCGCCGCATCGGGACCGTCGACGTCAGCGCGATCGGTCTGGGCGGTATGCCGATGTCGATCGAGGGGCGGCCGGACGAGTCCCGTTCCATCGCCACCATCCACGCGGCGCTGGACGCCGGGGTGACGCTGATCGACACGGCGGACGCCTACCACATGAACGCCCACGACGCCGGTCACAACGAGTCCCTGATCGCCAAGGCGCTGGCGTCCCACGACCGCGGCCCGGAGGTGCTGGTGGCCACCAAGGGCGGCCATGTGCGTCCCGGCGACGGCTCCTGGACGCTGGACGGCTCCGCCGGGCACCTCAAGGCGGCCTGTGAGGCGTCGCTCGGCCGGCTCGGCGTCGAGGCGATCGGGCTCTACCAGTTCCACCGTCCGGACCCGGAGGTGCCGTACGAGGAGTCCATCGGCGCCCTCCGCGATCTGCTCGACGAGGGCAAGATCCTGCAGGCCGGTATCTCCAACGCGAACCCGGAGCAGATCCGGCTGGCCAACGACATCCTCGGCGGCCGGCTGGCCTCCGTACAGAACCAGTTCTCGCCGGCCTTCCGGTCCAGCGAGCCCGAGTTGGAGCTGTGCGCGGAGCTGGGGATCGCCTTCCTGCCCTGGAGCCCGTTCGGCGGCATCAAGCACGCCGGTGAACTGGGCACCTCCTACTCCCCGTTCGCCCGGATCGCCGAGGCCCACGGCGTGAGCCCGCAGCGCGTCTGCCTCGCCTGGATGCTGGCCAAGTCGCCCACGGTGCTGCCGATCCCCGGCTCCAGCCGCCCGGAGACCATCCTCGACTCGGTCGCCGCGGCCGACCTCGTACTCGACGCCGCCGAGGTCGCGGAGCTGGACGCGGCCTGACGGCCCCCAGTCTCGGCCCGACGGCCCACAGAGCCGCGGCCTGACGGCCCACCGACATGACCGACCCGTCCCGGCGCATCGCCGGGACGGGTCGGTCATGTGTCAGCTACGGCGCCAACTCCCTTACAACAGAGGGCCCTTCCGACCCATTGACCCCCTGTAACAGCTGAACCTACGCTGTGCGACGTACTCCAGAAAGCGCTTTCTAACCCGCAGCCGGCTCAACCAGCACCGGGAGCGCCCATGAGAACGTCCACGAGAACCATGTCACCCTTACTTGTGATCACCGCCTTGCTGGCGCTCGTACTCGGGCTGGGGATGGCTTCGCCGCCCCGCGCCGACGCGGCGCCGTTCCGCGTTCTGGTCTTTTCCAAGGTCACCAACTTCGAGCACGACTCGATTCCGGCCGGTATCAAGGCCGTTGAACAGCTCGGCAGTGAGAACGGATTCGAGGTGGAGACCGCCGCCGACGCCACGGCCTTCACCGAGGAGAATCTCGCCCGCTTCCAGGCGATCGTCTTCAACAACACCAACTCCACCCCGGAGAGCGGCGATCTGCTCAATGCCGAACAGCGCTCCGCCCTCCAGGCGTTCATCCGCGGGGGCGGCGGCTGGGTCGGTCTGCACGCCGCCTCCGCCAGCGAGCGCGACTGGGACTGGTACGAGGGGCTGGTCGGCGCGATCTTCGACAAGCACCCCGCCGTCCAGACGGGCCGCGTGAAGGTGCTCGACCAGTCGCACCCCTCCACCCAGGGCCTTCCCGAGCTCTGGGAGCGTACGGAGGAGTGGTACAACTGGCGCACCAACCCGACCGGCAAGGTGCACACACTCGCCCAGATCAAGGTGAACGACGGGATCGACGGCCTGGACGAGGGCGTCGACCATCCGTGGTCCTGGTGCCAGAACTACGACGGCGGACGCTCCTGGTTCACCGCCGGCGGACACGACTCCTCCGCCTTCCAGGAGGACGCCTTCCGCAAGCATCTGCTCGGCGGCATCCAGTGGGCGGCGGGCAACAAGCCCGGCGACTGCACCGCGACCAAGACGGGCGCGTTCCAGCGCACCGCGCTGGCCACCAACGATCTCGCCGACCCCTTCGAACTGGCCGTCGCTCCGGACCGCCGGGTGTTCTTCATCCAGCGCACCGGCAAGCTCAAGGTCATCGATCAGGAGACGCTCCAGGTCTCGACCGCGCTGGACTTCGCGTACACCCCGGAGATGACGAGCCAGTCCGACGGACTCCTCGGTCTGACGCTCGACCCGGACTTCGCGGAGAACAACTGGCTCTATCTGCTGAACTCCGACAAGACCGAGAAACAGCTCAATCTGTCGCGCTTCACCGTCACCGGAAACACCGTCGACCCGGCGTCCGAGAAGCGGCTGCTGACCGTCCCGACGCTGCGGGGCGAGGGCCGGGCCAATTCGCACATGGCCGGCTCGATCACCTTCGACAAGAACGGCGATCTGTACGTCGCGACCGGCGACAACACCGATCCGTTCGCCTCCGACGGCTTCAACCCGATCGACGAGCGCGAGGGACGCCGCGCCTGGGACGCCCAGACAACGGCGGGCAACACGAACGATCTGCGCGGCAAGATTCTGCGGATCACCCCGGAGGACGACGGTACGTACTCCATCCCGGAGGGCAATCTCTTCGCGCCCGGCACCGAGAAGACCCGCCCCGAGGTCTATGCGATGGGGATGCGCAATCCGTTCCGTATCACCACCGATCCGCTGAGCGGGGCGCTGCTGGTGGGCGACTACGGCCCCGACGCACGGGAGGCGGTGCCCAATCGGGGGCCCGAGGGCACCGTCGAGTACAACCGGATCACCGAGGCGGGGAACTTCGGCTGGCCGTACTGCACCGGCGCCAACACCCCTTTCAACGACTACGACTTCGCCACCGGAACCCCGGGAGCAAAGTTCGACTGCGCCGCGCCGGTCAACGACTCGCCGAACAACACCGGTCTGCGGGAGCTGCCGGCGGCCAAGCCCGCGACGGTCTGGTACGCCTACTCCGCCTCGCCCGAATTCCCCGAGCTGGGCACCGGGGGCGGCGGCCCGATGAGCGGTCCGGTCTACGACTACGACCCCGCGAACGCCTATCCGTCCAAGTTCCCCGAGTACTTCGAGGGGAAGTGGCTCACCTACGAGCTGACCAGGACGTATTTCAAGGCCTTCTCGTTCCAGCAGAAGGATCAGACCTTCACGGATCCGCGCTTCGATCCGGTGAAGGCGGGTGATCTCCACTCCATCAACGGTGTCTTCGGCGACATGAAGTGGAATCAGCCCTTCGACGCAGACTTCGGACCCGACGGCGCGCTGTACGTCATCGACTTCGGGCTCGGCAGCGGTACCGGCCGCGGCGGCACCAACGAGGGCTCGGGCATCTACCGCATCGACTACGTCGCGGACGGCCGGCTGCCCGACGCGAAGGTGACGGCGGACCGGGACAGCGGCGCCGTACCGCTGACCGTGAAGTTCTCCAGCGAGGGATCCGGGCTGCCCGACGACAAGCCGGTGACCTACGCCTGGGACTTCGACGGAGACGGGACCACCGACTCCACGCAGGCCAATCCGTCCCATGTCTACCGGGACAAGGGCCGGTTCACGGCCCGGCTGACGGTCACCGGGCCCGGCGGACTGACCGCGCTCTCCGTCCAGGAGATCACCGTCGGCAACACCAGACCGGTCGTGACCATCCAACAGCCTCCGGACGGCGGCATGTTCAGCTTCGGCGACACCATCCCGTTCACCGTGAAGGTGAAGGACAGCGAGGACGGGAAGACCGGGGCCGGCGGCGCGATCGACTGCTCGCGGGTGGTCGTACAGTCCCAGCTCGGCCATGACAGCCATCTGCATCCGCTGGACAACTACACAGGCTGCGCGGGTGAGATCGTCACCGACGCCGGGGACAGCCACGGTCCCGGCCAGAACCTCTACTACGGCGTCACCGCGCAGTACGAGGACAAGGGCGCGGACGGCGTGCCCGCCCTGACGGGGTCGTCCTCGCTCACGCTCCGTACGACGTTCCGCGAGGCCGAGCACCGCACCACCACCGGCGGCGCGCACGATGGAGCGGTGGTCGCCGACCGCGCCGACGCCTCCGGCGGCAAGCGGCTGACCGAGATAGAGGACGGCGACTGGATCGCGTTCGACCCGGTGCACCTCCGGGGCATCACCTCGGTCACGGTCGGCGCCGCCTCGGGCGGGCTCGGCGGGACCGTCGAGTTCCGCAACGGCTCGCCGACCGGACCGCTGCTGGGCACGGCGACCGTCCCGAACACGGGTGGCTGGGGCAATGTCGTCTCGCCCACCGTCCCGCTCAAGAGTCCGGGCGGCTCGGTGAAGCTGTACGCGGTCTTCACCAACCCCGGCTGGTCGGCGGAGAAGCCGGATCTCTTCGCGGTCGACTGGCTGCACTTCAACGGGCCCGGAGTCGAGAAGAAGCCGGCGACGAAGGTCTCGGTCAAGGCCGCGCCCGCCACGGGGAAGGCTCCGCTGGCCGTGCGGCTCAGCAGCACGGTGAAACCGGCGTCCGGGCGCACCGTCGCCTCGTACCACTGGGACTTCGGTGACAACTCCGCGGCCGCCGACGCCGAGGGCCCGGAGGCGAACCACACATACGCCAGGCCGGGCCCGTACACGGCCCATCTGACCGTCACCGACGACAAGGGTGACACGACGACCGGCGCCGTCCGGATCAACGCAGGCTGAGGGGAGAGCGAAGATGAGCGGCACCCGACGATCGTTCCTGGGCAGAGCCGTGGGTCTGGCCGCGCTCGGGATGGGCGTGGCGACGACCTCGGCGTACGCGAGCCCAGGCCCGGCCACGACACCGGCGGACGCGAAGCCGGGCCCGGCCACCGCGAGCGCCACCGGCCGCTGCCGGCGGCGCATCCCGCCGTCCGGGATCGGCATGCACCTCTACACCATGCGTACCCCTCTCGCGACGGACTTCAGGGGGACGCTGGAGCGCCTGGCGGAGATCGGTTACGCGACGGTAGGCGTCAGCGGCAGGCATGGCCACAGCGCCACGGACATCCGGCGGATGCTGGACGAGACCCGGCTCAGGGCCGTGCTCGAACATGTCGCCTACACCACGGTCGCCGGCAGCGGTCTGCCGCAGGCGATCGAGGACGTCGCGACGCTGGGCGGGAAGTGGGTCGTGGTACCGAGTCTGCCGGTGGAGATGCACTCACCGGCCGGATACCGGGAAGCGGCGCGGCAGTTCAACACGGCGGGGCGCGTCGCCAGGCAGTCCGGGCTCAAGGTCCTCTTCCACAATCACGACGGTGACCACGAGGTGGTCGACGGCGAGAATCTGTACGGCATCCTGCTCAAGGAGACCGATCCGGAGCTGGTCGGCTTCGAACTGGACGTGTACTGGGCGGCGAAGGGCGGGGACGATCCGCGGCGCCTCTTCGTACAGCACCCCGGCCGCTTCCCGGCGCTGCATGTGAAGGACATGGCGCCGAACGGGGACTTCGAGGATGTCGGCTCGGGTGTCCTGGACTTCCCGGCGATGTTCGACACGGCGCGCAGCGGAGGCGTACGGCAGTGGCTGGTGGAGCATGACGCGCCGGCCGATCCGTTCGCGACGGCGCTGAACAGCTACCGGTATCTGTCGGGGCTGCGCTACTGAGGTGACGGTTCCCGGCCGCCGCTCCGGGGCGGCGGCCGGGAACCGGCGGCCCGGAACTCCCTTACGGTCAGGGCATGTTCTTGTAGAAGAAGGTGGTCGGGCGGAGTGTCCCTCCGGGGTCCGCCGCGTGGCCGGGGACCACCCCGACCGCTGTCCAGCCCGCCGAGCGGTACAGCGCCTCGGCGGGACTCCCGGTCTCGGTGTCGAGCAGCAGCAGGGTCACCCCCGCCGCGGCCGCCGCCTCTTCCCCGGCGCTGAGCAGCGTCCGGCCGAGGCCCTGACCGCGGGCGTCGCGGTGGACCATCAGCTTGACGATATCGGCGCGATGGCGGGCGTTGGGCTTGTCCACGAACGCCACACCGACCGTGCCGGTGATGCGGTCGCCGTCCTTGAAGACCCGTACGGACAGCCGTCCTTCCCGTACGGCAGGGGCCTGCGCCCGCCACCAGGCCGCCGCGGCCGCCCGGTCGAGCGAGCTCAGAAACCCGATCGAGGCGCCGCCGGCCACGGTGTCGAGCAGGAGATCGGCAAGGTCTTCCGCGGCGCCGAGCAGTTCGCCGGCGGACAGCGGCACCACGGCGCGGCTCATGACTGGACCACCACGACCGCGTACCTGACCGGCTCAGGACCCGGGCAGCGGAACCGGGTGGGGCCCCACAGGCGTATCCGCAGACAGTCCCCCACGTACAGGGTGTGCTGCTCACGTCCCACCGTGAACTCGACCGACCCTTCGAGCACCCAGATGTGCTGCTCCATGCCCGGTACGGGAGGCCGCTCGTACGACACATCCGCGCCCGCCCGCAACGTGCCTTCGACCACTTCCGCGCGCAGGCCCGGCTGCGGCGGCGAGACGGAGCGGCGCACGAAACCGGAGGCGGTGTCCTTCCATACGGTCTGGGCGGCCGCCCTGACCAACTGGGCGGGTTCCGCCTCCACCTCGCTGAGCAGCTGCGACATGGTCCGCCCGTACTCCGCGCACAACCGGCCGAGCAGTGACGCGGTGGGGCTGATCTCACCTCGCTCCGCCCGCGACAGCGTGGAACGGCTCACGCCACTGCGCCGGGCGAGCTCCTCCAGCGACCAGCCGCGCTCGCCCCGCAGTTCGGCGAGGCGCGCGGCGAGGAGCACGTCGACGGGGTCGAGGGCACCCTCGGGATCCTCTCTCATATGTGAGAGTTTATCTCAGATCCGGGATGTGCTTTCCGGCCGGGCTTCGGGTCGGGCTTCGCCGCGAACCTCGGACCGGCTGCCGACCGGGCCTCAGTCCTGTGCGGAGGCCGCGCCCAGCAGACCTCTGATACGGGCGGTGGCCTCGCGGAATTCGGGCCGCCCGAGCGTCTCCGTATAGTCGCGCTCGGCGGGCAGCCCCACCTCGATGATCTCGCTGATCGTGCCGGGCCGCGGGCTCATCACCACCACCCGGTCGGCCAGATAGACGGCCTCCGAGATCGAGTGGGTCACCAGCACCACGGTGGTGCCGGTCTCGCGCCAGATCCGGTTCAGCTCCCTGTTCATCTGTTCGCGGGTGAGGGCGTCGAGCGCGCCGAACGGCTCGTCCATCAGCAGGACGGGCGGCTTGTGCAGCAGCGCCCGGCAGAGCGCGACCCGCTGCTGCATACCGCCGGACAGCTCATGCGGATAGGCGTCCTCGAAGCCGGTGAGACCGGTCATCGCGATCAGTTCGTCCGCGCGTTCACGCGCCTGCCCGGCCGGCATCCGGCGCATCTCCGCCTGGAGCAGGATGTTGCGGCGGGCGGTACGCCACTCCAGCAGCGCCGCCCGCTGGAAGACGTATCCGATGTCGTGCCGCGGCCCGTCGACCCGTTCGCCGTGCAGCCGTACGGCCCCCGCGGACGCCTTGAGGAGCCCCGCGACCAGCTTGAGGAGGGTCGACTTGCCGCAGCCCGAGGGGCCGACGACGGCCACGAACTCTCCCATCGCCACATCGAGCGAGACCTGCTGGAGGGCGGTGACATCGCGGTTCTTCGTACGGAACCGGACGGCCACGTCCTCAAGACCGACCGCCGCCGTGCCCTGAGCCGGTGTGCCCTTCGCCGCCGCGCCCTGCGCCGGTGCGCTGTCCTTGGTCACGGCGGGCTCCCGGAGCGTCGTATCCCTGGCCATCGTCATCCCTTCAGCGCCGTGCCGCTGTCCCAGTACTCCGAGACCGCCTTGGGGCTCTTCACGAGCCCGGCCTCGGCGAAGACATCAATGGTCCGCTGCCAGTCGTCCTCGGTGTTGACGCCTGGGGCCTCGCCCCGTGTCGCGTCGGTGTGCAGCAGCGTGATCGTCGTCCTGAACTGCTCCGACAGGACGCTCTCGGGCGGCAGTTGCTCCGACGCGCCTTCCATCGCGGCGACCGCCGGCTCCGGCGCCTTCTCGGCGGCCGCCCAGGACTCGCTGACGGCCCGCACCATCCGCCCGGCCAGCTCGCTCCTGCCGGACAGGATCTTCTGACCCGCGATCAGACCATTGGAGTAGAAGTTGAGTCCGTGCTCCGAGAAGCGCAGATACGACACCTTCTTCTTGGCCTTGTCCTGCATGGTCGGGCCCTGGTCGCTGGCGTACCCGAGCAGCGCGTCCGTCTTCCCGGAGATCACCGCGGCGATCTTGCCCGCCGGATCGGTGTTCTGGATCTTGACGTCCGACTCCTTCAGTCCGTTCTTCTGGAGGAAGATCGGGAAGGTCTTGGTGAGCGCGTCACCGGCCGTGCCCGCGATGGTCCTGCCCTTGAGGTCGGCGGGTGTGTTGACGTTCGCGCTCTCGAAGAACTGCACGGACGAGGGCGTGGTCTGCAGGAAGACGCCGAGGCTCTTCACCGTGACGCCCTGGTCCACCCCGCTGAGCACGGCGGGCGTGTCGGCCCAGCCGAAGTCGGTCTGTCCCGCGGCGGTCGCCTGCACGGTCTTCTGCGAGCCCTGGCCCGCCCGGATCGTGAGGTCGATGCCGTGCTTCTCGAAGATCTTCTGCTGCTTGCCGTAGTAGAACGGCGCGTGTTCGCCGTACGGATACCAGTTGAGCGTCAGCGTCACCTTGTCGAGCTTCTTGCCGGAGTCGCTGGTGGTGGTCTCCGAGCCGCCCTCACCACAGGCGGTGGCAAGCAGGAGCAGGGGTACGAGGCCGATCAGGAATCTGCGCGCGGACATGGCTGGCCCTTCCCGGACGGGGTCGAGTCGGTCAGTACGAGGTGGTGACGTGGGTGTCCCGGCGGCTGGCGTGCCAGGGCAGCAGCAGCTTCTCGGCGATCTCGACCAGGACGAAGAGGACGACGCCGATCAGTGACATGACGAGCAGTCCCGCGAAGAGCATCGGGGTGTCGAGGTTGCCGTTCGCCTGGAGGATCACATAGCCCAGCCCCTCGTTGGCGCCGACGAATTCGCCGACGACCGCGCCGGTGACCGCGAGCGTCACGGCGACCTTGAGACCGGAGAAGAGATGCGGCAGCGAGGCGGGGAAGCGGATCTTGGCGAAGGTCTGCCAGGGCTTCGCGCCCATGGTCGCGGAGAGCTGGAGCATCTCGGGGTCGACCGCCTTCAGCCCGGTGACCATCGAGATCACCACGGGGAAGAAGGCGATGAGCACGGCGATCAGGATCTTCGGTGTGATGCCGAAGCCGAGCCAGACCACGAACAGCGGCGCGATGGCGATCTTCGGGACGACCTGGGCGAACAGCAGAATGGGATAAAGCGTCTTCTCGACGGTCGAGGAGTACACCATCACCACCGCCGCGAGCACCCCCACGGCGACGGCGATCACAAAGCCGAGCAGCGTCTCATAGGTCGTCACCCAGGTGTGCTGCCAGAGGTAACCCGCCTTGCCCGTCAGCACATCGAGCGTCGCGCCGGGCGAGGGGACGAGATACGGCTCCACCAGCTCGGCCGCGGCGATGATCCACCAGAGGGCGAAACAGGCGACCAGCAGGGCGACCGGGCGCCAGCCCGCCTCGACCGCGCGGGTGAACCTCTCCCCCGCTCCTGGCCTGTTCCGTTCGGCGACTCCCGCCACTTCCCCGGCCGGTGCCGGCATGACGCTCTGGCTCACAGTGAACTCCTCGGCGGTCCGGGCAGTTATAAGAGCAGTGCTCCCCTACAAGCGCTTTCAGAAAGCGCTTTCTGGTAGGGTGATCGCCACGCTAATGACTGCCCGTCCGTACGGTCAATAGGTCGTCCCGAAGTTTCGGGGTCCGCCACGGACCCTGCCGCCGCCGCGACCCCGGGGGTCGAGTTGAGTGAACGGGAAACACAGGCCCATGTGACGCTGGACGCCGTCGCCCGCCGCGCGGGCGTCTCCCTGGCGACCGCGTCCAGAGCGCTGAACGGCACCGCACGCGTCCGCGAGGAACTGCGTCAACGGGTGCGCGCGGCGGCCGATCTGCTCGGCTACATCCCCAACGCCCACGCCCAGGCGCTCGCCAGCGCCTCCAGCAACACCGTCGGTGTCATCTGCCACGACGTCGGCGACCCCTACTTCGCCGCGATAGCGGGCGGGGTGATGCGGGCCGCCGCCGAGCAGGATGTGCTGGTCATGCTCGCCAGCACCTTCCGGGAGCCGGCCAGGGAGATCGCCTATGTCTCCATGCTCCGCGCGCAGCGGGCCCGCGCCATCCTGCTGATCGGCTCCGGCTTCCAGAATCCCTCCTGGGAGCGGAAGTTGGGCGCCGAGCTCGCGCCGTACGTCCGCGCCGGCGGCCGGGTCGCCGTCGTCAGCCGGCACCGCGGCCTGCGCGCCGACGCCGTACTGCCCGAGAACCGCGCCGGGGCCACGGCGCTCGCCCGCGCCCTGCTGGCTCTGGGTCACCGCGAGTTCGGCGTGCTCAGCGGTCCTGCCCAACTGACCACGGTCGCCGACCGGTTGGCCGGATTCCGGGCGGGACTCACGGAATCCGGGATCGTCCTCGGTCCCGGATCCGTCGTGCACGGCGCCTTCACCCGCGAAGGGGGCTATGCGGCCGCCCGAGAACTGCTCGCCGGGCCGGCCCGCCCCACCTGCGTCTTCGCGGTCACCGATGTGATGGCGGTGGGCGCGCTGGCCGCGTTCCGGGAGGCGGGCGTACGGATCCCCGAGGACCTCTCCCTCGCGGGCTTCGACGACATCCCCCTCGTACAGGAGCTGACTCCCCCGCTCACGACCGTCGCCCTGCCGCTCACCGCCATGGGGCAGAGCGTGATCTCCCTCGCGCTGCGTGAGCCGCGCGGCACACGCTCCCGGGTGCTGCGAGTCGGCGGCGAGGTCGTCCTGCGGGCCAGCACCGCGCCGCCACCGGCCAATCCCCCCGTTTTTGCGCGATATTGAGATCACGTCAGATGCCGCAGCCCGTGACCAGGATCTTCAGTGCGATGGGGAACGTCTCAGAGCTGTCGTCGTAGACCATCGAGCACTGCCTCCAGCAGGAAACGGTCAGTGGGGCTTTCGAAGCTGTCGGGCGGCCGGGCGGTGATCGCCCCGCAGTCGACCAGATCGGCGAGCAGGACTTTGGTGACCGTCGCGGGAAGCCTCAGCTGCGCCGCGATCTCCGCGACCGAGGTCGGCCCCTGGCAGAGGCCGACGGCCTGGGCGTGCTCCGGGCCGAGATGTTCCTGGGGCACCGCTCCCGTCGAGATCACCAGCGTCAGCGGATCCAGCGCCGTCGTCGGCCGGGTCCGGCCTCCGCTCGCGGTGTACGGGCGGAGGAGCCGGCCGGCCGCCTCGTCGAGTAACAATGTGTCCGTCGCGATCGGCACGGTCAGAGCCCCACGGGGCTGGGTACCGAGCCGGCCGCTTGTCTGAGGGGGCTGACCACGTACGGCCGTACGCCCCTGACCAGCGTCGCCATCTCGTAGCCGAGGACCGCGGCGTCCGCCTCCCGGCCGGCCAGCACGGCGAGACAGGTGCCCAGGCCCGCCGCGGAGACGAACAGCAGCGTGGTGTCCAGCTCCACCACGACCTGACGGACCTCCCCGCCTTCCCCGCCGTCCCCGCCCTCGCCGAAGCGCACCCCGGCGCCGCGGCCCAGGCAGTACAGGCCGGAGGCGAGGGCGGCCAGGTGGTCGGCGCTGTCGGGGTCCATGCCGTGTGCGGACCGCACCAGGCCGTCGGAGGAGAGCAGCACCGCGCTACGGGTGTACGGGACGCGCTGGACCAGACCACTCAACAGCCGTTCGAGGTCCGGGACATGACCGGTCGGCTCATCGCTCGCCATGGTGCATCCGTTCCTTGGGGGTGGTGTCGTGGCGCTGCGATTCCGGCTGGTCCGGAAGCGGCTCCGCCAGGGGGTCCGCGGGGCGGTTCGCCAGAGGATGCGCGGGGCGGTCCGTCATCGGGTCCGCAGGGCGGTCCGCAGGGCGGTCCGTCAGGGGGGCCACCCGTGGGACGGCGGCCGCCACGGCGGACCGTGGTTCGGCGGCCTGTGGTTCGGCGGACCGTGGTTCGGCGGACCGTGGTTCCGGCTGTCCCTCGGGCGGCGGGCCGGGCTGGGACTCGGCGAGGCCGATGCCCCGCTGGAAGGCGGCCATCAGACCGGGGTCGTGGAGCGTCGGCTCGTCGGAGGGGCGGGGCGGGGGCAGGTCCCGCGGCTGCGGGACCAGGTGCTCCTGGCCGCGGCGCTTGGGCAGTTGGGGCCGGCTCATGATGCCGCGGACCGTGCCGCCCTCGGCGAGGGCGGGGCGGTCGGCGTACTCGACTCGGGCAGCTGGGACAGGACCGGCAGCTCCGGCGACGGGCGGCAGCACCTGGCTGTTCCGGTCCGCCGCCCGGTCGGAGCCGAGGAGCGCCTGCGGCAGGATCAGCACGGCCTGGACACCGCCATAGATATTGGACTGTAGACGCACCGCGATACCGTGCCTGCGCGCCAGCGCCGACGCCACGAAGAGGCCGATCCGTCCGTCTCCCAGCAGCTGCGCGACATTGACCTGGTCCGGGTCGGCGAGCAGGCTGTTCATCCTCTTCTGCTCGCCGAGCGGCATCCCGGGACCACGGTCCTCCACCTCGATGGCGATACCGGCCGCCACCTGCTGCGCCCGCAGCAGCACCTGGGTGTGCGGGGCCGAGAACAGCGTGGCGTTCTCGAGGAGTTCGGCCAGCAGATGGACGACATCGGCGACGGCGTGGCCGCGCAGGGTGCCGTCGATCGGCGGTACGAGCTTGATCCGCGGGTACTGCTCGACCTCGGCGACGGCGGAGCGCAGGACGTCGACGATGAGGACCGGCTCGCTCCACTGGCGGCGCGAGACCGCCCCGCCGAGGACAGCGAGGTTCTCCGCGTACCTGCGGACGCGGGTCGCCAGATGGTCCACGTGGAAGAGGCCCTTGAGCAGGTCCGGGTCCTCCACCTCGTTCTCCAACTCGTCGAGCAGCTGGATCTCGCGGTGGGCCAGGGACTGGAGCCGGCGGGCCAGATTGACGAAGACCTCCATCTTCTGTTCGTTGCCGACGCTGCTGGACAGCCGCGAGGCCCGCACCACCGCGCCGACGGCCGATTCCTGGGACCGGCCCAGTTCTTCTGCCAGAAGGTCGAATTCGTCCCCGTCGAGGGCTGCCGGCGGAGTGGGCGTACGGCGCGCGGGCACCCGTTCGCCCCGCCTGAGCTGCTCGACCACCGCCCGCAGGTCGGCCTGTCCGCGCGCGCTGGAGCGGCGCAGCGCGTTGCAGCGGTCGAGGACGGACTTGGCGGTACGGTCCGCTCCCAGAGCGGCCGCGGCGACGGCGGCGAAGGCGAGCAGCGCCGTGCCGACGAGGGCGAGCCAGATCCCGGCGGTCGGTTCCGTGGCGGTGGAGCGGAGGACGAACATCACGGCGGCCGCGCCGCTCAGCGCGGCCACTATCGCCGGCAGGACCGCGGTGCGCAGGAGTTGAGGGCGTATCCGGGCGTCCAGCGGGGTCGGTGTGTCCGCCCTGTCCGTCGACGGCAGCGAGCGGGTGCCCGGCCGGCCGTGCCGTCCGCCCTCACGGCGCTCCGGCCGGACAGGTGCGCGAAGTTGAGACATCAGTGTCCTCGGTCGTGGGGCCCCAGGAATCGGCAGGGTGCTGGTGTCAGCGGTGGCGCGACGGCAGGACCGGCGCAAGCCGTGGGAACCCTCCGTTCATCACCGAGCACACACAGTAGTTGTCCCGCGTTCGGATACGGAGCTCAGTTGGGAAACTTGCCCACAGAGCATCCCGCTCTGGTATGAGGCTTCGTACATCAGCGCGAAATCCCTCAATCGGTCGGGGACTTGGGCCGGGCTCGGGGCCGTACGGTCGCCCCACGCGACCGGCAGTCGACCCGCGCCCGGCAGCCGATGCCCTGCTACGCGGACGGGAGGATCACCGAACGGGTGAGGTGGCGCGGGCGGTCCGGGTCGAGGCCGCGCTTGTCCGCCAGGGCGAGGGCGAGCCGCTGGATCCGTACCAGCTCGGCCAGCGGGTCGAGGCGACCGGCCACCCACAGTCCGCCGGTCGCCCGGACCTGTTCACCGAGGCCCTCCGGGGCGGGCCCGAGCGCCCAGGTCGCCGTTCCCTCGGTCGTGATGCTGATCGGACCGTGGCGGTACTCCATCGCGGGGTACGCCTCGGTCCAGGACAGGGACGCCTCGCGCATCTTGAGCGCGCCCTCCTCCGCGAGACCGACGGTCCAGCCCCGGCCGAGGAAGGTGAACTGGGTGCATTCGGTCACGCCGTCGGGAAGCGGATCCGCGAGGGCCTTCTCCGCGTCCGTGACCGCGGCATCGGTGTGCAGCCCGAGATGGGCGCGGAGCAGGGTGAGGGCCGTGGTGGCGAAGCGCGTCTGGACGACGGACCGTTCGTCGGCGAAGTCCAGCACAACCAGATCGTCGGCGGCCGACCGCACCGGGGTGGCGGGGTCGGCGGTGATCGCGGTCGTCCTGGTCCCGCCCCGGACGTCCGCGAGCAGTCGCAGCACCTCGGTGGTCGTACCGGAACGGGTCAGCGCCACGACCCGGTCGTAGCGGCGCCTGGCGGGGAACTCGGAGGCGGCGAAGGCATCGGTCTCCCCCAGTCCCGCGCCTTCCCGGAGCGAGGCGTAGGCACGGGCCATGAACAGCGAAGTGCCACAGCCGACGACGGCCGTACGCTCCCCGGGCTCGGGCAGTTCGCCGCGCAGCCCTTCGGCCAGCGTCGCCGCCCGGCGCCAGCACTCGGGCTGAGTGGCCAGTTCGGTCCCCACATGCGTCATGCGCGTCTCCGCTCCCCAGAAACAGTATGATTTTTTCTGCATGGTAGATGACGTTTTCGATCACTAACAAGCAATCACCACGCAGCGTGCGCGCAGACGCACCCGCACAGCGAAGGGGACGCGGTGAATCGTCACGAACGGCACACGGCCTTGCTGGAACTGCTGACCGAGCGTCATCAGCTGGAGGTCGAGGCCGTCGCCGCGGAGCTGGCCGTGTCGGTGGCGACCGTCCGCCGCGACCTCGACCATCTCGCCGAGCAGCAATTGCTGACCCGCACCCGGGGCGGTGCGGTGGCGCACTCCGTCTCGTACGAACTGCCCCTGCGCTACAAGGCGGTGCGGCACGCCCAGGAGAAGGAGCGGATCGCACGGGCCGCGGCGGCGATGGTCGGGCGGGGCATGGTGATCGGGCTGAACGGCGGCACGACGACCTCGGAGGTGGCCAGGGCCATCGCGACCCGCTCCGATCTGGCGGGCACGGCCACGGAACCGGCGGTCACGATCGTCACCAACGCGCTGAACATCGCCCACGAGCTCGCGGTCCGACCGCACATCAAGATCGTGACCACGGGCGGGGTCGCGATGCCCCAGTCGTACGAACTCGTCGGACCGCTGGCCCGGCACATCCTGGATGAGGTCAGCCTGGACATCGCCTTCCTCGGTGTGGACGCGGTCGACGCGGAGTCGGGCGCCGGCGCGCACAGCGAGCACGAAGCGAGCATCAACGCCCTGCTCGCCGAGCGGGCACAGAACTTGGTGGTAGTGGCGGACAGCTCAAAACTCACCGCCCGCGCCTTCGCCCGAATCTGCCCGACGCAGAGCATCGGAACCCTGATCACAGACTCCGGCGCACCGGAGCAGGCCGCGCTGTTCAAGGAGCGCGGAGTAACTGTCGTCCAGGTCTGAAAATCTCCGGTGCCCGAGCCCAGAGGAGGGTTCACCGACCCCCGTACCGGATTCTCCGCGATGTCGTCAACGCAAGCAGCTCGTGCTCGCGTTGAGCGCTGAGGCCGGCGTGTCTTGGTCGATCCAGACCCTGCGTCGAGCAGTGGTTCGTGCGCAGAAGGATCGCGCCGGTCGCTCCGATCCTGAAAGGGGAGTTCCACGGAACGAAGCCGTCACCAGCAACAACTCGGCGTGCGTATGCAGGATTCCCGGTCGCGCTGTGACATTCCCCCAACCCGTCGCGCCTTCCCGCCACGCCTATCACCTGCGCATACTCCAGGACCGTCGCGCCTTGAACCGTTGACGGGCGACGGTCGATCAGATGGAGCTGATGGAATAGATGACGTCACACATGGTCTCTGCGACAGTCGCCGGCACGTGGACGCTCGGTGACCTCACGGTCAACCGGATTGGTTTCGGCGCCATGCGCTTGACCGGCAGTGCCGCCTTCCACCAAGGCACACCCAGCGACCGCGGCCAGGCGATCGGCGTACTGCGCCGCGCGGTTGAACTCGGCGTCAACCACATCGACACCGCGGCCTTCTACTTCTCCCGGCTACGCTCCGCCAACGAACTGATCAACGCGGCGCTGTCACCGTATTCGGACGATCTCGTCATCGTCACCAAGGTCGGCCCGGCGAGGGATGCCGGCGGCGAGTGGGTCACCCCGGCGCGGCCCGACCAACTGCGCGGCCAGGTCGAGGAGAATCTGCGTCAGCTCGGCCGCGACCACCTCGACGTGGTCAACCTGCGCCTCATGGGCCAGGAATCCATCAGCGAACGCTTCGGCGCCCTCGCCGAGCTGCGCGCCGCAGGGCTTGTCCGTCACCTCGGTATCTCTGGCGCCCGCCCGGAGCACCTGGCCCAGGCGCAGGAGATCGCACCGGTGGTGTGCGTCCAGAACCCCTACGGCATCGCCGCGCCCGGCGGTGACGAGATGCTCCGGGAATGCGCGGCGCACGGCATCGCGTTCGTGCCCTTCTTCTCCATCGCCGGGGAGGGGCGCGAGGCCGGAGCCGTCAAAGCCGAGCACGACCAGGTCGACGCCGTGGCCCGCGCGCACGGTGTCTCGTCCGCCCAGGTCCGCCTGGCCTGGACCCTGCAGCAAGGCGCCCACGTGCTGGCCATCCCCGGGACCGGCAACCCGGAACACCTCGTCGACAACGTGGCAGCGGGCGCACTCCGGCTTGCGGTGGAAGAACTCCAGCTACTCGATTCGACCGGCCGCCCCGCATCCTGATGCCGGCCACATCAACCGTGCTCGAGCACGCTCCGTAAGCCGAAGCCGCACGTGATGGATGAGGCAGGGCCTAAGGGCTGTCCCGTAATCCGTGGCGGGCGCACGACGACAGCTACGGCACCTCGCTGCGTTGTCGGAACGCCCGAATACATCCAGTATGCGGACGTCCCTCCGCCTTGCGATGCACCGTATCTGACGCCGTGCGCTGATCCACCACGGATTACGGGACAGCCCTTAGGAGGAGGACGCGGTCTCGGCTGTCTTTTCGGTGCCGGCGTCCGTGTCGGTGGGGTCCGGGACCGCCAGGGCGGGGGCCACCGGCCAGCCGCCCGGGGGTGTGGCCGCGACGGAGCGCCACCAGGGGGCGGTGGGCACGTCGTCCGTGGTGGGTTCGAAGGGCTGGCCCGGGCGCGGCAGTGCGATCCCCGCGCCCGCTTCGGCGGCGGCCGCGACCGTACCCTCGCCGGGTTCGGCCCACGGGTGCGGGGCGAGGTTGAAGGTGCCCCAGTGGATCGGCAGCATCACGCCGGACGGCCGGTCGCCCTGGAGATCGAGATGGGCGCGCATGCCTTCGGCCGGGGTCATATGAATATCGGGCCAGTACTCGCTGTACGCGCCGATCTGGATCATGGTGGCGTCGAAGGGGCCGTGCTCGGCGCCGATGTCACGGAAGCCGGGGAAGTAGCCGGTGTCCCCGCTGTGGTAGATCCGGTGCTCAGGGCCCGCCACGGCCCACGACGCCCAGAGCGTGTGCTGCTGATTGCGCAGGCCACGGCCGCAGAAGTGGCGCGCGGGGGTGGCGGTGAGCCGGATGCCGGCGATCTCGGTGGACTCGTTCCAGTCCAGTTCGCGCAGCCGGGACGCGGGCACGCCCCAGCGTTCCAGGTGGGCGCCGACGCCGAGCGGCACCGCGAAGACCGTGTCCGTGGAGACCAGGGCGCGGATCGTGGGCAGATCGAGATGGTCGTAGTGGTCGTGGGAGATCACGACCACATCGACGGGACCGAGCGAGGCGAGCGGTACGGGCACGGGGTGCAGCCGCTTCGGGCCCACGAAGGCGAAGGGCGAACAACGCTCACCCCATACGGGGTCGAAGAGCACCCGCCGGCCGTCGATCTCGGCGAGGACGCTCGAATGCCCCATCCAGGTGAGCCGCAGGCCGGACGGCGGGGGTGCCGCGAGGTCCGCGAGGGTGGTGGAGTGCACGGGGATGGTGCCGACCGGGGCCCGCCGCGCCCGCGCTTCCTTCTGGAAGTAGACCTTCGCGAACTCCAGGCCCGAGCCGGACGGTCTGGTCCTGGCCCCCACCGGGTTCTGGAACACCCCGTCGACGAAGTTCGGCGAGCGGTGGATCCGCTCCAGCCTCTCCCCTGCCGAGTCGGCCCCGAAGGCCGCGGACCGCAGCGAGCGCAGCCGGGCGCGCAACGAAAGGGGGGAACCAGCGCCTGTCACAGCACCTCCTGGAGGTTCGGTGTCGTCCTCATTATGGCCGGGGACGTAGATCGGTGCGGGTCGAGCCGGCCGAAGCACCACCCGCCGCTGTGTCCAAGCACCATCCACCCCCCTCGTACGACCGTGCAACATCGCCCATGCCCCCGGGATTCCCGGGTACGCCCCATCCGCCGGAGCGGTCTCTTTGACAGGGGCGATCACGGTCTCGATACTGAACGACGGTTCAGTTAGTCATTCGATCGTATGTACGCCAACGCGACGACGGGTCGTCGCCCCCTGGAGGCCCCATGTCCGAGTCCGCGATGACCGGCGGCGAGGCGCTGGTGCGCGCACTCGCCGTCCACGGCACCCGTACGGCCTTCGGCATCCCCGGGACGCACAACCTGGAGATCTACCGCCATCTCGACCGCTACCGGATCGCTCACGTGACGCCCCGTCATGAGCAGGGGGCCGGATACGCCGCCGACGCCTATGCCCGGGTCAGCGGTTACCCCGGTGTCGCGATCACGACGACCGGTCCCGCCCTGCTGAACATCGCCGCCGCCGTCGGCCAGGCGTACTCGGACAGCGTGCCGCTGCTCGTCGTCTCCCCCGGGATGCCGCTGCGGCATCCGCGGCTGTCCACCGGGCTGCTGCACGAGATGCGCTCTCAGACCGAGACGATGCGGGGCGTCGCCGCCTTCAGCCACCGGGTGTCGTCGGTCGAGGAGATCGGCGCGGCGGTGGCGCGGGCGTTCACCTTGTTCGGTACGGAGCGGCCGCGGCCCGTCCACATCGAGATCCCGCTCGACCTGCTGGAGGCGGCCGAACCGGTGGGCGACGTACAGCTCCGGCCGCCGTATGTGCCCACGGTGCCCCATGCCGCTGTGGTCCGGGAGGCCGCGGGCACCCTGCGCGCGGCGCGGCGGCCGGCGCTCGTGCTGGGCGGCGGCGCGCGGCGGGCCGGCGCCGAGTGCCTGGCGCTCGCGGAGGAGCTGGGCGCGCCCGTGATCACCACGGCCAACGGCAAGGGCATCGTCGCCGAGACGCATCCGCTGTCGCTGGGCGTCTCGCTGCACAGCCCCGCCGTACAGCGGTGGCTGGCGGACCGCGACGCGGTCGTCGCCGTCGGCACCGAACTCGCCGAATCGGACCTCTGGTCGGCCGGGCCGCCCACGCTGAACGGCACGCTGGTACGGGTCGACCTCGACCCGGCGCAGATGTACGGAGGGCTCCAGGCCGGGCATCCGCTGGTCGGGGACGCCTCCGCCGCGCTGCGGGCGCTGCTCGCCGCCTGCCGGCAGCACGGCCCCGGGGCCGCGTCCGGTCCGGGGCGCGACGACGCGGCACGTACCGACGTCGTACGGCTCCGGGGGCAGCGGGACGCGGAGACGGCCGGGCGGGACGCCCGCTGGGTGCCCTTCCTGCATGCCGTACGGTCCGTGCTGGACGCCGACGCGATCATCACCTCCGACAGCGCGCAATGCTGCTACTACGGCGCTCTCCCACATCTGCCCGTCGGCCCGGAGGGCAGATTTCTCCATCCGACCGGCTTCGGCACCCTGGGCTACGCGCTGCCCGCCGCGATCGGCGCGAAGACCGCGGTCCCGGGGCGGCAGGTGGTCGCCCTGAGCGGGGACGGCGGCTTCCAGTTCTCCGTCCAGGAGCTGGCCACCGCCGTGCAGTCGCGGCTTTCCCTGCCCGTCGTGGTGTTCGACAACGGCGGTTACGGCGAGATCCGGGACGAGATGGCCGCACGCGGCGACGCTCCGGTCGCCGTCGACCTCGCCCCCGTCGATCTGCCCGCGCTCGCCCGTGCCTACGGCGGGCGGGGTGAGCGCGTGGACACCCCGGCGGCGCTCGCGGACGCCCTCACCCGGGCGCTGGCCGCCCCCGTACCCACCGTGATCACCGTCCCCGAGGAGACCGCCCGATGACGACGAACACCGCCACGACAGCGACGGCGACCGGGGCTGAAACCGGGACCGGGTCCGGGACCGCCGTGACCGCTCCGCTGATCTCGCTCACCTGGACGGACCACGTCACCGGCCGGCAGGGCTTCCTGGTCGTGGACCGGCTGGTCCGCGGGGTCGCCAGTGGCGGTCTGCGGATGCGTGAGGGCTGCACCCTGGACGAGGTGACCGGCCTCGCCCGCGGGATGACCATGAAGGAGGCCCTGCACTTCGACGCGGAGGACCCGACGGTTCGTTATGTCCCCCTCGGCGGCGCCAAGGGCGGCATCGACTGCGATCCGCGCGACCCCGGTGCGTACGGCGTGTTGGTCCGCTTTCTGCGCGCCACGCGGCCATACATCGAGCACTTCTGGACCACCGGCGAGGACCTGGGCCTCACCCAGGACCTCGTGGACAGCGCCGCCGTCGAGGCCGGTCTCGTCTCGACCGTCCAGGCGATCCATCCGCTGCTGGACGACGAGGAGGAGGCCCGCCGGCGCCTCGCCGACGCCTTCGCCGTGGAGGTCGACGGCATCGGTCTCGATGAACTGGTCGGCGGCTGCGGGGTCGCCGAGTCGGCACTCGCCACGCTCGACCGGGCGGGAACGGCGTACGAGGGGACGCGGGTCTCCGTCCAGGGGCTCGGCACCATGGGCGGCGCCACCGCGCGCTTCCTGTCCCGGGCCGGGCTGAAGATCGTCGCCGTGGCCGATGTCCGGGGGACCATCACCCATCCGGACGGCCTGGACGTCGAAGCGCTTCTCGCCGCCCGGGACGCGTACGGCACGGTGGACCGGTCGGCGCTACGGCCCGAGGACCGGGAAGCGCCCGGCGACGCGTGGCTGTCCGTCGACGCGGAGGTGCTGGTGCCCGCGGCTGTCTCGTACGCCATCGATGCCGGCAACCAGGCCCGGATCAAAGCTCGTTGGATCGTCGAGGCGGCGAACATGCCGGTGCTGGCCGAGGCCGAGGAGCTGCTGGCGCGGCGCGGGATCACGGTGCTGCCCGACGTCGTGGTCAACTCCGGTACGAACGCCTGGTGGTGGTGGACCCTCTTCGGCGATATCGGCCCGGACGCGGACGAGGCGTTCGCCCATACCCGCCGGGCGATGCGCGGGCTGATCGACCGGATGCTGGAGCGCGCCGACGCGGACGGTACGACTCCGCGCGCCGCCGCGCACGCCATCGTCGCCGACCGGCTGCCGGTCATCGCCCTGCGGTACGGCCGGTATCGCTGAGCCTGCTGGATAGGGTGGCAGGCGTGGCGAGAGTGCGGCTGGGTGTGGAGGAACGGCGCGAGGCCCTGCTGCGCGCCGCCATCGGGCAGATCGAGGCGCGGGGTGTGGCGGCGCTGCGGATCTCCGATGTCGCCGCCGTGCTCGGCGTCAGCAACGCGCTGGTGCTGTACCACTTCTCGACCAAGGAGAAGTTGGTCGCGGCCGCGTTCGCCCATGCCGCCCGGGACGATCTGGCCCAGCTGCGCACGCTGCTCGGCCGGCGCACCACCGCGCTGGCGCGGCTCCACGGCGCGGTCCGCTGGTACGCGCCGACGGGCGAGGCGAAGGGCTGGAAGCTGTGGATCGAGGGATGGGCGGCGGCGCTGCGCGAACCCGCGCTGCGTGACGTGGCCCGCGATCTCGACCAGCAGTGGAAGGCGGCTCTGACCGAGGTCATCGCGGAGGGCTCGGCCACGGGTGAATTCCGGTGTACGGACCCGGCGTCGGCGGCCTGGCGGCTCACCGCGCTGCTGGACGGGCTCGCGGTCCAGATGACCTCGTACGCGGGTTCGCTGTCGCGCTCCACCCTGCTGGAGTGGGCGGACGCGGCGCTCGCCCGTGAGCTGGGTGTCGACCTCGCGGTGCTCGACGGCCCCGGGGGATAGGGCAGCGGCCGTAGTGTGGCGGACGGACATCCGAACCGGAGAGGGAGACTGTGGCACAGCAGCGGACCGACCAGCTCGATCAGAGCGATGGCACCGACCGGACCCGGCACGACCAGCAGGCCGACCGGCTCGGTCAGCCCGGTCCACTCGGTCACGATGTGCTGGTCATCGGGGGCAGCGGGGTGGACACGGTGGTCCGGGTCGACTCACTGCCCGTGCCGCTCGCCGATTCGGTCGGCGTGGGACCGATCCGCGAATGGCCCGGGCACACCGGCGGCAATGTGGCTCTCGGCTGCCGGCAGCTCGGACTGAACGTCAAGTTCCTCGACTACATAGGGGATGACTGGACCGGCGGCCAGGTCCGCGAGCGGCTCGCCAAGGGCGGGGTGGACTTCGAGGCCCTGATCTCCCCGGCGGGCACCCGGCGCGCGGTCAACCTGGTCGAGAAGACGGGCCGCCGGATGTCCTTCTACGACGCCCGGGATCCGGACGATCTGCGGATGCCGCGCGACTTCTATCTCCCTCATCTCGAGCGTGCCCGCCATGTCCATCTGTCGATCACCAACTTCGCGCGGTTCCTCTTCGATGACATCCAGGCGCTCGGGGTTCCGGTCTCGACCGATCTGCACGACTGGGACGGTCTCGACGACCAGCACAAGGATTTCGCGTTCCGCTCCGATCTGGTGTTTCTCAGCGCGGCGGGGGCGAGCGAGCGGATCGCCTCGGTGATGCGGGAGATCCTGCGCGAGGGCCGGGCCGAGGCAGTGGTGGCGACGGCGGGCGCCGGCGGCTCGTACCTGATGATCCGTGAGGGCAGCCGCACCCCGCGCCCGATCCGGGCGACCGTCCCACCCGCGCCGGTGGTGGACTCCAACGGTGCGGGTGACGCGTACGTCTGCGGATTTCTGTACGGACGGCTGGCCGGCCGGGATCTCGAGGAGTGCGCCCGGCTCGGCGCGGTGGCCGGTGCCTATGCCTGTACGGGCGAGGGCGGCGCGGCGCTGATCGACGAGGACGGACTGCTCGCGGCCAAGGCCTGAGCGACGCGCCGCCGAGCGGCCCCGGGCAGGACGGGTCCGGGGCAGGACGGGTCCGGAGCAGGGCGTGTCCGGGCCTTTCAGGTCTGGCTCGTCGGTTCGTATGCCTCCGCTTCGAGCCCGAATGTCCAGGCGACGCCCTCCTTCGCCGTCCTGGCGGTGGGGGGCACCCGCAGCCAGTAGGTGCGGTGCGACCCGTCCGGCTCCGGCGTGGAGTTGACCACCTCGACCATCACGACGTCCTCGTCGCCGTCCAGTGCGATCCGCCAGAGTATGCCGGTCTCGTCGCGGTGAACGGGCTGCGCGTCCGACTCGCTCAGATAGCGGTCGTAGCCGTAGTACTCGAGCATCACGCGGCGCAGTTCGGCGTTCGCCTCGGCGCGGATCCGTTCGGGAGTCAGCTCCGGCAGCTCACTCAGGAACGCGGCCGGGACCGGCATCCCGCGCCACGCGTACAGGGCGAAGCCGTCGGGGTAGGCCAGCGCGGGGCCGTCCCCGCGGTCGAGACGGCCCGCTTCGTCGCGATGCAGGGCGACGGGACGCTCACAGATCACCACGGCGTGTTCGTACGGCCACCACCAGCCCGCGTGCCGCGCCACCTCGGCCAGTCCTTCGAGGCGCTCACTGCGGCCGTCGAACGCCGCGAGCCAGGCCGCGTCGTGCTGCCCGAGCACCGCGTCGAGCAGCACCGTCCGGATCCCGGCCGTCTCCGAGGGCTTCTCGGCGAGCGCCTCGACGACCCCGGTGCGTATCCGCTCGGCGAGCGCCCGGGTGGTGTCCCAGAGGCGGGCGCCGGTGACGCTCCAGTGCTCGGCCCAGCCGGCCGGGCCCAACGCGTCGTGCACCCTGCGCCGTTCCTCCGCCCAGGGATATGTGCGCACGTCATCGCGCACCGACCGTCCTGCGTCGGTCAGCGACCGCGCGGCCCGCGCGCCGGCCAGCGGTGACCCGGCCCAGATGATCCGCTCCGGCTCCGCCAGGCCCGCCCTTCGGTAGGCGAGCCGCACCCCGTCCTCGGCGGCCGGCCGGTCCGTCGCACCCGTCGCCGCCGCGACAGCCCGCCATGTGTCCACGTAACTCATGTCTGAAGCCCCGTCCCCTGTGGTCCCTGTGGTCCCTGTCCGGTGTCTGCGCACCGCTGTTTTCCGTGCCGTTGCGTGCCGCCGCTGGTGCGCGGCGACGGAGGTCCGCGCTCAGTCCGCGACGACGCGCACCGCGCCCGGCAGGTACTCGCGCTGGCGCACCACCCGGAACCACCCCTGGGGCAGCGGTATCGCCGCGTGCTCCTCGTGCACCACCCGTCCGCCGTCCGGGAGATGGAGAAGCATCGGCCCGGCCTGGTCACCCGGCTCACGGAAGAGCCGGCCGGGACCGGTCACGGCGTGGGCATGACCGGTGACCTCACCGAGCGCCAGGACCAGCCGGCCGCGCGCGTCCCTCGGCTCGCCGGACGCGGCCGCGGCGTCCACGAACTGCGACGGCACCGTCTCTTCCGCGACGGGCATGATGAGCACGTCTCCTTGCCGGTACATGGCTCTCCCCTCCACCGGCGGCGCCGAGTGCGCCGAACCTGTGAACGACGCTAAGGGGAGGGTCTGACAATCCGGCCCCGACGACGGGCGTTGTCAGTGGTGCTTGGTAGAACTGCTCGCACGTCAGCCGATCAACGTCACCCGGTGTCTGGAGCATCCGCCATGACCATTTCGAACCATCTGCAGGAGCTGTACGGCCTGCCCGCGTTCGACTTCCCCGGCGCCGAAGCGACGGCGGAGCTCCCGGCTCCGGCTTCCGTGGCCTGGCGCGTCTCGGTCGATTCGTACGAGGCCGAGGAGCAGTGGGAGGAGGCGTTCACCCGCTTCACCGACGCGGTGGACACCACCGAGGTCCGGGCTCTGATCGTCGGCTCCTGGAGCGACGCCTACGAGTCGGGGCCCGGCGAGGTCATCTCGGCCCTCGTCGCGGCGAGCGGGCGGCTGCCGGCGCTGCGCGCCCTGTTCCTCGGCGACATCACGTTCGACGAGTGCGAGATCTCCTGGATCAACCAGGGGCTGGTGACCCCGCTGCTCGACGCCTTCCCCGCGCTGCGCGAGTTCGGGGTCCGCGGCGGCCAGGATCTGCGCTTCCCCGCCGTCCGGCACGACCGGTTGCGCTCGCTGACCATCGAGACGGGTGGCCTGGACGCCGAGGTGGTGCGCTCTGTCGCGGCGAGCGACCTGCCCGCGCTGGAGCATCTGGACCTCTGGCTCGGCACCTCGTGGTACGGCGCGAACGCGCAGGTGGCCGACCTGGCACCGATCCTGGCCGGGTCGCGGCTCCCCCGGCTGCGGTATCTGGCGCTGCGCAACAGCGAGATACAGGACGAGATCGCGACAGCCCTGGCGGGTGCCCCGGTCGTCGCCGGTCTGGAGATCCTCGATCTTTCGATGGGCACCCTCGGCGACGAGGGCGCCGAGGCGCTGCTCGGCGGCCAGCCGCTCACGCACCTCAAGAAGCTCGATCTGCACCACAACTATCTGGGTGAGGCGATGCGGGAGCGGATCCTCGCCACGCTCGGCGCCGCCGGTGTGGAGGTCGACCTCGCCGACAGCGGGGAAGTGGACACCGAGGACGACGGCACGGAGCACCGCTACACCGCGGTGGCGGAGTGACCCGATGCCGCCCCTGAGCAGCCCGGTCCCTGGCCGTACGGCTGTGAGCGATTCGGTCCCGGGCGTTACGGATCTGAGCGCTTCGGTCCCTGGCGGTACGGATCTCACCCTCGCCGTGGTCGGGAATCCCGGCAACCGCCGCGTCACCCTGTTCCAGGACGCCGTGCGGGCCGCCGGGCTGCCCGCCGCCCGGGAGGTGGCCTGGCTCGATGTGCTGTGCGGGCAGGCCCGGTTCACGGCCGGTGAGACGGTACGGATCGACTCCCCGGGCGAGGACCCCGAGGTGGAGCGATTGCTCCGCGGTACGGACGACCCGACACGGGTCGAAGGCACCGCGCGCTGGTACGAGACGTTCACGGCCGCCGCCCGCGGGCTCGGCCGGGCGGCCCGCGCCGCCGGAGCGGATCTGCTCGACGATCCGGACGAGCTGGCGGTGCTCTTCGACAAGCGGCTCTGCCACGGCGTGCTGGACACGGCGGGGGTGCCGGTTCCCACGTCACCCACCTCGTCACCCGCCTCGGGATCCGGCGCTCCGGCCGTGTCCGGCTGGCCCGAGGTGCGGGCCCTGATGGCGGCGGCCGGGCTGCGCCGGGCGTTCGTCAAGCTCGCCCACGGCTCATCGGCGTCCGGGGTCCTCGCCGTCGAGACGGCGGGCCCCGGGCGGGTGTGCGCCACCACCTCCGTCGAGCGCGACGCCTCGGGCCGCCTCTTCAACTCGCTGCGGGTGCGCCGCTACACGACCGAGCGCGAGGTGGCGGCGATCGTCGACACCCTCGCGCCCGACGGGCTGCACATCGAACGCTGGCTGCCCAAGGCGGCGCAGGACGGCCGGTCGGCCGATCTGCGGGTGGTGGTCGTCGCGGGCCGTGCCACCCACGCGGTCGTACGGACCAGCCGCTCCCCCATGACCAATCTCCACCTCGGCGGGGCCCGGGGGGATCTGGGCGCGGTCCGGGCCGCCGTCGAGGCGTCCGGCGGCAGCTGGGCCGCGGCTCTCGCCGTCTGCGAAGAGGCGGCCGGCTGCTTCCCCGGCACCCACTGCGTGGGCGTCGATCTGCTGCCCGCCCCGAGCTGGCGGCGGTTCGCGGTCGGCGAGGTCAACGCCTTCGGCGACCTGCTGCCCGGTCTCACGGGACTGCCCGGCAGCGGCGCCGACGGCCTGGACACGTACGCGGCGCAGCTCGCCGCCCTGCCGACACGTGCGGCCCGCCGCCCCGGACGACCGAGGAACGCGCATGCGGACACCTGACATGAACGAGGTCGTCGGACAGGACGATCTGCTGCTCGTCACTCTCGACACCCTGCGCTTCGATGTGGCGGAGGAACTCGCCGCGGCGGGCCGGATCCCGCATCTCGCCCGCCATCTCCCGGACGGCCGCTGGGAGCGGCGGCACGCGCCCGGCAGCTTCACCTACGCCTCCCACCAGGCGATCTTCGCCGGTTTTCTGCCCACGCCCGCCGAGCCGGGCCCGCATCCGCGGCTGTTCGCCGCGCGCTTCGGGGGCAGCGAGACCACGGCCGACCGGACGTTTGTCTACGACACCCCTGATCTGGTGTCGGGCCTCGCGGCGGCCGGCTATCACACGGTGTGCGTCGGCGGGGTCGGCTTCTTCAATCGGCGGGGCGCGCTCGGCTCCGTCCTGCCCGGCATGTTCCAGGAGAGCCACTGGGAACCGGAGTTCGGTGTGGCCTCCCCGGCCTCCTTCGAGGCCCAGATCCACCGGGCGGAGCGGGTGGTCGCCGGGCTGCCGCGCGAGCGGCGGCTGTTCCTCTTCGTCAATGTCTCCGCGCTGCACCAGCCCAACTGGTTCCATCTGCCCGGCGCCACCCGGGAGGCGGGCGACTCCCGGGCCACGCACGCCGCCGCCCTCGAATATGTCGACCGGCACATAGGCCGGCTCTTCGCCGCCGCGAGCAGCCGCCGCCGCTGCTTCACGATCGTGTGTTCCGACCACGGCACGGCCTACGGCGACGACGGCTGGACCGGGCACCGGCTGGGCCATGAGGTCGTCTGGACCGTGCCGTACGCCCACTTCTTCCTGGAACCTGGGGCCGCCCGATGAACACCGCCACCACCACCGCACCCCGTCCGTACGAGAGTTATGTCTACGCCTATCCGCACAAGACGGCGTACCGCCCGCTCGACGACCGCCCGGCGCTGCGCGACCTGTGGGCCGGCGAGCGCAAGGACGCCCTCTCCCTCTATCTGCACATACCGTTCTGTGAGGTCCGCTGCGGCTTCTGCAATCTCTTCACCCGGATCGGCGCTCCCGACGAGCTGACGACGCGTTACCTCGACGCCCTCGACCGGCAGGCGACGGCCGTACGCGACGCGCTCGGCGAAAATGGCGGGAGCGGCGGAAGCGGCGCGAGCGGCGACGGCGGCGACGGCTCCGTACGGTTCGCCGCCGCGGCCTTCGGCGGTGGCACGCCCACCTACCTCGACCCCGATGAGCTGGACCGGCTCTGCGACATCGCCGAGAAGCGGATGGGCGCCGATCTGCGCGCCGTCCCGCTCTCCGTCGAGACCTCCCCCGCCACGGCCACCGCCGACCGGCTCGCCGTGCTCGCCGAGCGCGGCGCCACCCGGCTGAGCATCGGTGTCCAGAGTTTTGTCGACGCGGAGGCGAAGGCCGCCGTGCGCCCGCAGCGCCGCGCCGAGGTCGAGGCCGCGCTCGGCCGGATCCGCGAGGCGGGGATCCCCGTCCTCAACATCGATCTCATCTACGGCATCGACGGCCAGACCGAGGAGACCTGGCGCCACTCCCTGGACGCCGCGCTCGCCTGGCAACCCGAGGAGCTGTACCTCTATCCCCTGTACGTACGGCCCCTGACCGGCCTCGGCAGGATCGGCACGGCCAGCGACGCGGCCTGGGACGCGCAGCGGCTGCGGCTCTACCGGCAGGGCCGCGATCACCTCCTCACACAGGGCTACGAGCAGGTGTCCATGCGGATGTTCCGCCGCCCCGGCTCCCCGTCCCAGGGGGCCGACGACCACGCCTGCCAGACCGACGGCATGATCGGCCTCGGCTGCGGAGCCCGCTCGTACACCTCGGGGCTGCACTACTCCTTCGACTACGCCGTCGATATGCGCGAGATACGGACGATCATCGACGCGTACACAGTGGCGGAGGACTTCTCACGGGCCGAGGTGGGCTACCGGGTCGACGGTGACGAGCCGCGCCGTCGTCATCTCCTCCAGTCGCTCCTACAGGCCGGGGGCATGGAAGTGGCCGGCTACCGCGAGCGGTTCGGCAGCGGCCCCGCCGAGGACTTCCCGGCCGAGCTGGGCCGGTTCGCGGCGCTCGGCTGGCTCGACGGCGGCGCGGGCCCCGGGCTGCTGCGGCTCTCCCCCGAGGGGCTCGCCCACTCGGACGCCCTGGGCCCGGCGCTCTTCTCTCCCGCCGTACGGGCCGCGATGGCCACGTACGAAGCGAAGTGAGACCCCGTGGACCTGACGATCCTCTACCGCGGCCCGCTCTCCTCCTGCGACTACGACTGTCCGTACTGCCCGTTCGCCAAGCGGCGCGACAGCCGCGAGCAGCTGCGCGCCGACCGGGCTGCCCTGGAGCGCTTCACCGCCTGGGCGTCGGCGCAGACGGAGGACCGGCTGTCGGTCCTGTTCACCCCCTGGGGCGAGGGTCTGGTCCGCTCCTGGTACCGGCGGGCGCTCACCGAGCTGTCCGGGCTGCCGCATGTCCGCCGGGTGGCCATCCAGACGAATCTCAGCTGCCGCACCGACTGGCTGGCGGACGCCGACCCGCGGACGCTGGCCCTGTGGTGCACGTACCACCCGGGCCAGACGCCGTACGACCGCTTCCTGGCGAAGTGTCATGACCTGGCCGACCGGGGCATCCGGTTCAGCGTGGGCGTCGTCGGCCTTCCCGGCCATCAGGAGCACGCCCGACGGCTGCGCGCCGAGCTGCCCGGGCACATCTATCTCTGGATCAACGCGGCCGAGGGGCACAGCTATACGGACGAGGAGGCCGCCCGCTGGACGGAGCTCGATCCGCTCTTCCCGTACAGCCGTCATCCGCACCGCTCGGCCGGTCTGCCGTGCCGTACGGGTGAGTCGGTGATCTCGGTGGACGGGGAGGGTACGGTACGGCGCTGCCATTTCGTCCGCGCCGAGCTGGGCAATCTCTACGACGGGTCGTACCGGCGGGCGCTCGGCCCTCGGGCCTGCCCGCTGGCTGTGTGCGACTGTCATATCGGCTATGTGCATCTGGAGACGCTGCCGTTGTACGACGTCTTCGCGGGCGGGGTACTGGAGCGGATCCCGGCGGGGGCGTAGCGCGGCGCCCGGCACACCCCCGCCGTCAGTGCTTCAGCGGCAGCAGATCGGGCCGTTTGGCCGCGACATGGTCCCCGGAGGAGACGCCGCGCAGCCGGCGCCCGATCCAGGGCACCAGATACTCCCGTGCCCAGTGGATGTTGTCGCGCCGCACCTCGAACGTGCCGCGCGGCTGCTGCGGCGGCCACACCTGGTCCGGGTCTGCGGGCACGTCGAGGCCGAGCACCTGTGCGGCGCGCAGGGCGACACGGGTGTGTCCCTCGGGTGACAGATGCAGCCGGTCCCCGTCCCAGGCCCGCCTGTCCTGGACGGACTTGAGGGACCAGAGGTCGAGCACGGGACAGTCGTAGCGGTCGGCGATGGACCGTACATGAGCGGTGTACGTGGCGATCTTGCCGCGCAGATGGCGCAGCACGGGGACGCCCCGGGTGTCGAAGCCGGTGGTCACCATGACGGTGCCCACGGCGCCGGTGAGGTCGGCGACGGCGCGTTCGAAGCGCTCGGCGACATCGTCGGGGTCGGTGCCGGGCCGGATGATGTCGTTGCCTCCGGCGCAGAAGGTCACCAGGTCCGGGCCGAGTTCCTTCGCGCGCGGTATCTGCTCGTCGACGATCTGGTCCAGCAGCCGGCCGCGTACGGCGAGATTGGCGTACCGGAAATCACCGTGCACGGCGTCCGCCGTCTCGCCGGAGACCGGAAGCTGGTCCGCGAGCAGAACCGCGAGGCGGTCCGCCCAGCCGACATACAGCCCGTCGGGCCCCGGATCTCCCACGCCTTCCGTGAAGCTGTCACCGATCGCCGTGTACGACCCGAATACGCCTCTTCTTCTTGATCTCGAATCGTCTGCCACAGCAGCACATCTTTCACCCGTGGATGTGACCTACGCGACCGTAAGAAGGAGTTGACGGTGGGTGAGATATGCCATCGGTCAAGATTCACCCAAGCGGGAATACGCGAAATGATCTCCGCCCGGCACTCCGGGTGCCGGGCGGAGGTGATGCCATATCAGGGCTTCACCGATCAGATGGAGACGCCGTGCTGACGGAGGAATTCCAGCGGGTCGATGTCCGAGCCGTACTCCGGGCCGGTCCTGATCTCGAAGTGCAGGTGCGGTCCTGTGACATTGCCGGTGGCGCCGGAGAGCCCGATCTGCTGGCCCTCGCTGACGGTCTGGCCGGCGGAGACGGAGAGGGAGGACATGTGGCCGTACTGCGAGTAGTGGCCGTCGCTGTGCTGGATGACGACCTGGTTGCCGTACGAGCCGCCCCAGCCGGCCGTCACGACGGTGCCCGCGCCGACCGCCTTCACCACGGTGCCGGTGGAGGCCGAGAAGTCCACACCGGTGTGGTAGCCGCTGGACCAGCTGCTGCCGGAGGCGTGGTACGGCGTGCTGGGCTGCCCGCCGTCGATGGGCAGGGTGAAGCCGGCATCGCTGCTCGGCACGGGGGTCTCGGTGGCCGGGGCGGTGGGCTCCGTGACGGTGGACGGCTCCGAGGGCTCCTCGGACGGCTCCGCGGGCTTCGTGGGCTTGCTGGAGGTCGTGGCCGGGGTCGCGGAGTGGGCGGCTCCGGCCTTGGCGCCGAGGGTGAGCCGCAGGCCGGGGTGGATCAGCGACGGGTCGGCGCCGATCGCCTTGCGGTTGTCCTTGTACAGCTTGTGCCAGCCGCCGCGGACCTTGTGGTCGCGGGCGATCTTGGACAGATAGTCGCCGGCGACCACGGTGTAGAGCCTCGGGGACTTGGCGGAGGCGGACAGGCTCTGGGCCGTGTGCGCGACGGAGGCGGACTGCGGCGCGGCCTTCTCGGCGGCGTGCGCACCGGTGGCGCCCATGAGCGGAAGCGCGAGGGCGGCCCCGCCCGCGCCGGCAACGATGAATCCGCGGGCAATCGGGTTGGACTTGGGACGGCGATGCTTACCGGGCATGACGAATTCCTCTCCGGCGCCTGCGAGGTAAGCTGTCGGGTTCGGGCTGGAGATGCCCGGCCGCGCGTGCTGCGCGACTTCACCCCAAGCCGGTCCTGGCCTAAGGGCCGGCGTACTACCTGGGTTCCCCGCTCCTGCCACGCGTGGATGGGTGAGTGCGAATTCCGAGCGGCGGCAGGATTTGGCGTTCCGCTCGGATTGAGGGTGAACGTAGGCGAGTCGGGACGGCCTGAACAAGCCCTCTGATTTCCGCCGATGACACCCGCTTCGATATCACCCGGGAATTCCGGTCACCCTGCGTGGATTACCGATCTTCGGATTCCATGTGAGGCAGCAATTCCGTTTCTTGGTACAGCCACGCAACGTCACGGATATGATCCTGCTCACTGGTCGAGGCCCATCTCCCCCTCGACCGGGGCATCTTGGGCTAAATATCTCAATACGGACAGATGATGATTTGGGCGATATCAACCTGTGCGTGATGTCCGAATAATGTCAATCTGCATCCCGTGCGGTCGAACTGATTGCCGTGCGAACAGATGTCGTAGGGTCAGGAGTCGACATCGTCGGCGAGCAGCGCCGACGGCAGACACGGAGGAGCAGGCCGTGACGCAGCAGCTGCCGCAGGTCCCGTCGACCGAGCCCGAGCTGTCCGGAGTGCGCAACTTCCGTGACGTGGGCGGGCTGCCGACCACGGACGGCCGACGGGTTCGGTACGGACGGCTCTTCCGCAGCGGCCATCTCGCCAACGCCACCGCGGCCGACGCCGCCTTCCTCTCCTCCCTCGGCCTGCACACGGTCTTCGACTTCCGCAATGCCGCCGACCTCAAGCTCGACGGCGTGGACGTGGAGCTGGCCGGGGTGCGAAATGTGAACATTCCGCTCACCGACCCGACCGACGGCGCCGAGTTCTGGAAGATGGTCCGGGACGGTGATCTCGACCAGCTGCGCTCGCTCCTGTCGGACGGCAAGGCCGCGGACCGGATGATCAACTCGTACCGGGCGATCATCACGGACCGCGTCGCCGAGCACAGCCGGGTGCTGCACGCCCTCGCCGAGGAAAGCGTCCCGGCGCTGATGCACTGCGCGGCGGGCAAGGACCGGGCCGGTCTCTCCATCGCCGTGTCCCTGCTCGCGGTCGGGGTCGAGCCCGAGGCGATCGAGGCCGACTATCTGAAGTCGAACGACCCGCACCGCCGTTATCTCGTACGCCGCAGCGACAACTCTCCCGCCGGCAAGTCCCCCGAGGTGATGGAGCTGCTCAGCCCGCTCTTCGACGCCCGCGCCGAATATCTCGCCGCGGCCTTCGAGACCATCGGGAAGACCTGGGGCACCACCGACCGCTATCTCACCGAGGGCCTCGGCCTCGCCCCCGAGACCCGCGAGCGGCTGCGCGCCCGCCTCCTCGACGAGAGCTGACCGCGCGGCGGCGGACCGGCCGCCCCGGCCCTCGCCGCCGCCCCTACTGCCCGCGCGCTCCCAGTTCGAAGAGCAGATAGAGGAAGCCCGCGAAGAGATGGCCGGCCACCAGATAGGCGAAGAGCCGGATCACCAGCCCCCGGGGGAACGACTTCTCCTCATGCGCGACGCGCGCCGGCCGGGCTTCCGGCTCGGCAGGCGTCGCGGCCGGGTTCCCGGCTGGATTCTCTGACATGGTGACTGGCCTTTCTCTGGCAGGTCAGCGGCGATGGGCCCCGCCACCGAGGCACAGCTCGGCGGCGGGGCTCTGCAGCAGGGTATGGACGAAGAGCAGCTCGGTCCCGGCGGGCCCGGCGGCCGCGATCCGGTGCGGTGTGAGCGAGTCGAAGTGCGCGCTGTCCCCCGGGCCGAGTACATGCACGGCGTCCCCGAGGCTCAGCCGCAGCCGTCCTTCGAGGACATAGAGCCACTCCTCCCCCGGGTGTACGCGGACGAGGTCACCCTGCGCCCCGTACGGCACCTGGACGCGCAGCGGCTGCATGGCCCGGCCCGAGCCGCCCGCCTGGTGGTACGTCCAGCCGTCCGCCTCCACGGGCTCCGTCCGGCCGGCGCGGACGATGGGGTCGCGCTCCGGCGGGATCTCCCCGAGCAGCTCGGAGACGGTCGTCCCGTAGATACGGGCCAGGGCCAGCAGCATGGGCAGGGAGGGCTGCCGGCGGCCCGTCTCCAGCCGGGAGAGATGGGCGGGGGACAGCCCCGCCCGCCCGGCGGCGGTCTCCAGGGTGAGGCGGCGGCCACGGCGCAGCTCGCGCAGGCGTGGCGCGACATCGGGGAGCTCGTCGGGCAGCTCGCCCGTCGGCTCTCCGGTGGGAGGAGTGCTCATCCCTCCATTGGGCCAAAATATTTCCTCCGGGGCAACTTTCTTGCCCCGGAGGCAAATGCGGCGTCCACCGCGTGCGAACCCGCGTCCTACCGGTTGGCGACGGCCTGCTTCACCAGTGTCCTGCCGAAGTCCCACATCAGTCCGCCACCGCCATGGGCGTCGTCCATCACCGCCGTGAAGGCGTCCACGAAGCGCTCCACCTCGCGTTCGCCGATGGTCAGCGGCGGAATCAGCTTGATCACTTCCAGATGGTCGCCGGAGACCTGGGTGAGGATGCGGTGCTTCTGGAGCAGCGGCACGACCACCATCTGCGCGAAGAGTCCCTTGCGGGCCGCCTGCAGCATGGTCCAGCGGCTGCGCAGCTTGATCGAGGTCGGCCGGCCGAACTCGATGCCGATCATCAGGCCCCGGCCCCGTACCTCGTGCAGCAGCTCGTAGCGGCCGACGAGCGCGGCCAGCCGTGATCTGAGCAGATCGCCGGTCGCCCGCGCGTTGGCGACGATCTTGTCGTCCTCCATCACCGACAGCACGGCCAGGCCCGCCGCCATGGCCTGCGCATTGGATCCGAAGCTCGCCGAGTGGACCAGCACCCGGTCCATCGAGGAGTAGACCTTCTTGAAGATCCAGTCCTTGCCGAGGGTCGCGCCGACGGGCACATAGCCGCCGGAGAGCGCCTTCGCCACACAGACGAGATCGGGCTCCACCCCTTCCTCGTGCTGGTACGCGTAGAAGTCACCGGTCCTGCCGAGACCGGTCTGCACCTCGTCGACGATGAGCAGCGCCTTGTGCTGGTGCAGCAAGTCCTGGGCGGCGCGCAGAAAGCCGGGCGGCGTCGCGTGCACCCCCTTGCCCTGGATGGGCTCGACGATGAACCCGGCCACGTCGCCGCGCTTCAACTCCCTCTCCAGCGCGTCGAGATCGCCGAGCTCGATGGCGGTGTCGGGCAGCAGCGGTGCGAAGCCGTCCCGGAATCCGTCCTCGCCGTTGACCGACAGGGATCCCGTGGTGAGCCCGTGGAAGGCGTGCGCGCAGTACAGGATCCTGGGCCTGCCCGTCGCGTACCGGGCGAACTTGAGGGCGGTCTCCACCGCTTCCGTACCGCTGTTGCCGAAGAACACCCGGTCCAGATGCGGGGAGTGGGCCAGCAGCTTCTCGGCGAGCAGTCCGGGCAGCGGCTGGCAGTCGAAGCGGGTGAGATCGGCGAGCGAGGCGTCGAGGACATCATGCAGGGCCTTGCGTACGACGGCGTGGTGCCGGCCGAGCCCCATCACGCCGAAGCCGGCGAGCATGTCCAGATAGTCGTTGCCGTCCTCGTCCCAGAAGTAGGCGCCCTCGGCCCGCTCGTAGACCCGGTCGAAGCCGATGGTGTGCAGCATGCGCGGGAGCTGGTGGTTGAGGTACTTGGCGTGCAGTTCGTAGCGCTCGGCGCCGCGCTCCGCGAGAAGCTGGGTGAGGTCGAAGCCCTTCGGCTGCTTGAGTTCCTTGACCTCGTTGAGCTGCGCGGACTCCTTGGGCTGGGTCATTCCGTGCTCTCCTTGTGTGCCGGGCCTGCCGCACCGCCCCCCACCGGCCGCCGCCGGCCGGGCCCGGACGCGCCATGAACGGCGCGTCGCGATCGGCCGGGCCGGCGGCTCGGGGAGCCCCGGTGCGACAGGCTCTCCAGCGGTCGTCCCGTCAGCGCGAGCCGGCGACCGTCTCACGGACCGCCCGCAGGGACTCCTTGAGGGAGCCCATGGTGGCGAGGACGGCGGTCGGCTCGTAGCCGCAGTGCGCCATGCAGTTGGCGCAGCGCGGGTCCTTGCCCCGGCCGTACTTGTCCCAGTCGGTCTCTTCGATGAGCTCACGGTAGGTCGGCACATACCCGTCGCTCATCAGATAGCAGGGTCGCTGCCAGCCGAAGAGCGAGTAGTTGGGAATGGCCCACGCCGTGCAGGGGAAGTCGGCCTTTCCTTCGAGGAAGTCCAGGAAGAGGGGCGAGTGATTGAGGCGCCAGCGTGCCCGGTTGCCGCCGGAGAACGCCTTCTTGAACAGCTCCCTGGTCTGGTCGACACCCAGGAAGTGCTCCTGGTCGGGGGCCTTCTCGTAGGCATACGCGGGCGAGATCATCATCTCGTCCACCCGCAGATCGTCATTCAGGTAATTGAGCACCTCGATGATGGTCTGCGGAGTGTCCGTGTTGAAGAAGGTGGAGTTGGTGGTCACCCGGAAGCCGCGCCTCTTGGCTTCCTTGATGGCCGCCACCGCCTCGTCGAACACTCCCTCCTTCGCGACGGACTCGTCGTGCCGCTCACGCAGGCCGTCGATATGAACGGCGAAGGCGAAATACGGCGAAGGAGTGAAATTCTCGATCTTCTTGCGCAGCAGCATCGCGTTGGTGCACAGGAAGACGTACTTCCTCTTGGCCACCAGCTGCCGGACGATCTCATCGATCTGCGGATGCATCAGCGGCTCGCCGCCGGCGATGGAAACCATCGGCGCCCCGGACTCCAGCACCGCCCCGACGGCCTGAGCAACGGGCATACGCTGCTTCAGGACGCCGGCCGGGTGCTGGATCTTGCCGCAGCCCTCACATTTCAGATTGCAGGCGAAGAGGGGTTCCAGCTCGACAATGAGCGGAAACTTCTCACGCTTGCGGAGCTTCTGTTCAAAGAGGTACGTCCCGACCCTGATGGTCTGACGAAGCGGCATGGCCATCTAGCTCACCTCCTGGGGAGCAGCAAAGAACGGTGCCATTCATAGAAAGCCGGCAGGACGGCACGGAGAACGCGGAAGGCTGATATTCCACCGCGCACTGTGCCAATACGGAGGAGCTCATGCTCTGGAGCGTCCACGACCACCCGGACGGCCGCAACCGGGCGGGGCCCGGCGCTCAGAGCACTTCGGAGCGTGGCGGCGGACTCCATGTCCACCGCGACCGCCCCCGTGGTGCGCAGTTCGGCCCGCTCATGGCCGCGTACCACATGGTCGGAGCCGGTCAGTGGACCGGTGTGGACCGTGCGGCCGGGTACGGCCCGGGTCAGCGCGTCGACAAGCAGCCCGGTGCCCGTACAGGGCGTGCGTCCGTACGGGCCCCGGGTCTCATCGGCGACGATCAGATCCCCCGGGTTCATCCCCGGGGTGAGCCCGGCACAGAATCCGGCCGCGATGACGGCCGCGTCCCTGGTCCGCTGCTCTCCGAGCGCACGTGCCACGGCGCGCTCGGCGTTCTTGGGCCCCATGCCCGTACGGAGGACGGTCACCGGCCCCGGTGCGTCGCCGTGGCCGCCGCCGCGCAGGGCGAATCGCTCGATGCCGAGCGCGCAGGCGATCAGCAGCGCCGCGTGGGGGCCGGCCGGGGCGTCGGCCGGTCCTGAGGACCGCGCCATCAGCCCCCCTTGCGGCTGCCCGCGCGGGCAGCCAGGGGCTCTCCGTGGACATACCGGCCGAGGGCCGTGAGCGGGAAGACTTCGCGGTAGAGGTGGTAGTTGATGCTGAAGTCCCACGGGAAGCCGGTGCCGGTGAACTGCGGCTCGTCCCAGGAGCCGTCCTCCCGCTGGGTCTCGGTGAGCCAGCCGATGCCCCGCTCGACGGCCCTGCCCTCGCGCTCCCCGGCCGCGAGGAGCGCGAGCAGCGCCCAGGCGGTCTGGGAGGCGGTCGAGGCGCCGTGCCCGATCCACCGCTCCTCGCGGTACGAGCGCAGGTCCTCGCCCCAGCCGCCGTCGTCGTTCTGCACGGATTCGAGCCAGCTGACGGCGCGTCGGATCGCGGGGTGGGTGAGCGGCAGCCCGGCGGCGGTCAGCGCGGGCACCACCGACCCTGTCCCGTAGACGTAGTTGACGCCCCAGCGCCCGAACCACGCTCCGTTGGTCTCCTGTTCGGCGAGGAGCCAGTCGATTCCGCGCCGGGTGCCGGGGTGATGGGCCTGGCCCTCGTAGGCGAGCATCTCGACGACATGTCCGGTGACATCCGCGGACGGCGGGTCGATGACCTCGCCGAAGTCGCAGAAGGGCAGCCGGTTGGGGAACCGGCTGGTGTTGTCGGCGTCGAAGGCGCCCCAGGCTCCGTTCCTCGACTGCATGCCCATATTCCACCGGGCGCCGCGCTCGATGGCCGCGTCGAGCCGCGCGGGGTCGGGGTGCCTGACCCGGCGCAGCGCGAGGATGACCTCGGCGGTGTCGTCGATGTCGGGGTAGTTGTCGTTGTGGAACTCGAACGCCCAGCCGCCCGGGGTGAGTCCGGGCCTGCGGACGGCCCAGTCGCCCGGTCGGACGATCTGCTCGCCGATCATCCAGTCGGCAGCCTTGACGAGCGCCGGGTGGTCCGGGCTCAGGCCGGCGTCGGCGAGCGCGATGGTGGCGAGGCAGGTGTCCCACACCGGGGACTGGCAGGCCTCGATCATCCGGGCGCCGTCCTCGCGCCAGACGGCGAAGCGGTCGAGCGACTCGAGTCCGGCGCGCATGACCGGGTGGTCGAGGTCGTACCCGAGCAGATGCAGCGCGATGACGGAGTAGACGGCGGGTGGCTGGATCCCGCCCCAGCAGCCGTCGTTCTCCTGCCGTTCGATGATCCAGCGCGCGGCCGCGTTCATGGCGGTACGGCGCAGTCGGCGCGGCGCGACCTTGTGGTACGCGTGCAGGGCCTTGTCGAGGCGCTGGAAGGCGCCGTCCCAACTGGCCACCGGCGCCAGCGGCTTGGCCGGGTTGGGGTTGCCTGCGTCGGCGTGCAGCTCGTCGAGGGCGAAGGGGGCGGGCCGTACGGGCCGCAGCGCCGAGACGATGGTGAGCGGAACGACGGTCTGCCGTGCCCAGCAGCCGAAGTCATAGATGTTGAGCGGGAACCACTTGGGGAAAAAGATCAGCTCGGGCGGGAGTTCGGGGAGGTCGTCCCATTTCCACCAGCCGAAGAGGGCGAGCCAGATGCGGGTGAAGACCCGGCTCGCGGCGATGCCGCCCTGTTCCCGGACCCAGCCGGCGGCGCGTGCCATGTGCGGATCGTGGGGGCGGTCCCCGGCCAGCCGCAGGGCCACGTACGCCTCGATGGTGGCGGAGAGTTCACCCGGTCCGCCGTGGAATGTGGCCCAGGTACCGTCCGGGCGCTGCTCGCCCCGGATGAAGAGGGCGGCCGCCTCGGTGGTGCGCGCGTTCTGGATCCCGAGGAACTGACGGAGTAAGAGATCCTCTGCGTCCATCGAGACATTGGTTTCCAGGTCGCCCTTCCACCAGCCCTGGGCGTCCTGCAGGCCGAGCAGATGCTCGACGGATCGTGCGGTGGCCCGCTCGGCGGCGACCCGTAGGTCACCGCCGGGGGCGAGAGGGACATCGGTTGGTCCGCTGGCCGAGGCTGCTCGGGGTCTCATGGCCCCGGTGCTTCCGTCGGTCGTCGCTGTCATGGCTTCCCCTTCGTGCAGTGGTGTGCTTCTGCTGTGCCTGGGGTCTCCGTCGTCCGGTGCCTACGGCTGTGGACGGCGACTGCGGTCATATGCGAATAGTGATCATCTCTTTCGTACGACGACGAAGTCCGCGAGCGCGGTGAGCTGCGCGCGGATCTTTTCCGGCATGTCTACGCCATCCAGGGCCTCGATGGCGACGGCATGCTGCCTGCGGGCCTCCTGGGAGGTCCACTCGCGGCCGCCCGCCTCCTCGATCAGCGCGGCCCTGGCGGCGAATTCCTCTTCCGAGAAGTTCTGGAAGTCGGTGCTCTTGGCGTCGGCGGCGAGCAGCTCACCGAGCCGTTCCGAGGCGGGTCCGCCGGCCGCGAGCGCGGCGACGACCGGCAGGGACTTCTTGCGCTGGCGCAGATCGCTCCAGGTCTGCTTGCCGGTGGCCCCGGGATCGCCCCAGATGCCGAGCAGATCGTCGACGGCCTGGAAGGCGAGACCGAGGTGATGGCCGTACGCCTCCAGCGTGTCGGCCGTCCGGTCGTCGGCGCCGCCGAGGACCGCGCCGATGGAGACGGCGCAGGCGAGCAGGGCGCCCGTCTTGTTGCCCTCCATCTCCAGGCATTCCTCGACGGTGACCCGCTCGCGGTGCTCGAAGGAGATGTCCTGGGCCTGACCGTCGATCAGCTTGCGGGAGGCGGTGGTCAATCGGCGGGTCGCGCGGCCCGCTTCCACGGTGCCGAGCTCCAGCAGCACTTCGTTGGCGAGCGCGAAGAGGGCGTCGCCGACGAGGATCGCCTGAGCGGGACCGTGCATCTTCCAGACGGTGTCGCGGTGGCGGCGCTGCTCGTCACCGTCCATCAGATCGTCGTGCAGCAGTGAGAAGTTGTGGACCAGTTCCACGGCGACGGCGCCGGGGATCCCCTTCTCGGGAGCGGCGCCCGCCGCTTCGGCGGAGAGCAGCGCGAGCGCCGGGCGCACCGCCTTGCCGCCGTCGCCGTCGGAGGGCCGGCCCTCGGCGTCGATCCAGCCGAAGTGGTAGGCGGCGACGGTGTCCATGGGCGGGGCGAGCCGGTTGACGGCGGCGCGCAGCACCGGCGTGGCCAGGCTCCGCCCGCGCTCCAGCAGCGCGTAGACGTCCGCGGTGTCGACAGCCGGATTCGCCGGGGGCACAGTCGGCACGGTCTCTCCTCTTGTTCCAGTACTCGTAGGTGCAGTACTCGGGCTCATGCCGCCTCCTGCAGGGGATGTTCATGGCGGCGACCGAGCTCGGAGAGGGCAGCGCCCGCGGCGCTGAAGCCGCTTCTCACGGCGCCCTCCATGGTCGCGGGCCAGCCGGTGGCGGTCCATGCGCCGGCCAGGAAGAGGCCGGGGACGCGGGTACGGGCCTCGGGCCGCAGCCGGCCCACGCCGGGCGTGGGCGCGAACGTCGCTGTCCGCTCCCGGGTGACGAAGAAGTCCCGTACCTCCGCGCCCCGGGCGGCGGGCAGGAGGCGTTCCAGCTCGGGGAGGTAACGCGCGCGCAGTTCGGAGACCGGCAGGTCGATCTCGTCCTCGACGGCCGACTGGGACACCGCCAGATACTGGCCGTCCGTGAGTCCGGACGCGTCGGTGCGGTCGAAGACCCACTGCACCGGGCTGCCGAGCGCGGCGAAGAAGGGACGGCGCAGCACTTTACGGTCGTACACAACGTGGACGTTGAGGATCGGCGCGGTGCCGATGTCGAGCAGCCGGTCGGGGTCGTCGAGGGCGCCCGCGGGCAGCAGGGCGTGGGCCTCGCGCTGGGGTACGGCGAGGACGACGGTGTCCGCGTCGAGCCGCTCGCCGTCCACGTCGACGTGCCAGCCGCCCTCGGCGGCACGGGAGACGGCGTTCACGCGCGTGCGCAGCTCGGTCCGCACCCCCGCGGAGTCGAGGGCCTTGCGCGCCAGCGTGTCGTGCAGCTCGCCGAGCGGGACGTGCGCCCAGCCGATGTCGGCGGCGCCGGGCTCGGAGAGCAGCCCGGTCTTGAAGACCATCGCGGCGAGCCCCATGGAGGCGTGCGGCGCGGTCGCGTTCAGGGTCGCCACGCCGACCAGGTCCCACAGGGCCTCGATCGTCCGGTCCGACTGTCCGTGCCGGCCGAGCCAGGTGGCGAAGTCGATGCCGTCCAGGGCGGGATCGGCCGGGTCGAGCCGCTTGAGGGCGAGCGCGGCCCGCCCGACGGAGGCGCGCTCCGCGAGCGAGAGATGCGGGTACGTCGCGAGTCCGGCGGCGAGATGCAGCGGTACGGGCAGGGCGTTGCGGCGCAGCCGGCCGAGCCGCGGCCGGGCACGGCCGACGTCGAGGACGGGTACGTCCAGCCGGTCCTGCAGGGGAGCGAGCGCGGCGCCGTCCACCCGGTCGAGGAACCAGCGGTACGCCGTGCAGCAGCGCAGATACACATGCTGGCCGTTGTCGATGGTGAGGTCGCCGCGGCGGAACGAGAAGGCCAGACCGCCGAGGCGCGGCCGCCCCTCGACGAGTGTCACCCGCACGCCGGCGTCGGCGAGCTGAAGGGCCGCGGTGACCCCGGCGAGCCCGGCACCGACCACGACCGCGTGGCGGGACAGCGAGCCGTCATCTGTCGTCATGCGTGCCCCCTCGGACCGTCGCAGTCAGGGACGCGTCATACCGGCGCGGGGTTGCGACCCGCCGGTGCGCGGATGGCGGGAAGGGACCGACCCGGGCATCGAAGTGCCGCATCAGCCACGCCTCCTGACGGCCTGCCGGGAGATGTGCCGGGCGTCCAGGCCGGAGAGCCCGCGCACCGCGACGTACGCCTTCTCGTGCCCCGGGAGCGAGACCCGGCCGCGCAGGACGGCCTCGGGGTCGCGCTCGATACGGTCGAGGAGACGGCGGTAGATGCCCGCCATGGCGGCGACACAGGCGCCGCTGCGCCGGTCGAGCAGGGGCAGCAGGCGGTAGCCCTCGGCGAACAGGGCGCGGGCGCGGCGGACCTCGAAGTGCACCAGGCCGGCGAAGTCGGAGCCGGCGGGCGGGGTGGCGCTGTGGAAGCCGGTGGAGCAGCCGAACTTGGCGAGGTCGTCGGCGGGCAGATACGTACGTCCGTTGCCCGCGTCCTCCCGGACGTCCCGGAGGATGTTGGTCAGCTGGAGGGCGAGCCCCAGCGTGTCCGCGTACTCGGCGGCGCGCTCGGCGCCGGGCGCGCCCGTTCCGCTGCCGAACACGCTGAGCGACACCCGGCCGATGGCGCCCGCGACGCAGCGGCAGTAGACCTTGAGGTCGTCCCAGGTCTCGTACGTGTCCCCGCGGACATCCATCAGGACGCCGTCGATCAGCTCGTCGAGCCCGCCGAGCGGGATCGGGAAGCGCCGTGCCGCGTCCGTGAGGGCGACGGCGACCGGGTCGGTGTCGTCCTCGTCCACCTTGCCTTCCCTGACCCTGTCCAGCAGGGCGCGGGTGTCCTCGAGCCGTGCCTGCTTGGCCTCGGGTGCGAGTGTCCCGTCGCCGATGTCGTCCACCCGCCGGGAGAACGCGTACAGCGCGGACATGGCCTGCCGCTTGTCGGTCGGCAGCAGTCTGATGCCATAGGCGAAATTACGGGCCTGCTGTCCGGTGACGGCCTCGCAGTAGCTGTAGGCCGCCAGTACCGGCGCGGACACGGGTGTCTGTCCCTCCACGTTCCGGCTCACCCCTCTCTGTGCGCACTTCGCAAGACAGCTCCCACTTCACGCAGCAGACGCGGCTTGGTGGGTTTGGGCGGTCCGGGGAGCACATCGTGCCCGGCGGCCGCGATCGAAGCGAGGGCGGCACGCCCTCCGGCCACGAATCCGGCGAGCAGCAGCTTGAGCCTGCCGTGGACGCTACCCACCAAGGGGGTGCCTTCATTCAGCAGTTGCCCGGCGCGCTCGGCTTCGAAGGCGATCAGGGCGCGTACCGACGCGTTCGCGGTGGCGGCGGCCAGATCCGCGTCGGTGACATGGAACCGCTTCATGTCCTCGGCGGGCAGATAGATACGGTCGCGGCCCAGGTCCTCGGTCACGTCCTGCAGGTGTTCGATGATCTGGAGCGCCGTGCAGACGGCGTCGGAGCGGCGCAGGCGCTCGGGGCTCGCGGTGCCGGTGATCCCGAGGACCAGCCGGCCGACCGGGTTGGCGGACAGCTCGCAGTAGGCGAGGAGGTCGTCGTAGGTCTCGTAGCGCCGCACCAGCTGGTCCTGGCGGTTGGCCTCGATCAGCCCGAGGAACGGCTCCGGAGTCAGGGAGCGGCGCCGTACGACCGGTGTCAGGGCGCGCAGCAGCGGGTGGCCGGGGGCCGGTCCCGCGGGGTCGAAGACGCGCCGCAGATCGGCCTCGAAGGCGTCGAGCACGGCCGGCCGGTCATCGGCGCGGGCGGCGTCGACACCCAGGTACGCGGCGTCCGCGCCGCCGGGGGCGAGGTCGCCGTCGCCGATGTCGTCGACGAGCCGGGCATAGCCGTAGACGGCCATCAGATCGTCGCGCCAGGCCCGCGGCAGGAAGAACGGAGCCACGGGGAAGTTCTCGTCCGCGGCCTTGTCCAGCGTGGTGCGCGAGGCGGCGTCGGGGCGCGCCTGTGGGGTGCCCGTCACTTCGGACTTCCCAGTACGTGGACGGCGGAATCATCCTCGCGGAGCTGGAGATTTCCCGTCATTGCCGTCACATCTCCCGTTCTACACTGCTGACCCAATACATCCCATTTCGGACACGCCGCCCGCCCTCCTGAGTACAGAACGCTGTTTGGCGGGTGGGATGCTCAGGGGGTATCACCCCACTTGCCGCGAATCAGCACCTGCACAGCTTACGTTGTACGACTAAGGGGACCACGCCCGGGTGTTGCGCGCAGTACGCCAACGCCGCAATACAGGCCAACCTTCCCCCACGCCACAGGACTTGACTGAATCTTTGACGAGTGACGGCCCGTGGCCGGGTGGGGCTCGGCGGTCCTCCCACCACGGCGGAGCCCCCGCCGGAGCGGTCCGGCAGGGGCTTCGTCGGTGCGGAAGGATCCGTTCCGGTGGACCGGCCTACTTGCCGGTCTCCTTCTCGTACGCCTTGATGACCTCGTCGGTCGGGCCGTCCATCAGCAGCTCGCCCCTCTCCAGCCACAGCACCCGGTCACAGGTGTCCCTGATCGACTTGTTGCTGTGGCTGACCAGGAAGACCGTGCCGGCTTCCTTGCGCAGTTCCCGGATCCGCTGCTCGGAGCGGATCTGGAACTTCCGGTCGCCGGTGGCCAGCGCCTCGTCGATCATCAGGACATCGTGGTCCTTGGCCGCGGCGATGGAGAACCGGAGCCTGGCCGCCATGCCGGACGAGTAGGTCCGCATCGGCAGGGTGATGAAGTCGCCCTTCTCGTTGATGCCGGAGAAGTCGACGATCGACTGGTACCGCTCGCGGATCTGCTCGCGCGTCATCCCCATGGCCAGGCCGCCGAGGATGACATTGCGTTCGCCGGTCAGGTCGTTCATCAGCGCGGCGTTGACGCCCAGCAGGGAGGGCTGGCCATCGGTGTAGACCTTGCCGCTCTCCGTCGGCAGCAGACCCGCGATGGCGCGCAGCAGGGTCGACTTTCCCGAGCCGTTCGTGCCGATCAGGCCGATCGCCTCGCCGCGGTACGCGGTGAAGGTGACCCCCCGCACGGCGTGCACCTTACGGACACCCCGCGACTCCCCCTTGTCGCGGCGGAGTATGCGGCTCAGCGCGGCGGTGGCGCTTCCCTTGCCGCCGCCACCGCCGTTGACGCGGTACACGATGTGCACCTCGTCGGCGATGACCGTGGGGATACGTCCCTGCTCGATGTCATCAGCCACGGCCGTACCGCTCCTCAGCCTTCCAGAAGTACACGAAGCCGGCGACGCCCAGGAGGACAGCCCACAGCAGTGCGACGAGCCAGACATGCGCGGGCAGATTCGACCTGTCGTAGCCGTCGATCAGCGCGAACCTGACCAGGTCCATGTAGATGGCGGCCGGGTTGTACTGAAGGACGTCGCCGATCCAGGCGGGCTTGTCCTTGAGCATCACCGGGATGGAGAACATCACGCCCGAGGCGTACATCCAGGTGCGCATCACGAAGGGCATCAGCTGGGCGAGGTCGGGGGTCTTGCTGCCGAGCCTCGCCATGATCAGCGCGAGACCGGTGTTGAAGAGGAACTGGAGCGCCAGCGCGGGCACGACCAGCAGCCAGCTCAGCGCCGGATAGCTGCCGAAGGCAATCGCCACGACGATCAGCACGATCATCGAGAACAGCAGCTGCTGGAGCTGCTGGAGGGAGAACGAGACCGGCAGCGAGGCCCGGGGGAAGTGCAGGGCCCGGACAAGCCCCAGATTGCCGGAGATGGCGCGGACCCCGGCCATCACCGAGCTCTGGGTGAAGGTGAAGACAAAGACCCCGGTGACCAGGAACGGGACGAAGACATCCTGCGGGATGTCCTTCTTGGTCCCCAGGATCAGGCCGAAGATCAAGTAGTAGACAAAGGCGTTCAGCAGCGGCGTCGCCACCTGCCAGAGCTGGCCGAGCTTCGCCTGGCTGTACTGGGCCGTGAGCTTCGCCTGGGAGAAGGCCAGGATGAAGTGGCGCCGGCCCCACAGCTGCCGGACATAGTCGGCCAGTCCTGGCCGGGCACCACTCACCGCCAGGCCGTACTTGGCGGCGAGCTCCGCCGAGGTCAGACCGTCGTCGGGCGACGGCGGGGTGCTCACAGCGATCGCACCCTCATGGGTTGTGTCACTCACAAGTTGAAACTTTCGTGTTCAAGATGCGCAGCCGGTCGGGCACAGGCACGGAGGGCCAGGCCCCGGGAGTACGCCCGATGCTCTCAGAACCGAGCTTGTCAGATGACAGGCGGTCGGCCCAGCCGGGTCAGCCGCCATACCGTACGCCACTTCATCGGACGACGCGGACCGCACGGGGTCGCCCAGCCCTCCCTGAACCCGCCGAGCCATGCCTTCAGCGCGGGTACGGAGGGGCGCCGGACGAGGGTGAGCAGCAGCCATACCCCCAGATAGAGCGGGACGACGGGGGCGGGCAGATTCCGGCGTGCCAGCCAGACCCGGTTGCGGGCCACCATACGGTGGTAGACCGCGTGCCGGGACGGCGGCATCGTCGGATGGTTGAGCACCATGTCGGCGCGGTAGTCGATCATCCAGCCGGCGTCCAGCGCCCGCCAGGCGAGATCCGTCTCCTCATGGGCGTAGAAGAATTCGCCCGGCAGCGCGCCGACCTCCGAGAGGACCTTCGTCCGTACGGCGTTGGCGCCGCCGAGGAAGGTCGTCACCCGGGACGACCGCAGCGGGTCCGAGGCGCGCAGCCGCGGGACGTGCCGCCGCTGGGTGAGTCCGGTCTCCGGGTCGGCGATCCGGAAGCTGACGATACCGAGCACGGGATCGGCCGCGAAGGCCTCCCGGATCAGCTCGGCGGTGTCGGTGTTCGGCAGCAGACCGTCGTCGTCCAGGAAGAGCAGGGCGTCCACATCCGAGCCGGCGGGCCCGAATGCCTCGATGCCGACATTGCGGCCGCCAGGGATGCCGAGATTCTCCGGCAGCTCGACCGTCCGTACGCCGGCGGGAACGCCGCCCACAGGGGCGCCGTTCCCGACCACGACGATCTCGATCGGGTCGCCTTTCTGCCGGGCGACCGATTCGAGCAGCGCACGCAGATCGTCGGGGCGGTCACCCATGGTGATGATCACCGCGCCGAGCCGCATGTCACTCACCTCAGCCTGCTGGACGCCAGGATGGAGACCAGGTGCAGGACTGTCTGGACTATGGCGATACCGGCGAGGACCGCGATACCGAGGCGGGTGAAGAACAGATCGCCCTGGATCGTGTCGAGGATGGCCACCACGAGGATGAAGAGGCTGGCCTCGATGCCGCCGACGAGCCGGTGGAACTTGAGCGCGGCCGCGGCCCTGCGGGCCAGGGCCAGACCGGAGGAGCGGGGCGCGGACGCCTCGTCCTTGACGGCGGGCAGTCCGCTGCGCTGGCGGGCCACATCGACGAGGTCGGTCTCGGCCTTGATCAGGATCGCACCCAGCGCGGCGAGCGTGCCGAGGAAGGCCCACAGCCAGTTGGTGGCCGTGCCGTTCTGGTGGAAGATGTCCGCGCCCCGTATGCCGAAGCCGATCAGCAGGGCGGCCTCGCACAGATAGTGGCCGACCCGGTCGAGATAGACCCCGGTGATGGAGGTCTGCTTGCGCCAGCGCGCCACCTCGCCGTCGACACAGTCGAGCAGCAGATAGATCTGGAACAGAACGACCGCGAGGATCGCACCGGTGAGACCGGGCACGAGCAGCGCGGCGCCGCCGATGACACCCACGACCACCATGAGGTAGGTGAGCTGGTTGGGCGAGATCCGGGTGTTCACCAGGTACGGGTCGACGTGCAGCGAGATCTCCCGCATGTACATGCGCCCGGCCCAGTGTTCTCCGCTGCGCCGGTCCTTCACGCCCTCCGGGTGAACGACCGGACGGAGTTCAGCTACTGATGGTCTTGGCATAGTCGGAGTACGCGTCCCTGATCTGGTCGGTGGACAGGTCGAGGTGCTCGAGGATCGTGAAACGGCCCGGACGGGTCTGCGGCGCGTAGGCCACGGCCCGGACGAACTCGTCGACGGAGAAGCCGATCTCCTCGGGCAGCACGGGCAGTCCGTGCCGGTGCAGCACCTCGGTGAACAGCTGGGATTCCTCGTGGGCCCCGCGCAGGTGCATGGCGAAGGCCGCGCCGAGGCCGACCTGCTCGCCGTGGAGCACGGAGCGCTTGGGGTAGAGCAGGTCGAAGGCGTGGCTGATCTCGTGGCAGGCGCCGGACGACGGGCGGGTGTCCCCGCTGATCGACATGGCGATGCCGGAGAGGACCAGCGCCTCGGTCAGGACGGTGAGGAATTCGTCGTCGCCGACCCCGCCGGGGTGGCGCAGGACGGCTTCACCGGCCGTACGGGCCATGGCGGCGGCCAGGCCGTCAACGGATTCGCCCGTGACGCGGTGGGACAGCTCCCAGTCCGCGATGGCCGAGATGTTGGAGACCGCGTCCCCGATGCCGGAGCGGACGAAGCGGACCGGCGCGTCCCGGATGACATCGAGGTCGACGACGATGGCGATCGGGGTGGGGACGCCGTACGAGCCGCGGCCGTTGTCGTTGTCGAGCGTGGCGACCGGCGAGCACAGGCCGTCGTGGGCGAGGTTCGTCGCGACGGCCACCATCGGCAGCCCGACCCGGGCCGCCGCGTACTTCGTCACGTCGATGATCTTGCCGCCACCGAGGCCCACCACGGCGTCGTACCGCTTGCCCTTGATGTCGTCGGCGAGCTGCACCGCCGAGTCGATCGTGCCGTCGGCGACGGGGAACCAGTCGGCACCCGGCAGGACCGGCGAGAGCTTCTCGCGCAGCGCCTGGCCCGAGCCGCGGCTCATCGCCACGGCGAGCCGGCCCGAGCTGGAGATCCGCTGGTCGGCGAGGAGTCCGGCGAGATCGTCCAGGGCGCCGCAGCTGATATCGACGACGACCGGGGACGGGATGAGCCGGGTCAGTACAGGCACGCGATCTCACGGCCCTTCGCGAGGTCGTCGTGGTTGTCGATCTCGACCCACGGGATATCGCCGATGGGGGCCACATCGAGGGTGAAGCCGCGGTTGACCAGCTCCTGATAGCCGTCCTCGTAGTAGAGGTCGGGGTCGCGCTCGAAAGTGCTCTTCAGCGCGTCGGCGAGGTCCGCCGCGGCCTCGGGTTCGATCAGGGTGACCCCGATGTACTCGCCGGTGGCGGTGGCGGGGTCCATCAGCTTGGTGATGCGGCGTACGCCCTTGTCACCGTCCGTGATGACTTTCATCTCCTCGTCGGCGAGGTGCTTCACCGTGTCGAGGGCGAGGATGATCCGCCGGCCGTCGCCGCGCGCGGCGAGCAGGGTCTTCTCGACGGAGACCGGGTGCACGGTGTCGCCGTTGGCGAGGATCACGCCCTGTGTCAGGACGTCACGGGCGCACCAGAGGGAGTAGGCGTTGTTCCACTCCTCGGCCTTGTCGTTGTCGACGAGGGTGAGCTTGAGGCCGTACGTCTTCTCCAGGTCGGCCTTGCGCGCGTACACGGCCTCCTTGCGGTAGCCGACGACGATCGCCGCTTCGGTCAGGCCGACCTCGGCGAAGTTGCCCAGCGTCAGGTCGAGGACCGTGGTGGTCCCCTCCCCCGCCGGGTCCACGGGCACGAGGGCCTTCGGGAGCGTGTCGGTGTAGGGGCGCAGACGCCGTCCGGCACCGGCGGCCAGTACGAGGCCGATCATGCGGGTTCTCCTTCGTCATGTACGGCGGGGGCTCCGGAGGACACCCAGAACCGGATGGACTCCGCGAGCGCGACCAGCGCCACGGCGGCCGCGAGCACCGTCAGGGCCAGGGTGAAGTCCGTGTTCCGCGTCACCAGGACGGCGGCGAGCGCGGTCACCACCAGCGTGCGGCCCTCGTGGCCGCCGATCGTCCGGACGAGCCAGCGGGGCGGCGCGCCGGTGCCGCCGCGGATGCGGTACACCGTGTCGTAGTGATGGTAGGCGACGGCGGCCACCAGGCCGAAGGCCGCAGGCAATGCTCCGTTCACCTCGGAGCGGGCGGCGAGGATCAGGACGGTGCCGTATTCGGCCGCTCTGAACACCGGCGGTACGAGCCAGTCGAGCGCGCCCTTGAGGGGCGGCGCGACCGCGGCGCCGGAGAGGACGGCGTACAGCACGGCGGCGCCGACGACCCAGAGACTGCCGACCGGCTCCGTCCAGGCGGCGGCCACCAGCAGGGCCGCGCCGAGGGCGGCGATGACGACGCGGGAGCCGAACGGCGGATACGCCTTGATCCTGCCCAGCACCCCGGCGACACCCTCCGCCAGCGGTCCCGAGTCGGCGAGGTCGGCCAGCGCCTGGGCCGCCCGGTCGGTGCGGATGGCCCTGCGGGTGACCGAGCGCAGGACGCGGCCCGCGGTGGTGTAGCAGGCGGCGAAGCCACAGCCGACGAGCAGCGCGTAGAAGACGATCCTGGGCGTGGTCACGGCCGTCAGCACGGCGATCATCGCCCAGCGCTCGCCGATCGGCAGCACGATCATCCGGCGCACCCAGACCGTCCAGCCCACGCTGTCGAGCCGGCTGGAGAGCGCGGCGGTGGGGGTGCCCACCACGGCCTTGCCCGCGGCCGTCGCGTCGTGGTTCGCCTCGTTGAAGGAGAAGTCGACGACATGGCGGCAGGTCTGCAGGACCATCGCGCCGAGGGCGAGCGCCCATACGTCGTCGCCGCCCCGGGCCGCGCCGAGCGCGAGGCCCGCGTAGTACGCGTACTCCTTCGCGCGGTCGAAGGTCGCGTCCAGCCAGGCGCCCATCGTGGAGTACTGCAGCGAGTAGCGGGCGAGCTGCCCGTCCGTGCAGTCCAGGACGAAGGAGAAGAGCAGCAGCACGCCGGCGGCGACATATCCGCCGCGGGTGCCGGTGGCCGCGCAGGCCGCCGCGATCAGGGCGGTGAGCAGCGACGCGGTGGTGACCTGGTTCGGGGTCAGACCGCGGCGCGCGCACCAGCGGGCGAGATAGCGGGAGTAGGGGCTGATGCAGAAGGTGGTGAAGAAGCCGTCGCGGGCCTTCACGGCGGAGCGCAGCCGTACGGCTTCGTCGTCGACGGCCTCGACGGCGGCCTCGGCCTGTTCCCTGGCGCTCGCGTCGGCCGGTACGGCGGCGACGAGCGAACCCAGCTCGGGTCGCTGGACCGCGCCGCCGTCGGCGTCGAGCGCGGCGGCGACCCGGTCGGCGAGGGGCTCGCTCGGGGCCACGGTGGTGGCGGACGTCCGGTGAGGTTCCGCTGTGCCGTTCCCGGAGGCGTGGTCCGCCGGCCGGGCCGGGGAACCGCCCTCGACGACAGTGGTCACGGCGCGCAGCAGCGCGGCGCGGGCCTCGGGCTGGGCGGTGAGCGCCCCGGCCACGGCGGCCGTCGGGAACCGGGGGTCGGTCAGGGCCAGCCGCAGGGCGTGGACATGTCCGACGAAGCGGGAGTCGACGAGGGCGACGCGTTCGGCCGCAGGGGCCGCGGCGAGGAGCTGCCCGGCTTCCGTGGCGTCCGGCGCGTTACGTACCTCGAAACCCAACGACCGCAGATGGCCCTCGAGCGGCGATCCGGGTACCGGGGGACCGGTGAGGATGGCGGTCGACAGACGAACTCACTCCTTGGCGCTGACAGGGCTGCGTGCGCGGCGACGTGACCCGGGATCCGGGCGGCGGCACGTCGGCAGAGGCTATCGGATGAACGGAAGACTGAGTTCACCGCCCGTTTACGCCCCGGACGCCGTGGTCTGAGCCATGATCGGCCCACGTGGTGATCATCATTGTCGATCCGCGCCCCCGCTCACAAACCGCAACCCCACGCCGCGGGCGGGGCCGAGCCCTGCCCCGGGAGCCTTCCCGGCACCTGGCCTAGGGTGGCCGCATGACGTGGCTGATCACAGGCGGAGCGGGTTATATCGGGGCACATGTGGCGCGGGCCATGGCCGCGGCGGGTGAGCGGGTCGTCGTCCTCGACGATCTGTCCAGCGGTGATCCCGAGCGGCTGCCCGCGGAGATTCCGCTGGTGCGGGGCTCCCTGCTGGACCGGCGGCTGGTCGACCGTACGCTCGCCGGGCACGAGGTCACCGGTGTGGTGCATCTCGCGGGGAAGAAGCAGGTCGGAGAGTCGGTCGAGCAGCCGTTGGCGTACTACCGGGAGAATCTGCACGGGCTCACGGTGCTGCTGGAGGCCGTGGTCGCCGCCGGGGTGCGGCGCTTCCTCTTCTCCTCCTCCGCCGCCGTGTACGGGGTACCGGATGTGGAGTTGATCACGGAGCGGACGCCGGCCGTGCCGATCAATCCGTACGGCGAGACGAAGCTCGCGGGCGAGTGGCTGGTGCGGGCGACCGGGCAGGCGCACGCGATGGCCACGGGCTGTCTGCGCTACTTCAATGTGGCGGGGGCGGCGCGGCCCGAGCTGTCCGACACCGGAGTGTTCAACATCATCCCGATGTTCTTCGACCGGATCGGCCGGGGCGAGGCGCCGCGGATCTTCGGCGCCGACTATCCGACTCCGGACGGCACCTGCGTCCGCGACTACATCCATGTCGCCGATCTCGCCGAGGCCCATCTCTCGGCCGCCCGGCGGCTGACCGCCCAGAAGGGCGCCGGGGACCTCACCGTCAATATCGGGCGCGGCGAGGGCGTCTCGGTCCGCGAACTGGCCGATCTGGTGGCCGAGGTCACCGGTCACCGCGTGCCGCCGGTGGTCGAAGCGCGCCGCCCCGGTGATGCCGCGAAGGCCGTCGCCTCGGTCGGCCTGATCGCCGAGGAACTGGGGTGGACGGCGTCCCGCGGAGTGCGCGAGATGGTCGAGTCCGCCTGGGAAGGCTGGCAGCTGCACCATCCGGCGGCGTCGGTCGGGTGAGTGTGGCACCGCTCTGACCTGCGCTCATTTCCGCAGGTCAGACCATATGACAACGGTGTTCAGTCCCGTGTTGCCCGATACCCCCCACCAGTAGTTGACTGGCGTGGTCGGCACAGCATCCAGACGACCGGAAGGCGCGTCCTCATGGGGGCAGGGCACAACCACGGACACACACACGGAGGGCCGCCGGCGGGTACCGCGACCGCCGCCTACCGGGGCAGGCTGCGGATCGCGCTGTCGATCACGCTGTCCGTGATGGTGGTGGAGATCATCGGCGGGCTCGCCTCCGACTCGCTCGCCCTGTTCGCCGACGCGGCGCACATGGCGACGGACGCGGTCGGGCTCGGCATGGCCCTGCTGGCGATCCACTTCGCCGCCCGGCCCGCCGACGAGAACCGCACCTTCGGCTACGCGCGGGCCGAGATCCTCGCCGCGCTGGCCAACTGTGTGCTGCTGCTCGGCGTCGGCGGCTTTCTGCTGTACGAGGCGATCGAGCGCTTCATCGTGCCGCCCGAGACCAAGGGCGGACTGACGATCGTCTTCGCGTTGATCGGTATGTTCGCCAATCTGATCTCCCTCTCCCTGCTGGTACGGGGACAGAAGGAGAGCCTCAATGTGCGCGGGGCGTATCTGGAGGTCCTCGCGGACACGCTCGGCTCGCTCGCGGTGCTGATCTCGGCCGCCGTCATCCTGACCACGGGCTGGCAGACGGCCGACCCGATCGCGGGCCTGCTGATCGGACTCATGATCGTCCCGCGTACGGTGAAGCTGCTCCGGGAAACGCTCAACGTCCTGCTGGAGGCGGCGCCCAAGGACGTGGACATGAGTGAGGTGCGGGCACATATGCTCGCACTGCCGGGGGTGGCGGACGTCCATGACCTGCATGTCTGGACCATCACTTCCGGTATGCCCGTGCTCTCCGCACATGTGGTGGTGAACCAGGACGCGCTGGACGCGGTGGGCCACGAGAAGATGCTTCACGACCTGCAGGGATGTCTCGGCCATCATTTCGATGTCGAGCACTGCACCTTCCAGCTGGAGCCCGGAGGCCACGCGGAGCACGAAGCGAGGCTCTGTCACTGACGCCCCGTCACCGGCGTCTCCAGGGGAACGGACATGCCCACGCCCCCGAAGTGCGGACACGGGGCTTTTGTACGGCAGACTTGGGGGCCGAGGCCCGAAGCGAAGGATGGTTATGCCGACCACATCAGTCACTGCGGCGAACGACTCGTCGAACGGCGTACAAGAAACGATCATGCTGGAGCTGGTCGACGAGAACGGCAACACCATCGGCACCGCCGAGAAGCTCGCGGCCCATCAGCCGCCAGGACAGCTGCACCGGGCGTTCTCCGTCTTCCTCTTCGACGAGCAGGGCCGGCTCCTGATCCAGCGCCGCGCGCTGGGCAAGTACCACTCCCCCGGCGTCTGGTCGAACACCTGCTGCGGGCATCCGTACCCGGGCGAGGCGCCGTTCGCCGCGGCCGCCCGCCGCACCCACGAGGAGCTGGGTATCTCGCCCTCGCTGCTCGCCGAGGCGGGCACCGTGCGCTACAACCACCCGGACCCGGCTTCCGGGCTGGTCGAGCAGGAGTACAACCATCTTTTCGTGGGTCTGGCGCAGTCCTCGCTGCGGCCCGACCCGGAGGAGATCGACGAGACGGCGTTCGTCACCCCGGCGGAGCTGGCCGAGCGGCACGGCGAGGCACCGTTCTCCGCGTGGTTCATGACCGTGCTGGACTCGGCGCGCCCGGCGATCAGAGAGCTCACGGGGCCGGCCGGGGGCTGGTGACACTCCCCCGTGCCGGCAGTCCGCCGAACGGCGAGGTGAACGGGAGCAGCGCCCAGACGATCTTCCCGCCGCCGGCGGTGTGCTCGGCATCGCAGCTGCCGCCGGCCTCGCGGGTGATCTCCCGTACGAGCAGCAGCCCTCGCCCGCCGGTCCGCGTCTGGTCCGTCCCCGGCTCCAGCGGCCCGGGCCGGTAGGGGTGGTCGTCCTCGACCGACACCCGGATCCACTCCGCGCCGACAGCGATCTCGACGGCGAGCTCGGGTGAGAGCAGGGCCGCGTGCTGTACGGCATTGGTGACCAGCTCGGAGACGATCAGCAGCACGCCCTGGACGACGTCGTCCCTGACCGGCACCCGCTGACGCTTCAGCAGGTCGCGTACGGCGTGCCGGGCCCGCGGTACGGAGATCCCGACGGCGGGCGCGGTGAACCGCCAGACTCCCTCGTACGACAGCGGCCGGGCCGGATCGCTCCCGCGGCTCTCCATACTGGCGCACCCACCCCTGGCTCGACCGGCGTTGTCCATCGGCTGTCGAGTGTTGGGAACGCGCCGGTCGTACCGAGCCACTGAGCGGAAGTCCGTCGTTATTGGCGGAGCGTGGCCGCATCCGAGCGACGGCGTCAGAAATGTGATCGTTCCTGATCCTGCGCTGGTGGTTCGGGAGCGGTTCCGCTTTGCCCGTCCGGCCCCCGGTACCGGCCGTGAACAGCCCCTTCCCGATCGCGGGTCCGGGGTGCCCGGATAGCATCCGGCGCATGGAGCCGCAGCTGCTGCACACCGTCGCGGACGGCGTCGCGACCGTCGTCATGCACCATCCCGCCAAGCGCAACGCGATGACGGCGCGGATGTGGCGGGAGCTGCCGCCCCTGCTGGAGCGGCTGGCGGCCGACGCCGCCGTACGCGTGCTGGTACTGACCGGCGAGGGCGCCACCTTCTGCGCGGGCGCGGACATCTCCTCGCTGCGGGAGCCGGGCGAGGATCCGCCGTCCCTGGCGGTGGCGGCCGAGGAGGCGCTGGCCGCTTTCCCCAAGCCGACCCTCGCCGCCGTACGCGGCCACTGCGTGGGCGGCGGCTGTCAGCTCGCCGCGGCGTGCGATCTGCGGTTCGCCGAGGAGGGGGCGCTGTTCGGGGTCACCCCGGCGCGGCTCGGCATCGTCTATCCGGCGTCGTCCACCCGGCGGCTGGCCTCGCTGGTGGGGCCCGCGACCGCCAAGTACCTGCTGTTCTCGGCCGAGTTGATCGGTACGGAGTGGGCGCTGCGTACCGGACTCGTGGACGAGGTGCTGCCCGCCGGGGAGCTGGCCGGGCGGGTGGCGGAGTTCGTACGGGTGCTGGTCTCCCGCTCGCAGCTGACCCAGGCGGCCGCGAAGGAGTTCGCCTCCGGCCGTACCGACCGCGCCGGGCACTGGACGGAGCAGGCGCGCGGCAGCGGCGACACCGCGGAGGGGGTCGCCGCCTTCCTGGAGCGGCGGGAGCCGCGCTTCAGCTGGACCGCTGGAGGCTGAAGCGGCTCTTGGCCCGCAGCTCCTCGACGAGGTCCGCGGGCGCCTTGTCCGGTGATCCGGCGTCGTAGGGCGGCTGCGGGTCGTACTCGGTCAGCAGCTGTACGGACCGGGCGAACCGGTCGCCCGCGAGCGTACCGAGCAGGGTGAGCCCCATGTCGATGCCGGAGGAGACGCCGGCCGCGGTGACGTACTTGCCGTCGATGACGACGCGCCGGCCGGTCGGCTCGACACCGAATGTCCTGAGCGTCTCCAGGGCCAGCCAGTGGGACGTGGCCTGCCTCCCCCTGAGCAGTCCCGCGGCGGCGAGCAGGAGCGTGCCGGTGCAGACGGACGTCGTCCAGGTGCTGGTGGTGTCCACCGCGCGCAGCCAGTCGAGGAGCGGCTCGTTCTCCATCTGGCCGGTCTGTCCCGGACCGCCGGGCACCACCACGATGTCCGGGGCGGTGACCTCCGCGAGCGTCTTCTCGGCGACGAGCGAGAGGCTCCCCCGGTTGTCGAGCACCGGGCCGGTCCGCTCGGCGACGAAGACGGTCTCGGCGCCGGGGGCGGGCGAGAGCATCTGATACGGGCCGACGGCGTCGAGCGCGGTGAAGCCTTCGAAGAGCAGGATCGCGATCTGCATGACGGGGCCTTTCAGGAGTGCGGGTGGCGGCGTGGCGGGCCCGCCCTGTCATCCGTACCGACCGGTCGGTAATATACGCCCATGACCACTCTGCCCGAGCGCGCCGCGCGGCGCTGTTACGCCGTAGTCAACCCGATCCACTCGGCCGTCTACTTCTCCCCCGACCTCGGACGCGAGTTCGCACGCGCCGGGCTGGACAACGGGAGGGCCGCCTACTTCGCGGCGCGCGCGGCGCCGCTCGGCCGGGCCGGCGCGGGCGCCGTCACCGCGACCTTCTACAACTTCAAGCACGAGCTCGTCGCCCGGCACCTCCCGCGCGTCTGGGACACCGTCTCCCCCGAGGCCGCGCTCGACGCCAGGCTGCGCGCGGTCGACTCCCTGCTGCGGCGGCTGCTGGGCGAGGAGGCCGTGGCCTCGAAGGAGCTGGCCGAGGCGGCGGAGCTGGCGCTGCGGGCCGCCGGGGCGTGCGCACGCCCCGCGCGTCCGCTGTACGCCGCCAACGCCGACCTGCCCGTGCCGGACGCGCCGCATCTGGCGTACTGGCACGCCGCGACCCTGCTGCGCGAGTACCGCGGTGACGGCCACCTGGCGGCCCTGGCCCTCGCCGAGCTGGACCCCTTGGAGGCGCTGGCCAGCCACACCGCCAGCGGCCACGGCATGTCACCGAAGTGGATCCTGTCCAGCCGCGGCTGGACGCCGGAGGAGTGGGAGGCCGCCAGGGAGCGGCTTCGCGAGCGCGGGCTGCTGGAAACCGACGGCGAGCTGACCCCGGCAGGCACGGACCTGCGCAAGGCCCTGGAGGACGAGACCGACCGGCTGGACCGGGCGCCGTACGAGCATCTGGGTGAGGCGGGCGTGGCCCGCCTCACCGAGCTGGCCGGCGGATTCGCCGAGGCGGCGCTGGCGGCCGGAGCGTTCCCCGCGGACCTCCTCGGCAAGCACTGAAGGCCGTCCCGCGGTTTACGGACAGTCTGACCGGACACTCGCTTGTGTAGGTGGTAGGCCGCGTTTCCCACCGCCTGAAGGGCGCTCACAGCGCGTGCCGCGTACGCAGGCACCGGCCCGTACGCCGTGTGCGGAGCGCCCGACGCGGCCGACGACCCGACAGCCACCTGAAGGAGGCCCTTGTGTTCCGTGCCATCGCCGATGTGCTGCGCGCCATCGGATCGACGCTCGCTTCCGTCGTGACGCTTCCCTTCCGCGCGGTCGCCCGCCTCTTCGGCGGTGCGGCGCACGGGTGAGGGCGCTCCGGCGCGAGCACGTCGGATCAGCTCCCCGGCCCGGTCCCGATCCCTTCGGGACCGGGCCGAGGACTGCCGTACACGCCGGTCACCGCCGGTCGCGCCCGCTGATGTCACCGCTACCTGCCACAATGCAGACGGCGGACCACAGAACAGCGGAGCGTGATCGTGACGACGTCCATCGAAGGCAGGATCGCCGGGGAACTCGGCGTACGGGAGCGGCAGGTGAAGGCGGCCGTCGAGCTGCTCGACGGCGGTTCGACCGTGCCGTTCATCGCGCGCTATCGCAAAGAAGCGACCGAGATGCTCGACGACGCGCAGCTGCGCACGCTCGAGGAGCGGCTGCGCTATCTGCGCGAGCTGGAGGAGCGGCGGACCGCGATCCTCGAGTCCGTCCGCGAGCAGGGCAAGCTCGACGAGGCGCTGGAGGCGCAGATCCGGGCCGCCGACACCAAGGCGCGCCTGGAGGACATCTACCTGCCGTTCAAGCCCAAGCGGCGGACCAAGGCGCAGATCGCCCGCGAGGCCGGTCTGGAGCCGCTCGCCACAGGGCTGTTGAGCGACCCCTCGGTGGAACCGCTCACCGCGGCTGCGGCGTTCGTGGACGCCGACAAGGGCGTCGCGGACCCCGCCGCCGCGCTGGAGGGCGCGCGCGCCATCCTCACCGAGCGGTTCTCGGAGGACGCCGATCTCACCGGCGAGATGCGCGAGCGGATGTGGACGCGGGGCCGGCTGGCCGCGAAGGTGCGGGACGGCAAGGAGGAGGCCGGCGCCAAGTTCGCCGACTACTTCGACTTCGCCGAGGGCTTCCCCGAGCTGCCCTCGCACCGCGTGCTCGCCATGTTCCGGGGCGAGAAGGAAGACATCCTCGACCTGGTCCTGGAGCCCGAGGAGCCGTCGGAGCAGCCCGGGCCGACCATGTACGAGAACATGATCGCGCGCCGCTTCGAGGTCGCCGACCGCGGCCGTCCCGGCGACAAGTGGCTCGCGGACACGGTGCGGTGGGCGTGGCGGACCCGGATCCTGGTGCATCTCGGCATCGATCTGCGGCTCCGGCTGCGGACGGCCGCCGAGGACGAGGCCGTGCGGGTGTTCGCCGCGAATCTGCGCGATCTGCTGCTGGCCGCGCCGGCCGGCACGCGCGCCACGCTGGGGCTCGACCCCGGGTTCCGTACGGGCGTCAAGGTCGCCGTGGTCGACGCGACCGGCAAGGTCGTCGCCAAGGACACGATCTATCCGCATGTCCCCGCGAACAGGTGGGACGAATCGCTCGCGACACTGGCACGGCTCGCCAAGGAGCACGCGGTCGATCTGATCGCCATCGGCAACGGCACGGCCTCCCGCGAGACCGACAAGCTCGCCGCCGACCTGTGCGCCAAGCACCCCGAGCTCAAGCTCACGAAGGTGATGGTCTCCGAGGCCGGCGCCTCCGTGTACTCGGCCTCGGCCTTCGCCTCGCAGGAACTGCCCGACCTCGACGTGTCGATCCGTGGAGCCGTCTCGATCGCACGCCGGCTCCAGGATCCCCTCGCCGAGCTGGTGAAGATCGACCCCAAGTCCATCGGTGTCGGCCAGTACCAGCACGATCTGTCCGAGGTGAAGCTGTCCCGCTCGCTGGACGCGGTCGTGGAGGACTGTGTGAACGGCGTGGGCGTCGACGTCAACACCGCGTCCGCGCCGCTGCTCTCGCGCGTCTCGGGCATCGGCGCGGGGCTCGCCGAGAACATCGTCGCCCACCGCGACGCCAACGGGCCCTTCCGCTCCCGCAAGGCGCTCAAGGCCGTGGCCCGGCTCGGCCCGAAGGCGTACGAGCAGTGCGCCGGCTTCCTCCGTATCCGCGGCGGGGACGACCCGCTGGACGCGTCGAGTGTGCACCCCGAGGCGTATCCGGTGGTGCGGTCGATGGTGAAGACGACGGGCAGCGAGGTCGCGTCGCTCATCGGGAACGCGTCGGTGCTGCGCTCGCTGAAGCCCGGGGACTTCGTGAACGAGTCCTTCGGTCTGCCGACCGTGACGGACATCCTGCGAGAGCTGGAGAAGCCGGGCCGCGACCCGCGGCCGGCGTTCAAGACGGCCACGTTCAAGGACGGCGTCGAGAAGCTCGGCGACCTGGTGTCCGGGATGGTGCTCGAAGGGGTCGTGACGAACGTGGCGGCGTTCGGCGCGTTTGTCGACGTCGGCGTGCACCAGGACGGTCTGGTCCATGTCTCGGCCATGTCCAGGAACTTCATCAAGGACCCCCGCGAGGTGGTGAAGCCGGGCGACGTGGTCAAGGTGAAGGTGATGGACGTCGACATCCCCCGCAAGCGGATCTCCCTGACGCTCCGTCTGGACGACGAGTCGCCGGCTCGCGACCGGTCCGACCGCTCCGACCGGTCCGGCGGCGGGCGGCCTCCGCAGCAGCGGCAGGGCGGCCGTGGCGGCGGCGACCGGCGCGGGTCGGGCGGCAGCGGTACGGGCGGCGGGGCCGGGCGGCAGGCGGCGCCTCCGGCGAACAGCGCGATGGCGGACGCGTTGCGTCGGGCAGGTCTGACGGACCCGAAGGGCGGCGGGCGCGGCTGAGTCGCCGTCCGGAGGGTGCGGGGCTGTTCGTCGTGGTGCGGGTGCGGGTCGCCGTCCGGCGGGGGGTGCGGGTGCGGGCCGTTTGTCGTGGTGCGGGTGCCGGGGGTTCCGGAGGTCCGTGTCCGGACTGCATGATTTACGGCGCCGTGCGGGCCGGTTCTCGGCTGACTGGTAGTCGCGCGCCACAAATCACGCTTTACGTCCGGACACGCACCTCCTGCACCCCCGACCCCCTCCCGCCGGTGGCCCCCCGCCCGGCTTGGGGAGGGGTGGGGGTGGGGGGTCTGTGCGGGAGGCGAAGGGGGACGGGTAGGGGTGGTGTCCAGGACGTAGAGCGTGATTTGTGGCGCACGACAACGTGTCACCCGGCGTCCGGTCCGCACGCGCCGTAAATCATGCAGTCCAGGACACCACCCCTACCCGGCACCCGGCGACAACCCGCACCCGAAAAACCGGCCCCCGCCCAAAACCACCCGTACCCGGCCAACCGCCGGACGGCGAAACGTCAGGCCTCGGTTACGTTGCCTGACGTTACGTCGAGGCGGCGCGTCGTGCGGACCGCGTTCAGCATGCGGCGGTCGTGGGTGACCAGCAGCAGCGTGCCGTCGTACGAGTCGAGCGCCGACTCCAGTTGCTCGATGGCCGGCAGGTCGAGGTGGTTCGTCGGCTCGTCCAGGACGAGGAGGTTGACGCCCCGCCCCTGCAGGAGCGCGAGCCCGGCGCGGGTTCGTTCGCCCGGGGAGAGGGTGGTCGCCGGGCGCAGCAGGTGGCCCGACTTCAGGCCGAACTTGGCGAGGAGGGTGCGCAGTTCGGCCGGCTCGGTGTCGGGGACGGCTTTGCGGAAGGCGTCGAGCAGGGTTTCCGGGCCATGGAAGAGCGCGCGCGCCTGGTCGACCTCGCCCACGACCACGCCCGAGCCGAGCGCCGCGTTTCCCGCGTCCAGCGGCAGGCGGCCGAGCAGCGCGGCCAGGAGGGTGGACTTGCCCGAGCCGTTGGCTCCGGTGATGGCGACCCGGTCGGCCCGGTCGATCTGGAGGGAGACGGGGCCGAAACGGAAGTCGCCTCGGGTCACCTCGGCCGCCCTGAGGGTCGCCACGACGGCCCCCGAGCGGTCCGCGGTGGCGATCTCCATCCGCAGTTCCCACTCCTTGCGGGGCTCCTCCACGACGTCGAGGCGCTCGATCATGCGCTGCGTCTGGCGTGCCTTGGCCGCCTGCTTCTCGGTGGATTCCGTGCGGAGATTGCGGCCGATCTTGTCGTTGTCGGACGCCTTGCGCCGGGCGTTCTTGACGCCCTTCTCCATCCAGGACCGCTGCATCTGCCCCCGTGCCTCCAGGGACGACTTCCTGTCGGCGTACTCCTCGAACTCCTCGCGGGCGTGGCGCCGTGCGGTCTCCCGCTCTTCGAGGTACGCCTCGTAGCCGCCGCCGAAGAGGGTGATCTTCTGCTGGGCGAGATCGAGTTCGAGCACCTTGGTCACGGTGCGCACCAGGAATTCGCGGTCGTGGCTGACGACGACGGTGCCGGCGCGCAGACCGGTCACGAAGCTTTCCAGCCGTTCGAGGCCGTCGAGGTCGAGGTCGTTGGTGGGCTCGTCGAGCAGGAAGATGTCGTACCGCGAGAGCAGGAGCGAGGCGAGGCTCGCGCGGGCGGCCTGGCCGCCGGAGAGGGTGGTCATGGGCTGGTCGAGGCCGACGGTCAGGCCGAGCGAGGCGGCGACCTCCTCGGCCCGCTCGTCCAGGTCGGCGCCGCCGAGGCCGAGCCAGCGCTCCAGGCCGGTGGCGTAGGCGTCGTCCGCGCCCGGTGCGCCGTCGACGAGCGCCTGGGTGGCCTCGTCGAGTGCGGTCTGCGCGGCGGTGACTCCGGTACGGCGGCCCAGGAAGGCCCGTACGGTCTCCCCCGCGCGCCGCTCGGGCTCCTGGGGGAGGTGGCCGACGGCGGCGGTGGGCGGGGAGAGCCTGAGCTCCCCGTCCTCGGGCGTGTCGAGTCCGGCGAGCAGCCGGAGCAGGGTGGATTTCCCGGCGCCGTTGGCACCCACGAGTCCGATCACATCGCCGGGCGCGACGACCAGGTCGAGCCCGGAGAAGAGCGAACGGTCGCCGTGTCCTGCGGCGAGATCCTTGGCTACGAGCGTGGCAGTCATCAGACCGCTGATCCTAACGAGGCCAGGGCGTGACCACGGAATGGGCCTGGCTGCCGTATTCCGCTACGGTCCGGACATGAACGGCGATGTGATCGTGGTCGGTGGCGGAGTCATCGGACTGACGACGGCGGTGGTGCTCGCGGAGAGCGGCCACCGCGTCGGACTGTGGACCCGTGATCCGGTCGCGCGGACCACGTCGGCGGTGGCGGGAGCGCTGTTCTGGCCCTATCGCATCGAGCCGGCACGGCAGGTCGGCGGGTGGCTGGAGCGGTCGCTGAGCAGGTACGAACAGCTCGCGCGGAGCCCGGAGGAGACCGGGGTGCGTATCGTCGCGGGGCTGATGGCGGACACCCCGCTCGACGGCCTGGGCAGCTGGGCCTCCAGGGTTCCCGGGCTGCGCGAGGCCCGCGGGGACGAACTGCCCGACGGCATCGTCCAGGGGCTGCGGGCCGCCGTCCCGCTGATAGACATGCCCGTCCATCTGCGGTATCTCAAGGAGCGGCTGCGCGCGGCGGGCGGCACGGTCGAGCGGCGTACCGTCACCGGCTTCGACGAGCCCGCGGCCGAGGCACCGGTCGTGGTGGACTGCACCGGCACCGGCGCCAGGGAGCTGGTGCCTGACGCGTCGGTGTATCCGGTGCGCGGCCAGGTGGTGGTCGTGGAGAACCCGGGGATCGACGAGTGGTTCGTGGCGGCCGTCCCCGGCTCCGCCGATACGACGTATGTGATGCCGCAGCCGTACGGCGTGCTGCTCGGCGGCACCGCGACCGAGCATTCGTGGGATGTGGGCCCCGACCCGGCCGAGGCCGAGGCCATCGTCGCGCGCTGCGCCCGGATCCGTCCCGCGCTCGCCGGGGCGCGGGTGCTGGAACACCGGGTGGGGCTGCGGCCCGCCCGCCCCCGGGTCCGGCTGGAGGCCGTACAGCTGCCGGGCGGTGCGCGGCTGGTGCACAACTACGGCCATGGCGGCGCGGGCGTGACCGTGGCCTGGGGCTGCGCGGAGGAGGCCGCCCTGCTGGCGACGGGCTGACGCGGTCAGCGGGCGTCGCTGTCCCCGTCCGCCGGGCCGATGCGGATCTCGAAGTCTCCGTCGTACTGCTCATGGCCCGCGATCACGGCCGATTCGACGACCTCGGCGCCTCGCTCGCCGCGCACGATCAGCGGGTCGCGCCGCAGGTCACGCATGAGCGCCACGCACATGCCGATCATGACGAGGACGAATGGAGCCGCCACCAGGATCGTCAGATTCTGCAGACCTTCGAGCGCGTCGCCCTGGCCGTCGCCGATGAGCAGCATCACCGCCGCGACGGCGCCGGTGACGACACCCCAGAAGACGACCACGAAGGTGCCGGGCTCGAACGCTCCCTTCTGGGAGAGCGTCCCCATCACGATGGACGCGGCGTCCGCGCCGGAGACGAAGAAGATGCCGACGAGGACCATCACCAGCACGCTCGTGACGGTGGCGATCGGGAACTGCTGGAGCAGGGCGAAGAGCTGCCCCTCGGGTGTGGCCTCCTTCGCGAGCCTGCCCTCCTGCTGCTGCGCCCTCAGCGCCGTACCGCCGAAGATCGCGAACCAGATCAGGCTGACGGTGCTCGGCACGAGAATGACCCCGCCGATGAACTGACGGATGGTGCGGCCCCGGCTGATGCGGGCGATGAACATGCCGACGAAGGGCGTCCAGGAGATCCACCAGGCCCAGTAGAAGACCGTCCAGCCGCCCAGCCATTCGGCGACGCCCTTGCCGCCCGTGGCGTCGGTCCGCCCGGCGAGCTGCGCCAGATTGCCGAAGTAGGACGCGATCGAGGTGGGTACCAGGTCGAGGATGAAGATGGTCGGTCCCGCAACGAAGACGAACACGGCGAGCAGCAGCGCCAGCACCATATTGGTGTTGGACAGCCACTGGATCCCCTTCTCGACCCCGGAGACGGCGGAGGCGACGAAGGCCAGTGTCAGCACGCCGATGATGGCGACGAGCAGCGCGGTGCTGACCTTGTCCAGCCAGCCGAGCTGATGGAATCCGCTGCCGATCTGGAGGGCGCCCAGGCCCAGTGAGGCCGCGGAGCCGAAGAGTGTGGCGAAGATCGCCAGGATGTCGATGATCCGGCCGGTCGTGCCGTAGGCGTGCTTCTTCCCGATGAGCGGTACGAACACCGCGCTGATCGTCTGGCGCCGCCGGCGCCGGAAGGTGCTGTACGCGATGGCGAGGCCGACCACGGCGTAGATGGCCCAGGGGTGCAGGGTCCAGTGGAAGAGCGTGGTGGCCATGGCGGTCTCGATGGCCTCGGCCGAGGAGAACGGGTGGGTGCCGGGCGGCGGGTCGGTGAAGTGCGTGAGCGGCTCGTTCACTCCGTAGAACATCAGCCCGATGCCCATGCCGGCGCTGAACATCATGGCGACCCAGGAGACCGTACGGAATTCGGGCTCCTCGTCCTCGTGGCCGAGGGTGATCCTGCCGTAGCGGCTGATCGCGAGCCACAGGGCGAAGACGACGAAGCCGGAGGCGGCCAGTATGAACGCCCAGCCGCCGCCGCGGATCAGGCCTTTGAGCATGCCCGTGGAGATGTTCTCCAGCGAGGTGGTGCCCACGGAGCCCCAGACCACGAAGGCGAGGGTAAGGGCGGCGGTCACGCCGAACACCACCCGGTCGGTCGCGGGACGCCCGGAGTCCTGGGGGTGACCGTTGAGGTCCACCGTCACCGGCGGACCTCCCCGGCTGTCTCCTTCGTTCTGTCCGTCCTGCGTCACGAGCGACACCTTTCGGGGTTTCACGGAGCCGGAATGCGCGCTTCGCTACGCCCTACCACAGGTGATCTTCGTCGAGCCGGATCAACAGGCTTCGGGCTGCCCCGCGGTCAGGTGATACTCCGCCCGCTCGTCGAGGAGCAGCGGCACCAGATTCCGCTGGGACTGACGGAGCGGCACGAAGGCCGCCTTCCCGAGCGGCACGGCCAGTACACCGTGCAGGGCGAGTTCATCCTTGACGTCCGCGTACTGGGCGGCGTCGAGCCGGTAGCCGCACGGCGGGTCCTGGATGATCTTCTCCGGCGCCGCGGGATCGTTGTCCGCGCCGCCGAGGTAGACCGGGCCACGGTCCTTCAGCCCGGCCAGCCTGGCGGTGGCCGTGGCCGTCACGATCCGGGCCCTTCGCTCGTCGGTGAAGGAGAACAGGCCCTTCAGGGAGTCGAGTTGGCTCGTCACCCGGCGCCGGTTGTTGAGCGGCTCGCTGGCCTTCTCGGCGTCGGTCATCGGATCGACGCGGCTCTCGATGAGCAGGCCCAGTGAGTGCTTGACGCCTGAGGCGTTGCGCAGGATGCGCTCCTGACCGTCGCCCGCGGTCTGCTTGATGGGGTCGCCGGTGACCGGGTCGGTCCAGATGCCGTACGTGCCGATGGAGTGGCCGCCGGCGCGTGCGGCGGGGCGTACGTACCGCTCGGAGAGCGTCTGTGACTCGTCGTGGATCCGTGCGTCGGTGTTGAGATTGCGCGGCCAGAGGTCGAACAGGTCCTTGTCGTAGTACGGCGGGGTGGCGCCGTATTCGTGCAGGTCGTAGATGACATCCGGGCGCCGGTCGCGGATGACGGCGGCCATGGCGCGGCCCTCGGCGGTCTTGAGCGCGATGTGGTCGCGGTTGATGTCGACGCCGTCGGAGTTGCCCCGGGTGTCGGCGGCGCGTCCGTCCGGGTTGGCGGTGGGGACGACGAGCACGCTCGTCCGGGCCAGGAAGCGCTGAGTTGCGCGGTCCTCGGCGTACGCCAGATCGCGGACCGTGGTCAGACACGCCTCGCGGCCCGACGGCTCGTCGCCGTGCTGGCTGCAGACCAGCAGCACGGTGGTGGCCGCGTGGCGGGCGCCGATCTCGACGAGCTGGAGCGGGCGGCCCTGTGCGGTGGCGCCGATCGTGGTGAGGGAGGCGCGGTCGCTTCCGCGGTCGACGGCGGACAGGAACTGCTGTTCCTGGGGCTGGCTGGTCCAGTCGGCGCCGTCGTTGGTCTCGAAGCCGGTACGCGGCGGGGTGGGGGCGGCCTGGGCCTGGACGGTCGCCAGCGGCATGACGAGGGCCGCGGCGGTCGCCGCCAGGACGAGGGTGCGTATACGGGGCTTCATCAGGTGCGGTCTCCCGGGATCGGAGGGGTCCGGCGCGGCTCGGCCACGCCGTTGTGCGGGGTTTCGCGGGGTGAGCTGTGCGGCGGGACGGCGCCGGTCGTGGCGCGGGTGAATGCCTCGGCGCCACCGACGAGCGGGAGTCTCGCGGCCGTGGTGGCCAGATCGACGGTCAGGGTGGGGGTGGTGGACGGGGGGTCGATGAGGCCCTGGTCCGTACCGCCGATGATCAGGGCGAGCCGGTGGCCGGCCGGGACGACATGGTCGCTCGCGGCTAGTTCGAGGGTGAGGGTGTACGGCTTGCCGGGGGTGAGCGGGCGGCCGTGGCCTGCCGAGGCGTAGGTGCCGAGGTCGGCCCAGCCGCGGCTGAAGACCGTGTGGCCGACGTCCGCCGTGCGAGCCGCGGTCTCCCGGTAGCAGGAGCTGTCCGCGGTGGTGCTCGGGCCCCAGCAGGTGCGCTCGGTGAGGGTGGTGATGCCTTCACCGGTCGCGCCGTAGTCGCGGATGGTGTCGGGGCCGAGGTCGACAAGGACCGCCGAGAGATGCGCGCTGGAGGTGGACGGCGTGGCGGTGACGGTCACCGTACCGGAACCGGACAGGCGCAGATCACGGCTGAGCGGCCGGGTGATGAAGCCGGACTTGGCCGGGGTCGCCCGGTCGATGTCGGCGGCCCAGTCACTCTCGCCGAGGCGCGGGTCGTCGGTGAAGGTCTCGGTCGAGCCGGGCCTCGCGGGGGTACGGCCGAGGGTACCGACCCCGGGGGCGGAGCCCTTGCCGGGGCGCAGTGTGGTGGTTTCCGTGGTGCGCGGCGGCCACACCCGGTCGGTGGACCACCGGTCGGGGGCGCGCTCGATGTCCGCCATGGGCTCGCGGTCGACGCCGTTGTCGTAGCCGAGGAGGTAGTGGTCGAACCAGCGGTGCAGGGTGGAGACCCACGCGGCGCGACGGAAGTCGAAGGGGTCGACGTGGCCGGTCTGGGAGAGCCAGATCTTGCGCTCCACGCCCGCGTCGGCGAGCGCGTCCCACCACTGGCCGAGGTGCTTGGTGCGGACGTTGAGATCCTGCATGCCGTGCACGGCGAAGACGCTGGCCTTGACCTTGTCCGCGTTCCGTACGTAGTCGCGCTCGCTCCACAGCCGGGTGAGGTCGCCGGTGCGCGGGGCCCCGTCGATCAGGCGCTGCTGGACCGTCTGGCAGCGGGCGCGGGCCTCGGGGCTCTCCACATAGCCGGAGAGCCAGTCGGGCCCCGAGTCGTAGAGGGGGGCGCCCTGAGCGAAGTAGTAGTCGTACCAGGAACTGATCGCGCTGATCGGGACGATGGTCTTGAGTCCTTCGACCCCGGTGGCGGCGACGCCGTTGGCGATGGTGCCGTCGTAGCTCTTGCCGATCATGCCGGTGGCGCCGGTGGTCCAGCCGGCCCGTACGCGGTCGGTGCCACCGCGGCTGCCGTAGCCGCGGGCGCGGCCGTTCAGCCAGTCGACGACGGCCTTCGCGGACTGGATGTCGGAGCGTCCGCCGACATCGATACAGCCGTCGGAGCGGTTGGTGCCGGTCAGGTCGACAGCGACGAAGGCGTAGCCGCGCGGTACGAAGTAGTTGTCGTAGTGCAGCGGGAAAGCGGCCGGGGCGCCGTCCGCGTCGTAGGTCTTCTTCTGGCTCTCGTTGCCGCGTCCGCAGCAGGAGTAGTACGGGCTCGCGTCCATGATCACGGGGATCTTCCGGCCCTGCCGCGCGGGCTCGCGGGGGCGTATGACATCGACGGCGACGCGATCGGTCCTGCCGTCAGCGTCGGCGTCGATCCCGGTGTCCACCCAGACGGATTCCCTGATGGCGTCCGCGTACGAGTACGTGGGCTTGCTCTCCTTCGCGGGCGGGGTGGCCCGCGCCGCGCCATGTGCTCCCGCCGGGACGAGCAGCACCCCCAGCAGGGCGGCGGAGGCCGCCGCGACCAGCGTTCTGCACGACCAGCGGGCGCCCCGCGCACGGATCTCCATGGGGCGGAAGCTGCCCGGGCAACTCCGGTGCGAAACAGTGCAGTCGTGGGGACAAAGGGACAGGCGGGGGACGGACGGAGACGGGCGGGGCGGCTGCCGGAGGGTCGTCGTGCGCCACCGGGGGCCATGGACGTACGGCTCCGGGCCCCGGCCGGGTCGCGTCACCTCCCGGGGCCCGGAAGGGCGCCGTCCCTGCTGGGACGCCGTGGAAGCGCTCTCAGGACGTCGGACGCAGCGGCTAGGCTGTAGCCGTCCGACAGCCCGCCTCGCCCGCGTATGCGTGGCTGCCGTACGGTGCCGCCATATCCGCCGACGAGGAGCGCACGCCTTGCCCGAGCAGTCCCCTGGGTTCCGCCCCACTCTGGAAGCTGTCGCGGCGCGCGCCGGTGTCTCCCGGGCCACGGCCTCCCGGGTCGTCAACGGCGGCGCCGGGGTGCGCCAGCCGCTGGTCGACAAGGTGCGCCGGGCGGTCGACGAGCTGGGGTACGTACCGAATCACGCGGCCCGCACGCTGGTCACCCGGCGCACCGGCGCCGTCGCGGTGATCATCGCCGAGCCGGAGATCCGGATCTTCTCCGACCCGTTCTTCTCCCAGCAGATCCGCGGTATCAGCAAGGAACTGACGGCGCACGACACCCAGTTGGTGCTGCTGCTGCTCGAAGGGCCCGGCGACTACGACCGGATCGCCCGCTATCTGGCGGGCGGCCATGTCGACGGCGCGCTCGCCTTCTCGCTGCACACCGACGACCCGATCCCCGAGATCACCCTGCGGTCCGGCATGCCGACGGTCTACGGAGGCCGGCCGAGCTGGACGGCGGCCCCCGACCACCGGGCGGTGCCGTATGTGGACGCCGACAACCGCGGCGGCGCCCGCACGGCCGTGCAGTATCTGCGCGACCTGGGCCGGCGGCGGATCGCTCATATCGCGGGCCCGCGCGACCAGACCTCGGCGACCGACCGGCTCGACGGCTACCGGGATGTGCTGCTGGACGCGGATCCGGCGCTGATCGCCGAGGGAGCGTTCACGGCGGAGAGCGGAGCGCTGGCGATGGCGGAGCTGCTGGAGCGCTGCCCTGATCTGGACGCGGTGTTCGCCGCCAACGATCTGATGGCCTCGGGCGCCCTGCGTGTGCTGAAGGAGCGGGGCCGCGCGGTGCCCGACGAGGTCGCTCTGGTCGGTTTCGACGACATGGACTCGGTCGCCGGGGCCACCGATCCGCCGCTGACCACCGTCCGGCAGGACATCGAGGGGCAGGGCCGGCTGATGGCGCGGCTGCTGCTGCGCGGTCTCGACCGGGAGCGGGAGGGCGCGTCGGCCCCGGCCTCGGTGATCACCCCGACCACGCTGGTGCGGCGGGCCTCGGCCTGAGCCGAGTCCCGCCGCACTCCGTGCGTCTGTTGCCTGATCTTCTACTTGGTCGCCGTCGAGCGGGCCGGCACATCGAGCGTCGTACCGTCCGAGAAGGTGACGGTACGGGCCGCCGACTCGAAGTTGTGCGCCGCGTAGGTGCGTACGCCGCCCTTGCTGAAGACGGCGGCGCTCGGAATGGATCCGGTCACCGTCGCGTCAGGGGCTCCGAGCGCGTCCAGCGTGTTGATCCAGTGGTAGGTATGGGCCTTGGACTCGCCGGCTTCGGGTGTGTAGCCCGCGTTGCCCGCGTCCCACTTGGCCTTGGCTCCCGCCGGATCGGCGAGGGCCTCGAACGACCAGAGGATGTCGCGCCATTCGACGGCCGGGCCGCCGTTCTCCCGTTCCAGCTCGGCGAGGTTGCGCTGGATGGCCGCCTTCTCGCGTCCCAGGTGGAGTGAACCGCCCGTCACGGGAAGGACGTTGATGCCGTGGATCTCCTCGGGGTTGGCGGTCCACCAGGTGGAGTAGGCGCCGCCGCTGCCCCAGACCATGCCGACCGTGTCATGTCCGAAGGAGGCCGGGAAGACCTGCTCGTCCGCGTCGAACCAGTACTGGCCGATCGCCTCGGACTCGGTGGCCAGCAGATAGCTGCCCAGGTCACGCAGCTCGTTGTCACCGGTCGCCGAGCCCCACAGCACCAGTGCGGCGCTCAGGTTGGTGGACTCCGAGGACGACTCCTGGTTGTTGCCGGCGGCGAAGCCCTGGTGGCCGGAGGCCCAGCTGTGGCCCGCGTACACGTCGAAGCCGCGCAGGAAGGGGAAGTCGGCGTCGGTGCGGCTGGGGTTCGCCGCGTCGCGTATCAGCGCCTTCACCATGCCGCCCCAGGCGGAGTCGGCGGCCCACTGCTGGTCGTACTGGGCGACGATCGCCGCCGCGTAGACGTAGTAGCTGTAGTGGAAGTGGTGGTCGTTGAGTTCCGTGTCGCTGCCGTACGACGCCGGGTAGCCGGTCAGCGTCTTCCAGTCCTTGTCGTACGAGAACTCACTCGCGCCGCCCGCCGTGAACCACTCCTCCAGCCGGCCCTTGAGCAGTCCGAGGAGCTTGTCGCGGGTCGCGCTCTCGCCGATCTGGTCGGCCATCGGCACCAGCTGGGCGAGCCTGCCCAGCGCCTTGCCCGTCCAGTACGTGTCGGTCGCGCCGGAGAACGGATCGGCCGCGCCGGCCACCTCGTCCAGATAGCCCTTGAGCCGGGCCGCGTCCACACCGGTTGACTTCGGCAGGGCCGGCAGCACCCCCGAGGTCTGCTGGCTGGTGGTGAATGACGTGCCCTCGCGGACCTTCATGGTACCGCGCGGTGAGACATAGGTGTATGGAGTCAGCGCGTCGGTGCTGTTCAGCCACTGGTGCCGGTAGAGCGCCTGGAGCGTGCCGGTCTCGGTGCCCTCCTGGGGCGCGGTGGTGAGGCTGTAGGTCGCCTTGACCGTGCCGCCGGCGGCGCTCCAGCTCACCTTGGAGCCGGTGACGAAGCTGTACGCGTACTTCTGGTACGTCGCGAGGGCGTCCGTGGACGGCAGGACCGCGAGCGAGAAGTAGTCCTTGGCGCCGAGCCCGGCCGTGATGTCGGAGCCGGACACCGACCAGTCGCTGCCGGTCGGCGCGAACAGCGCGTAGTGGTGGCCCGCGACGGTGATGCCGAGGACATTGCCCTGGTCGGCGAAGACGGCGGGCGCGGCCGCAGTGGTGATCCGCGCGTCGCCGCCCGATCCCTTGGCGTAGACGAAGGGCAGGCCGTGGCCGATGGTGGTCCGCAGGGTGCGGGCGCCGTCCGACCAGTACGGCGTGACGGTCCAGTCCGACCAGTCGTCGGCCTTGGTGTCCGCCGAGTTGAGCCCCGCCAGGCCCAGAGTGAGGTCGGCCTTGTGGGCGTACTCGTACTGGCGGCCCTCGCCGACGATCGCCGGGGTGGTCGGGTAGCCGACCTCCAGGCCGCCCGCCGTCGCCTGATAGGTGAGCGGGTGGCCGTACATCGGGGTGGAGTACGGGTTGTCGCCGTACCGCTGGAAGGCCAGCGAGGACCACCAGTCGTTGGTGGGCACCGGCTTGTCCCGCGCGGCGGTGGTCACCTTGGGGGTGACCGGGGTGCCGGTCCCGGTGGTCGGGCCGGAGGTGCCGGCGGGGCGGGCGTCCGAGTAACTGCCGGATCCCACAGGGACGTTGGCGGCCGCCGCCGGGGTGGCGGCCGGGCCGAGGCCGATGGCGGCCAGGGCGGTGACGAGGACCAGCGCCGAGGCGGGTCTGGCACGGGAGACGGACATGGACGGCACCTCGAAGACATGGGGGGAAGGGGTGTCCGAGAGCGCTCTCAGATACCAAGAAACGTAAAACTCCTGAAACAGAAGTGTCAATACGTCTGACACACAAGGCAGTTGTTGGGGGACCGAGGCTGTTATGTGTTCGAGTCTTGACGAAGGGAGGCGTCTCGGGCACGCTCCAACCCATCTTGTTGAGAGCGCTCTCAAACGGCTCTCGCGCGCACTCCGAAGCCAAGGGAGGCTTCCCATGCCCATCGCCCGAGCCGCCAGGAAGGCCGCGGTCCGTCTGGGGGCGGTCGCGCTCTCCGGGGCACTGCTCGTCGCCTGCGGATCCGGTTCCTCGGGAGGAACCTCCGACAGCGCAGGCGGCAAGGTCACACTCACCGTCGACCTCTTCGGATCGTTCGGCTACAAGGAGGCCGGGCTCTACGCGGAGTACCAGAAGCTCCACCCCGGCGTCACCATCAAGCAGAGCGACACCGAGGACGAGGCCGACTACTGGAAGTCGCTCCAGACCCGGCTGGCCGGCGGGGGCGGGCTCGCCGATGTGCAGGGCGTCGAGGTGGGCCGTATCGCCTCGGTCACCCAGCAGCAGTCCGACAAGTTCGAGGACCTGAAGCAGTTCGGCGCCGACCAGCTCAAGGACCAGTTCGCGGAGGCCAAATGGTCCGCCGCCACGACGGAGGACGGCCGGATCCTGGGGCTCGGCACCGATGTCGGCCCCGAGGCCATGTGCTACCGCACGGATCTGTTCAAGCAGGCCGGTCTGCCGACCGACCGCGACGAGCTGGCCGAGAAGTGGTCCACCTGGGACGGCTATCTGGCCCTCGGCGAGGAGTACATGAAGAAGGCGCCCCCGAAGGGCGCCTGGCTCGACAGCGTGGCCAGCCTCTACGCGATCATGATCGGCCAGGAGGAGGAGCGGTACTACGACGCCTCCGGAAAGCTGATCTATGAGAACAACCCGGCGGTGAAGACCGCCTGGGACACCGCGGTCCAGGCGGCAGACACCGGACTGAGCGCCAAGCTCGACCAGTGGTCACCGCAGTGGAACCAGGCCTTCGCGGCCGGCTCGTTCGCCACCATTCCGTGCCCCGCCTGGATGCTCAGCTACATCAAGGGCCAGGCCGGTGAGGGCGGTTCCGGCAAGTGGGACATCGCCAAGCTGCCCGGCGGCGCCGGGAACTGGGGCGGCTCCTACCTCACGGTCCCGCGCGCGGCCCAGCACAAGAAGGAGGCGTACGAGCTGATCAAGTGGCTCACCGCCCCCGAGCAGCAGGCGAAGCTCTTCCAGAAGCAGGGCATCTTCCCGTCCGCCACGGGCGCCATCGCGAAGGTCTCGGGCGCCGAGGACCCGTACTTCTCCGGCGCTCCGACCGGCCAGATCTTCGGTGACGCGGCCAAGGCCGCGCCGGTGCAGGTCCTCGGTGTCCATGACGCCAATGTCACCCAGCAGATCACCAACGCGCTGAGTGAGGTGGAGCGCAAGGGCACCTCGTCGGACAAGGCGTGGTCGACGGCGAAGAAGGGCGTCGACAACACCATCGGCTGATACGGCTCCGGGGGCCGGCTCCGGCCGGTCCCGCCCCTTCCCCGACCGGGACCGGCCCCCGGCATTCCCCGCCCACGCCCACGCCTCCGAAGGGCCGCACCATGACCCTCACCGCCACCGCGAAAGCCGCGCCCCCGCCGCCGTCAGGACCCGCCGCCCGGCCCTCCGCCGCGCACCGCACCTGGCGCACCCTCTCGCCGTACGCCTATATCGCCCCGTTCTTCACGCTGTTCGCCGCCTTCGGGCTCTTCCCGCTGCTCTACACCGCGTATGTCTCGCTCTACCGGGTCGAGTTGCAGACGCCCGGCGCGATGGAGTGGCGCGGCTTCGGCAACTACACCGCTCTCTTCACCGACGAGTTCTTCTGGACCGCGCTGCGCAACACCTTCACCATCGGCGTGCTCTCGACGGTCCCGCAGCTGGTGATGGCCCTGGGCCTGGCCCATCTCCTCAACTACAAGCTGCGCGGCCGGACGTTCATCCGGACGGCGATGCTGCTGCCGTACGCCACCTCCGTCGCCGCGGCGACCCTGGTCTTCGCCCAGCTCTTCGGCCGGGACTTCGGGCTCATCAACTACGTGCTGGGGCTGGTCGGTTTCAGCCCGGTGGACTGGCAGACGGGCACGGTCGCCTCGCAGATCGCCGTATCGACCATCGTCATCTGGCGCTGGACCGGCTACAACGCGCTGATCTATCTGGCGGGCATGCAGTCCATCCCGAGCGAGCTGTACGAGGCCGCCGAGATGGACGGGGCCTCGCGCTGGCGGCAGTTCATCCATGTCACGCTGCCGGGCCTGCGCCCGACGATCGTCTTCACGGCCGTCGTCTCGACGATCGGCGCCACGCAGCTCTTCGGTGAGCCGCTGCTCTTCGAGGGGTCCATCTCGGGCGGTATCTCGCATCAGTACCAGACGCTCGGTCTCTATATGTACGAGCAGGGCTGGGGCTTCTTCCATCTGGGCCGGGCCGCCGCCATCGCCTGGGTGATGTTCCTCCTGATCCTGCTGCTGGTCGGGGTCAACGCCCTGGTCGCACGCCGCCGTTCCCGCAAGGAGGCCGGTCGATGACCGCGCTCGCCGCACCGCCGACGCCGCCTTCGCCGTCCCCCGGGGCCGCTGAACGGCCCTCGCCCTTCCGGCGCAGGAGCCGCGCAGGACGCACCATGCACGGCGGCCGGCTGTCGTACGTGATCCTGGCCGTCGCGCTGCTCTTCTCGGCGTTCCCGTTCTACTGGACGATCGTCGCGGCCAGCCGCTCCAACGCCGATCTGGCGAAGGTGCCGCCCACCCTGCTGCCGGGCCCGAACCTGATCAAGAACTTCGAGGCGGTGCTGGAGGAGGCCGATATCGGCAAGGCCCTCCTCAACTCCCTGATCGTGTCCGGGTCCATCACGGTGGGCACGGTGCTGTGCTGCACGCTCGCCGGGTTCGCCTTCGCCAAACTCCGCTTCCGCGGCCGGGGCGCGCTGCTGGCCCTCACCGTGGGCACGATGATGATCCCGCCGCAGCTCGGGGTGATCCCGCTCTTCATGCTGATCGCGAAACTGCAGTGGGTGAATCAGCTGCAGGCCGTCATCCTGCCCGGACTCGTCTCCGCCTTCGGTGTGTTCTTCATGCGGCAGTACCTGATCCAGGCGCTGCCCGACGAGCTGATCGAGGCGGCCCGCGTCGACGGCGCGTCGACCGCGCGGATCTTCTGGTCGGTCGTGGTGCCCATCGCCAGGCCGGGGATGGCCGTGCTGGGCATGCTGACCTTCATGGCCGCGTGGAACGACTTCTTCTGGCCGATCATCGCCCTCTCCTCGCAGGAGCCGACCGTCCAGGTCGCCCTGCGCCAGCTCGGCGGCGGCTATGTCCACGACCAGTCCGTGATCATGGCAGGCACGCTGCTCGGCACGCTGCCCGTGCTGCTGGTCTTCGGTCTGCTGGGCCGGCAGATCGTCGGCGGCATCATGCAGGGCGCCGTCAAGGGCTGACCACTCCCCCGCCGTCCCCCCACCGTCCGTCTCACTCCCGGGAGTTCCTTCCTCATGACCGCTGTCGACGCACGTCCCACGACCACCACGGAGCTGCGCTTCCCCCGCGGTTTCCGCTGGGGGACGGCCACCGCCGCCTACCAGATCGAGGGAGCCGCCACCGAGGACGGCCGTACGCCGTCCATCTGGGACACCTTCAGCCGCACCCCCGGGCGGGTACGCAACGGCGACACCGGCGACATCGCCGCCGATCATTACCACCGGATGGACGAGGATGTCGCGCTGCTCAAGGAGCTGGGGGTCACGGACTACCGCTTCTCCGTGTCCTGGCCGCGCGTCCAGCCGACGGGCCGCGGTCCCGCCGTACAGCTCGGTCTGGACTTCTACCGGCGGCTGGTCGACGCGCTGCTGACGGCGGGGATCCGGCCGGTCGCCACCCTCTACCACTGGGATCTGCCGCAGGAGCTGGAGGACGCGGGCGGCTGGCCGCAGCGTGACACCGCGCACCGGTTCGCGCAGTACGCGCAGATCATGGTCGACGCGCTCGGCGACCGGGTGGCCACCTGGACCACCCTGAACGAGCCGTGGTGCGCGGCCTTTCTCGGGTACGCCTCCGGTGTCCACGCCCCGGGCCGTACGCAGCCGGTCGCCGCGCTACGGGCCGCGCACCACTTCAATCTGGCGCACGGCCTGGCCACCCGGGTACTGCGCGACGCGCTGCCGAAGAGCGCCGAGATCTCGCTGACCCTCAATCTGCACGCCGCGCGGCCGCTGACGGACTCGGCGGCCGACCTCGACGCGGTGCGCCGCATCGACGCCGTCGGGAACCGGATCTTCCTCGATCCGGTCTTCCACGGCCGGCTTCCGCAGGATCTGATCGATGACACGGCGTCCCTGACGGACTGGTCCTTCGTCCGGGACGGCGATCTGGAGACGGCGTCCGCGCCGGTCGATTCGCTGGGGATCAACTACTACTCCCCCACGATCGTCGCGGCGGGCTCTTCGGCCGGGGATCCTTCCCCGTGGCCGGGGGCGGACGAGCACGTGCGCTTCGTGCCGGCGCCGGGCCCGCGGACCGCGATGGACTGGCCGATCGACGCGGACGGACTGTACGAGCTGCTGACGCGGCTGCGGGACGAACTGCCCAACACGCCACTGATGGTCACCGAGAACGGAGCGGCGTACGACGACTACGCCGACCCCTCCGGGGCGGTCCACGACCCCGAGCGGGTGGCCTATCTGCGCGACCACCTGACAGCCGTCCACCGGGCGATCGGGGACGGCGCGAAGGTCCGCGGCTATTTCCTGTGGTCGCTGCTGGACAACTTCGAGTGGGCGTACGGCTACAGCAAGCGGTTCGGCATCGTCCATGTCGACTTCGCGACCCAGCGCCGTACGGTCAAGGACAGCGCCCGCTGGTACGCGGCGGCCATCAGCCGCAACGGTCTGGCCTGAGGCACCCGGGGGCCACCCGATGGCTACCGGAAAGTAACTCCGGCTGGTTGGATGTGCGTCGCCCTTCGTACACCCCACCGGAATCGGGAGTCCCTGTGCCGCACTCCGCGCTCCGCCGTATCCCCGGCGCCGCCCTGTCCACCGCACTCGCCGCCGTCCTCCTGGCCGCGACCGCCCCCGCCGCCACGGGCGCCACCGGCCGGGCCGACGCCGAGCCGCCCGCGCTGAAGGTGCTCACGTACAACTCGTTCCTGTTCAGCAAGCTCCTCTACCCCAACTGGGGACAGGACCACCGGGCCGCCGCCATCCCGGCGGCGGCCTTCTACCAGGGCAACGATGTGGTCGTGGTGCAGGAGGCGTTCGACAACGCGTCCTCCGACGCGCTCAAGCGGAACTCCGCCGACCAGTACCCGTACCAGACGCCCGTGCTGGGCCGGAGCAAGGCCGGCTGGGACGCGATGGGCGGGGCTTATGCCGCGCTCGCCCTGGAGGACGGGGGTGTCTCCGTGCTCAGCAAGTGGCCGATCGTGCGCAAGGAGCAGTATGTGTACGAGGACGGGTGCGGCTCGGACTGGTTCTCCAACAAGGGCTTCGTCTATGTGGTGCTGGAGGTGAACGGCACCAAGGTCCATATGGTCGGCACCCACACCCAGTCCACCGACCCGGGCTGCGGTTCCGGTGAGGCCGTGCGGACACGGAGCCTTCAGTTCAAGGCGGTCGACGCCTTCCTCGACGCCAAGAACATCCCCGCGTCCGAAGAGGTCATCGTCGCGGGCGACTTCAATGTCGACGGGCACAGCGCCGAGTACGCCTCGATGCTCGCCGACGGGGGCCTGGCCGACGCCGATGCCCGTACCGGACATCCGTACTCCTTCGACACGGCGGAGAACTCCATCGCCGCGGAGCGCTATCCGGACGACCCGCGCGAGGATCTCGACCATGTGCTGCACCGCGCGGGGCATGTCCGGCCGGCCGGCTGGACCAATGAAGTGATCAAGGAGCAGAGCGCGCCCTGGACGGTCTCCAGCTGGGGCACGGAGTACACGTACACGAATCTCTCCGACCACTATCCGGTCGTCGCCTCCGCACGGTAGGCCACGCGGGGCACCCCGGCACTGTACGTCGCCGGCCGGTCACCACCGGCTTTCGCCGCTCTCAGCACTTTCACAACAGTGGTGGCACAGCAATACTGTTGAACGTGGCCCACGTGCGGATCCGGGCCGGTCCACCGATGTGCGGCAGCGGGAAGCGAGGCGCGGACATGACCACGAGGACCGAGGAGCCGGCGCTCACCGTCGACGAGCTGGCCGCGCGGGCCGGGGTCACCGTGCGCACGATCCGCTTCTACAGCACCCGCGGCCTGCTGCCGCCCCCGGTGATCGGCCCGCGCCGGGTCGGCCACTACGGGCGTGAGCATCTCTCCCGGCTGGCGCTCATCGAGGAGCTCCAGCACCAGGGCATGACCCTCGCGGCCATCGAGCGCTATCTGGAGCAGCTGCCGCCCGATCTCAGCGCGCACGATCTGGCCATCCACCGGGCGCTGGTGGCCTCCTGGGCGCCGGACTCGGCGGAGGACGCGTCCCGCGCGGAGCTGGAGCGCCGCGCGGGACGGGCCCTGGCCGAGGACGACATCGACCGGCTCGCCGCCATGGGGGTCCTGGTCCGTGCCGACGGTCCTGACACCTACCGGCTGGATCCCGGGCTGCTGCGGCTCGGCGTGGAACTGCTGGACGTACCGATCGCGTACGAGACGATCCTCGCGGCCCGTACGGTCCTGCTGGAGCACACCCGTGAGGCCGCGCACGAACTGACCCGGCTGTTCCGGGACGAGGTGTGGACGCCGTACCGCAAGCGCGAGCCGGACCCCGAGCAGGTGGCGGCGATGAAGTCGCTCTCGGCCCATATGCAGCCCATGGTGGTCCAGGCACTGGTGACGGCGTTCCAGCGGTCGCTGAAGGAGGAGCTGCGGGCCGCGTTCCAGGCGGAGTGAGTACGCCGTGAACACGGCCCGCGCGCCGCACCTCGGGCGGCCGGCCCCGGGCGTCAGGCGTCGCTGAACCTCTCGCCCTTGGCCGCCTTCTCGACCAGCAGCGCGGGCGGGGTGAACCGCTCGCCGTACCGCTCGGCCAGCTCACGGGCGCGTGCGACAAAGCCGGGCAGGCCGCCTTCGTAGCCGTTGATGTACTGGAGCACACCGCCCGTCCAGGCCGGGAAGCCGATGCCCATGATGGAACCGATATTGGCGTCGGCGACCGAGGTCAGGACGTTCTCCTCCAGGCAGCGGACGGAGTCCAGCGCCTCGGAGAAGAGCATCCGCTCCTTCAGATCGAGGAACGGGACCTCGACGCCGGCCGCGCCGAAGTGTTCCCGCAGGCCCGGCCACAGGCGCGTGCGCCTGCCGTCCTCGCCGTACTCGTAGAAGCCCGCGCCGCCGCTGCGTCCCGTACGCCCGAACTCGTCCACCATCCGGTCGATGACCTCGTCCGCGGGGTGCCCGGTCCACGCGCCACCGGCCTCCTCGACCGCGCGCTTCGACTCGTTACGGATCTTGCGTGGCAGGGTGAGCGTCAGCTCGTCCATCAGCGAGAGCACCTTGGCCGGGTAGCCGGCCTGCGCGGCGGCCTGTTCGACCGAGGCGGGCTCAACGCCCTCGCCGACCATCGCGACCCCCTCGTTGATGAACTGCCCGATGACCCGCGAGGTGAAGAAGCCGCGCGAGTCATTGACGACGATCGGGGTCTTCTTGATCCTGCGCACCAGGTCGAAGGCGCGGGCGAGGGCCTCGTCGCCGGTCCCCTCCCCCTTGATGATCTCGACGAGCGGCATCTTGTCGACCGGCGAGAAGAAGTGCAGCCCGACGAAGTCGGCGGGCCTCGACACCCCTTCCGCGAGCACCGTGATGGGCAGGGTGGAGGTGTTGGAGCAGAGCAGCGCGTCCGGCTCGATGACGTCCTGGATCTCCTGGAACACCTTGTGCTTGAGCGCCGTGTCCTCGAACACCGCCTCGATCACGGCGTCGCAGCCGGCGAGATCGGCGGGATCGGCGGTCGGGGTGATACGGGCGAGCAGCGCGTCCCGCTCGGCCTCGGTCGTACGGCCCCGGGAGAGCGCCTTGGCGAGCAGCTCCCGGGAGTACGCCTTGCCCCGCTCCGCGGCCTCGGAGGTGACATCCTTCAGGACGACGTCGAGGCCGGCGCGCGCGCAGGAGTACGCGATGCCCGCGCCCATCATCCCGGCGCCGAGGACCGCGACCTTGCGGACCTCGCGCGGTGCGATGCCCCGGGGCCGGCCGGCCCCGGAGTTGACCGCCTGGAGGTCGAAGAAGAACGCCTGGATCATGTTCTTGGCGATCTGCCCGGTGACCAGCTCGGTGAAGTAGCGGGCCTCGATGGTCTGCGCGGTCTCGAAGTCGACCTGCGAGCCCTCGACGGCCGCCGCGAGGATATTGCGCGGCGCCGGGTAGGGGGCGCCCGCGATCTGCTTCTTCAGGTTGGCGGGGAAGGCGGGCAGATTGGCGGCGAAGCGGGGGCTGGAGGGCGTACCACCCGGAATCCGGTAGCCCTTGACGTCCCAGGGCTGCTGCGACGCGGGGTGGGCGTCGATGAAGGCGCGGGCGAGAGCGAGCATCTCGTCGGTGGTGGCGGCGACTTCATGGACCAGTCCGTTGTCCAGCGCGCGCTTCGGGGAGTACTGCGTGCCCTGGAGCAGCACCTTGAGCAGCGCGTCGGCGATGCCCATCAGCCGTACGGTACGGGTGACTCCGCCGCCCGCGGGCAGCAGTCCGAGCGTGACCTCGGGCAGGCCGATCTTGGATCCCGGCGCGTCGAGGGCGACGCGGTGGTGGCAGGCGAGGGCGATCTCGTAACCGCCGCCCAGCGCGGCGCCGTTGATGGCGGCGACGACGGGCTTGCCGAGAGTCTCGATACGGCGCAGGGCGTGCTTGATGCCCATGCCCATGTCGAATACCTGCTGGGCGTCGTCCGGGCCGACCTTGATCATGTCCTTGAGGTCGCCGCCCGCGAAGAAGGTCTTCTTGGCCGAGGTGATGATGATGCCGCGGATGCTGTCCTGCTCGGCCTCGGCGCGGTCGGCGATCACCGCGATGGAGTCCTTGAATGCCTGGTTCATGGTGTTGGCGGACTGGTCCGGGTCGTCGAGGACGAGGGTGACGACGCCGGTGCCGTCCTGTTCCCAGCGAATGGCCGAGGAAGCCGGGGTGGTGGACTCGCTCATGCTGCTGCTCCGTAACGGGAAGAGGGACGGGCCGGTCAGAGACGCTCGACGACGGTGGCGACACCCATGCCGCCGCCGACGCACAGCGTGGCGAGGCCGTACCGCTTGTCCCGGCGTTCCAGCTCGTCGATGAGGGTGCCGAGGATCATCGCGCCGGTGGCCCCGAGCGGATGGCCGAGCGCGATGGCGCCGCCGTTGACGTTGACCTTGTCCAGCGAGAGCCCCATGTCTTCGACGAAGCGCAGCACGACCGCGGCGAAGGCTTCGTTGATCTCGACCAGATCGATGTCGTCGATGGTCAGTCCGGCCTTGGCGAGGGCCTTGCGGCTGGCGGGGGCGGGTCCGGTCAGCATGATGGTGGGCTCGGAGCCGGAGACGGCGGCGGAGACGATCCGGGCGCGGGGGGTGAGTCCGTAGCGCTCGCCGATGTGCTGGGAGCCGATGGCGACGAGGGCCGCGCCGTCCACGATGCCGGACGAGTTGCCCGCGTGGTGGACGTGGTCGATCTTCTCGACCCAGTGGTACTTCTGCAGGACGACGGCGTCGAACCCGCCCAGGTCGCCGATCCCGGCGAACGACGGCTTCAGCGCGGCGAGCGAGTCCGCGGTGGTCCCGGGGCGCAGATGCTCGTCGCGGTCGAGGACGGTGAGTCCGTTGCGGTCGCGTACCGGGACGACGGAACGCTCGAAGCGGCCGTCCTTCCACGCCGCGGCGGCCCGCTCCTGGGACAGCGCGGCGAACTCGTCGACATCGCGGCGGGTGAAGCCGCCGATGGTGGCGATCAGGTCCGCGCCGATGCCCTGCGGGGCGAAGCCCGTCGCGAAGTTGGTCATCGGGTCCATCGCCCAGGCGCCGCCGTCCGAGCCCATCGGCACCCGCGACATCGACTCGACGCCACCCGCCAGGATGAGGTCCTCCCAGCCGGAGCGGACCTTGGCGGCGGCCAGGTTGACGGCTTCCAGGCCGGACGCGCAGAAGCGGTTCTCCTGTACCCCGGCGACGGTGTCGGGCAGGCCGGCGGCGATGGCCGCGACCCGGGCGATGTCCGAGCCCTGGTCGCCGAGCGGGCTCACCACGCCGAGCACGATGTCGTCGATGGCCGCCGGGTCGAGTCCGGGGAAGCGGCCGCGGAGCTCGTGGATCAGGCCGACGACGAGATCGATGGGCTTGGTGCCGTGCAGGGCGCCATTGGCCTTGCCGCGGCCGCGCGGGGTGCGGATCGCGTCGTAGACGAACGCTTCGGTACTCACGACAGCTGCCTTTCGGAAGAGCGGTACGGGCGAGGGAGCGGTACGGGCGAGGGGACTGTACGGAAAGGGGGTGGCCGGGTGGTTCAGGCCAGCAGCGAGCGGCCGATGATCTCCTTCATGATCTCGGTCGTACCTCCGTAGATCGTCTGGATACGGCCGTCCGTGAAGGCCCTGGCGACGGGGAACTCCGTCATATAGCCGTAGCCGCCATGCAGTTGCAGACAGCGGTCCGCCGTCCGCTTCTGTAGCTCGGTGGCCCACCATTTGGCCATCGAGGCGTGCACCGCGTCGAGTTCACCGTTCGAGTGATCGACGATGCAGCGGTCGAGGAAGGTACGGGTGACGGCGCATTCGGTCGCCATCTCGGCTATCTCGAACCGGATGTGCTGGAGGGTGGCGAGCGGCCGTCCGAACGCCTCGCGTTCCTTGACGTACCGCGTGGTGATCTCCAGCAGATGCTCGGCGCCCGCGATGGCCGCCATCGCGATACTCATCCGCTCCTGGGCCAGATGGGTCATCAGATGGATGAAGGCGCCGTTGAGTTCACCGAGCAGATTCTCCTTGGGGACGCGTACGTCGTGGAAGAACAGCTCGGCCGTGTCCTGGGCCTTCTGGCCGATCTTGTCGAGATTGCGACCGCGTTCGAAGCCCGCCGCCCCGCGCTCGACCACCAGCAGGGACAGGCCCTTCGCGCCGCCCTCGGGGGTCGTCCGCGCGACGACGATCACGAGATCGGCGAGGATGCCGTTGGAGATGAAGGTCTTCGAGCCGTTGAGCAGCCAGTGGTCGCCGCGGTCCGCCGCGGTGGTGCGGATGCCCTGGAGGTCGGAGCCCGCGCCCGGTTCCGTCATCGCGAGGGCGGTGATGAGGTCTCCGGTGCAGAAGCCGGGCAGCCAGCGGCGCTTCTGCTCGTCCGTGCCCAGCGTGGCGAGGTAGGGGCCGATGATGTCGTTGTGCAGGCCGAGCGCGAGCCCGGGGGCACCGGCGCGGGTGAACTCCTCGGCGAGGACGGCGCTGTAGCGGAAGTCGGCGGTGCCACCTCCGCCGTACTCCTCCGGTACGGCGAGTCCGAGCAGTCCCTGCCGGCCGGCCGCGAGCCAGGCGTCGCGGCTCACGATTCCGTCCTTCTCCCACTGCTCGTAGTGCGGGAGCACCTCCTTGGCGAGGAAGGTACGGACGGTCGCGCGGAACGCCTCGTGCTCGGCGGCGTAGATCTGGCGCTTCACCTCAGCTGTCCTCCTGGTCGCGTACGGGCAGATCCCAGTCACGGGCGACCTCGGCGGTGTCCGCCCCCGGCCGGGCCGGAGCGAGCCGCACCGATCCGGGGGTGGCGGAGAACCGGGGCGCCGGTGCGGGCTGGACGAGCCCCGCGTGGTCGGTGAAGGTGCCACGGGCCGCCAGGTGGGGGTGGGCCGGTGCCTCACGCAGCGAGAGCACCGGAGCGACACAGGCGTCGGATCCCTCGAAGACCGCCGTCCACTCCTGACGGGTCCTCTCCCTGAACCGGGCGGCGACGGCGTCCCGCAGCTCGTCCCAGCGGCCGAAGTCCTTACGGGCCGGGACGTCGTCCGCGATGCCGAGCAGCTCGATGAACTCGTTGTAGAACCGCTGCTCCAGCGCGCCGACCGCCATGTACTCGCCGTCGGCGGTCTCGTACGAACCGTAGAAGGGGCTGCCGCCGTCGAGCAGGTTGGCCCCGCGCCGGTCCTGCCAGCCGCCCGCGCCCATCATGGCGTGGATCATGGTGGTGAGATGGGCGGTGCCGTCGACGATCGCCGCGTCCACGACCTGTCCGGTGCCGTCCGGCGTGCGGGCGTGCTGGAGCGCCGCGAGCACGCCGATGACCAGATAGAGCGAGCCGCCCGCGTAGTCACCGAGAAGATTCGCCGGAAGGGCGGGCGCCTCCTCGGCCTTGCCGATCATGGAGAGGGCGCCGGTGACGGCGATGTAGCCGATGTCGTGCCCGGCGCGCGCGGCGAGCGGGCCCTCCTGGCCCCAGCCGGTCATCCGCCCGTACACGAGCTGCGGATTGCGGCCGAGACACTCCTGCGGGCCGACACCGAGGCGCTCGGCGACGCCCGGCCGATAGCCCTCGATCAGCACATCTGCGCGCTCGGCCAGATCGAGGACGCGGGCGGCGCCGTCCGCGGCCTTGAGGTCGATCAGCACGGACCGCTTGTTGCGGTTGGTCAGGTCGTACGCCGGATCGATGCCGAGTCCGGCGCCGCCCGGCCGGTCGACCCGTACGACATCGGCGCCGAGGTCGGCGAGCGTCATGGCGGCGAACGGGCCCGGCCCGATTCCGGCCAGCTCGACCACGCGTACGCCGGTCAGCGGACCGTTTCCTGTCGCTGCCATCTGGCTCCCTGGACTGTGACACAACTGATGTAACAGCAGTGATGCTAAGAACGCGTCCCCCGTGACACAAGACCCTGGGCCGAGCAAGCGCTTAGTTCTTCGGGTTCTTGTCGTACGCGGTCGCACAGCGGGCCTTCCCTCACGCTAGCCTCGGCCAGCGGCAATGGCATGGGGCGGACTGCGGACGGCGGAGGGGCCATGGGCAGGAAGAACGGGACGGAGCGCCCGTACGACATCGTGCTCTTCGGAGCGACGGGCTTCGTCGGAACACTCACCGCGGAGTATCTCGCCGCCCATGCCCCGGAGGGCTGCCGCTGGGCCGTCGCGGGCCGTGACCGCGGCCGGCTGGAGCGGCTGCGCGAACGGCTCACCGCGATCGATCCGCGGTGCGCCGTACTGCCCGTACTGCTGGCGGACGCGGACGACCCGGACTCGCTGCGGACGCTGGCCGGGTCCGCCCGGGTGATCGCGTCGGCCGTCGGGCCGTACCTCTGGTACGGGGAAGGACTGGTCGCGGCCTGCGCGGAGGCGGGGACGGACTACGCCGATCTGTGCGGCGAGTCGGAGTTCGCGGACCTGATGTATCTCAGCCATGACGTGCGCGCCCGCGAGACGGGTGCGCGCCTGGTGCACGCCTGCGGTTTCGACTCGGTCCCGCACGACCTCGGTGTGTACTTCACCGTCCAGCAGCCGCCCCAGGATGTGCCGCTGCGCGTGGACGGATTCGTACGCTCCAACGCCTTCTTCTCCGGCGGCACGCTCGCCTCCGCGCTGACCGCGATGGGCCGCGGCCGGCAGCTGCTGCGGGCCGCGCGGGAGCGGCGGCTGTACGAGCCCCGGCTGGTCGGCCGCCGGGCGAGGGCGCCGTTCGGCGCACCGCACTTCAGCCGGGAGACCGGGGTCTGGGCGCTCCCGCTGCCGACCCTCGACCCGCAGATCGTGGCGCGCTCCGCGGCCGCGCTGCGGCGGTACGGCCCCGACTTCCGTTACCGGCACTTCGCCGCGGTCAGGTCGCTGCCGGTCGCCCTGGGCGGCAGCGCGGCGGCGGGGGCGGGCCTGGCCCTCGCCCAACTGCCCGCGGCCCGGCGCTGGTTGATGGAGCGGTACGAGCCCGGCTCGGGACCGGACGCGGAGCGCAGGCAGGCGAGCTGGTTCTCGGTGCGCTTCGTGGGCACGGGCGGCGGGCGCCGGGTGTTCACCGAGGTCTCGGGCGGCGACCCCGGCTATGACGAATCGGCGAAGATGCTGGCCGAATCGGTGCTCTGTCTGGCCTTCGACACGCTGCCGGACACCGCGGGCCAGGTGACCACGGCGGTGGCGATGGGCGACGCGCTGCTGGAGCGGCTGCGGTCGGCGGGGATGCGATTCCGGGTCGCTGACGCGCGTTAGGTGCCGGCTGTCGCCTCTCGGAGGGCCCGGCGGCAGAGGGCGTCGGCGCGGCGGGTGGATTCCGGGAGGCGGTAGTCGGGGGCCAGGCGCAGGGTGTGCGCGCAGGCGGTGGCGAGGTCGACGCGGTGGCCGACCGACACGAAGACCGGCTTCACACCCTCCTGGGTGCGCAGCGCCCGGCCGACCTCCTGGCCGTCGTCGGCGAGCAGCGGCGAGGAGTCTCCGCGCCGGGTGCCCGGCTGCTCGTACGAGAAGGTGAACGGGTTCTTCGCCACGCCGATCACCGGAAGCCCGGTGAGGACACCGAGATGGGCGGCGAGCCCGAAGCGGCGCGGATGGGCCAGGCCGTAGCCGTCGCAGACGACCAGACCGGGGTCCGAGGTCAGGGATTCGAGGGCGGCCAAGACCGTCGGGATCTCCCGGAAGGCCAGCAGGCCGGGGACGTACGGGAAGGAGACCCGGCCGACAGCGGTGGCCTCGTCGACCACGGCGAGGGTGGCGGCGTCGAGCACGACGGCGGCCGCGGCGACGACATCGCGCTCGTCGTCGTACGCCACATCGACCCCGGTCACCAGGCCCGTGCCGGGCGGCGGCCCCGGCTCGTCGAGCACGACGCGGCCGCGCAGCTCGTCCTGGATGGCACGTGCCTCGGTCTCGTCCGCGGGCGTCCTGAGCGTCGTCATGGTGACCTCCACCCTAAGGGCCGCCCGCCCGGTCAACCTCGGTCGTCCGGTCAACCTCGGTCGTCCGATCAACCGTGTCCGTCCGGTCAACCGCGGCGCACGGTGAACTCGGGGCGGCGCACCCGCAGGACGGTGCGTCCGCCCTCGGTCGATGTGCGGGCGCCCTCGCAGGTCGCCGCGCCCTCCACCGCCACCACCGCTTCCCCGCCGAGCGCGCGGAACGTCGCCCGGCCGTCGGCCGCGCCGGTGAGCTCCGCCGTCGCATACACGATCCGCAGGCCGCCCGCCACCAGCCCGAGCGGCAGCATCGCGGCCGTACGGCCGGGCAGATGCAGCTTCTCGCCGCCGAAGAGGGGCTTTCCGTTCTCGGTGACCGTGAAGTCCTGGTCGTAGCCGGAGGAGACGTTGAAGGCGTGCAACAGCCGTCCGCGTTCGCCGTCGGCCGTCGTCAGCAGGAAGACCCCCGGGTCGGTCGCACTGTGCCGCAGGGCGGGGGCGGCGTCCAGGGCCCGGAAGGCGCGGCCCCAGAAGGTCAGGTCGCACTGGTAGTCCGTCGTGATGACCACGGCCCGCCCCTTGCCGAGCGGGATGTCGAAGCCGCAGCCCTTTCCGGTGGAAAGCTCGCGCAGCACCGTCGTACCGCGTGCGGGCTCACACAACTGGGCGCGTGAGAGACGCACTTCGGGCAGCGGCGCCGCCCAGCCGTGGGCGGTGACGGACAGCCAGAAACGGTTCGCGTCGGTCAGCGTCGTGCCCACCGTGAGACCCAGCGCCTCGGCCAGTACCGTGCACCGCTTGTCGGCCATGTCCTTGACCGGCAGCCGCCCGGAGAGCAGCAGCTTTCCGCCCGCCTCGACATAGCTGACCAGCCGCCGCTGCAGCCCGGCTCCCAGATGCTCGCCGGTGGCCAGCGCGAACACCGGGACGCGCCGCGGATCGAGATCGCCCGCCTGGAGGTTCACGCTCCGGTAGCGGAAGCCGCCGAGCAGCATCGCGCGGGCCAGCGAGCCGCGCGGGCCGGCGCCGCGCGTGTTCACCGCTTCGTCCAGCACGCGCTGGACCGATTCGAGCTCCGGCGGGTGGTACTCGGTCAGATAGTGGTCGGGTACGAAGCCGAGCACCACGTCGTCGTAGGTCGTACGCATCGGCGCGAGCACGCCGGCCAGACCGTCCATGGCGCGCACCGTCCGCCGCGTCGAGGCGTAGCTGACCCCCGGCCGGCCCTCCGGGTCGACGGGCGCCGCGAAGCCGTGCCGCTCGCCGGTGATGCCGATCCGGTCGTTCCCGTCGCCCGCCGGCGTGTCGAGTTTCGGGTTGAACCCGCCCGCGAACAGGTAGTAGTTGATCATTTTGGCGCCCTGCGCGACACACAGGCGGGTCTTGAGGTCCACGCCGGACGGGCTGGTCTGACTGTCCAGGTTCTGCCCGTAGTCGGCGTGGCCCGCGTCGAACTCCAGCGCCGTGACCGGCTGGTCCTGGTCGTTGACCGCGTCCATGAAGGCATTGATGAGGTAGAGGTCGGTGACGTTGCGCAGGGTCAGGTCGCCCAGGTAGAAGTCCGCGCCGGATATCGTCCCCTCGATCCCCGCGTAGGTCTCCATCAGTTGGCTGATGCCGATGGGGAAAGGCTCGGCGCGGCTGTCCGAGGTGCCGTGGATGTTGATGACGAAGGGGATGCCGGTGACGCCGTGGTCCTCGGCGGCCGTGCGCAGTTCGGCGGCGTACCGCGCGAAGCGGCCCCGCATGAAGCGGCCCAGATCGTGCATCAGGGCCGCGCCGTACGCGTCCTTCGGGTTGCGGATCGCCTTGCGCCGCCCGGCCAGGTCCTCGTCGGCGAAGGGGTAGCGGCCGGCGAGCCCGTCCCCGTACTCCGTGCGCAGCCAGCCGTCGAAGTCGGCCGTCAAGTGATCGGTCAGATCAGGGGAGTTGCTGACCCAGGCCAGCATGCCGATCTCGTTGTCGAGCTGTACGGAGATGACGGGGCCGCCCTTGCCGTGCAGCCGCTCCGCGAGGACCGGCATGACGGCCCCGTACCAGTGGCGCATCTCCTTGAGGAAGGCGGGCGCGAGGTAGTCGACGGTGGGGGTGGTGGCGGGTGCGTCGTGCCAGCCGGTGGAGACGATCTCCGGGTGATCCGCGCGTACCCGGTCGGGGACGCCCTCGCCCTTGAGCTCGGCCATGGTGAAGGGGCCGGGGCGGGCGATGAAGCGGAAGCCGTTCTCGTGGCAGAGGTCGATGAAGGCGCCGAGGTCGCGCTCGGGGCGGGTGCGACCAGTGACGTCGATGGTGCCGTCCGGCAGCTCGTGCCACATCCACGGGATGTACGAGGCAATGGTGTTGAGGCCGGCCGTCTTCGCCCGGTCGAGCCTGGACTGCCAGTCCGCCTTCTTCAGCCGGAAGTAGTGGATCTCTCCGGCGAGGACGAGCGCGGGCTTGCCGTCGATGAGGATCTGCTTGTTCCGGTAGGTGACGGAAGCGGCCGGGGCCCGGTCGGCGGGCGCGGCCTGCGCCGCCTGGGCGGCCGGGGCGGACAGGCCCGCTGTGGCCAGGCCGCCGAGGGCGGCGCCGCCCAGGACGGTGCGGCGGCGGGGGGCGGGGGCATGCGTCATGGAGTCGTACTTCCTCAGATGCTGAAGCCTGGGCGAGCAGCCATGTATGCGCTGTCTGTATGCGCATACAGCACCCTGCGGCAGCCTCCGATCGCTCCACAAGAGCCCTTCAGGTCACGCTTGCGTAACGGGCACGAAACATCCCGCCGCGTGACGGGCCGGGGTCCGGCCGGGGTGTCAGAAGGCCGACCGGGCGACGCGGCCCTGTTCACCGGCGGCCCAGCAGCCCAGGTCCCAGGTGCAGTCGACCGTGTCGTAGGACCCTGTGTCGACGGTGCGCCAGGTGCGGCCGCCGTCCGTCGTCAGGTCCGTCCCCGTCGGGCCGACGGCGAGCGCCGCCGAGCCGCTGTACGGCAGCCAGGCCACGCCCGACCGGTACGCGGACGGCGGGGTTTTCGCCTGCCGCCAGCCGCGGCCGCCGTCGCCGCTCACCGCGGCGGCCTGCGGCGACGCCTGCTCGGGCCGGTAGTCGCCACCGACCGCCAGACCGTGCAGCCGGTCGCGGAAGGCGAGCCCGAAGACACCGCGCGCCGGGTCGCCCGCGGGGAGCGTCGACTCGGCGACCGTCCAGTTCAGCCCCCGGTCGGCGGAGTGCAGCACCCGCGCCGTGGCGCCGCCGCCGGTGGCCAGCCAGACGTCCTTCGGACCCGAGCTGACCAGACACTGGCCGCTGGCGGCGAAGCCCGCTTCGCCCGGCAGCGCGGCCGGCATTCCGGCGTCGGGCAGCACCTTCCACGACGAACCGCCGTCGCCCGTGGACAGGATGCGGAACTTTCCGTCGACCGGATCGCTCATCGCGAGGCCGTGCCGGCTGTCGAAGAAGGTGACGCAGTCGTAGAAGGCCCTGGGGTCGGTGTTGCGGAAGGACTCGGTCCAGTGCGCTCCGCCGTCCTCCGTACGGAAGATCCTGGACGCCTCCCCCTCGCCGATGGCCAGGGCCACGGCGCGGCGTCCGTCGAACGCCTCGATGTCACGGAACTCCAGCCCGTCCGCGCCGGCCGGGGAGATATTCCGCCAGCTGCGGCCCCCGTCGGCGGTGCGCAGCACGGTGCCCCCCGAGCCGGCGACCCATGCGGAGGTGCGGCTCACCGCGGCGAGCCCACGGAACCGCGCGTCGCTGCCGGTGTCCGTGAGGCGCCAGCCCGGCGCGGCGCCGCCGCTCGCTCCCTGCGCCTGCGCCGGTACGGACAGCGCCGCGGCCAGAGCGGCCCCGCTCACGCCGGCCGCGAGTCCCGCGCACACCATTCGCCGCAACTTCCCCATGGACTTCATGGCGCTGGAAGCTAGCGCCCTTCCCGGACGCCGTCCAGAGTGCCCCCGCGGCGGACGGCCGGGGACGGCACGGTGACGCAGGTCACTCCTCTTCCTGAGCACGGATCGGCCCGCTCAGCCGTCTTTCCAGTAGGCGAAGACGCATCCGATGCGTCTCCGGTCCGTCGAAGGGGAGCAGACCATGTCACCCGTCATCGAAGAGGCCGTACAGGCCCGCCTGGTCGCGTCCGTTCCCCGGATGGAGACCGTTCCCGCGACGCTCCGCTACGACCGGGGGGATCCCTTCGCCGTGCGCATGGCGTTCCCGCCCCCGGCGACGCTGGAGGGCACCGAAGTGACCTGGGAGTTCTCCCGCGAGCTGCTGGCCACGGGGCTGACCGAGCCCGCCGGTGACGGCGATGTGCGGGTGCGCCCCTTCGGCTACGGCCGTACGGTCCTGGAGTTCCACGCCCCCGAGGGCACCGCGATGGTCCATCTCCGCACCTCGCAGCTGCGCCGCTTCCTGGAGCGCTCGCAGGGCCTGGTCCCGGTGGGCCGTGAGCATCTCTATCTGGATCTGGACCACGACCTGACCGAGCTGCTGGGCGACGCCTGCTGACGTCCGGCCGCCGGGCCTGCTCCCCCTGCCCGCGCGGGCATCCGACACGAGATTAATGGCGTTGACAGCCGCCGAATCGGACTCGTACGTTCTACAGGTCCTGTTGTCGTCGATTGGAGTAGGACGTTGCTCGTCTGAGGTCGTGAGACACCGTGCCGCACAGCGCTCCGCTGTGTGCCTCGCGTGCGACCTCGGCTGCTGAGCCGTCCTCCCCGACCGGGACTTTTCCTTTTCCCCCCCGGCGGACGTCGTCCGTATCGCGGTGTCTCCATCCGTTGCCCTGAGCTTCTCGCATCCTTCGCAGCAACCGGAGACCCGCATGTCATCCTCCCCCTCGCACATCACCTGTACCGCCCTCTCCTTCTCCTGGCCCGACGGGACCGGTGTGTTCGACGGCTTCCAACTGGCGGTCGGACCCGGCAGAACCGGGCTGATCGGACTCAACGGCTCAGGAAAGTCCACCCTGTTGCGGCTGATGGCGGGCGACCTGGCCCCGGCCGAAGGGACCGTCAAGGTCGCCGGTGACGTCGGCTACCTGCCGCAGACCGTGGTGCTCGACACCGCGCTGCGGGTGGACGAGGCCCTGGGCATCGCCGCGACCCGCACCGCGCTGCACGCCATCGAGGCCGGCGACGCGAGCGAGGAGCACTTCACCACCGTCGGCGACGACTGGGACGTCGAGGAACGGGCCCGCGCCACCCTCGACCAGCTCGGTCTCGGCCGCATCGGCCTCGACCGGAGCATCGGCGAGGTGTCGGGCGGCGAGTGCGTCCTGCTCCGGCTGGCCGCGCTGCTGCTGGCCAGGCCCGGTGTCCTGCTGCTGGACGAGCCGACGAACAACCTCGATCTGCACGCGCGACGACGGCTGTACGCGGCCGTGGAGTCCTGGTCCGGTGTGATGGTCGTGGTCAGCCACGACCGTGAACTGCTGGAGCGCGTCGACCAGATCGCCGATCTGCGGGACGGCGAGGTGCGGTGGTACGGCGGCAACTTCTCCGCGTACGAGGACGCACTCGCCCAGGAGCAGGATGCGGCCGAGCGGATGGTGCGGGTCGCCGAGGCCGACGTACAGCGCCAGAAGCGCGATCTGTCCGACGCCCAGGTCAAGTTGGCCCGGCGCAAGCGGTACGGCCAGAAGATGGCGGACAGCAAACGTGAACCCACGATCGTCATGGGGGCCCGCAAGCGGGCGGCGCAGGAGTCCGCGGGCAAACACCGCATCATGCACACCGAGAAGCTCGCCGAGGCGAAGGAGCGTCTGGACGAAGCGGTGGAGGCGGTACGGGACGACGACGAGATCCGGATCGAGCTGCCGAACACCACGGTGCATCCGGGCCAAGGCGTGCTGACCCTGCGCGAGTTGCGCCTGCGCTACGGAGCCGAGGCCAGGGGCGAGTTCGAGATCCGCGGCCCCGAGCGGATCGCGCTGGTCGGCCGGAACGGAGCGGGCAAGACGACACTGCTGCGTACGGTCGCCGGAGAGCTGGAACCGGTCTCCGGCGAGGCGCTCGCCCATGTCCCGCTGCGCTTTCTGCCGCAGCGGCTCGATGTCCTCGACGACACCCTGAGCGTCGTGGCGAATGTGGCGCGCTTCGCGCCCGCGGCGACCAACAACATGATCAGGGCGCGGCTGGCGCGCTTCCTGTTCCGGGGCGCGCGGGCCGATCAGCCGGCCGGGACGCTCTCGGGCGGGGAGCGTTTCCGTGCCTCGCTCGCCGCGCTGCTGCTCGCCGAACCGGCGCCGCGGCTGCTGATGCTGGACGAGCCGACGAACAATCTGGACATGGCGAGCGTGCGCCGGCTCGCGGCCGCTCTGGAGTCGTACGAGGGCGCGCTGATCGTGGCGAGCCACGATGTGCCCTTCCTGGAGTCGATCGGCATCACCCGCTGGCTGCTGCTCGACGGCGAGCTCCGCGACACCACCGCCGAGCAGGTGAGGGAAGCGGAACCGCGGCCTTCGTAGGGGCCGTTCCGCAGCCGGGGTACGGCGGGTCATGATGGGCGCGACCTGACCCCGCAGCGAACGGAGACCGCCCGTGCCCGGCAGGAAAGCTCTGATCCGACGTCCGGGCCCGCGCCTCACCGAGGGTCTGGTCACCCATGTCGAGCGTGTCCCTGTCGATGCCGGGCTCGCGCTCCGGCAGTGGGAGCGGTATGCCGGGACGCTGCGCGAGCACGGCTGGGAGACCGTCGAGGTGGCGCCGGCCGACGACTGCCCGGACGGGGTGTTCGTCGAGGACACCGTCGTGATGTTCCGGAACGCCGCCCTCGTCGCCCGGTCCGGCGCCCCCTCACGCCGCCCCGAGCCGGCCGCGGTGGAGGAGGCGCTCGGCCGGCTCGGCTGTTCGGTGGACCGGGTGCGGGAACCGGGCACGCTCGACGGCGGCGATGTCCTGAAGACCGGCGACACGGTCTATGTGGGGCAGGGGGGCCGGACGAACGCGGCGGGGCTGCGGCAGCTGCGGACGGCCTTCGAGCCGCTCGGGGCGCGGGTCGTCGCCGTACCCGTGAGCAAGGTACTGCATCTCAAGTCCGCGGTGACGGCGCTGCCGGACTCCACAGTCATCGGCTACGCGCCGCTGGTGGACGAGCCTTCTCTCTTCCCGCGCTTCCTGGCCGTGCCGGAGGAATCGGGCGCGCATGTGGTGCTCCTGGGCGGCGGGAAGCTGCTGATGGCCGCGAGCGCGCCCAGGACCGCGGAGCTTTTCATGGCTCTCGGCTACGAACCGGTGCCGGTCGACATCAGCGAGTTCGAGAAGCTCGAAGGGTGCGTGACCTGCCTCTCTGTACGCCTGCGCGAGCTCCACACATAGTCGTGCGTAAAGGACACAGATAGCGGAGCGTCACGGTCCCTCGCCGTACCGGGCTTGGCCTCCGGCTTACCGCGGCTTTAACCTACGGTGTCGTAACCTACGAACCCGTAGGTAAAAAACTCCCGTCCCCAGGAGCACCCGTGACGATCACCTCTCCCCACCTAGGCAGTTCGGAAGCGTGGACCGACGCCCGACTGCTGTACGCGCTGGAAGAGGTGGTGGAGAAGGAACTCAACCGCCATCTCAAGGTCGCCAAGGACTGGATGCCGCACGAGTACGTGCCCTGGTCCGACGGCCGCAACTTCCCCGGCATCTTCGAGAACGGCGAGGCCTGGGATCCCGCTCAGTCCAAGGTCACCGATCTCGGCAAGATCGCGCTGGTGGTCAATCTGCTGACCGAGGACAACCTCCCCAGCTACCACCACGAGATCGCCAGCCTCTTCGGCCGCGACGGAGCCTGGGGCACCTGGGTGCACCGCTGGACCGCCGAAGAGGGCAGGCACGGCATCGTGATGCGTGACTATCTGCTCACCTCGCGCGCCGTCGACCCGGACAAGCTGGAGCAGTTCCGGATGGCGCACATGGCGGAGGGCTTCGAGTCCGACAACCGCCACTCGATGCTGCACTCCGTCGCGTATGTCGCCTTCCAGGAGCTGGCAACGCGCGTCTCGCACCGCAACACCGGGCACCAGTCGGGCGACCCGGTCTGCGACCGGATGCTGGCGCGGATCTCCACCGACGAGAATCTGCACATGGTCTTCTACCGGAATCTGCTGGGCGCCGCCTTCGAGCTCGCCCCCGATCTGACCATGCAGTCCGTCCGTGATGTCGTCGTGCACTTCCGGATGCCCGGCCACGGCATGCCCGGCTTCGAGCGCGCCGCCGCGCAGATGGCCATCGGCGAGATCTACAACATGCGGATCCACCACGACGACGTGCTCCAGCCGGTGCTGCGCTATCTGAAGGTCCTGGACATAGACGGGCTCGGCCCGGAGGGTCTCAAGGCGCAGGAAGAGCTCGGCCTGTACATGGGCGGCCTGGACAGCGAGGCGAGCAAGTTCGACGAGAAGCTCGCCGCCCGCAAGGCGCGGATGGCCGCGCGCGCCGCCGGCTGATCCGGCGGCCGCGGACACCTGACGGGACATTCACGAGACCTTCACGGCGGCGGCCATCCCCGTTGACGGGGAGGTCGCCCAGGGACGCGCGCCGGCGCGTCGTACGCTGTGCCGGATGAAGCCTGTCACGCGTCTCTTCCTCATAGGCGCCCCGTTAATCGTCGCTGTCGCCGTCGTCTTCGGCGGCGGCGACGATTCGGGTGTGCTCGCCGATCACCCGCCGTCCTATCCCGGGCAGAGCGGCGCTCCCAATCCGCTGGCGTCCGGGGACACGGACGACAAGGAGGAGCTGGCGCAGCGGATCGACAAGATGCCGCCCGGACTCGCGGCTCCCGGGAAGAAGGAGATCGCCGCCGAGCTCGTGGCCAGCGCGGAGAACTCCACTCTCGACTGGCGCAGTCAGTACGGCGTCATCGAGGACATCGGCGACGGCAACGGCTACACGGCCGGGATCATCGGCTTCTGCTCCGGCACGAACGACATGCTGCAACTGGTCGAGTCGTACACCAAGGACCATCCGGACAATCCGCTCGCCCGGTATCTTCCGGCGCTGCGCGCGGTGGACGGCACCGACTCGCACGAGGGGCTCGACCCCGGCTTCCGGGACGCCTGGGCCCGGGCCGCCGAGTCCGCCGCTTTCCGCACGGCGCAGGACAGGACCCGCGACACGCTCTACTTCGAACCGGCCGTCCGGCTGGCCAAGATGGACGGGCTCGGGACGCTCGGGCAGTTCATCTACTACGACGCGATGGTGCTGCACGGCCCCGGGCTCGACGCCGAGGGCTTCTACGGCATCCGCCACGCGGCGATGAAGGAGGCGAAGACGGCGGCCGAGGGCGGCGACGAGAAGACGTATCTGCACGCCTTCCTGGACGGCGGCCGGTCCGTGATGAAGGCGAAACTCATCACGGAGCAGCGCGACTCGTCACGGATCGACACCGCTCAGCGGGTGTTTCTGCGGGACGGCAATATGGACCTCGATCCGCCGTTGGCCTGGCGGATGTACGGGGAGCCGTTCCGGATCGCCGCACCCTGAGGATCGCCGCACGCTGAGAGGCGCCGCCCCCCTGAGGCAGGCTCAGCTGCCGTCGCGCCGGAGCCGCTGCCGTTCCTTCTCGGAGAGCCCGCCCCATACGCCGAATCGTTCGTCGTGGGCGAGCGCGTACTGCAGGCAGGCGACGCGGCCTTCGCAGGCGCCGCACAGCCGCTTCGCCTCCCGGGTGGAGGAGCCAGGGGCGGGGAAGAAGAATTCCGGCCCGGTCTGGGCGCACAACGCGCTCTCCTGCCAGGAGAGTTCATGCTCCGCGCGGTCGGTCGTGGCGGTGGTGCTGGTCATGGTGTTGATCGGCATGCCGGACAGGCTGCCCCGTCGCGATAAACAGTCGCTTGACGAAAGGTCAACGGCCGCGGCGGCGGGGCTCCACGTGCACGGGGCAACCAGGATGCACGGTGGGTGCCAGGTCCGTCAGCCGTCCCCCGCCACCCCCTGCATGACCGCGAAGAGCGCCCCGTAGGGATCGGCGAGCTTCGCGAACCGGCCGACGCCTTCGATATCGGTCGGCTCCATCCGGATCATACCGCCCAGCTGCTGGGCAGTGACCGCCGCCGCGTCGCAGTCCGTGACCGCGAAATACAGCTGCCAGTGCGGCCCGCTGTCGGCTTCGACCGGATCGGCGCCGAGCGGTACGAACCCGCCGAACATGGTGTCCGGGCCCTGACCAGCCGGGTTCACCATCCGGTACGTGCCGGCGCCGTCCGGCATCGGCATGCTGAGGGCCTCCCAGCCGAAGACCGTGTGGTAGAAGGCGTACGCGGCGTCCTCATCGGGTGTGTACAGCTCGGCCCAGCAGAGGCTGCCCGGCGCGTTGACGACCCCCAGGCCCTTGTTCCTGCCGGGCTGCCAGGCCGAGAAGCCGGCCCCGGCCTGATCGGTGAAGACCGCCATTCTGCCGAGGTCCATGACGTCCATCGGCTGGAACGCCACAGAGCCGCCGGCCTGCTCGACGGCTTTCGCCGTGGACTCGGCATCGGGTGTCTGGAAGTACAGCGACCAGGAGGGCGGCCCCTGGTCGGGCGGGACGGGCATGACCCCCGCCGCGGTTCCGCCGCTCAGCTGGAACATGCCGTAGCCGCCGGCCTCGAGCCCCGCCGACATGAAGTCCCAGCCGAACAGGCCGTGGTAGAAGGCGGTCGCCCCCTCGATGTCGGGGGTGCCGAGATCGGCCCAGTTCGGGGAGCCGGTGACGAACGGGGTGGTGAGCATGGTGCGCTCCTTCATGGGATCCCGTTGCTCTCCCTTTCGAGTCTCCTCCAGATGCCGCGAGGCCGCATGTACTCCCGGGCCGGGAGGAGAGCGGCGGCGCACCCGGGCAAACACGTCGGGGCGGATGGCGTAGGGCGGACGGCGGTCGGCATCGCCCGCTGCCGGGCGTGGGAGCATATGAGCCGGTTGAGGCGGTTCGGTCGAGCGGAGCGGCGTCATGGCGGGTGCGGGTGTCGGACCGGAACGCGTTCCGGTCCCCGCGGGCAGAAGAGCCGCGTCCCTCATCGACGCGGCGGCGCACCTGCTGGAGAGCGCGCGGCGGCTGCTGGACGACCACGCCCGCGCGGTCACCGCCATACGGGACGCCTTCCGCCCGCTCCAGGAGGAGCTGGTCGGTACGGAGCTGGGCGCGATCCCGGTCTCCCGGCTGAAGGATGTCACCGAGGGCCGGCTGCGGCTCGGCGCCCTCGAACAGGCCGGATTCACCTCCGTACGCGGAGTGCACGAGGCGGGCCGGCACGCCCTGCGCCAACTGCCCGGAGTCGGGGCCCACACCGCCGACCAGGCGGTGGCCGCGGCCGCCCGGATCGCCGAGGCCGTCGGGGAGACCGTCTCCGTACGCATCGATGTCGACCACCCGGAACCGCGCACCACCGCGCTGGTGACCGCCCTGCACCGGCTGGTCGGGGCGGGCCCCGGGCTGCGGCGCGCGCACGACACCGCCGAGCGGCTCGCCGCTGAGCTGCGCACGCTGCTGCCGGAGGCGGCGCCCGCCAGGCGGCGGCTGCGGATGGCTCTCGCCGGACGGGACCGGCGGACCAGGGCCCTGGGCGCGGTGGGCCGGATCGGGCGGCTGCTCGACGAGGCGGCGGAACAGGACGTGCCGCTGATGCTCGCGCAGGTCTCGGTGGACCTGCTGCGGGAGCCGGCGTCGGAGATCGAGAGCTGGGTCGATTTCGAGCTGCGCTCCGCGGAGTACTACAGCCTGCTCGCCGAGACGGCGGGCAGCAGCCCTGATCTCGCCGCGTCCGAGGGCTTCATGCCGTCGGACATCGCCGGGCGGGTACGGGCCCAGCAGCTCGACGACACCCGGTTGCGGGTGTCGCTGCGCGGCTACCAGTCGTTCGGCGCGCGCTTCGCGCTGGCCCAGCGCCGCGTGATCATCGGTGATGAGATGGGGCTCGGCAAGACCGTCCAGGCCATCGCCGCGCTCGCGCATCTCGCGGCGCTGGGCGGCACGCACTTCATGGTGGTGTGCCCGGCCAGTGTCCTGATCAACTGGACACGGGAGATCGGCTCCCGGAGCATCCTGCGTGCCATTCCCGTACACGGCCCCGAGCGCCAGGAGGCGTTCACCGAGTGGAGCGAGCGCGGCGGAGTCGCCGTCACCACCTTCGACTCCCTGCATACGCTGCCGCTCCCCCGGGACGGCGAGCCGGCCGGGTCGGAGCCGCAGATGCTCGTCGTGGACGAGGCCCACTATGTGAAGAACCCGGACACCCGCCGGTCGCGCGCCGTGTCCGGATGGACGGAACGGGCCGGGCATGTCCTGTTTCTGACGGGGACGCCGATGGAGAACCGGGTCGGGGAGTTCCGCAGTCTGATCCGCCGTCTCCAGCCCGAACTGGCCCCCGGTGTCCAGGGCATCGACGCGGTCGCGGGCTCCCATGCCTTCCGCCGCGCCGTCGCCCCCGCCTATCTGCGCCGTAACCAGCAGGACGTGCTGGCCGAACTGCCCGCGCTGGTACAGGTCGACGAGTGGGAGGAACTCAGCGCCGGTGATCTGGCGGCCTACCGGGAGGCGGTGTCGACCGCCCACTTCATGCGCATGCGCCGGGCCGCGTACGCCCGCCCCGAGACCTCCGCGAAGCTCGGGCGCCTGCGGGAACTGGTCGCCGAGGCCGCGGCGAACGAACTGAAGGTCGTGGTGTTCTCGTACTTCCGTGATGTCCTCACCACGGTGCGCGAGGCCCTCGGCGAGGAGGTGTTCGGACCGCTCTCCGGCGAGGTGCCGGCCGCCCGCCGCCAGCGGATCGTCGACGCCTTCGCCGCCGTCCCCGGCCATGCCGTCCTGCTGAGCCAGATCCAGGCGGGCGGCATCGGGCTCAATATGCAGGCCGCGTCCGTCGTCATCCTCTGTGAGCCGCAGGTCAAACCCACCCTGGAACACCAGGCGGTGGCCCGGGCCCATCGCATGGGCCAGGTCCGCCCGGTCCAGGTCCACCGGCTGCTCGCAGTCGACAGCGTGGACCAGCGCCTGCTGGACATCCTGGCCGACAAGGACCGGCTGTTCGACGCGTACGCCCGTCGCAGCGACATGGCCGAGGCCACGCCCGACGCGATCGACGTCTCGGACCGCGACATCGCCCGCCGGATCGTCGAGGAGGAACAGCTGCGCCTGGCGGAGTGAGACCGCGACGGTGGCCCGGCAGCCGGACAGGACCGCCGCCTCCGCCGAGACGACGGCCCGTCCGGCCGCAAGCAGCTAAGGCGGCTAGTGCCCGGAGTGCTCCGCCACTCCCTTCGCTCCCGCAGCTCCCTTCGCTCCCGCAGCGTCCTTCGCGCCCTTGGCGTCGGACGCGCCCGTCGGATGGTGCGGCTCGTAGCCAGGGATCGTGCCGTCCGGTTTGGCCACCAGCAGCAGGCCGGCCATGCCCATGTCGGAGTGGCTCTGGACATGGCAGTGGTACATCCACGCCCCCGCGCCCACGTTCTCACCCGCGATGATCTGCAGGCCGAACGAGTCCGCCGGCCCCGTGATCTTGTTGTCGACCACCCGGCTGGGGTCGTCGGGCCCGGTGAGCAGGCCCGTTCTGTTGTCCGCCCAGCGATGACCGTGGATATGGAACGTGTGGTAGAACTCGCCGTGCGTGATCATGACGATCTCGACCCGGTCGCCCACCGTGGCCTCGAAGTTGGGGGTGTCGGCGCCGGACTTGTTGTTGATCGTCATGTCGTTGAAGACGATCGTGAACTGCTTGTCCGGCAGGATGTCGCCCTTCCTGCGGACGATCACCGGGCCGTAGAGGCCCTTGCGGATACCGCCCGTGCCGTGGTCCGTACCGACGACATGGTCGTGGTAGTGCCAGTAACCCGCGCTGCCCGCCTGCCAGGTGCCGTCCTTGCGCTTGCCGGGGGCATGGGTGCGCCAGGTGTAGGTCCGGGTGCCGCCGGGTTCGACATGGCTCTTGTTCATCCTGGTGCCGTCGCTGGCGATGTCGTAGTCCACGCCGTGGACATGGAGGCTGGCCGCCACATCCGTCGTGTTCTCGAACTCGATATGGACGGTGTCGCCCTCGACCAGTTCGATCAGCGGGCCAGGGACGGTCGCCTTGCCCTTCTCGAAGCCGTAGCCCATCTGGCCGTTGGGCAATGTCTCGGCGTAGAGTTTGAGATGGCGCACCTGGCCGCCCGCGGGGGCGGTCCTGGGCGGTGGTTCCGCCGAAGTCGCCGAAGGGGCGGAGGCGACCGACAACGATGTCACCCCTGTCGCGGCGACCGCGCCGCCCACCAACAGGCGCCGGTTGAAGCTCCGTCTGTCCATGGCCATACCGAACTCCCCAGTGCCGTACGGATATTCACGGGGCACATGAGGCCCCGGGGACGGCCACACGGTAGACCAGTGATCTTCGTTTATCCACACTCAGGACAAAGTTGGAGTGATTACGGTCATACCTATTGGCGAGTCACCGAAAGAGGTCTAGCTTCAGGCGCTGTTGCTGTGACCAAAGAGGGGTTGGGTGAACACATGCAGCGCGCACCACATCACCGGTCAAGATCCAGGCGCGGAATGGCCGCGGCCCTGGTGGCCGGAACGATGGCGGCGTCTCTGCTCGGCGGCACGGCCGCCACGGCCAAGCCGTTCCCGGAGCCGTCGTCGACAACGTTGTCCCTTCCGTCGCCTCCCGGCGGTAATAACGTCAAGGTCCTCGTCTTCCACGCCTCGGCCACCGAGGAGTCACCGGTCGTCAACGCCGGTATCGAGGCCATCGAGGCGATCGGTCGCTCGGGACCGACCGCGCAGCGCTTCAAGACCGAGGCCACGGACGACGGTTCGGTCTTCACCAAGGCCAAGCTCGGCACGTACAACGCGGTCGTGTTCCTCACGGGCGGCGGCGATGTGCTGGACCCCGCGCAGGAGGCGGGCCTGGAGGCTTATGTGGAGGCCGGTGGCGGCTTCCTCGGCATCCATGACGCGGCCCGTACGGAGCCGTACTCCGACTGGTTCACCGGGCTGATCGGAGCCCGGCCGGCCGCTTCGAGTCCCACCACCGTCCAGCGCGCCACCGTCGAGGTGGGCGACCGCGTCAACCCGGCCACCAAGAACCTGCCGCTGGAGTGGAAGCGGCCGGACAAGTGGATCAACTGGGCCACCAACCCCGCCGGTTCGGTGCACACCGTCGCCCGGGTCAGGGAGGCCAGCTACCAGCCCGGTACCGGCGCCAACGGCGCCGACCACCCGGTCTCCTGGTGCCGTGACTACGACGGCGGCCGGTCCTTCTACACCGGCATGGGCGGTACGGCCGACTCGTACGCGGAGACGGACTTCCGCGACCATCTGCGCGGCGCCCTCGAGTGGACGACGCGGCTCTCCCGCGCCGACTGCAAGGCGACGATCGACGCCAACTACAAGGCGGAGCGCGTCACCCAGGCGAACCAGCCGGGCCAGCAGGACCAGATCGGCGAGCCGCACGGCCTGGTCGTCGCGCCCGACGAGCGGGTGCTGTACATCGGCCGCGGCGGTGGCGACAACAGCGCCCCCGTCGTCACCGACTGGAACGACCCGAACGTCGGCAAGGGCGTGGGCCAGATCCATGTCTACGACCCGAAGACCAAGAAGGTGACGCTCGCGGGCGCGCTGACGGTCTTCGGCAACAAGGGCGGCGGCGACGAGCTGGTCAAGGTCGAGGAGGGGCTGCTCGGCATCGAGCTGGACCCCGCCTTCGAGACCAACGGCTGGGTGTATCTGCACTACACCCCGCACTCCCAGCTCGACCGTGACAAGCAGACCGCCGAACGGCGCGTCTCCCGCTTCACGCTGAACCTGACGACCAACAAGCTGGACCTCGCCTCCGAGAAGGTTCTGCTGAAGTGGCCCGTACAGGTCCACAGCTGCTGCCACGCCGGCGGCGGTATGGCCTTCGACTCGAAGGGCAACCTCTACATCGCGACCGGCGACAACAACTCGTCGGGATTCAGCGACGGTTACTCGGGCAACAACCCGCAGCCCAACTACAAGGGCCTGTCCTTCGCGGACGCCCGCAGGACCGCGGGCAACACGAACAACCTCAACGGCAAGATCCTGCGGATCCACCCGGAGGACGACGGGACGTACACCCTGCCCGCGGGGAACCTCTTCACGGGCGAGGAGCCGGACGAGGGCGGCGACAAGACCCGCGGCGAGATCTATGTGATGGGCGTGCGCAATCCGGCACGTATCACCATCGACAAGAAGACCGACGTGCTGTACGCGGGCTGGGTCGGCCCGGACGCCGGCGCCCCGAGCACCACCTGGGGTCCTGCGAAGTACGACACGTTCTCCGCGATCACCAAGGCCGGCAACCACGGCTGGCCGTACTGCATGGGCAACAAGCAGCCCTACCGGGACCGCAATCTGCCGGACCCGACCAAGCCGCTGGGCTGGTACAACTGCGACGCCCCGAAGAACGAGTCCCCCAACAACAACGGTCTGGTGAATCTGCCCCCCATCACGGGCAACACCATCTGGTACTCGCCGCAGGGCGGTGCCCCGGACTATCCGCGTGACGCGAACGGCGTCCCCAGCTACAAGGCCGAAGAGGCGAAGTTCCTGCTGCCGTGGCTCAAGGGCGGCGGCCAGGCGACGATGGACGGTCCTGTCTACCGGTACGACGCGCAGAGCGCCTCCACCGAGAAGTGGCCGGAGTACTGGGACGGCAAGTGGTTCGTCGGTGACTTCTACGACGCGGCGGACAGTCCGCGCCACGCGGTGCTGACCGACCCCAAGACGCTCGGCAAGGGCGGCCTGCCCGTGCACGCCGAGTCGCTGAAGAAGATCATCCCGGTCGGCCAGGGCGGTATCCGCAACCTGATGGACTGGAAGTTCGCCCCGGACGGCTCGCTCTATGTCCTGGACTACGGACGCGGCTTCTTCACCTCCGACAACCAGTCCGCGCTGTGGCGCGTGACGTACAAGGGCGGCGAGCCGACACCGGCCGCCAACGATCTGGCCAGGAAGGCGGCGCAGTGAGACACCGACCTCTACGCCTGTGGACGGCCCTGGTGGGCGCGTTGCTCATGGTGCTGGGGCTGACCTCGACAGCGGCGTACGGACGTTCCGACGACCGTACGGACAACCGCGAGGCGGCCGCCCAGGTGCTCACCTGGACGGCCGGCGACCCCATCGACCGCTACCTCAGTTTCCCGACCACCGCGGTGGCCGGGGCGACCACGATCGTCTTCGAGAACAGCGCGGCCACCGGCAACACCACGGGAATGCCGCACACGTTGACCTTCGATGTGTCCGATCCCGAGTACAACAACGATGTTCCGCTGAACATCCTGGCCAATCCCAGTGACGCCAACGGCGGCAAGTACACCGCCGAGGTCAATCTGACCCCGGGCCGGTACCGCTTCCACTGCTCGATCCCGGGTCATGGCCAGATGACCGGCATCCTGACCGTGACCGAGGGCGGCGGTGGCGACGACACCACTGCTCCCGAGACCGCGGCCAAGGTCGAGGGCCAGCAGAACGGCGACGGCGCGTACGTCGGTTCCGCGACGGTCACGGTGACGGCGACCGACGACGGCTCCGGCGTCCAGACGACCGAGTACGCGGTCGGGGCGGACGGGCCGTGGCAGGCCTACACCGCGCCGGTGGTGGTCGACCAGGTCGGCGACCACACGATCAGGTACCGGGCCACCGACAAGGCGGGCAACGCGGCGGCCGAGAAGTCCGTCGACTTCACCGTCGTGGCCCCGCCGACCGATGACACGACCGCGCCGGAGACCTCGGCGACCGTCAGCGGCGAGAAGGACGAGGCGGGCAACTATCTGACGATGGCCACGGTCACCGTCACCGCCTCGGACACCGGCTCGGGCGTCAACACCATCGAGTACGCGCTCGGGGCCGACGGCGCCTGGCAGCCGTACACCGCTCCGGTGATGGTCCATGAGACCGGCACCCACACGGTCCGCTATCGCGCGGCCGACAAGGCGGGCAACGCGGCGGCCGAGAAGTCCGTCGGCTTCACCGTCGTCGAGCCGCCGGCGCAGGACACGACCGCGCCGGTGACCTCGGCGGCCGTGACCGGTGAGAAGAACGCCAACGGCGCCTTCATCACCAGCGCCAAGGTGACGCTCACCGCGACCGACGCCGACTCGGGTGTGGACAAGACCGAGTACTCCCTCGACGGCGGGCCGTACCTCGCGTACACCACGCCCGTCATCGTGGACCGGGTCGGCTACCACACGCTCGCGCACCGTGCGACCGACAAGGCGGGCAACACCTCGCAGGCCAAGCAGGTGTCGTTCACCATCGCGCAGGGCGGCGGCGTTCCCGCGCCCAACTGCCCCGAGTTCGACGAGAGGCTGACGGTCATCGTCGGCACGGTCGACACGGGCGTGCCGAACCGGCTCACCCGTAACCGGTGCACCATCAACGAGCTGATCGAGGACGAGCGGGAGTGGACCTCCCAGGCCCTCTTCCTCAAGCACGTCGACGGTGTGCTGGACAAGCTGCTGACCGACAATGTCATCGACCAGCGCGAGTTCAACAAGATCACCAAGGCTGCCAAGCAGTCCAAGATCGGCAAGCCGGGCCAGACCGAGGGCTACCGCTCCCTCTTCGACGGCACGGCGGCGTCCCTCGCCAAGTGGGAGCAGGTCGGCGGCGGTAAGTTCGCGCTCTCCGACGACGGTGCCATCACCAGCAGCACCACGGTCGAGGGCATGGGCATGCTGTGGTTCCCGGAGCGCAAGTACGGCGACTTCTCGCTGAAGCTCCAGTTCCGCGACGACGCCCCGGGCGCGGGCAACGCCAACGGCGGTGTCTTCGTCCGCTTCCCGAACGTCCATGAGCACCCGGAGGAGTCCCGCCCCGAGTGGGTCGCCATCAACTACGGCCACGAGATCCAGATTCTCGACAAGCCGGACGGCGACATGTACAAGACCGGCTCGGTCTACGGCTTCGACCGGGTGGGTCTGGGCGGCGCGGGGGTCACCCCGAAGGGCACCTGGAACGACTACGAGATCCGCGTGGTCGACCAGCACTTCACCATCCTGCGCAACGGTGTCGTGATCAATGAGTTCGACAACGTGGGCGGCCAGGAGTTCACCCCCGCGCGCGCCGGTGACCCGGGCACGGACGGCCGGCGGTACGCCACCGGTTATGTCGGGCTCCAGGTCCACGGCACGACGGATGTGATCTCGTACCGCGACATCCGCGTGAAGGAGCTGTAGCCGGAGCGGTGCCGACGCACCGGTGAAGCACGAAGTGCCCCCTCTCGCCGTAGAGGGGGCACTTCCGTGGTCAGACGCCCTCTTGCCTGGCCCGGCTGGGCTGGACCCGCTTGGGTTCCCCCGGCATCTTCGGATAGTCGGGCGGATACGGCATGTCCCCGAGGCCGTGGTCGCGTTCGTACCGGTCGGCCAGCTCCAGCAGCCCTTCCAGGCTGTGGGCCTCGTCCACCATCTCCGCGTGTACGTCGCCGAGTTCGGTGAAGCGCACCGGCATGGTCGCGAGGTCGAAATCGCGCGGCGCGACATCGTCGAGCTCCGTCCAGCGCAGCGGCGCGGAGACCGGCGCGTGCGGCAGGGGGCGTACGGAGTAGGCGGAGGCGATGGTGCGGTCGCGGGCGGTCTGGTTGTAGTCGACGAAGATCCGCTCGCCGCGCTCCTCCTTCCACCAGGCCGTGGTCACGCGGCCCGGCATCCGCCGCTCCAGCTCATGGCCGACGGTGATGGCGCACCGGCGCACCTCGGTGAACGTCCAGCGCGGTTCGATCGGCACGAACACATGGAGCCCGCGGCCGCCGGAGGTCTTGGGCCAGCCGTTCAGCCCCTGTTCGTCGAGGAAGGCGTGCAGCTCGTGGGCGGCTCTGACCGCGTCGTTGAAGTCCGTGCCCGGCTGCGGGTCCAGGTCGATGCGCAGCTCGTCGGGGTGGTCGGTGCGGCCCCTGCGTACCGGCCAGGGGTGGAAGGTGAGACAGCCGAGGTTCGCCGCCCAGAGCACGGCGGCGACCTCCGTCGGGCAGATCTCGTCGGCCGAACGGCCGCTGGGGAAGTCGATCCGCGCGGTGGGGATCCAGTCGGGCAGGTTCTTGGGCGCCCGCTTCTGGAAGAAGGACTCCCCCTCGACGCCCTCGGGGAAGCGTTCCAGTGTGGTCGGCCGGTCGCGCAGGGCGCGGAGCATCCCCGGCCCCACGGCCAGGTAATAGCGAGCGACATCCAGCTTGGTGAAGCCGCGCTCGGGGAAATAGATCTTGTCCGGGCTGGACAGCCGTACGCTCCGGCCACCCGCCTCAAGCTCCACCGCTGCACCCATGGGGGCCACGGTAGGCCCGGCGCACCCGGAGCGCATATCGGGCGGGGCCGGTCATTCCCCCGCACAATCGGGGCATGGATCTGCCGGTGATGCCTCCCGTGAAACCCATGCTCGCCAAGTCCGTGGCGAACATCCCGCCCGGGATGCAGTACGAGGCGAAATGGGACGGCTTCCGGGCGATCGTCCACCGCGACGGTGACGAGGTGGTAATCGGCAGCAGGACCGGGAAGTCCCTCACCCGCTACTTCCCCGAGCTGGTCACGGCCCTGCTCGCCCAGCTGCCCCAGCGCTGCGTCATGGACGGCGAGATCGTGATCGTCCATGAGGGGCGGCTGGACTTCGACCGGCTCACCGAGCGCATCCATCCGGCGAAATCGCGGGTGGACACGCTCGCCGAGCGGACCCCGGCGAGCTTTGTCGCGTTCGATCTGCTGGCCCTCGGGGACGCCGGTCTGCTCGCCGTCCCCCAGGCGCAGCGCAGAGAGGCGCTGGAGGCCGCGCTCATCGGCACCGGTCCGCCGCTCCATCTCGCGCCCGCCACCACCGATATCGGGCTGGCCCGTGAGTGGTTCGAGCAATACGAGGGCGCCGGGCTCGACGGAGTGATCGCCAAGCCGCTCGATCTGCCGTACCGGCCCGACACCCGGTCGATGTACAAGATCAAGCACGAGCGGACGGCGGATGTGGTCGTCGCCGGGTACCGCCTCCACAAGAGCGGTGCGGTGGTGGGGTCGCTGCTCCTCGGGCTGTACGACGCGCGGGGCGTCCTGCAGCACGTCGGCGTCTGCGCCGCGTTCTCCATGAAACGCCGCGCGGAGCTGGTCGAGGAACTGGCGCCGCTGCGGATGGAGTCGGCGCAGGGCCATCCGTGGGCCGCGTGGGGGGACGAGTCCGCGCACGAGGGCGCCCGGCTGCCCGGCGGGCCGAGCCGCTGGTCCGGTACGAAGGATCTGTCGTGGCTGCCGCTGCGGCCGGAGCTGGTGTGCGAGGTGGCGTACGACCATATGGAGGGCGACCGGTTCCGGCACACCGCGCAGTTCCGCCGCTGGCGCCCCGACCGTACGCCGGCGAGCTGCACCTACGAGCAGCTGGAGGAGCCCGTGCGGTACGACCTGGCGAAGGTGCTGGGGGTTCCCGGTCATTGAACGGGGCCGGCCCGTGTGGCCGGAAGCGGCCCGGATATCGGGCTGATCACTCCAGGAAATCGCCGTCCACATATACCCAGGCACCCTCGTGCCGGGCGAAGCGGCTCCGCTCGTGCAGGGCGCCCCGCTCGCCCCGCTGGGTGAAGCGGGCGCGGAAGGTGACGGTGCCGGTGGTGTGGAACGGGCTGCCGTCGGTGGCGTCCAGGATCTCCAGCCCGGTCCATCGCATCACGGGGTCGGGCGCCGCGCCCGAGGGGCGGGTGGCGGGATCCCAGGTCCTCAGCAGATACGGCTCGTCGCGCACGGCGAAGGCGCTGTAGCGGGACCGCATCAGCAGCTCGGCGGTGGGCGGAGTGGCGGTTCCCGCGTGGAACCGCCCGCAGCACGCGCCATACATGGCCGGCAGCCCGCAGGGGCAGGGCGAGGCGGCGGTGACGGCCGGCTGGTCGGATCGAGCGGGGCGGCTGGGGCGTGCGGTGCGTCGGGCCATGTCCTCATTCTGCCCGCGGCGGGCGTGCGGTCCGGCGATGATCGTTCCATGAGCACCGAACCCTCCGAACCCGCCGCGTCCACCGAACCCGTCGCTCTGAGCCAGGCCCTCGGCTCGTTCGACGCGCTGTGGAGCCCGCGCATCGTGACCCGCGTCAACGACTACGACGTACGGGTCGCCAAGGTCGCCGGCGACCATGTCTGGCACGTCCACGACGACACGGACGAATTCTTCCAGGTCCTCGAAGGGGAGCTGCTGATCGCGCTGCGCGAGGACGGCGGCGAGCGGACCGTCACCCTCCCCCGCGGCTCGGTGTTCGTCGTGCCGCGCGGCGTCTGGCACAAGCCGTCGTCGGCGCAGGGCGCGGCACTGCTGCTGTTCGAGCCGAGCGGCACCCTGACCGTCGGGGACCGGCACGACGAGGTGCCCGGCCATGTCGACGCGACGACGGGACATGCCCTCTGACCGGGGCCGGGTCCTGAGAGCCTGTCGGATGACCTCTGAGCCTCAGCCGGCGAAGGGCGTGCCGGGCAGGCCCTGCCCCGCGTCCGGCAGGACCAGCAGCGAGCCGGAGAGCGGGTGCGGGCGCTCGATGCCCGTACGGGCCGAGGTGATGTAGAGATCCCGCAGCCCGGGACCGCCGAAGGCGCAGGAGGTGGGGCGGCGTACGGGCAGCACGACGGTACGGTCCAGCTCACCGCGCGGGGTGTAGCGACGGATCTGCCCGCCGTCCCAGAGGGCGACCCAGACACAGCCGTCGGCGTCGACGGTGAGCCCGTCGGGGTAGCCCGCTCCGCGCTCGACGGTGGCCAGCGTGGACCGGTCCGCCAGGCGTTCGCCGTCCGCGCGGAAGCGGTCGATACGGCGGGTGGGGCTGTCGATGTAGTACATGGTCCGGCCGTCGGGGCTCCAGCCCGTGCCGTTGCCGACGGCGACGGTCAGCGCTTCGGTGACCGCGCCGTCGGGCGCCACCCGGATCAGGGCGCCGCCGCCGGCCGCCTCGTCGTCGCGCATGCTCCCGGCCCAGAGCGATCCGTCGGGGGCGACGGCCGCGTCATTGCCGCGGCGGCCGGGCACCGGGTCGTGGACCAGCCAGGAGAACGTCGTCCCGTCAGGGCCGTACAGGCCGATGCCGTCCCGGAGGTTGACCACCAGACCGCCGCCGGCGCGTGGCGCGGCCGCGCCGACGTGCTGTCCGGTGGCCAGGACCGTACGGCGGCCGCCGGCCGGATCGTAGGTGTGGACGCGCGAGGAGAGTATGTCGACCCAGATCAGCCGGCCGGCCGCGGCGCACCAGGTGGGGCCCTCGCCGAGGCGGGCCTCGGCCCGTACGGCGACCTCGGCCCTCACGGCCGGCCCCGGTGGCCCAGCCGTACGGAGAGCGCGTCCGCGCCCTTCGCGGCGAGTTGGGCGAGTTCGGCCTCGCGCTCGTCGCTCCAGCGGCTCATCGGCACGGAGATGGACAGGGCGGCGACGACCCGGCCCGAGCTGTCCCGTACCGGCGCGGCCACACAGCTCACATCGGGGTTGGACTCGCGGTGCTCCGCGGCCGTGCCGCGCTCCCTGATGTCCGCCAGCTCGGCGCGCAGCACATCCGGATCGGTCACGCTGTTGGGCGTCATCGCGGTGAACTCGTGGTCGGCGATGCGGACTTCCAGCTCGGTCTCGGGCAGTGAGGCGAGCAGCATCTTGCCGACCGAGGTGCAGTGGGCGGGCAGCCGGCGTCCGGCGGCGGAGACCATCCTGACCGCGTGGGTGGAGTCCACCTTCGCGATGTAGATGACGTCGGTGTCCTCGAGGATGGCGACATGGACGGTCTCGTCGCAGGTCTCGGCGACCTCGCGGGCGACCTGTTCGCCCTCGGCGGCGAGGTCGAGCTGTTCCGCGTACCGGCTGCCGAGCTGGTAGGTGCGTACGCCGAGCCGGTAGCGGCCGGGCTGTCCGGGGACGGGCACCACGTAGGAACGGGCGGCGAGGGTGGTGAGCAGTTCGTGCACGGTGGTGCGCGGCAGTTGAAGCCTGCGGATGACATCGGGCGCGGAGAGCGTGCCGTCGCCCTCCAGGAACAGTTCGAGTATGTCCAGGGCCCGCGTCACCGCGGGGACCAGCCGTCCCATGGCCGACCACCCCCATCCTGTTCGGTACTTCGGCCACTGGCCGGAATGACGAACACAGGCTAACCGGCGCGCAACCCATTGACACCCCTCGGACTGCCTGAATACGGTCACGCCACGATTTCGAACGTGTGACGAAATATCGAACACACCCTAGGGACAGCCGCCTTGCGCATTACGGGAATCAGCACACATGTCGTCGGTACGCCCTGGCGTAACCTCACCTACGTTCTCGTCCACACCGACGAGGGGCTCACCGGTGTCGGTGAGACGCGGATGCTCGGCAGGACCGACGCGCTGCTCGGCTATCTGCACGAGGCGGAGGCCAACCACATCGCCGGGTCCGATCCGTTCGCGGCCGAGGATCTCGTACGCCGGATGAAATACGGCGACTTCGGGCGTGCCGGCGAGATCGTGATGTCGGGCATCGCCGTGGTGGAGATGGCCTGTTGGGACATCAAGGGCAAGGCGCTCGGCGTACCGGTCTGGCAGCTGCTGGGCGGCAAGGTCACCGACCGGGTCAAGGCGTACGCCAACGGCTGGTACACCACCGAGCGCACCCCGGAGGCGTACCACAAGGCGGCGGAGGCGGTCGTCGAGCGCGGCTACCGGGCCCTGAAGATCGACCCGTTCGGCACCGGGCACCTGGAGCTGGACCGGGCGGCGACCAACGACGCGGTGGCGCTGATCGAGGCGGTACGGGACGCGATCGGGCCCGACACCGAACTGATGCTGGAGATGCACGGGCGGTTCAGTCCGGCGACGGCGGTCCGGCTGGCGCGCGAGATGGCGCCGTACGCCCCGGCCTGGCTGGAGGAGCCGGTCCCGCCGGAGAATCTCAAGGCGCTGAGCAAGGTCGCCGAGAAGGTAGACCTGCCGATCGCGACCGGCGAACGGATCCATGACCGGATCGAGTTCCGTGAGCTGTTCGAGTCGCAGGCCGCCGACATCATCCAGCCGGACCTGGGGCACATCGGCGGCATTCTGGAGACCCGGAAGCTGGCCGCGACCGCCGAGACGCACTACACGCTCATCGCGCCGCACAATGTCGGCGGGTCCGTCCTGACCGCGGCCAGTCTTCAACTGGCCGCCTGCACACCGAACTTCAAGATCCTTGAGCACTTCAACGACTTCGCGGACGCGGAGATCAAGAAGGTGGTCCGCGGCGCTCCGCGGGTCGATCCCGCCACCGGCTGTTTCGAGATCTCGCACGCGCCGGGTCTCGGGGTCGAGTTCGACGTGGAGGCCGCCGCCGAATTCCCGCAGCAGCGGGCGCGGTTCGACCTGTGGGCCGAGGGCTGGGAGAAGCGTGACCCGAAGGCGCCCCGATGACCAGCAGGGCGGTCGTCGTCGACCGTCCCGGCGTCCATCGGCTGGTGAGCGGCGCCGAGCCCGAGCCGGGCCCCGGCGACGTGCGGGTGCGAGTCGCGGCCGCCGGTATCTGTATGAGCGACCGCGAGGTGTACGACGGCCGTCGCGACGCGGCCTATGTCCGCTACCCGGTGACGCCGGGGCACGAGTGGTCGGGGACCGTCGAGGCCGTCGGCGAGGGCGTGGCACCGGAGCTGATCGGCCGCAGGACCGTCGCCGAGGGGTTCCGCGCCTGCGGGAGGTGCGCCCGGTGCCGAGGCGGCGACACGTCGCTTTGTACTGCCGGCTACGACGAGACCGGCTTCACCCGCCCGGGTGCCTTCGCCGACCATGTCGTCGTGCCCGCACGGCTGTTGCATCCGCTCGCCGATGACGCCGATCTGCGGGCCGCCGCCCTGCTGGAGCCCGCCGCGGTGGTGGCCGCGGCCGTACGGTCCAGCCGCCCGGAGCCGGGCGAGCGGATCGCGGTGGTGGGGGCCGGGACACTGGGGCTGCTCGCCGTGCAGCTGCTCGCCGCCTCCTCCCCCGGTGAGCTGGCGGTGATCGACCCGCGTACCGAACGGACGCGGCTTGCACGGGCGTTCGGGGCAACCGTGGCCTGCGCCCCCGAGGAGGCCGAGACCTCGCACGGGCGCTACGACCTGGTCGTGGAGACGGCCGGGGCGCCGACCACGGCCGCCTCCTCGTGTCTGCTGGCGCGGCGCGGCGGCCGGGTGGTGCTCACCGGGATGTTCGCACCGGGCGCGACCGGTATCGATCCGGTGCATCTGTCACTGAGCCAGCTGACGGTACGGACCGTCTTCGGGGCGTCCTCCGCCGCCTGGTCCTTCGCCGTACGGGCGTTCACCACCGGACTGCTCGACCCCGCGCCGCTGGTCACGCACGAATTCCCGCTGGAGCGGTACGCCGAGGCCGTGGCGCTGGTCGGCGGGGGTGATCCCGGCACCGGAAAGGTGCTGCTGCGCCCCTGACCGGGCCGCGCCCGCCGGCGTACCGGCGCATGCCGGCCACTCCGAACCACGTTCGACCCACCGAACACGCCCGACCCGCAGGATCGAACAGAAGGACTCGTCCGTGACCGACGCATCAGCCCCCGGCCCCCGCCGCCCCGGCGAGCAGGCGCTCGCCGTGCTCGGCCTGGCCGCGCCCGACCACGACCCCGCGGACGCCTCCCCCCACACGTTCCCCGACGGCGGCCGCTGGCGCACCGAGATCCCGTCCGTCGAAGGGCCCGAGACCCTCGCCGAGGTCCTCGAGGAGTCCGCCCGTCTCGATGTGCCGGTCCACCGCGTCAGCCAGGGCAGCGGCGTCTGGATGCTCTCCGACGCCGACATCACCGAGATGGTGGACGCCTGCGCGGCCCGCGACATCGAGCTGTGCCTGTTCACAGGACCGCGCGGCACCTGGGACACCGGCGCCTCGGCCCGTACCGACTCCGGCGGCGCGGGACTGCGCGCCCGCGGACATGACGCCGTGGCCGGCTGCGTCGAGGACGCGCTGCGCGCGACGGAACTCGGCGTGCGGTGCTTGCTCGTCGCCGACGAGGGCGTCCTGTGGTCACTGCACCGGCTGCGCGCCCGCGGTGTGCTGCCCGCCGGCACGACGTTCAAGGTCTCGGCGCTGGTCGGTCCGGTCAATCCGGCGTCGTACGCGGTGTTCGAGCACCTCGGGGCCGATTCGATCAATGTCCCCTCGGATCTCACCCTCGCCCATCTCACCGAGATCCGCCGGACCAGCCGCGCCCCCATGGATCTCTATATCGAGGCCCCCGACGACCTCGGGGGCTATGTCCGGATGTACGAGACGGCGGAGCTGATCCGGCGCGGCGCCCCGCTCTATCTGAAGTTCGGCCTGTCCAGGTCCCCCGGCATCTATCCGTACGGCGCCCAGCTCCGCGACCTCGCCCTCAGCAGCGCCCGCGAACGGGTCCGCCGCGGACGGCTCGTCCTCGATCTGCTCATCCGGCACGGCGCCGACGGCGGTATGTCGCCGCTCGGCTCCCGGCTGCCGGGCCCCCTCAGCCGCTTCCCCCTCACCGACGACAAGGACTGATGCCCCATGCGTACCCGCCGAGCCGCACTCACCGTCACCGCCGTATCCCTGGTCCTCTCCCTCGCCGCCTGCGGACAGAGCAGCGAGGGCGGCAGCAAGGAGGAGAAGAAGGGCGGTGCGGGATCCACCGTCGGTATCGCGATGCCGACCAAGTCCTCGGAGCGCTGGATAGCCGACGGCGCCAACATGGTCACCCAGTTCAAGAAGCTCGGCTACAAGACCGACCTCCAGTACGGCGAGGACAACGTTGCCCAGCAGGTCTCCCAGATCGAGAACATGATCACCAAGGGTGTCGATGTGCTGGTGATCGCGGCCATCGACGGCCGGGCGCTCAGCGACGTCCTCCAGCAGGCGGCCGACAAGGACATCAAGGTGATCTCCTACGACCGGCTGATCCTCGGCACCGAGAATGTCGACTACTACGCGTCCTTCGACAACGAGAAGGTCGGTGTCCTCCAGGCCACGTATCTCCTCGACAAGCTCGGGCTGAAGGACGGCGGCGAGAAGGGCCCGTTCAACATCGAGCTGTTCGCCGGCTCCCCGGACGACAACAACACCCGCTACTTCTTTGACGGCGCGTGGAAGACCCTGAAGCCGTACATCGACTCGAAGCAGATCGTCGTCAGGAGCGGCCAGACCGACCTGGACCAGATCACCACCCTGCGCTGGGACGGCGGTACGGCGCAGAAGCGGATGGACGACCTGCTCACCAAGGCGTACGGCTCGCAGGACGTGGACGCGGTGCTCTCACCGTACGACGGCATCTCCCTCGGCATTCTCTCGGCGCTCAAGTCCGACGGATACGGGACGTCCGCCCAGCCGTACCCGCTGGTCACCGGGCAGGACGCCGAGGTCGCCTCGGTCAAGTCGATCGTCGCCGGCCAGCAGACGCAGACCGTCTACAAGGACACCCGGGCGCTCGCCAAGCAGGCCGTGCAGATGGCGGACGCCGTGCTGAACGACAAGAAGCCCCAGGTCAATGACGAGAAGACCTACGACAACGAGGTGAAGGTCGTCCCGGCCTATCTGCTGGACCCGGTCAGCGTCGACAAGTCCAACTACCAGGCGGTGCTGGTGGACTCGGGATACATCAAGGCGAGTGACCTGAAGTGAGCGCTCCCGTCCTGGAGATGCGCTCCATCGTGAAGACCTTCCCCGGGGTCAGAGCGCTCTCCGATGTCAGCCTCACGGTCGCCCCCGGCGAGGTGCATGCCATCTGCGGGGAGAACGGCGCGGGCAAGTCCACCCTGATGAAGGTGCTCAGCGGGGTGCATCCGCACGGGAGTTACGGGGGCGAGATCCTCTTCGAGGGCTCCCCCTGTGCCTTCAAGGACATCAGGGCCAGCGAGTCACAGGGCATTGTGATCATCCATCAGGAACTTGCCCTCATCCCCTACTTGTCGATCGCCGAGAACATCTTCCTCGGCAACGAGCACGCCACCCGGGGAATCATCAGCTGGAACGAGACGCTCAAGCACGCCGCGGCGCTGCTCAAGCGGGTGGGTCTGGACGAGCGTCCGCAGACCCGGGTCGCGGACATCGGTGTCGGCAAACAGCAGCTCGTGGAGATCGCGAAGGCCCTCGCCAAGAAGGTGAAACTGCTGATCCTGGACGAGCCGACAGCCGCACTGAACGACGGCGACAGCGCTCAGCTGCTGCGCCTGATCCTGGAGTTGAAGGCGCAGGGCATCACCTCGATCATCATCTCGCACAAGCTGAACGAGATCGCCGAGGTGGCCGACTCCGTGACGGTCCTGCGGGACGGCAGGACCATCGAGACCCTCGATGTGAAGGCCGGGACGACCACCGAGGACCGGATCATCCGGGGCATGGTCGGCCGTGACCTCGACCACCGTTTTCCCGAACGCACCCCCTACGAGGGCGATCCCGGCGCACAGCCCGCGCTCGACGTGCGCGACTGGACCGTGCACCACCCCATCGACCAGCAGCGCAAGGTCGTCGACGGCGTCTCGGTCCATGTCCGCAGGGGCGAGATCGTCGGTATCGCGGGGCTGATGGGCGCGGGCCGTACAGAGCTGGCGATGAGCGTCTTCGGGCGCGCGTACGGCCGCAACATCAGCGGGACCGTCCGCAAGGACGGCCGGGAGATCCGGACGAGAACGGTGCCGGAGGCGGTCGGACACGGCATCGCGTACGTCACCGAGGACCGCAAGCAGTACGGACTCAATCTCATCGACACCATCGGCCGGAACATCACGCTGGGCGCCCTGTCCAAGGTGGCCCGGCGCGGGGTGGTCGACGAGCACGAGGAGACCCGGGTCGCCGAGTCGTACCGGAAGAGCATGAACATCAAGGCGCCGACCGTCTTCGAGCAGGTCGGCCGGCTCTCCGGCGGCAATCAGCAGAAGGTCGTCCTGAGCAAATGGATCTTCGCGGGCCCCGATGTGCTGATCCTCGACGAGCCCACCCGCGGTATCGACGTCGGCGCGAAGTACGAGATCTACACCGTCATCGACCAGCTCGCCGCGCAGGGCAAGGCCGTTGTCTTCATCTCCTCCGAACTCCCCGAGCTGCTCGGTATGTGCGACCGCATCTACACGATGGCGGCCGGCCGGCTCACCGGTGAGATCCCCCGGGCGGAGGCGACCCAGGAAGTCCTGATGCGCCACATGACCAAGAACACGAGGTAGTCGACATGGGTCCGGTCACCACCGACACACCGAAGGGCGACACACCCAAGGACGCCCCACGGGCGCCCGCGTCCTCACGCGCCGCCACGGGGGCGCTGCTGCTGGAGGCCGCGCGCCGCAATATGCGGCAGTACGGCATGCTCATCGCGCTCGGGCTGATCGTCGTGCTGTTCCAGATATGGACCGACGGCGTGCTCCTCAAGCCGAACAACGTCACCAATCTGGTGCTGCAGAACGGCTACATCCTGGTCCTCGCCATCGGCATGATGATCGTCATCATCGCGGGCCACATCGATCTCTCCGTCGGCTCGCTGGCCGCGTTCGTCTCCGCCGCCTGCGCGGTGATGATGGTCGAGCACAAGATCCCCTGGGTGCTCGCCCTGGTCCTGGGGCTGCTCATCGGCGCGGTCGCCGGGGCCTGGCAGGGATTCTGGATCGCGTACGTCGGCATCCCGTCGTTCATCGTCACGCTCGCCGGAATGCTGCTCTTCCGCGGCGGCACACAGATCTTCCTCGGCTCACGCTCGCTCGGCCCGTTCCCCGAGGGCTTCCAGAAGATCTCGACCGGCTATCTCCCCGAGCTCGGCCCGGCCACCAACTACCACAATCTGACGCTGCTGCTGGGTCTCGCGCTGCTGGCCTTCGCGCTGTTCCAGGAGGTCAGGGACCGGCGCCGGCAGCAGGCGTACGACCTGGAAGTCCTCCCCCGCAATCTCTTCCTCCTCAAGTGCGCGGCGCTGGCCGCGGCCGTCCTCGCCTTCACGATGACGCTGGCCAGCTACCGCGGGGTGCCGATCGTCCTGCTGCTGCTCGCGGCGCTGCTCATCGGCTTCGGCTACGTCATGCGCAACGCCGTCGTCGGCCGTCATGTCTACGCACTGGGCGGCAACCGGGCCGCGGCGAAGCTCTCCGGGGTCAAGGACAAGCGCGTCACGTTCCTGGTCTTCGTCAACATGGGCGTGCTCGCCGCCCTCGCCGGAATCGTCTACGCGGCCCGGCTCAACGCGGGCGTACCGCAGGCCGGGATCAACTTCGAGCTGGAGGCCATCGCGGCGGCGTTCATCGGCGGCGCGTCCATGAGCGGCGGTGTCGGCACGGTATTCGGCGCGATCATCGGCGGGCTGGTCCTGGGCGTGCTCAACAACGGCATGTCGCTGGTCGGCATCGGCACCGACTACCAGCAGGTCATCAAGGGGCTGGTGCTGCTGGCCGCGGTGGGCTTCGACGTGTGGAACAAACGCAGGGTGGGGGCCTGACCCGGCCCCGGCGGAACCGCGCGCGGCGCCGCAGCACACCTGAAAGTGCTGCGACGCCGCGCGCCCCTGCGCCACTACGGCTTGCGTGCCACGCCCGCGTACCCGGGGATCGGCTCGTCACCGGGGACCGGCACGACCTCACCCAGCTCGGGACGCCAGTCGGCGGCCAGTGAGACACCCGGCTCGATCAGATCCAGGCCCTTGAAGAACGCGGCGAACTCGTCGCGTGACCGCGGGGCCAGGGTGAGACCCCGCCGCTCGTACAGCTCCGTGGCCTGGTCCGCGCTCAGCGGGTCGAAGTCCCCGGTGACATGGGAGAGGACCAGATAGCTGCCGGACGGCAGCGGATCCAGCAGCCGGCGCACCAGTTCATGCGCGCCGTCCGCGTCCGAGATGAAGTGGAGCAGCGCGACGAGGGAGAGCGCCACCGGGCGGCTGAGATCCAGGATCTTTCCCGCTGCCTCGATGATGGTCTCCGGCTCGCGCGCGTCGGCCTGGACGTACTCCGTGAGGCCCTCCGGGGTACTGCGTAACAGGGCCTCGGCGTGCCGCAGGACTATCGGGTCGTTGTCGGTGTAGACGATCCGGGAGTCCGGGGCCACCTGCTGGGCGATCTGGTGGAGATTGGGCTCGGTCGGGATGCCCGTACCGATGTCCAGGTACTGGCGCACACCGCCCTCGGTGCCCAGCCAGCGGGTGGCGCGGTGCATGAACGCGCGGTTGACCCGGGCCATGTCAGGACCCCTGGCATCCAGCGCGAGAAGCTGCTGCGCCATTTCCTCGTCCACCGGGTAGTTGTCCTTGCCACCCAGGAGCCAGTCGTACACCCGGGCCGGGTGCGGCTTAGTGGTGTCGATACGGTCATATCCGGCCATGTGCGCTCCAGTCTCAGGGTCGGTGAGCAAGCTCTGTGGAACAGATGAAGCGTGTCGGACCATGCGCTGCGCAGCTGGTGCGGATCCGGCGGCAGCCGGATCCGGAGCCGGATCGGGGTCCGGACCGGGTGAGGATCCGGATCAGGTGAGGAGGAAATCCGCCTGACCCGATTTGGCTCCCTGGATGAAGGCGGCGATCTCGCTGGTGGTGTAGATCAGTGCGGGGCCGTCAGGGTCGGCGGACTGGCGTACGGCGACTCTGCCGTCGGCCAGCTTCATGGCCTCGATGCAGTTGCCGCCATTGCCGCCGCTCCACGGCTTGTGCCAGCCTTCGGTGCCGAGATCGGCGGCGGGCATGCCGTTGTATATGGGATCCATTCACAGCTCCTTGCGGACATCCTTGAGGATCTCCTTCGTGCGTTGTGCAGTTGCGGCCTGGGCCGCCATCCGGTCCATGACCTCCAGATGAGTGGCCACCTCGGGACGCGCGTCGAGATAGACGGCACCGGTCAGGTACTCGCTGTAAACCATGTCCGGCAGTTCCGGTACGGCGAAGCGGAAGATCACGAACGGCCCGTAGGTACCGGGATGGTGTCCGCTCGAGAATTCCGCGATCTGCAGGGTCACATTGGACAGGGTGGAGGCGTCGATGAGCCGGTCGATCTGCTCCCGCATGACGTCCGGGCTGCTCCCCACGGGGCGGCGCAGCACGGTCTCATCCATGATCACCCAGAATTTGGGCGCGTCGGTACGGGTGAGGAGGGACTGACGCTCCATACGGAGCGCCACATGGCGTTCGATGTCCTCCGGCCGGGCCTGCCCCACGGCGCCGGCGTTCATGACGGAACGTGCGTACTCCTCGGTCTGGAGGAGTCCGGGGACGAAATGCGGCTCGTACGTCCTCAGCAGGGCGGCAGCGCCCTCCAGGCTGACGTACATGCTGAACCAGTCCGGCAGGATGTCGTGAAAGCGCTGCCACCAGCCGGGCTTGTTGGCCTCCTCGGTGAGTTCGACGAAGGCCGCGGCCTCGTCCTCAGGAATCCCGTAGGCCTTGAGCAGCACCTGTACATAGGGAATCTTGAGGGCGACCTCCGCCGTCTCCATCCGTCGTATCGTGGCGGGAGCCACGCGGAGGAGCTTGGCGGCCTCCTCGCGTTTCAGGCCGCACCGCTCACGCAGATCTTGCAGGCGTCTGCCGAGTACGACCTGACCCACGGTCGGGGCGGACCGCGGTTCACTCACTTTGGGACCTCCCCACGCGCGTTTGTTCAGCAGTCTGCCATGCCTCCACGACGAAGAACACGCCACTCTGAATTTTTCAGAGTGCTACTTGCCAAGTGTCCTCGGCGGGTGGAGAGTGGATCGGTGAACCAGTTCACGCGGTTCCCGCGCTCTGCCCAGAGAGAGGTATTGCGCATCACCGCTGCTCCCCCCACCGTTAGGATCGGTCGTGGCACCTGGTAACGCGCTCACCTCAAAGCTCATCACCCTGTGCCCGGAGAACGTCGTACGCCGCTACGGATTCGAACTACCGGCACGGGCGGAATCGGTCGGCCGAGCCAGAAAGCTCGCGTACGACCGGCTCGCCCGGTGGGGCATAGACGACGAGGCCTGCGAAACCGTGGTGCTGGTCGTCTCCGAACTCGTCACCAACGCGATCGTGCACGCGGCGGGCGACCATGTCGTCTGCGAGATACGCGAAGGCAAGGGTCATCTGCGGATCGCCGTGGAGGACCAGGGATACGGTCCGACGGGGCCGCAGATGCGCCGCACCTCCGAGGGCGAGGGCGGCCGCGGTCTGTTCCTCATAGATTCCATGTGCAGCGGCTGGGGAGCCCACGACACATCGGGATACGGCCCCGGCCGCGTCGTCTGGGCCGAGCTGCCGCACGGAGCGGGGCAGCCGTGCTGAGGACCGCGCTGCACCGCATCACGCGCGGCCTGCGCGGCGATTACCCCGGCCATGTCGAACTGCCCCTGCCGCCCACCCTCCCGGCGTCGCTGGGCTGTGACGCGGTGGGCGTCCCGGCCCGGCACGGCTTCCGGCTCATGGCACGGCTGCCGAGGACGGGCTGCGTCTTCGCGGACGCCGAGTGGTGGTGGTGGATCGTCCCCGCGGGCTCCGACCTCGATCTGACCTGGCCGTCACCGGCGCGCTATGTCGCCGGGACGAGCGTGCCCGCGGTGCATCCGAAGCTGATCCACTGGCCCGACGCCCCGACGCCGTACACCCCGCCGATCCCGTTCTACCTCATGGTCTGCCAGCTCGCCGGTACGGCGCCGGCCTGGACCCAGGACGGCGCGGGGACGGTCCCCGTGCTGAAGGGACTGCCGAGCGGGCCGAAGGGGCGCGGTGCTGTCGAGAGGGAGGACGCGCGCAGGGTCGCGCGGTCCGAGTGATCTGAGCCGGGCCGCGAGCCGCCGTCCGAGCTTGTCGCTTGTCCTAGCCCGTCTGAGCCGAGGGTGTCTTCCTCGGCTCAGCCACCGGCCGCGCCACCCGCCGACCAGGTCGCCTCGTCCGCTGCCAGTAGCTCCTTCATCCGCGCCGGTGGCGGCAACGGCCCGTGGTCCGCGGTGACGCGCAGTGCCGACGCCGCCGTCAGATGGCCGAGGCGCAGGGCTCGTACCGGGTCGTCGGACTGCCGCGAGGCCGCCAGGAAGCCCGCGGCGAAGGCGTCCCCCGCGCCCACCGGTTCGACCACGTCGACCGCCAGGGCGGGGACCGTGTACGGCGTCGGGCCTACGAAGGCCGTGGCCGCGCGGGAGCCGTCCTTGACCACCAGCGTCCCCGGGCCGGGCAGCAGCCCGCGGACCGCCGCGGCATCCGTCAGGCAGTCGCCCCACAGCGCCTGGGCCTCGTCGAGACCGACGAAGACGATGTCGGCGCGGCCGGCGAGAGAGAGCAGTACCTCGGCCGCCGACCCGTCCCGCCAGAGTGCCGGGCGGTGGTTCACGTCGAAGCTGACGGGGTACGGCCGGCCCGGCGACAGCGCCTCCTCCACCAGGGCGCGGCAGGACGCCGACAGGGCCGGGGTGATGCCGGTGAGATGGACAAGTCCGGCGCCCCGTACGGCTTCTCCGTGCAGCAGCTCCGGCGTGAGGGCGGAGGCGGCGGAGCCCCGCCGGTAGTAGAGGACACGGGTGCCGTCCGGACCGGGGTCCTTGATCAGCAGGCCCGTCGGGCGGGTGGGATCGGTCCGTACACCGGCGACATCGACGCCGAAGGCGGCGACCCGCTCCCGTACCCGCCGCCCGAACGGATCGTCGCCGAGCGCGGACACCCAGCGCGCGGGCACACCGTGGTCGGCCAGATACATCGCGACGTTCGACTCGGCGCCCGCGATGTCGAGGCGGAGCAGATCCGCGGTGTCGAGCGGGGCGGTCGGGTCGGGCGCCAGGGCCGCCATCGTCTCGCCGACACAGACGACCGGCCCCGGCCGCGTCGGCCGGGCCGCACTCATGACGCGTCCGCCAGCGGCCCGGAGCCGGATGCAGGTCCTTGTCCCGGCCCGGGTTCCGATCCGTGCCCCGGCCCGAGCTCCGGCCCGGTTTCCGGGCGGTACGGCGCCGTCGGCAGGCCCGGCACCCCGACCCGTACACGGAAGACCGCGCCGTCGAGCGGGCCCGGCCGGGACAGGCCCGTCCGCGCGCTGGTGATGTACAGGGTGCGGCCGTCCTCGCCGCCGAGACAGACCCCGGCCGGCTGCTCGGCGGGCACCGGCACCACCCGGTCGAGCGTGCCGTCCGCCCGGTAGCGGTGGACGGCGCCCTTGCCCCAGACGGCGGTCCACAGGCCGCCCTCCGCATCGACGGCCATACCGTCGGGACTGCCGGAGCCGAGCGTCGCGAACAGCGACGGCTCACCCAGCTCCCCCGTCACCGGCTCGACCGGATACCTGCGGATGATCCCGCGGGCGCTGTCCGCGAGGAACAGGGTCGTGCCGTCGGCGGAGAACGCCGGACCGTTCGGCACGGTGATGCCGTCCAGCACCCGGGTCACCGCCCCGTCGCGGTCGACCCGGTACAGCGACCCCGCCCCGTCGACGGCGTCGTACGCCATGCTGCCCGCCCAGAACCGGCCGAGCGGATCGGCGGTCCCGTCGTTCATCCGCGTGGGCACGGACGCGGAATCCTCCGGACGCGCCAGCCACTCGGTCGTGCCGTCCGGGCCGATCAGGCAGATGCCGGTGCCCGCCGCGGCGATCCAATGGCCGGGGCGGCCCGCGACCGGGGCCACCGCGCCCAGCGGTACGGCCAGTTCGGCGAGGACGTCCAGCGAAGCCGGCGCGGAAGCCCCATGCGCCCCGTCGTCGCCGGCCGGGGCGGACAGCAGCCGTCCGGCCAGGATGTCGACGAGGACGATCCTGCCGTCGGTCCAGCGAATGCCCTCGCCCAGTTCCAGCCGGTCGGACCAGCAGGAGACCGGTGCGGGTGCGGTGTCGTTCATCGGCCGTCCTCCCCCGTCTCGCGTACGACATCGAGGAACTCACGTGCCCGCGTGCGCAGTTCGTCCAGACGTCCGCCGTCGGCCGCGTCGCCGATCAGCGGCGAGCCGACCCCCACCGCCACCGCCCCGTGGGCCAGATACTCCCGCCCGGCCGCCGCGTCCACTCCCCCGACGGGAACGAACGGCAGGCCGGGGAACGGTCCCCGCAGCGCGCGCAGATACCCGGGGCCGCCCGCCTGCGCGGCCGGGAAGATCTTGAGTGCCTCGGCGCCCAGCCGGATCGCCGACAGGATCTCCGTCGGGGTCATCACCCCCGCGAGGACCGGAAGTCCTAGCTCACGGGCCGCCGTGATGCCGTCGCTGACCGCCGGCGTGACGATGAAGTCCGCGCCGGCCCGGTGGGCGGCACGCGCGTCGTCGGCGCCGAGGACGGTGCCCGCGCCGAGCGGCGCGTCCGGACCGAGGGCGGCCCTGGCCCGGGCGATCACCTCCAGCGCGGCCCGGCCGCTGAGGGAGACCTCGACCAGGGCGATCCCCTCCTCGACCAGGGTCAGTACGGTCTTCAGCGCCGCGTCGGGGTCGTCGCCGCGCACGATGGCGACGAGACGGTGGGAGCGCAGGGCGGCCAGCAGATCCACGGGAGGGGTTCCTTTCCTGTTGGTACATAGGCGGCTTGGTACATAGGAGCGGCGCGTGGACTTACGAGCGCCGCGTCGCCGTCACGGTGAGCCGCCAGCGGACCTCGCCGGACGCCGGGACGCACGCGGCATCGCCCGCACCGGCCGCGGCCAGGTCGAAGACCCGGCCGAGCATCGGCTCGACGCCGATGGAGCGGTACGGCGCGTCCTCGGGGAAGCCGCCGAGGTTGCGCCACAGGGCGACGGAGACGGGCTGTCCCTCGGCCTCGACCGCCAGATGGAGCACATCCGCCCCGTCCTGTACGGACGCCTCCGCGACGTCGACCACCGCGCCCACGGCCGTACCGTCGTCCGGGCCCAGCCGGTCGAGCGGCACACCGTCGACCAGCGGCCAGGTTCCCGGGATCCAACGTGAACCGCCGTCGGGGTACAGCCGGACGGCCGCCCCCTCCGTCAGCTGGAGCCGTCCCTGATCCGAGACGTCCAGCAACGCGTGCGCGGCCCAGAGGAAGCGGTAGCCGGGCGCGGCGGAGAGCCGGTAGTCGACCACCGTCCGGTCCGGCACGTCCGTACGGATACGCCGGGTGAGGCGGAAGTCCGGGCAGTCGACGGACTCCTCACCGCGGGCCGGCCGCCCCGGCCGTTCGCCGTCCCGCCCTCCGGACCGCCCGCCGGACCGGATCCAGGGCCGCGCCCAGGCGTCCCCGTGGTCGGGTGTCCCGCGCACGGTCGGAACGCACTCCTCCAGACCGCCCGCGTCGGCGAAAGCGTCTCCGGGCCGGACGCCCGCCCTGCGCGGCTCGTCGCGGTGCCACAGCCACTCCCGGCAGCCGCCGTCACCCGCGGTCAGTGAGGTCCAGCGCCCGCCGTGCGCCGGGTCAGTGACGATCGTCGCTCCGGACACGGTCTCCCTCACCATTCCGCGAACGAGCCGTCCGCGTGCCGCCACACCGGATTGCGCCAGGCGTGGCCCGTACGGTCGGCGGCGCGGACCGCCTGCTCGTCGATGGTGATGCCGAGCCCCGGCAGATCGCTCCGGCGGGCCTGCCCGTCGGTGAAGCGGAACGGCTCGGTGTCCATGAGGTAGGAGAGCAGGTCGGCCTCCTTGTTGTAGTGGATGCCGCGGCTCTGCTCCTGGATGAGGAAGTTCGGCGTGCAGAAGGCCAGTTGGAGGCTGGCCGCGAGGGCGATCGGCCCGAGCGGGCAGTGCGGGGCGAGCTGCGCCCCGTACGTCTCGGCGAGCGAGGCGATCCGGTGGACCTCCGAGATACCTCCGGCGTGCGAGATGTCCGGCTGGGCGACGGCGATGCCCGCGGCCAAGGCGGGCAGGAACTCGGCCCGCCCGTAGAGCCGTTCGCCCGTCGCGATGGGCACGGGGCTCGCCGCCACCAGTGCGGGTAGCAGATGCCCCTGCTCAGGCAGGAGCGGCTCCTCCGCGAACAGCGGGTGGAGCGGGGCTATTTCGTGCAGCACCCTGCGGGCACTGGCCGGGCTGAACCGGCCGTGGAAGTCGACGGCCACGTCCCGGTGCGGCCCGAGGGCCTCACGCGCGGCGGCCACCCGGTCCACCACGGCCGCTGTCTCGGCGGGCGTGGTGATCGGTGAGGTGCGCCCCGCCGCGTTCATCTTGACCGCGGTGAAACCCGCCTCGACCTGTGCGGCGATCTCCTCCGTGAGCCGGTCGGGTTCGTCGCCGCCGACCCACGCGTACACACGGACCGAGTCCCGTACGGGCCCGCCGAACAGGGCGTGCACGGGCGCGCCGTACGCCTTGCCCGCGATGTCCCACAGCGCCTGGTCGATCCCGGCGACGGCGCTGGACAGCACGGGTCCGCCCCGGTAGAAGCCACCCTTGCTCAGTACCTGCCAGTGGTCCTGGATCCGCAGGGGGTCCTGGCCGACGAGATACTCGGCGAGGACGTCGACCGCCGCGCGTACCACCTCGGCCCGCCCCTCGACCACCGGCTCGCCCCAGCCGACCAGGCCCTCATCGGTCTCCACCCGGCAGAACAGCCAGCGGGGCGGAACGAGGAACGTTTCGACGCGGACGATCTTCACTTCGCCTCGGAGCCTTTCGTGTGGGGGGTGCCATGGACCTTGTCGAGGTCGCGTACCGCCTGGTCGAGCAGGGCGCGCATGGCCTGTTCCGCCGCGTCCTGGTCCCTCGCCCGTACGGCGTCCAGGACGGCCCGGTGGCTGGGCACGGGATCCTCGCCGTGCGGAGAGCTGTGCACGATCTGGTCGCGGTGGGCGAGTCCCGACTCGATGACCATCTCCATGCGTTCCAGCAGTTCGTTGTGGGTGGCGGCGAGGAGCGCGCGGTGGAAGGCGAGGTCGGCCTCGACGGCGTGGGCGGCTCCGCCGTCCCCCTCCCCCATCGCCGTCAGCGCCGCTTCCAGCTCCGCCAGGTCGGCGTCGGTACGGCGCTCGGCGGCCAGCCGCACGGCGGCCGGCTCGATGATCCCGCGGACCTCGCCGAGGTTGCGCAGCAGCCCGAGGTCGGCGTCGGCGCTGGAGCCGCCGGCGAACTGCCAGCGCAGCACGTCCGCGTCCAGGAGGTTCCAGTCGGCGCGGGCTCTGACGAACGTGCCGCGCTTCTGCCGTGCGTCGACCATCCCCTTGGCCGCGAGCACCTTCAGCGATTCGCGCAGCGCGGTCAGACTGACGTCCAACTCACTCTGCAACGCCACGAGATCGAGTGTCGCCCCCTCGGGAATCTCCCCGCTGAGCACCCGGCGCGCAAGAGTCTCCACGGTCTGGCCGTGCACTCCGCGGCGCGCGTATGGCGTCATGTCGTTCTGCCTTTCTGCTGGTCGGGTTCGGTACGGCGGTCGGACGGGCCGGTGGTCGGACGGGTGCGCGGTCCGCCGGCGCGCGGCGGTCAGGCCGAGGCCTTCACGACGCTCCAGCCGCCGTCCACGAGCAGGCTCGATCCGGTGATGTACGAGGCTTCCCCGGCCGCGAGGAAGGCGATGGCGGCGGCGACCTCCTCGGGCCGTCCGAAGCGGCGTGCCGCGGTCTCGGCGACGCTGCGTTCCCGGTCCTCCTCGGGCACCCGGTCCCAGGCGGCGGTGAGGATCGGCCCCGGCAGTACGGCGTTGACCCGTACCTCGGGGCCGTACTCGACGGCAAGCTGTCCGCAGAGCGAGAGCAGCGCGCCCTTGGAGGCGGCGTAGGCGGGGTGGCCAGGGATGCCCTTGTGCGCGTGGACGGAGGAGGTCAGCACCACCGCGCCGCGCTGCTCGCGCAGATCGGGCAGGACGGCCTTGAAGCCGAGGAATCCGCCGGTGAGATTGACGGCGAGCTGCCGCTCCCAGGAGGCCAAGGACATCTCGTGGGCGGCGGCGACCTCCACGGTGTAGGCGTTGCTGACGAGCACGCCGACGGGTCCGAAGCGGTGTGCCGCGGCGACGATCCGCTCCCAGTCACCCTGGTCGGCGACGTCCGCCGGGACGAATACGGCGCTGCCGCCGTCCTCGCGGACGCGCGCGGCGACGGCTTCCCCGCGCTCCGTGGCGACATCGGCGAGGACGACTGCGGCGCCTTCGGCGGCGAGGCGCCCGGCGGTGGCGGCGCCGATGCCCGAGGCGGCTCCGGTGACCACGGCGACGTGGCCGGTGAAGCGGGCGGTTCCGTTCATGCGGCGGGTCGACTCCTTGGGGTTCGAGGGCGCCTCGCGGCGTCCTGGCGACTTTAATGACTGCGCAGGCCGGTGACCGCGCGAGCCGTGGACGGGCTACTGCCTTTCCAGGACGACCAGTTCCGCGTCGTACCGCTCGGTCCAGGCGAACGGGAGTCCGTAATGGACCAGATGGGCCCCGCTGTAGACGGTGCCGGACGCCGTGTCCAGATAACGACCCGTCAGATTCAGCCCCCGCAGGCGCAGTCGGGCCGGCCGGCCCGGCACGAGCGGTGCGCCGTCGAGGCGGCCGGTGTTCAGGGCGGTGACCACGACCCGGCCGCCGCCCGGCTCCTCGTACTGGACTCCGCAGGTCGCGTCCGCCGGGGTGTTGAGCAGCCGCGCCTCTCCCTGGTGGACGACCTCGCGGATCTCCTTGTAGCGGGCGATCCACCGCGCCGCCTCGGTGCGCTGTTCGGGCGACCAGGTACGGATGTCGGCGCCGATACCGAGCACTCCGGCCATCGCGTTGACGAAACGGAAGCCGAGCGAGCGCGGCCGCGGGTCGAAGATTCCGGGGGCGTCGGTGACCCAGGAACTCATGGTGTGCGGGGCGTGGGCGTGCAGATAGCCGTACTGGATGGAGAGCCGGTCGAGCGGCGCCGTGTTGTCGCTGGGCCACACCACATCCGTACGGGCGATCGTGGCGTGCTCGATCCGGGCGCCGCCGCCCGCGCAGCCCTCCACGGTGACCCGCGGGTGGTGGGTCCGCAGATGGTCGAGGACCCGCAGATAGCCGGCGACGTGCGCGGCGTCGAGGTCCTGCTCCTCGACGGGGCCGCCGCCCGGGCGGCCGCGTTCGGTCGGCGGGCGGTTCATGTCCCACTTGAGATAGCTGATGGCGTGGTCGCCGAGGAGCCGGTCGAGGGTGGCGAGGACGAAGTCCTGCACGTCCTCGCGGCCGAGGTCGAGCAGCAGCTGGTTGCGTACGAGCGTGGCGGGGCGGCCCTCGACGCGGTAGACCCACTCCGGGTGTTCCGCGTACAGGGCGGAGGCGGGGCTGATGGCCTCCGGCTCGACCCAGAGGCCGAAGTCCATGCCCAGATCGCGGACCTGGGCGATGAAGTGGTCGAAGCCCTCGGGGAAGGACGCCGGGTCCGGGTACCAGTCGCCGAGGCCGCCGGTGTCGTCGGCCCTGCCGGGGAACCAGCCGTCGTCGACGACGAAGAGTTCGGCGCCCAGTCCTGCGGCGATCCGCGCCAGCTCCAGCTGGCTCGCCGCCTCGACGTCGAAGCCGGTGGCCTCCCACGAGTTGTAGAGGACCTTGCGTGGGCGGTTCATACGGTCGCCGGTGAGGCGTCGCTCGTAGCGGTGCCAGACCCGGGCGAGACCGTCGAGTCCTTCCGGGCTGAAGGCGCAGGCGAGCCGGGGGGTGGTGAGGGTGGCGCCCGGCGCGAGCCGTACGGCGCCTTCGTGGGGCAGCCGGCCCGCGCGGACGCGGACCGCTCCTCCTGGCTCGGCGTCGGTGGTGATGTGCCAGCTGCCCGACCACTCCAGGGCGACGCCGTAGGTGGGCGTGGCAGCTCCGTCGGGGTTCGCGGCGTCCTGGACGGCGAGCCAGGGCGCGTACGCGTGGCCGGGGACGGCCTGGGTGGCGGCCATCTCGAACCGGCCGCGGGTCAGTTCGAGCTGGGTGCGCTGGAACTCCTGGGACCACTGGCCGGTGAGATACGTGAGCCGGGCGCCGCCGCCGGCGGGGATGTTCACGGCGGCGGAGTCGAAGCGCTCCAGGCGCAGTTCGTCGTCGCCGGTGCAGGTCAGCTCGGTCCAGCGGAGGATCACATCGGTGCCGGGGACGCTCTCGTAGCAGAGCGCCGCCGCCAGTCCGAGCGTCTCGTCGGTGAAGACCAGCCGCAGCGCGCGGTCGTCCTCATGCGTGGCTCCGGTGAACCGCCACCACACGCCGCGCTCCTCGCCGGGGCGCTGGGCGACCAGGTCGGCGCCGGTGAACGGCCGCAGCCCGTACGGGATGTACTCGGCGGGCGCGGCGTCGGCCGGGGTGATGAAGTGCGTACGGCGTGACCAGTCGAGCGGCGAGGGACCGGTCTCCACTCCGTGCGGGCCCCAGGCGATCAGCTCGGCCCACCGTCCGTCTCCGGCGAGCGCGACCGCGTAGGTGGTGTTCTCGGTGCGCAGGATCCACCGGTCGTGCGAGGTCACTTGACTGCTCCCAGATTGAGTCCGGCCACGAAATGGCGCTGGAACCGGAGGAAGACGAGAACGGTCGGGGCCGCGGCGATGACCGAGCCGGCCGCGATGACGTTCCACATGGAGACGTACTGGCCCTGGAGTCCGATGAGGGAAGCGGTGATGGGCATCTGACTGTCCGTCCGCAGCACGGTGATCGCCCACAGCAGATCGTTGAAGATCCAGGTGAAGGAGAGGGCGCTCAGCGCGGCGAGGGCGGGCGTGGCCAGCGGCATGATGATGCGCCGGTAGATCTGCCAGGGGCTCGCGCCGTCGATGACCGCGGCCTGCTGGATCTCGGGCGGGATGGACCGCATGAAACCGTGCAGGACGAAGACGTAGAAACCGACGCCGAAGCCGACCTGGACGCCGATGAGCGCGTACAGCGAATCGTAGATCCCCAGCATCTCGCTGAGCTTGGAGACCGGGATCAGCAGGATCTGCGGGGGCAGCAGATTGCCGCCGAGCATCAGGAGCAGCAGCGTACGGCGGCCCGGCAGGTCGTAGCGGCTGAGTCCGAACGCGGCCATCGAGGCGAGGGCGAGCGACAGCAGCACGGCGGGGACGGTGACCAGCAGGCTGTTGATCAGTGCGCGCTGCTGGCCGCCGTCCACCCAGGCCTGGCGGAAGCCGTCCAGGGTGAAGGAGTGCGGCAGGCTGCCCAGGCCGTTGGCGGCGATGTCGTCGAAGGACCGGGTGCTGGTGACGAGCACGAGAGCGATCGGCACCAGCCAGAGCAGCGACAGGAGGCCGGCGCTGAGGTGGAATCCCGCGGTGGCCAGCCGGCGGCGGGCGGGACGGCCGGCGCGCGGCCGCGGCCCGGGGGCCGGCTCCCGCTGCTCGACGGCCGGCGCGGAGGCGTGGGTGACGGTCATCAGTCGGCCTCCCGGAAGGCGCGGACGAGATAGGAGGCGATGACCCCGAAGGCCAGCACGAAGATCACGACCGCGAGGGCGGAGCCGTATCCCAGCCGCAGCGACTGGAACGCGGTGGAGTACATGTACGTACTGAGCAGTTCGGAGGAGTGGTAGGGGCCGCCGCGGGTGAGCGCCCAGACGACATCGAACGAACGCAGCGAGTCGATGACGATGACCGACAGGACGACGGCGTTGACGCTGCGCAGCTGCGGCATCGTGATGTGACGGAACTGCTGCCGGCGGGAGGCGCCGTCGACCTTCGCCGCCTCGTAGAGCACCGGGTCGATGCCCTTGAGCCCGGCGAGATAGAGCACCATCACATACCCGATCTGGCGCCACAGGGCGGGCACGATCACGGCGTAGAGCGCGGTGTCCTGGTCGGCGAGCCAGGCGTGGGTGAGGCTGCCGAGCCCGATGCCTTCGAGTATCTGGTTGATCAGACCGTCCGGCTGGTACATCGCCTGCCACACCAGCGCCGTGGCGACCAGCGAGAAGACGACCGGGAGGAAGAGCGCGGCCCGGTAGAAGCCGACCCCGCGCCGCTCCTGCTGGAGCAGCAGGGCGGCGCCGAGGCCGAGGATCGCGGAGAGCCCGCCGAAGAGGACCAGCCACAGCACGGTGTCGATGACGGCCGTACGGAAGACGCTGTCGCCCAGCAGTTCGCGGAAGTTGCCGAGCCCGATGAACTGCGGGGCCGAGATACCGTCCCACTTCGTGAGGGAAAGGTAGAAGCCCTGGACGGCCGGCCAGAACACCCAGAACGCCTCGGCCAGCAGCGGTACGAGGACGAAGGCGAGCACCACGGGCGGAACCCGGGTCGCTCCCTTTTTCCGGCTCGCCCCCGGCCGCCGCCGGGTCGCGGTGAGCACCGCCATCTCACTGACTCCAGATCTTCTGCGCGTCCCGCTGCCAGGTCGTGAGGATCGAGCCGATCTCCTTGGGCCTGGCGAGATACCGGGTGAGCGCGGTGTCCGCGGCGGGCTGCAGGGCGTCGCTGGAGTCCCGGTTGAAGAACTGGGTGACCTCCTCGGCGCTCTCGACCAGCGCGCGGCCCTTCTTGACCAGCGGGGTTCCGCTGTCCTTGGCGTCGGGGTGGGTGGGCAGCGCGGTGCCGGAGGAGGCCTGGATGTATATCTCCTGCGCCTCGGCGGTGGCGAGGTAGCGCATGAACTCCTTGACCTCGTCCTTGCGGCTGGTGCGGGCGCTGGCGAAGAAGCCGTCGGTGGGCGCTTCTTCGGCCATCGGGATCTTCGGGTCGATGACCGGGAAGCGGAAGAAGTCGATGTCGTCCAGCGCGCCCTTCGGGGCGGAGTCCGCGAAGAAGGTACCGATCAGCATCATGCCGGTACGGCCCTGGAGGAGGGCGGTGGTGGCCTCCTGGAAGGGGAGGGCCGTGCCATTGGGGTCGAAGTACGGCAGGGCCTCGTTCCACCGGTCGAAGACCTTGCGGACCTCCGGGTCGTCGAAGCGGCGCTTGCCGGCGAGCAGGTCGCGGTGGTAGGTCGCACCGTTGACGCGGATGTTGAGGTAGTCGAACCAGGAGGAGGCCACCCAGGCGGTGTTGCCACCGGCGCCGATCCCGATCGGTGCGACGCCCTTGGACTTGAGCGTGTCGCACAGGCCGAGGAACTCGTCCCAGGTCTTGGGCTCCTTGACGCCCCACTTGGCGAAGTTCGACTTCCGGTAGAAGACGCCCCACCAGTAGTAGGAAGTGGGGACGAACACCTTCGCGCCGGCCGACGAGGTGCAGAGCTTGCTCAACGCGTCGGTGTAGCCCGCCAGTTCCGGCTTGGTCCAGATGTCGCTGACGTCGAGCAGCAGGTCCTTCCTGGCGTACGAGTCCGCGACGGATCCGGGGTACCAGGTGTAGAGGTCCGGCGGGATGGCGGAGGTGAGGTACCTCGGGAGCTGGGTGCGGAAGGTCTCGGAGGCGACGGTGTTGAGCTGGGCCTTCGCACCGCCGCGCTTGTTGAACGCCGCGACGACGTTCTGGGTGGCCGCCTCGGCCTGCGGTGAGGAGAGGTTGGACTGCAGGGTGACCGCGCCGCCCGACGTGGTCTTGCCGGTCGAGGTCGAGGTGACACAGCCGCTCATCAGCGCGGCGGCGCCGACGGCGCCCGCGCCCGCGAGGAACCGGCGGCGGCTGGGTTCTGAGGTGATCATGGAAGAACTCCCTATACGCCCACGGAACGGAGCCCGGCCCCCTGACGGCCGGGCTCTCGTTCGGCGGGAACAGACTGACGCGGCGGTGGAGCAGCGTCAAGATTAATTACTAATTTATTTCCGAACGGGATGGACGGCGCGTCGCCGAACCGCCCGGAACCCGCTCAGAGCCGGCTCTGGTGGACGCGGCCGTCCACCCCGCGGAACAACGTCAGCACCGTGCCGTCCGGGCCGGCCGTCGCCCCGAGCGCGCCGTCGAAGACCCCGCTCACGAACTCCGTACGCGGGGCCCAGCCGCCCCAGCCGTCCGCGCCGCCGACCCCGTACGAACGCTGCCAGAGGGTGTAGTCACCGGCCCGCGCGAAGAGATGCACGGTATTTCCCGACGCGACGAGCGTCGGGCTGCCGCTGACCGTCCCGCCCAGCGAGGACCACGGGGACCAGCCGCCGGAGGCGTCGCGCACCCGGGTCCACACCGCGTCGTCGGCGGTGCGTACGGCGACATGGACACGGCCCGCCGTATCGATGACCGCCGACGGGCGCCCGTACACCGGACGGTCCTCCGGGGCGCCCAGCGAGGTCCAGCCGGTCCGGGGCCCGCGCGACTCGATGGCGCCGTCCTCGCCCCGGGCGAAGATCGTCCAGCTGTCCGGGCCTTCGAAGGCGACGCCCGGCGCGTCGGTGAGCGTCCCGCCCAGCTTCTGCCAGGGGCCCCAGCGCCCGTCGAGGAAGGCCCGCCGGTACGCCGCGTCGTCCGTGCCGCGCACGAAGACATCGATGCGGCCGTTCGGCGAGGCGTAGGCGGCGGGCTGGCCGAGGATCCGGCCCTGGGTCGGACCGCCGAGCGCGGTGGTGCCGGAGGACCAGTGTCCGTCGCGTCCGGTCCGCTGCCGCAGCGATCCGTCCGTACCGCGAAGGAACGCGGTCAGCCGGTCACCGTCCCTGACGAGCGCGGGACTCGCCGTGGAGCGCGTGCCGAGTGGGACACCCGGGGCGGCGTCCGTGCCCGACAGCTTGAGGAAGGCCGTGCCGTGCGCGGGGACCGTGACCGTGTACGAGCCGGTGTGCGCACCCGCGTCCTTCCTGGCCCGCAGGTCACGGACGGCGACCTCGCCGCCCAGTCCCGCGTCCGCGAAGTCCACCGTCCGCTCGGCCGCCCGGTCCGAGCGGTTGAGGAGCACGACCGCGCGCTCGCCGGAGCCCTGGAGCACCTTGCTGTAGACATCACCCGTCGCGTCGGTGGCGACCCGTACGCCCTGGATGGCCAGCGGGTCCTGGTCGACGGCGATGATCTCGGGGTTGCGCAGCGTGTCGATCATCGACTGGGGCAGCGTGCGCGGGTCGGAGCCGATGACCAGCGGGGAGCCCATCTCCGCCCACATCACCAGCTGGGTGGTGGACTCCTCCTCGGACAGTTCGTACGAGCCGTCCGCCAGCTTCCGCATCGGGATGAGGTAGTCGGGATCGTTGTAGCGCCCCGGCCCCTGGGCCTCCGGGTGCCAGGCGTTGGCGTCCATGTTGCGCAGGACGTTGGGCCACTGGCCGGCGGTGGGGGTGCCCCAGGCGATATCGGTGCCGGTACGCCAGGAGTCGGCCGACGTCGGCCCGTAGACGTACGCGTTGTGCGCGTCCTGCGCCGGGGTGTGCGGCAGACCCCAGTCGTCGGTGAGCGGATTGCAGAGGTTGAGCAGCATCCGCCGGCCCGAGGTGGCGACCGCGTCACTGAATTCCTTGAACGCCGGTCCTGGGTCGAGCTTTTCGGAGATCCCGCACAGGAAGTCGACCTTGATGGCGTCGACCTTCCAGCCCGCGAACTGCTTTGCGTCCTCCTCGTAGTGGCCGCGGCTGCCGAGGCCACAGCTCTTGCCGCCGTCGTAGGTGCCCGCGTCGGTGTAGATCCCGGCCTTCAGCCCGCGCCGGTGGAGGTAGTCCACCAGGGCGGGGATACCGGAGGGGAACCGGCCGGGGTGCGCGGTCAGCCGTCCCCGGCCGTCGCGCGGGGTGTCGGCCTGCCAGCCGCCGTCCAGCCAGACGATGTCGTAGCCGCTGTCCCTGAGCCCGCTGCTGACCAGATGGTCGGCGACGCCCCTGACCTGGTCCTCCGTCGGGGCGCCGAGGCCGTAGTAGGTGTTCCATCCCATGTACGGCGTGGGGGCGAGCCCGCTGTCGTAGTACCGCGGTGCGCCCTGGTCGTCGGCGGCGTGTGCCGAGGGCACTGCCGCCACCCCGACCAGCGCGGCGGCCCCGAGAGCCGCCGCGGCGCGCCGGGCACGCACCATCCCTGCACGATGCGAAGTCACTGATGTCTCCCGAGAGTTGGGGTTCGGGGGCACCCCCGCCGAGCCGTGCTCACGGCGGCGGCGCCACGACGAAGACTGTGGCTGCGTGTCCGTACACTGTCAACGAAAATTACTAATTAACTTAAACAAGTCGCACGGTACGACGATCGGCTTGCCGCCACGCCCCCTACACCCCGGGCCGATCACATAGGCTCGGCCGCGACATGAACAGCAACCACACATCCCTCGGCCCCAAGGCCGACAAAGAGACGGTGCGCCGGCACAATCTGAGCCTTGTGCTGAGGGCGGTACGGGACGAGGGCGACGCCACCCGGGCCGGTGTGGCGGCGCGCGTGGGCCTGACCCGGGCGGCCGTGTCGTCCCTGGTCGAACAGTTGCTGGACAGCGGCTTTCTCTCCGAGTCCGGCAAGACGTTCAGCGGGCAGGCCGGGCGCCCCGGCACCGTACTGAAGGTGACACGGTCCGGCCCCGCCGGCATCGGCGTCGAGATCAATATCGACTACGTCTCGGTGTGTGTGGTCGATCTGTCCGGCACCGACCGGGTCCGGCTGACCGAGCACATCGACAACCGCGGCGCCCAGCCCGCCGAAGTCCTGGCCCGGGGCGCCCGGATCGCCGCGCGCACGCTGGATTCGGCCGGAGAACAGGGCCTGCTGCCGGTCGGGGTGCAACTGGCCCTGCCGGGGCTGGTGTCGGGGGGTACGGTCCGGCAGGCGCCGAACCTCGGCTGGAACCGCGTCCCGGCCGAGGAGCTGTTCGCCCAGGCCATGGCGGAGCTGCAGCCCGATGTGCCGCCGCTGCCGGTGAGTTCGGAGAACGAGGCCAATCTCGCGGCGCTGGCCGAGCTGTGGTTCGGGGGCCTCGGCCCGCTCCGTACCTTCCTCTATCTGACCGGCGAGATCGGCGTCGGCGGCGCCCTGGTGCTGGACGGCGAACTGCTGCGCGGGGCGCACGGCTTCGCCGGCGAGATCGGCCATGTGGTCGTCGACTCGGCGGGCCCGCTGTGCCGTTGCGGTTCCCGGGGCTGTCTGGAGCAGTACGCGGGCCAGTCCGCGCTGCTGCGGGCGGCCGGGATCGACGAGAACGCCGGGGTGCCCGGCGTCGCCGAGCTGGCGCGCCGGGCGCGCGCCGGCGACGCGCAGGCCGTGGCGGCCGTCGACCAGGCCGGGCTGATGCTGGGCCGGGTGCTGTCGGGCGCGGTGAACCTCTTCGATCCCGACGCGGTCGTGCTGGGCGGGATCTACCGGGAGCTGATGCCCTGGCTGTCCCCGTCGGCCGACCGGGAGCTGACGGCCCGCGTGGTCTCGGGCCTGTGGCCGCGCGACAGCGGCCGGCTACGCGCGTCCTCCTCGGCGGGGGACGCGGCACGCGGCGCGGCGGCGCTGGTCGTACGGGCGGTGCTGGCCGATCCGGTGGCGTACGTACAGCGCGAGACGGACTGACGGGCAGCCCGCCCCGCGCTGTCGAGAGGCCGTACGGTCAGCGGGCGCCGAGGAGATGGTCCATGGCGAGCTGGTCGAGGTGCTCGAACGCCATGCCGCGCTCGGCGGCCGCGTCGACGTCGAAATCCTCGTAGGCGCTGCGGTCGGCCAGCAGCGCGGCCACCCCGTCCGCGGCGGTCGGCAGGGCCAGTTCGTCCAGGCGCGCGGCACGCAGCGCCTCCTGGACCTGCGGGTCGGCGCGGAAGGCGGCCGCCCGCTCCTTGAGGATCAGATAGTTGCGCATGCAGCCGGCGGCGGAGGCCCACACACCGTCGAAGTCCTCGGTGCGCGGCGGCTTGAAGTCGAAGTGGCGGGCGCCGTCCCAGCCCGCGGTCTCCAGCAGGTCGACGAGCCAGAAGGCGGCCCGCAGATCACCGGCGCCGAAGCGCAGGTCCTGGTCGTACTTGATGCCGTTCTGCCCGTTGAGGTCGATGTGGTAGAGCTTGCCCGACCAGAGCGCCTGGGCGATGGAGTGCGGGAAGTTCAGCCCGGCCATCTGCTCGTGGCCGACCTCCGGGTTGACGCCGTACAGCTCGGGGCGCTCCAGGCGGTCGATGAACGCCAGGGCGTGGCCGACGGTGGGCAGCAGGATGTCGCCGCGCGGCTCGTTCGGCTTGGGCTCGATGGCGAACTTGATGTCGTAGCCCTTCTCGACGACATACTCGCCGAGCAGATCGAAGCCCTCCTTCATCCGGTCGAGAGCGAGGCGCACGTCCTTGGCACCACCCGACTCCGCGCCTTCCCTGCCGCCCCAGGCGACGAAGGTCTTGGCGCCGAGCTCAGCGGCGAGGTCGATGTTGCGGAGGGTCTTGCGCAGCGCGTAGCGACGGACGTCGCGGTCGTTCGCGGTGAAGCCGCCGTCCTTGAAGACGGGGTGCGTGAAGAGGTTGGTGGTGACCATCTCCACGACGACGCCGTTCGCCTCGGTCGCCTGCCTGAACCGCTTGATGTGCGCCTCGCGCTCCGCGTCGGACGAGCCGAACGGGATGAGGTCGTCGTCATGGAAGGTCACGCCCCAGGCGCCGAGCTCGGCGAGGCGCTGTACGGACTCGACGGGGTCCAGGGCCGGGCGGGTCGCTTCCCCGAACGGATCCCTGCCCTGCCAGCCCACCGTCCACAGACCGAAGCTGAACTTGTCCTCGGGGGTGGGTGTGAAGCGTTCCGTCATTCTCTGGCCGCCTTCGATACCTCAGGTCCGGCACGTGCCGACCTTTTTGTTTCCTGACATGACTAATAATGCACGTCCACGTGGGTGCGCAAAACCCCCCGCGTGCGCTCATCTGTGTCCGGCTCACCGAACATGTGTGAGCACGCCCGCACACGGACGATGATCGGTAGTGACGGTTCCCGTGCGCCGCGCCATCGCGTAATTTGTTTGCGCGACGTCCAAACTGCCGCAGAAGCCAGTGACATCAGCCGGCAAGCGATGTCAGTCGAAGTCAGTCAGGGAAAGAGGTACGCCATGTCCACGCCCATGTCGCAGAACCCGGTCGTCATCGGCGTGGACAGCTCCACCCAGTCCACCAAGGCGGCCTTCACGGATGCCGCCACCGGCCGGCTGCTCGCCGTGGGCCGCGCCCCGCACCGGGTGACCGGCGAGGGCGGCGCGCGCGAGACGGACCCGGAGGTGTGGTGGAACGCCCTGCGCGAGGCCGTCGCCGCCGGGCTGAAGGAGTCCGGCGTCGACCCCTCGGCGGTGACCGGTATCGCGGTGGCCGGTCAGCAGCACGGACTGGTGGTGCTGGACCGCACGGGCCGGCCGCTGCGCCCGGCGCTGCTGTGGAACGACACCCGCTCCGCCCCGCAGGCCGCCGCGCTCACGGAGGCGCTCGGCGGCCCGGACGCCTGGACGGCGCGGACCGGCTCCGTACCGGTGGCGTCGATGACGGCTTCGAAGTGGCAGTGGCTGCGGGAGAACGATCCCGCCATCGCCGAGGCCGCCGCGGCCGTCAGGCTCCCCCACGACTTTCTCACCGAACGGCTCGCGGGCACCGCCGCCACCGACCCCGGTGACGCCTCCGGCACCTGCTGGTACTCGACCGCCACCGGTGCGTACGACCCCGAACTGCTCGCGCTCCTCGGCCTGGACGCCGCTCTGCTGCCGGCCGTCGCCCCGACCGGCGCCACCCGGGTCGGCTCGCTCACCGCGGGCTCGGCGGCGGAGCTCGGCCTCCCGGCGGGCATCGCCGTCGCGGCGGGCACCGGTGACAACATGAGCGCCGCCGTCGGCCTGGGCCTCGGGGGCGCGGGGCTGCTCGACCACCCGGTGCTCAGTCTCGGCACCTCGGGCACGGTGTTCGCCGCGACCCGCACGCGTCCCGGCTCCGCCGCGCTCTCCGGGTTCGCCGCGGCCGACGGTACGTATCTGCCGCTCGGCTGCACCCTGAACTGCACGCTCGCCGTCGACAAGGTGGCGGAGCTGCTCCGGCTGGACCGCGAGGACGCGGTGCCCGGCGGCGAAGCCGTCCTGCTGCCCTACCTCGACGGCGAACGCACCCCGGATCTGCCGACCGCCTCGGGCCTGCTGACCGGGCTGCGCCACGACACCACGCCGCAGCAGCTGCTGGGCGCGGCCTACGAGGGCGCGGCCGTCACGGTGCTGCGGGCGCTGGACGAGGTGCTGCGCGCCTGCGGTCTCGACCCCACGGACCCGGAGGTCGCCTCCCGGCCGCTGCGGCTGGTGGGCGGCGGCGCTCAGGGCCGTATGTGGGTGGAGACCGTACGGCGGCTCTCCGGGCGCCAGTTGATCGTCCCCGAGAGCGGCGAACTGGTCGCACTCGGCGCGGCGGCCCTGGCGGCGGGCGCGGCCACCGGCGAGGACCCGGTGGCGGTGGCGACCTCCTGGAAGGCGGGCCACGGGCCGGAACTGCCCCCGGTGGAGCGGGACATGGAGACCTGGGAGCGAGTGAACTCGGTGCTGGACAGGGCTGCGCCCAGCCTGCTGACCTGAGCGCGGGGTCAGGGTCCTGCGGCCGGCCGGGGAAGCCGGACTCGGCCCGGCCGGTCCGGCTCAGAGCCCGTCCTCCGACAGGCTCTCAGCCCGTCGGCAGGCCGGCCGCCGCCCGCACGAGGGCGTCCAGGACCGGACGGATCAGTGGATGGTCCTCCGCGCCCCGGCGTACCGCAGCGAAGACCCTGCGCGTCGCGGCCGGGCCGGCGACCGGGCGTACGACAGTGCCCTTCAGCTCCATGGCACGCAGCGCGGAGCGCGGGACCAGAGCGACCCCGGCGCCGGCGCCCGCGAGGGCGACGACCGCGCGGAAGTCGTCCGAGGAGTGCACCAGGCGCGGCTGGAAGCCGGCCAGTTCGCAGGCGAGCTGCATCACGTCATGGCAGGGATTGCCCGGATAGGGACCGATCCAGTCACTGTCGGCCAGCTCGGCGAGCGCGACCTCCGCGCCGAGGCCGAGGGGGTGCGCGGCCGGCAGGACCGCGTCGAACGGCTCCGCGTACAGGGCCACCCGGGACAGCCGCAGGTCGTCCTCGCGCGGAGCGCCCCGGTACTCGACGGCCACCGCCAGATCCGCCTGTCCGTCGAGCACCATCGGCAGGCTCTCGTCGCCCTCGGCGTCCCGGACCCGCACCCGGATGCCGGGATGGGGTCCGGAAAGCAGCTGGAGGGCCGGGGCCAGTACCTCCGCGATGCCCGTGGCGAAGGCGGCGACCGTGACCTCCCCGGCCGCGCCGCCCGCGTACGCGGCGAGCTCCGCCTCGGCCCGTTCCAGCTGGGCGAGGACGGCGTGCGCGTGGGAGAGCAGGATCTCGCCGGCCGCTGTCAGCCGTACCCCGCGGCCACTGCGGGTCAGCAGGGTGTGGCCGGTCTCCTGCTCCAGGACGGCGAGCTGCTGGGAGACGGCCGAGGGGGTGAGATACAGCGCGGCGGCCGCGGCGGTCACCGTACGGTGGTCCGCCACGGCCCGCAGAATCCGCAGCCGCCGAGGGTCGATCACCCTGCCATTTTGCCAGGTCGCGACGCGGACCGCGGCGGGCCGGCCGGTGCGCGGGCGGGTCTGGGGCCGGGCGGGTCGGAGGCCGGGCGGCCGCGCGCGTCAGCTCTCCCGCTTCATCGCCTCGCGGGCGTCGATGAACGCCGCCACCGCCCGCTCCACGTCCGCCGTGGAGTGCGCGGCGGACAGCTGGACCCTGATCCGCGCCTGGCCCATCGGGACGACGGGGTACGAGAAGCCGATCACGTACACGCCGCGCTCCAGCAGCAGTTCCGCCATCCGGCCCGCTTCGGCGGCGTCACCGATCATCACCGGCGCGATGGCGTGATCGCCGGGCAGGATCTCGAAGCCCGCCTCGGCCATCTTCGTACGGAAGAGCGCGGTGTTGGCCCTCAGCCGGTCCCGCAGCTCGCCCGCGCTCTCCAGCAGGTCGAGGACCTTGATCGACGCGGCGGCGATCACCGGGGCGAGGGAGTTGGAGAAGAGGTACGGACGGGAGCGCTGGCGCAGCAGCGCGACGATCTCCGCGCGGGCCGCGACATAACCGCCCGAGGCGCCGCCGAGCGCCTTGCCCAGAGTGCCGGTGATGATGTCGACGCGGTCCATGACACCGTGCAGTTCCGGGGTGCCACGGCCACCGGCGCCGACGAAGCCGACGGCGTGCGAGTCGTCGACCATGACCATCGCGTCGTAGCGGTCGGCGAGATCACAGATCTCCGCGAGCGGGGCGACGTACCCGTCCATGGAGAAGACGCCGTCCGTGACGATCAGCCGGCGGCGGGCGTCCTGCGACTCCTTGAGCCGGGTCTCCAGGTCGGCGAGGTCGCGGTTGGCGTACCGCAGGCGGCGGGCCTTGGACAGCCGGATGCCGTCGATGATGCTGGCGTGGTTGAGGGCGTCGGAGATGACCGCGTCCTCGGGGCCGAGGATCGTCTCGAAGACGCCGCCGTTGGCGTCGAAGCAGGAGGAGTAGAGGACCGTGTCCTCCTGGCCGAGGAACGCGGACAGGCGCTGCTCCAGCTCCTTGTGGATCTCCTGGGTGCCGCAGATGAAGCGTACGGAGGCCATGCCGTAGCCCCAGCGGTCGAGCGCGTCCTTGGCGGCGGCGACGACCTCGGGGTGGTCGGCCAGGCCGAGGTAGTTGTTGGCGCAGAAGTTGAGGACGTCACCGGGGGCGCCACCGGCGGTGACGGCGACGGAGGCGCTCTGCGGGGTGGAGATCACGCGCTCGGGCTTGAAGAGACCGGCGTCGCGGATCTCGTCGAGGGTGGCGGACAGGTCGTCCCGGACGGACGCGTACATGTGGGGCTCCTTGAATTTTTCGGACCGAGGGCTGATCAGGCGGACCGATCAAGCGGACTGATCAGGCGGACTGATCAACGGGTCCAGTCGAGGATGATCTTGCCGCTGCGGGCCGTGGACGCCTCGTCGAACGCGGCGTCGAAGTCCTGGTGGCCGTAGCTGCCGGTGATCACCGGGGTGAGGTCGAGCCCGCCTTCGAGCAGGACGGTCATCGCGTACCAGGTCTCGAACATCTCGCGGCCGTAGATGCCCTTGATCGTGATCATGGAGGTGACGATCTTCGACCAGTCGACGGCGAACTCCTCGGCGGGCAGGCCGAGCATGGCGATCCGGCCGCCGTGCGTCATGTTGTCGACCATGTCGCGCATGGCCTCGGGGCGCCCCGACATCTCCAGGCCGATGTCGAAGCCCTCCTTCAGGCCGAGCTGCCTCTGCGCGTCGGCGATGGTGGCGCCGGACACATCGAGAGCCAGCGTGGCGCCGACCTTGCGGGCGAGTTCGAGGCGGTGCGGGCTGACGTCGGTGATCACGACATTGCGCGCGCCCGCGTGCCGGGCGACGGCCGCGGCCATGATCCCGATGGGGCCCGCGCCGGTGATCAGTACGTCCTCGCCGACGAGCGGGAAGGAGAGCGCGGTGTGTACGGCGTTGCCGAAGGGGTCGAAGATCGCGGCGACGTCGAGGTTCACCTCGGCGCGGTGCACCCAGACGTTCGAGGCGGGCAGGACGACGTACTCGGCGAACGCGCCGTCACGGCCGACGCCGAGGCCGACGGTGCTGCGGCAGAGGTGCCGGCGGCCGGCGAGACAGTTACGGCACTTGCCGCAGACGAGATGGCCCTCGCCGCTGACGAGATCGCCCACGGCGATGTCCTGGACGCCGGCGCCGAGGTCCACGACCTCGCCCACGAACTCGTGGCCGAGGACACGGGGCGTCGTGACCGCCTGCTGGGCCCAGCCGTCCCACGCGCGGATATGCAGATCGGTACCGCAGATGCCGGTACGGAGCACCTTGATCAGTACGTCACCGGCCCCGGCCTCCGGTACCGGCACGTCCATGAGCCACAGCCCCGGCTCGGCCTTCTGCTTCACAAGTGCCTTCATGGGCGTGTGCTCCCGGGGTGCTGGTGCTGATCGGTGATCGGTGATCTTTGGTCAGGCACCAATCTGCCGAGCGCCGGCCGCTCAGTCCATCGAGGATTTCTTAAGCGGCCCAACAGCGCAGCTTCACACCCGGGCGCCGCACCGCCTCCTGCGCCGCCGGTGGCGCGGCGCGTGCCCGGGAGATTCCCTGGCACCGGGCACCTGCGGGGCGAACGCGCCGGGCAGAAGCAGCACCGGAATCGGCACGCCCCAGACGGCGACCCGGGACACGGCCAACCGGGCGACGGAGGCGACGGGGACGGCGACGGCCGAGGTGGCCGAGGTGATCGACGTGACGGACGCGACAGACGTGACGGACGCGGCGGAGGCCGCCATCCCCAGGGCGGGGTCATCGTGTGAGGGCGGAGCAGGTACGGGTACGGGAACCAAGGCTGCCAGAGCCACCGTGGGCTGTACGGCCGGTTCCGGCGTCGCCGAGGTCCTCGTCAGCAGCACCACCCCTCGCGCCGCCACCACCGCGCCGACGAGCGCCGCCGCGATACCCGCCGTCCCTCCCTGGAGGCGTTCACCCAGGAGCGTCAGTCCTATCGCCGCCGCCGCGACCGGATTGGCCAGGGTCAGGACCGCGAGAGGCGCCCCCAGGCCGCCCTGATACGCCCTCTGGGACAGCAGCAGCCCGGCCGACGCCAAGGCCGCGACCAGCAGGGCCACGGCCGCCACCTGCCACAGCGGCCGTGCGCCCGCGCCGCGCTCCGTCGCGGCGACCGTCACGGTCTGGGTGAGGGCCGAGGCAACCCCCGACGTGATCCCGGAGGCCGCCGCGTGCCGGAGGCCGGGACGGGCCCCCGGCCGGGTCAGCAGAGCCACCAGCGCCAGCGCCACCCCCGCCACGCCCAGTGCCTGAGGCAGCGTGAGCGTGTCGCTCGGAGCCGTACCCGCGGCCGTCAGCAGGATGACCGCGAGGCCGGCGAGCGTGAACGCCGTGCCGCGCCACTCGCCCCGGCTGACCTGCCGCCCGGCGCGACGCGCGCCCAGCGGTACGGCCGCGACCAGAGTGAGCGCGCCCAGCGGCTGGACCAGGGTGAGCGGCCCGTACGTCAGCGCCACCACATGCAGCAGCGCCCCGGCCGCGTTCAGCCCGACCGCCCACCACCAGGCGCCGTGGCCCAGCAGCGCGAGCAGCCCGGCCGTGGCTCCCGTACGGGCGGCGAGCCGCTCCTGCGCCACGGCCGCGGAGGCGTACGCGACGGCCGAGACCAGCGACAGCGCGACGGCCACCGCTGTCGCGCCGTTCACCGGGCAGCCCCTGGCGGGGCGGCCGCCGGTATGCGGAGCACTTCGCGGGTGTCTGTCACCCGACCCCCCTTGCATGGACGACGCGGCGCGGTGCGACGGCGTGGCTGGTGTGGCGGCGCGGCCGGAACCACGCCCTATCGATACGCCACTGTACCGATACGGATCCGTATCGGTACAGTGGCGTATCGGTACACTGCCGTATCGGAACCGAGAGGGAGAGACGATGACGCCGCAGCGCCGCTCCAAGATCACGCCGGAACGGGAGCTGGAGTTCTACGAGGCCGCGTTGGATCTGCTCCGGGAAGTCGGCTACGACGCGCTGACCATGGAGGGCGTGGCTGCCCGCACCCGCTGCGGCAAGTCCACGCTCTACCGTCAGTGGGGTACGAAACCGCAGCTCGTCGCGGCCGCGCTCCGCGGCACCCGGTGCGCCACGCTCGCGGACGTCGACACCGGCACCCTCGTCGGGGATCTGCGGGCGGCGGCCTGTTCGACCGCGGCGGAATCGGGGCGCGACACCACACTGATGCACGCGCTCGGCCATGCGGCCCTGCAGAATCCGGAGCTGCTGCGGGCGCTGCGCGAGGCCCTCATCGAACCGGGCATCATGGCCATCGACGCCATGGTCAGCCGCGCCGTGGCCCGTGGCGAGCTCGCGGCCGGCCATCCCGCCGCGGAGTTCGTGGCCGCCCAGCTGATCGGCGTCATGCGCGCCCGGCCGATGATGGAGGGGCGGTACGCGGACGAGGCGTACCTCACCCGCTTCCTGGAGGCCGCGGTCTTCCCCGCACTCGGTCTGCGAGTCACCTCGCCCTCATGACCGGCGGGCCGTCGTCCGAGCGGATGACGACGGCCCGTCCGCGCCGCACCGTGGGGACGGGGGCGGCGCACTTCCCGGCCGGTGGGCCTCTCCTTCGGGAGGGGCCCACCGGCATGCCGGAGCCCTCAGGTCGGCACGCCCCCGTACGGTGACCAACTCTGATCAAAATCAGTCAATTTCGGCCAGGCATTGTCCATTTGCATAGTTGTTGACGAACCGTCACCGGCATATACGCTCCAAACGGAACCGCACCTTGTCGCGCCTGGAGGCCGATCATGACCTGTGTCTCGGAACAGAGCTTGGTCCGCCGGCTTCCGGCTGTGCCGTTCTACTGCCCCGTACCACCCGCCAGACATCCGTCCGCCGACCTCCTGAACGACCAGGCCGTGCGATGGATGCTCGCCCAGCGGCTCGACACCGACGAGCACCAGCTCGAACGTCTCACCCTCTGCGACTTCGGCGGCCTCGCCGCCTCGGCGATGCCGTACGGACAGCTCGAACCGCTCACCCTGATGACCAAGTTCCTCGCCGTGCTCTTCTCGCTCGACGACGGAGTGTGCGACGAGTCGGGGGCCACGGCGGATCTGCTGGCCCAGGAGACCTCGCGTCTCATGCGCGCCATCGAGGCCCCGACCTCGGACCCCTCCGGCGACTCACCCCACACGGCCGCGCTGCGCGGGTTCCGCCTGGAGCTGGAACGATTCGCCTCGCCGCGCCAGCTGCACCGTCTGACGGACGGGATGCGCGTCTACACCTCGGGGCTGGTGTGGGAGGCGTCCTGGCGCCGCAACCCCACGCTGCCCTCGCTCGACGACTACGTCACGCTGTGGATGCGGTCCATAGGGATGGCGCCGTGCATCGCGTTGATCGAGGTGGTCGGCGGCTTCTCCGTGGCGGACGAGGATCTGCACGATCCCCGGGTACGCGCCCTCACCGAGATCACCTGGACCCTCGTCAGCTGGGACAACGACCTCTACTCCCGGGACAAGGAACTGCTGCGGGCCGATGACAACCTCAATCTGATCGACGTCCTGTGCCAGGAACAGGGCTGCGATCCGCACCACGCCCTCGTGCAGGCCGTGGCGATGCGGGACCGCGTCATGGTGCTCTTCGACCGGCTCGCCGCGCAGGTGCTGAAGGAGGCGGACGACGGTCTGCGCCAGTACGTCGAGGGGCTGAGCCACTTCGTCCGGGGCCATCTCGACTGGGCGTCGGTCTGCCCCCGCTACTCCGTACCGTCGGGGCCGGAGGCGGCGCCCGGCGGGTGGTGGAAGCACCATCCGGCCGACGACAGCCTGGAGCCGCTTCCGATCCCCACGATCTCGTGGTGGTGGGACCAGCTGGAGTCGGCTCCCTGACCCCACGGCGGACCGCCCTCAGGTCCGCTCACACCGCCGTACAGCGGTGTGGTTATCGTGGCCGTCACAGGTGGCGGCGGCGCGGTGAAGCGGGGGCGGGCGAACAGTGGACGGGGGCCACGGCGGGTACATACGCGTGCCGGTGGGGGCCGACGCGACGCGGTGGGCGACCCGGGGGCGGTGCCGGCGGGTGCTGTTCGTCGTGCACAACGTGACCTCGGCGACCCGGCTGCTGGATGTGCTGCCGCTGTTCCGTGACGACCTGCGCGTGCAGCTCCTCGCCACCTGCACCGGTTCTTCGCCCTTCCGGTCGGGGGTGGCCGAGCTGCTGGCGGAGACCGGGGTGCCGGTCCTGCCGTGGGAGCAGGCGGTCGGCCTCCCGGTGGATCTGGCGATCTCGGCCAGCTTCGGCGGTCAACTTCACCGAATTTCCGGCAGGTTGACCGTTCTCTCCCACGGCACCGGATACAATAAGAGGCTAGCAACACCGGACACCGGACACCGGACACCGGACACCGGACACCGGACACCGGACACCGGTCGCCTTTCGCCCGGCGCCGCACCACCGCCCGTCTTCGGGCTCTCCCGCGAGTGGCTCCTCGCGGACGGCTCCCCCGTCGCGGACGCGCTGGTCCTTTCCCACCCGGAACAGTTGGAACGGCTGCGCGCCGCGTGCCCGGAAGCCGCCCCCACCGCCGTCCTCGCCGGTGACCCCTGTTTCGACCGGATGCTGGCGGCCCTGCCGTACCGCGCACGCTTCCGCCGCGCCCTCGACGTGCGGCGCGGGCAGCGGCTCGTCCTGCTGAATTCCACCTGGAACCCGGATTCCCTCTTCGGGGACGGTGGCGGAGAGGACGTACTTCCGTCGCTGCTGCCGCAGCTCACCGCTGAGCTGCCCGCGGACGAATACCGGCCGGCGGCCGTCCTGCACCCCAATATCTGGCACGGTCACGGCCCCGGACAGATCCGCGCCTGGCTGGACCGGGCCCGGCGGGGCGGCCTGACCCTGGTGGATCCGCTGGAGGGATGGCGCCAGGCGCTCATCGCGGCCGATGTGGTCATCGGGGACGGCGGATCGGTCAGCTACTACGCGGCCGCGCTCGGTACCCCCGTACTGATGGGGACGGCGCCGTCGGACGGCCTCGACGCGGGGTCGCCGGTCGCCGCGTTCGTACGGCAGGCGCCGCGGCTCTCGCCGTACGTCCCGCTCCGGGCCCAACTGGACACGCTCCTGGCCGGGCACCGCCCACTGCCGGATCCGGCGGAGCTGGTCTCGTCGGCTCCGGGCGCGGCGGCGGCGCTGCTGCGCCGCCACTTCTACCAGCTGATCGGTATCCCCGAGCCGGCGGAACCCGCCCTGCTGGACCCGCTGCCGCTCCCTCCCCATGGACCGGTGTCACGGACAGCCCCGATGCGGGTGGTGACCCGGCTGCTGGGGAACGGCGAGATCGAGCTGAGCCGTTACGCGGACCCGCGGTCCGAGCCGGCGGGAGACGGGGACGCGCATATGGCCGTCCACGAGGACACCTTGGACCCGGGCCGGCTCGCCCTGGCCGATGTGATCCACCGGGACGGCCCAGCGGACGACGTCCGGTTCGGCACCCCGGAGCAGTGGACGGCCGAGGTGCTGGCCCGCCATCCGCACTGTGCCCTCGCCGCCCATGTCACGGGTGCCGGCAGCTGCACCGTACGCACCAGGAACGGCGCGCTCCTGCGGCTCGCCGGCGATCCCGCGGCCGCCGACCCGGCCGACCCCGCCGCGTACGCCTCCGCCCTGCACGCCTGGCTGGCCGCGGGCAAGGCCCCGGAGGATCTGTCAGCGGCCGGGATGACCGTACGGACCGGCGCCTGCGCACACCGGGTGTCGGTCACTCCGGTCCCCCCGACGCGCTGAGGCAGCGCTCGCGCAGGCCCCGCAGATGAGCGAGGTGATACGCGGCTTTCTCCTGGTCGAGCGCGGCCGTCGCCTCGTCGATCAGCGGCAGCGCACCGCCCGTGTCCCCCGCGTCGAGACGCGTTTCCGCGAGGTCGGTGAGCGTCCTGGCCGTGTTGTACGACTCCGCACTGGCGCGGAAGAACCGCAGCGCGGTCTCCAGCCGCTCCCGGGCCTCGGGGAAGCGGCCGAGGCCGCGCAGCGCCCGCCCCCGGTGCCGTTCCAGCAGGGCATGGGCGCGGGGCAGATCACGCTCGCCCTCGTCCCCCGGGCCGATCCCGCCGAGGATGGCGAATGCCCGGTCGAAGCACTCGTACGCCTCCTGGAAGCGCCACTGCCGCAGCCGCAGCAGGCCGAGCGACTCGACGGCCGAGGCATGGCCGCGCAGATGCTCGGACAGCTCCTCGGCCCGTGCGGCGGCGGTCAGTTCGGACTCGGCTTCCTCCCACCGGCGCAGCTCGATCAGGTCCAGAGCCAGCAGTGAGTGCATCCGGCCGGCCATCCTGGATCCCGGGTGGTGGGCGTCGGCGACGCGTGTGCCCGCCCGGAGGGCCGGGAGGAGTTCGTCGTGATGCCCCGCCTTGAGCTGGAGCGGCCACAGGGCCTGGCACAGCTGATAGACGGAGTCCGGCTGGCCGAACTCCTCTGCCGCGTACACCGCTTGGACCAGGTTGCCCAGCTCGGCCCGCAGGGCGGCCAGCGCCTCGCCCGCGTTCCCGAACGGGCCGGGGCTCTGCGCCAACTCGTCGTAGAGCGGGCCGATCCCCCAGCTCTGCGGGAGGGCGGCGAGCCGCGCCAGGACCGCGAAGCGCAGGTACCACCGCACCGTGCCGGTCGTGGCCGCCGCGCAGGCCGCGATGCCGTCCTCGCGGAAGGCGGCCTCCTCGGCGTGGCCGCGGACCGCGGGACGGTAGCGGTAGCGGTCGGTGTCCGTGCGCTCCAGCAGCTGCCGGTCGGCGAGTTCGCCGAGCGAGCGGACGGCCTCGGCCTCCGGTATGCGCGCGGTGTGCGCGACGACCGCGGCACCGAAGGCGGGCCACTCGCGCAGCGACATCAGCCGGTAGACCCGGGCGACGGCCGGCTCCAGCTCTCGGTACACGCCCTCGGCGGCGGTACGGACGGGGTCGCTCCCGGACACGGTGGGTGCCTCCTCCAGCCGGTGCGGCTCGGACAGTCGCGGCGCGGCGGCCCGCAGGGCGTACGGCGATCCGGCGCACCGCTCCAGGACGCGCGGCAGTACGGCACGGGCCGCGTCCAGGACCGGCCGCCCCGCGAGGTCGGTGAGCAGCCGTCGCGCGTCCTTGTCGGACAGCGGTCCGACCGGGACCGGTACGGCGTCCAGACCGGGCAGCGGACGCCGGGCGACCACGACGGTGAACACCCCGGGTGCGGCGGTGAGCAGCGGCTGGACCTGCGCGGACGAGTGGGCGTGGTCGAGCACGACGAGGAGCCGCCGGTCCATGACACAGCGCCGGAAGTCTTCGCGCCGCTCCGCCGCGCTCTGCGGTATCTCGTCCTGCCGCATCCCCAGCTGGACAAGGAGACTCCGCAACACAGTGGCGGTGTCGAGGGCGGTCCCCGCCGAGGCACCCCGCAGATCGACGTACACCTGCCCCTCCGGGAAGCGAGCCGCTTCGCGGCACCCCCAGTGCACGGCGAGGGCGCTGGTGCCGATGCCCTCGGGCCCATGGACCAGCGCGACCCTGGGCCGTCCGTCCGCCTTGCGCAGGGCCTCCTTCTCCAGCAGCCTCATCGGTCCCTGACGGTCCGTGAAGAACCGTATGGAGGGGGGCAGAGCCGGTATGCCGTCCGCCCTCGCGGGGCCGGGCGCGGTGCGGGCGAACGCCGCCCAGGCACGGGCGAGCGCCGGATCGGTCCGCACGGCCTCGTGGACCCGCTCCGCCACTGCCTCCAGCTGGGCCCGCCCGGCCGGCGCGGTCACCTCCTGCCCCACGATGCGCCGCACCAGGCCGCCGGCCGATTCCCAGGCCCACTTCCCGGCCTCGTTGGCCATCCCCGTCCCTACGGCGCCCAGCACCGCGGTGATCGCCGTCAATGAAATGGGATCCAGCATGCCCCGCTCCCCCCGCTCCCCGACCTGTGGGGATCAACGTTAATCCGGATCACGGCGGGAGGGGTGTGGTTGGCGTCGACTCGCAATGTCCCGTGCCGAAAGCGGTGTTCACCTGGGCAGGAGCCCCGTCGCGCGGGGGGAGCCGCCCGTGCTGCCGGTTCCGGCCGTGCTTGCCGGTTCCCGCCGTGGCCCCGGCGGCGGCAGTGTGGAGGGCGGGGCGGGAGAGCCCGCCTCTTTCCCTGGACAAGCAGCACCAAGCGGTGGTCGCCGTACGCGCTGATACTGACTGCATGACCCGACACGGAGAGCTGGGCACGGCCCTGCATCGCTGGCGTGACCGGATCGCACCGGCCGAGGCCGGGCTGCCCGCGGGCGAGCCCCGCCGGGCGCCCGGACTGCGGCGTGAGGAGCTGGCCCAGCTGGCCGGCCTGTCCGTGGACTACATCGTCCGGTTGGAGCAAGGGCAGGCGACCTCGCCGTCCGTCCAGGTCCTGACCTCGCTGTCGCGTGCCCTGCGGCTGTCCGACGGCGAGCGCAGGCATCTGTTTCTCCTCGCGGGGCAGTCGCCGCCCTCCCTCGGGCATGTCTCGGACCATATTCCGCCCAGCATGCAGCGCCTGCTCGACCAGCTGGCGGGGGCCCCGCTCAGCGTCTACGACGCCGCCTGGAATCTGGTCACCTGGAATCCGCTGTGGGCCGCGCTCGTCGGGGATCCGACGGTGGTGCCCGAGCGCGACCGGAATGCCGCCTGGCAGCACTTCGCGGGCCTGCCGAGCCGGATCACCCACACCCCGGAGCAGGAGGCGCGGTTCGAGGCGGCCATCGTCGCCGACCTGCGGTCCACGACGGTCAGCTACCCCACCGACGTGCGGCTGCGCTTCCTCATCAGCGAGCTGCGGCGGGTCAGCGGCCGGTTCTCCGAGCTGTGGAACTCCCACATCGTCGGTTTCCTCGACAGTGACAGCAAGACCATCCATCACCCGGATGTCGGAGCGGTGACCGTGGACTGCGACACGCTCACCGTGCCGGGCTGCGACCTCCGTATCGCCGCCTACTCCGCGGCGCCCGGCAGCGAGGCCGCCGACAAGCTCAGGCTCCTCAGCGTGATCGCCACCGAGGCGATGCCCGGGCCTGCCCCCGGCTCCGGCCCTGGCGACCTCTCCGGCCCTGGCGCCGGCCCCGGCCCCGGACCCGACCCGGGCTCGGATCCGGCCGCCGCGCCGGCCGACCGATGAGCCCGTCATGACCGGGACGGCCTGACGGAAAATCACCCGATCGGGTGCCCGGTGGTGGTCGTCACCGACGGTATCGGGAGCGCGGTCGAGCGGGCGCCGTTCCTCGGGCGGCCGAAGCCCGTACCGGCGGTGCTGGAGGGTCCGTTGCCGACTGCCCGGGGGCCTCGATATCACCCGTTCGCGCCAGGGCGTGTTGCGACAGTAGCGCCGTCCGCCCGCAGGGCGGGGCTCGCGGCGTCCGGTGCGTGCGATCGCAAGGCGGAGGATCGTCCTCGTACTGGACGTACTTGGACGACTCCGACAACGCGGCGAGCGTGCGTGCCGGGCGTCGCGAGCCAGGCGGGACTTTCGCAACACGCCCTAGGCGTCAGCTACGTGCGGCGGACCGGCCGGGCGGGACGTGGATACCTCCGGTCGGCTCATGCGGCGGTGCGCGGGACGCGGTCCGTTCCTAAGTTGAGTGAATGATCACCAGATCCGTGATGCGCTCCGCGTTCTCCGGGACGGTGGCTCTCGCCACCGGCCTGCTGGTCCTTCTGCCGGCGCCCCCACCGGCCGCCGCGGATTCCCGAACCGATCCGGTCGCTCAGGCTCCGGGCCTGCCCGAGGCCACCGTTGCCACGATCGCCCCCGCGGCTCCGGCGGCCTCCGTGGCCCCGGTGGCGCGGGCCGGCTCCGCCCGCTCCTCCCCGTCACCGGCGGCCTCCGGATCCCCGGCGGCCGCCTCGGTCGCGGCCACGGTCGATCGCTCGGTGCTGTACCGCTCCGGGACACAGGCGCGGCCCAAGCGCGGCACACCCGCGCCGCCGAGCGACCTCTCCGCCCTGTCCTGGCTGGTCGCCGACGCCCGCACGGGTGATGTTCTCGCCGCCGACAACGCCCACCTCCAGCTGCCTCCGGCCAGCACGCTCAAGACACTCTTCGCCGTCACCGCGCTGCCCCGCCTGCCCGAGCGGGCCCAGCACACCGTCGCCGAGTCCGAGCTCGAGGACATCGGGGACGGCAGCAGCCTGGTGGGGATCGACGCGGGGCTGTCGTACCGCGTGGCGGATCTGTGGCGGGGCGTCTTCCTCAGCTCCGGCAATGACGCGGTACGCGTGCTCGCCGAGATGAACGGCGGCTGGGACGCGACGGTCTCCCAGATGCAGAAGAAGGCAAAGCTGCTGGGCGCGGTCGACACCCATGTCGTGTCCCCGGACGGCTATGACGCCCACGGCCAGGTGTCCTCGGCGTACGACCTGGCGGTCTTCGGCCGTACGGGCCTCGCCTCCCCGGAGTTCGTGCGGTACAGCTCGACCCGGGACGCGGAGTTCCCCGGCGACGGCTACAACTTCGGCATCGAGAACACCAACCGGCTGCTGACCGGTGAGGACGGCGTCGAGCCCTATCCGGGACTGATCGGTGTCAAGAACGGCTACACCTCGGACGCCGGCTACACCCTGGTCGCCGCCGCCCGCCGCGGCGGGCGCACCCTGCTGGTGACGGTGATGAACCCGCAGTGGGGCGGGTCGCAGGCGGTGTACGAGGAGGCCAGGACGCTGCTGGACTGGGGCTTCAAGGCTGCGGGCCGGGTCACTCCGGTGGGTTCGCTCCAGCTGCCTCCCCCGCCCGCCCCGCCGAGGCTGGCCGCACCTGCGGGTCCTGGTCCCGGCCCGATCGTGAAGGCGCTGAGGACCGCACCCGTCGCACTCGCGGCGCAGCCCGCGACCGTCAAGGGCGACCGTACGGCGTCGGTGTCGGGCACAGGGGCGGTGTCGCGGACCGAGTCGGGGCCGGGGTACGTCTTGCCCGTCGCCTTCACCGGCGCGGCCGGCCTCGGGGCGCTCGGACTGATTCTCGTACGGCGCTCGATTCGGCGCCGTACGGACGAGAGGACTACCAGTGAGCCGGTCGGCTGAGCGACGCGGGCAGGCCGGTGGCGGAGTCGCCCTTCGCCGCGTTGACCTGCGCCTGGGTGAGGAAGATGCTTCCGGTCAGATCGGCGCCCCGCAGGTCCGTGTCCCTGAAGTCCGCCCCGATCAGGTCGGCCAGCCTCAGATCGGCCCCCCGTAGATCGGCGGCGATCAGATACGCCCCGCGCAGATCGGCGCCTCTCAGGTCGGCGCCCTTGAGTTTCGCCCCGAAGAGGTCGGCTCCTCTGCGGTTCTTCTTCTTGCCCCTGACCTGGGCCCGCGTCAGTTCGCTCGTACGCAGCAGGAGGGTGTTGACGCCCCCTCGGTGGGCCGCCACGTCCAGTGCCAGCAGGGTGTCGGGATCGGTCCGCGTGAGGCGTTCGGTCTCGTCCAGGGCGTGGCGGATCTCGCCGTGGAGCGGGCGGGCCGGCTCCAGCGACAGCGCTTCGGTCAGATACCGGAGCAGTTCCTGGAGCTGGCGCATGACCGGGAGTACGGCGAACATCCGCTCCGCGGTCTCCGGGGCCTGCCGCCAGTCCTTCCCGCCGAAGGTGATCTGAGAGACCTTCTGGCCGGCGCCGAAACAGTCGTACACCGTGCATCCCTGGAAGCCCTGCGGCCTGAGGGTGCGGTGAATGCCGCAGCGGAAGTCCGTCCGCAGATGGCGACAGGGCTCCCCGGCGTCCTTGTCGACCGGGAAGTCCGCGGAGACCGAGAAGGTCAGGGCCACACAGCACAACCCGAAGCAGTTCGCGCAGTCGGCCCGCAGATCGCCTCGGTCGAGGGCCGAGCCCGCGGAGCCGGGCCGGTCGGGCCCGTCGCGCCGGTCTGACGGGTCTGACGGGTCTGACGGGTCGAGCTTGTCGGACAAGGGTCCTGGTCTCCTGTTGCCTGGTGCGCAGTGTGTCGGCGTCGGTGGAGCGTACCGCTCACCGGACGGCCGCCCCCGCCCGGCCCGGATCGTCCGCCCGCCACGGCCTCAAGCGCCGGCCGGGCAGGCGGGCGGGTCAGCTCGGCAGGCGGCCGACAGCCAGCGCCTGACGGGCCTGTGCCGCCAGCCCGTCGGCGCCGCAGCGCTCGGCGAGCTCCAGACCGCGGGCCAGTTCGGCCCGGGACTCCGCGGCGATGCCGTACTCGACGCGGGCGGCGGCGAGTTCGTACGCACAGGGCGAGGCTTCGAGATGACCGACGGCCTGGGCCAGCAGCTCGACCTTGGCCGGGCCCTTCTCCAGGGACGCCGCGCAGGAGAGGGCGACGCCGATGGCCGTGTGCGTACCGAAGCGCTCGGCCCGGTCACGGGCGTACGAAGCGAGCTCGGCGGCGCGGCGCGGGTCCTCCTCGGCGACCGCCCTCGCGAGGTCGCACGCCCAGGGGGCCATGACCGTGCCGTGCCGTCCGCGAGCGGTCAACGCCTGTCCGCCCGCCTCCAGTTCGGCGATGCCTTCCTTCGTACGGCCGAGGGCGAGCAGCAGCCTCCCTCGTACGGACGGCGCGTCGGGGATGGCGATCGAGGAGGCGCGGGGCGTGATGAACGCATAGCGTTCCGCCATTTCGAGGGCCTCGGCGACATGGCCGCGGGCGAGCAGCGTGTCGAGGAGCATGCACGCCGCGTTCCAGTGCATCGGGAGGCCGTTCCCGACCCGGTCCGCCAGGCGCAGGCTCTCACGGAGATACGTCTCGGCTTCCACGAGCCGGCCGCGTCTGCGGTGGAGGTATCCGACGAGAGCATGGGCGAAGGCCAGATGGCCCCCGCTCCAGCCGGAGATCTCGAAGGCCCGCAGCCCCTCGGTGAACAGGCTCTCCGCCTGGTCGAGCCGGTCGGCGAAGACATAGGACAGGCCGAGCAGCGACGGGGGTTCGAAGCCCCACGCGGGGTCGGTCCAGCCGACGCCGGGCGCCAGCCGGCCGTTCAGCAAGGCGCGTTCACCGATCTGGACGATCTCCTCGGCGCTCTCGCCACGGGCCGTACCGTCGAAGGCGCGCAGCATCAGCAGGACGCGTTCGGTGTTGTCGCGTCCGGTGAGGCCGCCCGCCATCTCGGCGAGGCGCCGGGAACGCTCCGGGCCGTCGTCCTCGATGACCTGCACGCCCTCCCACAGGAAGTGGGCTGCCTGGAGCCGCATCCTGGCGGGGCCCTCTTCGGTGCGGGCGGCTTCGGTGGCCACCGCGTGGGCGGCGTCCCCGGTCTGGTTGTTGTGCGTCAGGGCCTGCGCGAGCCGGAACACCACATCCACCCGCAGCGCGTTGTCGAGCCGCCGGGCGTCGAGCGCGGCCCGCAGATGGCCGACCGTGGTGGCCGGTGAGGTCAGCAGGGTGGCGCAGCCCAGCTCGTACAGCAGCTGGGGCCGCACCGTCTCCAACGGCGGCTCCAGCAGGGCACGTTCGAGGCAGCGGCGGGCGGCGTCCGGCGCTCCCACCGCGAGATGTTCGGCCGCGGCTTCACGGAGCTGTTCGACCAGCTCGGAGTCGCCGTCCGGATGCACTTCGAGGAGATGCGGCGCCGCTGCCGCCGCTCCCCGGCCGCTCCGGGAGACCGCCCAGGCGGCCAGGCCGTGCATCGCGGTGCGGACCCCGGGCGGAATCGCGCGGTAGACGGCGCCGGCGATCAGCGGATGGACGAACTCCAGCGGGTCCGTACCCACGAGGATGCGCGCGGCACGGAGCCGTTCCGCGCACTCGGCTGCCTCTTCACGGCCCATGCCCGCCAGCGAGATCGCCAGATCGAGTGAGATGTCCGTGCCGAGGATGGCGGCCGCCCAGGCGAACCGGGTGGTGGACGTGCCCAGCTCCTCCAGCCGGGCGATGAGACCCTTGCCGCGCGACGAGGCACCGAGGGCGCGCAGTTCGCCGGCGGAGCCCTCGACCGGGTCGAGCCGGCTGTCCCGCACCTTGGCGAGCAGTTCGACGGTCTCGTACGCGTTGCCCCCGGTCACCGCCCACACCTCGCGGCAGAACGGGTCGTCCGCGTGCTCACCGAGCGCGGCCCGTGCGAGGCCGGCCGTGGCCTCGGAGGTGAGCGCGCGCAGCGTCACCAGCAGCTTGGCCGCCGAGCCGAGGCTCCGGAGGTGCTGCTCGGTCTCGCCGGTGGCCTCCTCGGTGCGGTACGCGATGACGACGAGGACGGGGAGTCCGCCGACCGGGCGCTGGGCGAAGGACGCGAGCCAGGCGAGGGTCTCCAGGTCGGCCCACTGCGCGTCGTCGACGATGAGGACGAGCGGGCCGCGCAGCTCCGCGAGCCGTACGACCAGGGTGTCCAGTCCGTCCCTGACACCCTGAGGGTCGGCGGGCTGCTCGCCGGGCGGGGCCACGCCGAGCGCCGGGCCGACGATCTCGTACCGGTCACCGAGCAGCTCGCGGGCGTCCATGGGCTCGTCGGCCGGCTCGCTCGTCGGCTCGCGGGTCAGCTCATTCGTCGGCTCATTCGTCAGCTCACTCGCCGTCAGGGCGGGGTGCAGCAGTTGCCGTACGACATGGAACGGGACGGAGGTCACGGTCTCGCCGCCACGGGCGGACCAGACCGTGCACCGTCCGGCCGCCAGTCGGCGCACTTCGGAGAGCAGTGCTGTCTTGCCGAGTCCGGCCGCGCCCCGGTAGACGAGGATCCCGCCGGAGGTCGTCTGGCTCGGCTCTCGCGGCTCTCGCTGCTCGCCGCACAGCGCGTCAACGGCCTTTGCCGCAGCGGCGAGTTCGGGCTCACGCTCCAGCAGTGGGAGGTTGACCGAGTGTTCCTGCCGGGTCACCGGCATCCCTCCCTTTCTCGGACACTGTGCAGGTCAGGTGTCGAGGGTAGCCCTGGAGGGCGTGGAACAGACCTGAATCGACTCGAATTCGGCCGTATGACCGCGCCTCGGCGCTCCGGCGTGAAATCCAGGGGCACGGCGTCGTCCCGACTGGAAGAGTTGCCGCATGGAGATGACGGATCCGGTCCTGGCGGCAAGGACGTTGGTGGCCGAGCGCCACCCTCAGGCGTACGCCGCGTTCCTCGGCGGCAGCGTGATCACCCACCGGCGTACGGCGTACTCCGACCTGGACATGGTGGTCCTGCTGGACGGCGCCCCGGCCCCCTACCGCGAAAGCCTGCGCTTCGCCGGCTGGCCGGTCGAACTCCTGGTGCACACCCGGTCCAGCTGGGACGGCTATGTGGAACGCGAGATCCCCGAACGCCGATGCCCTCTCCTCTTCATGTGCGCGGCCGGAACGCTGCTGATCGACCACGACGGCGCGGGCGCCCGCCTGCAGCAGCACGCCCGCCAACTGGTCGCTGACGGGCCGCCGAAGGCGACGGCGTCGGAACTGGACGACCGCCGCTACCCCCTCACCGACCTCCTGGACGACCTGGCGGGCTGCACGGACTCAGGCGAGCGGCTCTTCATCACCAACGAACTCGCGCGCCGTACCGCCGAGTTCATCCTTCTGTCGGACGGAGCATGGCTCGGCGGCGGCAAATGGCTCTCCCGCCGCCTGTCCGACGCCCGCCCGGGGCTCCCCGAACGGCTGAATGCCGCTGTCCGCGCAGCCCTCGACGGCCATACGGACGCACTGGTCGCCCTGGTCGACGAGGCGCTGGCCCCGGCGGGAGGCCGCCTGTGGGAGGGCTACCGCCGGGAAGGCATCGCGGGCCGCGACGAGGTGGGCGAACAGGTTCGCTGACCCGCCGGCCCGGGCCGACTGACACGTCCGCGCCGTGGGCCGGGGTTCTGCCGGGGTTCTGCCGGGGTTCTCTCCCGGGGATCAGGACTGCCGAGTTGGCGTCTGATCCCCGGGAGTTCATTCGTCTCCGGCCGCCGACGAGCCAGGCTCGCTCAGGCGAGAACGAGAGCCGCCATCGCTGTGGACGGTCCGAAACCGGCCGTACCGGCGAAGGTCGCCGTATAGCGGCTGCCGGCGATGATGATGGCCGACGGACTGATGATGATGTTCGTGCGGGTGGCGACACCACTGCTGTTGGTGACAGCAGTCGCCACAACGGTCGTACCCACCCTGAAGGTAATGGTCTGACCAGGCACCGGAGCTCCGGAGCTCAGCAAGGTCAAGGTCGCCGACAGGCTGGCGATATGGGCCTGTGCGTCGAGCCCGATGGTGGCGGTGGCCGGGGCAGCTGTCAGCTGGGTGGCCGCGGTGGATCCGGAGATCACCGTTTGGATGTCGATGGGTGAGGTGGAGGCGTTGAAGCTGCTATTGCCGCTGTAGACCGCGGTCAGGCTGTGCGTGCCGACACTGAGCGTGGACACCGAGAAGGTGGCGACTCCGCCGGACAGGGTGCTGGTGCCGAGGAGAGTGGCGCCGTCGAAGTAGCTGACGGTTCCGGTCGGTGTGCCACCTCCGGGCCCGACGGGGGCGACCGTCGCGGTGAGGATTTTGGTCTGTCCGAAGACGGACGGATCGGGAGCCGAGGTCAGCAATGTGCTGGTGTTGGCCTTGGCGACCGTCTGAATGTCGATCGGCGAGGTCGAGCCGTTGAAGATGCTGCTGCCGCTGTAGACCGCGGTCAGACTGTGGCTACCGACGCCCAGCGTAGAGGTGGTGAGGGTGGCTACCCCGCCGACGAGGACACCCGTACCCAGAAGGGTCGCACCGTCGAAGAAGCTGACCGTTCCGGTCGGTGTCCCGGCCCCGGGCCCGACCGGGGCGACCGTCGCGGTGAGGATTTTGGCCTGACCGAAGACGGACGGGTCCGGCGCCGAGGTCAGCAACGTACTGGTGTTGGCCTTGACGACTGTCTGAATGTCGATCGGCGAGGTCGAGCCGTTGAAGATGCTGCTGCCGCTGTAGACCGCGGTCAGACTGTGGCTACCGACGCCCAGCGTGGAGGTAGTGAGGGTGGCGACTCCGCCGATGAGGACACCCGTACCCAGAAGGGTGGCACCGTCAAAGAAACTCACGGTGCCTGTCGGCGTACCGGCCCCTGGCGGCACGGCGGTGACCGTGGCGGTGAGGACCTTGGCCTGACCGAAGACGGACGGGTCCGGCGCCGACGTCAGCAACGTACTGGTGTTGGCCTTGGTGACGGTCTGGATGTCCACGGGCGAGGTGGAGGTGGTGAAGACGAGGTTTCCGCTGTAGACGGCGGTGAGGCTGTGCACACCCACACTCAGCGTCGACGTCGTGAGGGTGGCGACTCCACCGACGAGGGTGCTCGTACCCAGAAGGGTGGCGCCATCGAAGAAACTCACGGTGCCCGTAGGCGTCCCGGATGCGGGCGGGACGGCGGTGACCGTGGCCGTCAGAGTCTTGGTCTGGCCGAAGACCGAAGGATCGGGCGTCGACGTCAGCACCGTACTGCTGTTGGCCGCCGTGACCGTCTGGGTGTCGATGGGTGAGGTGGAGGCGTTGAAGGTGAGGTCTCCGCTGTAGACCGCGGTCAGACTGTGCACACCCACACTCAGCGTCGACGTCGTGAGCGTCGCGACTCCCCCGACAAGGACACCCGTACCCAGAAGAGTCGCACCATCGAAGAAACTCACGGTGCCCGTCGGCGTCCCGGACCCGGGCGGCACGGCGGAGACCGTGGCGGTGAGGACCTTGGCCTGACCGAAGACGGACGGGTCGGGGGCCGAAGTCAGCAACGTACTGGTGTTGGCCTTGCTGACCGTCTGCATGTCGATCGGCGAGGTGGAGCCGTTGAAGTTACCGCTGCCGCTGTAGACCGCGGTCAGGCTGTGGCTGCCGACAGTGAGGGCGGATACGGAGAGGGTGGCGACCCCGCCGATGAGGGCGCTGGTGCCCAGCAGGGTGGCACCGTCGAAGAAGCTCACCGTGCCCGTCGGCGTGCCGCTCCCGGGAGGCACGGCGGAGACCGCGGCCGTGAGGACCTTGGCCTGTCCGAAGACGGAGGGATCCGGCGCCGACGTCAGCAACGTACTGGTGTTGGCCTTGGCGACCGTCTGCGTATCGATCGGCGAAGTCGAGGTGCTGAAGACGAGGTCCCCGCTGTAGACGGCGGTCAGGCTGTGCACACCCACACTCAGCGTCGACGTCGTGAGTGTGGCAACTCCCCCGACGAGGCTGCTCGTACCCAGAAGAGTCGCGCCATCGAAGAAGCTGACGGTACCGGTCGGCGTACCGACTGCGGGCGGGACGGCGGCGACCGTGGCCGTGAGGGTCTTGGCCTGGCCGAAGACCGAAGGATCGGGCGCCGACGTCAGGACCGTGGCCGTGCCGGCACCGGTGACCGTTTGAGTGTCCACCGGGGAAGTCGAGCCGGTGAAGTTACCGCTCCCGCTGTAGACGGCGGTCAGGCTGTGCACACCCACACTCAGCGTCGACGTGGAGAAGGTGGCGACTCCCCCGACGAGGGGGCTCGTACCCAGAAGGGTGGCGCCGTCGAAGAAGCTCACCGTTCCGGTCGGCGTTCCCGCTCCGGGAGCGACTGCGGTGACGGTGGCGGTCAGGATTTTGGTCTGGCCGAACACCGACGGGTCGGGCGCCGAGGTCAGGACTGTGCTGGTGCTCGCGGTAGTGACGGTCTGGGTGTCCACCGGCGAAGTCGAGCCGGTGAAGCTGGGGCTCCCGCTGTAGACGGCGGTCAGGCTGTGGCTGCCGACGCTCAGCGCGGAGGTGGTGAGGGTGGCGACTCCGCCGGTGAGGGGGGAGGTGCCGAGGAGGGTGGCGCCGTCGAAGAAGCTGACGGTACCGGTCGGCGTCCCGGCCCCGGGTGGGACAGCAGTGACCGTAGCGGTCAACGTTTTGGTCTGGCCGAACACCGACGGGTCGGGCGCCGAGGTCAGGACTGTGCTGGTGCTCGCGGTAGTGACCGTCTGGGTGTCCACCGGCGAGGTGGAACCGGTGAAGTTGCCGCTCCCGCCGTACACCGCGGTCAGGCTGTGGCTGCCGACGCTGAGGGTGGACACCGACAGGGTGGCAACTCCCCCGACGAGGACGGCCGTACCCAGAAGGGTGGCGCCGTCGAAGAAGCTGACCGTACCCGTCGGCGTCCCACCCCCCGGCGGGACAGCAGCGACCGTAGCGGTCAACGTTTTGGGCTGACCGAACACCGAAGGGTCCGGGGCCGAGGTCAGGACTGTGCTGGTGCTCGCGGTGGTGACGGTCTGGGTGTCCACGGGCGAGGTGGAGCCGATGAAGTTGGGGTCTCCGCTGTATACGGCGGTGAGGCTGTGGCTGCCGACGCTGAGGGTGGATACGGAGAGGGTGGCGACTCCGCCGGTGAGGGGGGAGGTGCCGAGGAGGGTTGCGCCGTCGAAGAAGCTGACGGTTCCGGTGGGTGTGCCGGCGGTGGAACTCACGGTGGCGGTGAGGATTTTGGCCTGGCCGAAGACGGAAGGGTCAGGCGCCGATGTGAGAGTCGTCGTGGTGGCGAAGGGAACGGCCTCAGCGACAGTAACGGTGTCGTCGCCGTTGTTCGCCACGTAGATGTGCAGTCCGTCCGGGGTGACGGCCAGTCCGATCGGCGCCGCCCCGACAGGGATCGTCAGGGAGGCGGTGTTGGTGGCGGTGCTGATGACGCTGACCGTGTCGTCGTTCTGGTTGCTCACGTAGACGTGCAGGCCATCAGGGGAGACAGCCACGCCGAACGGGGTGGTGCCCACCGGGATGGTGGCCGTGACGGTGTTGGTAGCGGTGCTGATCACGCTGACCGTGTCATCACCCGAGTGGGCCACATAAACGAACAGACCATTCGGGGTAACCGCAGCATCGATGGGCGCGGCCCCGACCGGGATGGTCACGGTGACCGTGTTCGTCGCGGTGCTGATGACGCTGACTGTGCCGTCACCCGAGTTGGCCACGTAGACGTGGAGACCGTCCGGGGTAACCGCGACGCCAACCGGCGCGGTGCCCACGGGGATGGTGGCGGTGACGGTGTTGGTCGCGGTGGAGATGACGGTGACGGTGTTGTCGCCGGAGTTGGTCACGTAGACGAACAGGCCGTTGGGGGTGACGGCTGCTTCGAGTGGAACGGCTCCGACGGGAACGGTCGCGGTGACGGTGTTGGTCGCGGTGGTAATGACGCTGACGGTGTTGTCACCGGAGTTGGCCACGTACACGTGCAGGCCGTCGGGGGTGATGGCCACGCCGAACGGTGCGGTGCCCACGGAGATGGTGGCGGTAACCGTGTTGGTGGCGGTGGTGATGACGCTGACGGTGTTGTCACCGGAGTTGGCCACGTAGGCGTGCAGCCCGTCCGGGGTGATCGCTACATCGGTAGGTGAACTTCCCACCGGCACGGCCGGATCGAGTAACGCTGCCACATTCGTGCGGCGGTTTCCGCGCCACACGATCCCGAGCAGCTGACGCCACTTCGGCTGAGAACTCTTGTCCATGAGGTACCCCTCGCGATCTAGATCCGCCTGGTCTAGATGGGGGCTGCTGAGGGATCGGCCACCGGTGCAGTCAGCGCACGGGGAAGCATGAGAAACGGTGCCGGCCGTCCAAGGAGCGCCCATCAGGTACTGCCACTGACCATTGCCAGCCAGCCTGCAACCACCAGTCCCCAGCCGAGGATGGGCGCCTCTTCAGGTCCAGTACCACGATTAACCCATCACGCCAGAACCCCGCACAGCCAAAAGAACCAAACATCACCCAAACGGACCAACTGCTGATCAACCAAGATCAGAGTGCCCCCGACCTAGGCCGTTTCGTTTGGATCACCGGGCGGCAGAGGAAGATGCCTGAGATGTGCAGTCCGGCGAGGTAGATGGTCGCGGTCTTGTCGTAGCGGGTGGCGATGCCGCGCCACTGCTTGATGCGGTTGATGCACCGCTCGACGGTGTTGCGCTGCTTGTACGCCTCGCGGTCGAAGACGGGTTGCCTGCCGCCTCGGCTGCCACGGCGCTGGCGGTGCCGCGTTGGTCCGCCGGGACGAGAATGACCGCTGCTCCGATCGGCTGGTCGCACGAACATCGCCGCTGCCCTCCGCGAGATGTCCTACCAGCCGTTCCACCGCCCGTCGGCTCTCCCCGGGATCGCCCGACCAGCACCGATCCGAGATCAAAAGACCTTACAACAGCCTTGCTTGTAGGGGGCGTTGACCAACCACATCGAGAAGCCTACGCTGCAACGGTCGATTTTAACGATCCAACGAGGAGGAAGTACGCAAATTGCTCATGTTGTGCGAGGCATGAGCAAAACGTCAAGCCTGCCCCAAGCAGCTCCAGCAAAAGGAGGATCGATCATGTCCATTGGTAAGTTGATCGCGCGTCGTGCGTACCGCCTGTTGTCCGTGACAGCCGTCGCCGCGGGTCTCACCGTCGTGGCGGCAACGTCCGCCATGCCTGCCTCGGCCGCCCCGAACAGCAGCACTGGCTCCACCGTGGCCGTCCCGGCGGAGATCAGGGCGGCCATGGAGGCATCAGCGCAAGCCAAGCTGGGGACCACCAGTGCAGTGCATCTCAACATCAGCGCAACTCCAGGACCCGTTCCCGGCTGCGTCGGCTACAAATCCGAAGGCTATGGCTCGTCCACTGGCGGCCAGACGTTGAACTACACCGTCACGGTCGACTGCAGCACCAATGCCGCGGTTGCCATGACCACCGCAAGTCAGGGTGGCATTTACTGCAACCAGACCGGGACGTGCTTCCCTTGGGGCAACTGGATCGGGTGGTCCTACGCGAGGACCTTCACGCACACGGACACCTGGGGATGCGGCATCGGCAACACGTGTGGCATCACCAATCACTACGCCACAGCGTCCATTGTGTACAACGGCCAGACCCTCAGCTGGGACATCTGACACCTGAGCTCTGACCTCGAAACCGTCGTTCCCGGACTGTTGGACCAGCTACGCCGTTTCGTGGCGGTCTTGTCGTATCGGGTGGCGAGGCCGCGCCACTGCTTGATGCGGTTGATGCAGCGTTCGACGGTGTTGCGCTGCTTGTACGCCTCGCGGTCGAAGGACGGTGGCCTGCCGCCCCGGGCCGCCTCGGCGAAACCGATGGCTGCGTTGGTCGGCCGGGACAGGGATGACGGCTCGGATTCCGCGCCTGCGCAGTTGTTCGCGGATCGCGCGTGAGGAGTACGCCTTGTAGGCCCGGACCACGTCGGGTCGGGTACGGGGCCGTCCCCGTGGGCTGGGAACGCGCAGGCTGGCCATCACGTCGGGGAAGGCGGGCGCATCACCGGCCTGCCCGGCGGTCAGGACGAAGGCGAGGGGGCGGCATCGGTCGTCGGCCGCGAGGTGGATTTTCGTCGTCAGGCCTCCGCGGGACCGGCCGATGGCGTGGTCGTGCGGCTCGCTGGCCGGGGCCCCTTTCTACGGGCCCCGGCCGCTTGCTGATGCGCGCGCACGATGGTGGAGTCGACCGAGATGGCCCACTTCAGGTCCTCCTCGGCGTCGGCCGTCTGCCGGTGGTTCCGCCACCGTCCACCACGTTTCGGCGTCCGGTCCGGCAACAACGGCTCGATCCGCGCCCACTGCGCATCGGCTAACGGCATAGCTGAACCAAAAGATCAGATGATCCGAACGAAACGGCCTAGCAGGGTGGCGCTGCCCACCACGCCTGAGGCGCTGCGCGCCCCTGGCAGCAGCTCTTGTCCTTGGAACGGGTGCGTCGGGTGCGTTGGATGGACTGGATGCGTGCCGAATCGACGTCTCCGACGCCGCCCTTGATGACCCAGCGCGTGGCTACGCAATCCGTAACCTTCCGACAGCGCTCATCGCCGTGCTCGAGAGCATGGCTCGCGGCCCGACCGGCCGGCGTACGGCCCCGTCGGTTCGGCTCCTGCCAGCAGCAACCTCTCGGAGAGTCGAGTTTCCATTCGCCCCGGAACGGTTTATGCGTCTTCGGTTGCTGGTCCGTTTGGGTGATGTTTGGTTCTTTTGGCTGTGCGGGGTTCTGGCGTGATGGGTTAATCGTGGTACTGGACCTGAAGAGGCGCCCATCCTCGGCTGGGGACTGGTGGTTGCAGGCTGGCTGGCAATGGTCAGTGGCAGTACCTGATGGGCGCTCCTTGGACGGCCGGCACCGTTTCTCATGCTTCCCCGTGCGCTGACTGCACCGGTGGCCGATCCCTCAGCAGCCCCCATCTAGACCAGGCGGATCTAGATCGCGAGGGGTACCTCATGGACAAGAGTTCTCAGCCGAAGTGGCGTCAACTGCTCGGGATCGTGTGGCGCGGAAACCGCCGCACGAATGTCGCAGCGTTACTCGATCCGGCCGTGCCGGTGGGAAGTTCACCTACCGATGTAGCGATCACCCCGGACGGGCTGCACGCCTACGTGGCCAACTCCGGTGACAACACCGTCAGCGTGATTACCACCGCGACCAACACGGTTACCGCCACCATCCCCGTGGGCACCGCACCGTTCGGCGTGGCCATCACCCCCGACGGCCTGCACGTGTACGTGGCCAACTCCGGTGACAACACCGTCAGCGTCATCTCCACCGCGACCAACACCGTCACCGCGACCGTTCCCGTCGGAGCCGTTCCACTCGAAGCAGCCGTCACCCCCAACGGCCTGTTCGTCTACGTGACCAACTCCGGCGACAACACCGTCACCGTCATCTCCACCGCGACCAACACCGTCACCGCGACCATCCCCGTCGGAGCCGTTCCCCTCGGCGTCGCAACTACTCCGGACGGTCTGTTTGTTTATGTGACCAACTCGGTTGATGGCACGGTCAGCGTCATCAGCACCGCCACCAACACGGTCACCGCGACCGTCCCGGTGGGAACCGCGCCTCTCGATGTGGAGGTCACGCCGGACGGTCTCAACGTCTATGTGGCCCACTCGGGTGACGACACGGTCAGCGTGATCAGCACCGCCACCAACACCGTCACGGCCACCATCCCCGTGGGCACCACCCCGTTCGGCGTGGCCGTCTCCCCCGACGGCCTGCACGTCTACGTGAGCAACCAGAACGACGACACAGTCAGCGTCATCAGCACCGCCACCAACACCACCACCTTCACCATCCCCGTCGGCGTGGCACCAATCGGGGTGGCGATCACCCCGGACGGGCTGCACGCCTACGTGGCCAACTCCGGTGACAACACGGTCAGTGTCGCTGAGACCGTTCCCTTCGCCACCACGACGACTCTCACATCGGCGCCCGACCCCTCCGTCTTCGGCCAGGCCAAAATCCTCACCGCCACCGTGAGTTCCACCGCCGGGACACCCACCGGAACCGTCGACTTCTTCGACGGTGCCACCCTCCTCGGCACCTCCACCCTCACCGGCGGAGTCGCCACCCTCTCCATCTCCACGCTGAGCGTCGGCACGCACAGCCTGACCGCCGTCTACAGCGGAGACCCCAACTTCACGACCTCCACCTCGCCGGTGGACACCCAAACCGTCACCACCGCGAGCACCAGCACCGCCCTGACCTCGGCGCCCGACCCCTCCGTCTTCGGTGAGGCCAAGACCCTCACTGCAACCGTCACTGCTGTCCCACCGGGAGCCGGTACTCCGACCGGAACGGTCGACTTCTTCGACGGCGCCACCCTTCTGGGCACAGGCACCCTCGCCGGCGGAGTCGCCACCCTCACCACCTCGACGCTGAGCGTCGGCAGCCACAACCTGACCGCCGTCTACAGCGGGGACAGCAGCTTCGACGGCTCCGCCTCGCCCGTGGACACCCAGACCGTCACCACTGCTGACACAGCCACAGCACTGACCTCGGCACCAGACCCCTCCGTCTTCGGGCAAGCCAAAACCCTCACCGCAACGGTCACCGCCACCCCGCCAGGAGCCGGCACCCCAACGGGAACCGTCGACTTCTTCGACGGCGCCACTCTTCTGGGGACAGGCACGCTCTCCGGCGGAGTCGCCACCCTGACCACCTCGACGCTGAGCGTCGGCAGCCACAGCTTGACCGCGGTCTACAGCGGAGACCCCAACTTCAACGCCTCCACCTCACCCGTGGACACCCAGACGGTCATCACCGCAGGCACAACCACAGCGCTGACGTCGGCCCCCGATCCTTCGGTCTTCGGTCAGGCCAAGATCCTGACCGCCACCGTCACCGCTGTCCCGCCCGGGGCCGGGACACCGACGGGTACGGTCAGCTTCTTCGACGGCGCCACCCTCCTCGGCACCAGCACCCTCACGGGCGGAGTCGCCACCCTCACCACCTCCGCGCTGAGCGTCGGCACACATAGCCTCACCGCCGTCTACAGCGGGGACGGCAACTTCGACGGCTCCACCTCGCCCGTGGACACCCAGACCGTCACCACCGCGAGCACCAGCACCGCCCTGACGTCAGCGCCAGACCCTTCCGTCTTCGGCCAGGTCAAGACGCTGACCGCCACCGTCACCGCTACCCCACCAGGAGCCGGCACCCCGACCGGGACCGTCGACTTCTTCGACGGCGCCACCCTTCTGGGTACGAGCACACTCTCCGGCGGAGTCGCCACCCTGTCGGTGTCCACCCTCAGCGTCGGCAGCCACAGCCTCACCGCCGTCTACAACGGCGACAGCAACTTCACCAGCTCGACTTCGCCGGTTGACACCCAGACAGTCACCGCTGCTGACACGACCACTGCTCTCACCTCGGCGCCAGATCCCTCCGTCTTCGGCCAAGCCAAAACCCTCACCGCCACCGTCACCGCAGTCCCACCCGGAGGGGGAACCCCGACCGGAACCGTCGACTTCTTCGACGGCGCCACCCTCCTGGGTACGAGCACACTCTCCGGCGGCGCCGCCACCCTGTCGGTATCCACGCTGAGCGTCGGCAGCCACAGCCTCACCGCCATCTACAACGCCGACAGCAACTTCACCACCTCAACCTCACCGGTCGACACCCAAACAGTCACCACCGCCAACGCCACCACAGCACTCACATCCGCCCCCGACCCCTCCGTCTTCGGCCAAGCCAAAACCCTCACCGCCACCGTCACCGCAGTCCCACCCGGAGCCGGAACCCCGACCGGAACCGTCGACTTCTTCGACGGCGCCACCCTCCTCGGCACCTCCACCCTCACCGGCGGAGTCGCCACACTCACCGTGTCCACGCTGAGCGTCGGCAGCCACAGCCTGACCGCCGTCTACAGCGGGGATAGCAGCTTCGACGGCTCCACCTCGCCCGTGGACACCCAGACGGTCACCACTGCTGACACAGCCACAGCACTGACGTCAGCACCCGACCCCTCCGTCTTCGGCCAGGCCAAAACTCTCACTGCAACTGTCACCGCCGTCCCACCGGGAGCTGGCACCCCGACCGGTACGGTCGACTTCTTCGACGGCGCCACCCTGTTGGGCACGTCCACCCTCACCGGCGGGGTTGCCACCCTCTCCGTATCCACCCTCAGCGTCGGCAGCCACAGCCTGACCGCCGTCTACAACGGCGACAGCAACTTCAACACCTCAACCTCACCGGTCGACACCCAAACGGTCAGCACCGCCAACACCAGCACAGCACTGACGTCGGCGCCGGACCCGTCGGTGTTCGGCCAGGCCAAGACGCTGACCGCCACCGTCAGTGCCACCCCACCTGGAGCCGGCACCCCAACCGGAACCGTCAGCTTCTTCGACGGCGCCACCCTGCTGGGCACGTCCACCCTCACCGGCGGGGTTGCCACCCTCTCCGTCTCCACCCTCACTGTCGGCAGCCACAGCCTGACTGCGGTGTACAGCGGGGACAGCAGCTTCAACGGCTCGACTTCGCCGGTTGACACCCAAACCGTCACCGCCGCCGACACGGCGACAGCACTCACCTCGGCGCCAGATCCCTCCGTCTTCGGGCAGCCCAAGGTCCTCACCGCAACTGTCACCGCAGTGCCACCCGGAGCGGGAACCCCGACCGGAACCGTCGACTTCTTCGACGGCGCCACCCTCCTGGGCACAGGCACCCTCACTGGCGGGGTCGCCACCCTCACCACCTCGGCGTTGAGCGTCGGCACCCACAGTCTGACCGCCGTCTACAACGGCGACAGCAGCTTCAACGGCTCGACTTCGCCGGTTGACACCCAAACGGTCACCACTGCCGACACGGCGACAGCACTCACCTCGGCCCCGGACCCCTCCGTCTTCGGCCAAACCAAAACACTGACCGCCACCGTCACCGCAGTCCCACCCGGAGCCGGCACACCTACCGGAACGGTCAGCTTCTTCGACGGCGCCACCCTGCTGGGCACGGGCACCCTCACCGGCGGAGTCGCCACCCTCTCCGTATCCACCCTCACCGTCGGCACCCACAGCCTCACCGCCGTCTACAGCGGAGACAGCAACTTCGACGGCTCTACCTCACCGGTCGACACCCAGACCGTCACCACCGCGAGCACCAGCACAGCACTCACCTCGGCGCCAGACCCGTCGGTCTTCGGGCAAGCGAAAACCCTCACCGCGACCGTCACGGCCACTCCACCCGGAGCCGGCACACCCACCGGAACGGTCGACTTCTTCGACGGCGCCACCCTCCTCGGCACGGGCGCCCTCGCCGGCGGCGTCGCGACCCTCACTACCTCCGCACTGGGCGTCGGCACACATAGCCTCACCGCGGTTTATAGCGGCGACAGCAGCTTCACCACCTCCACCTCACCCGTGGACACCCAGACGGTCACCACCGCAGGCACGAGCACAGCGCTGACATCGGCCCCCGATCCTTCGGTCTTCGGTCAGGCCAAGATCCTGACCGCCACCGTCACCGCCACCCCACCAGGAGCCGGCACCCCCACCGGAACCGTCGACTTCTTCGACGGCGCCACCCTTCTGGGGACAGGCACGCTCTCCGGCGGAGTCGCCACCCTGACCACCTCGACGCTGAGCGTCGGCAGCCACAGCCTGACCGCGGTCTACAGCGGAGACGGCAACTTCACGACCTCCACCTCACCCGTGGACACCCAGACCGTCACGGCCGCAGGCACCAGTACCGCCCTGACGTCGGCGCCGGACCCCTCCGTCTTCGGCCAAGCCAAAACGCTGACCGCTACCGTCACCGCCACCCCACCCGGAGCAGGTACCCCCACCGGAACGGTCAGCTTCTTCGACGGCGCCACCCTGCTGGGCACGGGCACACTCATCGGCGGGGTCGCCACCCTCTCCGTATCCACCCTCGGCGTCGGCACCCACAGCCTCACCGCTGTCTACAGCGGGGACTCCAACTTCACCGGCTCCACCTCACCCATCGACACCCAATCAGTCACCACGGCGAGTACCACCACGGCACTCACATCCGCCCCCGACCCCTCCGTCTTCGGGCAAGCCAAAACCCTCACCGCCACCGTGACCGCCGTCCCACCAGGAGCCGGCACACCCACCGGAACCGTCGACTTCTTCGACGGCGCAACCCTCCTCGGCACCGGCACCCTTACCGGTGGAGTCGCGACCCTCACCACCTCGGCACTGGGCGTCGGCACACATAGCCTCACCGCGGTTTATAGCGGCGACAGCAGCTTCGACGGCTCTACCTCACCCGTGGACACCCAAACAGTCACCACCGCCGGCACCAGCACACTGCTGACCTCGGCCCCGGACCCGTCCGTCTTCGGCCAGACCAAAATCCTCACCGCCACCGTCACCGCCACCCCACCCGGAGCCGGCACACCCACCGGAACCGTCGACTTCTTCGACGGCGCCACCCTCCTCGGCACCAGCACCCTCTCCGGTGGAGTCGCCACCTTCTCCGTATCCACCCTCAGCGTCGGCACCCACAGCCTCACCGCCGTCTACAGCGGAGACAGCAACTTCACCACCTCCACCTCACCCGTGGACACCCAAACAGTCACCACCGCCAGCACCAGCACACTGCTCACCTCCGCCCCCGACCCCTCCGTCTTCGGCCAGACCAAAATCCTCACTGCCACCGTGAGTTCCATCGCCGGGACGCCGACCGGAACCGTCAGCTTCTTCGACGGCGCGACCCTCCTCGGCACCTCCACTCTCTCCGGCGGAGTCGCCACCCTCTCCGTGTCCACGCTCAGCGCAGGCACGCACAGCCTCACCGCCGTCTACAGCGGAGGCTCCAACTTCGCGGGCTCCACCTCACCCGTGGACACGCAGACAGTCACCAAGGCCAACACCTCCACGGCTGTGACCGCCTCGCCGGACCCCTCCGTCTTCGGGCAGCCCAAAACGCTGACGGCCACCGTCACCCCCGTCGCGCCAGGAGCCGGGACGCCGACCGGAACCGTCACTTTCTTCCTCGGCGGCATCCCCCAGCCGCCCGTGCCTCTCGTCGGCGGAGCCGCCACCCTCACCACCTCCACCCAGCCCGCCGGCACCCGCAGCGTACGAGCCACCTACAACGGGGACGGCAACTTCACCGGCTCGACCTCACCCACCATCAACACCACCGTCACCAAGGCCAACACCAGCACCCTGCTCACCTCGGCCCCTGACCCGTCCGTCTTCGGCCAGGCGAAAATCCTCACCGCCACCGTCGCCGCCACCCCGCCCGGAGCCGGCACACCCACCGGAACCGTCAGCTACTTCGACGGCGCCACCCTCCTCGGCACCAGCACCCTGTCCGGCGGAGTCGCCACCCTCTCCGTATCCACCCTCACCGTCGGCACCCACAACCTCACCGCCGTATACAACGGCAGCAACAACTTCAACGCCTCCACCTCGCCCATCGACACCCAGACCGTCACTACCGCCAACACCAGTACGGTTCTGACCTCGGCCCCCGACCCGTCCGTCTTCGGGCAAGCGAAAACCCTCACCGCTACTGTCACGGCCACCGCACCCGGAGCCGGCACCCCGACCGGAACCGTCAGCTACTTCGACGGCGCCACCCTTCTGGGAACGGGCACACTCTCCGGCGGGGTTGCCACCTTCGCCGTATCCACCCTCAGCGTCGGCACGCACAGCCTCACCGCCGTATACGCCGGAGACAGCAACTTCAACGCCTCCACCTCACCCATCGACACCCAGACGGTCACCACCGCCGGCACCAGCACGCTGCTCACCTCGGCCCCCGACCCGTCCGTCTTCGGCCAGGCGAAAATCCTCACCGCCACCGTCACCGCAACCCCACCCGGAGCCGGCACACCCACCGGAACCGTCAGCTACTTCGACGGCGCGACCCTCCTCGGCACCAGCACCCTCACCGGCGGAGTCGCCACCTTCTCCGTATCCACCCTCAGCGTCGGCACGCACAGCCTCACCGCCGTCTACAACGGGGACAGCAACTTCACGACCTCCACCTCACCGGTGGACACCCAAACGGTCGGCTCGGCCAGCACCTCCACTGCCGTGAGCGCCTCGCCCGACCCGTCCGTCTTCGGGCAGCCCAAGACGCTGACAGCCACCGTCACCCCCGTCGCGCCAGGAGCCGGGACGCCGACCGGAACCGTGACCTTCTTCCTCGGCGGCATCCCCCAGGCACCCGTGCCCGTCACCGGCGGAGTCGCCACCCTCACCACCTCGACCCAACCGGCAGGCACCCGCAGCGTGCGGGCCATCTACAACGGCGACGGGAACTTCACCGCCTCGACCTCACCCACCATCACCACCACCGTCACCAAGGCCAACACCAGCACCCTGCTCACCTCGGCCCCCGACCCCTCCGTCTTCGGCCAGACCAAAATCCTCACCGCCACCGTCACCGCAACCCCACCCGGAGCCGGCACACCCACCGGAACCGTCAGCTACTTCGACGGCGCCACCCTCCTCGGCACCAGCACCCTCACCGGCGGAGTCGCCACCTTCTCCGTATCCACCCTCAGCGTTGGCACCCACAGCCTCACGGCCGTATACAACGGCAGCAGCAGCTTCATCACCTCGACCTCGCCCATCGACACCCAGACGGTCACCCCGTAGCCCCGTAGGCACAGCAAAGCGCCCCGGCCAGCTCGTTGAGCTGCGCCGGGGCGCTTGCATGCTTCGGAAGGATGAGGTCAGCGCTGTTCGGCCTGCTCCTGCCGGCCCGCAGGCGCACCCGCGGCGTCTTCGTCGGTCCCGTTCCGGTGGTGGGGCCCGCAGCCGATCGCCACGCCCGTCGGGCCGGTGCCGACCCGGGTGGTGCGGATGACCCTGTTCCTGGCCGTATTGATCACTGACGCGTTGTTGGAGAGAAGATTGGTGACGTAAGCGCGGTCGCTGCGCTCGTCCACGGCAACTCCGACGGGCGCGGTGCCGACGCGGATGGTGCCGGTCACCGTATTCGTGGCGGTTCCGATCACCGACACATTGTTTGATGCCTGGTTGGCCACGTACACACGGCGGTGCCGGCCGTCGATGGCCACCCCGAACGGAGTACCGCCGACGGGGATGGTGGCGGTCACGGTGTTTCCGGCCGTATTGATCACCGACACGCTGTTCGAGCCCTGGTTGGTCACGTACGCACGGCCCCGGTCCACGGCGATTCCAGCGGGCGTGCTGCCGACGGGAACGGTGGCGATCACCGTATTGGTGGCCGTCCGGATCACCGACACCGTCCCGGACAGCATGTTGGTGACGTACGCCCGGTCGCGCTCATGGTCGACAGCGACCGCGAACGGGTTGCCGCCGACCGCGATGGTGGCGGTCACGGCGTTGGTGGCGGTATTGATCACCGACACCGTCCCGGCGGCCCGGTTGGCCACGTAGGCACGGCTGCGCCGGCTGTCGACGGCGATCCCGAACGGACCGCTCCCTACGGGGATGGTGGCGGTCACCCTGTTCCTGCTCGTATTGATCACCGACACATTGTTCGAGCCATGATTGACCACGAACGCGCGTCGTTGCCGGCCGTCAACAGCGACCTCGAACGGACTGCGCCCGACGCGGACCGTGTCGATGTCCCCGGCAGGATTGATCACTGACACGCTGTTCGAGCCCTGGTTGACGACATAGACGGGCCGTCCGCCTCTGCCGCCCTGCCCGCCGTCCCCGGCGTCGCTTTGAGCGGTCCCGTGCATCAGCTCCGCCGCATCGCGCGATGCCGGGACCGGTTCGGCCCCCGCCCAGGCAGGTGAAGTACCGAGCAGCGGGCCGGCAAACAGCGCCGCCGCGAGCCCCACCGCCCATGTTCCCCGCCGTGGGCACGGCGCCTTGCGGGGCCTCCGCTCCAGGGCTTTGGACTGCTGCGGCACGTTACGGGCGAGAGGCATCGTGTCTCCTGACAGGCTGTGGCTCGTCGTCGGAGCCGGGAAAGAAGATGGGGACGGCGCGGCGAGCCGATTCAGCCGTCATGGCTCGATCCGCCAGCAGCCATCCTGTGATGCCCCTTTGCCACTCGCCACGAGAGTTCGGCCAGAAGGACGCAGCGGCGGATCAACAGCCCCTTGCCGCCTCGCGAGCGGACCGAGCAGACCGCCCGGACCAAGCAGACGGTGCGAACCACGCGAAGAACGCGGACCCACGGGGATCCGCCCGAACCCGCGAGGACAAAGATCGCCCATCGGCCGATACGCGTACGAGCCCGGTCCCCGACCGCACGTAAATGATCATGTCGCGCCCCCGCGGACCGGCCGGGACACGCCAACCGGTCGATCGGCGTGCGGAAACCGTTGACAAACCGGTGACATGATTGCAACCTTTGACTCGCAAAAAACTGGGCAACTGGCTCAATTTTCTAAGAATCTTTCTGCAACTTCATGGCAGGTGCCCGACCTGCCTGCTCCGGTCCCACCGCTCGGCCCGGTCCTGCGGGCCGCCCGCGCTCTCGTTCCAACCGAACAGAGGACCCGATGAAACGGAAGCAGCCCATCCGGCGGCTGATCACCGGCATAGTCATGGCCGGCCTGATCGCCGTCGGGCTCTTGCCCATCTCCGCCTCCGCCTCCGCGGCCGAACGTCCCAACCTGTCCCTGGGCAGGCCGGCCTTGGCCGGCGGATCCGAGGGGAGTCATCCCGCCGCCAATGTCACCGACGGCAGCCAGGCAACGTACTGGGAGGGACCGTCCAACTCCTTCCCGCAGTGGATTCGGATCGACCTCGGCAGCGCCGTCAGCGTCGACCAAGTGGTGCTGAAGCTGCCGACCACGTGGGAAGCGCGCACCCAGGCCCTCAGCGTCCAGGGCAGCACCGACGGGACCACCTTCAGTACCCTCTCCGCGTCGCAGGGGCGGGCCTTCGCTCCGGCGTCGGCCAACACCGTCACCATCGACTTCCCCGTCGCGAGCGTCCGGTACGTACGGCTGAACATCACCGGCAACACGGGCTGGCCCGCCGCGCAGGTCTCCGAGTTCGGGATCTACGGCCCGCAGGGTGAGGACCCCGGCGAGGACCCGGGTGAGGACCCGGGCGCGGAGGACGGTTCCGATCTGGCCCGCGGCAAGCCGATCGAGGCGTCGTCGACGGTCCACACGTTCGTCGCGGCCAACGCCAACGACGACAAGCTCACCACGTACTGGGAGTCCGCCGGGCACCCGTCGACGCTGACGGTGAAGCTCGGAGCCGAAGCCGACATCACGTCGGTCGTGGTCAAGCTCAACCCCGACGCGGCGTGGGGTTCCCGTACTCAGAACATCCAGGTCCTCGGCCGCGCCCAGGGCGCCACCGGCTTCACTTCCCTGAAGGCCAGGGCCGACTACTCCTTCAACCCGTCGACGAACCAGAACTCGGTGACGATCCCGGTCACCGGGCGCGCCGCCGACGTGCAGCTCCAGATCTTCAGCAACACCGGCGCGACCGGCGGACAGGTCGCCGAGATCCAGGTCATCGGAGTCCCGGCACCCAACCCGGACCTCACGGTCAGCGCGCTGTCGTGGACCCCCGCCTCTCCGGTGGAGACCGACGCGACCACGGTGAGCGCGACCGTACGCAATGTGGGCACAGCGGCCTCCGGCGCCACCACGGTGAATGTCAGCGTGGGCGCAGTCGTCGCGGGCAGCGCCCCGGTGAGCGGGCTCGCCGCGGGAGCCTCGGCCACCGTCCAGGTCGCCGTCGGGAAGCGGGCAGAGGGCAGCTACAGGGTCACGTCCGTGGTGGACCCGACCGACACGATCGTCGAGCAGGACAACGACAACAACAGCTTCACCGCTACCGCGCAGCTGGTGGTCGGTCAGAGTCCCGGCCCCGACCTGCAGGTGCTCGATATCAGCTCCACCCCGCAGAATCCGGCCGTCGGCGCGGCGGTCCAGTTCACCGTGGCGGTGAAGAACCGCGGGACCACCGCGTCCGGCGTCACCACGGTCACCCGCGTGGGGGTGGGCGGCACCACGCTCAACACCAACACCCCGTCGATCGCGGCCGGCGCGACGGCCAATGTGAACGTCAACGGCACGTGGACCGCCACCAACGGCGGCGCCACCATCGTCGCCACCGCGGACGCGACCAACGTCGTCACCGAGACCAACGAGACCAACAACGCGTTCTCACGCTCGATCGTGGTCGGGCGCGGTGCGGCGGTCCCGTACGTCGAGTACGAGGCGGAGGCCGCCAGGTACCAGGGCACCCTGCTGGAGGCCGACGCGGAGCGCACCTTCGGGCACACCAACTTCGCCAGCGAGTCGTCGGGCCGGAAGTCGGTGCGGCTGAACAGTACGGGCCAGTTCGTCGAGTTCACCTCGACCAACCCGTCGAACTCGATCGTGGTGCGCAACTCCGTTCCCGACGCGCCGAACGGCGGCGGCGCGGAAGCCACCATCGGCCTCTACGTCAACGACACCTTCGTCAAGAAGCTGACGCTGACCTCCAAGCACAGCTGGCTGTACGGCGACACCGACGGCCCCGAAGCGCTGACGAACACGCCCCAGGCCGACGCCCGGCGGCTGTTCGACGAGTCGAACTCGCTGCTGCCGACGACCTATCCGGCGGGCACCAAGTTCAAGTTGCAGCGCGACGCGGGTGACAACGCCTCCTTCTACATCATCGACATGATCGACCTGGAGCAGGTGGCGCCGCCGACGAGCAAGCCCGCCGAGTGCACCTCGATCACGGCGTACGGGGCGGTGCCCAACGACGGGATCGACGACACGACCGCGATCCAGCGGGCGGTCACGGACAACCAGACGGACGTCATCGACTGCGTGTGGATTCCGGCGGGGCAGTGGCGGCAGGAGAAGAAAATCCTGACCGACGACCCGCTGGACCGGGGTCAGTACAACCAGGTCGGCATCAGCAACGTCACGATCCGCGGCGCGGGAATGTGGCACTCCCAGCTCTACACGCTGACCGAGCCGCACCAGGCGGTGGGCAGCATCAACCACCCGCACGAGGGCAACTTCGGCTTCGACATCGACGACAACACCCAGATCTCCGACATCGCCATCTTCGGCTCCGGCACCATCCGCGGCGGCCCGGGCGGCGCCGAGGGCGGGGTGGGCCTGAACGGGCGGTTCGGCAAGAACACCAAGATCGCCAACGTGTGGATCGAGCACGCGAACGTGGGCGTCTGGGCCGGTCGTGACTACGACAACATCCCGGCCCTGTGGGGGCCTGCCGATGGGCTTGAGTTCACCGGGATGCGTATCCGCAACACGTACGCCGACGGCATCAACCTCACCAACGGCGCGCGGAACTCGCGGGTGTTCAACTCCTCGTTCCGCACCACCGGCGACGACTCCCTGGCGGTCTGGGCGAACCGGTACGTCAAGGACACGACGGTCGACGTCGCGCACGACAACTCCTTCGTCAACAACACCATCCAACTGCCGTGGCGGGCCACCGGCATCGCGGTCTACGGCGGTTACGGCAACAAGATCGAGAACAACCTGGTCTACGACACGGCGAACTACCCGGGCATCATGCTGGCGACCGACCACGACCCCCTGCCCTTCTCCGGGCAGACCCTGATCGCCAACAACGCCCTCCACCGCACCGGTGGCGCCTTCTGGAACGAAGACCAGGAGTTCGGCGCCATCACGCTCTTCGCGGCGAGCCGGGACATCACCGGGGTCACCATCCGGGACACCGACATCTACGACTCGACCTACGACGGCATCCAGTTCAAGACGGGTGGCGGCACCATGCCGGGCGTAGTGATCAACAATGTGAAGATCGACAAGTCCAACAACGGCGCCGGCATTCTGGCCATGAGCGGCGCTCGCGGTGGGGCGACGCTGACCAACGTGACCATAACCAACTCGGCTGACGGCAACATCGTCACCCAGCCGGGGTCGGGCTTCGTGATCACGGGCGGTGCCGGAGCGGCAAGGGCACCGGATCGGAAGTCGGCTACCCGACGCTGAGATCCGAGCAGGTGCGGAGCGAGGCCGACCTCGCTCCGCACCTGCTGCTGTGCGGAACCGCCACCAGCCCCGCGCCGAGCGCGAGCAAGAGATCACCCGGCCACTCGTCCGGTCGGCCGAGCGCCGCGCGGAAAAGGGCGATGGGGATTCCCGACGGGTCTCCGCGACGACTGGCGACCTGCGGCAGGATTGAGCCGTGACAACTGAGCCGGACAAGATCGAGCTGAGCGAACACGAACTTCGTGAGGTCGCGGGCTACGCGGCTGATTGTGCGCGCAGGGCGCTGTCGATCTTCGAAGAGAATCTTCCTGATGACACGCGCCCTCGCGACGCCATCGACGCGGCGGAGACGTTCGCCGGGGGCGGCCGGCGCACGGGCGCTCTGCGGCAGAGCGGCTGGGCGGCGTACAGAGCGGCACAAGAAGCCGCTTCACCCGCTGCGGTCGACGCGGCGCGAGCGGCGAGCCACGCGGCCGGCGCCGCGTACCTTCATCCCAAGGCAAGCGCTCATCAGGTGAAACACATTCTCGGTGCGGCAGCCCATGCGGCACGAGCGGAAGAGCTGGCAGCCGGGGAAGACCAGCGTGTCGCTGCGGAAGCCCTTGAATGGGCGCGTCATCACGCACCGGCGGCGGTCACCGCGGTGCTCGGCCGTTTTCCCGCCGCACCTCCCGGAGGCGGTCGCGTAGGAGAGTTCATTCGCGATCTCGACGCCGCTCTGCGCGCCTGAGGGCGATCGGACACCAACGGACGCGGCGGGGCCGGGCGTTGGCCGGTTGAGCGCGGGGAAGCCCAACGGCCGATCGCCGAGGGAGCAACCGCGGTTGGCCGGCCGTTTCGGGCACCGCGAGTACCCGGCCGGTGCTCTGCGGGGCGGCTTCTTCACCGTGTCGGCGTGCCCGTCGCCCCTGTGGGAAATTCCTGACTGCCGAGTACGCGCAGCAGTTCCAGCCGCTCGCGGGTCTCGGCATCCACCGGGGTGAGCACCAGCAGCTGCTGGCCCTGGTCGGGAGTGACCAGGGTCTCGCAGTCCATCAGCACAACGCCAGGCTCTGGTCGCGCGGCACCAACTGGTCGTCCCACTGGACCAGGAACCGCACCGGCACGGTGATCCGCGCGGCGTCCTCGGTCAGCCCGTGCAGACCACCGGGCCGACGAGTCGTCAACAGCGAAGGAGACGTCACATGTCCAGCTCCGTAGCAGTGGTCACCGGGGCCAGCCAGGGTATCGGTCGCTCCACGGCGATCCGGTTGGCGCGGGACTTTTCCTCGGTGGTGCTCGTCGCACGCAACCGGTCCCATCTGGAGGACACCGCCTCCCAGGTGCAGGCGGCCGGGGCCGAGACCCTCGTCATCGACCTGGATCTCGCAGAGCCTTCGGCAGCCAGAACAGTGGTCGAGAGAGCGCGCGGGGCGTTCGGCCGGATCGACGCCCTGGTCAATATCGCCGGCGCGGTGCCGCAGATCGATCTGTTCGAGATGACTGACGAGCAGTGGGACGCGGGCATGGCCCTGAAGCTCCACGGTGCCCGGCGCCTGACCATCGAGGCGTGGCCGGCGCTGACCGAGACCAAGGGTTCCGTCGTGCTGATGTCGGGCAACTCCGCCATCTTTCCCAAGGCGCCCTATGCGGCCGTCGGCACGATCAACGCCGCGATTGCCGCCCTCGCGAAGGCCTTCTCCGACCGTGGCATCGCCGACGGCGTTCAGGTCAACAGCGTCATGCCCGGCGCGGTCATGACCGGCCGCCGCCGCTCCTATCTCGAACACTGGGCGCCGGCCCACGACATGACCGTCGAGGAGGCCATGGCCAACTTCCCGCAGGAAGCCGACATCGCACGCTTCGGCCGGCCGGAGGAGATCGCCGAGCTGATGGCGTTCCTCGTCTCACCGGCGGCTCGCTGGATGACCGGATCGACCGTGCGCATGGACGGCGGCGAGGTCAAGTCCGTCTGACCGACACGGTCCGTGTCCGGAGAGGGGGGGGTTGAGGGCCGCCGGGAGGTCCGGCACGCCGAAGGTTCTCGACCGCCTTCGCGAAAGCGCACCCCAGGCCGAACGTAAGAGCAACCAACATGCCCCGCACGACAGGGAGAAGAGATCATGGGACTCGCCTGGCAGCAGGCTCCGCTCGCGCATGGCGCGATCGGAAGGTTTCTGACGCCCGCCCCGCTTCAGCGGCTCGAACCCGAACCCGGACAAGGAGTGGTCTCCCACGGCATCGACCGCGGCCTCGACGCCGACGAGCCCCAGCACCCGTGAGCGCCTGCCAGGCTCATTGTCACCCCGGAAAGCAGCAGGTCCGGATAGAGGCGAACCTCTGTCCGGACCTGATCACTGCCGCATCTCCCCGTGGGGAAATCGCTGGTGTCCGAGGGGGGACTTGAACCCCCACGCCCGATAAAGGGCACTAGCACCTCAAGCTAGCGCGTCTGCCATTCCGCCACCCGGACGAGTGGTCGTACCGCGGCGTTCGGCCGCGGCGACATGGACAACGATACCAGGGGATGGAGGCGGTCCTCACCCGTATATCCGGTGGTCAGCGATCCGTAGCCGCTCGGCGTGGGTGTCGGGAGGGCCACCGCGGCGAGTCCGGGCTCGACGCGGTGGCCCTCCGGCAAACGGGTGTCCTACGGCATCAGGTGGTAATCGGGGAAGTTGCCCGGCGGGCGCTCCCCCGGGGGGCCGTCCGTCACGGCTCGTACGAAGAGCTCGCCGCCCACGAAGGCGCCTCGCCAGGAGTGGCCGAAGCCGCCGAAGAGCTCGTCACGGTCGCCGCGCGAGCGGGGCTTTCCGTGGCCGACCTTGAAGGCGCGGATCTGGGGGGAGAGCCGGGCGTACGTCGCCGGGTCGTCGGTGGACAGGGTCGCGACGAGGGCGCCGTTCGAGGCGTTCATCGCGGCCAGCAGTTCCGCCTCCGTATCGACCAGGACGATCGTGTCGACCGGGCCGAAGGGTTCCGCGTGGTGCAGCGGGGAGGACGGGGGCGGGGCCAGCAGGGTGACGGGCGGCAGGTAGGCGCTCGTGTCCTGGCCGGGGAGGAAGAGGCCGTCGGCCAGCGTGCCCTGGTGCAGCGGGACCGCGCCGCGGTCGATCGCCTCGGACACCTGGTCGTCGAGCTCCTTGGCCTTGGCCGCGTTGATGAGCGGTCCGAAGTCCAGTTCGGGCAGCGGGTCCTCGGGGAGCTGGACCGCCAGCGGATGGCCCAGCCGGATGGAGCGTACGGCTGGGAGGTATGCCGCGAGGAAGTCCGCGAAGAGCGAGCGCTGGACGACGAAGCGCGGGTACGCCGTACAGCGCTGCTTCCCGTAGTCGAACAGCTTGGGGATGACGGCGGTGAGCGCGGGCCAGTCGCTGTAGTTCCAGACGCCCCAGGTGTTGAGTCCCTCCTGTTCGAGGATATGGCGTTTGCCCAGGTCGGCGACTGCCGTGGCGATACCGGCGCCGGTGTCCCGGCCCCCGACGAAGGAGACGCAGCCGATCTCCGGCGAGCGGACGAGCGCCTCGGAGAGTTCGCCGCCGCTGCCGCTGACCAGGGTGACGGGGATGCCCTCGCGGACGGCGAGCGCGCAGGCCAGGGTCAGACAGGCCACTCCCCCGTCGGTCGGGGCCTTGGCGATCACCGCGTTGCCGGCCAGCGCCTGGACGAGCATGGCGTGGACCAGGACCGACATCGGGTAGTTCCAGCTGGCGATGTTGGAGACCGGTCCCGACAGCGGGGTCCGGCCCTCCAGCATCGGTTCGACGCCGTCGACGTACCAGCGCACGCCGTCGATCGCACGGTCGACGTCGGCCTGGGCGAGCCGCCACGGTTTGCCGATCTCCCAGACGAGGAGAAGGGCGAGCAGCTCTCGGTGTTCGGCGAGCGCGTCGAGCGTGGCCGTTACGCGGGCCTTGCGTTCCGCCAGCGGTACGTGTCGCCAGGCGCGGTGCTCGTCCAGACAGGCGCGCACCGCCTGCTGGGCGGTGGCGCCGTCCAGCCGGGGCGGCCCCGCGATGGGGCTGCCGTCGACCGGACTGGTGGCGGACAGGGCGCGGCCGTCGGACTGCCATCGCGACGCCCAGAGGTTGCGCACCCGGTCGTCGTGGAAGGCCTCCGGGGCGACGGCGAGACAGCGCTGCCACGCGTCGGACCAGGCCGTGCCGGGTTTGAGAGTGAGGTGGTGAGTGAGGGTGGGTGCCATTGAGGGTCTCCGCTCTGAGGAGGCGGGAGGTGCATGGCTCGGCCGCCGCGGCGGCAGCACACAGAGGTGTGGCCGCCGCGGCGTATCGCTGTTACTGGACGGTAGTGAGCCGGGTGGGTGGTGGCACGCACTCGCCATCAAGTATGAGTGACGTCACGCGACGCCGCGAGGCGGTCCAGCACCAGCCGCGCGGTCTCCGAGGGGGTCGAGCCGACCCGTACGCCGGCCGCCTCCAGGGCTTTCTTCTTGGCCTCCGCGGTGCCGGAGGAGCCGGAGACGATCGCTCCCGCGTGCCCCATGGTCTTGCCCTCGGGCGCGGTGAATCCGGCGATGTAGCCGATCACGGGTTTGGTCACATGCCCGGCGACATAGGCCGCGGCGCGTTCCTCCGCGTCGCCGCCGATCTCTCCGATGAGCACGATCAGCTCCGTGTCCGGGTCGTCCTCGAACGCGGCCAGGCAGTCGATGTGGGTGGTGCCCACGACGGGGTCGCCGCCGATGCCGACCGCCGAGGAGAAGCCGATCTCCCTCAGCTCGTACATGAGCTGGTAGGTGAGGGTGCCGGACTTGGAGACGAGGCCGATCCGGCCGGGCTTGGAGGCGATGTCCGCCGGGATGATGCCGGCATTGGACTGCCCGGGGCTGATCAGTCCGGGGCAGTTGGGGCCGACGATACGGGTGCCGCGCTCCCTGGCGTACGCGTGGAAGACGACGGCGTCATGGACGGGGATGCCCTCGGTGATGACGACGGCGAGCCCGATCCCGGCGTCCGCCGCCTCGATGACGGCTGCCTTGGCGAACGGCGGCGGTACGAAGACGACGGTGACATCGGCGCCGGTCGCCGCCATGCCCTCGCGGACGGAGCCGAAGACGGGCACGGCACGGTCGTCGAAGTCGACGCTGCGGCCCGCCTTGCGCGGGTTGACGCCGCCGACGATGTCGGTGCCGGCGGCGAGCATCCGCCGGGTGTGCTTCATGCCCTCGCCGCCGGTCATGCCCTGGACGAGGACCTTGCTCTCCTTGGTCAGGAAGATGGCCATGGTGTCCTTCTCCTTATCCGGCGTTCGCCAGTACGGCGGCCTCCCGGGCCGCCCCGTCCATCGTGGTGACCTGCTGTACGAGCGGATGCGCGCGGTCCGCGAGGATCGCGCGGCCGCGGGCGGCGCTGTTGCCGTCGAGGCGTACCACGAGCGGTTTGGTCAGCCGTACCGATTCCAGCGCCTGGACGATGCCTTCGGCGACGGCGTCGCAGGCCGTGATGCCACCGAAGACATTGACGAAGACGGAGTTCACGGCCGGGTCGGAGAGGATGACGGACAGACCGTCCGCCATCACCTGGGCGGACGCCCCTCCCCCGATGTCGAGGAAGTTGGCGGGGCGGGCGCCGCAGCCGGCGACCACGTCGAGGGTGGACATGACGAGGCCGGCGCCGTTGCCGATGATGCCGACCTCGCCGTCGAGCTTGACGTAGTTGAGTCCCTTGGCGGCGGCCGCGGCCTCCAGCGGGTCACCGTTCGGGTCGTGCTCGCCGTCGCCCCACCGCACTTGCCTGAAGCGGGCGTTGTCGTCAAGGGTGACCTTGCCGTCGAGGGCGAGAATCAGCCCATCTGGAGTGCGTACCAAAGGGTTCACTTCGACCAGCAGAGCGTCCTCGCGGACCAGCACCTGCCAGAGGGCCCGGAGTACGGGCACGGTGGCGGGCGGTAGTCCGGCGGCCGTCGCGATCTCGGCGGCCTTGGCTTCCGTGACCCCTTCCGCCGGGTCGACGGGGATCCGGGCCACCGCCTCCGGGCGGGTGGCCGCGACCTCCTCGATGTCCATGCCGCCCTCTGCGGAGGCGATGGCGAGGAAGGTCCCGGCCGCGCGGTCGAGGACGTACGAGACGTAGAACTCGGCCTCGATATCCACTGGTCGGGCGAGCATCACCTTCCTGACTGTGTGGCCCTTGATATCCATGCCGAGCATCTGACGGGCGGTCAGTTCGGCTGCCGCCGGGTCGGCGGCGAGCTTCACCCCGCCCGCCTTGCCCCGGCCTCCGGTCTTCACCTGAGCCTTGACGACCACGCGGCCACCGAGCCGTTCGGCGGCGAGTTTGGCCTCCCTGGCCAGCTCCACCACCTCGGCCTCCGGCACCGCGATGCCGTGGTCCGCGAAGAGTTCTCGTGCTTGGTGCTCGTACAGATCCATACCGGCTCCCTTTTGACGAAAGTGCCGCACGCCCCCTGGACACCATCCGCTGGATGCGGGATAACAAGTTTCATACAGTATTCGTCGACTGTATGCAATGTACCGGGAGGGCGCAGGCCCTCCCCTACGAAGGGACAGGGACTACCTCATGCCCGACGACAGCCAGGAACTCATCTCCGGTGGTCATCTGGTCGCCAAGGCCCTCAAAGCAGAGGGCGTAGAGGTCATTTACACCCTCTGCGGCGGCCACATCATCGACATCTACGACGGCTGCGTCGACGAAGGCATCGAAGTCGTCGACGTACGTCATGAGCAGGTAGCCGCGCACGCCGCGGACGGCTACGCCCGTATCACCGGAAAGCCGGGCTGCGCGGTGGTCACCGCGGGTCCGGGCACCACCGACGCCGTCACCGGTGTCGCCAACGCCTTCCGCGCCGAGTCCCCGATGCTGCTCATCGGCGGCCAAGGCGCCCTCACCCAGCACAAGATGGGTTCACTCCAGGACCTGCCGCACGTCGACATGATGACCCCGATCACCAAGTTCGCCGCGACCGTGCCGGACACGGCGCGCGCGGCCGACATGGTGTCGATGGCGTTCCGCGAGTGCTATCACGGCGCTCCCGGCCCGTCCTTCCTGGAGATCCCGCGCGATGTGCTGGACGCCAAGGTGCCGGTGGAGAAGGCCCGGATCCCCGAGTCCGGGCGCTACCGGGCCTCGACCCGTTCGGCCGGTGACCCCGAAGCCATCGAGAAGCTCGCCGACCTCCTCGTCCAGGCCGATAAGCCGGCCATCCTGCTCGGCAGCCAGGTCTGGACGACGCGGGGGACCGACTCCGCGATCGAGCTGGTGCGGACGCTGAACGTCCCCGCGTACATGAACGGGGCGGGACGCGGCACGCTGGCGCCGGGCGATCCGCACCACTTCCAGCTGTCCCGGCGCTACGCCTTCTCCAACGCCGACCTCATCGTCATCGTCGGAACCCCCTTCGACTTCCGGATGGGGTACGGAAAGCGTCTCTCGCCGAACGCGACGGTCGTCCAGATCGATCTCGACTACCGCACGGTCGGCAAGAACCGGGACATCGACCTGGGCATCGTGGGCGACGCGGGGCTCGTGCTCGCGTCGGTCACCCAGGCCGCGAGCGGCCGCGTCAACGGCGGATCGGTCCGGCGCAAGGCCTGGCTGGACGAGCTGCGCGCCGCCGAACAGACGGCGATCGAGAAGCGGCTGCCGCAGCTGAAGTCGGACTCCTCCCCCATCCACCCCTACCGGCTGGTCAGCGAGATCAACGAATTCCTCACCGAGGACTCGATCTACATCGGCGACGGCGGCGACATCGTCACCTTCTCCGGCCAGGTCGTCCAGCCCAAGTCGCCGGGCCACTGGATGGACCCGGGCCCGCTGGGCACCCTCGGTGTCGGCGTCCCCTTCGTCCTCGCCGCCAAGCAGGCGCGGCCCGACAAGGAGGTCGTCGCGCTCTTCGGCGACGGTGCGTTCTCCCTGACCGGCTGGGACTTCGAGACGCTGGTCCGCTACAACCTGCCGTTCGTCGGCATCGTCGGCAACAACTCCTCGATGAACCAGATCCGTTACGGCCAGAAGGCCAAGTACGGCGACGAGCGCGAGCGCGTCGGCAACACCCTCGGCGATGTCCACTACGACAAGTTCGCCCAGATGCTGGGCGGTTACGGCGAGGAGGTCCGCGACCCCGCCGACATCGCGCCCGCGCTCCAGCGGGCCCGTGAGTCGGGTCTGCCGTCGCTGATCAACGTCTGGGTCGACCCCGACGCGTACGCCCCCGGAACCATGAACCAGACCATGTACAAGTGAAGGAGCCCTCCCATGACGCAGGCTCTTGAGACCCCGCAAGGAACGAAAGCGCTCACCGGCGTCCGGGTCCTCGACATGACGCATGTTCAGTCGGGGCCCTCCGCAACCCAGTTGCTCGGCTGGCTCGGCGCGGACGTGGTGAAGCTGGAGGCACCGACCGGCGACATCACCCGCAAGCAGCTCCGCGATCTCCCCGATGTCGACTCGCTGTACTTCACGATGCTCAACTGCAACAAGCGGTCCATCACCCTCAACACCAAGTCGGAGCGCGGCAAGGAGATCCTCACGGAGCTCATCCGCCGCTCGGACGTCATGGTGGAGAACTTCGGCCCCGGCGCCGTGGACCGGATGGGTTTCACCTGGGAGCGCATCCAGGAGATCAACCCGCAGATCGTCTACGCCTCCATCAAGGGCTTCGGCGAGGGCCCGTACACCAATTTCAAGGCGTACGAGGTCGTCGCCCAGGCCATGGGCGGCTCGATGACCTCGACCGGCTTCGAGGACGGGCCGCCGCTCGCCACCGGGGCGCAGATCGGCGACTCCGGCACCGGCATCCACGCCGTCGCCGGCATTCTCGCCGCGCTCTACCAGCGTGAGAGCACCGGCCGCGGCCAGCGGGTCAATGTCGCGATGCAGCACGCGGTGCTCAATCTGTGCCGGGTGAAGCTGCGCGACCAGCAGCGTCTGGCCCACGGTCCGCTCGCCGAGTACCCGAACGACGACTTCGGCGACGAGGTGCCGCGCAGCGGCAACGCGAGCGGCGGCGGGCAGCCGGGCTGGGCCGTGAAGTGCGCGCCCGGCGGTCCGAACGACTACGTCTATGTGATCGTGCAGCCCGTGGGCTGGCGCCCGGTCACCGAGCTGATCGGCCGGCCCGAGCTGGCGGAGGACCCGGAGTGGGCGAGCCCGGAGGCCCGGCTGCCCAAGCTGGGCAAGATGTTCCAGCTCATCGAGGAGTGGACGGCCACCCTTCCCAAGTGGGAGGTGCTGGAGAAGCTCAACGCCCACAACATCCCGTGCGGTCCGATCCTCTCCACCAAGGAGATCATCGAGGACGCGTCGCTGGCGGCGAACGAGATGGTCGTCCAGGTCTCCCACCCCGAGCGCGGCTCGTTCACCACGGTCGGCAGCCCACTGAAACTCTCCGACTCCCCCGTGGACGTGGTCACTTCACCGCTGCTCGGCGAACACAACGAAGAGGTGTACATCGGCGAGCTGGGTCTGGGCGCCGAGGAACTGCGCCTGCTCAAGACGAACGGAGTCATCTAGCAGTGGACACCACAGAACCGAATCACGCGGCCGTACGCGCCGTCCTGGACGCCGCGCTCGCCCAGGGGCGTACGTCCCTGACTGCGCCCGAGGGCAAGGCCGTCACGGACGCCTACGGCATCCCCACCCCGGCCGAGGCCCTCGCCGAGAACGCCGACGCCGCCGTGGCGCTCGCCGACCGGATCGGTTTCCCGGTCGCCATGAAGATCGTCTCGCCCGAGATCCTGCACAAGACGGACGCGGGCGGCGTACGGATCGGGCTGACGTCGGCCGCCGAGGTACGGGGGGCGTTCACCTCGATCGTCACCAACGCCAAGGCGTACGACCCGGACGCGCGGATCCTCGGCGTCCAGGTGCAGCAGATGGTGCCGGCCGGTACCGAGGTGCTCATCGGTACGGTCACGGACCCGACCTTCGGCAAGATCGTGGCCTTCGGCCTCGGCGGCGTGCTGGTGGAGGTCCTCAAGGACGTCACCTTCCGGCTCGCCCCGGCTTCCAAGGACGACGCGCTGTCGATGCTCGACGGGATCCGCGCCGCGGAGATCCTGCGCGGCGTCCGGGGCGGCGCGGCCGTCGACCGGGACGCGCTGGCCGAGCTGGTGGTCAAGGTGTCCCGGCTCGCGGCCGACTTCCCGGAGATCGCCGAGGTCGACCTCAATCCGGTGTTCGCCTCGGAGAGCGGGGTGATGGCCGCCGATGTGCGGATCCTGCTGACCACCGAGGTGCCGGCCGAGCGGCGGAGATACACGCGCGAGGAGATCCTCGTCTCGATGCGGCGGCTGATGAAGCCGCGCTCGGTGGCCGTGATCGGCGCCTCGAACGAGCAGGGCAAGATCGGGAATTCGGTCATGCGGAACCTGATCGACGGAGGGTTTCCGGGCGATATTCATCCGGTGAACCCCAAGGCCGATGACATACTCGGCCGTAAGGCATACAAGAGCGTGATGGATGTTCCTGGCGAGCCCGATGTGGCGGTCTTCGCGATTCCCGCGAAGTTCGTCGCCGCGGCGTTGGAAGAGGTCGGCCGCAAGGGCATACCGAACGCCGTCCTGATCCCGTCCGGCTTCGCCGAGACCGGCGAGCACGAACTCCAGGCGCGGATCGTGGAGATCGCCGAGGAGTACGGCGTACGGCTGCTGGGGCCGAACATCTACGGCTACTACTCCACCTGGCAGGACCTCTGCGCCACCTTCTGCACCCCGTACGACGTCAAGGGCGGCGTGGCGCTGACCTCGCAGTCCGGCGGCATCGGCATGGCGATCCTCGGCTTCGCCAGGAGCACCAAGACGGGTGTCTCGGCCATCGTGGGCCTCGGCAACAAGTCGGACCTCGACGAGGACGATCTGCTGACCTGGTTCGGCGAGGACCCGAACACCGAGTGCATCGCGATGCACCTGGAGGACCTGAAGGACGGCCGGGCCTTCGTGGAGGCGGCCCGCGCGACCGTGCCGAAGAAGCCGGTGGTGGTCCTGAAGGCCGGTCGTACCGCGGCCGGCGCCAAGGCCGCGGGCTCGCACACCGGCGCGCTCGCCGGTGACGACGCGGTGTACGACGACATCCTGCGGCAGGCCGGTGTCATCCGGGCGCCGGGTCTCAACGAGATGCTGGAGTACGCGCGGGCGCTGCCGGTGCTCCCCACTCCGCAGGGCGACAACGTCGTGATCATCACGGGCGCGGGCGGCTCGGGGGTCCTGCTCTCGGACGCCATCGTCGACAACGGTCTGTCGCTGATGGAGATACCGCCGGATCTGGACGAGGCGTTCCGTAAGTTCATCCCGCCCTTCGGAGCGGCCGGCAACCCGGTGGACATCACCGGCGGCGAGCCTCCGTCCACCTACGAGGCGACGATCAGGCTCGGCCTGGAGGACCCGCGGATCCACTCGCTGGTCCTGGGCTACTGGCACACGATCGTCACCCCGCCGATGGTCTTCGCCGAACTGACGGCGCGGGTCGTCGCGGAGTTCCGGGCACGGGGCATCCAGAAGCCCGTCGTGGCCTCCCTCGCGGGCGATGTCGAGGTCGAGGAGGCGTGCCAGTACCTCTTCGAGCACGGCGTCGTGGCCTACCCGTACACCACCGAGAGGCCGGTCGAGGTGCTCGGTGCGAAATATCGCTGGGCACGGGCGGCGGGGCTGCTGTGACGCCTCGTCAGCACGCGGCACCGACCGGGCGGTTGGGAGGCGATCAATGACCTGACCCGCCCGGGCGAGCACGAAAGGTTTTGGACAGGGGGCGCTGGCCAGCTCTTTCGATGCAAGGGGTGCGACACCTATGACAACGACTCACATCACCAGCTCCGTCCCCTTCAAGGAGGTGACGGACCGCAACGGCCGCGTGTACCGGATCGGTGAGACCGACCGGGACATCATGGGCCGGCCGCGATGGACGATGGTGCTCTTCCCCTGGATGGGCATGCTCGGCATCAGTTCGTCGGAGTACGCGTTCACCTCGGCGGAGGACACTCTGCACGAGGCCCATCTCTGGAACAGCGGGCACATCTTCTGGCTGATGGGCGTCTGGATCTTCTTCCAGGCGGCCGTCGCCTTCCCCGCCGGGCAGCTGCGTGAGAGCGGCAAGTTGCCCGCTCGCTACGCCATGATGCTCGGCGCGCTCGGTACGTTGCTCGGCTATGTCTCCCTGGCCTACGCGCCGCATGTGATCGTGGCGTACATCGGCTTCGGGATGTTCAGCGGTATCGGCGCCGGTCTGGTCTACGCCACCTGCGTGAATATGGTCGGCAAGTGGTATCCGGAACGCAAGGGAGGCAAGACCGGCCTCGTCAACGGCGGTTTCGCCTACGGTTCCGTGCCCTTCGTCTTCCTCTTCACCTCGTACATGGACCTGAGCAACTACCAGACCGTGCTGGTGCTCGTCGGCGTGATCTGCTGCCTCGTCGTCGCGGTCGCCGGCTGGTTCTTCAAGGACCCGCCGAAGTACTGGTGGCCGACGGGCGCCGACCCGCTCAAGACCTCGGAGGACCCGAGGATCCGGCGGGCGCTGGCGAAGAACCCGCCGGCGGTGAAGCAGTACTCACCCAAGGAAGCGGCACGCACACCGGTGCTGTGGATGATGTGGTTCTGCCTGCTCTGCACGGCCGGAATCAATATTTTCGGAATCGCGTTCCAGGTGCCCTTCGGAAAGGACATGGGGTTCGCGGGCGGGATCGTGGCCACCGCGATGTCGCTGAAGGCGATCGTGAACGGTACGGGGCGCGGGGTCATCGGCTGGATCTCCGACCGGTACGGACGCCGTAACACGCTGATCTTCGTCTGTCTGGTCCTGGGCAGCGCTCAGTTCGGCGTGCTGGTCTCCGGGTCCATGGGCAGCATGCCGTTCTTCCTCTTCTGCTCGATGGTCTCCGGCTTCGGCGGGGGCGCGATCTTCCCGCTGTTCGCGGCGATGACCGCGGACTACTTCGGGGAGAACAACAACGCTTCCAACTACGGCATGGTCTACAGCTCCAAGCTCATATCGGGCCTGGTCGGCTCCGGCATGGGAGCCGTGGTGGTGGGCGCCTGGGGTTACGAGGGCGCGTTCGTCATCGCGGGATGCATCGGACTCGCTTCGGCGGTGCTGGCGCTGTTCCTGAAGGCGCCGGGAAGGCCGGACGCCAAGAAGATCGAACCGAACCCGAACCCGATCGGCCGGGACGCCGCCTGACCCGGCACCCGGCCCCGCACAGAAGGACGGCCCTCCCCACGGCTCGGACAGAGCCGCGGGGAGGGCCGTCCCCCGTGTGCGGGTGGGGCGCCGGACAGGGCCTAGGGTCCTACCGCTTTTCGCGCAGCGAGTGCAGGTGCGCCGACGACTTGCGGGCGAAGGCGATCGAGTCCACCGGCTGGTCGTGCTCCACCTGCCAGTGGTGGTCACGGCGGCCGCCATGGGTCTTGTTCACGGCCGAGATGAAGCGCTGGTAGTCGATGTCACCGTCGCCGACGTCCACCATCCGGTAGCCGTCGCGGGCGGTGATGTCCTCGATGCCGTCCTTGACGTGGAAGAGCGGGTAGCGGTGGGGCTGCTTGAGTACGTAGCGCAGCGGGTCGAAGGGGGCGGGCTTGCCCTCGACGGTCTTGCTGAAGCGGAACTGGCCGGCGAACGCCCAGTAGATGTCCATCTCCAGGAAGACCAGATCGGGGTCGGTCTCGGCCAGCAGAACATCGTAGAGACGGACGTTCGGCTGGTCGGTGGCGAAGGAGAACTCCTCCGCGTGGTTGTGCTGGTAGAACTTCATGCCGCGCCGCCTGGCCGCCGCGCCGTAGGTGTTGAAGTCCTCGGCCGCCCGCTTCCAGGCATCGACGGTGGAGCCGTAGCGGAACGGCCCCGAGGCCGTTCCGATGTGCTCGAGACCAAGGGCCTGGGCGTCGTCCAGGACCTTGTCGAGGTTCTGGGCGAAGCTGTAGGCGTCCGGGTTGTTGTCATCGGCGTAGTTGACATGGCTGCCGATGCCCTTGAGACCGTGGTCCCTGGCCAGCTTCTTGAGCTGGGCCAGGGTGATCTCTCCGGTGCCCTGGGTGTAACCGGCGTACTCGATCTCGTCGTAGCCGAAGCGCTCCAGCTCGTCGAAGACCTTGGCGAAGCCGATCGAGGACACCTTGTCACGCAAGGAGTAGAGCTGGATGCCGAGACGGCCGGGCGGCAGGACCGGCTGTCCCTTGCCGTGACCGTGGTCGTGCCCGTGTCCCCGGCCGTGGGCGGCGGCGGGGGTGGCCGAGGCACCCAGGACAGCGGCGGCGGTGGCGCCCGCGGCGACACCGAGCATGCCGCGTCTGCTGAGCTTCTGCGCGAGCTCGGGGTCGGCTGACTTCTTGCGGCTCATTGCGGAACTCCTTTGTGTCTGTACTGGCGGTGCTTGCTTGTCAGTGCTTGCTTGTCAGTGCAGTCCGGCAAGCTGGAGGAGCAGGGACTTCACATCAGTGGCCGCGACACGGCCACTGACGGCACGGGGGGTGGAGCACAGGATGAGCGGACCTTCGTCGTCGCTCTGCGGAAGGCGGCCGTGGCTGCCGCGAATGGGAGAAGGGTCGAGGGGGACGACCGCGAGGCGGTAGCGCATGCCGAGCTTCTTGCGGGCTATCGCCTTGGCCGCCTTGAGGCGTACGTACGGATCGAGGGGGTCCATGAACAGCTCGACGGGGTCGTAGCCCGGCTTGCGGTGGATCTCGACCAGCTGGGCGAAGTCGGGTGCCCGGTCGTCGTCGAGCCAGTAGTAGTACGTGAACCACGCGTCCGGTTCCGCGATGGCCACCAGCTCGCCCGAGCGGGGGTGGTCCAGGCCGTGGCTCTTCTTGCCCTCGTCGTCCAGGATCTCGTCGATGCCGGGGAGATCCCGGAGAGCCTCGCGGGTGGCGTCGAGGTCCTCGGGACGGCGCACGTAGATATGGGCGAGCTGGTGGTCGGAGACGGCGAAGGCGCGGGAGGCCATCGGGTCGAGATACTCCATGCCGTCCTGGGTGTGCACCTCCAGCAGCCCGGCCCGGCGCAGCGCCCGGTTGATGTCGACCGGCCGCGAGACCCGGGTGATGCCGTACTCGGACAGCGCGACGACGGTACGGCCCTCGGCCCTGGCGTCGTCCAGCAGCGGTGCCATGGCCGCGTCGAGGTCGGCGGCCGCCTGATGGGACCTGGGGTCGTCGGGGCCGTAGCGCTGGAGGTCGTAGTCGAGATGCGGGAGGTAGCACAGGGCCAGGTCGGGCCGGCGGGTGGCGATGATGTGGCGGGTGGCGTCCACGATCCACTGCGAGGAGACGAGGTCGGCGCCGGGGCCCCAGAAGTGGAAGAGGGGGAACGTGCCGAGCTTCTCGGTGAGTTCGTCGTGCAGCGCCGGCGGACGGGTGTAGCAGTCGGGTTCCTTGCGGCCGTCGGCGTAGTAGACGGGGCGGGGCGTGACGGTGAAGTCGGTGTCCGCGCCCATCGCGTACCACCAGCAGATGTTGGCGACGGTGTAGCCGGGGTGGGCACGGCGGGCGGCGTCCCACAGCTTGTCGCCGGAGACGAGCCCGTTGTGCTGGCGCCAGAGCAGTACGTCGCCCAGCTCGCGGAAGTACCAGCCGTTGCCGACGATGCCGTGCTCGGCGGGGAGCGTCCCGGTGAGGAAGGTGGACTGCGCGCTGCAGGTGACGGCGGGCAGGACCGTGGTCAGCGGGGCCTGGGATCCGGCGCCGGCCAGCTTCTTGAGGTGGGGCATGTGGTGGAGCAGCTGGGGGGTCAGGCCGACGACATCGAGGACGAGGAGCGGGGTCGGGCTCTCGGTCATGGCAGCTCCTTCAGGCCGAGGTCGACCAGGAGGTCGCGGGCCAGGGTGAGTTCGGCGGCGATTCCGTCGGCGAGCTGTCCGCGCGAGCGGGGACGCAGCTCCGGCGGGAGCGCCTGCCAGGTGTAGGTCTCGACTTCCAGATGGCGGGTGAGCGGCTGCGCGCCGCCGACGAGCCGGGTCAGCGCGTCCTGGAGTACGGGGAGGGTGGAGGCGAGCGGCGGGGCGGGCGGGGCGTGCAGCGGGACGTGGAAGTGCGCGCGCCAGGGGGCGCCGTCGGGCAGTGCCCCGCCGTTGAGGGCCTCGTCGAGGTCGTCGGTGCCGTGCAGCCCGGCGGCGGTGCGGGTGCGGGTCTGGTGGAGGAAGCGGGGCTCGGCGAAGGCGCCGAGAGCTTCCCGTACCTCCGGCAGATGCGGCTGTTCGGCGTGCAGGGCCGCGGAGAGCTGGGCCTTGGGGATGGAGATGCGCGCGGCGTGCAGCGCGGCCAGGGCGGTGGCCGGGTCCTCGAAGGACGTCGCGAGATGGCAGGTGTCGATACAGATGCCGATCCGGCCGCTGGCGATGTCGGTGAGCGGGCCGATCGCGTCGGCGGTGGTCTCGACCGTGCAGCCCGGCTCCGGTTCCAGGGCGATCCGGATGGACTTGCCGGTCAGCTCCTCCAGCGCGTCGAGCCGCTTCGCCAGCGTGGTCAGCGCGGTGTGGGCGGCGCGGGCCGCGGCGTCGTCGAACGGGGTGCGCCAGGCGAGCGGGAGGGTGGAGACGGAACCTTCCGTGACATCGTCGGGCAGCAGCGCGGCCAGCAGCCTGGCCAGGTCGCTGGTGTGGGCGAGCCGCTCGGGATCGGCCCAGTCCGGTTTGTACACGCGGTACTTGACCTCTTCGGCGCCGAAGCCCTCGTACGGGAAGCCGTTGAGTGTGACGACCTCGAGCCCGCGCCGGTCCAGTTCGGCGCGCAGGCCGCGCAGCACCGAGGGGTCGTTGATCAGGGCCTGGGCGGCGTCCTTGGCGAGCCAGAGGCCGATGCCGAGGCGGTCCCTGCCGAGCCGTTTGCGTACCGGTTCGCAGTGGTCGCGCAGCTGGGCGAGGACGCCGTCGAGGGTCTCGGCGGGGTGGACATTGGTGCAGTACGAGAGGTGGACGGTGGAGCCGTCGGGGTGGCGGAAGCGCATGGCCTCACTCCCCGCCGCGGAGGATGGAGTTGCCCTCGTGGAGGGCCTCCGGGGCGGGGACGTCGAGCTGGAGTCTGCCGCTGAGGCCGTAGAAGGCGACGGGGTTGCGCCACAGGACCAGGTCGACGTCGTCCTCGCTGAAGCCGGCGGCGAGCATCGCGTCGGCGACCTTGCGGGTCTTCAGGGGATCGCTCTTGCCCCAGTCGGCGGCCGAGTTGACGAGCACCTTCTCGGTGCCGTGGGACTTGAGGACGGCGACCATGCGGTCCTCGTCCATCTTGGTGTCCGGGTAGATGGAGAAGCCGAGCCAGCTGCCGCTCTCCGCCGCATCCTTGACCGTCGTCTCGTTGAGGTGGTCGAGCAGCACCCGGTCGGGGGCGAGGGCGGATTCGCGTATGACGTCGATGGTGCGGCGCAGGCCCGACAGCTTGTCCCGGTGCGGGGTGTGGACGAGCGCGGGCAGGCCGTGGTCGGCGGCGAGCTGGAGCTGCGCGGAGAGCGCGAAGTCCTCGGCCGGGGTCATGGAGTCGTAGCCGATCTCACCGACGGCGACGACGGAGTCCTTGACGAGATAGCGCGGCAGGGCGTCCAGGACGGGGGTGCAGCGCGGGTCGTTCGCCTCTTTGGGGTTGAGGGCGAGCGTGCAGTGGTGGGCGATGCCGTACTGGGCCGCGCGGAACGGCTCCCAGCCGAGGAGCGCGTCGAAGTAGTCGAAGAAGCTGGCGGGCGACGTGCGGGGCTGGCCGAGCCAGAAGGACGGCTCGACCAGGGCGCGCACACCGGAGGCGTACATCGCCTGGTAGTCGTCCGTGGTGCGGGAGGTCATATGGATGTGGGGGTCGAAGATGCGCATCAGGACTCCTCGCCGGTCAGGTTCAGTGCGCGGTGCAGGTCGGCGGGTACGGAGCGGCCCGCGGCGGTGCGCTCGGCCGCGAAGTCGGCGAGCATCCTGGCCAGTTCGGCGTCTCCGTGGGCACGTCTGTCCAGGCCGTCGACGGCGTCGAGGTCCACACCCGTGAACAGGCATTTGAGGATGGCGTGCCGCCAGGCGTGGGGGTCGAGGTGGGCGGCGGCGTACGGGCCGACGGCGGCGGCGACCAGCCGGGTGTCGTTGGTCCGCAGCGCGTCCTCGGTCAGGGGCAGCGCGCCGGGCCCTTCGACGCGGTCCGGCAGGGCGAGCAGGACGGCGCGGCGCTCGGCGGCGGCGCCCTGGTGGTAGAGCCGGGTGAGCGTGGCGAGATCGGCGCGGGCTTCCTGGAGGAGCAGGGTGCGTACGGAGTCGACCGTGTCGCCGGACCGCCCGCAGTGGCGTCCGGCGGCGGCGAAGCGCAGCTCCCAGGAGGCGGCAACGTTGTCGGCGGCGGCGGGGGCCGCGTCCCGGGCCGTCGCCGCCTCGGCGAGTGCCTCGTCGAGCCAGGCCGCGGCGGCCGCCTCGAGCCGGGGAGACAGCTCCTCGCGGGTGGGTGTCATGCCGATGCTCCCTTCGTACGCAGGAAGTCCAGGGAGGTGCGGGCCAGTTCGGGCCCGGCGTGGGAGTGGCGGGGCAGTTCGACGACGGTCAGGCCCTCGTAGCCGGTGGCGGCGAGCGCGTCGAGCACGGGCGGGAAGTCGATCTCGCCGTCCCCGAACGGGAGATGCTCGTGGACGCCGCGCCGCATGTCCTCGATCTGTACGTGCCGCAGCCAGGGCGCGGCCTCGCGCACGCAGTCGGCGGGCGCGGCGGGTTCCAGGCACTGGCAGTGGCCGATGTCGAGCGTGAGGCCGAGCAGGTCCGGGTCGCCGAGGCGGTGCCTGAGCTGGTGGAAGCCGGCGAGGTCCGAGACGAGATGGCCGGGCTCCGGCTCGACGGCGAGCGGGATGTCGGCGGCCTCCGCGGCGTCGAGGACCGGTCCCATCGCCTCTTCGAGCCGCTTCCAGGCGGTGTCCGTGTCGGTGCCCGCGGGGGTGATGCCGCTGAAGCAGTGCACGGCGTGGGCGCCGAGGTCCGCGGCGACCTGGACGGCGGTGATCAGCAGTCGCGTACGGGCCGCCCGCCCTTCGGGGTCCGGGTCGAGCAGGGAAGGACCGTGCTTGCGGCGCGGGTCGAGTACGTAGCGGGCCCCGGTCTCGACGGTGACGCCGAGCCCCAGCTCGGCCAGCCGCCGGGCGACCCGCTGGGTGCGGGCGGCGAGTTCGGGGGCCATCGGGTCGAGATGCATGTGGTCGAGCGTCAGCCCGACCCCGTCGTACCCGAGATCGGCGAGCAGCGCGAGGGCGTCGTCGAGCCGCAGGTCGGTGAGCCCGTTGGTGCCGTATCCGAAACGCAGACTCATGTGGGGCTCACTTTCCGTGCGAGTGCGCGGGCGAGCGGCACGAGCGCCATGACGCCGGCCGCGACACCGGCCGCCCCGCCGCGTGCGGCGAGCGCGGCCTGGAGCGGGATCATGGCCCGGATCCCGCCGCCGACGGCGCGCTGGGTGAGGGGCGGGGAGGGGTTGAGCGCGGCGTGCAGGAGGGGCCGTCCTGCGGTGCCCGCGTAGACGGCGGCGAGCGCGCCCGCGAGGACGGGCGCGAGGACGGCCGGCTGCCCGGCTCCGCGGGAGACGTGGCGCGGACCGAAGGAGAGCGGGGCCGGAGGTCCCGGCGGGGCGGCCACGACGGCCGGTCGCGGCGCGGCCTTACGGCGGCGGCCCGCCAGGACGCCCAGGACCGCGGTGGCCGCGAGCGCGGCGAGCGGCGCGGCCGTCGAACCGCCCTGCGCCTCACGGCGCGAGACGGTGGTGACCGCGACGGTGTGCGCTCCGAGGAGCGCGGCGGACGGCAGGGCGGCTCGCGCGCCGCGCAGCGCGCCCGCCGTCGCCGTCGCGCCGAGCAGCAGGTCCAGGGCCCTGGCCGCGCCCATCGCGACGGGCCCGGCCGGGGTGTGCTTCAGCCGGATGTCGTACGCCCAGACGCTGGCCGCCAGCGCCGTGCTCACCGCGAGGGCCGGGCGGCCCGCGCCGGCCGACAGGGCCAGGCCCGCGCCGGTCAGGGCGCCCGCCGCCGCGAGCGCCGCCGCCGGGGAGATCCGGCCCGAGGGGATCGGGCGGTGGGGGCGGTCGCGCGCGTCCTCCTCGCGGTCCGCCCAGTCGTTGAGCGCCATGCCCGCCTCGTACAGGCAGAGCGAGGCGCCCACGGCGAGCGCGGTGCCGCGGTGGGGACGTATGCCGAGGGCGGCCGCGCCGGCCAGGGCGTCGCCCGGGACCGTGAACAGGGCGGACACCCTCAGCAGTTCGGCCCAGGCGCGCAGGCTCACCGCGTCTCCCTCAGCCGCTCGGCGAAGGTGAGCAGTGCCTCGAACTGTTCGGCGAGGGCGGCGGGGCCGCCGTCCGGATCCTTGAAGTAGAAGCCCAGCTCGGGCAGCGGCCCGCTCAGCCCCGCCTCGTGCGCGCGCGCCACCAGCCGGGCCAGGTCGAGCACCAGCGGCGCGGCGAGCGCCGAGTCGCAGCCCTGCCAGATCGTCTGGAGGATCATCCGGGAGCCGAGGAAGCCGTCGAAGGCGATGTGGTCCCACGCGGTCTTCCAGTCGCCGAGCGCCGGGACGTCGTCGATATGGACCTCGCCCTCGGGGGCCGCGCCCAGCGTGTCGGCGAGGACGCGTTCCTTGCCCGCGTTCTTGGCCGCCGCCGCGGCCGGGTCGGCCAGCGCCGCTCCGTCCCCGCCGCCCAGCAGGTTCGTGCCCGACCAGGCCCGTACGGTCAGGGCCCGCTGGACGAACATCGGGGCGAGCACGGAACGGAGCAGCGTCTGGCCTGTCTTGCCGTCGCGGCCGGCGTGGGGAAGGCCGCCGGCCTCGGCGGCGGCGGTGAGGGCCGCGGTGCGCAGCCCGGTGGACGGCGTGAAGTTGACGTACGAGCAGCCGGCCTGGACGGCGGCCGCCGCGTACAGCGAGCTGGCGGGCAGCCGTGGATCGTCCGGCGCGGGCTCGGCCTCCGTGGAGGAGACATTGACGACGACCGTACGGGCGACGCCGGTGCGCCGTGCGAAGTCCGTGATGTCGGCGGCGAAGGCGGCGATGAGTTCCTCGTCGCTCCTGGTGTCGCCGGGGTGGGGTCCGCCGGTCCTGATCTCCTGGTCGGCGGCGGTCAGTTCGGCATGGAGCGCGGAGGGCAGACCGTGCGGCAGTACGCCCGCCGCGGTCAGCGCCTCGGCCCGTTTGGGCAGCGGACAGCTCGCGGTGTCATGTCCGCCGAAGACCAGGGAGGAGAGGGCGGGGAGGCCCGTCCCCGCGAAGGGCGGGGTCTCGGTGACCATGCCCGTCGCGGGGTGGAGCCCGGCGGTGACCGCCGCGCATCCCGCGACGGCAGTCGTGGCGACGGAGCCGCGGGCTCCGACGAACCAGACTCCGGTGCGTGCTGCAGTCGATTCGGTAGTGGTCGTCGCCACGGGCTGCCTCCCTGCCGGTGATGTGGTGTGGTGGACGGCGGGCGGGGGGTACGGCGCCTCCCCGCCCGCCGCCGGCTGACGGGCTGCTCTCCTGGGGGTTCCCAGGACTCCTAGAGGTTTCTAGGAGGAGGGCAGCTCCTTGAGCTGGATGTTGCGGAAGGACGCCTGGTCGTCGGCGCCATGGTTCTGGATGCCGATGTAGCCGTCCTTGAGACTGCGCGCCGGGTCGCTGTTGGTGAAGTCGTTGATCTTCACGCCGTTCAGGAAGATCTGCAGACGCTCGCCCTGAACCCGGATCTCGTAGTTGTTCCACTGCCCCGGGGGCCGCAGAACCTGGTCCCTGGCCTTGATGTTGGCCGATTTGAAGGTGTAGACGGAGCCGGTGGTGCGGTCCGGGGCGTCGGTGGCGTCGATCTGCACCTCGTACCCGTTGTTCACCGCCGACCAGGGGTCGTCCGAGGCCGGGAAGCCCACGAAGACTCCGGAGTTGTCGTCGCCGGCCAGCTTCCAGTCCAGCTTCAGCGAGTAGGACTTCAGCTCCTTGGCCTGGTACCAGAGCATGCCCATGCCGCCCTCGGAGCGCAGTTCACCGTCGACGACGTTGAACGTGCCGGGCCCTGCCTGCTTCCAGCCCGCCAGGCTCTTCCCGTTGAAGATGTCCCGGTAGCCGGTGTCCGGCTTGCAGTCGGCCTTGACCTGGCCGGCCGCGTACCGCAGTCCGCCGAGCAGATGCTGCCGGAAGGGCGCGTCCGCGTACGACTCCTTGGTGTGGCCGCCCCCGGTGTAGAAGGCACGGCCGCCCTCGTACGTCTGGCACCAGGCGATCGGGTGATCGCCCTTCATGTTGCCGCCCTGGTAGGTGGTCTCGTCCAGGGTGGCGAGGACCTTGGCCTGCGTACGGGGGTTGGTGCGGTAGTTGTACCACTCGTCCGTACGCTGCCACTCGTCGTCCAGATGGGCGGTCGCCGGGTGGTCGTGGTCCTCTACCCGCACGGTGGCGGACTGGATCGCCGGGTGGGAGTCGAAGTAGGCCCCCACCAGGCCGCCGTAGAAGGACCAGTCGTACTCGGTGTCCGCCGCGGCGTGGACCCCCATGTAGCCGCCGCCGGTGGCGACATAGTTCTCGAACGCCTTCTGCTGGTCGGCGTTGAGGACATCACCGGTGGTGGAGAGGAAGACCACCGCGTCGTACCTGGCCAGGTTGTTGGTGGTGAACTGGCCGGCCTCCTCGGTGGAGTCGACCGTGATCCCGGTGGTGCTGCCCAGTTCCTTGAGGGCGGTGACTCCCGCGGGGATCGAGTCGTGGCGGAAGCCGCCGGTCTTGGAGAAGACCAGGACCCGCTTCTCGGTCTTGCCCGCGACGGCCGTACTGAGCTGGAAGTCGTCCAGGTCGTACAGCGCGCCGTCGCCGCCCTTGAAGACCAGGAACAGCTCGGTGGTCTTCTTCGGTACGGACCGCAGCGGTACGTCGATGTCCTGGAAGATGTCCCAGCTTCCGGTGACCGGGATCGGCGCGGAGCCGAGCAGGTTGCCGGTGGCGGAGCCCGTCCGCACCTCCAGGAATCCGCCGGCGCCGCCGGAGGAGATCCGGGCGGTGAGCGTCTTGGACCCGGTCAGGTTGTACGGCGTGAAGGAGATCCAGTCGTCGTTGTTGATGTCGCCGACGGTCTTGCCGCCGTTGGCACTCGCCTTGTCGTAGGTCTTGATGCCGGACGAGTTGTTGAAGTGCTCGGCCTGCCGGTGACGGGGCTGCAGCTGCGCCTGGTCGTGGCCGGTGAGCGCCTCCTGGCCGCCGCCTCCGCCGTCGGTGTACGAGGCGTCGATCACGCCGAAGATATTGGCGTTGGGGTCGTGCTCGCCGTCGGCGGGCGCGGTGATGGTGCCTTCGCAGCCGTTCGCGGAGGTGATCGGGTGGCCGTGGTTGTCATGGCCGAGGATGTAGCTGACCACGACCTTGGAGCAGTCGATGGGCCCTGCGGCGCCGTCCTCGGGGTCGGTGACCTTGACCTTGAAGGGCAGGGTGTCACCGAAGCTGAAGAGCGTTCCCTCCGCCGGGATTTCCAGCGTCAGCGTGGGCGCCGTGTTGCCGACGACCACGCGTACGGACGCCGAACCGGTCCGCTCCGTGGGGTCGGTGACAATGAGGTTCGCGGTGTAGGTGCCGTTCTTCTTGTACGTGTGGCTGGGGTTGGCCTCGGTGGAGGTGGTGCCGTCGCCGAAGTCCCACGCGTAGGTGAGGGGATCGTCGTCGGCGTCCTCGGTGCCCGCCGAGGAGAAGGTGACCTTCAGCGGGGACTTCCCTGAGGTCTTGTTCGCGGCGGCCACGGCGATCGGTGACTTGCCGCCGGTGGAGTTCTCGATGCGGTAGACCGCCGAGTTCTCGTCACCGCCGAACCAGGCCAGGCCGTAGTCGAGCACGTAGAGCGCGCCGTCGGGGCCGAACTCCATGTCCATGACCTGGGTGCCGGTCCACGGGAAGTCGTTGATCGCGCTGACCGTGCCGTCCTCGCCCTGCTCGATCCGCTTGATCCACTGGCGGCCGAACTCGCCGGCGAAGTAGTCGCCGTCGTAGGACTCCGGGAACTTGACCGGGGAGTCCAGGTCGTGGTCGTAGCGGTAGACCGGGCCGCCCATCGGGGACTCGGAGCCGGTGCCGAACTCGGGGACGCTGCCGCCGTCGTACGCGATCCAGGCGGACTGCGCCGGCGGGAGGTCAGTCAGGCCGGTGTTGTGCCGCGAGGTGTTCTTGGGCGCGGCGCAGTCGAAGGCCGCGCCGGAGGTCCCGGTCGCGAAGTCGTAGTCGATGTACGGGTCGTTCTCACCCGTGCAGTACGGCCAGCCGAAGTTGCCGGCCTCGGTGACCCGGGCGAACTCGACCTGTCCGGACGGTCCCCTGGTCGGGGAGGCGGCGCCGGCGTCGGGGCCGTAGTCACCCACGTAGACGATGCCGGTCTTCTTGTCGACGGAGATACGGAACGGGTTGCGGAACCCCATCGCGTAGATCTCGGGCCGGGTCTTCTCGGTGCCGGGGGCGAAGAGGTTGCCCTCCGGGATCGTGTACGAGCCGTCCTCGGCGACCTTGACGCGCAGGACCTTGCCGCGCAGGTCGTTGGTGTTGCCCGAGCTGCGCCGGGCGTCGAACGCCGGGTTGCGGTCGGACCGCTCGTCGATCGGGGTGTAGCCGTCGGAGGCGAAGGGGTTGGTGTCGTCGCCGGTCGACAGATAGAGGTTGCCGTCCGCGTCGAAGGCGATGTCGCCGCCGACATGGCAGCAGGTGCCGCGCGAGGTGGCGACGTCGAGGACCTTCTTCTCGCTCGCCTTGTTGAGGGTGCCGTCCTCGTTCAGCGTGAAGCGCGAGAGGCGGTTGTACCCGTCGAAGGGGGCGAAGTCGGCGGCCGTGCCGTTCTCGGGCGCGTCGCCGGCGGGGGTGTCGAGCTTGGGGGCGTAGAACAGATAGATCGCCCGGTTCTCGGCGAAGTCGGGGTCGATCCCGACGCCTTGGAGTCCCTCTTCGTCATGGCTGTAGACCTCCAGCGTGCCGGAGACCTTGGTGGCGCCACCCGCGTCGGTGATACGCAGCGTGCCGTCACGCGAGGTGTGCAGCACCTGCCGGTCCGGCAGGACGGCGAGCGACATCGGCTCGCCCACCTCGTCGGCGCCCTTCGCGAGGGTCACCTGCTGGAAGCTTTCTTCCGCGGCCGGCGGCTCGGGATCGTGAGCGGCGGCGGGTACGGCGCTGAGGCTCGCTGCCGCGAGCACGGCGCCGGTCAGGAGTGCGAGGAGGGATCTGGCTCGGGGGCGTTTTCTGGGCACGAAAGTCCTCCACAATGGCCGTTCGTACGTGCGGGTTGCCAGGGGAGCGCAGGGATCGCGCTCCCCTCTCAGGGGTGGTGCTCTCGCACCGGGCCCCCCGGGGGGAGGTGGCTGTTCACCGACGTGCGCCGTCACATCGGAGACCATCTATGTCCTGTACATCTCAGTTGGACGGTAGCCGTGTTCGTCCGGGACCGAAAGACCTTGCGCACTGGGGAAGTTGTACTTCTTCCTGTCTCAGGACAAAGCAACTTCCGGGCATGCCAGACCGCCCGGCGGCGCCCCTTATTCAGGGACTCGGTTCGCCTCCGGGGCGCCTTATGCCACTGTCGACGGCCGACCGTGCTCGATTCGCTCGTACCTCGCGAACCTCCGCGCGCTCTCCCTTTCGACAGCGGCGCGCCCCTTCGGCTCACTCGCCGGGCGGACGGCCTGTGCGCAGCTTTAGTCGCCGCCTCCGAACGCGGCGTCGAAGGACGCGGTCGGGGCGTCGAAGTCGAAGCGCTTCAGGTCGGCCAGGGCCTCCGGGGCTCCCGCCAGCCGGTCCATGCCGGCGTCCTCCCACTCGACCGAGATGGGGCCCTCGTACTTGATCGAGCGCAGCATCCGGAAGACGTCCTCCCACGGGACATCGCCGTGGCCGGCCGAGACGAAGTCCCAGCCGCGCCGCGGGTCGCCCCAGGGAAGATGGGAGCCGAGGCGCCCGTTGCGGCCGTCGAGACGCTTGCGCGCCTCCTTGCAGTCGACGTGGTAGATCCGGTCCTGGAAGTCGTAGAGGAAGTTGACCGGGTCCAGGTCCTGCCAGACGAAGTGGCTCGGGTCGAAGTTGAGCCCGAACGCGGGCCGGTTGTCGACCGCCTCCAGCGCGCGCTTCGTGGTCCAGTAGTCGTACGCGATCTCGCTCGGGTGGACCTCGTGGGCGAAGCGCACGCCCTCGGCGTCGAAGACGTCGAGGATCGGGTTCCAGCGCTCCGCGAAGTCCTCGTACCCCCGGTCGATCATGCCGGGCGGCACCGGCGGGAACATCGCGACCAGATGCCAGATCGAGGAGCCGGTGAAGCCGATGACCGTGTCGACCCCGAAGGCGGCCGCGGCCCTGGCGGTGTCCTTGATCTCGGCGGCGGCGCGCTGCCTGACGCCCTCGGGCTCACCGTCGCCCCAGATCCGGGACGGCAGGATCCCCTGGTGGCGCTCGTCGATGGGGTTGTCGCAGACGGCCTGGCCCACCAGATGGTTGGAGATCGCCCAGCACTTCAGCCCGTACTTGTCGAGCAGCTGGTGGCGGCTGTCCAGGTAGCCCGGGTCGGCGAGTGCCTTGTCGACCTCGAAGTGGTCGCCCCAGCAGGCGAGTTCCAGACCGTCGTAACCGAAGTCACGGGCGAGCCGGCACACCTCCTCCAGGGGCAGATCGGCCCACTGGCCGGTGAACAGCGTGAACGGACGTGGCATGGGACCTCCTAGGCGTGAATTCCGGGCGTGGATGCTCCGGACGGCAGCGGCACAGGCGTGTACACGGCGTTCTTCGCCGCGCTGTCCTCCACCGCGGCGAGCACCCGCTGCACCTGCAGCCCGTCGGCGAAGGACGGCACCGGATCGGTTCCGGCGGCGACCGCCTCGACCAGATCGCGGGCCTGGTGGACGAAGGTGTGCTCGTAGCCGAGCGCGTGGCCCGGCGGCCACCACGCCTCCAGATAGGGATGCTCCGGCTCGGTGACCAGGATCCGGCGGAAGCCGGACGTGGGCGCGGGCTCGGTGTGGTCGTGGAACGACAGCTCGTTGAGGCGCTCCAGATCGAAGGCGAGCGAGCCGCGCTCGCCGTTGATCTCCAGATGGAGCGCGTTCTTGCGTCCCGCGGCCATGCGGGTGGCCTCGAAGGAGGCCAGCGCGCCCGAGGCGAGCCGTCCGGTGAACAGCGCCGCGTCATCCACGGTCACCGGGCCGAGCTCGCCTCCCCCGGTCGCCGACAGGCCGGCCGACGCCCCGCTGAGCAGCGGCCGTTCCCTGACGAACGTCTCCGCGAGCGCGGACACCCCGACCAGCAGTTCCCCCGTCAGGAACTGCGCGAGGTCGACGATGTGCGCCCCCAGGTCGCCGAGCGCCCCGGATCCCGCGTGCTCGCGCTTGAGCCGCCAGGTCAGCGGGAACGCCGGATCGACCAGCCAGTCCTGGAGATAGCTGACCCGGACGTGCCGCAGGGTGCCGAGCCTGCCCTCCGCGATCAGCTTGCGGGCGTACGCGATGGCGGGCACCCGGCGGTAGTTGAAGCCGACCATGGCCAGCTGGCCGCGTGACCTGGCCGCCTCCGCGGCCCTGACCATGGCCTCGGCCTCGGCCACCGAGTTGGCGAGGGGCTTCTCGCACAGGACGTGCTTGCCCGCCTCCAGCGCGGCGATGGCGATCTCCGCATGGCTGTCCCCCGGCGTGCAGATGTCGACCAGCTGCACGTCGTCACGCGCGATGAGGTCCCGCCAGTCGGTCTCCGCGGCGGCCCAGCCGAGTTTGTCGGCCGCCTTGACGACGGCCGTCTCGTCCCGCCCGCAGATGGCGGCGAGGTGCGGCCGCATCGGCAGATCGAAGACATGTCCCGCCGTGCGCCAGCCCTGGGAGTGGGCGGCACCCATGAACGAGTATCCGATCATGCCGATACCGAGTGGCGGCGGTGCGCCGGCTTCCTTCTCCGACGCTTCCCTGCTGGTCATAAGGGAGTACTCCTCGTCTCTCGCGCGTGTGGGGGCAGACTGGCGGAGCCGGTCAGCTGAATCCCTGCGGCAGGTACTCGTCGATGTTCGTCTTGTCGACGACCGCCGAGAACAGGGTCACCTGAGCCGGGATCTCCAGACCGGCCAGGCCGCTGACACCCTTGCTCTGACCCAGCGCGCGGGCGAGGTCGATCGCCGACGACGCCATGATCGGCGGGTACAGCACGGTCGCCTTCAGGACGCTGTTGTCGGCCTTGATGGCGTCCATGGCCGCCTTGGCACCGGCGCCGCCGACCATCAGGAAGCCGTCACGGCCGGCCTGGTCGATGGCGCGCAGGGCGCCGACGCCCTGGTCGTCGTCGTGGTTCCACAGGGCGTCGAACTTGGGCTGCGCCTGGAGCAGCTGAGCCATCTTGGCCTGGCCGGACTCAACGGTGAAGTCGGCCGCCTGGCGGGCGACCTTCTTGATGTTGGGGTAGTTCGCGAGCGCGTCGTCGAAGCCCTGGGTGCGCTGCTTGGTCAGCTCCAGGCTGTCGGGGCCCGACAGTTCGATGACGGTGGCGCCGGCCTTGTCCTTCAGCTTCTCGCCGATGTAGTTGCCCGCGTTGACGCCCATGCCGTAGTTGTCACCGCCGACGTAGCAGCGGAACGCCTGCGGGTCGGCGAAGATCCGGTCCAGGTTGATGACGGGGATGCCCGCGCGCATCGCCTTGAGACCGGCCTGGGTGAGGGCCTTGCCGTCGGCCGGCAGGATCACCAGGACGTCGACCTTCTTGTTGATCAGGGCGTCGATCTGGCCGATCTGGGCGGCGGTGTCGTTCGAGCCCTCGGTGATGTCGAGCGTGACGTCCGAGTACTTCTTCGCCTGGGCACGGGCGTTGTCGTTGATCGCGTTGAGCCAGCCGTGGTCGGCCTGGGGGCCGGCGAAGCCGATGGTGACCGGCTTGCCGGGCTTGTCGTCGGCGGCCGGCGCGGTGTTCGCGGCGGGCTCTTCCTTCTCGTTGCTGGTGCAGGCGGTGAGGAAGGCACCCGCGGAAATGGCGGCGGTGCCGAACAGCAGGCCTCTACGGCTCGTTTCTGGCATGACGATTCAGACCCTTCGATCGAGCGGTGCGTCGGAAGCGGTGCGTAGGGAAGCGGTACGAGGTCGGGCCCCGGGCTACGAGGTCAGCCCTCGCCGTTGCGCGCCGTGCGGCGCTGGACCAGTACGGCGGCGACGATGATCGCGCCCTTGGCGATCTGCTGGACGTCGCTCTGCAGGTTGTTGAGCGCGAAGATGTTGGTGATGGTGGTGAAGATCAGGACACCGAGTACGGAGCCGACGATCGTGCCGCGACCACCGCTGAGCAGGGTGCCGCCGATGATCGCCGCCGCGATGGCGTCGAGCTCGTACAGGTTTCCGTTCGTGTTCTGTCCGGAGCCGGAGAGCACGATCAGCATGAAGGCGGCGATACCGCAGCACAGACCGGAGAACAGGTACAGATACAGCCGCTGCCTGCGGACGTCGATACCGGCGAGCCGGGTCGCCTCCGCGTTGCCGCCGACCGCGATCGTGCGGCGGCCGAAGGTCGTACGGTTCAGCAGCAGCCAGCCGACCACCGTCACCACCGCGAAGATGATGACGAGCGGCGGGATCCCGAGGATGTACGACTCACGGGCACCGAGGTCGAGCACCGACTTCAGGGTGACGATCTGCGTGCTGCCGTCGGTGATCAGGAGGGCCAGACCACGGGCGGACGCCATGATCGCGAGGGTCGCGATGAAGGGCGCCATGCCGCCGTACGCGATCAGCACACCGTTGACCAGACCACAGGCCAGACCCACGATGATCGCGGTGAACAGGATGCCGGCGAAGCCGTACTCCTGGGTCGCCAGCGTCGTCGCCCACACCGAGGCCAGGGCCACGATCGCGCCGACCGACAGGTCGATGCCGCCGCTGGTGATGACGAACGTCATACCGACGGTGACCACACCGATGATCGACGCCTGGGTGAGGACCAGCTGGAGGTTGTTGGTGTCCAGGAACTGTTCGGGCTTGGTGATACCGCCGACGACGATCAGGGCGGCGAGCACGCCGAGCAGCGAGAGGGTACGGAAATCGAGACGCAGCCCGAGCGGCGGCCGGCCCCCGGAACCTCCCGGCGTCTTTCCGGCGGGCTCGGTCCGCGGTACGGATACGGCGTCGGCGGGTGCGGCGTCGGGCCCGCCCTGCCGTGCCTCGGAGGCAGGCTGTTTCATGGCGTCGGACTCCCGTCCATCACAAGGTCGAGTACACGGTGCTCGTCCAGCTCCTGGGCCGGTGACGTATGGACGACACGGCCCTCCCGGAGCACCAGCACCCGGTCGGCGAGGCCAAGGACCTCGGGGACCTCACTGGAGACGAGAAGTACGGCGAGGCCGTCGTCGGCCAGCCGGCGGATCACGGAGTAGAGCTCGGCTCGGGCGCCGACATCCACACCGCGGGTGGGTTCGTCGAGGAGCAGCACCCGGCAGCCGCGCAGCAGCCAGCGGGCCAGGACCGCCTTCTGCTGGTTGCCGCCGGACAGGGTGCGGATGATCGCGTCGGGGTTGTCGGGGCGCAGGGAGAGTTCCTGGGTCGCGGCCCTGGCGGCCTTGCGCTCGGCGGCGCTGTCGAGCCAGCCGCCGCGGGAGAACCGGGACAGCGACGACACCGACACGTTGCGGGTGACCGACTCGATGAGCAGCAGGCCCTGGGCCTTGCGCTCCTCGGGTGCGAGGCCGAGTCCGGCGCCTACGGCGGCGCGGACGCTGCCGGGCTTCAGCTCCTTGCCGTCGACCAGCACCCGGCCCGCGCTGGGCTTGCGGGCCCCGTAGATCGTCTCCAGGATCTCGGAGCGTCCCGAGCCGACGAGCCCCGCGAGGCCGACGATCTCGCCGGGCCGCAGTTCGAGGTCGACCGGGGCGAACTCCCCGTCCCTGGCGAGCCCTTCGACCCGCAGTACGGGCTCGGCGCGCGGGGCGCCGTCCGCCGTGGCGGGCCGCTCGGGGAAGACGTACTCGACGTTCCGGCCGGTCATCAGCGCGACGACCTCGCTCGTCGGGGTCTCCTTCGCGGGCAGGGCGACCGCCACGGTCCGCCCGTCCTTGATGACGGTGACGCGGTCGCCGATGCGCCGGATCTCCTCCAGCCGGTGGGAGATGTAGATGACGGCCACACCGTCGGCGGTGAGTGTGGCGACGGTACGGAAGAGGTTGTCGACCTCGTCGGGGTCGAGGGCCGCGGACGGCTCGTCCATCACGATGAGACGTACGTCGTGGGAGAGGGCGCGGGCCATGGACACGATCTGCTGCTGGGCGGCGGAGAGCGAGCCGACGGGCCGGTGTGCCTGGATCTCGGGGTGGCCGAGCCGCTTGAGCAGCGCGGTCGCCCGGGTCCTGGCCTCGCGGCCCCTGACCACGAAGCCGGCGGTGGTCGGCTCGTGCCCGAGGAAGACGTTCTCGGCGACCGACAGGCCCTCGACGAGGTCGAGTTCCTGGTAGATGGTCGCGATGCCGAGCCGCATGGCGGCGATGGGCGACTTGAGGGTGACCTCTTCGCCGCGCCAGATGATCACACCGTCGTCGGGCTGGTGGGCCCCGGCGAGCACCTTGATGAGGGTGGACTTGCCGGCGCCGTTCTGGCCGAGCAGGCAGTGGACCTCGCCTGCCTCGACCTCCAGGTCCACGCCGTCGAGGGCGCGGACGCCCGGGAACGACTTGGTGATGCCGGACATGGTGAGCAGAAGACTGTCGGGTGGTGCGGGTGCCATGGCGTATCCCCTCGGCGGATGCGGCCGTTGAGCGGGCAGGGCAGAACAAGGGAAGGGGTGGAACTGAGGCAGGGCGGGACCAGGTGCGGCGGAGCTGTCGTACGGATGCGGTGATGCGGTCGTACGGGTGCGGTGAAGCGGCTCGTGCAGGTGGTGCGGCTCGTGCGGATGGTGCGGCTCGTGCAGGTGGTGCGGGTGGTGCGGCTCGTGCGGGTACTGCGTCTCGTGCGGGCGGTGCGGGGTGGTGCGGTGGTGTCTGGTGGTGCGGTGGTGCGCTACCGGCGTCAGGCCGGTGAGAACAGGTGGTCGCTGATGAGCCGGGCGGCGCCGGTAACTCCGGCGGCCGGGCCCAACTCGCCCAGGACGATGGGGAGATTGCCGGTGGCCAGCGGCAGTGACTGCCGGTAGACCTGGGTACGGATGCTGGCCAGCAGCGTGTGGCCGAGGCCGGTCACCCCGCCGCCGATCACCACGAGACCCGGGTTGAAGAAGCTGACGAGTCCGGCGATGACCTGCCCGACCCGGTTTCCGCCGTCGCGGATGAGATCCAGCGAGGTGGGGTCACCCGCGGCCGCGGCCGCGGCGACATCCACCGCGCTCAGCCGGCCGGGCGTCGCCAGCCGGGCGGCCAGCTCGGGCGAGCGTCCGCTGCGGGCCGCGTCGTCGGCGTCGCGGGCGAGCGCGGCGCCGCTGAAGTAGGCCTCCAGACAGCCCCTGTTGCCACAGGCGCAGGCGCGGCCGTCCGATTCGACCTGGATATGGCCGATGTCGCCGGCGCTGCCGGTCGTCCCGCGGTAGACCTCGCCACCGACGACGATGCCGCAGCCGATACCGGTACCGATCTTCACGCAGAGGAAGTCGCCCACGGAGCGTGCGACGCCCGCGTGCTGCTCCCCCATCGCCATCAGGTTCACGTCGTTGTCGACCATGACCGGGCAGCCGAGCTCCTGGCTGAGCGCCTCCCGTACGGGGAAGCCGTCCCAGCCCGGCATGATCGGCGGCGCGACCGGGACACCCTCGGGGAACCGGACAGGACCGGGCACCCCTATCCCGGCTCCGTCGAACTCGTCGGCGAGCCCGGAGACCTTGAGCTTGGCCGCCATGGCGAGCACCTGCTCGAAGACGGCGACCGGACCTTCGCGGACGTCCATGGGGTGGTTGAGGTGCCCCAGTACTTCCAGCTCCGCGTTGGTCACGGCCACATCGATGGAGGTGGCGCCGATGTCGACACCGAGGAAGCGCAGGGCGGGCGCCAGCCGGATGTTGTGGGAGCGGCGTCCGCCGCGCGAGGCGGCGAGTCCGTCGGCGACCACGAGTCCGGTCTCCAGCAGCCGGTCGACCTCCACGGCGAGCTTGGAGCGGGAGAGATCGACCTGATCGCCCAGCTGCGCACGGGAGTTGGGGCCGCCGTCGCGCAACAGCCTGAGCAGTCGCGCCTGGTGCGCGTTCGCGGGTCGTGCGGTCATGCGTCTCACGCGCCCTCCCCGCCTTCTCGGCTGTTTTCCTTCGGCTTTCGAGGGAACGTAGCAGCGCTTGACCGCAGTGGGAAGAAGTTGCGCGGGAATCTGCCCCAACTTTCTCCACGCCGAGGACAAAGCTGTTTCCAGGCATGGCTTTTGGGGTGGAATGTGCCTACTGTCCGGCTGAAGGGAAACGGACGGCATTCGGCCACGGCGGCGGCTCCACCCGGGCACACCGGGGGTCCACACACCGCGGCCCGCACCGCCGGCCCCGCGGGGGGGCACCGGAGGGCAGCGGTGCGCCTTCCGGGTGGGGCCGGGGAGCGGGCCGGTGGGTCTCGACGGTCCCGGTCAGGACCGTTCGCGCTGGTGATAGGTGGTGCGGGTGTGCTCGGTGTGCCCCTTCATGACCTCGGTCGCGCGCCGCTCGTCCCGCGCGGAGATGGCGGCGATCAGCTCCCGGTGCTCGATCCAGGACTGCTTGCCGCGCTGCCGGGCGACCGGGGTGTAGTACCAGCGGACCCGGCGGTCCACCTGGGCGGCCAATTCGGCCAGCACGATATTGCCCGCCAGCTCCATGACCTTGGCATGGAAGGCGGCGTTGGTGGCGACGGTCAGATCCACGTCGTCGTCCGCCACCGACTGCTCGCCCCTGGCACACAGCTCCTCCAGGGCGGCGATCCCCGCCGTACCGGAGTTGGCCGCGGCCAGCCGGGCGGCCTCCGCCTCCAGGAGCGTACGGACCGACAGCAGCTGGTCCGCCTCGTCCTCGGTGGGTTCATGGACGAACGCGCCCTGGGCCGGGCGCAGATCGACCCAGCCCTCGGTGTTGAGGCGCTGGAGCGCCTCGCGCACCGGCTGCCGGGACACCCCCAGATGACCCGCGAGCTCGCTCTCGACCAGATGCTGGCCCGGCTGCAGCGCCCGGGTCGTGATCAGTTCGAGCAGCGCCTCGTACACACGCTCGCGCAGTGGACCCGGTCGTTCGAGCTTGGGCACGGCTCCCTGCGCCAGTTTTGCAGACAACATCGCGGTCCCCCTCGTGGCCGACAGTGCCAATGACTGTAGCGATCAGATCAAGACATTGGCTATCGTCTACAGTCTACCGGGAGGCCGCACGGTTCACGGGCAGCGGATGACCTGACCGGCGTAGGAGAGGTTTCCCCCGAACCCGAAGAGCAGGGCCGGTGCCCCGGACTCCACTTCGCCGCGGTCCACCAGCTTGGACAGCGCCATCGGAATCGACGCGGCGGACGTGTTGCCGGAGTCCACCACATCGCGGGCGATCACCGCGTTGATGGCGCCGATCTTCTGGGCGACGGGCTCGATGATCCGCAGATTCGCCTGGTGCAGCACGACCGCGGCCAGCTCCTCGGGGGTGACCCCGGCCCGTTCGCAGACCTTGCGCGCGATGGGCGGCAACTGGGTGGTCGCCCAGCGGTAGACCGACTGGCCCTCCTGGGCGAACCGCGGCGGGGTGCCCTCGATCCGTACGGCGTGTCCCATCTCCGGCACCGAGCCCCAGAGCACCGGGCCGATGCCCGGCTCCTCGTCGGGACCGGTCGCCACGACGACCGCCGCGCCCGCGCCGTCGCCGAGGAGAACGCAGGTGGAGCGGTCGGTCCAGTCGGCGATGGCAGCCATCTTGTCGGCGCCGATGACCAGGACCCGGGACGCGGAGCCCGCCCGTACGGCGTGGTCGGCCGTGGCGAGCGCGTGGGTGAATCCCGCGCACACGACATTGAGGTCCATCACGGCGGGCGAGCCCATGGAGAGCCGGGCCGCGACCCGGGCCGCCGTGTTCGGCGAGCGGTCGATCGCGGTGGAGGTGGCCACCAGGACCAGATCGATGTCCCCCGGGGTGAGGCCGGCCGCGGCGAGCGCCTTGGCGCCCGCGTGCGCGGCCAGCTCGTCGACCGGCTCGTCCTCCCCCGCCACATGGCGGGTCTTGATCCCGACCCGGCTGCTGATCCACTCGTCGCTGGTGTCGACGATGGCCGCCAGGTCGTGGTTGGTGAGCACCTTGGCGGGCTGATAGTGCCCGAGCGCGGCGATACGAGTGCCGGTCATGCCCGGGACCCCCTCTGTTGTCGACGTCAGGAGTCCTCCAGTCTCGTCAGCGACTCACCCGTATGGGGACAGGAAAACCAACAGGATTCGCACGCGCCGCTTGGAGACTCCGCATCATCTGGTGAACAGTTGTGCGGCCTTGAGGACCAGCTCGTACACACCGTACGCGAGTGGGATGCCCACCCAAAGCCACGCGAAGACGATCAGACCGGTACGCCGGGACTCAGGCGGGGCGCTGCTGCTCGTTGGTGATGTGGTCATCGACTGCCTTCCTCGGGGCGGGGATGTGGTGGCGCGGGTTGACGGGCCTGACCAGCTCATTGGCGACAAAGCCGACGACCAGCAGGCCGATCATGATGGTGAACGAGAGTCCGTACAGCCCTGAGCCGCTCCGGCCCGCCTCCTCCTGGCCGTCCGCGACCCGGTTGACGATCAGGGGGCCGAGCACGCCGGCGGTGGACCACGCGGTGAGCAGCCGGCCGTGGATGGCACCGACCTGATAGGTGCCGAAGAGGTCCTTGAGGTAGGCCGGGATGGTGGCGAAGCCGCCTCCGTAGAAGGAGAGGATCACCAGCGCGCAGAGGACGAACAGCGGCTTGGAGGAGTCGCCGAACTGTGAGATCAGCAGATACATCAGGGCGCCGACGCCGAGGTAGACGCGGTAGACGTTCTTGCGGCCGATCAGGTCGGAGGTGGAGGACCAGCCGATCCGGCCCGCCATGTTGGCGGCGGAGAGCAGGGCGACGAAGCCGGCCGCCGCGGAGACGGAGACGGGGGTGTCCGTCTCCGCGAAGAAGTCGGTGATCATCGGGGCGGCCTTCTCCAGGATCCCGATGCCCGCGGTGACGTTCATGCACAGGACGACCCACAGGCACCAGAACTGCGGGGTGCGCACGGCCGACCTGGCCGAGACCTGGGCGGTGGAGACCAGCGAACCCGCCGGCGCCTCCGGCGCGTCGGGGGCCTTCGCCGGCCTGCCGGACGGCCGGGGGACGCGGACCAGCAGGACGCCGAGTGACATGAACACCGCGTACACCAGGCCGTGCACCAGGAAGGCGAGCGCGATGCCGTCGCTGCCGGTCCCGAACGACTCCAGCATCTGGGCGGACCACGGCGAGGCGATGAGCGCGCCGCCGCCGAAACCCATGATGGCGATGCCGGTGGCCATGCCCGGCCGGTCGGGGAACCACTTGATCAGCGTGGAGACGGGCGAGATGTAGCCGATGCCGAGACCGATCCCGCCGACGAAGCCGTAGCCGAGGACGATCAGCCAGTACTGCTCGGTCGCGGCGCCGAGCGCGGCGATCAGGAACCCGGAGGAGAAGCAGCACAGGGCGACGGTCATCGCCCAGCGCGGCCCGTTGCGTTCGACGAGTGTGCCGCCGAAGGCGGCCGAAAGGCCGAGCATCACGATGCCCAGCTGGAAGGGGAGCGCGCTCTCGGTGCCGGTGAGACCGAGCGCGGATTCGAGTGGGGGTTTGAACACGCTCCAGGCGTAGGCCTGGCCGATCGACAGGTGTACCGACAACGCGGCGGGGGGTACCAGCCAGCGGCTCCAGCCGGCGGGGGCGAGAGGTGGGGTCATGGTCGCGAACTCTAGGAACCGGTTGATCGGTTGGGAAGATCTACAACGGAGTTTGCCGACTGCATACCGAACAGGAGCCTTGTCGGCCAGAACTACATACTGTAGACAATATATCGTCGACACAGAGTGGGCATCAGGTGTGACCCTTCCTCGGTCCCCCTCAAACCGAACGGAGAGCCCCACGGTGAAAGTCGCAGTTGTCGGTGCCGGTGCGATCGGCGCCTATGTCGGAGCCGCTCTCGACCGAGCGGGCGCCGACGTCCATCTCATCGCCCGTGGACCGCATCTGGCGGCCATGAGGCAGCACGGAGTCCGGGTGTACAGCCCGCGCGGCGACTTCACCGCGCGGGTGCACGCCACCGACAGACCGGAGGACATCGGTCCGGTCGACTATGTGTTTCTGGGGCTGAAGGCGAACTCGTACGCGGCGTGCGGGCCGCTGATCACGCCTCTGTTCCAGGACAGTACGGCGGTCATCGCCGCCCAGAACGGCATCCCCTGGTGGTACTTCCACGGCCACGGCGGTCCGCACGACGGGCAGCGCGTCGAGAGCGTCGACCCGGGCGGCTCGGTCAGCGCCGTACTGCCGCCCGAGCGCGCGATCGGCTGCGTGGTCTACGCCGCGACGGAACTGGAGGGGCCGGGCATCGTCCGGCATCTCGAAGGGACCAGGTTCTCCATCGGGGAGCCCGACCGCTCGGTCTCCCCGCGCTGTCTGGAATTCAGCGATGCCATGCGGGCAGGTGGTCTCAAATGTCCCGTCGAGGCCGACTTGCGCAATGACATCTGGATCAAGCTCCTCGGCAATATCTCCTTCAACCCGATCAGCGCCCTCACCCGCGCGACCATGCGGGAGATGTGCCTGCACCGCTCCACCCGCCAGGTCATCGAGCTGATGATGGCGGAGACGCTCCAGGTCGCGGAGGCGCTGGGCTGCCGCCCCGACATCTCCATCGAGCGCCGGCTCGCCGGCGCGGAGCGGGTCGGCGACCACCGGACCTCCACTCTCCAGGACCTGGAGAAGGGCAAGCCGCTGGAGCTGGACGTGCTGCTCACGGCCGTCGTGGAACTCGCCGCGATCACCGGCGTGCCGGTGCCGACACTCCGCACGGTGGACGCGATCTCGGATCTGCTCGCCCGTGGCGTGGCCGCGGCGGCCTGATCCCGCCCTCCGAGGGGCGGGTACGCGTCATATCCCGTACACGGGGTTCCGCTGCGTACCCGCCTACAGAATACTGTATGCAATGAGCGCGTCATCACTCCCGAGGAGAGCGCAGCGTGAAAAAGCGAGACCGAACGCCGAAGACATATGCCCGCATCACGTATCCGATGGTGCGGGACGAGAAGGGCGGCCCGCTGCGGCGGGCGACCTGGGACGAGGCGCTGGACCGGGCAGCGGAGGGCCTGCGCGCCGCGCGCGGCGCGTTCGGGATGTTCTCCTGCGCCCGCGCCACCAATGAAATGAACTATGTGGCGCAGAAGTTCGCGCGGGTGGTGATGGGCACCAACAATGTGGACTCGTGCAACAGGACCTGTCACGCACCCAGTGTGGCCGGCCTCTCCGCGGTCTTCGGATCCGGCGGCGGCACCTCCTCGTACGAGGAGGTCGACCACACGGATCTGATCCTGATGTGGGGCTCCAACGCCCGCTTTGCCCACCCGATCTTCTTCCAGCATGTGCTGCGGGGCATCAGGAACGGCGCGCGGATGTACGCCGTCGACCCCCGCCGTACCTCGACCGCGGAATGGGCCGAGAGCTGGCTCGGGCTGAATGTCGGCACCGACATCCCGCTGGCCCACGCGGTCGGCCGCGAGATCATCCACGCGGGGCTGCACAACACCTCCTTCATCGAGCGGGCGACCACCGGTTTCGAGGAGTACGCCGCCGAGGTCGAGCCCTGGACGCTCGCCGTGGCCGAGAAGGTGACGGGTGTGCCGGCCGAGGCGATCCGCGGCCTCGCCCACGCCTACGCCCGCGCCGAACGGGCCCAGCTGTGCTGGACGCTGGGCATCACCGAGCACCACAACGGCACCGACAACGTACGGGCGCTGATCAACCTCTCGCTGCTCACCGGGCATGTCGGCCGGTACGGCTCCGGCGTGCAGCCGCTGCGCGGCCAGAACAATGTCCAGGGCGGCGGCGACATGGGGGCCATCCCCAACCGGCTGCCCGGCTTCCAGGACATCCTGGAGCCCGCCGTCCGGCGGAAGTTCGAGACCGCGTGGGACACCGTCATCCAGCCCCGGTACGGGATGACCCTTACCCGGATGTTCGAGGCGATGGAGTCCGGCGAGCTCAAAGCCGTCTACTGCATCGGCGAGAACCCCGCCCAGTCCGAGGCCGACAGCGAGCAGGCCGTCGAACGGATGAAGCAGCTCGACTGTCTCGTCGTGCAGGACATCTTCCTCACCAAGACCGCGGAACTCGCCGATGTGGTGCTGCCGGCCACCGCCGCGTGGTGCGAGACCGACGGCACCACCACCAACAGCGAGCGCCGGGTGCAGCGGGTGCGCAAGGCGATCGAGCCGCCCGGTGAGGCACGTGAGGACATCGACATCATCTGTGACCTGGCGGGCCGGCTCGGCCACGCCTGGAAGTACGCCGACGCGGAATCCGTCTGGAACGAGCTGCGTTCGGTCTCCCCCGACCACTTCGGCATGACGTACGAGCGGCTGGCGGAGCATCAGGGAATCCAGTGGCCCTGCCCCGAGACGGACAAGCTCGAACCCACCTATCTGCACGGCCGGCTCTGGGAGGCGGACCCCGCCAGGCGCGGCCCGCTCGCGCCGTTCGGCCTCGTCAAGCACGACCCGCCGGTCGACCTGACGGATGATCAATTCCCGATCAGGCTCACCACGGGACGCCGGCTGGACTCGTACAACACCGGTGTGCAGAGCGGGAGTTTCGCCTCCCCGCTGCGTCGCGGCGAGTATCTGGAGCTGTGCCCGGAGGACGCCGAGCGGTACGGCGTGTCGGTGGGCGAGGAGGTACGGATCAGCTCCCGGCGCGGAACGGTACAAGCGCCGGTCTGGGTCGATCCCGGGCTCCGTCCCGGGCTCGCCTTCATGACCATGCACTTCCCGGACGAGGTGGACACCAACCAGCTGACCATCGAGGCCAATTGCCCGATCGCGGGCACCGCCGAGTTCAAGGCGTCCGCGATCCGGATCGAGAAGCTGCCCGTGGCAGCCGTCAGGAGCTGAGACGCAGTGGACCTGCACTTCGGTGACAGCAAGCCGACCGACGAGGAACGGGCGGCGGTCGACGCGCTGCTCGGCCCCCCGACGTCGGCCTGGGAGGGCGCGGACGACCGTACGGACGCGGATCTGCGCTGGGCACGGGGCGGCCGCGAGGCACGCGAGCGGCGAGACCTGCTGTTGCCGGGGCTGCACGCGGTCAACGACCGGGTCGGCTGGATCAGCGAGGGCGCGCTGGACTACCTCTGCCGGCGGCTGACAGTGCCGCCGGCGGAGGCCTACGGCGTGGCCACGTTCTACGCGATGTTCGCCGTCAAGCCGCGCCCCGCGAAGGTGCTGCACGTCTGCACCGACCTGGCCTGCGCGAGCCGCGGCTCCACGGCGCTCTGCGCGGATCTGGAGGAACGCCTCGGGGCGGCGGGCTCGGCCTCGGGAGGCGTCGTATGGCAGGCGAGTCCCTGCCTGGGCCTGTGCGAGCGGGCCCCGGCGGCGCTGGTGATCCAGGCGGGCACGCCCGCCGACGCGGCCGGCGCGGCGGCGGAGCCGGCGTCGCGGCGGTACGCGACGGCCGTCATCGCGCCCGCGACCGCCGAGTCGCTCGTCCGCGCGGTGGCCGCTCCCGAGGAGGCGCCCGGGGAGCCGGGCGCCGTGATGGCCGTACCGCAGGCGGGGCAGCCGGGGCTGACCCTGCTCGGCCGTGTCGGGGTCGTCGACCCGTACAGCATCGACGACTACCGGGCGCACGGCGGCTACACCGCCCTGCGGCGGGCCTTCGACATCGGTCCCGCCGCGGTCATCCGGGAGGTCACGGACGCCGGCCTGGTCGGCCGCGGCGGGGCGGCGTTCCCCACCGGGCGCAAATGGCAGGCCACCGCCTCGCAGCCGGACCATCCGCACTATCTGGTCTGCAACGCCGACGAGTCGGAGCCCGGCACCTTCAAGGACCGGGTGATCATGGAGGGCGATCCGTACTCGCTGATCGAGGCGATGACCATCGCCGGGTACGCGGTCGGCGCGCGGCGGGGCTACCTCTATCTGCGCGGTGAGTACCCGCGCGCCCTGCGCCTGCTGCGGCACGCGATCGACCAGGCGCACGCCCGCGGACTGCTGGGGGACGACATCCTCGGCCAGGGGTACGCCTTCGACATCGAGATCCGGCGCGGCGCGGGCGCCTACATCTGCGGTGAGGAGACCGCGCTGTTCAACTCCATCGAGGGCTACCGCGGCGAGCCGCGCTCGAAGCCCCCGTTCCCGGTGGAGAAGGGCCTGTTCTCCAAGCCGACCGCCGAGAACAACGTCGAGACGCTGATCAACGTGCTGCCCATCCTGACGCGCGGCGCGCAGGCGTACGCGGCGATCGGCACCGGCGGGTCCACCGGACCCAAGCTGTTCTGTGTCTCGGGGAACGTCGAGCGCCCCGGTATCTACGAGCTGCCGTTCGGCGCGACCCTCGGCGAACTGCTCGATCTGGCCGGCCCGTCCGCCACCACGCGGGCGATCCTCCTGGGCGGCGCCGCGGGCGGCTTCGTACGGCCCGACGAGCGGGACATCCCGCTCACCTTCGAAGGGACCAGGGCGGCCGGTACGACCCTGGGATCCGGCGTGGTGCTGGTCCTCGACGACACCGTCGAGCTGCCGCGGATCCTGCTCCGCATCGCCGAATTCTTCCGCGACGAGTCCTGCGGGCAGTGCGTGCCCTGCCGGGTCGGCACCGTCCGGCAGGAGGAGGCGCTGCACCGGATCGTGGACCGTACCGGCGCCGCGGCCGCCGACGACATCACGTTGCTGCGCGAGGTCGGGCGAGCCATGAAGGACGCCTCGATCTGCGGTCTGGGACAGACCGCGTGGAACGCCATCGAGTCCGCCATCGACCGTCTGGGGGCCTACAAGTGACCGCCGTACCTCTGCAACCGCCCCGCCGCCTGATCGAGTTCACGCTCGACGGCCAGGAGACGCGGATCCCCGAGGGCGCCACCCTCCTCGACGCCTGCCGGGCGGCGGGCAAGGACATCCCGACCCTCTGCGAGGGCGACACGCTCACGCCGAAGAACGCCTGCCGGGTGTGTGTCGTCGAGGTCGAGGGCGCCCGTACCCTCGCGCCGGCCTGCTCGCGCCGCGCCGAGGCGGGCATGGACGTCCGTACGGACACCGAGCGCGCCCGGCACAGCCGGAAGATCGTCCTCGAACTCCTCGCCTCCTCGACGGATCTCTCGACCACCCCGAGGGCCGCCGAGTGGATCAAGGAGTACGAGGCCGAGCCGGCCCGCTTCGGCCCGGACGCGGCCCGGCTGAACGAAGAGCCCAAGATCGACAACGATCTCTATGTCCGCGATTACGACAAGTGCATCCAGTGCTACAAGTGCGTGGACGCGTGCGGCGAGCAGTGGCAGAACTCCTTCGCGATCTCCGTGGCGGGCCGCGGCTTCGACGCCCGTATCTCCACCGAGCACGACGCGCCGCTCACCGATTCGGCCTGTGTCTACTGCGGCAACTGCATCGAGGTCTGCCCGACCGGGGCGCTCAGCTTCAAGTCGGAGTTCGACATGCGCGAGGCGGGCACCTGGGACGAGTCGGTCCAGACGGAGACCACCACGATCTGCGCGTACTGCGGTGTTGGCTGCAATCTGACCCTGCACGTACAGGAGAATGAGATCGTGAAGGTCACCTCGCCGCACGACAACCCGGTGACCCACGGCAACCTCTGCATCAAGGGCCGCTTCGGCTTCCAGCACGTACAGCAGCGCTGATCGACACGAGTAGGACTGATCACCATGGGACGGGTCACCGAGCGCCGCCGCACCATCCGCATCAGGGACGGATCCGTCACGACCCGGCCCGACACCCTGGTCGCCGAAGAACCCCTGGAAATCCGGTTGAACGGCAAGCCGCTCGCCATCACGATGCGCACCCCGGGCGACGATTTCGCGCTCGCGGCGGGCTTCCTGGTGAGCGAGGGCGTGCTCGCGGCGGCCGCCGATGTGCGGTCCATCGTGTACTGCGCCGGCGCGAAGGACGACGGCTCCAACACGTACAACGTGGTCGACGTACAGCTCGCGCCCGGCGTGCCCGTCCCGGACATCACGCTGGAGCGCAACGTCTACACGACCTCCTCGTGCGGCCTGTGCGGCAAGGCCAGCCTGGACGCCGTACGGACCACCGCCCGTTTCCCGATCAACGACACTCCCCCGGTCCGGGTCGAGCCCGCACTGCTCTCCAGCCTCCCCGACCGGCTGCGGGCGGCACAACAGGTCTTCGAACGGACCGGGGGGCTGCACGCGGCCGCCCTGTTCTCCGAGGACGGCGAGATGCTGGACATCCGGGAGGACGTCGGCCGCCACAACGCGGTCGACAAACTGGTCGGCCGCGCGCTGCGACAAGACCTCCTGCCGCTCTCCCGGGCGATCCTGCTGGTCTCGGGCCGCGCCTCCTTCGAACTGGCACAGAAAGCCGTGATGGCGGGCATTCCCGTCCTGGCAGCAGTGTCGGCACCGTCGTCGCTCGCCGTCGACCTCGCCGCGGAAACAGGGCTGACGCTGGTCGGCTTTCTCCGCGGCCCCTCCATGAACGTGTACGCGGGCGATGAGCGGATCGCCCTGCACACCGGGGTCTGACTCGTCCCCGCTGCACGGGAAAAGGGCCCGGCCGACGGGGAGCGCCCCCTGCGTCGGCCGGGTTCCGCCTCCCCCTTTTTTGGGGCTCGGTTCGCCTCCGGGGCGCCTTATGCCCCTGTCGACAGTCGACCGTGCTCGGCCCCTCGTACCTCGGGGCCTGTGCGCGCTCTCCTTTTCGACAGCGGCGCGCCCCTTCGGCTCACTCGCCGGCGGTCGTGGAGACGGGCGGTCGTCACACGGGAGGAGCGGTCCTCCGGTCCACGGGCGCGCGCGTTCCCACCTTCCCCAGGCGGGGCCGGGCGGGCTGGTGGGCCACCGGCGGGAGGGGGGTGGGGGCGCAGGAGGTGTGTGTCCGGACGTAGAGCGTGATTTGTGGCGCACACCAAGCCGCACCCGACAAACGAGCCGCACGGCGCCGTAAATCATGCAGTCCGGACACACACCTCCGGAGCCCCCGCCCCCCGCACCACGACGAACGGCCCCGCACCCCGCACCCCAGCCGGACCGGCCCCCACCCCCGCCGGACGGCGACCCCGCAGGTACAGACCAAGATCCCTGGCCCGCGTGACAACGTCGTACGGGTTTGGTGGAGATTCCACCGCAACGAACCTACCCTGCGGTCAGAAGTGTGCCCGGCCCTCGCCGATCCGGTCTCGTTTCAGGCGCTGACCTGTGGTGATACGGCTCTGCTCCGGCGCCGCGCACACTCTCCCGCCGGGCCCCGCCGTGGGGTACCGTCACCGGCGCTGTGCGGAGCGCCACAAGGAGCAAGTCATTGCGCGAGTTCACCGTCCCCCCCTTGGCCGCTGCGCCCCCCGTCGGTGGGCTCGCGGACGCCGTGTTCGATCATGCCCTCGACGACCCGCGCCGTATCGCGCTCGGCCGTAAGGACGAGGAGGGCCGCTGGCGGGACGTGACCTCCGCCGTGTTCCGCGACGAGGTGCTCGGTCTGGCGAAGGGGCTGCTCGCGCACGGCGTGCGGTTCGGGGACCGGGTCGCGATCATGTCCCGTACCCGCTACGAGTGGACGCTCTTCGACTTCGCGATCTGGGCCGTCGGCGCCCAGTCCGTGCCCGTCTACCCGACCTCCTCCGCCGAGCAGGTCTACTGGATGCTGCACGACGCCGACGTCTCGGCCTGTGTGGTCGAGCACGAGGACCACGCCATGACCGTCGGCTCGGTGATCGACCGGCTGCCACGGCTCGGGCGGCTGTGGCAGCTGGACGCGGGCGCCGTCGACGAGCTGCTCGGTGCGGGCGCCGGCATCGACGACGACGTGGTGCACCGGCACAGGAAAGCGGTGACGCCCGACTCCGTGGCCACCGTCATCTACACCTCGGGCACCACCGGCCGCCCCAAGGGCTGTGTGCTCACCCACGCCCATTTCATGTTCGAGGCGGACACGGTGCTCAACCGCTGGGAGCCGGTCTTCCACACCAAGTCGGGTGACGAGGCGTCGACGCTGCTCTTCCTGCCGCTGGCGCATGTCTTCGGACGGATGGTCGAGATCGCGGCGGTCCGCGGCCGGGTGAAGCTGGGCCATCAGCCGGCCCTCCAGGCGAGCGCCCTGCTGCCCGATCTGGCCGCGTTCCGGCCGACGTTCATCCTGGCGGTGCCGTACATCTTCGAGAAGGTCTACAACGCCGCGCGGCGCAAGGCGGAGAAGGACGCCAAGGCCGGGCCCTTCGACAAGGCCGTCGAGGTGGCGGTGCGCTACGCGGAGGCGATGGAGCACCGGGCGTTCGGAGTCGGGCACGGGCCTTCCCCCGCGCTGCGCGTGCAGCACCAGTTCTTCGAGAAGGCCGTCTACAGCAAGGTCCGCGACGCGATGGGCGGCCGCGTACGGCATGCCATGTCCGGCGGCTCCGCGATGGACCGGCGGCTCGGGCTGTTCTTCGCGGGCGCGGGTGTCATCGTCTACGAGGGGTACGGGCTCACGGAGTCGTGCGCGGCGGCCACGGCCAACCCTCCGGAGCGCACCCGCTACGGCACGGTCGGGCAGCCGATCCCCGGCACCACCGTGCACATCGCGGAGGACGGCGAGGTGTGGCTGCGCGGCGGCCAGGTCTTCGCCGGCTATCTCAACGATCCGAAGGCCACCGACGGCGTCCTCCAGGACGGCTGGCTCGCGACCGGCGATCTGGGGGCGCTCGACGAGGACGGCTATCTGACCATCACCGGCCGGAAGAAGGAGATCCTGGTGACCTCCGGCGGCAAGAGCGTGTCTCCCGGGGCGCTGGAGGAGCGGGTACGGGCGCATCCGCTGGTGTCGCAGTGCATCGTGGTCGGCAACGACCGGCCGTACATCGCGGCGCTGGTCACCGTGGACCAGGAGGCCGTCGAACACTGGCTGTCCGTCCAGGGCAAGCCACGGCTCAAACCCGCCGAGCTGGTGCGGGATCCGGATCTGGAGATGGAGGTCAGGCGCGCGGTGGTGGCCGCCAACACGGCGGTGTCGCAGGCCGAGTCGATCCGTACGTTCCGGATCCTGGCGCATCCGTTCAGCGAGGAACACGGGCTGCTGACGCCGTCGCTGAAGCTCAAGCGCAAGGCGATCGAGGCCGCCTACGCCGTCGAGGTCGACGCGCTCTACCGTTGAGGCGGCACCGCCGGCGCCCGACGGACACGGTGGCGGGAATCCGTCCGCCCTCGTGATCGTTGTACGACGGAGAAGCAACCGACGACGTTAGGATCGACCGCCCGTGAGCAAGGTCCCCACCCTCACTCTCAACAACGGCATCGAAATGCCGCAGCTCGGCTTCGGTGTCTGGCAGGTGCCGGACGACGAGGCGGCACAGGCCGTCGGCACCGCGCTGGAGGCCGGCTACCGAAGCATCGACACCGCCGCCATCTACGGCAACGAAGAGGGCACGGGCAAGGCCATCGCCGCCTCAGGGACACCCCGTGAGGATCTCTTCATCACCACCAAGCTGTGGAACAGCGAGCAGGGGTACGACTCCACGCTGCGCGCCTTCGACACCTCGCTGAAGAAGCTCGGCCTGGACTATGTCGATCTCTATCTCATTCACTGGCCGATGCCGGAGGCCGGCACCTATGTCGACACGTACCGGGCGTTCGAGAAGATCCACGCGGACGGCCGGGCCAGGAGCATCGGTGTCTCCAACTTCCTTCCGGCGCACCTGGAGCGGCTGATCGGCGAGACCTCCGTGGTCCCGGCGGTCAACCAGATCGAGCTGCACCCGCAGCTCCAGCAGGGCGAGTCCCGTGCCTTCCACGCGGAGCGCTCCATCCTCACCGAGGCCTGGTCGCCGCTGGGCCAGGGCAAGGGTCTGCTGGAGGTCCCGACGGTGGTGGCCATCGCGCGGAAGCACGGGAAGACCCCGGCCCAGGTGGTGCTGCGCTGGCATCTCCAGCTGGGGAACGTGGTGATCCCCAAGTCCGTGACCCCGTCCCGGATCCGGGAGAACCTCGACGTGTTCGGCTTCGAGCTGGACGCCGACGACCTGGCGGCGTTCGCCGCGCTCGACGAGGGCAAGCGCATCGGCCCGGACCCGGCGACGGTCAACCGCTGACGCGAGCGGGACCGGCCGGTACGGAAGACCCGACCGGACACCGCGTCACCCGGCGCCGCCGGCCGACACCGGCCGGCGGCGCCGTCGTTGCCGGGGTTACGGCGAGCTCCGCTGCTGCTCCGGCACGGTGCCTGCCGCGGCGCCCGGTACCGCTCCGGTCGTCGCGCCGCCCGCCCGGTACTCCTGCGGACTGACGCCCCGTACCCGCTTGAAGGCCGCGCTGAGCGCGAACGAACCGCTGTAGCCGACCTTCCTGGCCACCGACTCGACCGTGGCGTCCGTTCCGCGCAGCAGATCGGCGGCGAGCGCGAGCCGCCAGCCGGTGAGGTATGCCATCGGGGGTTCCCCGACCAGCTCGGTGAAGCGGCGGGCGAGCCCGGCCCGCGATATTCCGCACGCGGCGGCGAGCGAGGCGACCGTCCAGGGACGGGCCGGGTCGTTCTGCAGCAGCCGCAGGGCGCCGCCGACCGTCGGGTCGGCCATGGCGCGGTACCAGCCGGGTGCCTCCGCGTCGGGGCGCGAGAACCACGCCCTGAGCACGGCGATCAGCATCAGGTCGAGCACCCGGTCGAGCACCACGCTCTGGCCGGGCTCGTCCCGGGAGATCTCGTCGTCGAGGACCGGCATCAGCGGACCGTTCCACGCGTCGGCGGGCAGCTGGAGCAGGGTGGGCAGCGCGTCGAGCAGCCGTCTGCTGACCTCGCCGTCCATCTGGTACGTACCGATCAGGACGGTCGTCCCGCCGTCCGGGGCGTTCCCCCAGGTCCGTACCCCCAGTCGCATGGACTGGGCGAGCGGTTCGCCCTCCAGGGTGTGGCAGACGCCGCCGGGGCCGATGAGCGCGCGGGGGCTGGTCTCGGGGCGGTCGGCGGTGATGTACGGCTCCGGGCCGCGGACGACCGCGACACCCCCGGGACGTAAGCACACCGGATCCCCGCCGCCGTCGGGGACGATCCAGGCCTCACCGCGGGTGACGCACATCAGGCAGAGCGGGGCGCGGTCCTCGATGCGGACGGACCATGGCGGCTCCATCACCATGCGCAGCAGAAAAGCCCCCCGGGCCCGCGGTCCGTCGAGGAGTCCGGCCAGTACGTCCATGGTCACCAGCGTAAATGCACCGGCGGGGGTGTTTGGCGCCGCACCGATCAGTTCGCGCCGTGTGCCGGGGCAATTTCCTCGACGCGTCGCGCGAGCGTGAAGTCCCGCTCGGTGACGGCGCCGCCCGCGTCATGCGTGTGCACGGCGAGGGAGACGGTGTTATAGCCGAGGGTCAGGTCGGAGTGGTGGTTCAGCTCCTCCTGGATCTGGGCGACATGGACGACCATGGCGGTCGCCGCGAAGTGGCTGCCGAGCCGGTACGAGCGGGTGATGCGCCCCTCCTTGAGGCTCCAGTCGGGAAGCTCCCGCAGCCGGTCCTCGGTCTCCTTCTGCGACAGCGCCTCGGTGGCCATGGGGGGCTCCTTCCGGGAACGGGCAGCGACCCGGCCGACGATACGTCGTCCTGCGCGCGCCCCGTGTCCGCCGTGCCGCGCGGGTCGGTTCCAGCGGATGTCCCGCGGTGTATGACCCTCCTCGGCCGTTGCATTACGGTCCTCGTATGGCAGCTCTCGCCCCGGACACGGCAGTCGGTCCCCTGTTGCGCGACTGGCGCCGGCAGCGCCGGGTCAGCCAGCTGGAGCTGGCCCTGCGGGCGGATTCGTCCGCCCGGCACATCAGCTTCATCGAGACGGGCCGGTCCCGCCCCAGCGAGGAGATGGTGCTGCGGCTCGCCGAGCATCTCGACGTTCCGGTGCGGGAGCGCAATGTCCTGCTGCTGGCGGCGGGTTACGCGCCCCGGTTCACCGAGACGGCGCTCGACGACCCGGCCATGGACGCCCTGCGCGAGGGCCTCGGTCAGCTGTTGCGGGGCTACGAGCCGTATCCGGCGGTGGTCGTCGACGGGACGTACACCGTGGTGGCCGCCAACCGGGGCATCGCCCTGCTGATGGAGGGGCTGCCCGAGAAGCTCCTCGCACCGCCCTTGAACGCGATGCGGATCACCCTTCATCCGGAGGGGCTCGCTCCGCGGATCCGCAATCTGCCGGAGTGGCGCGGGCATCTGCTGGAGCAGATGGGGCGTCAGCTCGCGCTCTCCCGCTCCCCGGCGCTGCGCGAGCTGTACGAGGAGGTGGCCGCCTATCCGCTGCCGGCCCCACGCCCCGGCGCGGCACGGACAGAGGCGGCGGCCCACGCGGACGGCCCTGCCGCGATGCCGGGTTTCGCGCTGCCGATGCGGATCGAGCACGACGGGCACGTGCTGTCCTTCGTGTCGTCCATCTCCACCTTCAACACGCCGATGGATGTGACGGTCGCCGAACTGGCCGTCGAGACCTTCCTCCCGGCGGATCCGGCGACGGTCAAGTATCTGACGTCGGTCCTTCCGTAGGCGTGGCGCTTGTCGTACGGTGCGGCGGCCGCCGGAGCGGGCTCCGGAAAACTGATCTCGGACAGCCGGACATGAGTGGGCGCGTTCAGGGCAGGAGCGCCCTTTGTAGGGTCCGCTGCGCTGGAGGGTGATGTCATGACGACCAGAACTGTGCATGCTGCCGAAGTGGAGCAGGCGGAGGGTGTCCTCGCTCCCAGGGCAGGAGCACCCTCCGACGAGCTGCCGTGGATCGAGGACGCGGGCAAGATCGCCCCGAAGGACGCGCGTGCGCTGTCGAAGGTGTTCTTCGATCAGCTCCAGGTCCTGGAAGAGGGCACGCACGAGTACCAGTACGCGCGCAACACGCTCATCGAGATGAACCAGTCGCTGGTCCGCTTCGCGGCGAGCCGCTTCCGCAACCGGGGCGGCGGCGACATGGAGGACATCCTCCAGGTCGGCACGATCGGCCTGATCAAGGCGATCGACCGGTTCGATCTGTCCCGCGAGGTCGAGTTCACCTCCTTCGCGGTCCCCTACATCGTGGGCGAGATCAAGCGCTTCTTCCGTGACACCAGCTGGGCCGTCCATGTCCCGCGCCGCCTCCAGGAGCTGCGCGTCGAGCTGGCCAAGGCCAAGGAGCACCTGGCCACCAGCCTGGACCGGGATCCGACCGTCAAGGAACTCGCCGAGCTGCTCGGCATCAGCGACGAAGAGGTCATCGAGGGCCTGGTCGCGACCAACGGCTACACGGCCGGCTCCCTGGACATGCCCACCGGCGACGAGGGACAGCCCAACGGCGGCGGGCGCACCTTCGCCGATGTGATGGGCGAGGCGGACCCGGCCATGGAGAAGGTCGAGGACCTGCACACACTGGCCCCGCTGCTGGAGCAGCTCGACGAGCGCGAGCGCAGCATCGTGGAGATGCGCTTCGGCCGGGAGATGACGCAGTCCCAGATCGGCGCGGAACTGGGCGTTTCGCAGATGCATGTGTCCCGGCTGCTGAGCCGGATCATCAGCCGGCTCCGCAAGGGGATGCTCGTCGAGGAGTGACGCGTCGGCCGGGCGACGGTGACGCGGGCGCGGCGGCTTTGTCAGACCCATGAATCAGACTGGAAAGTCCGACGGATTCATGGGAAGGAAGCCGAGATGACCACCGCGTCCCGAACGTCCGGCATGTCCAGTGAGTACACCGCGGCTCGGGCCTATCTCCGCCTTCTGGCGGCTGTCCGGGCCGTCCTGGACGATCCCCTGCAGGCCTCCCTGAGCGCCCCGTTACTGGCGGCCCCGATCGCGGAGGCGGACGAGGCCCTCAGCGCGGCGGGCCTGGCGGGCAACGAGCGCGAGTTCCTTCATCTCGTGGCCGCCCAGGCACTGGACCCCGCGCCCGGACAGAACACATCACGTCGCGACCATTGACACCCGAAGAGATCAAGTGATCTATTCACTTTATGAGTCGCAGTGAACTGTCACTGTCCGAGCATCTGGCGGACAGCATCGTCGAGATCATCCGTACCGAACGGCTGGTCCCGGGAGACGCTTTGGCGTCCTCGCGGGACCTCGCCCGACGGTTCGACGTCACCACGCCCACGGTCCGCGAGGCCCTGCGCAGACTTGAGGCCACCGGCGTGGTGGAGTTCCGGCACGGCTCGGGCACGTACGTGGGCCCGGGCAGTGAGCGACGGCTGCTGGCCAATCCCCACCTTCCGCGCGGCAGCCGCGAGTCGGTGCTCGAACTCGTCGAGGCGCGGCTGGTCCTGGAGCCGGCCGTGGCCGCCGCCGCGGCGCGTACCCGCGCGCCGGAGGCGGTCGGGGAGCTGGAGGCGGCGTCCGCCAACGCGCTGCATCCGCCGGAGGAATCGCTGCGGCAGTCGGTGCACTTCCATGTGGCGCTGGCAGCCGCCAGTGGCAACGCGCTGCTGCGGGAAGCCGTCGAGGCGCTGCTCCAGGTCAGGGCGCGGGAACAGGTCGAGATCCGGCACCGGTACAACGACCGCGCCCGGGACCACGCCGAACACGTGGAGATCTTCGAGGCGGTACGGGACGGGGACGCGGCCGCGGCCGAGCGGCTGACCCGGGAACATCTGGGGTCCATCCGCGAAGCGGTCCTCGCCGCCGATTTCCCGGACACCGTCCCGGAGACCGCCGCGGACACTGTCCCGGAAACCGCCTCGGGGACCGGCCGATGAGCGCCCGACAGCCCCTGCGGCTGGCCGAGATGACCACCGAAGAGGCGGCCGCGGCGGTCACGGCGAGCCCCGTGGTGATCATCCCGGCGGGCGCGTTCGAACAGCACGGTCCCGGTATGCCTCTCGCCACGGACACCATCCGGGCCGAGGGGGTGGCCGAACGCGTGGCCGCCGAACTGGCCGGCCGTGCGGTCATCGGTCCGCAACTGCCGGTCGGTGTCTCCCCGCACCATCTCGCCTTCGCCGGCACGGTCACCCTGACCACCACGACCCTGGCCGCGGTGGTCCGTGAGTACGTCGGGAGCCTGTACCGGCACGGCTGGCGGAAGGTGCTCGTGATAACCGGTCACGGCGGCAACAACGCCACCCTGGCCACGGTGGCGCAGGATCTGCTCACCACCCACCCCGATCTGCAGTTCGCGTGGACACCCGTCACCGCGCTCGCTGCCGATGTCGTGTCCGGTATGGGGGTCAGCGAGGTGCACGGCCACGGCGGCGAGGCCGAGACCGCGCAGCTGCTCCATCTCACCCCGCATCTGGTGCACACCGACCGGCTCGCCGCCGGTACGACCGTCACCGCCCAACTCGATCCGCTCTCCCGGCTCTCACGGCACGGCAGCCATCCGGCGCTCGCCGTCCGCTACGACCGGCTCAGCCCCAATGGCATCCTCGGTGACCCGCGCCGGGCGACCGCCGAGGACGGACAGGCGGTCGTCGACGCCGTCGTGGTCCGTGTGGTCGCCTTCGTCAAGGAGTGGCTGGACGTCTGACACCGGCTGACCAGCCACTCCGCCCGCGCACCGCGCGCACCCCGCACGCCGGACCCGCGCCGAACACCGCGCACCCTTCGCACCCGTAACCCCGCACCCTCCGCACACGGCACCGCGCCCGCCTCATCGCGCGTGGTGCCGTGGGCCGGACCTTCCCGCGCCGCCGGGCCCGTACGACGCTCGTCGCACCTCGGGCCCCCGGACCGCGATCCCCCGCCCCCGCAGCGTGGGGCACCCCTGCCCGCACATCAGTGAGCCGTCCGCCCCAGGCGTCCGGCAGAAGGAGCCTGCCATGACTGGCACCCCGCACAGCAGCCGGAAGAGTCGTACCACCCGCCCCCTGCGGCGGACGGCGACGGCCGCCCTGGGCCTCGTCCTGTCCCTCGGAGCCACCGGTGCCGGGACCGCCACCGCCGCACCCGGCGGCGCGGCCAAAGCACCCGCCGCGGCCTCCAAGGCCTGCCGGCTGCCCGCCCCTCAGCAGCCCGGCACCAGCGAACAGCACACCCTCACCAGCGGCGGCCGCGACCGGACATATCAGCTCCATCTCCCGGCCGGATACAGCCACAAGCGCGACTGGCCGGTCATCCTGGCCTTCCACGGCCGCGGCAACACCGGCGCGGGAACGGAGGAGTTCTCCAAGCTGTCGACGCTGCCCGCCGTCGTCGTCTACCCCAACGGCGTGATCGGTACCGGGGACGGCGACCGGCAGGCCTGGCAGGGCGCTCCCTACGCGGCGGCCGGCGTCGACGACGTCGCGTTCACCGAAGACCTCCTGGACCGGCTCGAAGACACGCTGTGCGTCGACGAGCGGCGGGTGTACGCGACCGGAAAGTCCAACGGAGCGGGCTTCGTCGGGACGCTGCTCGCCTGCCGTACGGCCGACCGGATCGCCGCCATCGCCCCCGTCGCCGCCGCCCTCTACCCGACCGGCGAGGCATGCGAGCCCTCCCGGCCGGTCCCCGTCATCGAGTTCCACGGCACGGGTGACGCGACCATCCCGTACGCCGGCGACGCCGAGCGCGGACTCCCCGCCATTCAGGACTGGGTGGCGGGCTGGGCCGGCCTCAACGGCTGCGTCCTGCGCGCCCGTGACCGGGTGACCGAGCCCGACATCACCGTGTCGCGCCGGCTCGGCTGCGACCGCGGGGCCGAGGTCCGGCATGTCGCGGTCACCGACGGCGGACACACCTGGCCGGGCGCCGACATCTACAGCGGCGGCGGCTACACCACGCAGACCATCGAGGCGCACGAGGTCATGTGGCAGTTCCTGCGCCAGTTCCGCACTCCCCCGTCCCACCGGCGCTGACCCCTCCCGCAGAACCCCTCCACCTGACACCGTGGACCCGAGCAAGGAGCCGCTCCCATGACCACGCCGACCCCCGCCCCCGCCGGTACGCCCTCGCCACCCGGTACGTCCTCCCCACCGCCCGACGGAACCCGGCTGCCGCGCGTCGTCCGCGCGATGGCCGTGATCGAACGGGCGGGCAACGCGCTGCCGCATCCGTTCTGGCTGTTCTGGATCCTGTCCGCGGTGCTCGCGGTCATCAGCGCGGTGCTGGCCGCGGCCGATGTCTCCGTCGTCGCTCCCAGCGACGGCAAGACGGTCGCGGTACAGAATCTGCTCAGCGGTGACGGACTGTCCATGGCGGTCTCGACGATGATCGAGAACTTCGCCACCTTCCCGCCGATGGCCACCATCGTGGTGGTGATCATGGGCGTCGCCGTCGCCGAGCGGACCGGTTTCCTCGCGGCGCTGATGCGGGTCAGCGTCTCGCGGGTGCCGGCCTCCTGGGTGGTGTTCGCCGTCGCGTTCGCCGGCACCGTGGCGCATGTCGCCTCGGCCGCCGCGTACATCATTCTCGTACCGCTGGGCGGTCTGGCCTTCCGCGCCGTGGGACGCTCCCCGATCCTCGGCATCGTCGTCGCCTACACGGCCATCGCCTCCGGGTACGACGCCAGCCCGATCCCCACGCCCAACGACGCCATCTTCGCCGGCATCACCACCGCGGCCGCGCGGATCGTCGGAGGAGACGCCGCCTATGTCTCACCGCTGAGCAACTGGTTCTTCAACATCGCCTCGTCGCTGCTGCTCGCGGCCGTCATCACGCTCGTGACGAAATTCGTCCTGAGCCGGCGGCCCGATCTCGACGCCGACCCGGACGCCGATCTCGAAGACCTCGGCGCGCTCACTCTCAGTCCCCGGGAGCGCTCGGCGCTGCGCGCTGCCGTCCTCACCCTGGTGGCGACGCTCGTGGTGCTGGTCGCGGTGATGCTGCCGCAGTCGTCGCCACTGCGGGGCGAGGGCGGCAGCATCGTGGACTCGCCGCTCCTCGACGGCATCGCGGCGGTCGTCGCCCTGGTCTTCGGGCTGGTCGGCATCGTGTACGGATACCGCTCGGGCTCGATCACCTCACCGGGCGACGTACCGAAACTGATGGGGCAGGGTGTCATGCAGATGGCGCCGGTGCTGGTGCTGTTCTTCGCCATCGCCCAGTTCCTCGCGTACTTCGACTGGACGAATATCGGCGATGTGCTCGCCGTCAGGGCCGCCGAGGCGCTGGAACAGAGCGGGATGCCGATCGTCCTGGTGTTCCTGCTGATCCTGGTGCTGCTGACCCTGGTCAATGTCATGGTCACCAGCGGGTCGGCGATGTGGGCGCTGGCCGCGCCGGTCCTGGTGCCGATGCTGATGCTCGTCAGCGTCCCGGCGGAGACGACGCAGGCGCTGTTCCGGATCGCGGACTCGGGGTCGACCGCCATCACCCCGATGAGTCCGTACTTCGTGATGGCCCTTGGCTTCCTCCAGCGGTACCGCAAGAGCGCCGGCATCGGCACGCTCGCCTCGTACACACTGCCGCTGGCCGTCGCCATGACGGTCGCGTGGACGGCGCTGTTCCTCATCTGGTGGGCGGTGGGCATACCGCTCGGGCCCGGCGCGCCGGTGCGCTGAGGAAACCGGTGTACCGAAGGGAAGGGCCATGGGCCGCCGCGCCCACGGCCCTTCCCCCGTTCTCCCCGGCTTCCGCCGGCCGGACCGGCTTCTTCCGCCGGCCGGCCGGACCGGCCCGCGACCCGGCCGCGCCCACCGAGAGCGGCGCGGCCGGGCGTGCGGTCAGGGCGTTACTGCGGACTGCCGCTCTCGGTGCGTTCTCCGTCCGCGGCCCCGCCGTCGGACGCGGCTACGGGCTCGGCGTCCCGGTCGGAACCGCGCGAGGCCCGTCGACGGGCTTCTGACACGTCGGCGCGCGCGACTTCGGCGCGGAGCATGGCGTTGAGTGCGGCGAAGGGGTCAATAGGCATGGTGGTGTCCTCGCTGTGAGATGGGGCTGAAGCAACTGCTGTGACTCGATGGGCACATGGGGCCCTCGGGCCTGTCAGCAGCGCAGCACCACACAGCGCGAGGCACTCGGCGCCCGCGGGGGCCCGGCCGGAGCGCGGCGCCCGGCGTACGGATCCTGTTCCGTCCCCGCCTGCGGGCCTGAGCGGGCGAACGGCTCGATACGGGCCCTGCCCGCCCGCTCGGTCCTGGAGGGGGCGGCCTGTTCGGTCTCGGCCGTGTCCTGCTTTCCCTCGCCCGCGGGATCGGGGGCGGCCGAGGCGGGTGGCCGGGACTCCGCGCCCCGCGCCACCGCGGAACGGGCATCGAGCGACATGCCCAGGAGCGCGACCAGCACCAGCAGGGTCACCAGCGCGGTCCGGCGCGCGGAGGCGGCCGCGCGGGCGGCTGCGGTGCTGGGGCTGACGGACGCGGCGTGGCGCATGGGCACGACCTCCTGGACATGCCACCCCTGCCCATCAACGGCCGCGACTCGTCCTGCTACCGCCGGAAATCGCCCGTATGGGGGACGTTCGTTACGCCGAATTCCTTTCGCCCTCGGCCGAACGCGCCGCAGCGGGCCGTACATCGCCCGATTGCGCCTGCGCCGACGGCCCCTCCACCGGACGGAGCTCCACCGGACGGGATTCCGCCGGACGGGGTTCCGCCGCGGGTCCGAGCGGCACCTGCGGTCCGCTGCCTTCGCGCAGCCAGCGGGCGAGCACCCGGTGCACCTCTTCGGCGCCGACGAGTTCACCGCTGTCGGGGACCGGCGCCGAGAGCACCAGCGGTGACAGCAGGAAGGCCCGCGACTGTTCGCCGCCGAGGCCGCCGTGCGAGCCGATCTGTTCCTCGAAGGCGTGCACCCGGCCCGTCACCGGGTCGTACATCGAGTTGACCATGATGTCGGCGACATGCGGAAAGGTGTCGGTGCGCCGTACGGCGTCGGCCGCGCCGGGCCCCATGGCGGCGAGCGGCCCTTCGTCACCGAGCTCGGCGACCGGGACCTCCACCCCGTCAGGGCCGAGCACCACCGATCCGTGTCTCTCACTGCGGACCAGCAGGAAGCCGATCCCCGGGTGCCCCGCGAGGGTCCGCAGCAGCGCGGGGTGGCGCCGGTCGATCTGTTCGCGGCTCATCCGCCCCCGTACCTCGGGGAAGGAGATCAGGGCGAGATTCCCGGAGGCGAGCACGATCGGTTCCGAGTCCTGGGCGGGCTTCCGCCCGGTGTCCTCCTCCCCCATCGGCCGGTGGAGCGCGCTGAGTACGGCGTGCCGTGCGGCGTCACGCGCCTCCGCGCCGCTCTTCGTCCGCTCGGCCTTGCGCGACACGGGCAGTCCGCAGCCCGCTCTGACCAGGTCCTTGAGGGTGAGCCCGTAGCGGCCTTCGAAGGTTTCGCCGGGGCTCTGGCCGTGGTCGGAGAGCAGCACGATCCGGTAGGTACGGGGCGCGTGCTCGGCGACCTTGGCTATCAGGCCGACCGAGCGGTCGAGGCGTTCGAGGACGCGCGCGGCGTCGCGGCTGTGCGGTCCCGAGTGGTGGGCCACTTCGTCGTAGGCGACGAGGTCGGCGTAGACGGCGGTGCGTCCGGCGAGCATGTCCCCCATCACCGCCGCGACCACCACGTCCCGCTCGACGACGGTCGCGAAGGCCCGGATGAGCGGGTAGAGCCCGCCCCGGCCGACCCGCGGCCGGTCGCCGCGCAGCCGCGCCCGCGTCGACTGGCCGATCTCGCGGCCGACGTCGGCGACGAAGGAGACCACCGTACGGACGGCGTTGGCCGGATCGGAGAAGTACGCGAAGTAGCCGGCGCGGGAGCGGTTGGCCCTGCCGCGTCTGGCGGCCATCGAGAGCACCAGGGCCAGCTGGTCGGCGCCGCCGCTGAAGAGATTGCCGCGGCTGGCGCCGTCGAGGGTGAGGAGCCCGCCGTCGCCGGTGCGTTCGATGGCCCGGCGCTGGAGTTCCGCGGCGCTGGCGGGCCGGTTGCTGACCATGATCCGGCCGCTGTCCTTCTCGTACCAGCGGAACGCGGGGATGTCGTGGTTGGAGCCGTGCAGGATGCCCAGCTGGCTGGCGCCGGTCTGGCTGGACCAGTCGGTGCGCCAGGGCGTCAGCCGGTGCGTCGGCTGCCCGGAATCGGCCATGGATCCCGACCGTCCGCTGCCCAGCCAGCCGGCGACATGGGGCATCACCCCGTCGGCGACGGCGTCCAGCAGCACCTGGTGCCCCACCCCGTCGAGTTGCAGGAAGACCGTGCCGGGCTGGCCGCCGTGGCTGCCGTCCTCGCCGCTCCTGCGGCGCCGCCGGTCGGCGAGGCGCCAGAGTCTTCGCCGGTAGGCGCCGTCGTCGCCGACCGCGAGCGCCGTGGAGGTGGCGGAGGCCACGGCGGACATCACCGCGGCGACGACCACCGCGGTCTCCGGGTTGGCGGCGCCCCGGCCGTCGGGAATGAGCCAGAGCGCGATCAGCAGCAGCGAGCCGTTGAGGAAGAACACCAGCAGCCCGAGTATCAGCGCGGGGACGAGCAGCAGCGCCCGTACGAGCAGCGGCCAGACCAGCGCGCTGAGCAGACCGAACGCGCCCGCGCCCCAGGCCGCCGTGACCGCTGTCCTGGTGGCGCTGTCCCCGACGTCGGACTGGAGCTGGAAGTCCGGCAGGATCCCGGCGAGCACCAGCAGGGTCAGCGTGGACACCAGCCACACGATGATCACCCGCAGCAGGGCTCTGCCCGTCGTTCGCCATCGCCCCTGGAGCACTCCGCTGTCACCTCACGTCAGGGCCCGTACCGACCCACGGGCTCGGCCCAGCCTGACACAGCTCGCCGCGGTCCCCGGGCGGTACGGTCAGCAGCCGCCGTACCCGGCCGTCGGCATCGAGAGCCTGCGGTGCACATCGGCCTTCATGGCGGCGTCGTACGGGGGTTCGTCCAGGCCGACGGTCTCCAGCCGTACGCCCCTGCGCTCGCACTCGGCGGCGAAGGCGGGCGCCGAGGTGAACGCCCGGTCGAGCACCCGCTCGTTGGCGGCGACGAAGAGGTCCACCTGCCCCTCTTCGACATCCGCCCATAACCCGCGGTGGCCGGGGCGCAGTCCGTAGAGGAGCAGCTGCGTGGTGACGGCATAGCCCTTGTCCTCGGCCCACCGCGCGCACATCGCGTGCTGGCCGCGGGTGTCCACCAGGAAGGGGACGCGGTCGAGTTCCTCCAGTGGGGTCAGGCTGGCGATCGCAGCCACTCGTAACGCATCCATGTCCGTCCCCCCGTGCCCCCGCACTCGCCCTGGTCCGCAGACCCTACTCCGCGTGTGGCCCCGGGAGGGAGGAGCGCACCGGATGGCCTGCGGCGCGCGCGGGCGGGCGGCGGGCGACGCCGCGCATCCCGGCCACCCCGTGCGGGTACCCGCCGTACGCTGAGTACGGAGATCGTGCCCGGGGCGTACACCTCCCCGGGCGGACGGAGCTGAGGTCGGGTTGGGAACTGTCATCACCTGGTGGGGCCATGCCACCTGCACCGTCGAGGACTCCGGGGTCCGGGTGCTGACGGACCCGCTCTTCGTACGCCGGCTGGCCCATCTGCGCCGCCGTCTCGGAGCCGTACCGCCTGCCGGGGCCACGGTCGCCGACGCGGTGCTCGTCTCGCATCTCCACTCCGACCATCTCCATCCGCGGTCGCTGGCGAGACTCGTGCCCGGCACCCTGCTGATCGTGCCGCGCGACGCGGCGCGCTCCGTCCCCGGGCTCAGAAGGCTCGACTGCCGCAGAAATCCGGCCGGGCTGCGGATCACCGAGGTCGACGCGGGCGACGAGGTGAAGATCGGGCCGCTGCGGGTACGGGCCGTGCCCGCGCGGCACGACGGACGACGGCTCCCGGTCGGGCCGCACCGCTCCCCCGCCCTCGGTTATGTGATCAGCGGTGAGTCGCGGACCTACTTCGCCGGTGACACCGGGCTCTTCGACGGGATGGCGGACGCCGTGGGACCGGTGGATGTGGCGCTCCTGCCGGTCGGCGGCTGGGGGCCCCATCTGGGGCCCGAGCATCTGGACGCGGAGCGGGCGGCGCAGGCGCTGGTCCGGCTGGCGCCGAGCGCGGCGGTGCCGGTGCACTACGGCACGTACTGGCCGATCGGCCTGGACGGCGTCAGGCCCCACGAGTTCTTCTCGCCGGGCGACGAGTTCGTACGGAACGCGGCGCGGCTCGCGCCGAAGGTGACGGTGCATCTGCTGGGGCACGGCGAGAGTGTGCGGCCGGAGGTCACGCGGTGATTGACCAGCTCATGTCGCAGCTGCCGGCCGAGTCGACCCAGCAGGCCGTCGGCTATCCGTCGCTCTTTCTGCTGGTGGCGCTGGGAGCGCTGGTGCCGGTGGTGCCGACGGGCGCGGTGGTGAGTTCGGCGGCGGTGGTGGCCTTCCACCAGACCGCGCCGCTCTCGATGGTCTACATATTCGTCGTGGCGGCCTTCGCGGCTTTCCTCGGCGATGTCTCGCTCTACTGGCTCGGGCGGCGCGGCGTCGGCTCGAAGAACGGCTCGCGCTGGCTGGCCGCGCTGCGCCGGCATGCCCCGCCCGACCGGCTGGAGCAGGCGCAGCGCAAGCTGCGGGAGAACGGGGTGACGGTGCTGGTGCTGTCCCGGCTGGTACCGGCCGGGCGGATTCCGGTGATGCTGGCCTGTCTGCTCGCGAACTGGCCGCTGCGGCGGTTCGCCCGGGGCGATGTGCCGGCCTGTCTGGCCTGGGCCGCGACGTATCAGCTGATCGGGGTCCTCGGCGGGTCGCTCTTCGCCCGGCCCTGGGAAGGGGTGCTCGCGGCGGTGGTGCTGACGGTGGTGGTCAGTGGCGCCCCGGCGCTGTGGCGCCGACTGCGCCGGCCCGGCTCGGAGAGCCAGGAGACGTGAGGCACCGGTTCGCTCCGTGTGGTCGGTTCGCCCGGTTCGTTCCGTCATAGAGGCTCCGCTCACCGCAGTTCGTCGAAGGCGGATCCGAACACGTCGAGCGCTCGCGCGACATGGGGCAGTTCCAGGGGGTCGGGCTCGGTGAGGGACTCCAGGCGCTGCCGCGGGGTTGATCCGAGCAGCGGTCCGGTGGACAGGCGTACGCGCAGCGCGCCCAGTTCGTCCCCGAACCGGTGGCCGCCCGGTACGGGCATGCCCAGGCGTTCGCTCAGATGGTTCTCCAGCTCCATCGAGTCGGTGACCCCCAGAGCGGCCAGGCGGGCGCGCAGCGGCCCGAGGTCGGCGTAGAGATGACGGCCCGCCTGCGGGGGCCTGGCGAGGGCGCCGGAGACGAGCACCGCGCGGTGGGCGGCCGCGGTCACGCGCGCGTACAAGGCCGCCGCGGCCGCCGCTCTGGCCGTGACAGGACCGGGTTCGTCCAGCGCGTGGGCCGCGGCCGCGGCGACGGGACCGGCGACCATCGCGCCGAGCGCGGTGAGGATGTCGAGCGTTCTGGCCCGCCGGGCGGCTCCGTCCGGGGTGGCGGGGAAGCGTGCGACGGCCATCGGCCAGGCGGCCGGGAGCAGCGCGCCCGCCAGGTCGGAGACGATGACGACCTCGTCGGGCCACATCTCGGCCGGGCTGAGCAGTACCGTCTCGTGCGGCCGGTGCAGGGTGTCGCGCCAGGTCTCGTCGCTGATGATGTGCAGCCCCTCGTCGGCCGCGGCCTCGCAGGCCTCGCGGACGAGCTCGGGCGGGGCGACGGTGGCGGTGGGGTCGTCGGCGAGGGAGAGCAGCAGGACCCGAGGGGTACCGCCCTCGGCGCGTACCCGGCGGACCGTCTCCAGCAGGGCGTACGGATCGGGCACGCCGCCCGCCTCCGCCGGGGTCGGCACATGGTAGGCGGGCCGCCCGAGAAGCCGGGCCTGCGGGGTCCACCAGGCGGGGCAGGGCCTCGGCATGAGGACGTCCCCGCCGTACGCGGCGAGCAGCGCGAACAGCAGGGGCTGCACGCCGGGCGCGGCGGCCACGTCGTCCGGTGCCGTGTGCAGACCGCGCCGCCCCCAGTAGCCGCAGGCGGCCTCCCGCAGGACGGCGTCACCGCCGGGCTCCTCGGCCGAGGAGCGTCCGGCGGCCGCCGCGCACACGTCGACGAGCTCCGGCAGCGCGGGCAGCCCCGACTCGGGGGCGGGCGGGCCGAACCGGACGGGGCCACGGCCTTCGGGAGCCGTCCGCCGCATACGCCACCTCCAGCCGTCACCCGCCGGAAGCCCGGCCCACCGGCCGGGCCCACCGGCCCGTCGCACGGGCCTTGAGCCCTTTATACGGAGATTCGGCACTCCGTGCTCCCCGGGCTCCGCTCCCCCCTGCTACCCGGGACGGCCGCGTCCGTACCCGCCGGCGCGCCCACGGGGACGCCCGGCGGTTGCCCGTCGCCGGCAGCGCACGCCGGCTCTCCGCCGCGTGCGCTCCCGCGCGAGCCGAGGAGCGGGCACGGGCACGGGCGCGAGCCGGCCCGTCCGCCCGTCCGTCCGGATGCCGTACGGGCTGCTTGGGTCCGCCATCCGCGGGGTACCCGCGTTCCATGTTCGACACCTCTGCGGCCCACCAGGCGACTCCGGGAACCCGTGCCAGGATCGCCGCACTGCTCGAGTCCTGGGACGAGCAGGTCTTCCGTTCCGTCGCCACCCGGCACTGGCCGGGCGCCGATCCTGTGCTGCCGCGACTGAGCCGCAGCGCGAACCACGGACTGCTCTGGTTCGGTGCCGCGGCCGGCATCGCCACGCTGGGGCACGGAGCACGTGCGCGCCGCGCCGCCCTGCGGGGCGTGGTGTCGCTGGGGCTCGCCTCGGCCGCCATCAACACCGTGGGCAAGCGGGCGGTGCGCCGTCAGCGGCCGCTGCTCGACGCCGTGCCGCTGATACGGCAGCTGAAGCGGCAGCCGTTCACGACCTCCTTCCCGTCCGGGCACGCGGCCTCGGCCGCCGCCTTCGCGACGGGGGTGGCGCTGGAGTCCAAGAGCTGGGGCGCCGTGGTGGCGCCCGTGGCCGCCGCGGTGGCTCTCTCCCGGGTGTACACGGGGGTCCACTATCCGAGCGATGTGCTGGTGGGCGCGGCGCTGGGGGTGGGCGCGGCCTTCGCGGTGCGCGGGATCGTACCGACCCGTTCCCAGATGCCGTCACCGGGGCGGCCGTACGCCGAGGCCCCCGCGCTGCCGGGCGGCCGGGATCTGGTCGTCGTGGTCAACCGCGCGTCCGGTTCGTCGGAGACCGCCACGCTGGTGCGTGACGCGCTGCCGCTCGCGGAGATCGTGGAGTGCGAGCCCGAGGAGATGGACACCGAGCTGGAGAAGGCGGCGGGCCGCTGCCGCGCCCTCGGCATCCTCGGCGGTGACGGAACGATCAACCGGGCCGCGGCCCTCGCCGCGCGGCGCGGCCTGCCGCTGGCCGTCTTTCCCGGTGGCACGCTCAATCACTTCGCGTACGACCTCGGCATCGAGGACGTGCACGACACGGTCAGGGCGCTGACGGAGGGGGACGCCGTCCGGGTGGACCTCGGCCGCTTCACCCCCGGGCCGGACGGAGCGGAGTCCGGTCACTTCCTCAACACCTTCAGCCTGGGCGTCTATCCGGAGCTGGTACGGGTGCGGGAGCACTGGGCGCCGCGGATCGGCGGCTGGCCCGCCGGGGTCCTGGCGGCGCTGAAGGTACTGCGCGGGGAACATCAGCTGGCGGCGGAGTTCGAGGGCCGGCACCGGGCGCTGTGGCTGCTGTTCGCGGGGAACTGCATCTACCAGCGGATGGGGCCGACCCCCGGCCGGCGGCACGATCTGGCCGACGGTCTGCTGGACGTACGGATCGTGCACGGCGGCCGCACCCCGGGGCTGCGGCTGCTCGCCGCCGCGCTCGCCGGGCCGCTGAGCCGCTCGCCGGTGCACGCGGCGGAGCGGATGCGGCGGGTAAGGATCGCGGACATCGCGCCGGGTACACCGCTGGCGTTCGACGGCGAAGTGGCCGAGGCGCCGCGCGAGTTGATACTGGACAAGGCGATCGAGGCACTGACGGTCTACCGCCCGCAGGCCCTGCTGTAGGCCCGGTGGCAGGGGGTCCGTACCGGCACGGAAACCCGATGGACAGGCACGGACGGGGCGGCCGAGGATCGCGGCCATGGATCCTCGATTCTTCCTGGAGACCCCGCGGCTGAGGCTGCGGTCCTTCACCGAGGGCGACCTCGACCGGCTCGTCGCCCTCGACAACGACCCGGGCGTGCGGCGATTCATCGACGCCGGCCGTCCGGTCTCCCGCGACACGGTCCGCCGCCTGACCCTGCCCCGGATGCTCGGCCGTGGTTTCTGGGCCGCCGAGGAGAGGTCCACGGGGGCGTGGCTGGGCTGGTTCTCGCTGGAGCCCGGCGAGGAACCCGGCTGGGACGTGGTCGAGCTGGGCTACCGGCTGCACCGTGCGGCGTGGGGCCTGGGGTATGCCACCGAGGGCGCACGCGCCCTGGTCGGCAAGGCCTTCACCGACCTCGGCACGGAGCGGGTGACGGCGCAGACCATGACGGTCAACACCGGTTCGCGGCGCGTGATGGAGAAGGCGGGGCTGACGTATGTCCGCACGTTCTTCGAGGAGTGGCCGGAGACCATCGAGGGGTCGGAGCAGGGCGATGTGGCGTACGAACTCACCCGGAAGGAGTGGGCGGAGGCCGGGCGTACCGGGTCCGCCGCACATCCGACCACATAGCAAGACGCGTATCTCATTATCCGACATAGCGGCGTACCGTGGCCGGACTGCCTCACGCTAGGAGCCTGCCGTGCCGAAGGAGAACGCGGTCTACACCCACGGGCATCACGAGTCGGTGCTGCGCTCGCACCGCTGGCGCACCGCCGCCAACTCCGCGGCGTACCTCCTGGCCGAACTGCGTCCTGGCCAGGACGTGCTGGACGTCGGCTGCGGCCCCGGAACCATCACCGCCGACCTGGCCGCGCTCGTCTCGCCGGGCGTGGTGACGGCGATCGACGCCGCGGCGGACATCCTGGACCAGGCCCGGCGGACGGCGGACGCGGCCGGCGTGGACACCATCCGCTTCGCGGTCGCCGATGTCCACGCGCTGGACTTCCCCGACGACTCCTTCGACGTCGTCCACGCCCATCAGGTCCTGCAGCATGTCGGCGATCCGGTACAGGCTCTGCGCGAGATGCGCCGGGTGTGCAAGCCCGGCGGTGTCGTGGCGGCGCGCGACGCGGACTACGGCGCCTTCGCCTGGTTCCCCGAGGTGCCGGTGCTGGACGGCTGGCAGGAGCTGTACCGGCGGGTGGCCCGCGCCAACGGCGGTGAGCCGGACGCCGGGCGCCGGCTGCTGTCCTGGGCGCGGCAGGCGGGATTCACCGGCATCACCGCGACCGCCACGACCTGGTGCTTCGCCACTACCGAGGAGCGTGCCTGGTGGAGCGGTCTGTGGGCGGAGCGCACCACCGCGTCCGGATATGCCGACCTGGCGGTCGCCGGCGGCCATACGACACGCGGGCGGCTGGCGGAGATCGCCGAGGCCTGGCAAAAGTGGGGCCGCGCCGAAGACGCCTGGTTCATGGTCCCGCACGGCGAGATCCTGTGCCGGGTGTGACCTCCTTGCCGCCCGAATCGATCACCTGTCCCGGCACGGCCAACTAGGCTGGTGCGCATGGAAATCCTGGGAACCACGTTGCGCATCTGCGTCGACGACCTGGAGACCTCGGTGGTGTTCTACGAACGCCTCACCGGAAGCCCCGCGCTCCGCTTCGAGCGCGGTGGGGTCTCGGTCGCCGCCGTCGGCTGCTTCCTCCTCATGAGCGGACCCGCGTCGGAGATCGATGTCCTGCGCAAGGTGACGGCGACGATCGCCGTCAAGGACGTCGACGAGGCACTCGCCGCGCTCACCGAGGTCGGCGCCCGGGTCCTCGCGGGACCGGTGCCGACCCCGGCGGGCCGCAATCTGATCGCCCTGCACCCCGACGGTTCGGTCTTCGAGTACGTCGACCGCCGAGTGGTCCAGGGCCCGTGACGAGACGGGTCCTGTGACGGGGTGGGGCCTGTGACGGGGGCCGTGCGCCTCGCTCAGTCCCCCGGCCGCATCCGGTACTCATAGGCGTCGGGCAGCGGATCGTCCGTCAGCGCTGCCCACACCTCGCCCAGCGTCTCGGCGCCCTCCCTCAGGTCCGCCACCTCGAAACCGGCGTGGAAGACGGCGCGAGCCGCGTCCTTCTCCCCCTCGGCGAGCAGGAGTCGCGCCTCGACGAGCCGGAACGCGCCGCGCCGCCGTACGTCCGGCCGCAACCGGTCCCAGACCCGGCGCGCCTCTGCCGTACGGTCCACCGCGAGCAGAGCGGTGACGGCCTCGCGGCCGAGCGCGGTGTGCACGGCGGTCCATGCCTCGCCGTCGTCGCCGCGCCCCGCGCAGAGGTCGTCGAACGCCGCCGCGTAGTGGTCGGCGGCGAGGTCCGGGTGGCCGCTCTGCCGGTCGGCGACGGCCAGACAGCGCAGCAGCGGCCACCGCGAGGGCGCCAGTTTCAGGCCGCGCTCCCAGCTGCGCACGGCCTGGGCCAGATCCCCGGCGTGCCACTGCGCGATACCGAGGTGGTACTCGGTGAGCGGCTCGGCCGGGGCGGTCTCCAGCATGTCGCGCCAGTGCGGCGCCACGAGCGTGGGGCCCGGCGGGGCGTCCACGCGAGGCTCCGGAAGCAGCCCGCTGGTCAGCAGCTCCACCCAGGGTTCCTGCTCCTCGCCGAGCGTGGACTCCTCGAAGGGCGTACCGGGAAGTTTGTGCCCGGCCCGCAGCACTTCGAGTGCGCCCCAGCCGGAACCGGTCGCCAGACGCTCCCCCGGCGCGGCGTCGGCGTACGGCAGCCAGGCCGCGTACGCGGCGTCGACCTCCGCGCGCGGGAGGACCGCTTCGAGCCGGTCCGCGGCCGCCGCGCGGGCCCGGTCCCAGTCGGTTCCGTGGACCGCCGCGGGGTCGGCGGCGAGTGGTCCGTACGCCTCCAGCCAGCTGAACTCCGCCTCGCCTTCGAGCCGGACGTGCTCCAGCTGGGTGCGGGCGAGGCCGGCCTGGATCTCGGCGTATCCGGGGGTGCCCGGCTCGGTCAGCCAGCGCTGCCAGCGCCGGCCGCCCCGGCCCGCGCCCCACAGGAAGAGCTTGCGGCCGCGCAGTGCGTCGGTCGACGTCTGGACGAGCCCCGTCCCGTTCGCGTCGAGCGAGGCGATCCATTTCCGCTCCTCGTCCGGCACGTCGTAGAAGTAGTCGGCCGGGACGTCGCCGCGCAGCGTGTACGTACGGTCCTCACCCCGGAACTCGGGCACCGGGACCTGGCGCAGGTCGCGTTCGTACCCGAAGTGCCAGGCCGACTCGGCGGGAGACAGAACCCGGGTGTGTTCGTCCTCCTCGACCGCGATGTTGGACCACCAGTAGACGGGCGCCGCCCGCTCGTGGGGATTACGGATCCGTACTCCGGCGTAGAGGAAGTCGGAGCCGTCGGGCAGCCACAGGTCGACCTGGAACGGCAGGTCGCGCAGGCGCTCCCACTCCCAGAGCCTGAGCATCTCGCCGCCGTCGGGGGCGGGTACGAGAGCGGCGTGCAGCGGCGCGCAGGACAGGGTGGTGTGGCCGGTGGCGCCGATGTTCCACTCGATACCGCCGGAGAACCAGGCGCCGTTGAGCGCGAAGCTCGCGGGCTGGAACACGGGGTTGCGGTAGACCAGTTCACGGCCGGTCGGCTTGTGGTGCAGCGAGTGGATCCGGCCGCCGAGACCGGGCAGTACGGTGACCCGCAGCCGGTCGTTCTCGATCACGACGGCGTCGAGATCCGTGTCCGTACGTTCTCGTTCGTATCCGTCGAGAATCCGGACGGGCAGCAGGGTACGCAGCGGCTCGTAGCCGATCTGCCGCACCATGTCGCGCGGCAGCCGCTTCCTGGCGCGCTCGTCGAGGGTGTGCGTCTCGTCGAGGACCCCCAGGGCGGGCAGCGGGTTCTCCGGCCCCAAGGGGGCGGCGGGCAGGGTCAGTACGGCACGTCGCACGGTCGTGGCCACGGTAACCTCGCTTCGTTCACGCGGGCGGCCGGCGACTCCGTTGGCCGGTGGCCCGTCGACCATGGAACACGGTGAACGCCCCGCTGACCAGGGGCCCTCGGGGCGTGCGGAAGCGGCGTCCGCCCGCGCGGGGCGCCGGCCGGGGTACCGGCTACCGTCCGGCCGCCGGTGCGTCGCCGTCGGTGAAGGCTCCCACGATCAACTCCAGATCGGTCAGGTCCCGCTGGCCGCGTCCCGTGGAGAGCGCCAGCTCCTCGCCGCGTTGGAGGGCGCGTCGATCACCACGATATTCCGCATGCGGACCATCCTCACCGCCGTACGCTCATCCTCAAAGCGGTACGGCGGACCTGGACGGCCGCCACGGACAGAAGGCGGTAAGCGGGATGACCACTCAGCACACGTACCGGGTGATCGTGCGCGGGACGTGGGACGGGCTGACGGACGAGGCCCGTACCCGGCTGCTCGCGGACGTGGACCGGCACGGTCTGGCGCAGATGCGGTTCACCCCGGAGGGCTCGCTCACCTACGATCCGGCGCTCCGGCACTTCAGCTACCGCTATGTCGTGGTCTCGGACGTGGCGGACGGCGAGGAGATGGCGGCCGTGCTGGCCGAGGACCGGGCGGAGACGGCGCTGAAGGGGCTCGGCTGCGGCTATCGCGGGCTGCGCTCCACGGTGACCGACATGGACACCATGAAAATCAACCGCAAGGGCCGCTGAGGGCCGGCATCTCCGCGGTGACCGCCCAGCGTTCGTGGTCGCGCCAGGCGCCGTCGATGTGCAGGAAGTCCGGCGAGAAGCCCTCCAGCCGGAAGCCCGCGCGCCGCACGAGCGCGATGGATCCGGTGTTCAGGGGCTGGATGTTGGCCTCCAGCCGGTGCAGACCGAGCGGGCCGAAGGCATGGCGCAGGACCAGCCCGAGCCCCTCGGTCATCAGACCGCGGCCGGCGGCGTGCGCGAAGGCGCCGTACCCGAGCGCGCCACTCTGGAAGCCGCCCTGGACGATGTTGTTGATGTTGATGAAGCCGGCGATCCGGCCATCGTCCCGGGCGCAGACCAGGAAGCCCGCCTTGGCGGGGTCGTCGATGAGCCGGCTCGCGTACTGCGCGTACGCCTCGGCGTGCTCGGGCGGGAAGAGCCACGGGTGGTGCAGGGCCCTGCTCGCGCGGGCGGCGGCGGTGAACTCCCCGGCGTCCTCGTGGCGGCAGGGCCGGATGAGCGTGCGCGGGCCCTCGGCGAGCGGGGTGGGAACGGCGGGCATCGCGCCAGCTTAGGTCCTGTCCGGTCGGTCGTGGCCGGTCGGTGCTGACCGGCGGTCGTGGGGTCAGCTCAGCGCGGGCACGTCCAGGGTGAGGGTGGCGCTCTCCGCGTCCAGGACCGCGGGCACGCCCAGCGGTATGGTCAGCGCCGTCTCGCCGTGACCGAAGCCCAGCTCCTCGACGACCGGTACGCCCAGGCCGCCGAGCCGGTCGAGCAACAGCTCGCGCACGTCCTCGTACGGGCCGCACTCCGCCCAGGAGCCGAGGCCGATGCCGGCGACGCCGTCGAGCCAGCCGGAGCGCAGCAGCTGGGTGAGGACGCGGTCGAGACGGTACGGCTCCTCTCCGACGTCCTCGATCAGCAGCAGCCCGCCGGCGGCCGAGGGACGCGCGTGCGGCGTGGCGAGGTCGGCGGCGAGCAGGCTGACACAGCCGCCGAGCGTGACACCCCTGGCCCGGCCGGGCACCAGCGCGCGGGCCGTGTCCAGGCCGAGTGTCCGTACCGACTCGGGCTCGAAGAGCGTGGCCCGCAGCGACTCCTGGGTCCTGGCGTCCTTGAGGAAGGTCACCGCGGCGGTCATCGGGCCGTGCAGCGTGGCCAGGCCCATCCGTACGGCGAACGCCTCGTGCAGGGCGGTGATGTCGCTGTAGCCGACGAAGACCTTGGGTCCTGCGGCCCGCATCGCGGTCCAGTCCAGCAGATCGGCCATGCGCTGTGCTCCGTAGCCGCCGCGGGCGCAGAGCACGGCGGAGACGGACGGGTCGCACCACGCCTCCTGCAGATCGCGGGCTCGGTCCTCGTCCGTGCCGGCGAGATGGCCGAGCCGTGGATGGACATCCAGGACGTGCGGGGCGACGACGGGGTCGAGGTCCCAGCCGCGCAGGATGTCGAGGCCCGTTTCGAGCCGGTCCGCGGGCAGCGGGCCGCTGGGCGCCACGACGGCGACCTTGGCCCCCGGCCGCAGTCGCGCGGGCCTGGTCAGCGGCGTGACGGTCACTTCTTGAGCTCCAGCCTCGGGATGTCGGTGCGGGTGATGCCGAACGTCTGCGCGTACAGGGACAGTTCGGCCTCCAGCGCGCGGACCATGGTGTCGGCCCTGCGGAAGCCGTGGCCCTCGCCCTCGAAGGCGATGTACGCGTGCGGAATGCCGCGTCCTTCCATCCGCTCCAGGAACCGTTCGCACTGGACGGGCGGACAGATCACATCGTCCAGCCCTTGCAGCAGGAGGAACGGCGCGGTGATCGCGTCGGCGTGGTGCGACGGCGAACGGTCGTGGTAGCGGTCGGGGACCTCGGCGAGCGGTCCGATGAGCGATTCCAGATACCGCGACTCGAAGTCGTGCGTCTCGTCGGTGGCCCAGCCCAGCAGATCGAGGATCGGATAGATGATGGTGCCGCAGGCGTAGACGCTGGTGGTGGTGAGGGAGGCCGCGGTGGTCCAGCCGCCCGCGCTGCCGCCGCGCACGGCGAGCCGGGCCGGATCGGCGGTGCCCTCCGCGGCCAGGGCCTCGGCGACGGCCGCGCAGTCCTCGACGTCCACGACACCCCACTGCTCGCGCAGCCGGTTGCGGTACTCCCGGCCGTAGCCGGTGGAGCCGCCGTAGTTGACCTCCGCGACGCCGATGCCCCGCGAGGTGAAGTAGGCGATCTCCAGATCGAGGACGAGCGGGGCATGGCCGGTGGGCCCGCCGTGGGCCCACACCACATAGGGCGGCAGTTCGCCGTCGGGCGCACTGTGGCCGGGGCTGTGCGGCGGATAGATATGGGCGTGGATCTCGCGGTCGCCCGGTCCGGTGAAGGTACGGATCCGGGGCTCCGGGTAATACGCGGGGTCCACCGCGTCGTGGTGCGCGGAGCCGATCACCCGGGCCCGTCCCGTCGCGGTGTCCAGCTCGACGACCTCGTACCCGCTGTGCGGACCTGCCGCGACACCGATCACGCGGGTGCCCTGCACCGCGAGGGTGGCGGCCCATTCGGTCCAGGGCCCGGCGGCGTCCACCAGCTCACCGGTCGCCGGGTCGAGTATGCCGAGGGCGGTGGTGCCCTTGCCGTGGATGACGGCGATCAGCCCGTTCTCCAGGGGGTGGAACCACTGGAGTCCGATCTTCCAGAGCGGCCCGCCGAACTCCTCCCCCCGGCCGGGGCACAGCGTGGTGCTCGGGATGACGCCGGGTGCGAGCGCGTCCAGGTCCGGTCCGAGGCGCGCGCGCTGGAGTTCCCAGTAGTCGCCGGCGTCCGAGACGAAGAGCAGCGAGCCGTCGGGCGCCCAGTCGACCTGGGCGACCGATTCGTCGGTGTCCCCGACCACGGGCCTGACCCCGGTGAAGGGGCCCGTTCGCGTCACCTCGCCGAGCATGACCACCGTGCCGTCCCAGGGCATCTGCGGGTGGTCCCAGGCGATCCAGGCCGCGTGGCGCCCGTCCGGCGAGAGCCGGGGCCCGGTGACGAACCGGTGCCGGTCGTCGGAGAGTTCCCGTACGGCCGCGCGGTCCTCGGCGGCCGAGCCGTCCAGCGGGACGGCCGCGATGACGCGGCGTACGTCGGTGGGCCGCTCGCCGGTGAACTCTTCCAGCACGCACCAGACTTCGCCCCGGTCCTGATGGATCCGCGGATCGGCCCAGCGCAGCCCGCCGCCGGTCGCGGAGACCGGCGTGAGCGGGCGGGGCTCGCCGGCGCCGTCCGGCTCGTACACGTACAGCCGCTGGTCGGGGAAGTGGACGAAGACGACGAGCGGGCCGCCCTCGGTGCGTGCGGCGCCGGCCCAGGGCACGCCGCCGTACTCGATCACCCGGCTGCGGACGTTCCACGGGGCCGGCAGCACCGACTCCTCGCGGCCGTCCGCCCGTCGGCGCACGAGCGCGCGCCGGCCCGCCTCGGCGGGACGCGGTTCGGTCCACCACACCTCGTCACCGACCGCCCCGGCATACTCCGGGCGTCCGTCGTGCGAGGCGGCCAGCGCGGCGTCGATCGGTGACGGCCACGTTCCGTAGGCCCCCTTGGACGGCATGGACACCATGGACAACGCTCCTAAGCGGACTGCAGATAGTGGTCGAGGACGCGGACGCCGAAATGCAGCGCGTCGATGGGCACCCGCTCGTCGACGCCGTGGAAGAGCGCCTGGTAGTCGAAGCCGGGGGGCAGCTTGAGCGGCGAGAAGCCGTAGCCGGTGATACCGAGCCGGGAGAACTGCTTGGCGTCCGTACCGCCCGACATGCAGTACGGGACGACGTGCCCGGCCGGGTCGAAGCGCTCGATGGCGGCGCGCAGCTTGGCGAACGTCGGCGAGTCGACCGGCGCCTGGAGCGCGATCTCGCGGTGGTGGAACTCCCACTCCACGTCCGGTCCTGTGAGCTGGTCCAGGGTGGTGCGGAACTCCTCCTCGCCGCCGGGCACCATCCGCCCGTCGACATAGGCGGTGGCCTGGCCCGGAATCACATTGACCTTGTAGCCGGCCTCCAGCACGGTCGGATTGGCGCTGTTACGGATCGTCGGCTCGACCAGTGCGGCGGCCGGGCCGAGCTTGCCCAGCAGGCCGTCCGGGTCGAAGTCCTCGGCATGGACATCGGCCGCGATGCCGTGCAGCGCGGCGAGTTCGGCGAGGGCGGCCCGTACGGTCGGGGTCAGCCGGACCGGCCACGGGTGGTCGCCGATCCTGGCGACGGCGGCGGCGAGCCGGCTGACCGCGTTGGCGCGGTTCACCTTGGAGCCGTGCCCGGCCTTGCCGCGGGCGGTCAGCTTCAGCCAGGCCGTGCCGCGCTCCCCCGCGCCGATCGGATAAAGGGCCATTCCTGGGCCCGCGTGGAAGGTGAAGGCCCCGGACTCGCTGATGCCTTCCGTGCAGCCCTCGAACAGCTCGGGGTGCTGTTCGGAGAGGAAGCCGGAGCCGTCCTCGGCGCTGGCCTCCTCGTCCGCGGTGTAGGCGATCACGATGTCGCGGCGTGGCCGGATCCCGGCCCTGGCCCAGGCCCGGACGACGGAGAGCACCATCGCGTCCATGTTCTTCATGTCGATCGCGCCACGGCCCCACACCACGCCGTCCCTGACCTCCCCGGAGAAGGGGTGCACGGACCAGTCGGCGGCCTCTGCGGGCACCACGTCGAGGTGGCCGTGGACGAGCAGCGCGTCGGCCGACGGGTCCGTGCCCTCGATCCTGGCGACCACATTGGTGCGCCCGGGGGTCCGCTCCAGGAGGGTGGGTTCGATCCCGGCGTCGGCGAGCCGCTGCGCGACATATTCGGCCGCGGGCCGCTCCCGGCAGTCGCCGCTCCCCCGGTTCGTGGTGTCGATACGGATGAGCTCGGAGGTGAAGGTGACCACCTCGTCCAGCGCCGCCGTATCGAGAGCGGCACTCGTGTCGATGGGCGTCATGTCAGCCATACTGCTCCTCCACTGCGGCGGAGACGATCGTGGTGACCGCCTTGAAGGTGCGAATGGCCTCATACATCGTCCCGCAGGTGTACGCGACACGCCGTTCGCCGCTGGGGGTCACGCCCGGCACGACCGTGGCGGCGGCGGAGAGATGGTCGGCGTCGAACTCCAGCTCCACCGTGAACGGGCCGCCGCTCACCGGTGCGTACCGGCGGGCGAGCGCCGTGGCCTCCTTGGCGGCGGCGCGGATGTCGGCGGCGGTACGGGCCGGGGTGCGGCACACCGCCGCGTACCGCGAGACATGGTCCTTCACCGCGACCTTGCGGGCCTCCGGCGCGTAGCCTTCCGCGTCCTCGCAGGTCAGGTCGTCGCCGGTGACCAGCACCACCGGGACGCCGTACTCCGCGACGACATGGGCGTTCAGCAGGCCCTCGCTCGCCCGTGCGCCGTTGAGCCACACCCCGGTGATGGAGTTGGCGAGGTAGGTGTGCGCGAGCACGCCTTCCGTGCCCGCGCCGGTGTGATAACCGACGAAGGCGATGCCGTCGACGTCGCCGTGCTGCACGCCCTCGACCATGGACAGCGGCTTGTGCCGGCCGGTGAGCATCTCGACGCGCTCGTCCAGCCGCTCCAGCAGCAGGTTGCGCATGCTCCAGTGCGCCTCGTTGATGAGCACCTCATCGGCGCCGCCGTCGAGGAAGCCGAGCGCGGCGGCATTCACGTCGGAGGTGAACAAGGCGCGGCAGCGTTCCCACTGGGGTGTGCCCGGCAGGACGTCCGCCGGCCAGGTCACACCCGTGGCGCCCTCCATGTCGGCGCTGATAAGGATCTTCATGGCTGGAAACCGTACGCGTCCCGGCAGGACCGGGCCAGCCCTGTGGAAAACTAACGGTGGTCTAGACCTCCAAAGCCACCCCGTATGGCGTACGACCAGCGCTTTACGCGAACGGCGCCAGGAAGTCCTTGGACGCGAGTGCGCGGCTCACGATGCGGGTGTCACCGATCCAGCCGTAGAAGCCCTGGCCGAACTCCTCATTGAACTGGGTGGCACCGATGACGAACGGCTTGCCCAGGGTGGCGATGCCGGTCGACTTCTGGGACGGGTTGCGGGCGATCTTCGATCCGTCGACATACATGACCGTACGGCGGCCGTCGTTGACCAGCGCGATGTGCATCCAGCGGCCGACCGGGACGGCGTGGCTCCACGAGGTGGGGTCGGCGTCCTGCCGGTGCGGGTAGACGACGAACTGGAGGAATCTCTCGGGGGAGAGATTGAGGCTGCACGTGGGCTCGTCGGGCGACCAGCCGGTGGTCTTGCCCGCGTCGCCGTTACGCCCCTCCCAGCTGAGGATCCCCATCCAGTCGTGATTGCCGTCGAAGGGATCCGGCAGCTTGACGAAGGTCTCGATGGTGTAACCCGAGGTGAAGGTCGCGCTGTTGAGCGGGGCGCCCGCGGCGGTGGTGAGGACGGCGCCGCGGTCCGGCTCCTTGCCGCCGTCGAAGCGCAGGCTCGCGTGGGCCGGCTGGCCGAGGTGGTGCTCGGCGGACCAGGTCAGCGCGTCGGCGCCGCTCGCGTGCAGCCGGCGCACCATCAGGTCGTTGCCGTTGCCGGTCAGGTCACGGGCGACCTTCCCGTCCGTCACCGGCTGGCCCGCCCGGCCGGCGTCGCGCAGCCCCGAGGAGTCGAAGCGCCAGTACGCGACGGTGCCACGCGGCATCACGGCGGCGGCCGGACGCGGGGCGGGCGGCCTGGCCGGGGCGAAGCCCGCGAACCGTTCGGTGAAGTCGATGTTCATGCTGAACCGGTCGACCGGACCGGTCAGTTCGATGGTCTCGGCCTCCAGCGGGGTCCGCTTGCGCGGATCACGGGCAAGGAACCACGGGGAGAACGTCTCGACGTCGATGACACCGCGGGCGAGGTCGAAACCGTACATCCGGATCATCCCGGCGCCGCCGTAGTAGCGGTCCTGATAGTTGGTGATCTGGACATGGACGTCGTGGCCCGCGTCGTTGGTGAGGACCGTGCGGCCCGGCGGCCAGTAGTGACCGCCCAGGGCGAGGAAGATCTGGTCGTTGCCGCGGACCAGGCCGTCCCACAGCCGCTTGCCGTTGTCCGACAGCTGCGCCGTGCCGGCGTCGTCCGACCACGCGATGTCATGGGTGGTCAGGATGGCCGGCAGCGAGGAATTCCGGTCGAGCACGCCCTGCGCCCAGCGCAGTCCCTTGTCCGACACCCGCCAGTCCAGGGCGAGGACCAGCCATTCACGTCCCGCCGCGCGCAGCACGTGATAGCTGTTGTAGCCGTCGGGGGAGGCGCCGCCGAAGGTCGGCATGGAGGAGAAGCGCTTCGGCCCGAAGGCCCTGAGGTAGGCGCTGTCACCGCGCTGGTCGTCCGTCGAGGAGGCGATGTCGTGATTGCCCGCGAGGACGCTGTACGGCACTTTGCCGTGCAGGGTACGGAAGGTGTCGGCGGCGAGCTCGATCTCTTCCCCGGTGCCGTGCTCCGTGACATCACCGAGGTGCGTCATGAACGCGATGTTGGACTCGCCGCGTTCCGAGACGAGGTAGCGGAATGTCTCACGCAGCGGCGCCGGGTCGGAGCTGTCGGCGTCGAAAAGATACTGGGTGTCCGGAAGGACGGCCACGGCGAACCGGGGGCTCTCGGTGTCGAACCGGCCTCCGCCGCCTGCCGCGCCGCTCTCCGACGCCGCCCGGGCCGGTGAGGTGTCGAGCACCGTCGCCGCGGCGCCCGCGGCCGGCACGACAAGGGCTGCCTGGAGCAAGGCCCTTCTGTGGAAGTCCTTCTGATTGCCTGCCGTACCCATCTTCGCACTCCATGCACTGGACGCTGGTGTCAGCTGCACTGTGCTGATCGTCCATGGCTGTCCGGTGGCAGACAGCTGAACGGCCAACCGCTGTCCGCCGTACGAATGGGCTGGTCAGGCAGCGGGCGAGGCATCCGGCACGACCACAGGGCGGCCCCGCACTCTTGAGGACGGACGGGGGCGTGGGAACAGAAACGAGGTGCCGCATGAGAGGACCACTCGGCCGGCGGGCGCTGCTGCTCACTGCCGGCGGACTGCTGGCGGGAGCCGCCGGCTGCTCCGGAACCTCACCGACACGCGCCGGCCCGTCGGGCGCTGCGTCTGCGCTGTCCGCGTCCGGATCCCCGCCCTCGCCGCTGCCGACGACCACGGCGTGGCGGCCCGACCGCGGTGATGTGGACCCCGCCGTGAAGCTGCGCGCCGTACAGGTGGTGGAGGCGATCGGTGCCTGGGCCGCCGGGCAGGGCGGTGCGGCGGCGGCGAAGCGGCGGGTGGCCGCGCTGGGGGCGGCGCCGTCACTGGTGGATCAGGCGGGGGCGCTGCTGCCCCGGGCCGCCGAGGCCACGCTCCAGGTGGTCGACGCGCAGTACGGCGGGATCCTGGCGGACAGGGCCAGCGTGCTGGTGGTGTGCCGTCAGTGGACCCCGGGGCACGCGGGCGGCACGACCGTCGACGTACGGCTGAGCCGGGCACGGCCGCGCTGGGAGGTCACCGCGCTCCACCCGGCGCGACCCGGCGCCGCCGCGGCGTCGCTGCCGACCACCGCGCGGCAGGTGCTGGCCGACCCGCGGATCACGTTGCCACCCGCTGCGCAGGCCGACTTCCGCAGCGGGAAGGTCCACCCGAGCGTGGGGCGGGCGCTGCTGCGGCTGGCTGGTACCTACCGGATGTACGTCAGTGTGGTGCGCTCCGGGCATCCGCTGGATGTGTTCGGCACCGACCGGCCCAGTGACCATCCGCTCGGCCGGGCCTTCGACGTATGGCAGATCGACGGGCACGCGGTCGTCGACCCGGCCACGCCGCGCCGGCTGGTCGAGTCCTTCATGCGGGACGCGGCGGCGGCCGGCTCGTACAACGTCGGCGGACCGGTCCAGCTCGCCGGGGGCGCGGCCGGTCAGTTCTTCAGCGACAACACCCATCACGACCACGTGCACGCCGGGTTCACGGCCTGAGGACCGTCATTTCGGCCATCACGCCCGCCGGCGCGACGCGGGGCGGCTGAGTCCGGGTACGGCGCGGGCCTGCGGGACCGGCGCCGTGCCGGCCGCCGCCCGGACGGCGGATGGGCCATGGCAGGCCTGGCCACCGAAACACTCCTGCTTGGCCAGTTCCGGCGCACCGGTCACCACCAGCAGGTGGCGCACCGTCTCCAGCGCCTCCGCGGCCGGCCGCCCGCCGCTCAGCGCCTCGGCCGGCCGTCAGGCCTGTCGCGTTCCCCCAAGCCCTGTCGCGTTCCCCCAAGCCCTGTCCCGTTTCCTCAGGCCCTGTCCGCCCTGGCGAGCACGAACCACCTGGCGGGCAGGTCGATACGGGTGCCGTCCGGCAGTCGCTCCGTCTGGGCGAGCGCGGTGTCCCCGGTCGCGAGGACCGTCAGGCCCGCCGCGCGCAGCAGCTCGGGCACCTCCTCCTCGGCGGCGCCAGCCGGCTTGAGCCCGTGGTCGAAGACCCGCCGGAGCTTCTCGGGTGGCCCGCCGGGGCCCTCCGCGGCCTTCAGCAACACGGCCTTCGACGCGGGGGTGAGCTCCACGACGAAGGCCCGGCCGCGCCCACCGAGCAGCTCCGCGACGGCCCCCGCGACGGCGGGCCTGTCCTGCGGCTCGCTCTGGTGGATCACCGCCCGCATATAGACATTGGTGTCCCCGAGCCGCTCGCGCAGGGCGCGCACCGCGTCGTGGTCGACCAGATCGAGCTGCTCGAACTCCGCCACTTTCGCGGTGTCGGCGCGGCGCGCGAGCTCGATCGCCGCGTGCGAGAGATCCACGCCCACCGCGCGGTCGAAGCACGTGGCCAGATAGCGCGTCTGGGTGCCGTTGCCACAGCCCAGGTCGACCACCGGCAGCGAGACGTCGGCGTACGGCAGCAACAGCTCGCTGTGCGGCACGGAGGCGAGTGCGGGGTCGGAGTCCCAGATCGCCTCGCCCGGCGCGTCGGAGGTCTCGCGCCAGAAGCCCTCCCATGCTTCCCGGTAACGCCGTGACGCGTCCATATGACCTCCTCGAAGTGCGTCCTGCCGAAGGCGAGTTGCAGTGGACCGGACAGGACCTGGCGCCGCCACCCGTCGGGGGCACGAGGGCGGCGGCCTTCCCTCAGCGTGCCTTGCGCGCCAGTGCCTGTTCGAACCAGACCGTCTTGCCGAGAGCTGTCGTGCTGGTGCCCCACTCCCTGGCCAGGCTGCTCACCACCCGTAGCCCGCGCCCGAACTCGTCGTCCCGGCCCGCGTCCAGCAGGGCCGCCGGGGCCGGTTCGTCGTCCATGACCTCGCACAGCAGGGCGTCCGTACGGACCAGCCGCAGCCCGATCCGGCCCGACCGCGCGTGGTTCATGGCATTGGTGACCAGCTCACTGACCAGCAGCTCGGCCGTCTCCACCGCGTCCGGCAGCTCCCAGTCGAGCAGCCGTCCGCGCACCAGGCGTCTGGCCCTGGCCACCTCGCGCGGGTCCAGGGCGAGTTTGTATTCGGCGACGTTCTCGTCCGGGATGCCGTTCAGCCTGGCCATCAGCAGGGCCACATCGTCCTTGCGCCCGCCACGGGTGTTCAGCGCGCGGATGATGGTGTCGCAGGCGTCGTCCATCGAGGCGGCGGGATGCGCGGCGGACGCGCAGAGCGCCGCCAGCCCGTCTCCGATGTCCTCGCCGCGGACCTCGACCAGACCGTCGGTGCACAGCACCAGCCGGTCGCCGGGACGGACCCGTACGATCGCCGTCTCGAAGGCCACTCCGCCGACACCGATGGGCGCGCCCGTGGGCAGGTCGAGCACCTCGCCGCTGCCGTCCTCGGCCCGGACGAGCACCGGCGGGACATGGCCGGCGTTGGCGATCTGGAGCTCGGAGTGGATGGGGTCGTACACCGCGTAGAGACAGGTCGCGAGATACAGCTCGCCGAGCCGCTGCGCCAAGTCGTCGAGATTACGGAGCAGTTGGGCGGGCGGCATCTCCATGGTCGCCATCGTCTGTACGGCGGTACGCAACTGGCCCATCATCGCGGCCGAGTTGAGGCCATGGCCCATGACGTCGCCGACGATGAGCGCGGTGCGTGAGCCGGGCAGTTTGACGGCGTCGAACCAGTCGCCACCGATCCGGCCGAGCTGGGTGCCCGGCAGATAGCGGGTGGCGATGTCACACCCCGCCATGCGCGGCGTGACCTGCGGCAGCATGCTGTCCTGCAGCGTCTCCGCGACCTGCTCCTGGTAGGTGTACATCCGGGCGTTGTCGAGCACCAGACCGGCCCTGGCGGCGAGTTCGGCGCCGGTCGTACGGTCCATGTCGTCGAACGGCTCCCGGTCGGGACGCCGCAGCAGCACCATGAAGCCGAGCACCACGTCGCGCGCCTTCAGCGGCACGAGCAGCAGGGACCGGTTGTTGATGAGGGGGCGCAGATCGCGCTTCTCGAACTCCCCCGAGATGCGGTCGCCGTCCTCCTCGCTGAGCCGCGGGATGAGCACGGGCTCGCCCGTGACCATGCACTGGAAGAACGGCGTGTGCTCGGGGAAGGAGATGGCCTCGCCGACCGGCACGGTGTCGTCCCAGCGGCCCGGTTCGTCGGTGTGCTCGACCCACACCCGGTGCCAGACCGTGGTCACATCGGGCGGGCCGTCGGGGAATCCCTCGCCGGCGAGGACCGCGGCCCGCAGATGGGTGCCCGCGAAGTCGGCGAAGCGCGGCACGGCGGCGCTGGTGACCTCACGGATGGTGCGTGCGAGATCGAGGGACGTACCGATACGGCCGCTGACCTCGTTCAGGAACTCCAGCCGCTCCCGCACCGCGGCGTATTCGAGGTCGAGTCGCGGGCGGGGCACCGGCTCGCGCCGGAGCCGCGCGGCTCCCACCGAGGGCTCCGGCGCGCTCTGCCGTCCGGCCGCCCGGCGCGGCACCCCCCAGTCGGGGGTGACCGGCACCCGGTCGTGGTGGCTGAATTCCAGTACGGGATAGCCCAGTTCGAGGACCTGCGCGACGATACGCCCGGACTCGGCGGGGCCCATGTTCGGCAGGATGTCCGGCAGCCGCCGCGCCAGCGCGTCGGCGTCCTGGAACTCCGTGTGCAGGGCGAAGCCCGGGGCGATCCGCAGGATGTCGGGGTCCTCGCCCTCGTCCTCGCCCTTGCCGTCGCTCTCGCCCTCGCTGTCCGTCCGGAACTGGCCCGCGTCGGCGGCGAGAATGAGATGGCGCCCCGGGCCCGGCCCGACCAGTGGGTAGGCCCACCAGAGGACATCGAGCCGGTCGCGTCCCGTCCCGGACACCTTCGCCCAGCCTGCGGTGGGGTAGGAGCCACGGGCGTGCAGCTCAGGGCCCAGCTCGTCGTACGTGTCGTACGCACCGTGAGCCACGCCGTGCTCGTTCTCGGCGAGGGCGCCGGCGACCGGCATCAGATCACCTGCGGGCCGGCCGACCGCGTCTTCCCTCGCACGGCCGAAAAGCCGCCGTGCCCCGGTCGACCAGTGCGACACCAGGCCGTCACCGTCCACGACGACCACGGCGAGCGGAACCCGGCCGGCCGCGGCGAGTGGCCGCGGCAGCCCCGGCGGAATACCCCTGTCCATGGGTGGGAGGCTCCTTCCCCGCCGCCAGGTTCTGCGGCTCCGCCCTCCACGGTACGACCCTTCACGCACGTTCCGCCGGTCAATGAACTAATAGGTTGTGCGCCCGCGCACGCCCCCCGGTTGACTGAAAATCAGTCAGTCTTCATGGCCCAGTTGGAGATCGCGTTCGGTGCGCCCGCCGCCCGCCATCTGGAGCACGGTGGCGACCGGCGGATAACCCGCCGCGATGACGGTGTACTCGCCGGACGAGAGGTCCACGAACCGGAAGGTGCCGTCGGCGCTCGTGGTGAGGGTGTCCACCACGTTGCCCGCCGCGTCGAGCAGCGTGACGCGCGCGTCCTCGACGGGGCGGCCGCCGCCGGCGCGTACGGTGCCGCGCAGCACCGCTCCGCCGGCCAGTTCGATGTCCTGGCGGGTCTCGCGCGAGGCCTGCACACTGACCGGAAGCGCCGCGGGACGGAACGCGGGGGCGCTCGCGGCGAGGGTGTACTCCCCCGCCACCAGTTCCGAGATCACATAACTGCCCTCGCGGCCGCTGCGGGTGGACGCCACGACCTCTCCGCGTACATCCGTGAGGGTCACGGCGGCGTCGCGCACCGGGGTGCCGTCAGCGGTGACCACGGACCCGGCGAGGCGACCCGCACCGCCGAGGACCACGTCCAGTTCGATGGGCCGTTCGCCGACGGTGACGGTCACGGCCTGCGGCTGGTGCCCGCCCGCCGCCGCGATCATCACGTACGAGCCGGAGCCCGGCACGCTCAGCGCGTACCGCCCGTCCCCGCCGCTCGCCCCGCGCCCGATCTGCTGTCCATGGACATCGATGAGGGTGAGGGCGGCGTGCGGCACGATGCTGCCGTCGTGGTGCTGCACGGTGCCGCAAACAGCCACGCCGGAGGTGTGCGGGGGCGCGGGCGGGCCCGGGGTGGCGGCCGGGGAACCGGAGGCCGCGGCGCGCGCGGAGGGGACTGCGGTGGAGGCGTTGTGGGACACCAGTGGTTTCTCCTTGAGGAAGAAGGCGATCAACAGGCCGAGGACGAGCACCGGCACGAGGTAGAGGAAGATCCGCGGCATGGCGTCCGCGTACGCCTGGATGTAGGCGTCGCGCAGCGCGGGCGGCAGGGCGTGGACCGCCTGCGGGGTGATGGACTCGGCGCCGGGCAGGCCGGTCGCGACGGGGACGCGGTCGGCGAGGGCGTGGTCGAGCCGGTTGGCGAAGAGCGTGCCGAAGACGGCGGCCCCCACGCTGCCGCCGATCTGCCGGAAGTAGTTGTTGGCGCTGGTGGCGGTGCCGAGGTCGGCGGGCGGCACGGCGTTCTGCACGGCGAGGATGAGCACCGGCAGCACCAGGCCGATCCCCAGGCCGAGGAGCGCCTGCGCGATACCGCATTCGAGCCGGGACGTATCGGTCTCCAGCCGGGACAGCAGCCACATCCCGGCCACCGAGATCGCGCTGCCGAGCACCGGGTAGACCTTGTAGCGCCCGGTGCGGCTGATGAGCTGCCCGGAGACGACAGAGGCGACGACGATGCCGCCCATCATGGGCAGCATCAGCAGACCGGACTCGGTGGCGCTGGCCCCGTCGACCATCTGCAGGAAGGTCGGCAGATAGCTGGCGGCGCCGAACAGCGCCACGCCGACGACGGCGCCGATCAGGCTGGTGATGTTGAAGACCGAGTCGCGGAACAGCCGCAGGGGAATGATCGGCTGGGGCGCGAAGTGCTCGACCACCAGGAACAGTACGGCCGTTCCGGCGGCGCCCGCGGCCAGGCCGAGGATGACGCGCGAGCCCCACGCGTACTCCGTACCGCCCCAACTGGTCAGCAGGACCAGGCAGGTGGACGCGGCGGCGAGCATCAGCGCGCCGAGGACGTCCAGCCGGGCCCGGGCGGTGGGCTTGGGGAGTTTGAGCACGGCGGTCACGACGGCGAGGGTGACCAGGCCGAAGGGCACGTTGAAGTAGAAGCACCAGCGCCAGGAGGCATGGTCGGTGAAGAAGCCGCCGAGCAGCGGTCCTGCCACGGAGGCGAGGCCGAAGGCGGCGCCGATGAGCCCCATGAAGCGGCCGCGCTCCCGGGCCGGCACGATGTCCGCGATGATCGCCTGGACGCCGATCATGAGTCCGCCCGCGCCGATGCCCTGGATGGCGCGGAAGGCGATGAGCTGGTCCATGGTGCGGGACCAGCCGGCCAGCGCGGACCCGATCACGAAGACGACGATCGCGAACTGGAAGACGCCCTTGCGGCCGAAGAGATCGCCGAGTTTGCCGTAGATCGGCAGGCCGATCGTGGCGGTCAGCAGATAGGCGGTGATCGCCCAGGACATCCGGTCCAGGCCCTGCAGCTCGCCGACGATCTTCGGCAGCGCGGTGGCCACGATCATCTGTTCCAGCGCGGCCAGCAGCAGGGCGAGCATCAGCCCGAGGAAGACCAGGCGCACCCGGCGGGGGCTGAGGGGTTCGGCGGCGGCCGCGCCCGCGGTGCGCGGTGGTGGTGGCGGGCCGGCCGTGGCGGGAGCGGGCAGCGCCGCGGCCCGCTCGGCGTCCTGCCCGACGTCGGGCCCGACGTCCTTCACCAGAGTGATCCCGCCCACGTACTGCTCCCCTCGTCACACCTGCGCGGCGTCATTCTTCGCATTGCGCGCCAAGCGGGAGCAAGCGGAATGTTGTCCGCCGAAGGGGGTTGTGACGGGGGCGGGTTGGGCCGGGGAACGCCCGCCGAGGCGCTCATCAGGGGCTTTCCCGCGACGTGTCGCGCGCTGGACGCACAACGGCGCCGCGGGGAAAACCACTCGAAACGGTGACTTCGGCGGTGACCTCGGCAGAAGCCTGCCGGGCTTCTCGCCCGGCTACTTCCCGGGCTCGGCGCCGGGCTCGGTGGCGGTGCCCGGCTCGGGCTTGTTCTCGGTCTCGGCGGCGAGCTTTTCGAGCAGCGCGTCGTAGATGCGTGCCAGGCCCTTGGGGGCGAAGGTCCGCTCGAAGAAGCCGCCGATACCGCCGGCGCCGTCCCAGACGGTGGTGACGACGGCCTTCGAACGGCCCTCACCGGCCGGGGTGACGGTCCAGGTGGTGACCATCGAGGAGTTACGGTCCTTCTCCACGAGCCGCCCGTCGCTCGGCTCGGTCACCTCCAGCAGACAGTCGCGCACGCGCTTGCTGGTGGCCTGCAGCTTCCAGTGGACGAGGGTGCCCTCGCCGTCGCCGCCCTCCCGCACCTCGTACTCGCTGTACTGCGCGGGCATGACCTTCGCACGGGTGTCCTCGTAGTCGGCCAGCGCATCGAACACCGTCTCCGCGTCCGCCGCGATGATCCGCTCCGTCGTGGCCTCGACCTGCGCCATGGCTCTTCCTCCAGCACTCGTACTTCGGTGGGGTGCGGCCAGCCAATCACCTCCGGAACCCCCGCCCAAATCCGCGCCGCGGCGATCAAGGGAACAAGTGTTCTATTCTGAGAGGAGCACTACCGAGGAGGTACCCATGCGCTGGGACAATCTGGCCGAAAACCCACCGGCAAACGGACCGGCGGGGGACATCGCGCTCTTCGGTACGGACGCGGTGACCACACGCACCTTCGACACCCCCGAGTTCCGCGGCATCACCTTCCACGAGGTCCGCGCCCGCTCGATCGTGAACCGGGTGCCGGGCGCGTCCCGTATGCCGTTCGAATGGACGGTGAACCCGTACCGGGGTTGCACACACGCCTGCGTCTACTGTTTCGCGCGCAAGACCCACAGCTATCTGGATCTCGACACCGGCCTGGGCTTCGACTCCCAGATCGTCGTCAAGATCAACGCGCCGGAGCTGGTGCGCCGCCAGCTGGCCTCCAGCCGCTGGCAGGGGGCGCATATCGCGATGGGGACGAATGTCGACTGCTATCAGCGGGCGGAGGGGCGCTACCGGCTGATGCCGGGCATCATCTCGGCGCTGCGCGACCGCGCCAATCCCTTCTCCATCCTCACCAAGGGCACGCTGATCCTGCGCGATCTGGAGCTGCTGCGGGAGGCGGCCTCCGTCACCGAGGTGGGCGTCTCGGTCTCGGTCGGCTTCACCGACCAGGAGCTGTGGCGCACGGTGGAACCGGGCACGCCGTCGCCCGAGCGCCGCCTCGACGTCGTACGCGCCATGGCCGACAACGGCATCGGCTGCGGGGTGCTGATGGCGCCGGTCATCCCCTTCCTGGGCGACAGCCCCGACCAGCTGCGGGAGACGGTACGGGCGATAGCCGAGGCCGGCGCCACGTCCGTGACCCCGCTGGTCCTGCATCTGCGGCCGGGCGCCCGCGAGTGGTTCATGGCCTGGCTGGCGGAGCACCATCCACGGCTGGTGGCGCGCTACGAGCGCATGTACGCGGAGGGTGCGTACGCGCCCACCTGGTACCAGCGCCGCGTCACACGGCAGGTGCACGAGCTGGCGAACGAGTACGGGATCGGCCCCGCGAGCCGGGGCGCCGCCCGGCGCATCACCGACCCCAAGGATCCGGACCCGCCGACGGCGCCGGAGCCCGGGCCCGGGGCCACGCAGCTCACGCTCCTGTGACGGCCTTCCGCGTCCGGCCGGGCGGAAACCCCGTGGGCCGTTGTCAGTGGCGTCGGCCAGGATGGGCCCATGACTCGACTCACCCATCTCGGCTCCCCCGACGGGGTCGCCCCAGGAAACGGCTACAGCCATGTCGTCTGGGGGACGGGCCGGTTCGTCGCCGTCTCCGGCCAGTGCGCCTTCGACGAGGCCGGCGAGATCGTGGGCGTGGGTGACCCCGCCGCCCAGGCCCGCCAGGTCTTCGAGAACCTGCGCCGCTGTCTCGCCGCGGCCGGCGCCACCTTCGACGACGTCGTCAAGCTGACGTACTTCGTCACCGATGTCGCACACCTGCCCGCGGTACGGGCGGCCCGGGACGCGGTAATCGACACCGAACACCCGCCCGCGAGCTCAGCGGTCCAGGTGACCGCGCTGTTCCGGCCCGAACTGCTCGTGGAGATCGAGGCGTTCGCAATAGCCGAAGACCCGGCCCGGTCCCGATGACCGTCGAGGTGGGCGGGGTCTCGGTGGGGGAGGTGCGTTATGGGAGGCGGTTGAGTGCTGTCGTGGCGGCGGGGGACAGTCGCGGGTGATTTCGGGCCGCTTCCAGGACGGTGCGTGCCCGGGCGTCGCCGAGCAGGCCCAGGCCCTCTACGCAGGCGAGTGCTACCCGCCAGTGGGGTTCGTCGGGGGCCAGTAGCCGTTCGAGCGTGGTGATCAGGGCCGGTACGGACTCGGGGGCGCGCAGTTCGGTGAGCAGCCGTACGGGGTGGAGCGCGTACGCCGTGCGCAGCCCGTTGCCGGCGAGCGCGGCCGCGGCCCTGGGGGTGCGCGGGTCGTCGAGCCGGGCCAGTGCGTACGAGGCGGAGACGCAGCGCTCCGGATCGCGGTGGTTGAGGAGCAGCACCAGCGCCTCGAAGGCCCGCCGGTCGCCGGCGCAGCCCAGCCGGAACGCGGCGATCTCCCGGGCCCACAAGGGCTGTCCGCGCGCGGTGAGGACACCGGCCAGCTCTTCGTGATCCTCGGTCCCGATGAGCAGTTCGTACGGGCCGGAGCCGCCGGACTCCTCCCGCACCCGGTCCGCGAGCGAGCGGAAGTCCTCATCCATGGCGGCCAGCGTATCGGCGCCCGCCGGAGCATCCGTGACACAGCGCACAATGAGCCAGCTATGGCGCGCTCGTTACTCGTCGGTTAATCTCAGATGAGCGGGTAACCCCCCGCGGCTCCCGGTGGCCTGGTGACGCAGCCATCGAGAGTGCTGTCGGTTCAGCACACCGTGGTCCGGCCCGTCCGGGCCGCGCGACGCGACTCCGGAACAGAGTCCCGTCACCCTTTCGCAGCGAACAGCGATCCGCATCCGCCGCGCTCCGCATGTCTGCCGGAGCCGCCCCGCGCGCGCCCTTCTTCAGTCGTCACTCATCCCCTGGAGTCCCGTGATGGACATCCCTCTCTCCACCATCGCCGTCGTCGGCCTCGGCACGATGGGGACCGGTATCGCCGAGGTCCTCGCCCGCGCCGGCCGTGAGGTCATCGGCATCGACATCAGTGACGCGGCCACCGGCCAGGCCGTCGCCGCGCTCGAAGCGTCCACCGCACGGGCCGTCGCACGCGGGCGGCTGACCGAGGAGGAGCGGCGCACGGTCCTGGCCCGCTTCCGTACCTTCTCCGATCTGCACGCCGCCGCCGACGCCGAGCTGGTGATCGAGGTCGTGCCGGAGTCGTACGAGACGAAGCAGCAGGTCCTCCGCGCGCTGGACGGGATCGTCGGCCCCACGGCGATCCTCGCGACCGGCACCAACGCGCTGTCGGTGACCCGGCTCGCCGCGGACTCCGCGCACCCCGAGCGCGTGCTCGGGCTGCACTTCTTCAACCCCGCCCCGGCGATGAAGCTGGTCGAGGTGGTCTCCTCGGTCCTCACCTCCCCCCAGGCCGTCGCCGCGGTCACCGCGCTCGCCCATGAGCTGGGCAAGGAGCCGGTCGCGGTGGGCGACCGGCCCGGTTTCGTCGCGGACGGGCTGCTCTTCGGCTATCTCAACCAGGCCGCCGCGATGTACGAGGCCAAGTACGCCTCCCGCGAGGACATCGACGCGGCGATGCGGCTGGGCTGCGGTCTGCCGATGGGACCGCTCGCCCTGCTCGATCTGATCGGGGTCGACACCGCCCGTACCGTGCTGAACGCGATGTACGCGGCCTCCCAGGACCGGCTGCACGCCCCTGCGCCGGTCCTCCGGCAGCTCAGCGACGCCGGGCTGACCGGCCGCAAGTCCGGGCGCGGCTTCTATACGTACGACGCGCCCGGATCCGGCACGGTGGCGCCGGACGCCCTCACCCCGTCGCCGGCCGCGCGGAGCGTCTCCGGCCGCCCGGTGCGCTCGGTCGGCGTGGCCGGCTCCGGCACGATGGCCAGCGGAATCGCGGAAGTCTTCGCCACGGCGGGGTTCGACGTGGTGCTCGCGGCCCGGAGCCCGGAGAAGGCGGCGGCGGCCAGGGCCCGGACGGCGAAGTCCCTGGCGCGCTCGGTCGACAAGGGCAGGCTGACCGCCGAGGCCCGCGACGAGGCCCTGGCGAGGATCACCCCGGCAGGTTCGCTCGACGCGTTCGCCGAGGTGGATCTCGCCATCGAGGCGGTGGCCGAGGATCTGGAGATCAAGCGGCAGCTCTTCGCCACGCTCGACAAGGTCTGCCGGCCCGGCGCGGTGCTGGCCACGACGACGTCCTCGCTGCCGGTTGTCGCCTGCGCCCGCGCGACCTCGCGCCCCCAGGACGTCATAGGGATGCACTTCTTCAATCCGGCCCCGGCGATGAAGCTGGTCGAGGTGGTCCGTACGGTCCTCACGGCCGACGAGGTGCACGCCACGGCCCGCGAGGTGAGCACGGCCGTCCGCAAGCACCCGGTGGACTGCGGCGACCGCGCCGGTTTCATCGTGAACGCGCTGCTCTTCCCGTATCTGAACAACGCGATCAAGATGGTCGAGGAGCACTACGCGACGCTCGACGACATCGACGCCGCGATGAAGCTGGGCGGCGGCTATCCGATGGGCCCCTTCGAACTGCTCGATGTGGTCGGCCTCGATGTCTCGCTCGCCATCGAGCGGGTCCTGCACCGCGAGTTCCGCGACCCGGGCCTGGCGCCGGCGCCACTGCTCGAACATCTGGTGGCTGCGGGATGCCTCGGCCGCAAGACGGGACGCGGCTTTCGCGAATATGCCCGGCGCTGACCCAGGCGGTGATCCCGGCGCTGACCGCGGCGCCGACTCCGGTGCCGACTCCGGCGCCGACCCCGGCGCCGGCTGGGGCGGGCTGCTCGATCCCCCGGGCGGTCCGCCCCCGCAGGCGCGCTCTCCTGCGCCGATGCAGTACGTTCACCTCATGTCCCAGTCGGCCAAATCCCCCCGTACGAACACCACGTCCGACGTTCCGGAGAGCGCCGCGGGCACCCGCGCGGCCGCCCAGCGGCTGAAGATGCGCCGGGAGCTGGCGGCCGCGGCGATGGAACTGTTCGCGACCAAGGGGTACGAGGCGACGACCGTCGACGAGATCGCCGCCGCGGCCGGGGTCGCGCGCCGGACCTTCTTCCGGCACTTCCGTTCCAAGGAAGAGGCGATCTTCCCGGACCACGACGACACGCTCGTACGGGCGGAGGCGGTACTCAACGCCGCACCGGCCCACGAGCACCCGCTCGACACGGTCTGCCGGGGCATCAAGGAAGTCATGCGGATGTACGCGGCCTCCCCCGCCGTCTCCGTGGAGCGCTACCGCCTCACCCGCGAGGTGCCCACGCTCCGCGAGCGCGAGATCGCCTCGGTGGCCCGCTACGAGCGGCTCTTCACCCGCTATCTGCTGGGCCACTTCGACGAGCGCGACCACACCGACGGCAATGACGACCCGCTGCTGGCGGAGGTGGCCGCGTCCGCGGTCGTCACCGCGCACAACCATGTGCTGCGCCGGTGGCTGCGGGCGGGCGGCCAGGGCGATGTGGAGACACAGCTCGACCACGCCTTCGCGATCGTCCGTGACACCTTCGGCACGGGCATCGGCGCCGGCCGGACCGTCGGCGGCAAGCCGCGGCACGCGGCGGCCTCGGCCCGCACCAGTGGCGACGTCCTCGTGACGGTCGCGCACACGGACGCGCCGCTCGACGAGGTCATGCGAACCATCCGCCAGGCGCTCAGGAACGCCTAGGTCCTGTCCGGTCCCCTCCGGCGGTAACGCGCGGCGCGCGCTCCCGCGTGCGTACGGCTGCCCTCGCGCCGATACGCCATGCGCACACTCGGGCACATGAAGTGATATTTACCGCTTACAGGGCGGTAAACATTGCTCATGCGTGCCATGCGGGTGACAAGTGAGAGTAAATTTTGGCACCCAGTGCCTTGTCAGGTGTCACGGCGTGCCATACGTTGACGTTGTCCGGCTGTTCCCGCAAGCGATCCCGCTTGTGCCCCGGACGCCTGCGTCACAGGCACCTCCGCGCCCACCCGGCGCCGCCGATCAGCTCGATCAGCACACCGCGCACCCGCCGAACCGACGGCACACCTCCCTCGCACCGCAAGCAGCCCCCACGCATCACGCACCCTCAGCTTCGCCGGAGGCAAAACCGTGAAGGAAATCCTGGACGCGATCCAGTCGCCGGACAGCACGTCCGCCGACTTCGCCGCACTGCGCATCCCCGGCTCGTACCGCGCGGTGACCGTGCACAAGGACGAGACGGAGATGTTCAGCGGTCTCACCACCTCGGAGAAGGACCCGCGCAAGTCCCTCCATCTCGACGACGTGCCCGTGCCCGAACTCGGTCCTGGCGAGGCCCTCGTGGCCGTCATGGCCAGCTCGGTGAATTACAACTCCGTCTGGACCTCGATCTTCGAGCCCCTGCCGACCTTCGGGTTCCTGGAGCGGTACGGCAAGCTCAGCGAGCTCACCAAGCGCCACGACCTGCCGTACCACGTCATCGGCTCGGACCTGTCGGGCGTCGTGCTGCGCACCGGACCCGGCGTCAACGCCTGGCAGCCGGGCGACGAGGTCGTCGCGCACTGTCTCTCCGTCGAGCTGGAGTCGTCCGACGGCCACAACGACACGATGCTCGACCCCGAGCAGCGGATCTGGGGCTTCGAGACCAACTTCGGCGGCCTGGCGGAACTCGCGCTGGTGAAGTCCAACCAGCTGATGCCCAAGCCGCTCCACCTGAGCTGGGAGGAGGCCGCGGCTCCCGGCCTGGTCAACTCCACCGCGTACCGCCAGCTCGTGTCCCGCAACGGCGCCGGTATGAAGCAGGGCGACAACGTCCTGATCTGGGGCGCGAGCGGCGGACTCGGCTCGTACGCCACGCAGTTCGCGCTCGCCGGCGGGGCGAACCCGGTCTGTGTCGTCTCCAGCGACAAGAAGGCGGAGATCTGCCGGCGGATGGGCGCCGAGGCCATCATCGACCGTACCTCCGAGGGCTACGCGTTCTGGCGGGACGAGCACCACCAGGACCCGCGTGAGTGGAAGCGCTTCGGCAAGCGCATCCGCGAGCTGACCGGCGGCGAGGACGTGGACATCGTCTTCGAGCACCCCGGACGCGAGACCTTCGGCGCGAGTGTGTACGTCACGCGCAAGGGCGGCACGATCGTCACCTGCGCCTCGACCTCGGGCTACACCCACGAGTACGACAACCGCTATCTGTGGATGTCCCTGAAGCGGATCGTCGGCTCGCACTTCGCCAATTACCGCGAGGCGTGGGAGGCCAACCGCCTGGTCGCCAAGGGCAAGATCCACCCCACGCTGTCGAAGGTGTACGCGCTGGAGGACACCGGCCAGGCCGCGTACGACGTCCACCGCAACCGCCACCAGGGCAAGGTCGGGGTGCTGGCGCTGGCGCCCCGTGAGGGTCTGGGGGTGCGCAACGAGGAGATGCGGGCCGAGCACCTCGACGCCATCAACCGCTTCCGGAACATCTGAGGACGTCACATGACCGATCATCAGAAGGACCGGCCCTGGCTCATGCGGACGTACGCCGGTCACTCCACGGCTGAGGCGTCCAACGAGCTCTACCGGCGCAACCTCGCCAAGGGACAGACGGGTCTCTCGGTGGCCTTCGACCTCCCGACGCAGACGGGTTACGACCCCGATCACATCCTGGCCCGGGGCGAGGTCGGCCGGGTCGGGGTTCCGCTCTCGCATCTCGGCGACATGCGGCGGCTGTTCCAGGACATCCCCCTGGAACGTACGAACACCTCGATGACCATCAACGCCACCGCGATGTGGCTGCTGGCGCTCTATCAGGTGGTCGCCGAGGAGCAGGGCGCGGACCTCACGAAGCTCCAGGGGACGACGCAGAACGACATCGTCAAGGAGTACCTCTCACGCGGGACGCATGTCTTCCCGCCGGTGCCGAGTCTGCGGCTGACCACGGACATGATCACGTACACGGTGAACCACATCCCCAAGTGGAACCCCATCAACATCTGCAGCTACCACCTCCAGGAGGCGGGGGCGACCCCGGTGCAGGAGATCGCGTACGCGATGTCCACCGCCGTGGCCGTACTCGACGCGGTGTTCGCGTCCGGCCAGATCCCGGAGGACCGCAGGGGCGACGTCGTCGCCCGGATCTCCTTCTTCGTCAACGCCGGCGTCCGCTTCATCGAGGAGATGTGCAAGATGCGGGCCTTCTCCCGCATCTGGGACCAGGTGACCCGTGAGCGGTACGGCATCGAGAACGCCAAGCAGCGGCGCTTCCGCTACGGCGTCCAGGTCAACTCCCTCGGACTCACCGAGGCCCAGCCGGAGAACAACGTCCAGCGGATCGTTCTCGAAATGCTGGCGGTGACCCTCTCCAAGGACGCCCGCGCCCGCGCCGTGCAGCTGCCGGCCTGGAACGAGGCGCTGGGCCTGCCCCGGCCCTGGGACCAGCAGTGGTCGCTGCGGATCCAGCAGGTCCTGGCGCACGAGAGCGACCTGCTGGAGTACGAGGACATCTTCGAGGGCTCGCATGTCATCGAGGCCAAGGTGGCATCCCTGGCCGCCGAGAGCCTGGCCGAGATGGACCGTATCGAGGCGATGGGCGGCGCGATGGCGGCCGTCGAGTCCGGCTATCTCAAGTCCCAGCTGGTCTCCTCGCACGCCGGGCGGCGTGCGCGCATCGAGTCCGGCGAGGAGAAGATCGTCGGCGTCAACTGCTACGAGTCCACCGAGCCCAACCCGCTCACCGCGGATCTCGACACCGCGATCATGACGGTCGACCCGGCGAACGAGGCGCGGGTGGTGACGGCCCTGCACACCTGGCGGGACAACCGCGACGAGGCCCGCGCCACCGAGGCGCTGACCGCGCTGAAGAAGGCCGCCGCGGGCACCGCCAATCTGATGCCGGCCACCGTGGAGTGCGCACGGGCCGGTGTGACGACCGGGGAGTGGTCCTGGGCGCTGCGCGATGTCTTCGGCGAGTTCCGCGCGCCCACCGGCGTGAGCGGCGCGCCGGTCGCGGTGACCGCCGAGGCGGGCACCCCGCTCGCCGCCGTACGCGAGAAGGTGTCCCGTACCGCCGAGGACCTCGGCTCGGGACGGCTGCGGCTGCTGGTCGGCAAGCCCGGTCTGGACGGGCACTCCAACGGCGCGGAACAGATCGCCGTACGCGCCAGGGACGCCGGCTTCGAAGTGGTCTACCAGGGCATCAGGCTGACGCCCGAACAGATCGTCACCGCCGCGCTCGCCGAGGACGTGCACTGTGTGGGGCTGTCGATCCTGTCGGGTTCGCACGGAGCGCTGGTCCCCGATGTGCTCGCGCGGCTGCGCGAGGCGGGCGCGGCCGACATCCCGGTGATCGTCGGCGGGATCATCCCGAACGCCGACGCCGAGGAGCTGCGGGCGGCCGGCGTGGCCGCCGTCTTCACCCCGAAGGACTTCGGGATCACCGGGATCATCGGCCGTATCGTCGACGAGATCCGGAAAGCGAACAAACTCGACCCTCTGGAGGTCCCCGCATGACCGCCCCCGCCGCCCCTCTCACCCCGGCCTCCCCCGGGGCCGCCGCGAACCGGTTGCGTCCGCGCCGCTCCTGCCTGGCCGTGCCGGGCTCGAACCCGCGCTTTCTGGAGAAGGCCCAGGGACTGCCGGCCGATCAGGTCTTCCTGGACCTGGAGGACGCGTGCGCGCCGCTCGCCAAGGAGGGCGCCCGCCACACCATCGTCGACGCGCTGAACAAGGGCGACTGGACGGGCAAGACCCGGGTCGTGCGGGTCAACGACTGGACGACGCACTGGACGTACCGTGATGTGATCACGGTCGTGGAGGGCGCGGGCCACCACCTCGACTGCATCATGCTGCCGAAGGTCCAGGACGCCCAGCAGGTCATCGCCCTCGATCTGCTGCTGACCCAGATCGAGAAGACGATGGGCTTCGAGGTCGGCAGGATCGGTATCGAGGCGCAGATCGAGAACGCCAAGGGCCTGGTGAACGTCGACGAGATCGCGGCCGCCTCGCCGCGGCTCGAAACCATCGTCTTCGGCCCCGCCGACTTCATGGCCTCCATCAATATGAAGTCCCTGGTCGTCGGTCAGCAGCCGCCGGGCTATGGCGCGGACGCGTATCACTACATCCTGATGCGCATCCTGATGGCGGCCCGTACGCACGATCTCCAGGCGATCGACGGCCCGTACCTCCAGATCCGCGATGTGGCGGGATACCGCGAGGTGGCGGGCCGCGCCGCCGCCCTGGGCTTCGACGGCAAGTGGGTGCTGCACCCGGGCCAGATCGAGGCGTCGAACGAGATCTTCTCGCCCTCCCAGGAGGACTACGACCACGCCGAGCTGATCCTCGACGCGTACGAGTACTACACGTCCGAGGCGGGCGGCAAGAAGGGCTCCGCGATGCTCGGCGACGAGATGATCGACGAGGCCAGCCGCAAGATGGCACTGGTCATCTCGGGCAAGGGCCGGGCCGCCGGGATGCGGCGTACCACCGCCTTCGAAGCCCCGGAGGCGTGAGCGATGCAGTTCGGACGCACCTTTGAGGAGTTCGAGGTCGGCGCGGTGTACAAGCACTGGCCGGGCAAGACGGTCACCGAGTACGACGACCACCTGTTCTGTCTGCTCACCATGAACCATCACCCGCTGCACCTGGACAGCAACTACGCCGAGAAGACGACGGACTTCGGGAAGAACGTCGTGGTCGGCAACTACATCTACTCGCTGCTGCTGGGCATGTCCGTACCGGACGTCTCCGGGAAGGCCATCGCCAATCTGGAGGTGGAGTCGCTCAGGCATGTCGCGCCGACCTTCCACGGCGACACGCTCTACGGCGAGACGACCGTGCTGGACAAGACGCCGTCACGGTCCAAGAGCGACCGCGGAATCGTCCAGGTGGAGACGAAGGGCTACACCCAGAACGGCACGCTGGTCTGTGTGTTCCGCCGCAAGGTGATGGTCCCCACCGCGACGTACATCAAGGAGCGCGGCGGCGAGCAGCCGGGCCGCCCGCAGTTGTCGGACAGCCAGGACACGCCACAGCAGCCGCAGACGCCTCAGGGGAAGTGACAGCGATGAGCCGACTCGCCCAGACAGCCGGGCTGACCGACATCCAGCAGGAGATCCTGGCCACCGTCCGGGATTTTGTCGACAAAGAGATTCTCCCGGTCGCCACCGAACTGGAGCACCGCGACGAGTATCCGACGCGGATCGTCGAGGGACTGAAGGAACTCGGCCTGTTCGGGCTGATGATTCCCGAGGAGTACGGCGGCCTGGGCGAGTCCCTGCTCACCTACGCGCTCTGCGTGGAGGAGATCGCCCGGGGCTGGATGTCCGTCTCGGGCATCATCAACACCCATTTCATCGTGGCGTACATGCTCAAGCAGCACGGCACCCAGGAGCAGCGGGACACCTTCCTGCCCCGGATGGCGGCCGGCGAGGTGCGTGGCGCGTTCTCGATGTCGGAGCCCGGTCTCGGTTCCGATGTCTCGGCGATCACCTCCAAGGGCATCAGGGACGGCGACGCGTATGTACTGAACGGCCAGAAGATGTGGCTGACCAACGGCGCGACGTCCACGCTCGTCGCCGTGCTGTGCCGCAGCGACGAGGGCCATCCGGAGGGCACGGCTCCACACAAGTCGATGACCACGTTCCTGGTCGAGAAGGAGCCCGGCTTCGGCGAGGTCAGGCCCGGTCTCACCATCCCCGGGAAAATCGACAAGATGGGCTACAAGGGCGTCGACACCACCGAGCTGATCATGGACGGACTGCGCATTCCGGCCAATCGGGTCCTCGGCGGCGCCACCGGCCGAGGGTTTTACCAAATGATGGACGGTGTCGAAGTCGGCCGGGTGAATGTCGCGGCGCGTGGCTGCGGGGTCGCGCAGCGCGCTTTCGAACTGGGCGTCTCATATGCCCAGCAGCGTCACACTTTCGGAAAGCCCATCGCCCAGCACCAGGCGATCCAGTTCAAGCTGGCCGAAATGGCCACCAAGGTCGAGGCCGCCCATGCGATGATGGTCAACGCCGCACGCAAAAAGGATTCAGGGGAACGAAACGACCTGGAGGCGGGGATGGCGAAGTACCTCGCCGCCGAATACTGCAAGGAAGTCGTCGAGGACGCCTTCCGGATCCACGGCGGCTACGGCTTCTCCAAGGAGTACGAGATCGAGCGCCTCTACCGCGAGGCACCGATGCTGCTGATCGGTGAGGGCACCGCCGAGATCCAGAAAATGATCATCGGCCGCCGGTTGCTCGAGGAGTACCGATTCCAGGGCTGATTGTCTATTTTGGACCCGTTTAGCAGCGAAGAAGATCACACCGTGTCGTCATCTGTCGTCGGCTTCCAGCCGTCCGACTCGGCTGCTGGCTTGCTCAGTTACGGCCGCCAACCGATACCATCGATGGAAAGCCGCCGTCCCCCGTTGCCAGCGCGGCATCATCCGCTACGAAGGTCATCCATGCCCCACAGCCAAACCTCCGCACCACGCGGCCGGGTCCGCCTCGCGCGCGGAGCATCGCCGTGGCTCCTGCCGACCGTCGCCACCGCCGCGATCGGCCTCGCCCGTGCGCGCCGCTCCAAGCGCGCCGCCGTCCTCGCCGTGCCCGCCACCGCGCTCGCCGCGGGCATGCTCTGGTTCTTCCGTGACCCGGAGCGCGAGATCACTGAGGGCCGGGTCATCTCCCCGGCCGACGGCGTGGTGCAGAGCATCATGCCGTGGAAGGACGGGCGTACCCGGGTCGCCATTTTCATGAGTCCGCTGAACGTCCACGTCAACCGCGCTCCCCTCGCGGGTACCGTGACGTCCGTCGAGCACATCCCCGGCGGATTCGTTCCGGCGTTCAACAAGGAGAGCGAGAACAACGAGCGCGTTGTCTGGCACTTCGACACCGAGCTGGGCGACATCGAGATGGTGCAGATCGCCGGCGCGGTTGCCCGGCGCATCGTCCCGTATCTGCCCCAGGGGACCAAGGTGGAACAGGGCGAGCGCATCGGCCTGATCCGTTTCGGCTCGCGCGTCGACATCTACCTTCCGGAAGGTGTCGATGTCGCTGTCGAGGTCGGTCAGACCACGACCGCAGGGGTGACTCGAATTGACCGTGATTGATCCTGATACGCAAGCCGGCTGGGCCACGGAGGCCGAGGCGGAGGACGACGCGGAAGACATGCCGCTGTCAATGCGGCTGTCGATCGCGGACACCCTCACGCTCGGTAACGCCACCTGTGGCTTCATGGCCGTGTACTTCACCACCACCGGCATTCTCATCCCCCATCTCACGGGCAGCGATGAGAGCGGCATGGCACGGCACTCCGCCGCGACGGCCGTCATCCTGATGCTGTGCGCCGCGATCTTCGACCTGTTCGACGGGCTGGTGGCGCGCAAGCTGCGCAGCTCGCCGATGGGCGCGGAGCTGGACAACCTCTCGGACCTGATCAGCTTCGGCCTCGCCCCGGCGTACTTCGTGCTCGTGTACGGCATGGTCGCGGACGACGCGCATCAGCGGGTCTCGGCGCTGGCGGCGATCGTGGTGCTGCTGGCCGTCGTGCTACGGCTCGCCAGATTCTCCTGTGTGACGATGAAGGACGGCATGTTCCAGGGCATGCCGAGCCCCTTCGGCGCGCTGACGGTCATCTCGATCGTGCTGCTGGAGCTTCCCTTCGTACCGACGCTGCTCGCGATCGTCGGGGTGGCGTGGCTGATGGTGAGCCGGGTCGAGTATCCCAAGCCGCGTGGTGTCCTCGCGGTGGCGATGCTCAGCTGGATCGTGGCCGCGATGGGGCTGCTGGCGGCCTGGGCGTTCGATGCCCCCGGCGGTCAGCTGCTGCTGCAGACCGGCTGTGCGCTCCAGGTGGTGACGGGCGCGGTGATCCCGCTCTTCGCCACGGCGCGCCGGGTGAACACCTTCCGCGACAACCGCCGCGAGGCGCGGGCGGCCCAGCTGCCCTAGGGCCTGTCTGACACATAGCGGTCAGAGGAACAACGGGAAGGGCCCGGGTGCACACGCACCCGGGCCCTTCCGTGCTGAGGCGTCCGGTCAGCCGCCGACCTGGAAGGACTGCGCCGCCTCGGAGGTCTGCGCGGGCCGCACCACCTTCAGTCCGCCGGGGACCGTGTCGTCCGGCTTCATGATCACGGACTGCCGGGTGGACGGGGCCGCCGGGTCGGAGAAGTCGTGCGTGATGCCGAAGCCGCTGTCGTACGAGGTGAGGGTGAGCAGCGCCTTGCCGACGCCCTCCCGGGTCAGGTCCTTCGACGCGCACGCCTTCTTGAGCACTTCGCCGTAGACGCCCGCGGCGGTGTACCCGGCGGCCACGCCGTTGTCGAGGACATCCTCGGGGTAGGAGGCCGCGTACTCCTTCGCGAGCTTCGCCGGGGCCGGCTCGGACGAGCCGATCGGGAGCGTGGAGGCGGCGACGTAGTAGTCCTTCATCAGCGCGGGCCCGGCCTGGGTCGCCAGGAGTTGGGGCGCGAAGGCCGAATTGTTCCCGACGACCGGCACCTTGAAGCCGGTGGCCGCCGCGACACCGACCAGTGAGGCCGCCTGGCGCGGTCCCGCGCTGATCAGGATCGCCTTGACGCCTGCCTGCTTCAACGCCGCGACCTGGGCCGACATGTCGTTGTCGGTCGGCTTGATCTTCTGCTCCACGATGGTCAGCCCGGCCTGCCGGGCCGCGTACCTGGAGCCGACGAGGGCGTTCTCGCCGTAGTCGCCCTCGAAGTAGACATGGCCGACCTTGTCGCCCTTGGCGATGCGCTTCTGCGCGAGGAGATAGTCGACGGCGTTGATGGTCTCGACGTCGTACGTCGCGCCGACCACCCGGACGTACGCGCTGCCGAGCAGCGAGGCCGACCAGGCCTGCGGCAGGACGAGGCCCTTGTCCTGGCCGTCGATGCGCTGTTCCACGGCGGCGACGAACGGAGAGCCGATGAACTGGGCGAAGCCGAGCACCTCGGGCGCGAGTTCGGTGTACGCGGCGACGGCCTTCTGCGGGTCGTAGCCGTGGTCACGGACGGTCAGCTCGACCGTACGGCCGCAGATGCCGCCGGCCGCGTTGGTCTGCTCGGCCCAGAGCCGCTGGGCCTGGGTGACGCTCTTGCCCAGCGAGGCGTAGACGCCGGTCATATCGGTGAGCACGCCCAGGGTGATGGTCTTGTCGGTGACGCCGACGCCGGTCTTCACTCCCCCGGCGTCCTCGGTCTTGTCGTCCTTCCCGGTGGTCTTGCCGCTGCATCCGGTGAGCGCGAGCGCGAGTACGGCCAGCAGCGCCGCGCCGCCCCTCAGCGTGTTCGTGGCACGTGGATTCATGTCTTCTCCCGAGAGGACCGTGGGGACCGTGCGGACAGGGCCGGGCGGGTGAGACCGCCGGGCAGGAACAGGACGACCGCGACGATCGCGGCGCCGTACAGATAGCGGGCGGCCTCCCCCGGGGCGAGCCCGCCGGTGCCGGGGTCGGAGACCAGCGGGAGGGTGTCGCTGTAGTGGGTGAGGAGCTGCGGCAGCAGGGAGACGAAGGCGGCGCCGACGACCGCTCCCGCGACCGTGCCGAGACCGCCGATGACGATCATCGCGAGATATTCGAGGGCCAGGATCATGCCGAAGTAGTCGGGCACGGTCCGCTGGAAGATCAGCGCGAGCAGGACGCCCGCGAGACCCGCGTACATGGAGGAGAGGACGAAGACGGCCGCCCGGTAGCGGGCCACCGGCACCCCCATCACCCCCGCCGCGATGCGATGGTCACGGATGGCGTTCATGGCCCGTCCCGGCCGGCCGCGCAGCACGCCGCGGGCGAACAGCGCACCGGCGAGAAGTGCGGCGAGTCCCACGTACCAGAGCTTCTCCGAGGACTGGAAGGGGACGGCGGCAACAACGGTCTCGCTGTCGTCGAAGGCGAAGCCGAAGAGCGAGAGCGGCGGGACGGCCCGGCCGTTGAACCCCCCGGTCAGATCACCGGCGTTGAACAGCACGTGCTGCCCGATGAAGATCAGCGCGAGGGTGGCGATGCCGAGATACGCACCGCGCAGCCGGCCCGCGATGGGGCTGAAGAGGCCGCCTGCCGCGCCGGCGAGCAGCACGGCGAGTACGGCGGCGAGCCAGGTCGGCAGGCCGAGTCCGGCGAGCTCGTGGCCGTTCTCGGTCCCGCTGTCGCCCGCCAGGACGCAGTAGCCGTAGGCGCCGACGGCGAGGAAGAAGGAGTGGCCCATGGAGAGCTGGCCGGTCGCGCCGGTGAGGAGATTGAGGCCGATGGCGCCGATCGCCGCCGCCATCGCGAAGAGTCCGGCCTGCAGCCAGAAGCGGTCGAGATAGAAGGGCAGGGCGAGGAGCAGGACGGCTCCCGCGGTCCAGGCGTAGCCGCGGGGCGTGCGCGGCCGGGCCCTGAGCAGCCCTGTACGAAGTGTTCCTGACGTCGCTTCAGACACGGGCGAGCTCCTTCGTCCCGAAGAGTCCGGCGGGCCGGACCAGCAGCACGACGACCATCACGAGATAGGGCGCGAGATCGCCGAAGCCCCGGCCCAGGAAGGACAGATCGCTCTGGTAGCCGGTGGCGAGCGATTCGGTGACGCCCACGAGCAGCCCGCCGACCAGCGCTCCGGTCGTCGAGTCGAGGCCGCCGAGGATCGCGGCGGGAAAGGCCTTGAGCGCGGCCAGGGAGGTGGCGCGTTCCAGTCCGGGTGTCGGAAAGACGGTGAGGAAGAGCGCGGCGACGGCGGCGAGCGCACCCGCGACCGCCCAGGCGGAGAGCGAGACGCGGCCGAGCCGTACGCCCATGAGCGCGGCCGTCTGCGGGTTCTCGGCCGCCGCGCGCATCGCGACACCCCAGGTGGTGTAGCGGAAGGCGAGCAGGAAGGCCGTGATCAGGAGGGCGGCGGCGACGAAGGCCGCCACCCTGGTCTGGGCGAGGGTGACGTCGCCGAAGGTGAGGACACGGTCCCCCCAGGGGTCGCCGAGCGCGAGCACATCGGTGCCGAGACGGCGGGTGAGTTCGGTGGTGAGCAGGATGTCGACGCCGATGGTGACGATGGCGAGGACACTGTGGTCGGAGCCCCGGTAGCGGCGCATCACCAGGAACTCGACCGCCGAGCCGACGAGCGCCGCGCCCGCGATGCCGACGCCGAGGGCGGGCCAGAAGCCGAGGTCGTCATGGAGGACGGCGGTCACATAGCCGCCGGCCAGGAGGAGCGAGGCGTGGGCGAAGTTGACCACTTCGGTGGCCTTGAAGATGACCACGAAGCCGAGGGCGATCAGGGCGTAGACGGAGCCGATGGAGAGGCCGCCGAGGAGGAGTTCGATCAGGGTGGTCATGATCCGGTCTCCGCTTCGTCGTCGGCGCCGGCGGGGGTGTCCGGGCCGGAGGGGGCATCGGCTTCGGTGGGGGCGTCGGCTTCGGCCTCGGCTTCGGCGTCGGCGCCCAGATAGGCGCGGACCACCGCCGGATCGCTCTGTACGCGGGCGGGCGGCCCACTCGCGATCCTGCGGCCGAAGTCGAGTACGGTCACGGCGTCGGCGAGCCGCATCACCACCCCCATGTCGTGTTCGACCAGCACGATCGAGATGCCGAGGCTGTCGCGTACGCCCGAGACCACGGCGGCCGTACGGCGGCGCTCGTCGGCGGTCATTCCGGCGACGGGTTCGTCGAGGAGCAGGACGCTGGGCTCCATGCACAGGGCGCGGCCCAGTTCGACGAGCTTCTGTTTTCCGTACGGGAGTGCTCCGGCGGGCCGGTCGAGATCACCGGCGAGACCGACGAACTCCGCGATCTCCCCGACCCTGGCCCGGTGGCGGCGGGCCTCGCGAGCGGCGGACGGCAGCCGCAGCCCGGTGGCGAGGAACCCGGCGCGGGTGAGCCGGTGGCGGCCGAGCAGCATGCTGTCGGCGACGGTGGCGTGGGGCGGCAGGGCGAGGTTCTGGAAGGTGCGGGCGATGCCCAGGGCGGCGATCCGGTGCGGCGCGAGCCCGGTGAGTTCGGTGGAGCCGAGCCGGACGCTGCCCGAGGTGGCGCGGTAGACACCCGACAGGACGTTGAAACAGGTGGACTTCCCGGCGCCGTTGGGCCCGATGACGGCGTGCACGCTGCCTGGTTCGACGGTGAACGAGACGGAGTCGAGCGCGGTGAGACCGGCGAAGCGCACGGTGATCCCGCTGACGGTGAGCGGCGGGACGGGCACGGCGCCGGCGGGACGGCCGGGCGGTGCGCCGGCCGGTGCGCCTGCCGGGCGGTCATCGCTTCCGGCGAGCGGATCGTGGCGCGTCACGCGGACCACCTCCGCAGCGTGGGCACGGCCTGCTGGGCCCGGCCGGCGTCGTCGGCGGCGGTCTCGTCGACCACGCCCAGGTAGCGGCGCCGCACCTCGTCCGACGCGGCCAGCTCGGCCGCGGAGCCTTCGAGCGTCACCTCGCCGACCTCCAGGACGTAGGCCGTGGCGGCCAGCCGCAGCGCGATGGCGGCGTTCTGCTCGACGAGCAGGACCGCGGTGCCACGGGCGTTGATCTCCTGGACGGTCTCGGCGATACGGGCGGCCATCAGCGGAGCCAGGCCGAGTGACGGTTCGTCGAGGAGCAGCAGCTTCGGCCGGGCCATCAACGCCCTTCCCAGCGCCAGCATTTGCTGCTCACCGCCGGAGAGGAGTCCGGCCCGTTGGTGCGCGCGGTCCGCGAGTACGGGAAACAGCTCACGCACCCGGGCGAGCGCCTCGGCTGACTCCTTGCGGCCGCCCCGCGCGCCCAGCGCGCCCGCCCGCAGATTGTCGGCGACGGTCATCCGGGCGAACACCTGCCGCCCCTCGGGGACTTGGACCACCCCGGCGGCGACCACCCGGGCGGGGCTCAGCCCGTCCAGCGGGCGGCCACCGAACCGGACCGTGCCGGGGCCCGCCGTCCCGCGGTGAAAGCCGAGGGTGCGCGAAATGGCGCGCAGCAGCGTGGACTTGCCGGCGCCGTTGCCGCCGAGAACGGCGACGATCGCGCCGTCCGGTACATCGAGGGAGACGTCACGCAGCGCCCGCACCGGGCCGTAACCGACGGACAGCGCACGCACTTCGAGCGCGGCCATGCATTCCCCTTCCGTTGCTGTGAGTTGCTGTGAGTGGGCCTGGTCGCTGTGGTGGGGCTTGCCGGAGCCACACCTCAGCACCGGGCCCGGGCACCGTCCACGGCGCCGGGCGTAATCGCTGCCGATGACCAGCGGCGCGGCGCCCGCGTTGTGCACGCGCACAAGAGCTGCCTGCCGGGCGGCAGGCGGTCTGGCCCCGACAGGGCGGCCGGTGGCATCCTCACCAGCCATGGGTGGCCGCAGAGCGCGCACGGATCATGAGTGGTCGGTCCTGGCGAGCGCCTCCCGGGTGCTGCTGGACCGCGTACCGCACCTCACCGACCAGCTCATCGGGGAACTACGGCTTCATTCACCGCAGTTCGATCTCGCCGTGCCGCCCGACGAGCACTGGCAGCAGATCAACAAGGCGATGCGGTACGGGATCGAGGCCATCGCGGCGCCCCGTTCCGCGCCGCGTCCGGATCTGGAGTACGCGCGGCGGCTCGGCCGGCGGCGGGCGGAGCAGGGGGTGGCGCTGGATCTGGTGCTGCACGCGTACCGGCACGCGGGCTATCTGGTCTGGGACGAGTTACTGCGGATCGTCACCGAGAAGGACCCGGAGGCCCTGCCGATGCTCGTGCACACCGCGTCCCACATGTGGGCGGGCGTGGACCGGCAGGCGACGACGGTCGCGGAGGCGTACCGCAGGACGGAGCAGGAGATGCGGCGGCGCAGCGACGAACGGGTGCAGGCGCTGCTCGACGCGCTGCTGGAGGGCCGGTCAGAGCCGGGGCTCGCGGCCCGCGCGGCGGCGGGGCTCGATCTGCCGGAGCAGGGGCGGTACGCGGTGGTGGTGGTCCGGGTCGAACGGCAGGGCGGCCGCGAGCCGTTCGAGCGGACCGCGTCGGCGGAGGGCATGCGCTTCTTCTGGCGGATGCGGGCGGACTGCGAGATCGCGGTCGTCGCGCTGAAGCCGGACGCGGGGCTGGCGGAGCTGGCCGAGGTGCTCGGGGAGGCAGGCCAGGGGCCCGGTGGCATCAGCCCGGTGGTGGAGAGCCTGGCGGAGCTGGGCCGGGCCCGCCGGCTGGCCGAGACGGCGCTGCGCACCCTCGCGCCCGACGCGACGCTGATCGTCCGCCTGGACGAGCGCCTGCCTACGGCGCTCGTGGTCAGCCAGCCGGAGCTGGCGGCCCGTCTGATCGCGGACGTCTTCGGCCCGCTGCTCGACCTGGACCCGGCGGACCGCGCCGTACTGCTGGAGACGCTCGACGCCTGGCTCGAGTACGGCGGCTCCGCGGGGCGCGCGGCGACCCGCCTGTACTGCCACCGGAACACGGTCTTCAACCGCCTGCGCCGGCTGGAACAGCTCACCTCGCGGTCCTTGTCGCGGCCGAGGGACCTGATCGAGATGACCCTGGCCCTGGACGCGTTCCGGCTGACGCCGGGGTGAGGGACGGTGCCGGTACGGCGGGAGCGGGCGGGCTCCGTCCCTCGCGGGCGAGCCCTGCCCCGCTCCGCGCACGGCTGAGAGCCTGTCGGACGACCTCTGATCGAAGGTCGTCCGACAGACTCTCAGACCAGGAAGTCCCGCGCGATGTCGGTCGCCAGACGTTCCAGTAGCGGGCCCGCTTCCGCCATGCAGACGGCCGGGTCCGGTTCCAGATCGGTGAGCGCGTAGGCCCGGCGGATACCCGCCTTGCCGAGGGCCTCCGGGCGCAGCGCCAGCCGGCCGCATACCGCGATGACCTCGATCCCTTGGGCACGGGCCGCCGCCGCGACGCCCGCCGGGGCCTTGCCGTGGAGGGTCTGCTCGTCCAGTGAGCCTTCGCCCGTGATGACGAGGGTCGCCCGGGCCAGGGCCGGGGCGAAGCCCAGCACATCGAGCATGACCTCGATACCGGGGCGGAAGCTCGCTCCGAGGCCGACCAGCGCGCCGTAGCCGATACCGCCGGCGGCGCCCGCGCCTGGCGACCGCGCGAGACGCGCGGCCCGGGAGCCGACAGCCGTCTCCAGGACCGAGGCGTAGTGGGTGAGGGCCGCGTCGAGGGTGGCGACGTCCTGCGGGCTCGCGCCCTTCTGCGGTCCGTAGACGGCGGGGGCGCCCTTGGGTCCGGTCAGCGGGTTGTCGACGTCGCTGGCGAGGACGATGTCCGTCCCGGCGAGACGGGGGTCGAGGCCGGAGAGATCGGCGGTGGTGAGTTCCCGCAGTCCACCGCCGCCGGGACCGACGGGCTGCCCGTCGGCGTCCAGGAAGCGTGCGCCGAGCGCCGCGAGCATCCCCGCGCCGCCGTCGGTGGTGGCGCTTCCGCCGACGCCGAAGACGATGGACCGGGCGCCCGCGTCGAGCGCGGCGCGCAGCAGCTCGCCGGAGCCGTACGTCGTCGCCGTCAGGGGTGCGAAGACTCCGTCGGGGAGGTGCTGGAGGCCCGACGCCTCCGCCATCTCGATGACCGCCGTACCGTCCCGCAGGGCGTAGGCCGCGGTCAGTTCATCACCGAGCGGGCCGGTGACCCGTACCTCACGCCGCTCGAAACCGGCCTCCACGGCGGCCGCCACCGTGCCGTCACCGCCGTCCGCGACGGGCAGGGTCTCGACCGTCACCCCGGGAGCGATCCGGTGCAGCCCGGCCGTCACCCGCTCGGCGACCTGCACGGCCGTGAGGGAACCCTTGAACTTGTCCGCCGCGACGAGTACGCACGCGGCCTCTCGTACTGCTCCGTCCGTCACCTTGTATCCCTTTGCTTTCGAACAGGCAGTCGCGCCGCCCCGACCCTATCCGCAGCCGTATCTCCCAGGGGAGTCCCGGCCCTGACGGGACCGAGCGCTCCTGGCGGCAATAGGCTCTCCGTGTGACGAATACGGATGCCGACTACGCCGCGTACATCGCCGGCCTCCCCCGGGTACTCGCCGGGGCCGCCATGCTGTTCAGGGATGGCGAGGGGCGCGTACTGATCGCCGAACCCAACTACCGCGAGGGCTGGGTGCTGCCCGGCGGGACCATCGAGTCCGACCAGGGCGAGACGCCGCGCCAGGGCGCCAGACGGGAGACGATCGAGGAGATCGGCCTGGACATCGAGCCGGGACCGCTGCTCGCGATCGACTGGGTGCCGGGCGGGAACCGGCCGCCGATCGCCGTGTATCTCTACGACGGCGGGGTGCTGGGCGAGGAGCGGCTCGCGGCGATCCGGCTCCAGGAGGAGGAGTTGCTGTCCTGGCGGCTGGTGGACCGCGAGGAGATCCCGTCGTATCTGCTGGGGGCTCTCGGGCGGCGTGTGCTGGCGGCGCTCGACGTGCTGGACTCCGGCGCGGGCACGGCGGAGCTGGAGAACGGCCGCCGGCCGCTGTGAGCAGACCCGTGGCAGGCCCGTAACAGGCCCGTGGCGGCGCCGTCCCGGCATGGAGTTGACCTTCAGGTTGACCTTCAAGCTGGATGAACGCCCACAATCGCGGCCATGGACGGCACCACGGACGACACCACGGAACTGCTGAGCATCAGCGCCTTCGCCCGGCGCGTCGGTCTCGCGCCGAGCGCGCTGCGCTTCTACGACGACTGCCGGGTACTGCGGCCGGCGCGGGTCGACGCGGCGACCGGCTACCGCTCGTACACGCCTGACCAGGAGACGCGGGCCCGGCTGCTGCGGTCCCTGCGGGAGGCGGGGCTGCCGCTGGCCGAGGTCACCGTCGTGCTCGACGGTCCCGCGCCGGCGGCCCGCGCCGTACTGGAGGGGCACCGGACCACCGTGCGGGACCGGAGCCGGACGGCCGACGCCACGATCGCGGCGGTGCTCCGGTCCCTTTCCCCCGCCGGGGGCGGTGCGTCCACGCGGGTGCGGCTGGGTGGCCCGGAGCTGGCCGGCGCCGTCCGCCAGGTCGTGCCCGCCGTCGGGCACGACGCGGCGCATCCGGTCCTCGGGTGCGTTCTGGTCGAGATCGACGACGGCGAAGTACGGCTGGTGGCCACCGATCGCTACCGCTTGTCGATGCGTGTCCTGGGACCGGCGGCGGTGGACGGGCCGGCCTGTCGACTGCTGGTGGAGTCGGCCGCGTTGACCGGGACGGGGGCCTGGGCCGCGCGCCGTTCCGAGGTCACCGTCGAGGTCGGCCCGGACGGGGCCAGGGCATACGACGCGTCCGGGTCCGAGTTCCGTGATCTCGTGGTGTGCGACGGACGGTTTCCCTCGTATCGCGAGATGCTGTCCGCCCTGGCGCCGCCCGCCCACCGGGTCATCGTGGACCGGCAGGCCCTGCTCGACGCCGTCAGCCGCCGCGGTGACACGCCGGGGATCGCCCTGGTCCTCGGCGACGACGAGGTGGTCATCTCCCTGCCCGACGGCTCCGGTGCCACGCGCCTGCCCGCCGTCCGCCCGGATGAGCCGCCGCTGCGGATCGGCTTCGACCCCGCTGTCCTGGCACCGGCGCTGGAGGCGAGCATCGGCCCGGACGTGCTGCTGGAGATCTCAACCGCAACCCAGCCGGTCGTGGTGCGCTCCGCGGACCAGGGCAGCTTCACCACCTTGGTCATGCCGATCAGCCTCACCCCCGGCAACGGCAACTGACACCCCGGCACATCACCGCACCTCCCCCGTACCTCCCCGCACATCCCCAGGAGTGGACATGGACCCCGAGAACCCCGTCGTACAGCTGTGCGCGCAGGGCATGCGAGCAGAGGCGGAAGGGCGGGAAGCCGAGGCGCGCGACCTGTTCCTGCGGGCGTGGGAGGCCGCCGGCGACGACTACGACGCCTGCGTCGCCGCGCACTATCTCGCCCGCCATCAGCCGACCCCGCAGGAGACCCTGCGGTGGAATCAGGAGTGCCTGTCCCGCGCCGACCTGGTCGGTGACGAGCGCGTCCGCGGCTTCTACGCCTCCCTCCACGCCACCATGGGCAGCGCCCACCAGGATCTCGGGCAGACGGCCGCGGCGCGCGAGCACTTCGAGTCGGCCGCCGAGCGCCTGAAGGACGTGCCGCCCGGCCAGTACGGGGAGTGGCTCCGCCTCTGTATCGCCAGGGGCCTGCGTGCCACCGGCACGGCGGACCGGCAGGACGACTCGGTCCGTACCCTCCTGACGCGCCTGTGCGCACGCGCGGACCTCGAAGCGCTGAGTCTGGTTCTCCCCGCCTGCATGGGGAACCTCGGCGGACCAGAGGACGAGGAGCGCGTGACCACGGCGCTGCGCATGCTCCACGCCGAGCGCCGCCTCCCCGCCGCCGAGCAGACCGCGCTCGGCGAGGCGATCACGCTGCGGTCCGCCCGGCAGAGCGGCGGTGCCGTGGCGGCGGCCAGGGGCTGATCCGAAGCGCCGCCGCTGGGTCGGCAGTTCGCGAGGCGTACATACAACCGTTTTTCTGCGGCGATCGGTTGACGGACCGCGGGCCGCACGCCACGCGTTCACTCAGTGTTGGTCCCTGGTGCACGCTCCGCTGGCATCATTCGAAGTCCCAGGATCCCGGAGGAACCATGCGAAGCCAGACACGTGGCCGACTGGCGGCCCTGCTCACATCCTTAGCCGTGATGTCCTTCTCGGTCGTCGTGGCCGGCGGGGGCGCCGCCCAGGCCGGGACCGCGGGCGGCAGACCGCCCGCACCGAAGACGCTGCCCAGGATGCCCACCGCCGTCAGCGGCGGCGGCTGGCAGTCCGGCCATCTCCAGGGCACGGCCGTCGACCGCCGCAAGGGCCGTATGTACTTCTCCTTCACCAACCTCCTGGTGAAGACCGATCTGCGCGGCAAGCCCCTCGGCTCCGTCACCGGCTTCACCGGGCACCTCGGCGACCTGGACTTCAACGACCGGGACGGCCGGGTCTACGGCTCCCTGGAATACAAGGCGGCGAAGGCGTTCTACATCGCCGTCTTCAACGGGGACCGCATCACCCGGATGAACATGGACGCCGAGTCCACGGGCGTGGTCTCCACGGTTCACCTCAAGGAGGTCGTGAAGGACTACACGGCCGACATGAACGGCGACGGCGTCTTCGACGGCGACACCGCCAAGACCCCCGACCACCGGTACGGATGCAGCGGTATCGACGGCGTGGCGTTCGGCCCGGCCCTCGACCGCAGAGGCGGCGGGACGAAGCTCACCGTCGCGTACGGGATCTACGCCAACACCACCCGCAAGGACAACGACCACCAGGTCCTGCTGCAGTACGACGTCGGGCAGTGGAAGAAGTTCGAGAAGCCGCTGACCGAGACCGCCCCGCACACGAGCGGTCCCGCCGCCCCGGACGGCAAGTACTTCGCGTATACCGGCAACACCACCTACGGCGTGCAGAACCTGGAGTACGACGCGCACAGCGGCAATTGGCTGATGGCCGCGTACAAGGGCACCAAGACACAGTTCCCCAACTACTCCCTCTTCGTCCTCGACGGCTCGAAGCGCCCCGCCTGGGGCACCGTGCGCGGTCAGCAGCGCCCGGAGCGCGGCCGGCTGCTGTCGCTCCTCCCCCGCGGGCTGCACCACACGGCGTCCGGTGTGTACGGCTGGGAGTCCACGGGCCAGTACGGGCTGATCTCGCTCGACGACGGCCGCTACTACCTCGCCGAGGCAGGCACGGTCCAGGTCGACGGGGTGACTCAGCAGACCGGCCGCGCCGTCCTGCACCGCTGGACGGGGCTGGCTCCGAGCCCCTTCACCCCGGTCAAGCGGCCCTGACCGGCCGACCCGCCGACCCGCCGTCGTCCACACCGGCCGGCCACTAATCCGCTCGCCGCTCCCGGCGCCGCTGCGTACGCTCGCGGCATGACTCTCGTCGCGATCCTCAGCGGCGCCGGGATCTCCACCGACTCCGGCATCCCCGACTACCGCGGACCCAACGGCCTGTGGCGGCGCGATCCCGGGGCCGAGAAGCTCGTCACGTACGACTCGTACATGACCGACCCGGAGATCCGCCGCCGCTCCTGGCGCATGCGGGGCGACAGCCCCACGCTGCGTGCCGAGCCCAATGCCGCGCACCGCGCGGTGCGCGAGCTGGAGCAGTCGGGGACAGCGGTCCGGGTGATCACCCAGAACGTCGACGGACTGCACCAGCTGGCCGGGACGCCGGTCCGCAAGGTCCTCGAACTGCACGGCACGGCGCGGTCGGTCAGCTGCACCGGGTGCCGGGCACGGTCCTCGATGAAGGAAGCGCTGGACCGGGTCGCCGAGGGCGAGGAGGATCCGCGCTGCCTGGTGTGCGGCGGGATCCTCAAGTCGGCGACGGTGATGTTCGGCGAGCGGCTCGACCCCGACGTGCTCGCCCAGGCGCTGGCCATCGCCAAGGCGTGCGAGGTGTTCGTCGCGGTCGGTACGACCCTCCAGGTGCAGCCGGCCGCTTCGCTGGCGGGGATCGCCGCCGACCACGGCGCGCGGCTCATCGTGGTGAACGCCGAGCCGACGCCGTACGACGACCGGGCCGACGAGATCGTCCGCGAGCCGATCGGCACGGCGCTGCCCGCGCTGCTGAAGCGGTTTCACCACGGCTGACCCGGCGGCCGGCTGACCCCCGCCTCCCGCGCGGGGTCAGAAGAGCGTGGCGGCGGCCGGGACGTCGACCGTCGCGCCCTCGAAGCGCAGCAGCCGCTGCTTGCGGTCGAGTCCGCCGCCGTAGCCGGTGAGGCTGCCGGTGGAGCCGATGACCCGGTGGCACGGCACGATGATGCCGATCGGGTTCTTGCCGTTGGCCAGCCCGACCGCCCGCGAGGCGCCCGGCTTGCCGAGGGTCACGGCCAGTTCGCCGTACGAGCGGGTCTCGCCGTACGGGATCTTCCGGAGCTCCTCCCAGACGCGGAGCTGGAACGGGGTGCCGTCCAGCCGCATCGGCAGCTCGAAGTCCGTCAGCTCGCCGTCGAAGTACGCGGCGAGCTGACGCGTCGTCTCACCGAACGGCCGGGGGTCGGGCTCGCCGAAGGTCTCGGCCGGCGGACGGTGACGCTGTTCCACCATGTAGAGGCCGCTGAGCACCCCCTCGGTGGCGACGAGGGTCAGTGGTCCGTACGGACTGTCGATCACGGTGTGCTGTCTGAACACGGCGAACATCCTTACGCGGGCAGGTGGTTACGCGGGCAGGTGGTTGATGGCATGGTCTTCGGTGGCCCACAGATACTGGACGGCGTAGGCACGCCAGGGCCGCCAGGCGGCGGCGCGCGCGGTGAGCGCGGCGGGGGTGGACGGCAGGCCGAGTCCGCCGGCGGCCCGGCGGATGCCGAGATCGGTCGGCAGGAACGCGTCGGGGTCACCGAGCCCGCGCATCGCGATCACCTCGACCGTCCACGGTCCGAACCCGGGCAGGGCGGTGAGCCGCGCCCGCGCCTCCTCCCAGTCGCTGTCGGTCCCGAGCCGCACTGAGCCGTCGGCGAGGGCCGCGACGAGCGTGGTCAGAGTGGTGCGCCGGCTGCGCGGCAGGGCCAGCGCCTCCGGGTCGAGCGCGGCCAGCGCGTCGGAGTCCGGGAAGAGATGGGTGAGTCCGCCCTCGGGATCGTCGACGGGCACGCCGTGTGCGACGACCAGCCGGGCCGCGTGTGTCCTGGCCGCCGCGGTGGACACCTGCTGGCCGAGCACGGCGCGTACGGCGAACTCGGCGGCGTCGACGGTACGGGGCACCCGCCGCCCCGGCGCCTTGTCGACCAGCGGGGTCAGCAGCGGGTCGCCGCGCAGCTGCTCGTCGACGGCGACCGGATCGGCGTCGAGGTCGAGCAGCCGGCGGCAGCTGCTGATGGCGAGCGTGAGATCGCGCGGGTCGGTGAGGAAGAGCCGGCAGGCGATGTGGTCGGGGCGCGGGCTGAGCGCGACGATGCCATGGCCGTACGGCAGCGCGAGGGTGCGCCGGTACGCGCCGTCCCGCCACTCCTCGACACCCGGCACCGCGGTCGCGGCCAGGTGCCCGAAGAGGTTGTCCGGGTTGAGGGGCGCGCGGAACGGCAGCCGCAGCGAGATCACGCCGGGGGTGGCGGGCTGCCCCGCACCGCGCCTGGCGCGGGAGGCCGCGCGCGAGGCGCGTGCGCGCAGCTCGCTCGGCGCCAGCGCGAAGACCGCGCGGACGGTGTCGTTGAACGACCGGATGGAGGCGAAGCCCGCCGCGAAGGCGACCTCGGCCATCGGCAGCCCGGTCGTCTCGATGAGCAGTCGGGCGGTCTGGGCCCGCTGGGCGCGGGCCAGTGCGAGCGGGCCCGCGCCCAGCTCGGCGAGGAGCTGCCGTTCGATCTGGCGGGCGGAGTAGCCGAGGCGTCCCGCGAGGCCCGGGACGCCCTCGCGGTCGACGACCCCGTCCTGAATGAGCCGCATGGCGCGGGCGACGGTGTCGGCGCGGGCGTTCCACTCCGGGGAACCGGGGCTGGTGTCCGGACGGCACCGCTTGCAGGCGCGGAAGCCGGCCTGCTGGCAGGCGGCCGCGCTCGGGTAGAAGGTCATGTTCTCGGCCTTGGGCGGCACGACCGGACAGCTGGGCCGGCAGTAGATCCGGGTGGTCAGGACCGCGGTGAAGAACCAGCCGTCGAACCGCGCGTCCTTGGACTGGACGGCCCGCACACAACGCTCGGTGTCGGTGTACATGTCTCAAGCATCGGGCACGCGAGACCTCCGGGCTGGCAGGAAAACGACATCAGCCTTCGGCCCGCCGGACCGGGCCGTCCGGCCGACGGGGCGGGTGGCCGGGAGGCGCTCCGGCCGCGCGTGCGACCCGAATCACGTGTGTGTCTCGCGCAGCCGTCGCCATACGGCCTTCGCCGCGTTGTGCCCGGACATCCCATGGACACCGGCTCCCGGCGGGGTCGCGGAGGAGCAGAGGAAGACGGCGGGATGCGAGGTGGTGTACGGGAACAGCGAGATCTTGGGGCGCAGAAGCAGCTGAAGGCCCGAGGCGGCGCCGCAGGCGATGTCGCCGCCGACATAGTTGGCGTTACGGGCGGCCAGCTCGGGCGGTCCCGCGGTGGCGCGGGCCAGGACGCGGTCACGGAAGCCGGGAGCGAAGCGCTCGATCTGCCGCTCGATCGCGTCGGTGAGGTCCCCGTCCCAGCTGTTCGGGACATGGCCATATGTCCAGAAGACATGCTTGCCCTCGGGCGCCCGGGACCGGTCGACCAGGCTGGGCTGGGCGCAGATCAGGAACGGGGTGCCGGGCGCCTCTCCGCCGGCGGCCTGGCGCAGCGCGGTGCCGATCTCCCGGCTGCTGGGGCCGATCTGGACGGTGCCGGCCCGGCGGGGCTCCTCGGCCGTCCAGGGCACGGGTCCGTCCAGCGCGTAGTCGATCTTGAAGACGCTGGCGCCGTAGCGATAGCCGTCGTACACCCTGCCGAGGCCCGCGATCCGGGCGAGGGCGGTCGGCGAGGTGTCGAAGACGTACGCGCGGGCCGGCGGCAGGTCGTCCAGGCGCTTGACCTCGTATCCGGTGTGGACCGAACCGCCCAGATCGCGGAGGTACGCGGTGAGGGCGTCGGAGATCGACTGGGAGCCGCCGCGCGGCAGCGGCCAGCCGCCCGCGTGCGCGGCGAGGGCGAAGATCAGGCCCACGGCGCCGGTGGCGATCCCGCCCAGCGGGGCGATGACATGGGCGACGAGCCCGGCGAACAGGGCCCGCGCCTTGTCGTCGCGGAAGCGGCGCATCAGCCAGGTGGAGGGCGGCAGTCCGGCAAGACCGAAGCGGGCGAGGGTCACCGGGTCGCGCGGCAGGGCGGTCAGCGGCAGGGACATGAAGTCCTTGGCGAGCGTGTCCCAGCGGCCGAGGAAGGGGGCGACCAGACGGCGGTACGCGCCGGCGTCGCGCGGCCCGAAGGACGCGGCCGTCTCGGCGACGGAGCGGGACAGCACGGCCGCCGTGCCGTCGTCGAAGGGGTGCGCCATGGGCAGTTCGGGGTGCAGCCAGTCGAGCCCGTACCGCTCCAGGGGCATGGTCTTGAAGACGGGCGAGCCGACGCCCAGGGGGTGCACGGCGGAACAGGGGTCGTGCCGGAAGCCGGGGAGCGTGAGCTCTTCCGTCCTGGCGCCCCCGCCCACGGTGTCCCTGGCCTCGAACACGGCCACCGAGAAGCCACGCCGGGCCAGTTCGACCGCGGCGGTCAGCCCGTTCGGTCCCGCCCCCACGACGACGGCATCGAGCATCGACGTCACCTTCGGACTCCTTTGTAGCCGACGGCCAAGAACCTCCAGGATATTCCCGGGCACCGACAGCCCGTGCCCGGGTACTGTCCGCGACGGCGAAGGGGCGGTGAACGAGACGGTGAACGGGACGATCGAGGCGATGGCGGCGCGGCTCACGGGCGTGCGGGGGGTACGCGCCGTGGCGCTGGGCGGCAGCCGCGCCAGGGGCACGCACCGCCCGGACTCCGACTGGGACCTGGGTGTCTACTACCGCGGCGAGGTCGACGTACCGGCGCTGGCGGCGCTGGCCGCCGAGGTGACGGGCGCGCCGGTGGAGGTCGCCGGGCCCGGCGGCTGGGGCCCGTGGGTGAACGGCGGCGCCTGGCTGTCGGTGGACGGTGTCGCGGTGGACTGGATCCTGCGGGATCTGGACCGGGTGGAGCGGGTCCTGGCCGACTGCGCGGAGGGCCGTTTCGAGGTCGGGACGCAGCCCGGCCACCCGCTGGGCTTCTGGTCGCCCGCGTACGCCGGGGAGGTCGCCCTGTGCCGCGTACTGGCCGATCCGGCAGGCGAGTTGACGGCTCTGCGGGCCGCGGCGCGGACATATCCGGAGCGCCTGCGCGCGGCGCTGACCGGGGCGGCCTGGGAGGCGGACTTCTCGGTCGGGTCGGCCCGCAAGTCGGTGGGCACGGGCGACGCGCTCCATGTGTCGCTGTGTCTGTCGCGGGCGTTCGGCGTCCTCGTGCAGGCCCTGCTCGCCCACCACCGGGTCTGGTGCCTCAATGAGAAGGGCGCGGCGGCGACGGCCGCCGCCCTCCCGGACACCCCGCCGGACTTCGCGGACCGGGTCGCGGGGGCGCTGAAAGCGCTGGACGCGGAGGCGGTAGAGGCCGCGGCGGACGTGGTGAGGGACGTACGGGCGGTGTTGGACGCGGGCGCGTGACGCCGGACGGCTCTCGGGCGTGTCGGCGAGGCCGGGCTGCCGGAAGCCGTACGCCGGAGGCCTGAGCCGGAAGCCTGAGCCGGAGGCCTGACGCCGGACGCTGGCCGCCTCAGGGCTGTCACGGAGGTCTGCCATGCCCCGCCCCATCTGGTCCGGCGCCATCAGCTTCGGGCTGGTCACCATCCCGATCAAGGTGGTGAACGCGACCGAGAACCGCAGCATCAGCTTCCACCAGTACCACGAGGCAGATGGCGGCCGGGTGCGGACCCGGAAGGTCTGCGAGCTGGATGACCAGACGGTGGGGCAGGAGGAGATCGGCCGCGGCTACGAACTGCCCGGCGGCAGCCTGATCGAGATCACCGACGAAGAGCTCGGCGCCATGCCGCTGCCCACGGCCAAGGCGATCGAGATCGTGGCGTTCGTGCCGGCCGACAGCATCGACCCGATCCGCATCGGCGACTCCTACTACCTCACCGCCGACGGCGCTGTGGCCAGCAAGCCGTACGTCCTGCTGCGCAAGGCCCTGGAGCGCAGCTCGAAGGTCGCCGTGGCGAAGTTCGCGCTGCGGGGGAGGGAGCATCTGGGGCTGCTCCGGACCCGGGAGGAGGCGCTCGTGCTGCACAGACCTGGGCCGCGTCGACCCCGCCGTCAGGGTGCCCCCGCTCCTCATCATCGACTCACCCCTCTCCGGCCTCGGATCCCAGGGCCTCGACCACGACACCGCGCTGCGCCTGATCGGCACCCTCATCGACATCGCCGACGACACCTCCCCCGACGGCTACGCCTGCCAGGTCATCGCCGCGACCAACGATCCCCTCCCCCGCCCCTACCCCGGCGTACGGGAGATCCGTATCGACACCGGGAACCGGTTCTTCGACCACGCCCCCGTACGGGGTGCCGGCCCGGCGCACTGGTCCGAGGGGGCAGTTGACTCAGATACCGGTCCCGTGTCCGCCCGGCGAATGAGTGCCGCGGTACGGGCGTCCATGCCCGCTCCGAAGGAGGCTGCACGGCGCCCGCAGGTGATCTTCTCGAGCAACGCGCTGCTGGAGACGTAGTTGTCGGACCGCGCGCGACAGCGCGGCCTGCGAAGCCGCGCCGGGCCCGAAACCCGGGAACAGGGCGGGGATGGCCGCCCACGGGCCGTCCGCGCCGTCCGGGTCCGGCACGACACGTGCAACTGTTCGGGGCCGGTATGTGTCTAAGGGTTGCACGTGCCGTTCTCCTGAAAGACGCCTTCCATTCAGCGATGTCCCGACAGAGGATTCCGTCAATGCCGAACCCCCCGTACCGACGCCGTGTCTCCCGTTCCGCCGTCGCCACCCTCGGTGCCGCCGGGCTTGTCGCGCTGGGCGCCGCTCCCGCCGCCGTGGGCGACGAGGCTCCGCCCTCCCTGGTCCTTGGAGACATCAAGCCGATCACCGGAGTGAAACCGGGGAGCCCGGTCGATCTGCCGGTCACCGTGGTGAACAAGGGCACCACGACCGTCGAGAAGGTGTGGATCAAGTACACCGCCACCCGGGGTCTCGCCTTCCCGGAGGTTCCCTCCAACTGCCAGAAGCAGTACGTCGGTGCGTACGACGAGATGCCCGAGCGGTGGATCGCGATATGCGCGTTCGACCAGGCGGTGAAGCCGGGCGTCGCCTACACGCCCCAGAAGCCGTTCGCCGTCAAGGCGGAGAAGCACGCCTTCGACGACGAGATGTGGGTGACCGTCACGGATTACGAGCCGTCACCGGACGAGAACAGCACTCCGTTTCCGGGCACCGCACCGGAGATCGAACTGGTCGAGTCGCCGACCGGGGGCACGGGGTCCACGGACCGGTTCAGGGTGCCCGTCACGTCGGTCAATACGGCCGACTACGAGGTGACGGGCGCGGCGTTGCGGGGGAAGACCGGCGACACGGTGACGATGAAGGTGACTTTCACCAATACCGGCCCTGGCTGGGTCTGGTCGAAGCCGGGAACTCCGTGGACCTCCGTCCTGGTCACGCTCCCCGCCGGAACGTCGGTCGTCAAGCCCGACTTCTACTGCAAGGCCAAGGGCAAGGTGTACAACTGCGGCCTCACGACCCGCCCGCAGGAACACCTGGAGACGGCGACCTTCACCTTCAAGTTGAAGATCGACAAGAAGGTGGCGGGCGCCAAGGGCTCGGTGGCGCTGAGCAACAGGAAGCTGCCGTTCGACCCCGACAAGGCCAACGACACGGCCCCCATCACGGTGGAGGTCACCGGCGGGGAGCCAGGCGCGACGGGCGGTACGACCGGCGGCCCGGACGGTGGCTCCGGCTCGACCGGCGGGTCAAGCGGCGGTTCCACCGGCTCGACGGGGTCGACGGGGTCGACGGGGTCGGCCGGCGGTGCCGGTTCGGCCACGACCGGCGGCGCCCTCGCGGCGACCGGCTCCTCCTCCGCCACACTCCCGATCGCGGGCGCGGCCGCCGCAGCGGTCGTCGCGGGCGCGGGCACCGTCCTCGTCGTACGCCGTCGCCGGGCGCGGCACGGCAGCTGACGGACTGACGACGCGCGCGGGCCCCGCCCCCTGGGCCCGCGCGGCTCACGGCCGGCGCGGGCGGATCACCGCCGGGCGTCGGGGTCGACGGAGATGACGACCAGGGCGCGGTCCAGGGCCTGCAGCTCGGCCTCGCTGTTGAGGGAGTCCAGTTGCTTCGCGGCGGAGTCGGAGAAGGCGATCCGGGCGCGAAGGCCGCGTCCGTCTCAGTGCGGGCGGCGGACTGCTCGCGCAGATGCTCCAGCCGCATCGTGAGCAGGTGCTGGGTGGTGCGTTCCCGGGCGGTGTCGGCGGCCCCCGTCGCGGCGGCGACGGCGTCCGCGCCGTTCGGGCGTACTGGTTCGGCCCCGGCCTGCTCGACCAGGTCCCCGAAGGCGCCCGCACCGAACGCCTCATGGGACTGCGTGAACTCGCCGTCCGTCCGCCCCGGCAGTCCCAGGGCATCTGAGGCGACCCCGGTGGTGTGGACACTCTGACAATGGATCTTGCAGATCCGAGGAAGGGTGTCCTGGTGGGACGGAAGTCTCCGTATCCGGCGGAGTTCAGGAACGATGCCGTCGCGCTGTACCGCGCGGCGGGTGGCAAGCGCACGTATGCGGCGGTGGCGGCGGATGTTGGGGTGACCGGCGAGACGCTGCGCAGTTGGGTGCGCCAGGCCGATGAGCTGGCGGGCCGCGGCAACCGCGATGAGCCGGTCGCCGAGGGCAGGGATGAAGAACTGGCAAGGCTGCGGGCGGAGAATGGCCGGCTGCGCAAGGCGGAGAAGGAGTGGGAACTCGAGCGGGAGATCCTGCGTCGGGCGGCCCAATATTTCGCGAAGGAGATGAGGGCATGACCCTCCGCTGGGGCTTCATCTCCGACAACCGGGGCGACTTCGGCGTGCAGCGGATATGCCGGGTGCTTCAGGTCTCGCGCTCGGGCTTCTACCGGTGGATCGCCAGCGCGAAGGCCCGGCAGGTGCGGCAGGTGCGGCAGGTGCGGCAGGTGCGGCAGGTGCGGCAGGCCGCCGACGATGCCCTGGCCGCGGAAATCCGCGAGATCCACACCGACCACAAGGGAACGTACGGAGTGCGGCGTGTCCATGCTGAGCTGCGGGGCTTCGGACACACGGTGAACCGCAAGCGCGTCGAGCGGCTCATGCGCAAGCACGGCCTGGAGGGCCTCCATCTGCGGCGCCGTAAACGCACCACGGTCCCGGACCGCCTCGCACCGCCTGCCCCGGACCTCGTCCAACGTGACTTCTCCGCCGGGCGGCTGGACGAGAAGTGGTGCGGTGACATCACGTATGTGCAGGTCGGCGGGTCGTGGCTGTATCTCGCCTGCGTCCTGGACGTCTGCTCACGCCGGGTGCTCGGCTACTCGATGGCCACCCATATGCGGGCCGAGCTGGTCATCGACGCCCTCAAGATGGCAATGGCGGCCCGCGGCGGCAACGTGGACGGCGTGATCTTTCATGCGGACAGGGGCTCGCAGTACACCGCTGCCGCGTTCGCACAGGTCTGCGACGGTTTCGGGATCCGCAGGAGCATGGGCCGGATCGGCTCGAGTTACGACAACGCCCTCGCCGAGTCGTTCTGGCAGGGGCTCAAGAGGGAGACGATGCACCAAAGGCTGTTCTCGACGGTGCGTCACGCGAGGCTGGAAATCTTCCAGTGGCTGACCTACTACAACGCCCGCAGACGCCACAGTGCCCTCAACTACTTCTCACCAGTGGAGTTCGAACAGCAGCATCTGCAAGCAGCTAAACTCTCAATCGCGGCATGAGCCCCTGTGTCCACACTCCGGGGGACGCCTCAATCATCTCGGACCCCATGGCGATAGTCACAAGGTCTCCTCCTCGCTAGACCGGACCCTGCGTCCGGTATGTAGGCAGAGGCAGGAGGCCTTGATCTCGCAAGAAGTTGACTCTGATCCCGACGACGGACGCGCCTACGCCCCGGCCCCGCGTGGCGGCGAGTTCGCATTCCGTAGTTGTGGGCACGCTGGTCGACACCTTGTCCTACAGATGAGAACGGGCGGTGTCATGAAACGGTTCCAGGCTCCGCCGAACCGGCATATGCCGCCTGCAGGCGTGGGCGTAGTGAGGCCGGTCAGTCCTGGGGCTCTGCGGCGCTGGCGGTGCGGCGGGCGAGGAGGACTGCGACGACCGCGGCCGCCGCCATCGGCACCGCCGCAATGAGCAGCACGTCGCGGCCGGAGACGTCCGCCGCCAGGAGTGCACCGATCACGGCCGGGCCGACGATCGAGCCGACTCGGCCGATGGCGGCGGCCCAGGCGACGCCGGTGGTACGGGCCGACGCCGGGTACAGCCCCACCGCCACAGCCGCCTGGCCGAGAACGCCGGGGACGGTTCCGGAGGAGCCGATGGCCAGCAGGACCAGCAGGACCGTGCCCACGGCGCCCGAGAGCGCGGTGACGGTCACGAAGGCGCTGCCGATCAGCGCCCCACCGGCCACCAGGAGGACCGTACGGACCCGGGTCGACAGCGGGATCAGCGCCAGACTTCCGAGCACACCGCCGACACCCAGCGCGACCGTTCCCATCGGTGCCTGCTCTTCGCTGAACCCGAAGCTGGTGTTGAGCAGCGTGGGAATCCAGGTGGAGAGTGCATAGCCGCTCATGAAGACCAGGAAGGCAAAGGACCACAGCAGCGCCGTCGGCACGGCCAGGCCGCCCTGGAAGAGCCTGCCGACCGTGGCGGCCTTCTCGCCGGAACCGGACTGCCCGGCTGCCGCTCCGACGCCGGACGGGACGGGAGCGGTGCGGGGCAGTCCCCAGATGAGCAGCGGCAGCAGCAGCGCCGGCAGGGCCGCGCCCAGCCAGAAGATCGCGGTCCAGCCGTAGGCGGCGATCAGCTTGACTCCGGCGCCGCCCGCCACCATGTTGCCGATGGCGATTCCGATCACGACCATGACGCCGACCGATTCCCGCCGCCCATGCGGCGCGTGGTCCGTCGCGAGCGAGATGGAGGCGGGCAGCACCACGCCGAGGCCGAGGGCCGTGAAGAGGCGCAGCACGGTGAGTACCGCAATCGAGTCGGCCAGCACGGTGAGCGCCGAGCCCACCGCGAAGATCGTGGTGCCGGAGATGATCACCGGCTTGCGGCCGAACCGGTTGACCAGCCTGCCCAGAAGGACGTAGCCGATCACCACACCGACATGGGTGGCGACCAGCGCCGGAGTGAATGCCGAGGACTTCAGCCCCCACTCCTTGGCCATCTTCGGCACCACAAAGGTGAGGGCGTTGGTGTCGAAGCCGTCGGCGAGCACGGTCAGGAAGCCGAGGACGGCGATCCGCCGCCACCGGCTGGGCACGGCGGCTTCAGCAGTCGTGTCGACGGTGGCGGGTATCGAGGCTGTTGGAGCCGCGCTCAGGGGTCTCACCTCGGATGACGAGTTGATTCAGGCAGGACCGAGCCTTTCGCCGCCGGATAACGGTCCGGGCTCCTGCCGCGGAAGGTATGTCCGGGCGCTTGAGGATCGCTAGTGCCGTACCAGCACGGGGTCGCCTACATCGGGATCACCAACGGCCACCAGTTCATCGCCAACGAGGGTGAGGCGAGTTCTTGGATCGCGGCCCGCTCGGGCCCGGGTGCACCGTACGGTCGGTGGACGGATGGCGACCGGGCGGTGACGCCGGGTCAGGCGTGGGAGGGGATCCCCGGGGATGGTCAATGCCCGTACGTACCCGCTGTGGCGGGATCTCGCGATGAGCGAGGACCTTCCCAGGGAAGCCCTCAAGACGGTGATCGAGGCCCTGTGCGCCCCGGCGATGTGTTCGGACGGCTTCGACTCCCGGGCTGACCAGTGGCGGGAGGAAGCCCTCAAGGCCGCGCTTCCGGCGCTGCTGGCGCGGACGTCGGCCAAGCGGCTGCGGGGCCGGCTCCTGGTCCACGGTGACGAGAAGCTGCTGGCCGCCCTGGCAGCCGAAGGCACGGTGAGCGTCGACGACGTGCCCGCCATCCTGCGACACCGGCGCCTGTGGGCCGGGCTGGTCGCCGCTCTGGCCCGGCACCCCGGCCAGGTCGATGCGGCGGTCGCGCTCCTGCCGCGCCTCGCCGACCACGAGGTGGAGCGGGTCGTACGGGACTGGGATCCCGACCAGTACACCCGCACCGAAGGGGCCGCCCCGCCCCCGCCGGTGCCGCAGGCGCTGTTCGACGCCGTCCTCGAGGCGTGCCTGACCCCGCTCGCCGCGTACCTGCTCCTCCCGGAACCCGAAGAGGGCTGGGAGGCCGTGTCCGCGTATCCGAAGGACTGGTCGCTGGAACTGGGAGGCCGCAGCGGCTGGGCGATGCTGGCCCGGTGTCCCGAGCGGTGGGCGGAACTCGCCGCGCACCCCACGCTCAAGGCGGCCGTCCAGCACCTGCTCCTGGACCAGGCCGAGATCCAGGCCGCGGAAGACGCCCGGACCAACGCCGTCGGCTACCTGCCCGGCGAGGAGGACCCCGGCGAAGACCTCCCCGCAGACGAGCCGGCCCCCGCTCTCAGCGAGGATCTGCTGCGGGCGTGCCTGCCCGCGTTGTGCCTGCCCGAGCTGGCCGCACTGCCCAACCCGCGGGTGACGGCCCGCAGGACCCTTCACCACATCGCCCGCCGCGTCGAGACCAACCCGCGCCTGGTCGACCTCGCCGCCGAGCAGCTGCACGCGGCCGCCGGCGCGGCGGTAGTCCGCGGCCAGCTGCTCCACCTGTCCGAGAAGCAGGAGAACGACTACGAGTTCGACGGGCGGGTGCGGCGCCTCGCCGATGACCTGGCCCTCCTGAGCGCCAACCCCGACCACCTCGCGGGCGCCTGCGCCCAGCTCGCCGCCCTGGACCAGCCGGCCGTCGTCTCCCCCGCACCGAGCCGGACCCTGATCCGCGTCGTCGACGACAGCCTCCCCGCCGACTACGGCCGCCCGGCCCGGCTCCTGGAACGCCACGCCGAGCACCGCCGCGCCGAGACCCTGGCCGCTCTCGCCGCCAACCCGCACACCCCGCACGCCGCCGTCACCGACGCCCTGAACACGCTGCACCCCGCCGAACTGGCCTGGATCGCCGAGAAGGTCGAAGGCCCCGCCTGGTTCCTGGAGGCGGCGGCCGCCGTCCCGGCCCCGGAGGACGAGGACGACGGGGTGCTGCGGCTGCTGAGCGACGACGAACTCGCCTACCACCCCGACCCCGCCGCCGTCCTGCAGTCCTGGCTCGACTCCCCCGCCGCCGGCGAAATCCTCTCCCGCTCCGAGATCTACCGGGCCCTGGTCAAGTCCCGGCACCACACCCTGGAGCACCTGCGCCAGATCCCCGCCGATGAGGTCCTCGCCCGCCAGGAACCCGAGATCGCGCTGAAGATCCTGCTGGAGCACTGCGGGCGTAGCACCGGCCGATGGGAGGCTCTCGCCGCCGCCATGACCTTCGAGTACGACGAAACCAAGCCCACCTTCGGCGAGCTCCTCGACTCCCTGGACGGTGCGCCCGCGACAACGCAGACCACCTCCTGACCTAGCCGCCGGTCGAGGTCCAGCCAAGGTGCAGGCCGGAAACCCTCGGACCAGGACAGCCTTACTGGTTCGGCTACCAGCGGCCCTGCCGCTTGGGCAGGATGCGCAGATGACCTTCACTTGCAAGACCCCACCGTGGGAACGGCACGAGGACTGTACGCACATGGCGGTCACGCTCGTCCACACCGGCGGCGGGGACATCGCGGTCTCCGCAACGAGCCTGCGGGGCGACGATGCCACCGAGGCTCTTGCTGATTTCCTGATGATGAACCCGGGCGGCCGAGCGACGGCGTCGATGCCCGGACTCGTGGCCGTGGTCGTCCGGCGCGGCATCGACGTGATGTGGATGGCTCAGCCGCCCATCGAAGTCAGCTCCTCGGACTCGGGCGAATGGACTCTCGCCGTCCACGGCGTGGATGAGGCCGACGTGACCGCCTTCTCCCCGGACCAAGCACAGGAACTGCTCGCCCAGTTACAGGCTCAATACGGTCGCACCTAGAACGGCACCGCCATCCCCCGGTTCGAGCGACGGCTCGTTGTTTCCCGCGGGAAACAACGAGCCCAGGCGCCGTACGGACACGCCGCTCACGCTGTCGTGCGCAGTGCAACAGCCTGCGGCACGGCGATGCCCGCGCGTTCCTGCCGCGCCCTGCGCAGCGCGGCCGCCTCGGTCGCCGCGGCCTGGCGGCGACGCTGGACGCGGGCCTGGTCGAGCGGGGCCGGCGCATCATCGGGCACCGCGGGCGGCTCGGGGAACGCCCTGCGGCTGAGCTCGCGCATCGCCCTGGTCTGCCGCTCCACCGCCTCCGTGATCCCCGGATCCAGCTGCTGCGCGGGGGCGACAGCCTGGTGCGCGGCCAGCGCCTGGCGGAAGCCGGGTGACGCCGTCTCCCGCGTCTTCACCGGCGCCTCGGGGACGCCCGGCGCGGCGGGGGCCTGCGGGACGGGCTGCGCGGTCCGGGGCTCGGGCGCGGCGCCGACGGCCAGGACCCGAACGGTGCGTACGGCGTCGGTGCCGGTCGACTCGTTGGCCGAGGCGACGATGCGGTTGCTGATCAGCATCGCTGCTGTTCTCCTCGTAGGAGGCTATTGATCCCACTCGACATGCACGGTGAACACGTCGCCGACCTCCAGCCCGGCATCAGGCTCCCTGGTCGCGGAGCATCGCACGGACCAGTTCCAGGGCGACCGGGAGGCAGACTTCGGCGCCGTCGTGGGAGCCGGTGAGGTCGGGTGGGAAGAGCCCGGCGAGGCCGTGGCCCGCGACCGGGGGCTCTACGCCGAGGTGAACGTGGCCGGTGACGGACGGGTCGCGGATCTCTAGCCGGTCGATGCCCGAGCTCTCCGCGAAGGCGGCCAGTGCCGCGAGGTACGCCGCTTCAACGGGGCCCGTGGTCGCTGATCGTGTCATCGGCGCCGGTGTAGTGACCGTGCTCGTCGCGGTCGCCGCGGCCGCCGAAGTAGACGGTGCCGCCGTCGCCGATCGCACCCCACTGCATGGGCATGCCGCAGAGCCGGGTGACGGTCCGCTACATAGTGCCGCCCGCGGCCCTGGGGAAGCGGCCCCAACGTCGACGGGCTTGAGGTCCGACCGGTCATCTACTCAGGAGTAGCCGGCGTGGGGGCGCAAGCGGGTCACGGAGCTGAGCCTCGGGCTGACCGTGGCGGGTGCGAAGTCGGGACCGAGACCTACGCTGGGCCTCACGTCCGGTCCTTCGCCCAGATGCTCACCGAGCGCCAGGGGGAACGGCTGCCGCAGTGGCTGGACGCTGTCCACTGCGACGACCTCCCCGGCCTCCACACCCTCGCCGCGGGCGTCGAACGTGACCGCGACGCCGTCATCGCCGGGCTCACCCTGCCCTGGAACTCCGGCGTCGTCGAAGGACACGTCAACCGGATCAAGATGCTCAAGCGCCAGATGTTCGGCCGCGCCGGCTTCGCTCTCCTGCGGAAGAGCTGCACCGACGTATGCGTCATCGCGGTAACCGATCCCCTCACCGGCCGCGTCCTCATCGGCAACGGCGACGGCTACTGGGGCCCCAACGTCTCCTCCGCCGCCGACTTCCTCGACTGGTACGAACGCTGGCTCAACCACATGAGCGCCGGATGCGACAACAGGGCCCTGGAACTCACCTCACCCCAGCTTCGTGCCCATCCCGACAGGCATCGCATGGCCCCGAAGATCTGACTCTCCGTAACAGCTACACGGAATGTGAGCCAGAACCTGAGAAACGACAGCGCCAGTGCACCCCGCCGTCGCAGAGCCGCCACTCGGGAAGTCGCGACGACACCCCAAGTAGCTCTGCGTAGTCTTCGTGTCATCCGGCCACGGAGACTCCGCAAAAACTCGTTAGGCGGACGAGGGCGACCACTGCTATTTTTCCGGAGGCCGTGCGAGAGATCGAGGAGGTGGTACCCGTGAACGCAGTATCGACATGGGTGCTCCCCTCCGGGGTCACGGTCGGGCGATAGGTCGTCCGGGAGCGCCGCTCTGAGCACTCCCGAAAGGCACGACCATGCATTTCACTTCCGAGCAGCGCCTCGACGACGGCGTCCTCGAACGCGAATTCACCCTCGGTGAGATCCCCGGCATCCTGTGGACACCCGGATCCGCATCCGTATCCGCACCGGTGCCGCTGATCCTGCTCGGCCACCCTCCCCTCGGGCTGCGCAAGATGTACCCCCGACTGGTGGCCCGGGCCCTGCACTCCGCGGCGGAGGGCTTCGCCACGGCCACCATCGAGCTCCCCGGAAGCGGCGACCGGCCCCGTTGGCCCGCCGCCGAGCAGGCCCGCTCCGACCTGCGCCGGGCAATGGGGGCCGGCGAGCCGGTCAGCGACGAGATCGTCGACGCCCTCATCCTCCCGTTGGTCGAAAAGGCCGTCCCGGAATGGCAGGCCGCCCTGGCCGCCCTCCTTTCGCTGCCCGAGATCGGCGGACCGGTCGGGTACTCGGGGGGAGTGATCTCGATTGGCATCCGGCTGGCGGTGGTCGAGCCTCGCATCTCGGCCGCCGGTCTGTTCGCCGGGAGTTTCGTGCCTCGCGCCATGTTCGAGGAGGCCCGGCAGGTCACTATTCCGCTGCATGTCCTGCTGCAGTGGGACGACGAAGGGAACGACCGGCAGGCGGCCCTGGACCTTTTCGACGCCTTCGGCTCCAAGGAGAAGTCCCTGCACGCCAATATGGGCGGGCACACCGGCGTCCCGCAGTTCGCGGGGGACGCCGCGGCCCAGTTCTTCACCCGACATCTGAAGTGAGGCCGGGCCGTCAGACCGGCAGCAGACGGTAGCGGATGCCGGCCGGCATGCCGCTCATCGAGGACAGGCCCCGGCCCTCCGCAGCTCGCTACACCGTGGGCCCCTGCTGAACTCTCGGCAGGGGCCCGTGCTGCCTGAAGTCATGAACTGTTCGATTTCTGCAGAGCTTCGAGTGCTGCCCAAACTCGTGCACAGGTGCTGTCGGTTCTCGGGTTCTGGCTCAGGTTGTGTAATCCGTGAACTGTGAGTGACGACTGAACTCCCGACGTTGACGCGGGAAGTTGCTTCAAAACGAGCAGTGACAGCAGTGGCTGGGCCGATAGTTCGGGGCTGTGAATGAGATCTTGCTTCGGCTGGAGGAGTTGTTGTTCCCGTCGATCGCGGACGTCGCGGTGCTGTCGGTCGACGTGAATATCGCGATAGTGCGTGTTGATGTAAGGTGCACCGCCGCGGGCGCCTCGTGTCCGGGTTGCGGAGCGTGGTCCGCCCAGGTTCACGGCTCCTACCTGCGGTTTCCCGCTGATGTTCCGAGTTCGGGACGAAGCGTCGTACTCCAGCTGCGGGTCCGCCGGTTCGCCTGCCGGACCGCCGAGTGCGGACGTCACACCTTCGTCGAGCAGATACCCGGTCTGACCCGAAGGCACAGTCAGCGGACCGAGCGGCTGCGCTCGACCCTGACCGCGATCGGTCTCGCGCTGGCGGGCCGGCCCGGATCCCGCCTGGCCGACATCGTCGGTGCGCCGACCAGCCGCAGCACAGTCCTGCGGCTGGTCGAAGCACTTCCCGAACCAGAAGTACCCGCTCCGCGGGTGGTCGGCGTCGACGAGTACGCCACCCGCAAGGGCCGCCACTACGGCACCGTCCTCGTGGACGTCGAAACCCGCCGACCCGTCGACCTGCTGCCCGACCGGGAGTCGTCGAGCCTGGCCGCGTGGCTGGCCCAACGGCCCGGAATCGAGGTCGTATGCCGGACCGCGCCGTTCTTCGCCGAGGGCGCCAGCCTCGGCGCCCCGCAGGCCGTGCAGGTCGCGGACCGGTGGCACCTCTGGCACAACCTCAGCGAGGCCGCCGAGCGGAGCATCGCCCAGCACCGCCGATGCCTGCGAGTCCTGGTGTCCGAGACACCTGAAACGCCCGAGACGGAGCCCGACCCGGCGGAGGAGTCCTCCGGCTCACCATGGCCGACCGGCCACCGGTTCGCCGACCGAACCCGGACCGTGCATGCCACGGTCCATGCCCTGGTTGAGGCAGGACACAGCCGTCGCGCCATCCAGCGGCAGCTCGGCATGACCAGCCGAACCGTCAAACGGTACGCGGGCGCCGCCAAGCCGGAAGACCTCTTCACCGGGCAGTGGCAGACCCGGACCTCGGTCCTCGACGAGTACAAGACCTACCTGGACGACCGCTGGAACGAGGGCCGCACCAACGCCTGGAAACTATGGGAAGAGATCGTCCCGCTCGGCTACAAAGGCAGCTACCAGCGCGTTCGTGCCTACCTCCGCCAGAAACGCACCTCGCCGCGGCCCGTTACAGCCCGTCCTCCCTCGCCCCGGGCCGTCGCCGGATGGGTTCTCCGCCGCCCTGAAACCCTCTCCGAGACCGAACACCTCCACCTGAAGAACGTCCGGGCCAACTGCCCCGAGATCGACGCACTCACCAGGCATGTCCGGTCCTTCGCGACCATGCTCACCGAGCGCCAGGGGGAGCGCCTGCCGGACTGGCTCGCCGCCGTCAGGCAGGACGACCTCCCCAGCCTCCACACCCTCGCCGCGGGCATCGACCGCGACCGCGAAGCAGTCATCGCCGGCTTCACGCTCCCCTGGAATTCGGGGTGTCGTCGAGGGGCATGTCAACCGGATCAAGATGCTCAAGCGCCATATGTTCGGCCGGGCCGGCTTCCAACTCCTCAGAAAAAGAGTCCTGTTGTCGTAACAGCTGGTGACAGTACCACTACACTACTGGTGAATAGAGCCAGCCGAACAAGCTGTTGCCAACCGCATTTCACGCCCCGGCGACACCGTCGATGCGCTCCCGGATCAGGTCGGCATGGCCGTTGTGACGTGCGTACTCCTCGATCATGTGGACCATGATCCAGCGCAGCGAAACACCTCCGTCACCTACGTGGCTGGCTTCCTGCTCAGACAGCCGACCGGAGTCGTCCAGCGAGGCGGCAGCGATGAGCTCACGCCCTCGAACGATCTCTGTCTGCCAGACCGCCACGGCCTCGTCGAGTCCTCGGCCATCCTCAAGTGCAAAGCCGTCAACGTTGCTCTCCCCGAAGACTGCGTGCACGTCCTGGCCTGCGAACACACGCTGGAACCAGTTGCGTTCCACCTCGGCCATGTGCTGGACGAGGCCCAGCAGTGTCATCGACGACGGCGCAGCCGAGGCCAGCCGTAATTGATCGTCTTTGAGGCCCGAACACTTCAGGGCGAGAGTGGCACGGTGAAAGTCGAGCCACGATTCGAGCATGGCGCGCTCGCCAGCACGTGCGGGTGGGATAGGGCGTCCATCCGGTGTCGAAGTCATGCCAGAACCCTGACACACGCCGCCATGAACTTCGCGGGCCTTCGCTGGCAACGAACACACGCTACCGCCCTCTCCCAACGAGCCACCTGGACTCTGCCGCCCGGAAATTCGAAGGCAAGGCGGATCACTGAGAGTGGTCGCGTCACAGAAGTTGAGCCAGAGCCGGTTCTCGTGAACAAAGCCACGGAGCCCGTTGACTGAGAACCGGGCTCACGGCCGCGAGGTGATCCACAAAAAGGGCCCCAGCCGCCCGATGGACGGCTGGCCGTCCCGCGTTCGGGGCCAGGGCAGTGCCGTCATTTCTCTTCAACATTCACGGACTGGTTGATCACCAACTGCCTCCGGAACCCGCCGACAAACGCTGTTCCTAGAAACGAACGGAGCCAGACTTCGAGATCTGCGAGAACAGGACGCCGGGGGCCGGAAGGCTGATCCGGGAGCGGGCCGCATACTTCCAGCTCTTGGAGCAGGGCTACAGCACCCGGGAAGCGGCCCGGATCGTCGGGATCAACCTCCGCAGGAGCAAGCGGTGGAGCAACGGACGCGCCGCCACGGTCCAGACCCTCCCGCCGCATCTGTGGCGTCCCCTGACCTGGGACCAGGGCTCGGAGATGGCCGCCCACCGGGCATTCACCATCGCCACCGAGATCCCGGTCGTGCACGCGGTCGCGGACACGGACGACCTGCTCCTCGGCCAGAGCGAGGAACGACCGCAGCTCCAGGGCGCGGGTCATCGCCGGAGAGGCATCGGCACTGATCGCCCTCTCGTACAGCTGGGCGACAGGGGCGCCGAAGACGTCCTGCAGTCGGCCGTCCACGGTGCTGGGCTTGAGCCGGATGCTCATCGCTGCGCTGCCCTTCCCGTGCTCGGCGCTGACGGCGGTGCAGCCGCGGGTCGGTACGGAGCGCTGGTCTGCATGGCCGGGCCCGTACGGGCGCCGCGATTGAGACGGGCAAGCCGTTCGGCAGCGAGATCCTTCTTCCCGGGAGCGTCCGGGTCGAGAAGTCACCGCACGACCAGAGCCCGCCGATCCCGTGCATCGACGGCCGCGCTGACGCGATGGGCGAGGTCCATCGTCGGGTGGTCGACCTCACTGGGCTGTGTCTCCAGCGCGGCGAGGAGCGCGTCTTCCGCCCGGTCGACCACCCTCTGAGACTCGGCCAGAAGGCCGTGCCACTTGACGAGGTCGGTGGCACCGGGGCTGGCAGTCGGCGCCGCAGGGACCGTGGCCTTCACCTGATCCATGCCCATTCCGAAGTCCGCTTCGATCCGTGTCGTGAGCACGCCCACGACATCCTCTTATGTCGTCGGATATGTCGTCGGACAAGGAGAACTCCGTCCGGAGGGGCCCAGCGGCCCGGTTGTTCACGGGACGGGATTTGGCGAGCGAGTGATTAACTCAGCTATGCAATAAGCGGGTTGTCGCCGCGTGCCTGTCAGTCGAGGCACATTCGGGCGTGGCGGTAGACGTACGTGCCGGAGACCCAGCCCTTTACGCCGGTCGTCTTGTCCGTGATGTAGAGCCAGTTGCCGCTCTTCTTGGCCACGCTGAACTTGTGGCTCTTGTAGAGCACCCCGACCGCGGTGGACTTCGTGGTGGCCTTGGACCGGATGGTCACGGCCTTCGTGTGGACCTCGTACGGGAGCGGCGGGAGAGCCGAGCAGCTGCTCGCTTTCGCGGACCGGGTCGCGGAGGCGCTGAAAGCGCTGGACGCGGAGGCGGTGGAGGCCGCGGCGGACGTAGTGAAGGGCGTACGGGCGGTGCTGGACGCGGGCGCGGGCGTGTCGGCGAGGTCCGGGCTGCCGGAAGCCGTCCGCCGGAGGTCTGAGCCGGAGGCCTGACGCCGGACGCCTAACGCCTGAGGCCGTACGCCGGACGCCGGACGGATCAGGCTCCGGTGAGCAGTCGCTCCCGTACCCGCCGCGCCGTCGCCGCGTCCCTGGCCGCGGTGAAGGGCAGCGCGTTGTCGCCCGTGATGCGGTACGGCTCACCCGAAAGCGTCGTCTGGACGCCGCCCGCCTCCGTCACCAGCAGGAGCCCCGCCGCGTGGTCCCAGGCCAGCTCCCAGTTGAAGGCCACCGCGTCGAGCGCGCCGCGCGCGACGGCCAGATACTCCAGCCCCGCCGAGCCGCACGCGCGGGCGTCGATGCCCTCGGTGCGCAGGCCGAGGAGGGCCCGCTTCTGTTCGTCCGTGGTGTAGTCCGGGTGTGACATCGCGACCGCGAGCACCGCGCCCGGCGCGGGGGCGCCGGAGCGCAGCGGCGCACCGTTGAGCGTGGCGCCCCGGCCGCGTACCGCGACAGCCATCAGGTCCAGCGCCGCCGCGTACGTCCAGGACGCCAGCACCTCGCCGCCCTGCGCGAGGGCGACGAGGGTGCAGAAGCCCGGCTCGCCGCGGACGAACTGGCGGGTGCCGTCGACCGGGTCGACGATCCAGACCGGCGCGTCGCCGCGCAGGGCGGCGTACACCGCCGGGTCCGCGTGGACCGCCTCCTCGCCGACCACCACGGAGCCCGGAAGCAGCGCGGTGAGTGCGGCGGTGAGGTACTCCTCCGCACGCCGGTCCGCGATCGTCACCAGATCGTGCGGGCCGCTCTTCTCGACGATCTCGTGCGCGGCGAGCTGCCGGAAGCGCGGCATGATCTCGGCGGCGGCCGCCGCGCGGACGGCCTCCTCGACGGCCGACACGCGGGGTTCGTGGGCCGTCCCCCGCAGGGGCACCGTTCCGTACACAGAGTCATCGATCATGCCTCCAGCCAACCACGCCCCGATGGCCCGCCGAATGCCAGGTCGGGTGACGGCTGGGGGGACGGTCAGCGGCCGACGGCGTAACCCTGCATGCCGCGGGGGTTGGCGGCGGCCGACAGGATGCCGGTCTCCGGATCCCTGGCCACCGCGCACAGCCGCCCCTCGGACCAGGCTTCGGCGACGGTCACGTCATGGCCGCGGCCGCGCAGGGCGTCGATGACGTCCTGGTCCATGCCCGCCTCCACGGTCACACTGCCGGGCCGCATCCCGCGCGGGAAGAAGGAGCTGGGGAAGCTGTCGTTGTGCCAGTTGGGCGCGTCGATGGCGCCCTGGAGGTCGAGTCCGCCCCGGACGGGCGTGCGGAGGGCGACCGCCAGGAAGAAGTGGAGCTGCCACTGATCCTGCTGGTCACCGCCCGGCGTACCGAACGCGAGCACCGGTACGCCGTCGCGCAGCGCGAGGGACGGGGTGAGGGTGGTGCGGGGCCGACGGCCGGGGGCGAGGGAGTTCGGCAGGCCGTGGTCCAGCCAGGCCATCTGCAGCCGGGTGCCCAGCGGGAAACCCAGCTCGGGCACGACCGGGTTGGACTGGAGCCAGCCGCCGCTGGGGGTGGCGGCGATCATGTTGCCCCAGCGGTCCACGATGTCGAGGTGGCAGGTGTCCCCCCGGGTGGCGCCGTCCTTGGCCACGGTCGGCTCACCCACGCCCGCGGCCGGGACGCCCAGCGCGTCGAAGCCGGGCTCTCCGGCGGCGACCGCGCTGGCGTGGGCGCTCAGGGCGGGCTCGCGTCCGTCGGGGCTGCCGGGGCGCAGTTCGTACGAGGCCCGCTCGTCGATGAGCGCGCGGCGTGCGGTGTTGTACGGCTCCGAGAGCAGCGTGCCGAGCGGCACGTCGGCGGCGTCGCCGTACCAGGCCTCCCGGTCGGCCATGGCGAGCTTGCAGCCCTCGATGAGCAGATGGACGTACTCCGCGGAGCCGTACCGGGGCAGCTCGGACGCGAGCGAGGGCAGCAGGGCGAGCTGCTGGAGGAAGGCGGGGCCCTGGCTCCAGCCGCCCGCCTTGCAGAGGGTCCAGCCGTTCCAGTCGTACGTCGCGGGCGCCTCGTACGTCGCGGACCAGCCGGCCAGATCGGCCGCGGTGAGCGTGCCGGTGTGGCGTGAGCCGCTGGTGTCCATGGTGGGATGGGCCGCCTGCCGGAGCAGCGCCTCGGCGATGAAGCCCTCGCGCCACACGGCGCGCGCGGCCTCGATCTGGCTCACCCGGTCCTCGCCGGCCGCTTCCGCCTCGGCGATCAGACGGCGCCAGGTGGCGGCGAGCGCGGGGTTACGGAACAGCTCGCCGGGCGCCGGTGCCTTGCCGCCGGGGAGGTAGACATCGGCGGACGAGGTCCACTCGCTCTCGAAGAGCTCACGGACGGTCTCGACGGTCTGGCCGATCCGTTCGACGGGCGCGTGGCCGTCCTCCGCGTACTCGATGGCGTAACGCAGCACCTGGGCGAGGAACTTGGTGCCGTGGTCGCGCAGCAGCAGCATCCAGGCGTCGAAGGCACCGGGCACGGCGGCGGCCAGCGGTCCGGTGCCGGGGACCAGTTCCAGGCCGAGCGAGCGGTAGTGGCCGATGGTCGCGCCCGCGGGGGCCGGGCCCTGCCCGCAGAGCACCCGCACCTCGCCGCCTGCGGGCGCGAGGATGATCGGCACCTCGCCGCCCGGTCCGTTGAGATGCGGTTCCACGACATGCAGGACAAAGCCCGCGGCGACGGCGGCATCGTAGGCATTGCCGCCGTCCTCCAGCACGGCCATCGCGGACTGCGAGGCGAGCCAGTGGGTGGAGGACACCATGCCGAAGGTGCCCTGGAGAGTGGGACGGGTAGTGAACATATGGCCTCTCACCTCGCTGTTTCTGCCCAATCGGCCAGGCCGATCGGTGCTCAGGACCGGTCCTGGGGAGAATCTGGGGAGTTTGGACCAGTCCCCTCCCCCGTCCGCAGCAGACTATCGATTGCCCTGCGCCCCTTCTTCCCCGCCTCTGGCACGAAGTGGTCGAGGGTGATGGTGGTGACGAATGCCCTAGCTGTTCTGTCCATGGAGGTTGGTGACGGATCGCACGGTGCGGTGATCTTGAATGAGTGAGGGCCTTCCGGGTTCGGTGTGGAATGCGACATCTACACGAACGATCAGAAGGCCCTCATGCCCCACCGCAATGACCTCTGACCGAGACCGGACGGCTGCGTCTGGCCCGCTGCGTCGTGGACGACGGGTGGCCGCTGCGACGGGCCGCCGAACGCTTCCAGGTCTCACCCACCACGGCCACCCGCCAGCCGCGTCCCCAGCCTCACAGGTCAATACACCTGGTCAGCCCTTGTCTGCCCAGTAGTCCGCCAGCATCTCGCCGGGCCAGGCGGGCTCATGGATCGCGCCGCGCGGTCCCATCTCGGCGAAGTATGGCGACACGTCGTAGATCTTCGTGCCGACCACCGCGTCCAGGTCCGTCACCCGCAGTCGAAGGCCGTCGACTTCCAGCAGGCGCGGGAAGCTTTGCGCCAGTTGGTTGGGGCGCCGGTGGTTGCGGTGGGCGAACGTCCCGGTGGCCGGCCACTGCGTGTTTCCCCGCGGGCTGCGGGCGTGGTACTCGACATCATCAGGTGATGCCTGGTCGAAGTGCCACACGACCACCAGGTGGGAGAACTCCTCCAGGCCCTGCACGGAGTCGGTAGGGAACTCGGCCTCATCGAGCTGGATCACTGACTCAACGCCGCCCCAGTAGTCATCAGCCACCTCGGTGCGGCCCGCGACAACTTCCCCGACCGGCTTGATCTCCAAGGCCACGGGCCCAACCCTTCGACTCGGTCGTAGCGACGCTGGCGATCAATCTACTTGGGCGAGGTACGTGGCCGCGCGGGCGTCGAGCACGCCCACTGCGGGAATGTCGCGCTTGCGGTAGGGCGACAACAGGTGCCGCATGTCGACGACCCTCTGCCGGGCCCGGCCGGAATAGATCCCGTCCTCCATCGCGTCCAGGACGCTGGTCCATGTCGCGCACGCCTCCTCAACACCGCCCTGGGCGGTCTGCGTCGCACCCATGTACCCGAGGGTGACCGCGTGCGTGCGCCGGAACGCCGCGCCGCGCGTGCGCACGGAGCGCCGGAACTCCTTGACCGCCCGCTGGTGATCACCGAGATCCCGCAGGGCACATGCGGTCTCGTGGGCCAAGGACTCCTCGCCGAAGAAGACGTCCGGTCGGGCTCCCTGATCCCGTCGTGGGCGTTCGACAGGTCGTCCTCAGCCCGCAGCAGGGCTTTCGCCGCCGCATCGTTGTGGCGGTTCGCGGGGAGTGGCGGCCGCGTACCGCTCGCCGTGCACCGAAGCCCGCGCGATCTGGAGGGCTTCGCGTCGAAAACCCATGTCGAGTGCCTGGTGTGCCATGGCTCGCAGGATGTGCCCGCTCAGGGCTGCGTCGCCGGACCGTGCTGCCAGTTTCACCGCGGTGTTGAAGCGCTGGAGAGCGACGGCGTGCTCGCTGTTGTCGAAGGCCATCGCCGCTGTGACGGTCGAATCCGCGCGTGCATTTCGTCACGCAGGCCGGTTTCCCGGCATACGGAGCCATCGGCTCTACGCCGTTTCGTGACCGCCTCGGTGCGCAGCCGCCCGGCATCCCGGTTGTCCTGCTCCTGGGCACGTCGAAGGACATATGCCTTCTCCTGCTCAGGCATGTCCGCAGCGGTGAGCGTGGCTTCGAACTCATCGACGGGTCCAGCCGCCTGGGCGACCTCCTGGAGCCGCTTGTTCAGCCACTCCAGTTCTTGTCGGGTCTCGATGTACGCGCGATGCATTTCCCCGAGATCGGCTTCGACCGTGCTCCGCGCAGCCCCACGCAACACGAGACGCCCGAAGCGGCCGGAGGCAGCTAGTGCTGTGACCTGAAACGATCACCGGGTGGCGCCGACTGGGCTTGCGCCGGTTGGATGTGACGACACGTCTGATTGGCGCGAGGAGGCGCGATGGCAGGGACGGTCAGGGTCCGCGGGCTGACCGGGCAGGAGGGGCAGAAGCTCCAGCGGATTGTGCGGCGGGGCAGCACCAGCACGGTGCGATTCCGGCGGGCGATGATGCTGCTGGCCTCGGCTGGCGGGAACACCGTGCCGGTGATCGCGAATCTCGTCCAAGCGGACGAGGACACCGTCCGGGATGTGATCCACCGCTTCAACGAGATCGGGCTGGCCTGTCTGGACCCTCGGTGGGCGGGAGGCCGTCCCCGCCTGCTCAGCGATGACGACGAGGACTTCGTCATCCAGACGGCCACCACCCGCCCCACCAAGCTCGGCAGGCCCTTCAGCCGCTGGTCGATCCGCAAGCTCGCCGACCATCTGCGGCGCAACGTCGCCCAGCCGATACGCATCAGTCGCGAGGCCCTGCGCTGCCTGCTCTCGCGCCGCGGCGTGACGTTCCAGCGGACCAAGACCTGGAAGGAATCCACCGACCCGGACTTCGACGCCAAGCTGGACCGGATCGAGTACGCGCTGACCGAGTGCCCCGACCGCACCTTCGCCTTCGACGAGTTCGGGCCGCTCGGCATCCGCCCCACCGCCGGGTCCTGCTGGGCAAAGGAGGGCAGGCCGAACCGGCCGCCGGCGACCTTCCACCGCACCCACGGAGTCACCTACTTCCACGGCTGTTACTCGGTCGGCGACGACACCCTCTGGGGTGTCAACCGCCGCCACAAAGGCACTGCCCCGTCCCTGGCCGCGCTGCAATCGATCCGGGCCGCCCGACCGGACGGCGCCCGATCTACGTGATCCTGGACAACCTGTCCGCCCACAAGGGCAGCAAGATCCGCCGGTGGGCCCGGAAGAACAAGGTCGAGCTGTGCTTCACGCCGACCAACGCCTCCTGGGCGAACCCGATCGAGGCGCACTTCGGACCGCTGCGGCAGTTCACCCTTGCCAACTCCCACCACCCCAACCACACCGTGCAGACACGGGAGTTGCACCGCTACCTACGCTGGCGCAACAAGAACGCCCGCCACCCCTCCGTCCTGGCCGCCCAACGGCGCGAACGCGCCCGTGTCCGCAGCGAGAGGGGCATCCGGTGGGGCGGTCGACCACTGGCAGCAGCGGCCTGAGAATCCCCGCCACGGCGCTCTACTCGGCCATCTCCTCGGGAGAACGACGGGTGATCTTCATACCTGCTTCGGTCTCCACCAGGGTCACTGCACCGATCCAGTCGCCGTCCGGGTACTCCCAGTTGGCCGCATCTTCGAGGACCACCGGGAGCTGATCACGAGGCACCAGCTCCCCGGGCTGGAAACCCTTCTCCCCTGACGGCGACGTCCACGGCGCAACTCGACGAACCTCGATCCATCCACGATCGATGAGACTGAGCAAGATCCCTGCCAGCTCCTTCACGGGTCGGGACCGATCGGCATCGTCGAGATCTCCCCAGACACCAGCCAGGATGTCGATCTCATACGAATTGACCATGAACGCTTCCTCGGACTTGGTCAACGCCTGCCACTCACGCTCGCTCATCCACCGATCATCGCAGGACACCCCGGCAATCGTTTCCGGTCACAGCACTAGCTAGGTCGGGGGGAGATTTCGGCGGCCAGGCCCGTGTACCTGGCATTGCGCCCCCAGCCTCCTGACTGACCGCAGGACATCCGGACCGTACAGAAGGACCGGACACCTTGACACAGCCACGGAACAGAGCCGCCCCGGCCGACGCAGCAGCATTCTATAGATCCTTGCGAAGGGCTCGGTTGACGTCGGGGTTCCTGTCGGGCCGGTACGAGGTGATCGGCATGTATCCCTGAGCGCGGTACAGCGCCAGGGCCGCGGTGTTGGCGACGCCGGTCTCCAATTGAATGCACGTGGCGCCCCTGAGTTTCGCGTCGGCTTCCAGATGCAGCAGGATCTCCCGCCCCAGGGACTGGGCACGGGCCGCGGGGCGGACGTACATCCGTTTGATCTCTGCGGTATGCGTGTCCAGGAACCACCATCCGCCGCACCCGAGCGCGTTCCCTTCTTCGTCCCGCGTCAGCAGGAACAGCCCGCGCGGCAGGGCGAACTGGGAGATGGGGGTGTCGGCGGGGTTGTCGGCGAAGCCGTACATCGAGCGCTGTTCGTCGTGTAATCCCAGCAGAAGCTGTTGGACCACAGGGTCGTCGTACGGAGCGGGAGTTATCGTCCAGGCGGGCCGGATACCTGGACGGGTGGTGTGTGTCATGGGCCTGATAATGCCCGGTCGACGGCGTCCACGAGATCGCTTCGTGACCGCCACGCAGCACCCGTCCTGTGGGAGATCGCCCGCGGGCACGTCGTGGCCACCAGCTCCCCGGGACAGCCGTACGTCCCCTACCGGGACGCCCGCGTGCTGACCAGCACGCTGCGGTCGCTGGAGGCCAAGGACCTCGCCGAGCGCGTCCCCAAGTCCGCGTCCTCCGTGTACACGGGCGGACCGCTTCAGGACCGGGTCCGTCTCACCTCGGCCGGAGCCATCGCCCTCGCCTCCGCCCTCGGCCTCCCTCCGTCCACCGGGGCCACACCCGGTACGACACCTCCGCCTGTCCCCACCGCCGCACAGACGGCCGCCCGCAGCCGCTCTCATCCGGAGTCACGCCACCCCATGTCTCCCCACGGCACCTGGGCGGAGCCGGACTCGACCGGCTCACCGACGCGCTCGGCCCGCTGATCCACCTCTTCGGCCGGCCCCCGCAGCGCGACGTCGCGACCGGGCGCGTCGCCATCGACAGCCCCGACGGCAGCCTCTTCCTCGACTTCACCCCCAGCGACCCGGCCGGCCGATGGTGGACCGTCGCCCACCACGAGCCTTACTGGGAGGTGCGGTTCAGCCGGCAGACCCCGATCGAGGCCATCGCTGCCTTCACGCAGGCTCTGCCCCAGCTGATCGGCGACCGCCGCCACTTCGACCGGATCCCTCTCACGACCAGCACCCTCGCCGAGATCGCCGACCTGAATCACTGGCGTGCAGACGACGGCACCTTCACTTCACGCGACGGCCGCTGCCTCCTGCGGCACACCCCCGGTGACGAGACCCTTTGGCGCTTCCAGCACCACGTGTACGACGGATTCGACACCCACTGGCACGCCTCCTTCACACAGGACACCCCCGAACGGCTCGTCACCCAGCCTTGCCGGAGCAGAGGAGAAACTCGCCCAGCTCGACAACCTCATCGCCCGGCACTCGACAACGGTCAACCCGGGGATGCCGGCCATCGCTGACATCGCCATCCACACCACCGGCACACCCACGGACCCGCACCAGCCCTGAATACCCGTGGTCGCCGCGAAGCTGCACCTCCTACGCTCCATCCCATGCGCAGTGTGTTCGTATTCCCAGCAGGTGAGCGAGCTGAGACGGTCGCCTCACTCGATCGGCACCTGCCCCAGCAGCGCGATCCGTGGACTGTGGACGGCAACCTCTACATCGAGATCGACGATGAACAGACCGGCTACCTCTTCTCCGACTGGGATCCCGACGACGTGGCGGTCCTCGAAGCGGCCCTCGGGCACCATCCCACCTGGGCAGTCCAGATCGACATCTCCGGGCGGATCGACGGCACCGCAGAGCTTCACCAACTTCTCGCGCTCCTAATGAAGCACGGAGGCTTGGCGACCGACGACTACTCCGCCCACCCCTGGACCTTGCAGGAAATCGATTCTGGAGCAGTGAACGACGGTCTACGCTTCTTCGACTTTCGTGCCTACCACGAACTCAACCGCAAGCAACGACACTCCTGACTCGATCACCACTCAGCAGAAGTTCAGAGAAAGTCGACGCATGAACCCAGCAGACGATCACGCGGACGCAATCGTTCTGAGCGCCGAAGAGTACGACGCGGTACGTGCAGCCATCACCGCTGGCGCCAGCCCCCGAGCTGGCGGACAGCCGCCCACACTCAACTCTTTGCTCGAACAGTGGAGCGACATCGCCGCGGAACTGGAACAGCAAGGCTACTCGGACTGCGCACCCGAGTTCCACAACAGCATCTGGTGCCGAAGCGCCCTCGCGAGGGTCTGGCCGCTGCTGCCCCTGCGCGTCCGGTCGATCAGACAGCCCGAGCTCGACCGCATCGACGAGCAGTATCGCCAGGCCACAGTTCCCTGGCCTGGCCGACCCGAGGACGGGGCTGGGTGGTGGGACCGGCGGGTTCCCCGTCGCCTGGATGTCGAGGCCGCAGAGCACCGCGAGGGAGACTGGCCTTTGGGTTGGGAAACAACACCGTTTGCCAGGCCAGCGGCCGTCGAGGTCATCACCTGAGGGTGACCTTGCCCGAATTGGCCCGGATCAACGGAACCAGTTCAGAGAAGCGTGCATCCGCTGCCCGATGTTGCACGTCAACCCCAAAATGCTGGCCCGCCTCGACGAACTCGAGAAGGATCTCCTCGCCCGCGGGTACAGAACTGAGAGGGAGGGCCGGGCCGGTGAGATCGAAGGACTCACCCTCACCCTCGCCCTCCTCCGCTCCAAGCCCGACGAGTCCCAACGCATGGCCCGCCGTCCAGCCGTCGACCTCGGCATCCCCAAACCCCGCCCCCGCGCTCTCGGGGCCGACGAATGATGCAGGCGCCCCCGCGGCACACGACACTCACGTCGTCGCGCCGGCCCACCCCTCGGTGTTCCGGTGCTTGCCCAGGCCCACGGCCGTGAACTCGTCCTCCCGCTTACCAGCACGGACACCAAGTTCGCGCAGAGCCCGGCAGAGGGGAGTGCCCTCAGACGAGGGCAGCTCACCTTCGACAAGGTGGAGCGGTCCCAGGACGAGCTGCCCGTCGCGCCAGACCGCCACGTTCTCCTCGCCGAGACCTCCGAAGTACTCGGCTTCCACATAGGCGACGGAGCCTTCCTTCGACCACGCGGCCAGCACACGGTCGAAGCCGGACGGAAGGCTCCAGAAATCGGTACGGCAGTGCTGGTCAGCACCAGCTACCGCATCCGACAAGGCATCAGATACGGGCAGCAATGCCAGACCTTGCCGCAGATCTACGACGCGAGCCGAGGGCAGACCGCCAACCACAGCAGCCAGCAAACCGCTCCCCGCGATCACTGCCTTGAGGTCATAGCTCAACCCCCTCACCCTCCCCATCACTCGTCATCGCGCTGAGCTTGGCACCCCGAGCCACGCCGATCGGCGCGACCCCTGGGCGTCGACATCGAGACGCCCCCAGTCCCCTGACCCACGGAGCCTCATTTCCGAACCACATACCCCTGGTCACCCAAACGAATGAAGTGCAGAGAAGCACCGGCGAATACTGCCTGCCGCTGGAGCCGCAGAGAACGTGTGTCACCGGCACCCCGGCCGACAAGCAGACTATCGACCGCCCCACGCCCCTTCCGGCCCGCCTCTGGCCTGAAGTGGGCGTAGCGGTCGAGCGGGGTCAGGACAGGATCGGGATCAGTCCGAGGGCGAAGACGACGTAGAAGCCGGCCGCGACCGCGAGGCGGGCCGGGGTGAGCCTGTGGGCGCGCATCGTCGCCAGCAGATAGGTGATCGCGGCCATGGTGATCAGCCCGGACCACAGCAGCGCGCCGTCGAAGTGCCAGGTGGTGAACAGCAGCCCGATGCCGCTGGGGACGGTGGCCTGGATCATCATGGAACCGGAGATGTTCGCCAGGGCCAGCTTCGTCTTGCCCTGCCGCACCCAGATCACCGCGTTCATGATCTCCGGGAGTTCGGTGGCGATCGGGGAGAGCAGCAGCGCGGTCACCGTGGCGGACAGCCCGAGCATGGGGCCGATGAGATCGAGCTGCTTCACGAAGTAGTGCGCGGCCAAGAAGATCACCGCGAGGGCGGCCAGGGTCTGCGCCACCACGGCCCAGGTGGCGGGGGACGCGGCCTTGGGCTGGAACTTCAGCGGCTCCAGCTCCTCTGTCTCCTCCTGGGCTTCAGCGGCCCGGCTGCTGCGGATCTCCCGCCAGAAGTAGACCGCGTAGGCGGCGAAGAACAGCAGGCCGAGTGCGGGCTTGAAGGCGAAGGCGACCAGGCCGAGCGAGACCTTGACGATGAAGATCGGCAGGAACCACTGCTGGTCCTTGGCCAGGCGCTTCATGTCCTTCTCGTCGCCCAGGGCCGGAGCATCGGGTCCGCCGGGGGCCATACCGGTGTCGGCCAGTACCAGCAGACGCTCCTTGCGGTGCTTGAGCAGCAGCATCGTGCCGGTGACGCCGTAGGCGACGGTGGCCAGGGCGAGGGGGCCGCCCATCGCCGCGCCGACGCCGATGTTCTTGGCCTCTTCCGTCCCGCCGGTGGTCACCGCGACCAGCGTGACCACCGACTCGGGCAGCGCGGTGCCGAAGGCGGCCAGGATCGTACCGACGGCCATCTTCCCGACCTTGAGGCGTTCGCCCAGCCATTCGACCGCGTTGACGAACCACTCGCACGAGAGATAGATCGCCACCGCGCACACGATGAGCAGAAGAAAAGGGATCACGGGACTCGTCCAGCCTTCCCGCACCGGCGGGGGCTCCGAAGGACGACCGGCACGAGGGCGGGGCACGGCTTCGGCCCCTGCCGACACGCATACGGTCGTCGACAAACAGGACCGAAGGTCTCGCCCGCCCGCACCGTGCGGGCCCGGCCACCGGGAACCCGCAAGCGGGTTCCAGTGTGTCGACGACCGGTTCGCGGGGCTACTCCCCTTCGCAGCTCCGAACCCTACACCCGCCGGACCACCGCCCCCTCCGGCGGCGCCTCACTCTCTTTCGGGCGCCGTCGGCCGCGACGGTCCCACCGCGCCCAAGCGTGACCCGGCCCGCCGCCAAGGCGACGCGCCGAGGTGGCATCTTTCTGTTTTATCCATATATTGATTTTTATCTGGACTCATCCCTCAGCAATCAGGCACGGTCCAGGCGTTGGCCGGCCCAGCCACCGGGCTCCTTCCGAGAGGGGAACCATGACTGAGGAAACACCTCTGGCCCAGGACGAAGGGTGGAGCGGCGGAGAATGCCCGGCGGGCGCCTTCGCACGCCGGTCCTTCCTTCACAGCACCGCGGCGGGTGTGGCAGGAGCGGTCGGCGGCGGACTTCTCGGCAGCGAGGCGGCACACGCCGCGGCGCCCGCCGCAGCCCCGGACGCGGGCAAGGCCGACACCGGCACGGTCCCGTTCTTCGGATACCACCAGTCCGGCATCGCTGACCCTCCCCAGCAGGACGCGATCTTCCTCTCCTGCGACGTGACCGCCTCGACCCGCGCCGAACTCACCACGCTCTTCCGCACGCTGACCGCGCGAGCCCGCTTCCTCACCTCGGGCGGGACACCGCCGGACGTCTCCGCGACGTCGGCACCCTCCGACAGCGGCATCCTGGGGCCGAAGATCCAGGCCAACCATCTGACCATGACGGTCGGAGTCGGGGCGTCCCTCTTCGACGGCCGCTTCGGGCTGAGCGGGCGCAAACCGGTCCAGCTCGTCGCCATGCAGCCCTTCCAGCACGACGATCTGGACCCCGAGCTGAGCAACGGTGATCTGCTCATCCAGCTGTGCGCGGACCACCGCGACACGACGGTGCACGCGCTGATCGACATCCTGACCAGGACCAAGGGTGCGATGAAGCTGCGCTGGCGCATCGACGGCCAGCGCAATCCACCGCGCCCGGTCGGCGTCCGGCGCGACTGGTTCGGCTTCAAGGACGGCATCGCCAACCCGGACACCACCAACACCGCCCAGATGAACCAGGTGGTCTGGACCCAGCCGCACACCGACGAGCCCGCCTGGGCGGCCGGCGGCACGTACCACGTGGTCCGCATCGTCCACTTCCACATCGAGGCCTGGCAGAAGGTGCCCGTGGCCCAGCAGGAGCGGATCTTCGGCCGGCGCAAGGCGAGCGGCGCCCCGATGTACGCGGAGTCCGAGAACGCGTCGGACCTCCTCGACCCCATCTACACCAACGACCCGCACGGGCTGATCACCCCGCTGAACTCGCACATCCGGCTCGCCAATCCCCAGACGCCCGAGACCGCGGCGAGCAGCACCATCCTGCGTCGCAGCTTCGACTACGACCGGAGCCCCAACGTCCCCGAGCTCGACATGGGGCACGCGTTCGTCTGCTTCCAGCGCGAACTCAACTCGTACATCGCCATGCAGAAACGGCTGGAGGCCGAAACGCTCGTGCCGTACATCACTCCGCGCGGCGGGGGCTACTTCTTCGCCCTCCCCGGCGTACGCGACAAGAACGACCACTACGCACGCGGACTCCTGGCCTGACCCCTGCCGTCGGGGACCACGCCCGGAACACAGACCAAACCATCGCGACGCACGCGGGAGGCGAGATGCATCACCCCCTGGGAAGCCGGGCCGGCACCATCCGCGCACGACAGACGAGGAAGCTCCGGCCGGCGCTCGCGATCGGCGCCACGATCCTGCTGGCGTCGTGTACGAAGGCGGCTCCGGTGCCGACCGCGGCCGAGGCCCCGGCCCCGTCCGACAGCGCCCGCGTGTACGTCACCAACCAGCTCGACGACACGCTCTCGGTCATCAACGCACGCAGCAACAAGGTCATCGCGACCGTACCGGCGGGCACCGCGCCCGAAGGGGTCGCCGTCGCCACCGACGGCAAGCATGTGTACGTCGCCGACAACGGGTCGGCCCGGGTCTCGGTGCTCGACACCCGGACCAACAAGATCGTCAAAACGGTGGCGGTCGGCAAGGGCCCCTCGGGAGTCGCCCTGAGCCCGGACGGCAAGCGCCTGTACGTCACCAACGGCGGTTCCAACAGCGTGTCCGTGATCGACACCGCGACCTACAAGGTGGCCGCGACCGTCAAGGTCGGCGTCTCCCCGGTGAGCGTGGCGGTCAGCCGCGACGGTGCCACGGCCTACGTCGCGAACGCCGGTTCGACCAAGCTGTCCGTCATCAACACCGGCACGAACCGGGTCACCCGGGACCTCCCCGCCGGCCGCTCACCGGTGGCCGTCGCCATCAGCCAGGACGGCAAGACCGCCTACGTGGCGAACGAGACGGCGCAGACCGTCTCCGTCATCGGCACCGGCGACGGCACGCTACGGACCGTACGGGTGGGCGAGGGCCCCTTCGACGTGGCGGTCGGCCCGGACGGCAGGACCGCGTACGTCGCGGTCCTCGGCCCGGGCAACGTAGCCGTCCTCGACAGCGGCGGCTCTCGCGTCTCGGCGACCGTTTCCGTCGGCCCTCCGGGCACCGACCCGTTCAATCTGGAGGTCACCAAGAACGCCCTCTACGTCACGAATCAGGGCGCGGGCACCGTGTCGGTCATCGATCCGGGAACCCGTAAAGTCACCGCGACCGTCACCGTCGGCAACAGCCCCTACGGCGTCGCGGTGAGCCCCTGACGGCCACCCGCCCCCCAGGCCGCGGCGGCGGTGGCGAGTGCGAGGGACACCAGCAGCGCGCTGACCCACAGCGGCGAGCGGTACCCGAGTCCCGCACCGATCGCGATCCCGCCGAGCCAGGGGCCGATCGCGGCGCCCACGTTGAACGCGGCCGTGGCGAACCCGCCGGCCAGGGCCGGCGCCCCGGTCGCCACGTAGAACACCTGCGAGATCAGCGTGGACCCGACCGCGAACGAAAGCGCCCCCTGGACAAAGACGAGAACGAGCGTCGCCACCGGGTTCCCGGCCGATACCGCGAACACGACCCAGCCGGCCAGCAGGACCACCCCGCCGGTCACCAGCAGCTGGGCGGGCCGCACATCGGCCATGCGGCCGCCGACGGTGACACCGACGAACGAGCCCAGACCGAAGAGCGCGAGCATCGTGGGCACCCATACGGAGCCCAGTCCGGTGACGGAGGTCAGCAGGGGCGCGAGGTAGGTGAACGAACAGAAGGTCGCGCCGTTCACGAGGGCACCCAGCAGCAGGGTTACCAGAAGCCGCGGCTCGCGCAGCGACCGCAGTTGCCCTCGCGCGCTCGTGCGGGAGGGGTCGGGAGCACCGGCCGGTACCGCCCGCAGGATCGCGATGACGGCCGGCACGGACAGGACGGCCACCGCCCAGAACGCTGAGCGCCATCCCCAGAGCTGACCGAGCAGAGCGCCGGCGGGAACGCCCACCACGCACGCGAGAGTGATGCCACCGAGCAGGGTGGAGGTGGCGCGGCCCTTGGCGTCCGGCTCGACCAGACCGGTCGCGGCCACCAGGGCCACCGCCAGGAACCCCGCGTTGGCCAGCGCTCCGACGAACCGCGTGACCAGCAGGACCGCGTAGCTGGTGGTCACCGCACCGAGGATATGGACGAGCAGGAAAACGACCAGGAAGACCAGGAGCGCGCGACGCCGCGGCCAGCGCAGGCTCATCATCGCCATCAGCGGCGCGCCGATGATCATTCCCACCGCGAACGCGGAGGTCAGTGCCCCCACTGCGGGAAGAGAGACACGCAAGTCACTTGCGATGTCCGGCCCGAGGCCGGAGAGCATGAACTCGGACGTCCCCTGAGCGAAGACCGCGAGTCCGAGAACGTAAAGGGCCAATGGCACAGCAAAGCTCCGCAACCACATCGTGGATCGAATGAATCGGCAAGGCAGCGGTGGATGACAACCGCGCGAGAACCCGCCGGGGTCACGGAAGTGACGCACGGCCGAGGTCGACAACAGCCCGCACTCAGGCGATCCGGTGGCAGAGGTCACGACGGACAGCGCCCGCGGCCTGATGGGCGGCGGAGCTTCTTCTACGCGACATCACAAGCAGCCACCGGACGACCGGTGGCTAGAGTCTTGCGGCCTCGGGACTGGACACGTGCGCAGATTAGTCGGCCGCCACGCACCCCGTCCACGCGTTTAGCGGCAGTAGCGGCCGATCGCCGTCGCTGAACTTCGCGTCGCGGCGGACCTGGATGGTGACGGTGCGGCCGTCGGCCGAGACGGTGCCGCGGAGCGGCGCGAGCGGCCGGCTCGCGCCGCTCCGCTCAGACCGCCGAAGGGCCGCCGGCTCCGGCCGCCGGACGGGCCGAGCGGGTCAGGGCGACGTACAGCACCAGCGAAGCCGCGAGGCCGACCGCCCAGCCGTAGTCCGCGAGCGGCTTCAGGAAGGGGATCAGCCCGTCCTCGGGGAACGGGCCCGTGCCCGGCGCCGAGTGCGATCCGCCCACGGCCAGCAGACCGCCGACGACGAAGGCGATCACCGCCCGTGGATTCCAGCCGTTCCTGTACCAGTAGCGGCCGCCGGGGCGGTAGAGGTCGCCGAGGTCGAGGACGGTGCGCCGGATGATCCAGTAGTCCGCGATCAGGATGCCCGCGACCGTACCGAGCAGCCCGCCCACCAGACCGAGCCAGGTGAAGATGTACAGCTCAGGGGTCGCGGTGAGCTTCCACGGCATGATCACGACTCCGACCACACCCGTGATGAGCGCGCCGGTACGGAAGTTGATGATCTTGGGCGCGAGATTGGCGAGGTCGTACGCGGGCGAGACGACGTTGGCGGCGATGTTCACCGAGATCGTCGCGATCAGTACGGTCACCAGCGCGAAGAGCAGCCCGAAGACATTGTCGGTCTTGGCGGCGAGCGCGACCGGATCCCAGACGGCGGCTCCGTACACCGCCTGCGATCCGGAGGTGACGAACACCGACAGCAGCGCGAAGAGCGTCATCGTCGTCGGCAGGCCGAGCGACTGGCCCCAGATCTGGGCGCGTTGGCCCGCGCCGAAGCGGGTGAAGTCGGGAATGTTCAGGGACAGCGTGGACCAGAAGGCGATCATCCCCATCAGGGACGGGAAGAAGACCGGCCAGAAGTCCGCGCCCCAGCCGAGCTGGGACGGCTGGTCGAGCAGCGGCCCGAGACCGCCCGCCTTGACGGTGATCCAGACGAGCAGCACCAGCGCGCCGACGATGACGAACGGCGCCGCCCAGTTCTCGAAGCGCCGCAGGGTGTCCATCCCCCGGTAGATGATGGCGAGTTCGAGCGCCCAGAAGAGGACGAAGCAGACCCAGAGGGTCCACGGCTGACCGCCGATCTTCGACGCCTCCGCCCAGCCGCCGAAGATCTTGCCGAGCAGGACGAAGATGCCCTGTCCGCCGATCCAGGTCTGGATCCCGAACCAGGCGCAGGCGACCGCCGCCCTGATCAGCGCCGGCAGATTGGCGCCGCGCAGGCCGAAGGAGGCGCGGGCGAGTACGGGGAACGGAATGCCGTACTTCGGCCCCGCGTGCCCGGTCAGCAGCATCGGGAACAGCACGATCAGATTGGCCAGCGCGATCGTGAAGACCGCCTGCTTCCAGTCCATGCCCAGCGTGACGAGACCGGAGGCCAGCAGCCAGGACGGAATGTTGTGCGCCATGCCGACCCAGAGCGCGGCGAAGTTGTACGTCGTCCAGCGGCGGCGGGCGACCGGGACGGGCAGCAGGTCGTCGTTGACGAAGCGGCTGTCGTCCGGCACCGCGCCGGGCGGCAGTTCGACGCGGCCCTGGGGATCGGCTATCGGCCCGCCGGAGGGGACGGGCGGTACGGTCGCGGTCATGGCGGCTGACCCTTCGTTCGAGGGCGGCGGTCGGGGACGTCGAACGGGGCCGTGCGGGGATGCGGCCGCTCGGACGGGGGACGGGTGCGGGGACGGGGACAGGGACGGGTGCGGGGACGGGGACGGGGACAGGGACGGGTGCGGGGACGGGTGCGGCGTCAGCTCTGGAGCGCGGGGATGATCTCGGCGCCGTACGCGTCGATCGTCGCTTCCTTCGCGTCGTGCATGTTGTAGACGGCGAACTGGTCGACGCCCAGGTCACGCAGCGCCGTCAGCTTCTCGATGTGCGCCTCGACCGGGCCCAGCAGACAGAACCGGTCCACGATCTCGTCGGGCACGAAGTCCGTGGACGGATTGCCCGCCCGGCCGTGATGGCTGTAGTCGTACCCCTCGCGCCGCTTGATGTAGTCGGTCAGGGCGTCGGGCACCAGCCCCGAGTCCTCCCCGTACCGGGACACCAGGTCGGCCACATGGTTGCCGACCATCCCGCCGAACCACCGGCACTGCTCCCGCGCGTGCGCGAGATCGTCGCTCACGTAGGCGGGGGCCGCGACGCAGATCGTGACGGAGTCCGGGTCGCGCCCGGCGTCCGACGCCGCCGTACGGACCGCCTTGATCATCCACTCGGTGAGGAACGGGTCCGCGAGCTGGAGGATGAAGCCGTCGGCCTTCTCGCCCGCCATCGCCAGCGCCTTGGGGCCGTACGCCGCCATCCACACGGGCAGTTTTCCGTCCCGCACCCAGGGCAGCCGCAGCGACTGCCCGTCGACGACCGCCTCGCGGCCCTCCCCCAGGTCGCGGATGACATCGATCGCCTCGCCCAGCCGGGCCAGGGTGTTGGGCTTACGGCCAGCGACCCGCATCGCCGAGTCGCCGCGCCCGATGCCGCACACGGTGCGGTTGCCGTACATCTCGTTCAGGGTGGCGAAGGTGGAGGCGGTCACCTCCCAGGTCCTGGTGCCCGGGTTGGTGACCATGGGCCCCACGGTCAGTTTGGTGGTGTGCTCCAGAATGCGGCTGTAGATGACGAAGGGCTCCTGCCAGAGCACGGCCGAGTCGAAGGTCCAGCCGTACCGGAAGCCGTTGCGTTCCGCGCGCCGCATGAGTCCGACGACCGCCGAGGCCGGCGGGTCGGTCTGGAGGACGAGTCCGAAGTCCATGGCCTGGTCGCTCCTATGTCCTAGGTGAGGTACTGACAGGTCGAGCGGGGGGTGTACTGCCCGTGTCCCGCCCGGCCGGTGAACGTCCGCCCGTCGATGACGAGTTCACCGCGGGACAGCACCGTCTCCACCCGTCCGGTGATCCGCTTGCCCTCGTACGCGGAGTAGTCGACGTCCATGTGGTGCGTCTCGGCGGAGACGGTCTGTTCGGTGTGCGGGTCGTAGATGACGACATCGGCGTCGGCGCCCGGCGCGATGGTGCCCTTGCGCGGATAGAGGCCGAACATCCTGGCCGGGGCGGCGCAGGCGATGTCGATCCAGCGGCGGCGGGTGATGTGCCCGTCGACCACCGCCTGATGAAGCAGGTCCATCCGGTTCTCCACCCCCGGCATCCCGTTGGGGATCTTGGAGAAGTCCCCGCGGCCCATCTCCTTCTGCCCGGTGAAGCAGAACGGGCAGTGGTCGGTGGAGACCACCTGGAGATCGTCGGTGCGCAGTCCGCGCCACAGGGCGGCCTGGTGCTCCTTCGGCCGCAGCGGGGTGGAGCAGACGTACTTGGCGCCCTCGAAGTCCGGCTCGGCGAGGTTGTCGGTGGAGAGGAAGAGGTACTGCGGGCAGGTCTCGCCGAAGACGGGCAGTCCCTTGTCGCGGGCGGCCGCCAGCTCGGCGACGGCTTCCTCGGCCGAGACATGCACGACGTACAGCGGCGCGTCGGCGACCCGCGCGAGCTGGATCGCCCGGTGGGTGGCCTCGGCCTCCAGCAGGGTCTTCCGTACCTCCCCGTGGTAGCGCGGGTCGGTACGGCCGGCCGCCAGGGCCTGTTCGACGAGGACATCGATCGCGATGCCGTTCTCGGCGTGCATCATGATCAGCCCGCCGTTGTTCGAGGCACGCTGCATGGCCCGCAGGATCTGGCCGTCGTCGCTGTAGAAGACCCCGGGGTAGGCCATGAAGAGCTTGAACGAGGTGATGCCCTCCTGGACGAGGAGGTCCATCTCCTTGAGGGAGCTCTCATTGACGTCGGCCATGATCATGTGGAAGGCGTAGTCGATCGCGCAGACGCCGTCGGCCTTCGCGTACCAGGCGTCCAGCCCCTCGCGCAGCGCCTGTCCCGGCGACTGGATGGCGAAGTCCACGATGGTGGTGGTGCCGCCCCAGGCGGCGGCCCGGGTGCCGGTCTCGAAGGTGTCGGCGGCGAAGGTGCCGCCGAACGGCATCTCCATATGGGTGTGGGCGTCGACTCCGCCCGGGATGACGTATTTGCCGGTGGCGTCGATCGTACGGTCGGCGGTCCAGCCCCCGGCCACGTCGGAGCCGTGCGCGGCGAGGGCGACGATCCGGCTGTCCTCTATCAGGACATCGGCATGGGTCTCGTCGGCGGCGGTGATGACGAGTCCGCCGCGGATCAGGGTGCGGGTGCTCATGGGTGGGTGGCGTTCCCTTTCATACGGTCGGCTGCTGAGCCACGGGGGCTACGGAGCAGCGAGGTCGACTGGGCTGCGGCGGTAGCTAGTGCCGCGACCGGAAATGTTTGCCCATCGGAGCGGCGTCCGGTGCGTGCGATCGCAAGGCGGCCGGAGGCCCTTGTAGCGGAGCTACTCGGGTCTTTGGCCAACGCGGCGAGCGTGCGTGCTGGGCGTCGCGACGGGGCAAACCTTTCCGGGAGGGGCACTAGGCGCTGCGCAGGGCCCGTTCGAGGATCGCGGCGCCTTCTTCCGCCTCGGCGACGGTCAGGGAGAGCGGCGGGGCGATCCGCAGCACGCTGGTGTTGTGGCCGCCGCCCTTGCCGATCAGCAGTCCGCCCTCGCGCGCCGCTTCCAGCACGGCGGACGCCGTCGCGGGCGCCGCCTCGTCCGTGCCCGGCTTCACCAGCTCGATGCCGATCATCAGCCCCCGGCCGCGCACTTCGCGTACGGAGTCGATGCCGGCGCCGATCGCCCGCAGCCGCTCGGTCAGCAGTCCGCCGACCCGGCGGGCGTTGCCCTGGAGGTCGTGCTCCAGCAGGTACGAGAGGTTGGCGAGACCGGCCGCCATCGTGACGGGACTGCCGCCGAAGGTGGAAATGGAGTTGGCGTCAAGGCAGTTCATGATGTCGGCGCGGGCGACGACCCCGCCGATGGACATGCCGTTCCCGATGCCCTTGGCGAAGGTGAGGATGTCGGGCGGGCCGTTCCCGGCGTGCGCCTGCCAGCCCCAGAAGTGTTCGCCGGTACGGCCCCAGCCGGTCTGCACCTCGTCGCTGATCCACAGGATGCCGTGCCGGTCGAGGACCTCACGGAACGCGGCGTACAGCCCGTCCGGCGGGGCGGTGAAGCCGCCGACGCCCTGGACCGGCTCCGCGATCAGCGCGGCGGGCGCGCGGGTGTGGCCGAGCAGATCCTCCAGATCGGCGACGCACGCCTCGATGAACTGCGCGTCGGTGAGGCCGGCGTACGGTCCGCGGGTGCGGACGCCGCCGTGTACGTACAGCGTCTGGAGCGGCGAGAGACCGGTCGGCGACCAGCTGCGGTTGCCGGTGATCGAGACCGTGGAGAAGGACCGGCCGTGGTAGCTGTTGCGCATCGCCAGGATCTGGTTCGACCCGCGGTACGCGGTCGCCAGCAGCAGCGCCGTGTCATTGGCCTCGGTGCCCGAGGTGGTGAAGAAGACCCGGGCGTCCGGGATGCCGGACAGGGTGGCGATCCGCTCGGCGAAGTCCACCATCGGGCGGTTGAGATAGAGCGTGGAGGAGTGGATGATCCGCCCGGCCTGCTCGCTCACCGCCTTGGTGACCTCGGGCAGGGCATGGGCGGTCATGGTGGTGAGGATGCCGCCGAAGAAGTCCAGATAGCGGTTGCCCTCCGCGTCCCAGACATGGCGGCCCTCGCCGTGGGTGATCTCGATCGGCCGGTCGTAGTAGAGCGCCAGCCAGTCGGGGAGGACGGCGCGGTGACGGCCGTACAGATCGGTCGCGGCCAGATGGGTCACGGCTGCACCAGCCCCTCGTACGCGTCGGGGCGGCGGTCCCGGTAGAACGCCCACTGCTGCCGCACCTCGTCGATCACGCCGAAGTCCAGGTCGCGTACGAGCAGTTCCTCCACCTTGTCGCTGGCGGTCTCGCCGACGAACTGGCCGCGCGGGTCGACGAAGTAGCTCGTCCCGTAGAAGTCGTTGTCGCCGTACTCCTCCTGGCCGACGCGGTTGATCGCGGCGATGAAGTACTCGTTGGCGACGGCGGCGGCAGGCTGTTCCAGCTGCCACAGGTAGCCGGACAGACCGCGGGAGGTGGCGGAGGGGTTGTAGACCAGCTGGGCGCCGTTCAGCCCGAGCTGGCGCCAGCCCTCGGGGAAGTGGCGGTCGTAGCAGATGTAGACCCCGACCCGGCCCACGGCGGTGTCGAAGACAGGCCAGCCGGCGTTCCCCGGCTTGAAGTAGTACTTCTCCCAGAAGCCCTTGACCTGCGGAATGTGGTGCTTGCGGTACTTGCCGAGATACGAACCGTCGGCGTCGATCACGGCGGCGGTGTTGTAGTAGAACCCGGACTGCTCGACCTCGAAGACCGGGACCACGATCACCATCCCGGTCTCCCGGGCGAGATCCTGCATTCTGCTGACGGTGGGGCCGTCCGGCACGGGCTCGGCCCACCGGTAGTGCTCCGGCTCCTGCACCTGGCAGAAGTAGGGCGCGTTGAACACTTCCTGGAACCCGATGATCTGCGCGCCTTGCCTGGCCGCCTCGCGGGCGTGCTCCTCATGCTTGGCGATCATGGACTCGGTATCACCGGTCCAGGTCGCCTGTACGAGTGCGGCGCGTACGACTCCGGCCACGAGCTGCTCCTTCGGCGGGGGCGACGATGAACTTCTACGCACGTAGATACGATGCGTTGGAGGAGAACGTAAGCCCCGTCACACACGGGGGCAAGACCATCGTCGTTAACCCGCAGAGTCGATCAAGTTTCACACCCGAGCGGTCGACAACGTGCGACTCTCATCAAGAACGATCAGACGGCCGGCCTCAGGGGCCCGGGATTCCCGCCACGCGCAGGGCGTGGACGAGGTCGCGCTCGCGGGCCGTCGAGACGGCGCGCGCCGCGTCGAGCAGCTGCGGGACGAGGCGGCGCGGGTCGGGCGCGGCGACGAGCGCCGCGTCCTGGGGCGTACGGACCTGCACGAAGGCGCTCAGCAGGGCCTGCGCCTCATGAGCGCGGCCGGCCTCGCCGAGCGCGAGTACGGCGTCGGTGATCTCCTCGGCGGGCCGGGAGACACCCTGTCGCAGCAGCTGTCCGCAGTCGTCGTCCCTGCCGGCCACGGCGAGCGCCCCGGCCGCCGCGGCGAGCTGCGCGGGCGGCAGGAAGGCCGCCTCCCACAGAAGCTCGGCCCAGTCGGCACCGAGCCCGGCGCGGTGCAGCTCGGCGGCGAGCAGGGGCAGCTGCTCGGGGGGCCTCCCCGCCGCCTCGCAGAGCACGACATGCGCCTCGCCGCTGCGCCCGTCGGCGCGCAGCCGGATCAGCGCGTCGACCGTTTCGGCGGCGGCCCGCCGGTCCTCCGGCGAGTGCGTGGGCGCCACCTCCTGGGCGGGCGCGGCGGGCGCTCCGCCGAAGCGGGCGCCGCGCGGCGTGGCGGAAGCGGTGGGAGAAGGCACGGGCAGCACGGGCGCGGGCACGTCCTCGTCGGAATCTTCGACGTCGAGCCCGGCGAACCGGGCGCCGCGCGGCTTGCGCCGGGGCGCGGGCTTCTTCTCCCGCGGACCGGCCGCCGGTTCGTCACGGTCCTGGGCCGCCGGTTCGTCACGGTCCTGGGCGGCCGGTCCGTCGTCGGGCCGGCCCCGGTCCGCCCATTGCGGGGCGCCGGGGGCGGAGGGCCCGTCAGGATCCCGGTGGCGGGGCGCCGCGCCGGAACCGGCGCCGTACGCGTCCGCCGCCCCGTCGTCGCGGTCCCGCTGCCCGGTCCTTCGCGGTCCGCTGCCGAAGACCGAGGGTTCCTCCGGCTGCGGGTCCTGCGCGCGGAACCAGCCTTCCGGGGCCAGCGGACGCGCGGCGGTGGTGGCGCGGCCCGGGGTGGCCAAGGACGAGAGCCTGGCGCGGAGTTCGGCGCAGCGCGCGGACGCGCGCGCGTGGTCGTCGCGGATCCAGGCCAGGTCGTGGCTGAGCTGTTCCGCCTCGGGCGAGCCTTCCGGGGTCGTACGGAGCAGCCGGAGCAACTCCTCGGCGCGGCCCGCCGCGTGCATCTGCTCGCGCAGCATCAGCCGCAACCGCTCCGACAGCGCCTCGCTCCCGCCGGGCCGCCGGTCGTGCACGGCCGCGGACGCCGCGTGCAGTCGTCTCGCCCGCAGGGTCTCGCCCGCCACCGCCTGCTCGTCGCGGCCCGCCGCGAAGTCCTGGAGCAGTGCGTCCACGACATCCCAGGGCGGGATCTCGGCCCCGTCGAAGCAGGCGCGCAGGCCCTCGGGGTCACGGTGGAGGAAGACTCCGTACCAGCCGCCGTCCGGGTCGAGGAGCGACGTCAGATCCCGCAAATAGCGGGCGAACGACTCTATCTCCGCCGGGAGTTGATGCACCGCCATCGCTGCCCCGTCCCTGCCCTGCCGTGCCGGAGAAAGCCCTCCGGTCCGCAGGCATTCGACCTCAGTCGTGTTACGGGACGGCTACGCGCGGTTTTCCGGGAGGGTGCGGCACTCACCCGGCCACCGGATCAGAAGGTGACGGCGATGCCGGTCTGCGGACGCTTGCCGCGCCGGGCGATCCTCGCCGGCCAGTAGACCGCCCAGAGCTGCCAGGTGTATTTGCGGGACAGCAGCTTGCGCACGGCGTCCGTCGCGGGCTCGTCGAGCAGCCGCGCGGTGCCCTCCAGGGTCGGCGCCCCCTCGGGAATCCGCCCGCGTATGTCGCAAGCCGCCACGAGGACGCGGCTGTTGTTGCGGAGCCGCTTGACCTTCCAGGTGTCGGTTTTGGTCCAGATGAAAAGCTCGCCCCCCTCCACGGCATGCCAGACGGGGGTGGCGACACCCGTACCGTCCTTGCGGAAGGTGGTGAAGCTGACATAGCGGCTGCGGCCGATTTCGTCCAAGGTCGTCACGGACGGGAGACTACGCGGTTCCCGGGACGCGCGGCGTGGATCAGCAACTCCCGCCAGATGAATATCTCCCGGCCTCGGACGGGCACGAGCGCGCGGGTCTGCGGATCCTGACGCTGCTCTGACGCGGCCGCGACGCTGCGGCCATCCGGACACGGCTCCGGGCCCTGTCCGGACCGGGGGAACCGGCCGGACAGGACCCGGAAGACGTACGCCGTCGGCTCTGCTACTTGCCGGCCGGACGCACCACCATCGCCGAGCCGCCGCCCCTGCGGACCTTCTCCGCCGCGGCCACCCAGCGGCCGTCCGGCAGCCGCTGCACACCGGTCGCCGCGCCGATCTCCGGGTTCTGGGTGAAGGTGTGCCCGAGCGCCTCCAGCTCCTGGCGCACCGGGCTGTTCCACAGGCCGGGTTCGAGCTCCGTCGCCGCCGTGTTGCGCTGGCTGGCCCGGGGCGCCGCGATGGCCTCGACCAGCGGCAGCCCGCGGTCGAGCCGGCCCGTCAGCGTCTGAAGCACCGTCGTGATGATGGTCGAGCCGCCCGGCGAGCCGACCGCGAGCACCGGCCGGTCGTGCGAATCCAGCACGATCGTCGGGGAGATGGAGGAGCGCGGCCGCTTGCCGGGGCCCGGCAGGTTCGGGTCGTGGACCGCCGGGTTCGCCGGGGCGAAGGAGAAGTCCGTCAGCTCGTTGTTGAGCAGGAAGCCCCGTCCCGGCACGGTGATCGCACTGCCGCCCGTGGACTCGATGGTCAGCGTGTAGGCGACCACATTGCCCCACTTGTCGGCCGCCGTGAGGTGCGTGGTGTTCTCGCCCTCGAACGTCGTCGGCGCGGCGGTGCCGCCGGTCGCGCACGGCGTGGGATCGCTCGGGTCACCGGGCGCGAGCGGGCTCTTGAGGACCGCGTCGTCCTTGATCAGGCAGCCGCGCGAGTCCGCGAAGCGCTGCGAGAGCAGGCCCTTCGTCGGTACGTCCTCGAAGGCCGGGTCACCGAGCCAGCGGCCCCGGTCGGCGAAGGCTATACGGCTCGCCTCGATGAAGCGGTGCAGGTACTGCGCCTGGGTGGCCCGCGAAAGGTCCGTGCCCTCCAGGATGTTGAGGGCCTCGCCGACGCTGGTGCCGCCCGACGACGACGGCGCCATGCCGTACACATCGAGGCCGCGGTAGGAGACCTTCGTGGGCGCCTGGCGCTTCGTGCGGTACGCGGCCAGGTCCCCGGTGGTCAGATCACCGGGCCGGACGACCCGGCTCGCGTCCGGGTCGACGGGAGGCTTGCGTACCGTACGGACGATGTCGCGGGCCAGCTCGCCCTGGTAGAGCGCGCGGGTTCCCTTGCGCCCCAACTCCTCGTACGTACGCGCCAGATCGGCGTTCTTGAAGACCGATCCGACGACCGGCAGCTCGCCGCCGGGCAGGAAGAGTTCGGCGCTGGCCGGGAAGTCCGCGAACCGCGCCTGGTTGGACTGCGTCTGGGTGCGGAAGGTGTCGTCGACGGTGAAGCCCTGCTTCGCCAGCCGCTCGGCGGGCTTCAGCAGCCGGCCCAGGGACCGGCTGCCCCAGGCGTCCAGGGCGGTGTCCCAGGTCGCGGGGGTTCCCGGCGTACCGACGCTGAGGCCGCTGGTCACCGCGTCCGCGAACGGGAGCGGCTTGCCGTCCTCCAGGAAGAGCGAGCTGTCCGCGGACTTCGGCGCGGTCTCGCGGCCGTCGACGGTGTGCACCGTACGGGACTTGGCGTCGTAGTAGACGAAGTAGCCGCCACCGCCGATGCCCGCGGAGTACGGCTCGGTGACGCCGAGCGCGGCGGCGGTGGCCACAGCGGCGTCCACGGCGTTGCCACCGTCCTTGAGCACCTCGATCCCGGCGGCCGAGGCGTCCGCGTCGACGCTCGCGACCGCGCCTCCGTACCCCGTCGCCACCGGCGTCTTCACCGGCGCCTTCGCCGGCGGAGCCGCGTGCGACACCAGGGGCGGCGCGGCGGCCCCGACCGAGAGCATGGCCGCGGCAACGACCACGGCCGACACATTCCGAGCAGCGGGGCGACCCATCCGTACCTCCAGTGGAAAACAGTCCGCGCAGCGTAGCTTCACCGCACCTGCCCCGCCAGGATCGTCTCGAACACCGGTCCTTCCTCGCATTGTCCACGAAGTGGCCCGCGACGCGACCGGGGCGCCACCGCTACGATGCCCGCCCATGAATGACGACATACGCAACATCGTGCTCGGCGTGGTCGCCGCGGGTATCGGCGCCGCCCTGGGCTGGCTCGCCCGTACGTACCTCTGGCGGCGCAAGCTCCGCAGGAAGCAGGCGTTCTTCGGGCTGCCCGGCCACTCCGAATGTCTGCTGGTCGTCAATCGCGAGGCGGGCGGCGACGCGGTCCAGCGCTACGACGTCTTCGCCCTGCTGGAGCTGGCCGCCCTGATCAAGGACTGCGGCGCGCACGCCCAGATAGTCCAGCACGACACCGCGCGGCAGGGCTTCGGGGAGCGTACGGAGTTCTGCGTCGGCGGCCCGGCCGCCAACCGCCGGATGGCCGCCCATCTCCACTCGCTGCTGCCCGGCGTCGTGATCAATACGGACGCCGAGCCGGGCCCGGACCGCGGTGCCTTCCAGATCGGCTCCGAGCGCTACCGGCTCGAACCGGGCGCTGCCGAGTACGTCCTGCTGGCGCGGCTGACCGCCGGACAGGAGTCGAGACCGGTCTTCCTCTTCTGCGGGCAGCGGGCCATCACCAGCCAGGCGGCCTCGCGCTATCTGGCCCGCCACCACGAGAAGCTGGCCCGTAAGCACGGCGGCTCGTTCTGTCTGCTGCTGAAGGTGGTCAACTCGCAGGCGTACGGACCCGATGTGGTGGAGCTGGTCGCCGATGTGACCCGGGCGGCGATGGAGCCCGTCCCCGCCGCCCGCACGTCCCACCGGGCGAAGGACTGACCACGTCCCGCGCCGGCGACCCGCTCCCCGTCGAGCACAGCCCGACCGGCGCGCAGCTGACCTTCTCCCCGTCGGCGGCCGACCTGTCGTATCCGTCGGTACCGCCGCACGAGAGGTGATCTCCGGCTGCCGCCGGGCGGACCATTGCCCCTGAGCTACTGCCCGCGCGGCAGCAGCGTCCCTGGATCGGCCGGGGCGACGCCCACGGCCTCTGTTCTCGGATTGCGCCGCTGACGCCTGGCCATCCAGTTGGCGAACCAGGAGAGCAGCATGCACATCCCGATGTAGATCGGCGAAATCACCATCACCACAGGGATGAACGGCAAATCGTAGTCGAGATTCGAGGCGATGAGCTTGCCCGCGTGGAGAAACTCCTCATACGTGATCAGATAGCCGAGTGAGGTGTCCTTCAGGGCGACCACCAACTGGCTGATGATCGTGGGCAGCATGGCGCGGACCGCCTGCGGCGCCAGTACGTACGTCATGACCTGCGTCTTGCGCATGCCCAGCGCGTACGCTGCCTCCCGCTGGCCGGGCTCCACCGAGTTGACTCCGGTACGGAACACCTCGGCGAGCACGGAGCCGTTGTAGAGCGTCAGTCCGGCCACCAGGGCGGGCAGCGCCTGCACCTTGAGCGCCACGAAGATGAAGAAGATCATCACCAGCACGGGCATCGCCCGGAAGAACTCCACCAGCACCGTGGCCGGCAGCCGGACCGCCCGGTGGTCCGAGAGCCTGCCTGCGGCGAGGACCGCGCCGAGCGCGAGCGAGAGCGCCGCCGCGTACCCGAAGGCCCGCAAGGTGTTGCCGAGGCCGCGCAGCAGCAGCTCCTGGATGCCCTGGTACGTGAAGGGCGCCCACTTGGTGGCCGTGAACTGGTGGGTGTCGAAGAGCAGATGGAGCACCCAGCCGGCCAGCGCGACGATCACGGCCGTCGACACGACACCGTAGAGGCGGTGCCGCCGGCGGGTCCTGGGCCCCGGCAGGTCGTACAGGGCGGTCGGTTGGCTCATCGGGCGACTCCCCAGCGCTTCTCCAGGACATGGAAGAGCGCGCTGATCGACAGCGTGATGATCAAGTAGCCGACGGCGATCCAGATGAAGATCCAGATGATGTCGAAGCCCATCTCGCTGAGGATCTTGTAGGTGCCGAGCAGCTCGGTGACGCTGAACGCCCCCGCGATGGCCGAGTTCTTGGCGAGGGCGATCAGGGTGGAGCCGATCGGGGGGATGACCGTGCGGAACGCCTGGGGCAGGACGACCGTGCCCAGGGTCTGGCCGAAGCTCATCCCGAGGCTGCGGGCCGCCTCGCCCTGGCCCGTGGGCACGGTGTTGATGCCCGAGCGCAGCACCTCGCAGATGAACGCGGAGGTGTAGCAGCCGAGCGCGAGGACCGCGAAGAGCTGGAAGGGGAGCACCAGCCCGAAGCGCGGCAGGCCGAGCACGACCGCGAAGAAGAGCAGTGTCAGCGGGGTGTTGCGCAGCACGGTGACCCATACGGTGCCCAGGGCCCGCAGGGAGCGGACGGGCGAGACCCGGAACGAGGCCATGACGAAGCCGAGCGCCAGCGCGAGCAGTGAGGCGTAGACCGTCAGCTCGACCGTGCCGAGGAAGCCCTGCCCGTAGACGGAGAAGTTCTGGGTGAGTACGTCCATGGCGCGGGCCTCAGCTCGCCGGGTAGCGGTCGATGGGCGGGGGCGGAGTGGCCTTGCGGCTGGAGAGGCCGAGCGTCGCGTCGTACGCCTTCTGCCAGTTGCCGTTCTTCTCGTTGGCCGCGATGGCGTCGTCGAGGGCGAACCGCAGGGCGTTGTCGCTCCGGTGGACCCCGATGCCGTACGGCTCCTTCGAGAAGGGCTCGCCGACCACCTTGAGTTCATCGGGCACCTTGGCCGCGTACCCCTGGAGGATGGTGTCGTCGGTGGTGACGGCGGCGACCTGGAAGGTCAGCAGATTGTCCACGCAGACGGAGTACGTGTCGTAGCCGACGAGTTCGACGCGCGGGTAGTCGTGCTGCATCCGCTGGTACGAGGTGGAGCCGGCGGCCGAGCAGACGCGCTTGCCGTCAAGGTCCCGCGGCCCGTGGATGTCCGTCTCGGTGGCCCGTACGAGAAGGGACTGGCCGCCCAGATAGTACGGGCCGGCGAAGCCGACGAGCTTCTTGCGGTTGTCGTTGATGGTGTAGGTGCCGACGTAGAAGTCGACCTGCCCGTTCTGCAGGGCGGTTTCGCGGTTGGCCGAGGCGATCGTGCGGAAGCGGATGGTCTTCGGCTCGAAGCCGAGGAACGCCGACATCATCCTGGCGATCTCGATGTCGAAGCCGGAGTAGACGCCCGTGGCGGGGTCCTTCTCCCCCATGTACGGCTGGTCCTCCTTGGCACCGACGACCAGATACCCGCGCCGCTCGGCCCTGGCCCAGGTGACCGAGCCGGGCAGCCGGAAGCTCTTGTCCACCTGGTAGTGGGGCAGCGCGTCGGGCCGCGGGCCCTTCACGGGCGGGCTGCCCGGCTTTCCGCAGCCGACGGCGAGCAGGACGAGGACCAGCGCCGTAAGGGTTCTGCCGCGGTACGGCACGCGGCCGGCGGAGGTTGCACGCTTCATGGACCGCACCCCCTCAGTGCTTGAGGATCTTGGAGAGGAAGTCCTTGGCCCGGTCGCTCTCCGGGGCGGTGAAGAAGTCCTCCGGGGTGCGGTCCTCGACGATGCGGCCGTCGGCCATGAAGACCACCCGGTTCGCGGCGGAGCGCGCGAAGCCCATCTCGTGCGTGACGACGACCATGGTCATGCCCTCGCGGGCGAGCTGCCGCATGACTTCCAGCACCTCGTTGATCATCTCCGGGTCGAGCGCCGAGGTCGGCTCGTCGAAGAGAAGGGCTTTCGGGTCCATGGCGAGCGCGCGGGCGATGGCGACGCGCTGCTGCTGGCCGCCGGAGAGCTGGGCGGGGAACTTGTCGGCCTGCGAGGCGAGTCCCACGCGGTCGAGCAGTTCCCGGGAGCGCCGGTCGGCGTCGTCCCGCTTGCGCTTACGGACCTTGATCTGCGCGAGGGAGACATTGTCCAGCACGGTCCGGTGCGCGAAGAGATTGAACGACTGGAAGACCATGCCCACTTCGGCCCGGAGCCGGGCGAGTCCGCGGCCCTCTTCCGGAAGGGGCTTCCCCTCGATGGTGATACGGCCCGACTCGATCGTCTCCAGCCGGTTCATGGCCCGGCAGAGCGTCGACTTGCCCGAGCCTGACGGGCCGATGACCACGACCACTTCTCCGCGGGCGACCGTGAGATCGATGTCCTGGAGGACATGCAGCTGCCCGTAGTACTTATTGACGTCCCGCAGCTCGATCAACGGATCGACGGCCATATGGTGCCCCACCCACTCTCGGCTGTGTCGAGGTCAGCGCAAACTATCCAGCCGGACAAGGGACTTCGCGCTCGACACGACGTATGAGGCATAAGCCGTATTTACTGCGAGGGGTGTTCGGGGCCACGGCGCCGGACGGCGGCGCGGGGTGGCGTCGGGCCTCCCCCGTCAGGCCGTGGCCGCCTCGGCCGGATCCGCCGTCAGGCCTCGGCCGCCTCCGCGTACACCTGGGACAGTTCGGGCGCTCCGGTGGCCGCCCAGTCGAGACCGGCCTCGACCACCTGGATCTCCCGTCCGGAGACGAGGCGCACCACGGGATGCCCGCCCGGCCAGATGTGCCAGGCCGCGCCCGGCACCGTACGGACGATGACGGTGCCCAGATACAGGCCCGCGTCATTGCCCAGCCAGGGCAGCTCCTCCGGATCGTCGCGCCAGCGCGGCGGCAGCTGGTCGAGCGCCTCCAACGAGGCCGGGGAGTCGTCCAGTTGGAGACCGTCCTGCCCTGCCCGGACACGCAGCAGCTCGCATTCGGAGAGCAGCTCGGCCACGCCCTCCGGCTCGCCGCCGACGGCGTCGGCGAGCGATGTCCCCTGATCGCCGCCGTTCCGCTTGCGCCAGTTGTCCAAGAAAGGGATGTTCATACCACTCAGCCTCCCACTCCCCCTGCCGGGGCACCATAGGGCGCGCGGGGGACGCCCGCAGGCCGGGAACCGGAGGCCGGGGCTCAGAGCCGTCTCAGATGTCGAGATCGACCACGACCGGGGCGTGGTCGGAAGCGCCCTTGCCCTTGCGCTCCTCGCGGTCGACATAGCTGTCCTTGACCGCGCCGGCGAAGGCGGCGTTGCCGTAGACCAGGTCGATGCGCATGCCCTTGTTCTTGGGGAAGCCCAGCTCGCGGTAGTCCCAGTAGGTGTACGGGCGGTCGTACTTGAGCGGGCGGGGCAGCAGGTCGGAGAGCCCCTCCGCGCGCAGCGCGGCGAGCGCGGCGCGCTCCGCCGGGGTGACGTGCGTGGCCCCCTCGAAGAGCGACACGTCCCAGACGTCCTCGTCGGCCGGGGCGACATTGAAGTCCCCGAGGACGGCGAAGGGACGCGGGCCCGCCGCGTCCTCGGCGACCGCGTCGCGCAGCGCCTCCAGCCAGCGCAGCTTGTACGCGTAGTGGTCATGGCCGACCTCCCGGCCGTTGGGCACATAGACCGACCAGAGGCGGACCGGGCCGCAGGTCGCGGAGATCGCCCGCGGCTCCCGCACGCCCTCGTACTCCGGGCCGCCGGGAAGGCCCTTGACGACGTCCTCCAGGCCGGCCCGGGAGACCAGCGCCACTCCGTTCCACCTGCCGGTGGCGTGGACCGCGGACTCGTAGCCCAGCTCACGCAGCTGGTCGGCCGGGAACTGCTCCTCACTGCACTTGGTCTCCTGGACGCACAGCACGTCCGTGCCGCTGCTCTCCAGCCAGGCCAGCAGACGGGGCAGCCGAGCGGTGATCGAATTGACGTTCCAGGTCGCGATGCGCATGCGGAACAGCCTATCGGCGGGGTCTGACAGTCACCGGCCGACGGCATGCGGCGGGCCGGTCACGGCTCGGGCCTGACCGCACTCCGCGCCTGTCACACCCCGGGCCTGTCACACCCCGGGCCTGATCGCACCCGCGCCGGTCATACCCCGCGCCTGTCACACCTCGGTGGACTCGCCCGGGGCGAGCCTGCCGTGGTCGGCGCCGCCCAGGGAGCCGATCTGGGCGTCGTAGACGGGGCGGGCCAGATCCGCGAGCAGCGCGTCGTGGATGTCGAAGGCACGCCGCGGCTTGACCTCGCGTACGTAGTCGATCACCTCGGAGATCTTGTTCCACGGCGCCTGCACCGGCAGCATCAGCGTCTCGACCGGATGGTCCGGGACCGTCAGCGCGTCACCCGGGTGGAAGAGCGAGCCGTCCACGAGATAGCCGACATTGGTGATCCGCGGGATCTCCGGGTGGATCACGGCATGCAGCTCGCCGTGCACCTGGACGTCGAAACCGGCCGCGGAGAAGGTGTCGCCGTGACCGACCGTGTGGACCCGGCCGGGGAAGGCCGCGGAGACCTGCTCGGCGACGCTGCGCAGCGTCCACAGCTCGGCCGCCGGGTTAGCCTCCAGACCGGCCCGCAGCCGGCCCTCGTCGAAGTGGTCCATGTGCTCGTGCGTGACAAGGATGGCGTCCGCGCCGACCGCGGCGTCCTCCTCACTGAAGGTGCCCGGGTCGATGACGAGCGTGCGCCCGTCCCTCTCCAGCCGGACGCAGGCGTGTGTCTTCTTGGTGAGCTTCACCGCGGACCACCCTTCTCGAGCGCTGTACTCCTGTGCATTGCCTTCCCCGCCATGGTGCTACGTCTCGGGCGTCGTCTCCTCTTGGATCACGGCCCGGGCCACCCGGAACGCCGAGTTCGCCGCCGGGACGCCGCAGTAGACGGCCGTCTGGATCAGCACTTCCTTGATCTCCGCGGGGGTGAGGCCGTTGCGCAGAGCGGCCCGGGTGTGGAAGGCCAGCTCCTCCAGATGCCCGCCCGCGACCAGCGCGGTCAGCGTCACGGCGCTGCGGGTGCGGCGGTCCAGGCCCTCCCTGGTCCACACCTCGCCCCAGGCGTAGCGGGTGATCAGCTCCTGGAAGTCGCCGTCGAAGTCGCCGGCGTCCATGGCGCGGTCGACATGGGCGTTCCCGAGCACCTGACGGCGTACCCGCATCCCCGCTTCGTACGGATCGGGCCGCCCGGCGGACACGGCCTCCGGCTGCTCGGCGGCGGGGGCGATCTCGGCGACCGGGCCGACCGTCGCGGACAGCGAGGGCGACGTCATCCGGTCGGGCAGCACGGTCAGGCCGGTGGAGGTGTCGGACGGGTTGTACCAGGCGGTGGAGAAGTGATGGGCGAGCAGATCCGTGACGGCGGCGGGCTGCTCGACGGGCGCCAGATGGGAGGCGCCGGGGACCAGCGCGAGCCGGGCGTCCGGGATCCCCGCCACCAGGGTGCGTGCCTCGGCCGGCCCGGTGACCTGGTCCTCGGCGCCGACCAGGACCAGGGTCGGCACGGCGATCCGGCCCAGCTCCGCCCGGATGTCGAAGGCGGCGAGCGCCTCGCAGGCGGCGATGTAGCAGCCGGGGTCGGTGGTACGGACCATCTGGACGGCCCATTCGACGATGGCCGGCTGGGCGGCGGCGAAGCCGGGCGTGAACCAGCGCTCGGGCGCCGTACGGGCCATCGGATCCAGACCGTTGGCGCGGACGATCACCCCGCGCTGGCGGAACTCGTCGGCCGTGCCGAACCGGGGCGAGGCGGCCACCAGGGCGAGCGAGGCGATCCGGTCGGGGCGGCGCAGCGCCAGCTCCGCGCCGATGGCACCGGCGATGGAGCAGCCCACATAGCCGAAGCGCTGCACCCCGAGCCCGTCGAGCGTCGCCAGCAGGCGTTCCACCAGCTCGGGAACGCTGGTGGCCGGGTGCGCGGGGGCGCCGCCGTGGCCGGGCAGGTCGAAGCGGAACACCCGCCACTGGCGGGCCAGCTCGGGTACCTGCCGATCCCACATGTGCCAGGTGGTGCCGAGGGAAGGACCCAGGATCAGGACGGGAGCGTCCTCGGGTCCGTCCATGCGGTATTGCAGGGTCTTAGTCATCGTCTCACTCACCCGCTCACGCTCCCATATCTCACAATTTCTCACGGGAGAGGGGTCGGGAATCGCACAAACGGACCCGCCGCACCGCGTTCTGGGGGGGGTCATGAAGCGGGGTCGGGCCAGGGGATGTCGGTCTCGACCGGCGCCGTGTAGTCGACGTGGGGCACGGCGAAGCCGTACAGGCGCAGGACTTCGGCGCGGAACCAGTCGAGGTCGGCGAGCGCGGAGATGGTGCCGGTGGTCGCCGCGTTCCACCGATCGGTGATGGCGGCCTGGACGCCGGGATCGAGCTCCCAGGTGTCCAGGCGTACGCGGCCTTCGTCGTCCAGGTCGAGCGGGCGGACCCCGGTGAGCTGGTCCCACAGCTCGGTGAGCTGGCCGACGGGCGGCACCATCGCGTCGCCGACGACTCCGCGCAGCAGTCCGACATACAGGGCGATGCCGGGGATGGCGGTCGAGGACTGGGTGACGGCGGCCCCGTTGACGGAGGTCACCGCCCGGCCGCCGACGAGCTTGCCCAGTCGCTCGTCCAGCGTGCGCGCCGTTTCTTCGAGGTGGGCCTTCGCGACGCCGATGGTGCCCTGGCGGTAGATCGCGCCGGTCAGCGAGGAACCGATGTAGGAGAGCGCGGCCGTCTTGAAGCCGTCCGCGAGCAGCTCGCGGGCGGCGAGGTGGTCGATCCAGCGCTCCCAGTCGGTGCCGCCCATCACGGCGACCGTCTGGGCGGTGTCGTCGCCCTCGGCCGCCGGGGATTCCACCTCCCGTACCTCGGGCACGTTGTCGTCGAAGACGAGCGTCTTCGTCCGGTGCGCCGCGCCGATGGGCTTGAGCACCGAGGCGTAGGTGACGCCTGTGTCGGGGTCGGTACGGCGGGGTGCGGCCAGCGAGTAGATGAGGTAGTCCAGCCGTCCGCCGAAGCGCTGCTGAAGAAGGCCGGCGACCTGATCCTTCATGGCGTCGGAGAACGCGTCGCCGTTGAGGAAGACCATGTCGCGGCCGTGGCGCCGGGCGAGGTCCGCGGTGGCGGCCGTGCGATACCAGCCGGCCGTACCGGTGCGCCGTCCCGGTGCCTTCTCGAAGCACACACCGATACCCCGGATACCGGCCCGCGCCAGACCGGCGATGGTCGCGGCCAGCCCGTACCCGGCGGACGATCCGAGCACGAGCGCCACGGGAGCACGATCCGGTGCGGCCGTCGGGGAGGAGGGGACGGCCTGCCACATGTCCTCCACCACGCGCTCGCAGCCCGCCGGGTGGGAATCGATGGACAGGAAACCGCGGTTGCGGGGGATGATGACGCGTTCGCTCATGAGCCTGTGTCCTCGGAGGTCGTAGACGGGGATGGGGATGGGGCGGCGGCGAGGGAGCCCACCGCATCCTGCAAGTCTGCAACCGTGCGGATACGGGCGGTCACCTCGTCCGGGACAGTAATGCCCAACCGCCCTTGGAGGGTTTCCACCACTTCGAGTAGCGAGAGACTGTCCACGCCGAGATCCCGTTCGCGTACAGCCGCCCCCGGCTCGCACGCCTCGCGCGGCCGGCCGGTGGTCCGCGCCACGACGTCCGCCGGCACGGCCGTGGTCTGTGCGTGCAACCGCTCCGCTCAGGCCAACGGCAGAGCCACGAGCATCACGGCGTACACCGGGGAGTCCGGGAACGGCTGGTCCTCCCCGACCCTCCTGTACCCCCAGGACTCGTACAGGGCTTCCACCTTCGGGTGCGTCACGTCCACCAGGAGCACCGCGAGATCTTCGTTCCTGGCGTTCATCAGCGCTCGGTGAAGGCGCTCGGCCGCGCCCGTCTTCCGCCACCGCTCACGCACCATCAGCTCGGAGAAGTGGAACGTGCGGCCTTTCTCCGGCGCCGGGTCCAGGTGCTCGCGCCACCACTCCCGACCCCCCGCGCCAGGGGCGCCGTACGCGAACCCCACCACGTCGGCGCCGTCGTACGCGATCACGCAGGAGAAGCCGGGGTTGCCTCCCCAGTGATCCACGAACCAGGGGAACTTCTGCCGGAAGTCGTCGTCCGCCATCCGGTCGGCGTGCAGTTCCGCGTGCACGCCGATCAACGTCTGTCGGATCCAATGGCAGTTGACGGCCAGCAGCTCCGCAGGGCCGTAGAACGCCACCCAGGACGGTCGGGACTCGTCCGTGGACACCTTCGCCAGAGCGTCTTCCGCGTGCCCCAGCGACCGCAGGGCGCCTTGGCGGTCCCCGACGGTGGAATGGCCCGATCGCCGTGCGCGCGTGGGCGAGAGAGGCGAACAGGGGATCGCACCTGTCATGGCGGGCCTTCTGCGGGGCATGGCCGTGAAGGGGCGGCATGAACTGCCCGCCGGCTGAACGGCACGAAGCCGCAGCGCGCCCGACCCCCTTCGGGGCCGGTCATCCGGTTGTTACCGCAGAACCACGCTAGCTGGGTACCGTCGGGAGGGAGCACCGAAGGAGGGCCTATGTCCGACGAACACGGCCTCGGGGACCGGCTGCGCGAGATCCGCGAGCGGCGCGGACTCTCGCAGCGCGAACTGGCGCGAGCATCGAAGGTCAGCCGCTCACTGATCGCGAAGCTGGAACAGGGCGTGCTCGCCGACACGCGCATGGAGACCGCTCGCAAGCTGGCTGCCGCCCTTCGGGTACCCACCACCGCACTGGTGGCGCGTACGCCCGCCGAGCCCCGCCCCGCGCCCGAGCCGTGGCAAGCCCTTCAGCGCGCAGTGGAGCGCCCCGCCGAGCAGCCCGACGAGGAACCGACGACCCTCGGTGTCATGAACGGCCTGGAGGCCGTCAGGGAGGCCCACTTCGGCAAGCGCATGCGTGAGGCCGTGGACCTCCTGGTACCGCTCCTGCGGGATGCTGAAGCCCTCGGGGACGCCCCAGCCGCACGGGCGGCCCGTGCCCAGCTTCTCCAGATCGCGGGATCGACCCTGACGGGCGCCCGCCAGTTCGCCGCCGCCGAGACCGCGCTACGCCGTGCCCTTGACGAAGCGCCGGACCGTCTCCGGGCCGCAAGCGTCGTCACCACCTGGTCATGGCTGCTGGTGAGGCAAGGACGGTTCGACGCCGCTCGCGACCTGGCGGTGAAGTGGGCGGACAACGCCGAACCCCGTATGTCCCGGGCGACTGCCGAAGAGATCGCCGCTTGGGGGTGGCTGCTGATTCAGGGACATGCGGCAGCTCTCCGGGACAACCGGGGAGGGGAGGCCGCCGACATGCTGCGCCTCGCCCGGTCGGCGGCGGTCGCCACGGGGCCGCTCCGGCACGGGGACGTGCGGATCGCCACCTGGGGGCCAGCCACGGTCGCCTACAAGGCCGCCGAACAGGGGGTCGTGATGGACCGGCCTGACGAGGTGCTGGAGATCGCCCCTCGGCTGAAGGGCGGTACGGGGTCCGAGTACCACCGTCACAGGCTCGATGTGGCGAAGGCGTACACGATGACGCGTCAGCACGGCCGCGCGCTCGAAGTGCTGGGGGAGGTCGCGGCCGAGGCCCCCGAATGGATCGCCGAACAGCCCTACGCCCGTGACACGCTCGCCGACACGATCGCGCGGCGGCGCACGCTCACCGACCAGACACGTCAACTTGCCGATCTCGTGCGTCTACCACTCTGACCACGGAACTGGGCTTTTGATACTTCGAGCTGATGACTCGTCAGACTGCCATTGAAGTTGCCGAGGCGGTGTCGTCACGGTTGAGGGCATGACCCCCTTCGCATGCCTTGCCGTCTGTCCGTGCCGACCACGCAGAGCCCCGAACCGGGGACGCGGGCCGGGGGAGCGTGTCCGGTGACCATGGCCACCTTCCCGCGCCCGATCGGGTGTCCCGGGTACAGCGAGACCCTCCCGCGCGAGCCGGAGAGCGCCGCGACAGCCCGCCGCCTGGTGCGCGCCGCGCTCGCCGTCTGGGGTCTGGGCGCCGACGAGGAGAGTGGGCGCGGCCTCGCGATCGTGGCGGAGCTGGCGGAGGACTGGGGCACCGACGCGCTCCCCTGGGGGAAGCAGGTGTGGGCGGACCCGCTCGGGGCTCTGGTGCGGGCTCAGTCCCGGTGGTTCACGATGTTGATGACGTTGCCGTCCGGTGCCCGGACGAGGAAACGGCGCACGCCCCAGGCTTCCGTCGTCAGCGGGCGCACGATCTCGAGCCCCAGTTCCTGCGCCTCCGCGTAGGCGGAGTCGACGTCGTCCGTGAGCACGGAGACGGCCGAGTCCTCGGATGAGGTGGCGTCGCGCGTGACGAGCTGGATGTTCGCCCCGGTTTCGGGGGAGGTGTAGCGGGCCACCCACCCCATGTTGAACTCCTCGGTGCTCAGCCCGAGGTAGTCGGTGTAGAAGCTTCTCGCCGCGTCGACGTCAGCCACCCGGAGGTTGGCCATGATGCGTTTGGCGTGCATGTGGTTCCCCTGTTCACTGTCCGGATCGACGAGCGCCCACCTCGCGGAAGCCGGCGTCGGGTGGTGTCGTCGTCGGCCCTGCCGCCGCGGCCCATTCGGGCAGATTACGCGACCTGGCCGTCCGTGCGGCCCTGCGAATCGCGGCCGCGCGCCGACCGTGGACCGGCCGAGCGCCCTCACATCCTTCGCCCGCGAACAACTCGGCGTGCCGAAAGAACAGTTGCGCACCCTCGCCCACTGGAGGCGACGCGACCGGACGCCCTGCAAGTTAGGCTAGGCTTAGCTAAGTTTATTCGGTGCGTGGGGTGCGTGTTCGCCGTCCGGGGAGGGATAGTCATGGGCTTGCCCGTCATCGCGTCGTATCCGCTACCCGACCGCTCCGCACTCCCCGCGTCGAGCGCCCCCTGGGCCATCGACCCCAGCAGGGCGGCGCTTCTCGTCCACGACATGCAGAACCACGGCATGCCGGTGGTCTTCAGTGCCGAGCCGGCCGCCCAGCTGCCCGGTCAGCGCGGGCTCATGGGGGACGTCTGGGGTTCCGGAATCGGCGACGAGCCCGATGCCGCGGCCATCATCGCCCCGCCGGCTCCACGCCCGGGCGAACATCCGCTGGCGAACGGGCGCCACAACGCCATGGCGCTGCGGTGGGCGGCCAGGAGCGGTGTGGTCTGCACGACGGACGCGCTGCTGCGCGACCTGCTGATCCACAAGTCAACGCGGAACGCGTGAAAACCCGCTTCCGCCTCCCCCCATGCACCAGCTCCTCCAGACAAGAAGAGACGGAACGAAGATGACCGTACGGGTCGCGGTGGCCGGGGCCAGTGGCTACGCCGGCGGTGAACTGCTGCGCCTCCTGGCCACCCATCCCGGCGTGGAGATCGGCGCCGTTACGGCCCACAGCAACGCGGGCCGCCGCGTCGGAGACACGCATCCGCATCTGGCCGCGTTCGCCGGCCATACGCTGGAGCCGACCTCGGCCGAAGTCCTGCGCGGGCACGACGTCGTGTTTCTCGCCCTCCCCCACGGCGAATCGGCGCCGCTCGCCGGCGCCCTCGGGGACACCCTGATCGTGGACTGCGCCGCGGACTTCCGGCTGCGGGACGCCGCCGAGTGGAAGCGCTTCTACGGATCGGAGCACGCGGGCACATGGCCGTACGGCCTTCCCGAACTGCCCGGCGCGCGAGCGGAGTTGTCGGGGGCTCACCGGATCGCCGTACCCGGTTGCTATCCGACCGCGGTCACGTTGGCGTTGTTCCCCGCCTACGGCGCCCGCCTGGTGGAGCCGGAGGCGGTGATCGTCGCTGCCAGCGGCACATCAGGGGCCGGACGGGCGCTCAGGCAGCAGTTGCTCGGCGCCGAGGTGATGGGCTCCATGAGCCCGTACGGAGTAGGGGGCGGCCACCGGCACACGCCCGAGCTGACGCAGAACCTCTCCCGGGTGGCGGGCGAGCGCGTGACGGTCTCCTTCACGCCGACCCTGGCTCCCATGCCCCGGGGCATCCTCGCCACCTGCTCGGCCCGCCTCCGCCAGGACGCGGCCGCAGCCGGGGAGGACGAGGTGCGCGCGGCCTACGAAGCCGCCTACGCCGACGAGCCGTTCGTACGGCTGCTGCCGCCCGGACAGTGGCCTTCGACCGCCGCCGTGGTCGGGTCCAACACGGCCCTGGTGCAGGTCGCCGTGGACCCGGACTGCGGCCGGCTGATCTGCGTGAGCGCCATCGACAACCTGACGAAGGGCACCGCGGGTGGCGCGGTGCAGAGCATGAATGTCGCCCTCGGCCTGCCGGAACGGCTGGGCCTGCCCACGAATGGAGTGGCTCCGTGAGTGTGACCGCTGCCCGTGGATTCCTTGCCGGCGGTGTGGCCGCCGGCCTCAAGGAATTCGGTGATCGCGACCTGGCTCTTGTGGTGAACCGAGGGCCGTCGCAGGCCGCCGCCGGCGTCTTCACCTCCAACCGCGTACAGGCCGCGCCCGTACGCTGGTCCCGACGCGCCCCGGCCGACGGCCGCATAGCGGCTGTGGTCCTCAACTCCGGTGGCGCCAACGCCTGTACGGGGCGGGCGGGCGCCGCTGACGCGCTGCTGATGGCCGAGCGGACGGCACAGGCCCTGGATGTGGACCCGTACGACGTCGCGGTGTGCTCCACCGGCCTCATCGGCGTCCACCTGCCGATGGACAGGGTCACGGTGGGCATCGACACCGCCGCGGACCAGCTGTCGGCCGAGGGCGGGGAGGACGCGGCCGTCGCCATCAAGACGACGGACTCGGTGCACAAGACCGCCGTGGTCTCCGGGGGATCCCCCCGGACGGAGGCTGGGGGAGGCTGGACGGTGGGCGGGATGGCGAAGGGCGCGGGCATGCTCGCCCCCGGGCTCGCCACCATGCTGGTCGTCCTCACCACGGATGCCGATGTCAGCGCGTCCGCTCTCGAATCGACGCTCCGTGAGGCGGTGCGCACCACCTTCGACCGGGTGGACTCCGACGGCTGTATGTCCACCAACGACACGGTGCTGCTGCTCGCGTCCGGCGCCTCGGGAGTCGCCCCCGATCCCGCGGACTTCGCCGAGGCCCTGCACGCGGTGTGCCTGGATCTGGCACAGCAGCTGGTGGCGGACGCCGAGGGCGCGACCAAGGAGATCGAGGTGGCGGTCGTCGGCGCCGCCTCGCAGGAGGACGCCGTCGAGGTGGGCCGGTCCGTGGCACGGAACAACCTCCTCAAGTGCGCGCTGAACGGGGAGGATCCGAACTGGGGCCGGGTGCTGTCGGCGATCGGCACCACGTCGGCCGTCTTCGATCCCGACCAGCTGGACGTGGCGATCAACGATGTCTGGGTGTGCCGGGACGGCGCGGCGGGCGAGTCCAGGGACAAGGCCGACCTGTCCGGCCGCCGGATCACGGTCACGGTGGATCTGCGCGCCGGCGACAGCTCGGCGTCGATCTGGACCAATGACCTCAGCGCTGCGTACGTCCATGAGAACAGCGCGTACAGCTCATGAACGGGCAGGGGCAGGGGACGACGCGGATGAGATCACTCCCCCTCGGCCGGTACGGCACGACCGCCGGCCTGGTCACCGCGGATCCGCCGTGGCTCAAGGACCTCCAGGGCCGCATCGTGGTCATCAAATTCGGCGGTAACGCCATGGTGGACACCGCGCTCCAGCGGACGTTCGCGCAGGACGTCGTGGAGCTGCGGCAAGCGGGTCTGCGGCCCGTCGTCGTTCATGGGGGCGGACCCCAGATCAGCGCGATGCTCGACCGCCTCGGCCTGGAGGTCCGTTTCGAGGCGGGGCTGCGCGTGACCACACCCGAGACCATGGACGTGGCCCGCATGGTGCTGACCGGCCAGGTCCAGCGGGATCTGGTCGGCGCCCTCAACGCCCACGGCCCCTACGCCGTGGGCATGTCGGGCGAGGACGCGCACACCATGACAGCCGTACGACGCCCGGCACGGGTGAACGGGCGGACGGTGGACATCGGACTCGTCGGCGAGGTCGTGAGCGTGGACCCCGGCGCCCTGCGCACACTGCTCGACGCGGGCCGTATCCCCGTCGTCTCACCCATCGCCCGGGGCGCGGACGGGGAGGTCTACAACGTCAACGCCGATCTCGCGGCGTCGGCGCTCGCCGCCGCGCTCGGCGCGGAGCGACTGGTGGTGCTGACCGACGTCGAGGGGCTGTACGCGGACTGGCCGCACAGCACCGAGGTGATCGGCCGGCTCACGGCCGGTGAACTGGACGCGCTGCTCCCGGGGCTCGCGAGCGGCATGCTCCCGAAGATGGAGGGCTGCCTGCGGGCGGTACGCGCGGGTGTCCGCAAAGCCCAAGTACTGGACGGCCGGGTGCCGCACGCCTTGCTGCACGGCGTCTTCGCCGAGGCCGAGGAGGGCCCGGGCACGACGGTCGTCCCGGACGGGGAGGCCGAGGCCAAGGAGGCCGAGGCCAAGGAGGACCGCACATGAGCGCCGACGACAGCGCCGAACCACTCGCGCACCGCTGGAGTGCGGTCATGATGGACACATACGGCACTCCCCCGCTGGCGCTGGTCCGGGGTGCGGTCAGCACGGTGTGGGACGAATCGGGCCGCGCGTACACGGACTTCACCGGCGGGATCGCGGTCAACACCGCGGGCACGTCGACCGTACGGCTGGCTCCTCCTCTGACGGTCACGGAGGAGGAGATAGCTGCGCTGGTGAAGGATCTGCCCGGCATCCTGGGCACCTGACCCGGGCACATCGTCACAACGGGGAGGGCCCGAGCCATCCGGCTCGGGCCCTCCCCGTCGTGGTGCCGGCCGTGCGCCGGGCCATGGTCACAGGACGCGGGCGAGGACCTTGGCACCGCGCCGCGGATCCAGCGACCGCGCCCAGGTCTCCGGGGCAAGGCGAGGGGAGACCTGGGTGAAGCCGTGGTGGAGGAAGAGGCGGCCGCTTCCGGTGGTCGCGGTGAACAACGTGTCAACTGCCCGCGATCTCCCCTCGGTAAGGGCGGCGGTCAGGAGCTGTGCGCCCAGCCCGCTGCCCTGTCTGCCGTGCGAGACGCAGAAGTTGTACAGCACGCCGGTCACCCGCCCGTCGTGCGTCGGCTCGGGGTGGACACGAAGCGCCAGGCAGCCGTCCAGCGTTCCGTCCGGCGCCTCGGCCACCAGGAAGTCGGTGGCGTGCCAGGCGTAGACCTGGAACGGCCGGGCACGCAGCGCGCCCGAGCGGACGAACGGCGCGGAAAGAGCGGCAAGCGCCACGGCGTCCCGGGGGCGGGCGGGACGCACCGGGCGGACCGCGGCGGAAGGTTGACACCTGGGGTGGAGCGCGTCGGACAACTGCCTTGCGTGGCGCGGCCTGGCCGTGATCAAGACGTACCTTCCTCGGTTCTACCGTGCAAGACGCCCTCTTGGTACGCCGTGTCACCTCGATGAAACACCATCAAGGTTAGGTTAGCCTTACCTAAGAGTGTCGCCAAGTCGGCTGATCCACGAAGATCGACCGGACAGGGCCTAGGAGCTTTCGGCCAGCACGGCGTCGGTGGCCGAGTCCGGGATGCCGGCCGCGCCGGCATCCGGCTCGTACCGCCTGGGGGCGGCCGGGACCATCAGCGGGGTGCCGGTCTCGGGGTCGCCGATGATCCGGCAGGGCAGGCCGAACACGTCCTCGACGAGCTCGGCGGTCATGACGGTCGCCGGGTCTCCCTGGGCGGCGATGACTCCGCCGGGCCGCATCACGATGAGGTGAGTGGCGTAGCGGCACGCCTGGTTGAGGTCGTGCAGGACCGCGACGACGGTGTGGCCCTTGCGGGCGTGGAGTTCGGCGCACAGGTCGAGCACCTCGACCTGATGGGCGATGTCGAGGTAGGTGGTCGGTTCATCCAGCAGCAGGATGGAGGTCTGCTGCGCCAGCACCATGGACAGCCAGACGCGCTGCCGCTGGCCGCCGGAGAGGTCGTCCACGGGGCGGTCGGCAAGGTCGAGTACGTCGGTCTGCCGCATCGCTTCGACGACAGCGGCCTCGTCCTCGGCGGACCACTGCTTCAGCAGCCGCTGGTGCGGGTACCGGCCACGGGCCACGAGGTCGCCGGCCGTGATGCCGCCCGGCGCGCTGGACGACTGCGGGAGCAGGCCGAGGCGGCGGGCGACCTCACGGGAGCGGTACGAGGCGATGGCGGCGCCGTCGAGGTAGACCTGCCCGGCCTTGGGCTTGAGCATCCGGGCCAGCGCCGTGAGCAGCGTCGACTTGCCGCAGGCGTTCGGCCCGATGATCACCGTGAAGGAGTGGTCGGGGATGTCGACGCTCAGGGACGTGGCCACGGTCCGCTGGTCGTAGGACAGCGTGAGGTCCTCGGCACGCAGCCGGGGCTGCGGGGAGTTCGTTCCGGTCATGCGCGGCTCTTTCGTGATTCGGTGATCAGCAGCCAGATGAGGTACAGCCCGCCGATGGCGCCGGTCGCCGTGCCCACCGGAAGAAGCGCGGGTGCGAAGACCCGCTGCACGACGAGGTCGCTCAGGGCGAGCAGAAAGGCGCCCATGAGGGCGGACGGCAGCAGCGCGGGGCCGGACGACCGGGTGAGCCTGCGGCACACCTGGGGCGCGGCCAGGGCGATGAACCAGATGGGGCCGGTGACGGCGGTGGCGAACGCGGCGAGGGCGACGCTGATCACAAGGAGGACCGTGCGGGTGCGCCGCACGTCGACGCCGAGCGCCATGGCGGTGGTGTCGCCCATCTCCACCATGGTGAGGCGGCGGGAGAGGAGGAAGGCCGGCGGCAGCAGCACGGCGAGGGCGAGACCGATGGCGTTCGCGTGCGTCCACAGTCGGTTCCCCAGGCTGCCGATCAGCCACGCCTGGGCCTCCAGGGCCTCCTGGAAGGTCGCCCGGGTGACCAGGTACGAGTTGACGGCGAGCAGCAGGGCGCTGACGCCGATGCCGATGACGACCAGCCGGAAACCCTGCAACCCGCGGCCGACCATGAGGAGGTTGACGGCGAGGGCCGTGACGAGACCCCCGACCAGCGCGCCGAACGCGATCTGGGTCATGCTGCCGTGCAGCACGATGATGACGACGAGCGCGCCCACGGCGGAGCCGTTGGTGAAGCCGATGATGTCGGGGCTGCCGAGGGAGTTGCGGGTGAGGCTCTGCAGGATCGCCCCGCTCACCGCGAGGGCCGCGCCGACGAACACCGCGCTCAGGATGCGCGGCATGCGCAGGGTGTTGACGACGAAGTCGGCGGCGTCGGATCCGTTACCGGTCAGGGCCCGGAGGACCTCCCCGACGGAGAGAGGAAAGTCGCCGGTGGTCAGGGTGACCCCCATGACGACGATCAGCGCGACGAGCAGCAGGGCGGTCACGGCGAACACCCGGCCCTGCACGCGTAGCGAGACACCGCCCGCTCCGGTGCGGACGACCCGGCCGCTGATGACGCGGGGGGCGGGGGTGCCGGCGGATCCGGGCCCGGAGGTTTTCGCCTCGTCCACGGCACTCACAGCATGACCAGCTTTCGACGGCGGCACAGCGCGATGAACAAGGGCGCGCCGATGAACGCGGTGACGATGCCGACCTGTACCTCGCCCGGAGCGCCGAGCACACGCCCCAGCACGTCCGAGCCGACGAGCAGGACCGGTGCGAGCAGCATCGAGTACGCGAGCACCCAGCGCTGGTCGGTTCCGGAGAGGAACCGAGCGACGTGCGGAACGGCCAGGCCCACGAAGCTGATCGGCCCGACGGCGGCGGTGGCGGCGCCGCACAGCAGCATCACGGCGACCGCCGACAGCACGCGGGTGCGGCCGACGTTCACGCCCAGGGCACGCCCCATCTGGTCGCCCATCGCCAGGGCGTTGAGGGACGGGGCAAGGAGGAAAGCGACGATCGTACCGACGGCGACGAACGGCAGGACGAGGAACACGATGTCGTAGTACCGGCCCGCGAGAGAGCCCACGGTCCAGAAGCGGAACTGGTCGAACGCCTCCGGATCGAAGAGCAGCACACCCCAGTTGAAGGCGTACAGCACGGCGGTCACGGCCGCTCCCGCGACGACGAGCCGGTCGGGGGTGGCCAGTTTGCGCCCGGAGGAACCCAGGAGATGGACAACCATCGACGCCGCGGCCGCCCCGGCGAGGGCGAACCACACATAGCCGAGAGGCGCGGCCACTCCCATGAAGGCGATGGCCACGACGACGCCCGTGGAGGCGCCCAGGTTCACCCCGAGCAGTCCGGGGTCGGCGAGCGGATTGCGTGTCAGGGCCTGCATCAGGGCGCCGGACAGCCCGAGGGCCACTCCGACGAGGAGGCCGAGGACGGTACGGGGGATCCGGTAGTCGTGGATGATGACGGAGGCTTCCGACGCGTCAGGACGCCACAGGAGGTCCCATGTCGAGGCGAACGGAATCCCTCTGGTGCCCACCCAGACACTGATCAGTGAGACGAGGACGAGCGCGCCGAGCGTCACGAGAAGCCCGAGACCGCGCAGGGCCACCGACGACGGCCGCGCCGTGGGCACGACGGGACCGGCGGTCTCGCTTCCGGACGCCGCCCGGGCTTCGACAGACAAGGACCACTCCCCTGGCGGCGCTTCCGAGTGCCCCGCGAGTCGCGCGAAGCGTTGAACAATGGTGTGCCGCAAGCGACATGACGTACGAACGATGAAACTTAGGTGAGCCTAACCGTACAGCCGCGACGGGGTCAACGCGGCGGTCAGGCCCGCGCCGGCGCCCGCACGACGGCGCCGCCAAGGCCCCCCGCGCGGCCTTGGCACGGGTCGTCATTAAGGTAGGCTTACCTAACTTATCCAGCCCCGTTCTTGTGGAGGCCGCCGCATGTCCGCTGGAGGACCATCGGGGGGCCATGTCCTCCGGAGAGCGCTTGCCGACCAGCGCCGCCGAGTCGTCGGAGCATCACTCCTCGGCACCGCGCACCAAGCGTGCGAGGCCCTCGTCCCGGTGGTCATCGGCCTGGTCATCGACGAGGCGGTGGCGACCGGCTCCTCCGGCGCCCTCCTGCGCTGGCTGCTGGTGCTCGCCGGTCTCTTCCTCGTACTGTCCACGTGCTACCGGAACTCCGCACGGCTCACCGAAGGAGCGGGCGAAGGCGCCGCGCACCGGATCCGGCAGGACCTCGCCGACCGGGTGCTCGATCCGCGGGGCGGAGCCGACTCCGGACGGCTGCCCGGCGCGCTGACCGCCGTCGCGACCGGCGACGCCCGACGCGTCGGTTCCGTCGTCTCCGCACTGCCGTACGCGCTGTCCGCGGTCGCCGGGCTGGCCGTCAGCGCGGTGGCACTGCTCCGTATCTCCGTGCCACTGGGCCTGCTCGTCCTCCTCGGCGTCCCGCCCCTGCTGTGGATCGGCCATCTCATCAGCCGCCCGCTCGAACGGCGCAGCGAGGCCGAGCAGGAGCACGCGGCGCACGCGTCCGGGGTCGCCGCCGACCTGGTCAGCGGCCTGCGCGTGCTGAAGGGGATCGGCGCCGAATCGGCCGCGGTCTCCCGGTACCGGGAGACGAGCCGGAGCTCTCTGTCCGCTGCCCTCCGGGCGGCCGGCAGCCGGGCCTGGCACGACGGCGCGATCCTTGCCCTGACGGGCATCTTCATCGCGGTCATCGGGCTCGTCGGCGCTCATCTGGCGATGCGAGGCACCATCAGCGTGGGTGAGCTGGTGGCGGCCGTCGGCCTCGCCCAGTACCTCCTCGGTCCTTTCCAGCTCCTCACCTACGTCAACGGCGAGTTCGCCCAGGGGCGCGCCTCGGCCGGCCGGGTCGCCGAGATCCTCGCCTCGCCTCCCGCCGTCGTGGCGGGGAAGGCCACGCTTCCCGAGCCGGTCCTCGGGCGGCTGCGGCTGCGCGGCGTCACCCAGGGCGCGCTGCGCGGCGTCGACCTGGACATCGCCCCCGGCAGCCTCGTCGGTGTGGTCACCCGTGACCCGGCCGCCGCGAACGACCTGCTGCTCTGCCTGGGCCGCGAACTCGACCCCGCCGAGGGCACCGTCGAGCTCGACGGCGTACCACTGACCGACCTCGACCCCGGCGACATCCGCCGCATGATCCTGGTCGCCCACCACGATGCCGACCTGTTCGAGGACAGCCTCCTCGCCAACGTACGGGCCGGAGCGGACACCGCGAGGGCGGAGATAGGCCCGGCGCTGGCCGCCTCGGCGGCGGACGATGTCGCCCGGGCCCTGCCCGAGGGCGTGGACACCGTCCTCACCGAACGGGGCCGGTCGCTGTCCGGCGGCCAGCGCCAGCGGGTCGCGCTCGCCCGGGCCCTGGCCGCCGACCCGCCGGTCCTCGTCGTCCACGACCCGACCACCGCCGTCGACACGGTCACCGAGGCCCGCATCGCGGCCCGGCTGCGGGACCTGCGCCGGAGCCGCACCACGGTCCTGGTCACCACCAGCCCCGCCCTGCTCGCCGGAACCGACGTCGTGGTCATGCTCGACAACGGCCGGGTGACCGCCCGGGGCAGCCACCCCGAGTTGGTCGGCGCCCACGAGACGTACCGCTCGGCGGTGCTGGCATGACGACCGCGCAGAACAGCGACCCGCGGAACCCGGACGAGAAGAACGATGGACGGACGATGAGCGGAACCGGCACGCCCGAACGCGAGCTCCTGCCCACCGCCGACGGCGCCCGGACCCTCGCCGTCGTCCGCGGACTGCTACGCCGTCACCGGCTGCTGACGGTGGGCGCGGTGACCGTACTGGTCCTCGGCACGGGCACCGGGCTGATGACCGCGCCGCTGCTCGGCCACATCGTGGACCTGGTCGTGGACGAGCGCGGCGCGGCCGCGCTGACCGTGCCGATGCTGCTCCTCCTGACGGTCGCCGTCGCCAGGGCCGTCGCGACCGCCCTCGGCAAGTCCCTTGTCGCCAGGCTAGGCGAGACGGTCCTCGCGGACCTGCGGGAACGGTTCATCGCGCGGGCACTGCGACTGCCGCTCGAACGGGTCGAGCAGGCCGGTTCCGGCGACCTGACCTCCCGGGTGACGGGTGACGTCACCCTGATCGCGAAGGCGGTACGGCAGGCCCTGCCGGAGTTCGTCGGTGCCTTCCTCACCATCGTGCTGACCCTCGGGGGGCTCGCCCTTCTCGACTGGCGCTTCCTGCTCGCCGTGCTGGTGTCCGTCCCGGTCCATGTCCTCACGGTGCGTTGGTACATCCCGCGCGCCGCGAGCATCTACGCCGCGCACCGGGTGGCGACCGGCGCTCTGCAGCACCAGCTGCTCGACAGCGTCGGCGGGGTGCGCACGGTACGGGCGTTCCGTCTGAACGGACGTCACGCGGAGCTGGTGGAGCAGCGGTCGCAGGCGGCCGTCGACCTGGCGGCGCGGGGCATGCGCCTCGTCTCGGGCTTCTTCTCCCGCCTGAACATCGCCGAGTTCATCGGCATGACGTCGATCCTTGTCACCGGATTCCTGCTGGTCGACAACGGCTCGGTGAGCATCGGTACGGCGACCGCCGCCGCGCTCTACTTCCACGGCCTGTTCAACCCGATCAACGCCGCGCTCTTCCTCATCGACGACGCGCAGTCCGCCGGGGCGAGCCTCGCCCGTCTCGTCGGCGTGTCGAGCCTCCCGGCCGAACGGGAGCCCGACGGGCGGACCGCCGCGCCGGTGGACGGCTCGGTCAAGGTGCTGGACCTCGGTCACGCGTACGTGGACGGCCATCCGGTGCTCAGCGCGGTGGACCTGGAGGTGCGGGACGGCGAACGGCTGGCCCTGGTCGGCGCCAGCGGCGCCGGAAAGACCACGCTGGCGAAGCTGATCGCGGGCGTCCACGCTCCGGTGACAGGTGCGATCTCCCTGGGCGGCGTGGACTCCCGGGAGTTGGGGCCGGCCGGGGTCCGGCAGGCGGTCACCCTGATCAGCCAGGAGGTCCATGTCTTCGCGGGCCCGCTGTCCGAGGACCTGCGACTGGCCCGCCCCGGGGCGACGCACGAGGAGTTGCGCGCCGCGCTGGCCCGTGTCGACGCGCTGGGCTGGGCCGAGACGCTGCCCGACGGCCTGGCCACGGTCGTGGGCGAGGGCGGCCACCGCCTCACGGTGACCCAGGCCCAGCAACTGGCCCTCGCCCGTCTCGTACTCGCCGACCCACCCATCGCGATCCTGGACGAGGCCACCGCCGACGCCGGCAGCGCGGGCGCCCGGGTGCTGGAAACCGCCGCTCTGCGCGCGCTGGAGGGCCGTACGGGCGTGATGGTGGCCCACCGCCTCCCCCAAGCGGCGACCGCGGACCGCGTCGTCGTCCTGAACGAGGGCCGCGTCGTCGAGACGGGCACGCACGACGAACTCGTCGCGGCGGGCGGCCGCTACGCCGAACTCTGGTCGGCGTGGTCCGACAGCCGCCGGGAACCGTCGGTGCCGGAGTAACCCTCGGCACGGGGCCCGCCGCCTAGGCCCCGCCGGATCGGACCCGGTCGCCTCGTTTCACAGGCTGACGAAGGGTTACGGAGACCGCCCACGCGCAGAACGCCGCCGCCCATGGAGAGGGTTCTCCATGGGCGGCGGCGTCTTGATGGGGGGTCAGCCCTGCCGGGTGACGAGGCTCGCCGGGCGCAGGTCCGTCCAGTGCTCTTCGACGTACGCGAGGCATGCCTCGCGCGTGTCCTCGCCGAAGACGGTCCGCCATCCGGCGGGAACCTCGGCGAAGGACGGCCACAGCGAATGCTGGTTCTCGTCGTTGACCAGGACCAGGAAGCGGCCCTGCGGGTCCTCGAACGGGTTGGTGGTCATGCGTTGTCACTCCTTGTGGACAGGGCGGCGAACAGCTCCGAGAGCGGCTGTTCCGGTTCGGCTGCCACGGTGCGCAGCAGCCTCTGGAGTTCGTCGGCGAGCCGCCGTGCCGTGGCAGCGCCGAGCAGGTCGGTGGCGTGGATCAGGCCGCAGTGGACGGGCCCGTCACCGCGCGGCTCGTAGAAACTGAGGGTCAGCCGGGCCCGGGTCGAACCGGTCGGTACGGCGTCGAGGGAGCCGATGCCACCCTCCAGTCGCTCCAGGTCCGCCTGTTCATGGTGGATCACCATCACCTGCGGGCCCTCCGGCGGCAGCCCGGTCGTCCGTACGACCTCCTCGAACGGGACGTCCTGCCGGTCGAGGGCGCTGAGCGTGGTCTCCCGCACGCGGGACAGCAGCTCCGCGAACGTCGGGTCGCCCGCCACGTCGGTGCGCAGTACGACCGTGTTGAAGAAGCAGCCCACCAGATCGGCCAGTTGGTCGTCCGTACGGCCGGCGACCATCGTACCGATGGGCAGGTCCGTGCCCGCGCCGTGGGCGGTGAGCAGCGCCGCCAGGGCGGAGTGCAGAACCATGAACATGCTGGTGCCGGTCGCCCGGGCCAGGTCGTCCACGGCCGCGTGCGTCTCCTCGTCCAGGACGAAGCCCACCTGGTCCGCGCCGGGCGAGGACGGGCGCGCGCCGTCCGCCGGGAGAGCCAATTCGGCCGGCACGTCCTTCAACGTCTCGCGCCAGTAGGCGAGCTGCCGGCCGCCCAGGCTGTCCGGATCGCCCAGGTCGCCCAGGACCTCGCGGGCCCACTGGGCGTAGTCGCTGTACGAGACCGGCAGCCGCTGCCACGCGGGCGCCCGGCCCTCCCTACGGGCCGCGTAAGCCGCCGTCAGGTCACGGAAGAGCGGGACGACCGACCACTCGTCCACCGCCAGGTAGTGCATGGTCAGCAGCAGCGCCTGCCGCCCGGTGGCCGCCGTCAGCAGGTGGGCCCCGAGCGGTGCCTCACGGACCGGCTCCGGCGCCCCGGCCGCCAGTTCCGCCAGGCGGGCCTCCAGGTCCTCGCACTCCTCCAGTTTCAGGGCAGGAGGCTCGGCGACCCGGTGGTACAGCGCGCCGTCCCGTTCCGTGAACGCCGTACGGAGCGGCTCGTGACGAGCGGCCACATCGGCGAGCGCGGCGGACAGCGCGTCCACGTCCAGTCCGCCGGACGAGCGCAGTACGAGCGCGTGGTCGAAGCCCGCGCGACGGCGGTGGGCGTCCCACTGCCAGCGCTGAACCGGGGCCGCCACCGGCGGGTGCCGGCGGTCCTCCGCCGGGCGCAGTGCCGGGCGGGCCGCCGCCGCGCCCTTCAGCTTGCCGTCGAGACCGGCGACGGTCAGCGCGTCGAAGATGTCCCGGATGCTCAGCTCGATCCCGAACTCGGCGCGGATACGGCCCAACAGCCGCATCGACGCCATGGAGTGGCCGCCGAGCGCGAAGAAGTTGTCGTGGATGCCGACCTTCTCCAGCTTGAGGATCTCGCAGAACAACGCGGCGAGCCTGGCCTGCGTCCCGGTGGCCGGGAGCGCGCCGCCGGTCATCGCGGCCCAGTCCGGCGCGGGCAGCGCCTTGCGGTCCAGCTTGCCGTTGGGCGTCAGCGGCAGCGGGCCGTCCAGGGGGACGACCAGCGCCGGGACCATGTACTCGGGCAGTACACCGGCCATATGTGCGCGCAGCTCGCGCGGGTCCAGCTCGCCGGCATCCGGCACGGCGTAGCCGACGAGCCGGACGATGTCGCCGTCGCGGTCGGGCACCACGGCGGCCTGGGCGACCGAGGGGTGTCCGGCGAGGGCCGCCTCGATCTCACCCAGCTCGATGCGGAAGCCGCGGACCTTGACCTGGGTGTCGACCCGCCCGAGGAAGTCGAGGTTGCCGTCCGCGCGCCAGCGGGCTCGGTCACCGGTGCGGTACATCCGGCTGCCGGGCGAGCCGTACGGGTCGGCGACGAACCGCTCCGACGTCAGCCCCGCCTTGCCGAGGTAGCCGCGCGCGAGGCCGCGTCCGGAGACGTACAGCTCGCCTGCGACACCCGGCGGGACGGGCCGCAGGTTCTCGTCCAGGACGTAGCAGCGGGTGTTGGGGTCGGGGCGCCCGATGGGCACCCGGCCGGAGGGGCGCCCGCCGTGCTCGCGTGCGGACCACAGTGTGGAGTTGACCGTCGCCTCGGTGAGGCCGTACGCGCAGATCAGGTGGGCCGTCGCACCGAACCGCTCGAACAGGTCCGGCGGCACCGTCTCCGTACCGACCAGGACGGTCGAGCCCGCGGGCAGCCGGCAGCCCGGCGGCAGGGCCGACACGAGGGACGGTGGAAGGATCATGTGCGTGATCCGCTGGTCCGCGAGGAAGTCGGTGAGCGCCGGGCCGGCGACCCGGGCCTCTTCCGTGATGAGAACGAGCCGGCCTCCCTGGCACAGCGCCATGGACAGCTCGAAGACGAAGACGTCGAAGCCGATCGACGCGAACTGGAGGACCCGGCTGTCGCGTTCCAGGCCCATCCGGTCGACCGCGGTGGCGACGAGACTGGCGATGCCCTCGTGCGGGACGACCACGCCCTTGGGGCGGCCCGTCGAACCGGACGTGTAGATGACGTACGCGGCCTGGTCCAGGCCGACCCGCTCCCCCTCGACCGCGGTCTGCGGCAGCGTGTCCAGCTCGGCGGCGACCGAAGGCTCGTCGAGCAGCACCAGCGGTACGCCCGCCACCTCCGGGATCTTCCCCGCGACCGGCTCGGTGCCGACCACGAGCGCCGCCCGTGAGTCCTCGATCATGTACGTCAGGCGGTCGGCCGGGTGGACCAGGTCGAGCGGCAGGAACGCGGCGCCCAGCTTCAGCGCGGCGAGCACCGTGGCGACCATGTCGACCGAGCGGGGCACGGCCACGCCGACCACGCTCCCGGCGCCCACGCCGCGTGCGGCCAGCAGCCGGGCCACGCGGTTGGCGCGGGCGTCGAGCTGCGTATACGTCACGGAGCGGGCGCGGTCGACGACGGCGACCGCGTCGGGGCGCTCGGCGAGCCGCCGTGCGAACAGAGCGGGGAACGACTCCTCGTCGACCTCGCGGGACGTGTCGTTGAAGTCCCCCAGGACCAGCTGCCGTTCGTCGCCCGCGAGGATCTCCGCCCGCGAGACGGGCTGCCCGGGTGCGGCGACGAGGGCCGCGACGAGCGCCCGGAGGCGATCACCGAGGCGTTCGGCGGTCTCGTGGTCGAACAGCTCCGTGGCGAATTCCAGGCGGCAGTTCAGGTGGTCCTCGGCGCCGTCGGCCGAGGTGTGCTCGGTGAAACTGAACACCAGGTCGAACTTGGCCGAGCGGATGCGGAACGGCACGTAGTCGGCGTGGAGTCCGGGCAGTTCCAGTGCGTCGCCCGTGCGGGCGTGGTAGCCGACCATCACCTGGAACAGCGGGTTCCGGGACAGCGAGCGCGTCGGGTTGAGCTTCTCCACCACCGACTCGAACGGCACGTCCGCGTGCGAGAACGCCGCCAGGTCCGTCTCCCGGACCCGGGCCAGAAGTTCGATGAAGCTCGGGTCGCCGCTCAGGTCCGTCCGCAGCACGAGCGTGTTGACGAAGAAGCCGACCAGGTCGTCCAGCGCTTCGTCGCCGCGCCCCGCGATGGGCGAGCCGAGGGGGATGTCCGTGCCGGCGCCCAGGCGATGCAGCAGGGCGGCCACGGCGGCGTGCACCACCATGAACATGCTGGCGCCGGTCTCGCGGGCGAGCCGCTTCAGCCCCTCGTGGACGTCGGCCTCGAACGCGATGTCCAGTTCGGCGCCGGAGAAGGCCGGCCGCGCCGGGCGCGGCCGGTCCGTGGGCAGTTCCAGCTCCTCGGGTGCGCCCTCCAGGGTCGTACGCCAGTACTCCAGCTGCCGGGCCGCCAGGCCGGCCGCGTCCGCCGGGTCGCCGAGCAGGCGCTGCTGCCACAGCGCGTAGTCGGCGTACTGGACCGGCAGCGGCTCCCACCGCGGGGCCGCACCGGAGACGCGGGCCGCGTAGGCGGTGGCGAGGTCACGGAGGAACGGGCGGTCCGACCACTCGTCGGTGGTGATGTGGTGCAGCAGCAGGACCACGACGTGGTCCCGCGGCGTCAGCTCCACGATCGTGGTGCGCAACGGCAGTTCGGCGGCGAGGTCGAACGGCCGGTTGACGGCCCTGTCGACGATGGCGGGCACCTCGTCCTCGGTGGCGCGCAGCCACTCCACGACGGGCCGCGCCTCTTCGGCGGGCAGCACCTTCTGGATCGCCTGGCCGTCGGGCTCCACGAACACCGTACGCAGGGCTTCGTGCCGGGCCGTCACATCGGCGAGCGCCTTCCCCCACGCCTCGACGTCGAGGGTGCCGCGCAGCCGCATGACCAGCGGGAAGTTGTAGGCGGCAGAGGCACACTCGATCTGCTGGATGACCCACAGCCGCTGCTGGGCGTGCGAGAGCGGCAGCACGTCGGGCCGCTCACCGGCGGTCAGCGCCGGGCGGGCGGCGCCGCCGGAGCGGGCCGCGCGCTCGACCAGTTCGGCGACGGTGGGTGCCTCGAACAGGTCGCGGATCGCGAGTTCGGTGTCAAGGGCGGTGCGGGCACGGCTGACGAGGCGGGTGGCCAGCAGCGAGTGGCCGCCCAGCTCGAAGAAGTCGCTGTCGATGCCGACGCTGCCCTCCGGCAGGCCGAGCACCTCCGCGAAGAGGGCGCACAGCGTCTCTTCCCGCGGGGTGCGGGGAGCGCGGCTCGTGCCCGTCGCGGCGAAGTCCGGGGCGGGCAGGGCGCGTACGTCCAGCTTGCCGTTGACGGTGAGCGGCAGCGTGTCCACGGCGACGAGCGCGGACGGGACCATGTAGTCGGGCAGCCCCGCCTTCAGGTGGTCACGCAGCCGCTGGATCAGGTTCTCCCCCGCCTGCGTGCCGTCCTCCGGCGCGAAGTAACCGACCAGGCGCTTCGTCCCGGTGCTCTCGTTCACGACGACCGCCGCGTGGGCGACCTCGGAGTGCGAGGACAAGGCGGTGGAGATCTCGCCCAGTTCGATCCGGTAGCCGCGGATCTTCACCTGGTCGTCGGTACGGCCCAGGAAGTCGAGCAGGCCGTCGGGCCGCTGCCGTACGAGGTCACCCGTGCGGTACATCCGCTCACCCGGCTCCCCGAACGGGTCCGCGACGAACCGCTCGGCGCTCAGCGCGGGACGCTCGTGGTAGCCGCGGGCCAGACCGGTGCCTGCGATGTACAGCTCGCCGGGGCAGCCCGGCGGCACCGGGCGCAGCATCGCGTCCAGGACATAGGCGCGGGTGTTGCGGATGGGCATGCCGACCGTGGGGGTCGCGCTGTCCGTCGTCGAGCCGCCGAGGGTGTTGATGGTGTACTCGGTCGGCCCGTACAGGTTGTACCCGTAGGTCCCCTCGGTGCGGCGCAGCTTCGTCCATACGGTGTCGGACACGGCCTCGCCGCCGAGGAGGACGAGGGCCGGGCGGTGCTTCCCGACCGTCTCGTCCCGGTCGAGGAGGCCCTCCTCGATGAGGAGCTGGGCGTATGTGGGGGTCACGTTGACCACGTCGACCCGGTGCCGGTCGCAGTAGGCGACCAGCGCCTCGGCGTCGCGGCGCAGCTCCTCGTCACAGACGTGGACCTCGTGGCCCTCGACGAGCCACAGCAGTTCCTCCCAGGACATGTCGAAGGCGAAGGACACGGTGTGCGCGATGCGCAGCCGCCGCCCGCCGGCCGAGCCGATGGCCGGGTCGAAGATCTCCTTCTGGTGGTTGAGCTGCATGTTGGTCAGCCCCCGGTAGGGAGTGACGACGCCCTTGGGGCGGCCGGTGGAGCCGGAGGTGTAGATGACGTACGCCGGGTATTCCAGTCGGTCCGGCACGTCGTGGGCGAACGCGGGCCGCTCGGCGTCCGTGATCTCCCCACCGGGCAGGGCGGCCAACTCGGCGGCCACGGCCTCGTCGTCCAGGAGGAGTTCGGGCGCCACCGCACCGGCGCCACCGCGCAGTGCCGGGGCGACGGCCGTGGTGGAGACGAGGCACAGGGGTCCGGTGTCCTCGGCCATCAGCCGCAGCCGGTCGGCCGGGTGGTCCAGGTCCAGCGGCAGGTACGCGGCCCCGGTCCGCAGGACGGCGAACAGCGCGGCCACCATGTCGATGGACCGGGGCAACGCCAGCGCCACGACCTTCTCCGGTCCCGCGCCCCGGGCGAGGAACAGGCGGGCGATCCGGTTGATGTGCGCGTCCAGTTCGGCGTACGTGAGGGCCCGCTCGCCGAAGACCAGCGCCACCGCGTCCGGGGTACGGGCGACCTGGGCCGTCAGCATGTCGGCGATGGTCTCGTTCGGCACGGGCTCCCGGCTGCCGGCCCACTCGGCCGTCAGCGCGGCGCGCTCCGGCGGCAGCAGCAGGTCCACGCCGACCGTACGGGTCGAGGCGGCGTCCGGGGCGGCGAGGCTCTCCCCGAGCCGCTCGAGGACGGTGGTGAACCGCCCGAGGATCGTGGTCGCGGCCTCCGCGCCGAACAGGTCGGGCCGGGCCGCCAGGGTCACTCGCAGCCGGGTCTCCGGGGTGACGATCAGAGTGAGCGGGAAGTGGGTGCCGTCCACGTTCGACACGTCGGTGATGCCGTGCCGCTGCCGGAGCGCCGCCGCGCGGCCCTCGCCGTCGGCGGAGCGGAGCACGAAGAGCGTGTCGAACAGCCGACGGTGGCCGGTCTCCTGCTGGAGCGTGCCGAGTCCGACGTACTCGTACGGCATGACCGCGGCCCGCTCGGACTGCATGCGCCGCAGCAGGTCGAGCAGCGGCTCGTCCGGAGCGAACTCGACCCGTGCCGGGATGGTGTTGAGGAACATGCCGATGATGCCGGCGGCGTCCGGTACGTCCGCGGGCCGTCCGGCGACCGCCGTGCCGAAGACGACGTCGCGGCGGCCGGTCATCGCGGAGAGGACCAGGCCCCAGGCGGCGTTGAGCACCGTGTTCAGGGTGAGGCCGTGCCGCCGGGCCAGAGCGCGCAGCCGGTCGCTGGTCTCCCGGGTCAGCACCGCGTCGAAGTCGGCCGGGATGACCGGGCCCTCGTCGCGGCCGGTCGGGGCGACGAGGGTCGGCTCGTCGAAACCGGCGAGCGAGGCGCGCCACGCGCCGACGGCCCTGGTCGTGTCCTGCTCATCCAGCCACGCCAGGTAGTCGCGGTACGAGCCCGCGGCGGGCAGACCCGTGGTGTCGCCGTCCCGCTCGTACAGCGTGAACAGCTCCTCCAGGAACAGCCACGCGGACCAGCCGTCCCACAGGATGAGGTGGTGGGTGACGACGAGCCGGTCGCGGCCGTCCTCCAGCCGGATCAGCTGGAGGCGGCACAGGGGCGGCGCCGACAGGTCGAAGCGCTTTCGGCGGTCGGCGGCCAGCAACTCGTCCACCCGGGCGCGCCGCTCCTGCGGGGGCAGTCCGGACAGGTCGGTCTCCACCAGGGGGATCTCGGCACCGTCCACGATGAACTGCACGGGCCGGGGCAGGCCGTCGCTGGTGAACCCGGCGCGCAGGCCGGCGTTGCGCTCCAGGAGCGCCCGGCAGGCGGCACGCAGCCGGGCGGCGTCCAGGCGGTGGCCGAAGTCCAGAGTCTCCTGCGACAGGTAGACGTCGAGCGCGTCCCCCGCGTCGTAGGTGGCGTGGAAGTACATGCCCTCCTGGAGCGGGGAGAGCGGCCAGATGTCGGCGACCGGCAGCCCGGCGACCGCCTCGACGCGGGCGTTCTCCTCCGGGGACAGCTCCAGTCCGCCCAGCGGGGCGGGGGCCGGGGGCTCCGCCGGCACGCCGGCGGTCAGCTGGTCCAGCAGCGCCCTCAGGGCCGGGTCGACCGCTGCCCCGGACCGCTGCTGCTGAGCAAGCACGGCCTGGAGAGCGGCGGCGGCCTGCCCGGCTTCGGCGGTGGACACGGTCACCCCGCCGGTGGGCGCCTCGGGACCGCTCGGGTCCGCCGAAGCCGGCTCTGCGGCCGCGGCCGCGGCGGCGAGCGCGGCGGGCGTGCGGTGCTCGAATACATCGCGCGGGCTGATGGTCAGTCCCCTTTCGCGGGCCCGGGTGGCGACGGCGATCGACGTGAGGCTGTCACCGCCGAGCACGAAGAAGTCGTCGTCGGCGCCGATCCCGGGCATGCCGAGAAGGTCCGTGAAGATCTCGCACAGGGCGCGTTCCCGCTCATCGCGGGGTGCTCGTCCACCGGCCCTGGGGGCGACGGACGGCGAGGGCAGGGCGTTCTGGTCGAGCTTGCCGCTGGGCGTCAGCGGCAGCTCGTCGACGGCCACGACAGCCGTCGGCACCATCACCGCGGGCAATGCCTCGGCGAGCGCCGCGTGGAGGGCTTCGCCGTCCAGCGCGGCGCCGGGACCGGGAACGGCGTAGCCCAGAAGCACCCCGTCACGGACGATCACGGCGGCGCGGGCGACACCCGGCAGGGCGGCCAGGGCGGCCTCGATCTCGCCCAGCTCGACGCGGTTGCCGCGGATCTTCACCTGCCGGTCGGTACGGCCCAGGTACTCGACGGCGCCGTCGGCGCGGCGCCGGACCAGATCGCCGGTCCGGTACATGCGCGCGCCCGGCTCGCCGAACGGGTCGGCGACGAACCGCTCGGCGGTCAGGCCGTGCCGGTCGTGGTAGCCACGGGCCAACTGGACGCCGGCCAGATACAGTTCGCCCGGCACGCCGTCCGGGACGGGGCGCAGGAAGGCGTCAAGCACGTACAACCGGGTGTTCCACACGGGGCGGCCGATGGGAACGGCGAGCTCGGCGCCGCCCTCGTACGGGAAGTACGTCGTGTCGACCGCCGCCTCGGTGGGGCCGTACAGGTTGTGCAGCGGTACGGGGCCGTGGCCGTGGCGGGAGGTCAGCTCCCGCCAGCGGCGCGCGTCCGGTCCGGTGAGGGCCTCGCCGCTGCAGAACACCCGGCGCAGACTCGCCGACCAGTCCGGGGCGTCGGCGGCGTCCAGCACCCGGACGAACACGGCCAGCATCGACGGCACGAAGTGCGTCGTCGTGATCCGCCGGGCGTGGATCAGCTCGGCCAGATAGGCCGGGTCGCGATGGCCGTCGGGCCGGGCGAGGACGACGGTCGCGCCCTCGACCAGGGCCCAGAAGAACTCCCAGACGGACACGTCGAAGCTGGACGGGGTCTTCTGGAGGACCCGGTCGTCGGCGGTGAGGCCGTACTCACCCTGCATCCAGGCGAGACGGTTGACGATCGCCCGGTGGGTGACAGCGACGCCCTTGGGGCGCCCGGTGGAGCCTGAGGTGTAGATCAGGTAGGCGGGGTGGTCAGGTCCCGCGTGCGCACCGGGCGTGTCGGGGACCTCCTCGTCGTGGTCCACGACGACGTGTTCGAGACCCGGGACGTCGGGCAGTCGCCCGGCCGAGTGGCTGGTGGTCACGACCGTACGGGCCCCCGAGTCGGCGAGCATGAACGCCACCCGGTCGGCGGGGTAGTCGAGATCCACGGGCAGGTAGGCGGCGCCCGCCTTGTGCACGCCGAGCAGCGCGACCATCAGCTCCGCGGAACGGGGCACCGCGACCGCGACGAACCGCTCCGGGCCCGCGCCACGTGCCCGCAGCCGCCGGGCAAGTGCCTCGGCGCGCCGGTCCAGTTCGGCGTAGGTCAGGGTGGTGTCCTCGAAGACGACGGCCGGGGCGTGCGGGGTCCGTGCCACCTGGGCGGCGAAGAGCGAGGCGAGGGTGGCAGCCTCGTCGGGCAGCGGGTGTGCCGTCGCGTTCAGCGCGGTGAGGCGCTCCTGCTCCCGGTCGGACAGCATCCCGACCCGGGCGACCGGGCGGGCGGGGTCGGACCTGAGAGTCCGCAGCAGTGTCTCGAACCGGCGGGCGATCACCGCCACGGACAGCTGGTCGAGCCGGGCCGCGTCGTACTTGAACCGCAGCGACAGATGGGCGCCGGGCTCCACGACCAGCGCGAGCGGGTAGTGCACGGCGTCGAACACCTCCGCGCCGGTGACGCGCAGCGCCTCCTCGTCCTGTTCGGCGGACAGCTCACCGGACGGGAAGTTCTCAAACACCACGAGCGTGTCGAAGAGTTCCCCACCGCCCGTGATCCGCTGGATCTCGGCGAGCCCGAGGTGCTGGTGGTCCAGGAGGGCCGCGTGCTCGTCCTGGACGCGCCGCAGCAGCTCGGCGAGTGACTCGCCCGCGTGCAGGGTGACCCGGGCCGGCACCGTGTTGATGAACAGGCCCACGGCCGAGTCCAGGCCCTCGACCTCGGTGGTGCGTCCCGAGACGGTGGTGCCGAACACCACGTCCTGGCTGCCGGTCAGGCCACCGAGCAGCAGCGCCCAGGCGCCGTGCACGACGGTGCTGAGGGTGAGGCCATGGCTGCGGGCGAGGGCGGTCAGGTCAGCGGTGAGCGACTCGGGCAGCCGGACCTCCACGTGCTCGGGCCCGGCGACCGGTGCGGCCCGGTCCTCCCCCGTGGCGAAGGCGGCGGGCAGCCGGCTGGGGCCGTCCAGACCGGCCAGCGCCTGCCGCCACGCGTCACGGGCGGCGTCGCGGTCCCGGCAGGCCAGCCAGGAGAGGTACGGCTGCGGGGCGGGCGGCTCGGGCAGGGCCTCCCCCCGGTGGGCAGCGGTGAGTTCGCGCAGCAGGACGGAGACCGACCAGCCGTCGGCGACGATGTGGTGCAGGGTGAGCAGGAGTCGCCGGCGCTGCCCGTCCCGGATCAGGGTGGCCCGCAGCAACGGCGGCCGGGCGAGGTCGAACCGCTCGGCACGGTCCTGCCGCAGCAGGTCCTCCAGCGCGGTGTGGGCGGTGTCCGCCTGGCGCCAGGGAAGAGTCGCGTGGCCGGCGATCCGCTGGACGACCTCGCCGCCCGGGAGCTGGCGGAACGAGGCGCGCAGCAGCGGATGCCGGTCGAGCAGCAGTTGGAGCGACTGACGCAGCCGGTCCGGGTCAACGGTGCCCGCGAGGTCGAGGAGTTCCTGGACGACATAGACGTCGCCGGCCTCCTGGTCGAACTCCGCGTGGAAGAAGAAGCCTTCCTGGAGTGGGGAGACAGGCAGGGCGTCCTCGTCGAGGCGCACCACCCGTGCGGCCGGCCCGCCCGCCGCCGGCGCCGCCACGCCGGCCAGGACCGCCGTCCTGGCGAGCGCCGCCACGGTCCGCTGCCGGAACACGTCGCGTGGGGTGATCGCGAGCCCGGTCTCGCGGGCGCGGTTGACCAGCTGGATCGCGACGATGCTGTCGCCGCCCAGCTCGAAGAAGCTGTCGTGGACGCCGGCCGACGGCAGGCCGAGCACCTCGGCGAAGAGCCCGGCGAGCGCGGTCTCGGCGGGGGTGGTGGGCGCGTCGCCGCCGGCCGTCGCGGTCCACCGGGGCTCGGGCAGGGCGCGGCTGTCGAGCTTGCCGTTGGGCGTCAGCGGCAGGGGCCCGTCAAGGCGTACGACGGCGGAGGGAACCATGTGGTCGGGCAGCGCTTCGGCGATCCGGGCGCGCGCCCGTGTCACGGAGGCGTCCGGGTCCGTACCGGCCTCGGCCACGAGGTAGGCGACGAGCCGCTTGGCGCTCCGGTGATCCTCGCGGACGAGGACGGCGGCCTGGGCGATGCCCGGGCAGGCCATGAAGGCACTCTCGATCTCGCCGGGCTCGATGCGGTGGCCGCGTATCTTGATCTGGCCGTCGCTGCGTCCCAGGAACTCCAGGTTGCCGTCGGCGGCCCAGCGGACACGGTCGCCCGTGCGGTACATCCGCGCGCCGGGCTCGGCGGCGTACGGATCGGCGACAAAGCGCTCGGAGGTGAGCCCCGGCCTCCCCAGGTAGCCGCGGGCGAGGCCGCGTCCGGCGATGTACAGCTCCCCCGCGGCACCGACCGGCACGGGGCGGAGCGCGGAGTCGAGCACGTAGGCACGGGTGTTGGGGTCGGGCTCGCCGATCGGCGCGGGTCCGGTCCTGTCCGGGGTGGCGATCCACAGGGTGGAGTTGACGGTGGCCTCGGTGAGGCCGTAGGCGACGACCACCTGGAGCCGGCCGGACCAGCGGGCGATCAGCTCACTGGGCACCGCCTCGGTGCCGACGATCAGCACGGCGCCGTCGGGCAGGTCGCAGTCCTGCGGCAGGGCCGAGACGAGGGACGGCGGCAGGATCATGTGGGTGGCGCGATGGCGTGCGATGTAGTCCGTGAGGGCGGGCCCGGCGACGCGCCGCTCCGTGGGGACGACAATGACGCGGCCGCCCACGCACAGCGACATGATCAGGTCCCAGACCGTCACATCGAACCCGCAGGAAGCGAACTGGACGACGCGGCTGTCGGACGTGATGCCGATGCGGTCGGTGGCGGTGGCGATGAGGCTGCCGACGCCGTCATGGGAGACGACGACGCCCTTGGGCCGGCCGGTGGAGCCCGAGGTGTAGATGACGTACGCGGCCTGGCCCGGAGCGATGGGCGCACCCAGGTCCGAGGCATCGAGGAGGGCGCACTCGGAGACCACGGACGGGGCGTCGAGCAGCAGGTGGCCGACGCCCGCGCCCTTCGGCAGGACGTCGGACAACTCGCGGGTGGTGAGGAGGGTGCGCGCCCCGGCGTCATCCAGCATGTAGACGACGCGGTCCTGCGGATGGTCGACGTCCAGCGGCAGATAGGCGGCCCCCGCCTTCATGACCGCGAGCAGGGACACCACGAGTTCGGGGGAACGCGGCACGGCCACGGCGACGACATCCTCGGCGCCCACGCCACGGGCGGCGAGGAGGCGGGCCAGCCGGTTGGCCGCCGCGTTCAGTTCGGCGTACGTCAGCTCCCGGTCCTCGCAGACGAGGGCGACGGCGTCCGGGGTGCGGCGGACCTGACGCTCGAACGCGGCGGGCCAGGAGAGCTCGGCGGCCTCGCGCGGTGACACGCCGAACTCGTCGAGGAGCAGGGCGCGCTCCGCACCGGAGGTCAGCTCGATGCGGCCGACGGGGCGGTCCAGATCCTCGGCCAGGTCGGCCAACAGCGCCAGGAAGCGGCGCTCGTGGGCGCGCAGGGTCTCCTCGTCGCACACGTCGGCGTCCGCGTCGATGTGGACGCGGATGCCCTGCCCTCCCTGGATCTCGACGAAGCTGAGGGCCAGGTCGCTGACCGGGCCGACCCAGACCGGGTCGAGTTCGATCGCGTGGTCGGAGAACCGCAGGTCTTCGGAGCGGGGCAGGACGTTGACCGTCGGGCCGACGAGTTCGGGCACGCCGTCGGCCAGGCCCAGTTCCCTGGCCAGGTCCTCGGCGCGGTAGCGCCCGTGGCCGACCGCCTCGGTGACCGCGTCGCGGATGTCGGCCAGGAGCTCGGCGCCGGTCGTGCCCGGGCGGACGGACAGCCGCAGCGGGACGATGTTGGACACCATGCCGGGGATACCCGCCGACACGGAGTCCTGGCGGGCGGCGACCGGCAGGCCGAGGACCAGGTCCTGTTCACCGCTGACCCGGTGCAGATAGGCGGCCACGGCCGCGATCAGCAGGCGGGAGGCACGCGTGCCGGCCCGCTCGGCGGCGGCATACAGCGAGCGGGTGTCCGCGGCGGACAGCTCGGACGTGCGTCGCAGCCGCCGCGTCATGAGCGCCGGGGCGCGCTCCACGAGGCGTACGGGCTCGGGACGGCCGGCCATGCGGGCCAGCCAGTAGGCGCGGTCCTCCTGGTGGCGGTCCGAGGCACGGTAGGCCGCGTCGGCCGCCACCAAGCGGGAGATCCGCCAGTCACGGGGTGCGGGGGGCTGGTCGGGGGCGGTGTAGATCTCCCCCGCCCGGCGCGTGATGAGCGCGACGCCCATGCCGTCGGTGACGATGTGGTGGTAGCTCTGATACCACGTGACGTGGTCGTCGGCCAGGCGCAGCAGGGCCTGGCCGAAGAGGGAGCCCCGGGCCGGATCGGCCGGCCGATCGTGCGCGGCGTCCATCCAGTCGGCGGCGGCCCGCTCGGGATCGGAGGCACCTCGCAGGTCGACGACGGGGACGTCGAAGGGAACAGGAGCGGGCGTCTGCCGCGGTCCACCGTCCCCGGCGCTGACCCGCACGTGCAGGCTTTCGGCTTCCCCGACGGCCTGCCGCACGGAGGCGGCCAGACGGCCGAGGTCGATGTCGCCTCGCAGGTCCAGAGCGAACACGATGTTGTAGGCGGAGCTGTCCGGGTCGATCTGCTGGGCAAGCCAGATGCCGGATTGCCCGCCCGTGACGGGTATGCCGGAAGCGGACGTCCGGTCCGACTCGACGTCAAACATCGTTCGAAAGGGCCTTTCCCTGGTGGTACGTCAGTGAGGTTCGTCCCGGGCCCCGCTCCCGGCCGCGCGGGGCGGACCGCCGTACGGGCGGTCGGCGGGACGTGGGCGGCGCTGAGGAGCAACTGGGCGCAGACGGCGGATCCCGTCCGCCCGCCCCTGCCGGCGGACGGACGGGATCCCGTTGGACCGGCGCCTACGACCTGGTGCGCGGTCGTTACTTGATGGCCGCGATCAGCGGCTCGACCTCGTCGATGGCGTACGGGATCGAAAGGACGGTGTTGAAGGAGAAGGCCGCGCCGATGTCCGGGTCCTGGTAGGGCACGAACAGGTCGCGCTTCTCCTCGTGAACCTTCAGCTTCTGGTAGAGCGGCTCGCCCTTGATGCGGTCGTTGGCCTCCGTGCTGGAGGTGACCCAGACGAGACGGTCGACGTCGAGTACGTTCAGCTTCTCGGCGCTCAGTTCGGCGACGTTCCAGCCCGGCTTCGCCAACGTGTCGATCTCGGGCTTCAGCTTGAAACCGAGCTCGGAGAAGAAGATCGCCTTCGGGTCGGTCTTCGTGAAAGCCGAGTACTTGCCCGCCTCGAAGCTGTCGGCGACGGCGAGGGTCTTCTCGGCGAACTCGGGGTTCTTGTCCCGCACGGCCTTGAAGCGCGCGTCGATGCCGGCGATCAGCTTCTCGCTCTCTGCGGCCTTGCCGAGCGACTTGCCGATCTGCCGGGTCATCACCTGCCAGGACGCCCCGTAGTCGGGCAGGCCCTTGGGCTGGGCGACGACCTTGGTGAACTTCGAGAGCGTGTCGTACTGCTCCTTCTTCATCCCCGAGTACTGCGCGATGACGAGGTCCGGCTTCAGCGCCGCGATCTTCTCGATGTTGTACTCGTCACGCTCACCGACGATCTCCGGCTTCGTGGACCCCCACTTGTCCTTCGTCCACGGCCACTTGCCGTACGGCTGCTCCTTGAACCAGTCCACCGCTCCGACCGGCTTGAGACCGAGCCCCAGAACGGCGTCCTGGTCCGACAGGCCCAGGGTGACCACCCTCTTCGGCTCCGCCTCGATCGTCGTGCTGCCGTACTTGTGCTCCACCGTCACCGGGAAGGCGGCCGACGTGGTGTTCGCCTCACCCGAGGGCTTCGACTCGGCCTTGTCGGCGCCGCCCGCGCAGGCGGACAGAGCGAGCGCGGCGACGGCGGCGACGGCCACACGGGGGATGTATCTGACGAAACGCGTCGGAGTGAGGCGCGTACCAGTGGACACGGATGTTCCTTTCACGGGGATTGCACGGTGCGTGCCACGCCTGCCGCGTACAGCGGCGCCACAAGGCGGGCGTGACGGTTGAGAGGCTTTGCCAAGGAGGAAATTCGGGGACGAAGAGGTCCTCAGCGGACCGAGCCGATGCCGTCGGCGACCGGCCGGGACCGGCCCTGGGCGGGCTCCAGGCCACGGTCGAGGATCGAGCCCAGGATCTCGCCGACCCTGATCGCGGTGTTGGAGAGCAGCGACGACGTGATGCCGTGGGTGTGCTCGGTGCCGCCCTGGAGGTAGATACCGCAGCGCAGTTCGGGGTCCGTCGTGATGCGGTAGTCCCGCTCGACGCGTACCCGGCCCTGGTCGTCGCGGTGGCAGCTTTCCGCGACCTCGCCGAGGAGACCGAGGGGGTCGGCCTGGCTGTAGCCGGTGGCGAGGACCACGACGTCGGCGTCCAGTACCCCCTCCTCGCCGGTGACCAGGGAGGTGACGGTGGCGCGGACGCGGTCCTGGGACTCCTCGACGGCGGTCAGCCGTGAGACGTTGAGGAAGCGCAGCCGCTCGGTGCCGAGGACCTTCTCCTGGTACGCCTGCCGGTACAGGTCGTCGATCAGGTCGATGTCCACGACGGAGTAGTTGGTGTTGCCGTGGTAGTCCATCAGCCTGCGCTTGATGTCGTCGGGGGCCGTGAAGTACTCGTCGACCGCCTCGGGATCGAAGATGCGGTTGGCGAAGCTGCTGTCGTCGGCGGGGCTGTAGCCGTAACGGGAGAAGACGGCGCAGACCTCGGCCCCCGGGAAGCGGCGGTGCAGGTACGCCACGTTCTCGGCCGCGCTCTGGCCGGCGCCGACCACGATGAAGCGGGTGGGGTCGGCGCCCTCCAGGCTGGCCACCTTCGCGAGCAGGTCGGAGTTGTGCCAGACACGGTCGGTCCGCTCGACCCCCTCCGGCACGAGGGGGCGCAGACCCGTGCCGATGACGAGGTTTCGGGCACGGTGGACCACCGTCTCCGCCCCCGAACGGGCCGTCACGTCGAGGTACTCCACCACTCCGTCGCGTACGACGGGGGCGACGGCGATGACCTCATGGCCGTACGAGACCATGTCGTCGACCTTCTCCGCGGCCCACTCGAAGTAGTCGTGGAACTCGACGCGGAGCGGGAAAAGGTTCTTGTGGTTGACGAAGTCGATCAGCCGGCCCTTGCTCTGCAGGTACCGCAGGAACGTGTACTCACTGGACGGATTGCGGAGCGTCACCAGGTCCTTGAGGAAGGACACCTGCATCGTCGCGTCGTCGATCAGCATGCCCCGGTGCCAGCCGAAGCTCGGCTGGCACTCGAAGAAGTGAGCAGTCACCGCCTCCTGCCTCCCGACGCCCGCGTTGTACTCGCTGAGCGCGATGGCCATGGCCACATTGGACGGTCCGAAGCCGATTCCTATGAGGTCGTGGATCAGAGGTGCGTCGCCAGGAAGAACCTGTGACATGTCACTCCCATTCGTGCGGGACAGCCGCCTGTCAGGCGTGGATGAAAAGAAACGAGACGCCGAGCCCGCCGTGAACGCCGGAGCCGAACTTAGGTAAAGCTAACCTGACCTGGGTCGGCCTGTCGACGGGACGAATCGGGCGAGTGGCAAGGCTTGGTGCCGAACGGGCCTGAAATCGGGGCCCGTTGCATCCTTAGGTAAGCCTTGCTTTACTTGTTACGATCATTCGCTCTTCTGAGGAGGAACCCCATGCGGGTCGTCATGTTCGGTTACCAGACCTGGGGACATCGCACCCTGCAAGCACTCCTGGACTCCGAGCACGACGTGGTGATGGTCGTGACGCACCCCAAGAGCGAGCACGCCTACGAGAAGATCTGGAGCGACTCGGTCGCCGACCTGGCCGAAGAGCACGGCGTCCCCGTCGTCATCCGCAACAGGCCGGACGACGAGGAGCTGTTCCAGCGGCTCAAGGAAGCCGGCCCGGACATCATCGTGGCCAACAACTGGCGCACGTGGATCCCGCCGCACATCTACGGCCTTCCTCGTTTCGGCACGCTGAACATCCACGACTCGCTGCTGCCGAAGTACGCCGGCTTCTCGCCGCTGATCTGGGCCCTCATCAACGGAGAGCGGGAAGTCGGCGTCACGGCCCACATGATGGACGAGGTGCTCGACGCGGGCGACATCGTGGACCAGCGCGCGGTGGCGGTGGAGCCCACGGACACCGCGACCGACCTGTTCCACAAGACCGTCGACCTCATCGCCCCCGTGACGGTCGGCGCCCTGGACCTGATCGCCTCCGGACAGACCGAGTTCACCAAGCAGGACCGTTCCCGGGCCAGCTTCTTCCACAAGCGGTCCGAGGCGGACATCCGGATCAACTGGGACTGGCCGGCCGATGTCCTGGAGCGCCTGATCCGTGCTCAGTCCGCGCCGTATCCGAGCGCCTTCACCTTCCACAAGGGCAAGCGCCTGGAGGTCCTGGCCGCGGTCGTTTCGGAGGGTCGCTACGGAGGCACTCCCGGCCGCGTCTTCTACCGCGAGGGCGACGGCGTGGTGATCGTCGCCGGCGCTGACGCCCGCACCGGCCGCAACCACGGCCTGGCCATCACCCGCGTACGGACGGAGGACGGCCACGAGCTGCCCGCGACCGAGTACTTCACCTCGATGGGCGGCTACCTCACCAGCCGTCCCTGACGACCGGTCCGTTCACTCACGGGGTCGTGGTGGAGACGACGTACACCCGGGGGAATCCGGGCTCGGTGAGGTCGACGACGACGTCCTGGCTGGGCCGGGGGTCCTGCTGCCGGTGGCTGGTGCCGGCCCAGTCGTGGCCCGGGATGCCGAAGTTCCAGCCGACGGTACGCCGGTCGCGGGGGGCGATCGTGATGGCGCCGTCCTTGAGCGCGGACCGGCTGGTACCCATCTCGCTCAGGAAGGTGTCGAGCCGCCCGGAGGTGACGTCGAACTGGACGTACAGCCGGCTGGACTTCCAGTTGCTCGTCTCGTAGTAGCGCACCCGGGTGGCCCCGGGCGGGATCGGCACCTCGAAGATACGGCGCTTCATCTTGGAGGGGCGCAGATGCTGGAGGCCGGTGGCCGAGGACTCGGTCTCCTTGTCCCGGCCGCTGTCGCGGCTCTGTCCGGCCGAGATCACCAGATAGCCGGCCGGGATGCCGATGAGCAGCACGATGACGACGGCGGTCAGCCAGCGCCGGCGGATGCGGTGACGGCGGTCCTCCGGCGGCTTGCCGCCCTCCGCCGAGGACAGCGACGGCAGGGACACGGTCATGAGGGCGGTTCCTGGGTCGTACGGACGGTGCGGATGGCCTGGGCGTAGCGCTCGTACCGCTCGTGGCGTTCCGCGCGGCGGCGGTTGGCACGGCGGAAGCGCCGGGCCACCAGCCGGGAGAGATCGGCGGCGCCGACCATGCCCGCCTCGGGGCCGAGCTGTGCCTTGACGATCCGGGCCTCGGGGCGGTAGCCGCGGCCGGTGAGATGGCGGCGGAAGGCGTCGCGGGCCGGGCCGATCAGCAGATCGTCGGCGGCGCTGACGCCACCGCCGATGACGAAGCAGGACGGGTCGAGGGCCGCGGCCAGATTGGCGATGCCGACACCGAGCCACTGTCCGATGTCCTGGAACAGCTCGATGCACATGGCGTCGCCCTCGCGGGCCAGCTCGGTGATCAGCGGTCCGGTGATCTCCTGGACGTTGCCCTTGACGCGGTCGATGATGTTGTACGCGACCGGGGAGTCGGCCACGGCCAGCTCCCTGGCTTCCCGTACGAGGGCGTTGCCCGAGCTGTACTGCTCCCAGCAGCCGCGGTTGCCGCACGGGCAGCGGTGACCGCCGGGCACGACCTGCATATGGCCGAACTCGCCGGCGACACCGAACTTGCCGCGCTTGACCTGCCCGTCCTCCAGGATGGCGCCGCCGATGCCGGTGCCGAGCGTGATCATGACGAGGTGGTCCTCGCCGCGCCCGGCGCCGAAGCGCCACTCCGCCCAGGCCGCGGTGTTGGCGTCGTTGTCGACCATCACGGGGACGGCGAGCCGGCTGGAGAGGGCGTCTCTGAGGGGTTCGTCGCGCCAGGCGAGATGCGGCGCGAACAGCACTTTGGAGCGGTCGGCGTCGACCCAGCCGGCCGCGCCGATGCCGACGGCGTGCACATCGTGGCGGTCGGAGAGATCGAGCACCAGCTCGACGATGGTGTCCTCGACGACCCGGGGGCTCTTGGACTTGTCCGGGGTCTCGGTACGGAGCTTCTCCAGGATGTTGCCGTCCGGGTCGACGACGCCTGCCATCACCTTCGTACCGCCGATGTCGATGCCGACGGTCGGGACACGGGGCGCGGTGAGCAGGGAGCGGCGCTCACGGGTGCCGACGGTCCGCAGGACGGTGGCGCGGGCGGAGCCGCGGTGCGCGAAGTCGCGGTACGTGCTCATCGGCGCCGTCCCCTCGCGCGCATCGGCTCAGGGCTGCCGTGCCGAGTGAGTCGGCAACTGGGTACTCGCACGAGTCGTGTCGTCCCTGCGGGGTCGGGGCCGGCCGGCCCGGTCGGGCAGCCGCGGCGGACGGCGTCCGCTGTGGCCGATTCTGCCATCCGGGACGGCGGGGGCGCTGTGCGGGCGGTCAGGGGCGCCGAGCGCCCCTGACCGCTCGGTCCGGCCCGGATCAGGCCTCGTCCACCGGAGGTCCGCCGAGGTGGGTGGGGACGGGGGCGCGCTCCAGTTCGTGGCTCAGCTCCTCCAGCTCGGAACCGCCCGCCATCTGACGGGTCAGCTCGTCCAGAGTGATCGAGTCCTTCGTGTGGGCGGCCGACATGACTCCGCGCTTGAGCAGCACGAAACGGTCGCCGACCAGGAAGGCGTGGTGCGGGTTGTGGGTGATGAGCACCACGCCGAGTCCGGCGTCACGTGCGGCGGCTATGTACTTGAGCACCACGCCGGACTGCTTCACCCCGAGAGCCGCGGTCGGCTCGTCCAGGACGAGGACCTTGGCGCCGAAGTGGACGGCGCGGGCGATGGCCACACACTGGCGCTCGCCGCCGGAGAGGGTGCCGATGGGCTGGTCGACATCGCGCAGGTCGATGCCCATCCGCAGCAGCTCCGCCCGGGTGGTCCTGCGCATCAGCTCCACGTCGAGCCGTTTGAAGGGCCCGCTGCCCCGGGTCGGCTCGGAGCCGAGGAAGAAGTTCCGCCAGACCGGCATCAGCGGTACGACGGCGAGGTCCTGGTAGACCGTGGCGATGCCCAGGTCCAGGGCTTCGCGGGGCGAGGACAGGGCGGTCTTCTCGCCCTCGATCAGGAAGTCGCCCGCGTCATGCCGGTGCAGCCCTGCGATGATCTTGATCAGGGTGGACTTCCCGGCTCCGTTGTCGCCGAGCACACAGCTGATCTCGCCGGCGTGGACCTCCAGCGAGACGCCCTCCAGGGCGCGGACATTGCCGTAGTACTTACTGACGTTGTCGAGTGCGACCAGTGCCGTCATCGGGAAGCCTCCGCGCGCTTGCGCACCCATGCGTTGAGCAGAGTGGCCAGAAGGAGCATCGCTCCGAGGAAGAACTTGAACCAGTCCGGGTTCCACTCCGCGTACACGATGCCCTTGCTGGTCATGCCGAAGATGAACGCGCCGACCGCGGAGCCGATCGCGGAGCCGTAGCCGCCGGTGATCAGGCAGCCGCCGATCACGGCCGCGATGATGTAGATCAGCTCGTTGCCGACGCCCTCGCCGGACTGGACGACATCGAACGAGAAGAGCAGATGCTGTCCGGAGACCCAGGCGCAGAAGGCCACGCCCATGTACAGCCCGATCTTGGTCTTGCGTACCGGGACGCCGACCGCGCGGGCGGCCTCGGCGTTGCCGCCGGCCGCGAAGATCCAGTTGCCGAAGCGGGTCCGCAGCAGGATCCAGGTGGCCAGCGCGACCAGCGCGGCCCACCACAGGATGGTGACCTTCAGATCGACGTCACCGATGGTCAGCTGCGAGGCGAAGAGCTTCCTGGCGGAGGAGAAGCCCTCCATGTCGCCGATGCTCTTGGTCGAGACCGTGCCGCTGATCAGCTTCGTGAGGCCGAGATTGAGGCCGGTGAGCATCAGGAAGGTGCCGAGCGTGATGATGAAGCTCGGCAGTTTCGTACGGGTCAGCAGGACGCCGTTGAAGGCTCCGAAGGCCAGCGTGACCAGCAGCGACACCAGGACGCCGACCCAGACGTTCGCCGTCATCTGGTAGCTGATCATCGAGGAGATCAGCGCGGAGCTGGTCACCATCACCCCGGCGGAGAGGTCGAACTCGCCGCCGATCATCAGCAGCGCCACCGGGACCGCCATGATCCCGATCGTCGAGGCCGCGTACAGGACGGTGCCGAAGCTGGCGGCCCGCAGGAACGAGTCCGCCACGACCGCGAAGAAGAGGAACACCGCCACGGCGCCGACGACCGAGCCCAGCTCGGGCCGGCCGAGCAGCGCGCGCAGCGGCGAGGCGCGGAGCAGCCGCTCGTCGTCGCCCGCCGGCTTGTCCGGCCTGTCGTCCACCGGTGGTGCGGTCGCGGTCATCGGGTACCCCGCTTCGTGTAGTCGGCCAGCGCCCCGGCGTCCTCGCGCGTGATGATCTGCGGTCCGGTGAGGACGGGGCGGCCGCCGCCGAGCACATCGGCGTTGTACCGGTAGAGCCAGAGCAGGTCCACGGCCTCGTACCCCTGGAGGTAGGGCTGCTGGTCGACGGCGAAGCCGAGGGTGCCCGCGCTGAGCGAGGCGGCGACCTTGGCGTTGAGGTCGAAGGTGTCGATCTCGGCCTCGCTGTCCGCGGACTCCTTCGCCTTGACGGCGGCGTCCGCGAAGGGGGCGCCCAGGGTGACGACGGCGTCGATGCTCCGGTCGGTCTGGAGCTTCGCCTCGATGGACGCCTGGACGTCCGGCATGTTCGTTCCGTCGACGTAGAGGTTCTGCAGGGAGCCGTCGAAGGTCTTCTTCGCTCCGGCGCAGCGCTGCTCGTGGCCGACGTTGCCCTGCTCATGAATGACGCAGAGGGCCTTCTTCCTGCCCCGCTCGGCCAGCTCCTCGCCGACGGCCTCACCGGCTATGGACTCGTCCTGGCCGATATGGCTGAGCGCGCCGAACTGCTTGGACTGCTCGGTGCCGGAGTTCACGGTGATCACCGGGATGCCGGCCTTGACGGCCTTGGCGACGACGGCCTTCATGGCGTCGGGCTTGGCGAGCGTGACGATCAGTCCGTCGACCTTCTTGTCGATGTAGGACTGGACGAGCTGGGCCTGCTGCTGGCCCTCGTCGCTGTTCGCGTACAGGAACTTGATGTTGTCCTTGACGGCCGCCTGCTCGGCGCCGCTCTGGACGATGTCCCAGAAGGTGTCACCGTCGCCCGAGTGGGTGACCATGGCCACGGTCCATTCGGGCGTGTTCACCGCGGCCCGTCCCTGGGCCTCGGCCTGCCTGGCCCGCTCCTCGGCGCGCTTGCCGCCCGTGCTGCTGCATCCCGCGAGGGCCGAAGCCCCGAGTACTGCCGCGAGCACGGCGCCCATCGCGCGTACCCCTGTCCGAACCGTTGCCACGACGCCGTGCCCTTCTTGCTGTACTCCTCGGTGCGGCCGGGGCCCGTTCAGGCCCGGCCCGGCCGCCCAAGTATCGGTCATGGCCGTTCGGCGGACGGTCATCGGGTGGGCGTCCGGATGTTTCATCGGATATATCACCGGATGCTTCACCGGGTGCCGCGGCTGGTGAACTTCTCCAGCGCCGGCACGTCCTTCTCGGTGACCAGTGCCGGTCCGGTGAGCACCGGCTTGCCGCCGCCGATGACATTGCCGTTGTCCTTGTTGAGCCACAGCTCGTCGATGGCGAGATAGCCCTGGAGATAGGGCTGCTGGTCCACCGCGAAGCCGATCTCCTTGGACTTGAGCTGCTTGACCACTTCGGCGTTGAGGTCGAAGGTGTCGATCTCGGCCGTGGATCCGGCGCCCTGCTTGGCCTGGACGGAGGCGGCCGCGAAGGGGGCGCCCAGGGTGACGACGGCGTCGATGTCCTTGCCACTCTGCAGCTTCGCCTCGATGGAGGAGGTGGAGGCGGGCATGTTCGTACCCTCGATGTTGAGGTTCTCGACGGTCCCGTCGAAGGTCTTCTTGACCCCCGCGCAGCGCGCCTCCAGCGAGACATTGCCCTGCTCGTGAATAACGCAGAGGGCCTTCTTCTTGCCGCGCTTGTTCAGCTCCTCGCCGACGGCCTCACCGGCTATGGCCTCGTCCTGGCCGATATGGCTGAGCGCGCCGATCTCCTCGGAGAACTCGGCGCCGGAGTTGATCGTGACCACGGGGATACCGGCGGCGACGGCCTTCGCGACGACGGCCTTGACCGCTTCCGGCTTGGCGAGGGTGACCACGAGCCCGTCGACCTTCTGGTCGATGTAGGTCTGGACGAGCTGGGCCTGCTCCTTGCCCTCCTTGTTGGCCGCGTAGAGGAACTCGACGTTGTCCTTGGCCGCCGCGACCTTGGCGCCGCTCTGGACGATGTCCCAGAACGTGTCGCCCTCGCCCGAGTGGGTGACCATCGCGATCTTCATCCGGGCGGTGGTGACGGTCTTGCCGCCGCCCCCGCTCCCGTCGGCCTTGTCCTCGGAGCCCTTGCCGCCGGAACCGCTGCATCCGGCGACAACGGCCAGTGCGCATACGGCGAGCAGGGCCGTGGCCGTGCGAGTGGTTCGCATGATGGTTCCGCCTTCTCTCCCGGCCGCCCCGTTGCGGCTGGGGGGAGTTCTAGCGGCCCTCACGCGGCCCCGTCAATAACTTTGTCAGTACATTCTTACGAGGAGTGGCGGGGCTACGGCCGGACGAGCAGCTGGAATTCGAAGGCGTACCGCGAGGCGCGGTAGATGTGCGAGCCGAACTCGACGGCCCGGCCGGTGTCGTCGAAAGTGATCCGCTCCATCGTGAGCAGCGGAGCCCCGGCCGGCTCCGTCAGCCGCTCGGCCTCCTCGGCGGTGGCGGCCCGCGCCCCGACCGTCTGCCGGGCGCTGTGCAGGGTGATCCCGGCGGACCGCATCATCCGGTACAGACCGGTGGCCTCGAGATGGCCGGTGTCGCAGTCGAACAGCCCGGTCGGCAGATGGTTGCGCAGATACGCCATGGGCTCGTCGTGCGCGTACCGCAGCCGCTCGATGAGCCGTACCTCCGCGCCCTCCGCCATGCCGAGCGCGGCCGCGACCTCGGCGGTGGCGGGCTCGACCGTGTTGCGCAGGACGCGGGTGGCCGGGCGCTGGCCGGCCGCCTCCAGATCGTCGTAGAGACTGCTCAGCTCCAGCGGGCGCTTGACCTGGCTGTGCACCACCTGGGTGCCGACACCCCGGCGGCGCACCAGCAGTCCCTTGTCGACCAGGGACTGGATGGCCTGCCGGACGGTGGGCCGGGACAGTCCGAGCCGGCCGGCCAGCTCGATCTCGTTGCCGAGAAGGCTGCCCGGTGCCAGCCGGCCCCGTTCGATGGCCGCCTCCAGCTGCTGCGACAGCTGGAAGTAGAGCGGGACCGGGCTGGTGCGGTCCACGCTGAGCTGGAGCGGCAGGGCGTGCTCCTTCTCCTGTCCGGGCTGCTTCTCCTGTCCGGGCTGCGCTGATCTCGGCTGATTGGGCACGGGTCGAGCGTAGTCGCATGGAATGTTGACGGGAAGTCGTGAAGTTCGATTGTCAGGACAAATGCTTGACATGGCATGGGGCGTATGGCCACCTTGGGGCCATGCGCATCGGACTCATCGGCACGGGCCGTATCGGTACTTTCCACGCGGGCGTGCTCAGCCGCCATCGCGAGGTCGGCTCCCTGGTTGTCGCGGACACCGACTCGGCACGGGCGGCGTGGGTCGCCGACCGGACGGGATCGACCGCCGCCCCCTCCGTCGACGAGGTCTTCACCTGGGGCGTGGACGCCGTGGTGATCGCCTCCGCCACCTCGGCCCACGCCGATCTGATCAGCCGGGCCGCGCGGGCCGGCCTGCCGGCGTTCTGCGAGAAGCCGATCGCCCTGGACCTGCCGGGCACGCTGGGCGCGCTGAGCGAGGTCGAGTCGGCGGGCACGGTGCTGCAGCTGGGCTTCATGCGCCGCTTCGACGCGGGGTACGGCGCGGCGCGCGAGCTCGTACGGTCGGGCCGGCTCGGCCGGCTGCACACCGTACGGGCGATCACCTCGGACCCGGCGCCGCCGCCCGCGGCGTATCTGCCGCTGTCCGGCGGCCTGTACCGCGACTGTCTGGTCCATGACTTCGACATCATGCGCTGGGTCACCGGCCGCGAGGTCGTGGAGGTGTACGCGACGGGCTCGGACGCCGGGCCCGGGATGTTCCGCGACGCCGGGGACGTCGACACCGCGGCCGTGGTGCTCACCCTCGATGACGGGACGCTCGCCACCGCCACCGCCACCCGCTGCAACGGCGCGGGCTATGACGTACGGATGGAACTGGCGGGCGAACTGGACCAGTTCGCGGTCGGTCTCGACGACCGTACGCCGATCACCTCGACCGAGCCGAAGGGCCCGCCGCCCTGCGACAACCCGTGGCCGGGCTTCCTGGAGCGGTTCGCCCCGGCGTACGAGGCCGAGCTGGACGCCTTCCTCAGGGTCGTCACCGGCGAGCTGGACAATCCGTGCGACGGGCGGGAGGCGCTGCACGCGCTGCGGATCGCGGAGGCGTGCGAGCTGTCCCGGCGCGAGCGGCGCCCGGTGCCGCTGGCGGAGATCCCCGGCGGCTGAGCTCGGCCGACGCCGAGATCCCCGGCGCACGAGGTCCGGACGCGGTGTCCCCGCTCGGCCGAGCGGGGACACCGTGCCGTTGTTCCTACCAGCGCACCGGCAGCCGGCGTACGCCGCGGATCAGCAGGCCGGGCAGCCAGTCGTACGGGCCCGCCGCCGGGTCGAGCGCCAGCTCGGGGCAGCGTTCCAGCAGCGTACGGAGCGCGATGCGGCCCTCCAGCCGGGCCAGCGGGGCGCCGATGCAGAAGTGGATGCCGTGGCCGAAGGCGAGATGGCCGTGGCCCCGGCCCTCCGTCGTGGAGCGCCGGATGTCGAAGGTGTCCGGGTCGGGGAAGCGGGCCGGGTCGCGGTCCGCCGAGGCCAGCCCGATCAGGACCGTCTCGCGGGCCGGAATCACCGTGTCGCCGTACGGGACCGGCTCCTTGGTGAACCGTACGGTGCTGGTCTCCACCGGCCCCTCGTACCGCAGCGTCTCCTCGATCGCACCGTCGAGCAGCGAGAAGTCGGCCCGCAGCGCGGCCAGTTGGGCGGGGTGGGAGAGCAGGGAACGGACCGCGTTGGAGATCAGGTTGACGGTCGTCTCATGTCCGGCGATCAGCAGCACATAGGCCCACGCGCGCAGTTCGGCCGCGGACAGCCGGTCGCCGTCCTCCGCCCGGGTGCGCAGCAGGGTGGAGAGCAGATCGTCGGCGGGCCGGGAGGCGCGCTTGTCCTCGATGAGGGAGTCGAGATAGGCGCACAGCTCGATGGTGCAGTCCCGGGGACCGGTCGGAGTGGTGGGTGCGACGATCTCGTTGGTCCAGGCGCGGAAGGTGTCACGGTCCGCGTGCGGCACGCCGAGCAGTTCGCTGATGACGGTGATGGGCAGCGGAAAGGCCAGCGCGTCGACCAGATCGCCGTGTCCCGCCGGGACCATGGCGTCCAGCAGGTCATCGGTGATCCGCTGGATGCGCGGGCGCAGATGCTCCACGCGGCGCGCCGTGAACTCGGGGGCGACCAGCTTCCGCAGCCGGGTGTGGTCGGGCGGATCGAGGGTCAGCACATGCGGGCCCATGATCGCCTCGTCGGCCGACTCGTAGCCCACGGCGGCGAGTGACTTGATCAGCCGTGGGTCGGCCAGCGCGGCCCGCCCCTCCTCGTATCCGACGACCAGCCAGAAGCGGTTGCCGTCCGCCGCCCTCACCTGATGGACGGGGCCCGCCTCGCGCAGCTTGGCATAGTACGGATAGGGGTCGGTGTTGAAGTCCGGCCCGTATTCTTCCAGTTCGATGACCGACATCGGGTCAGCGTACGTCGCCGGTCCGTCCACCGCCGTCACCCGTGGCCGGATCCGCGTCATGCACCAACAGGGCGATCTGGACCCGGTTGTTGAGCCCGAGCTTGGCCAGGATGCGCGAGACATGGGCCTTGACGGTGGGGACGCTCAGATAGAGACCGGCGGCGATCTCCGCGTTGGACCGGCCGCGGCCGACAGCGAGCGCCACCTCCCGCTCCCGCTCGGCGAGGGAGGCGAGCCGGTCCGCCGCGGAGTCCCGGCGGGTGCCCGTCGCCGCCCCCGCCACATGGGTCATCAGCTGGCGGGTAACCGCCGGTGAGAGCACCGGATCACCGGCCGCCACCCGCCGTACGGCGGTGACGATCTCGGCGGGCGCGGTGTCCTTGAGGACAAAGCCGGCTGCTCCGGCGCGCAACGCCCTGAGCACCTGTTCATCGGCGTGGAAGGTGGTCAGGACGAGGACTTCGGGGGCGTCCGGGCGGCGGCGCAGCGTCTCCGTGGCGGTGAGCCCGTCCATGACCGGCATCCGGATGTCCATCAGCACCACATCGGGCGCGCTCCGTTCGACGAGGGCCGCGACCTCGCTGCCGTCGGCAGCCTCCCCCACGATCTCGATGTCGTCGGCGCCGCCGAGCATGAAGGTCAGCCCCGCGCGGACGAGCGGGTCGTCGTCGACGATGATCAGCCGGATGGTCATGAGGTCCACGGTAGCCACGCCCGGACGGCGAAACCGCCCTCACCCGTCGGTCCGTGCTCGAAGCGGCCGCCGGCCAGCGTGGCGCGTTCGGTCAGTCCGATCAGTCCCTGGCCGGAGCCCGGGACCTCGGGGACCTCGCCCACCGGGGCGTCGTTGCGCACGGCCACGGTGAGCCCGTCCCCCGGTCCGCCGCTCACCTCGACGGTGGTCTCGGTGCCCGGCGCGTGCTTCCGCGCGTTGGTCAGGCCTTCCTGGGCGATGCGGTAGGCGGTGCGGCCGGTGGCCGCGGAGACGGCTGACGGGTCGTCGATCCTGCTGTCGAGGGTGACGTTCATACCGGCCTGACGGGACTCGGCGACCAGGGCGTCGAGGGTGACGAGGGTGGGCTGCGGGCGGTCGCCCTCGTCACCGGGCGTGCGCAGGACGCCGATGATCGCGCGCAGGTCCTGGAGGGCTTCGTGCGCGCTGTCCCGGATCACCCCGGCGGCTCTGGCGACCTCGGGCGGCGGCGCGTCGGGCCGGAATTCGAGGGCGCCCGCGTGGACGCTGAGCAGGGTCAGCCGGTGGGCGAGCACGTCGTGCATCTCCCGGGCGATGGCCTCGCGGGCCAGCCGCTGCGCCTGCTCGGCGCGGAGTCCGGCCTCGGTCTCCGCGCGCACCGCGCGCTCGCGCAGCGCGGCGACCAGCTGGCGCCTGGCCCGTACGAGCATGCCCCAGCCGATGACCAGCAGGACCAGGAGCACGGTGGCGATGATCCCGGCCGGCACCGAGGTGTCCGGATCGGGGCGGACGACGGCCAGGACGGCCCCGGCCACCATGGACAGTCCTCCGACGATCGCGACGGGCCTGAAAGGACGGTGCACGGCCACGCTGAACAGGCCCACCAGCGCCGCCCCGCCGGAGACCGGCGCCACCGAACTGAGCACGGCCAGCGCGACGGCGAGCCCCACCGGCCGGCGCCGCCGCGCCCAGACGGCGCAGCAGGCCACCACGCCCACCATCAGATCGGCGAAGACGACGGGATCCGGGTTGCCCGCCCGCTCGGCGGCGTCGAGGGCGACCAGGCCGATGGTGGCGGCGCTGAGGAACATCAGGGTGTCCACGACCCAGTCGCGCACGGTACGGCGCGGCCGGGCCCCGCCCCGGTCGCCGGGCAGCGCGGGGCCCCTCGGACCGACCATCTCCGAGGGGAGCAGCCAGGGGTACTCCGTGCGCGTCATAGCCATGAATTTACGCAGGCGGAGGCCGGTGCGGACCCCGGTGGCGGAGGAGAGATACCAAAGTCGCGCAGGCACCGACTTCGGCCACCCCGACGGGTACGGGCGGCCGGGGTCAGTCCACCCCCATGGGTACGGGCGGCCACCGACTTCGGCCGCCCCCACGCGTACGGGCGGCCGGGGTCAGCCGCCCAGCTCCTGGTGGCGGGCGGACAGCCGGGCCGCGCCCTGCTCGGTGAGGGAGCCGAAGAGCCGCAGCCGCGAGATCCCGCCGTCGGGGAAGATGTCGATCCGTACGTCGGTGGCGACCACGCCCGCCGGCAGCACGAACCGGTGGTTCGTATCGGGCTGGAGCCGGGTCCTGGGCAGGATCCCGGTCCAGTCGCCCGTCCCACCGTCCCGGCCGGACAGCGCCGCCCAGCCGGCCGCGTTGCCCTTCAGATACGCCGTGTCGATCTCGACGGCGCGGATCTCGGCCTGCTCCACCAGCTGGTAGCGGATCCAGTCGTTGCCCCGGTCGCGGCGCCTCCTGGTCTCCCAGCCGTCGTCCATCTTGCGGGAGCGGCCCGGCTGGATGGTGTTGGTGGCGGGCGAGTAGAAGCGGTCGGAGGCGTCCTCGACCCGGCCGCCGTTCTCCAGCGCGACGAGGTCGAACGTACCGAGGACGCCGAGCCATGCCGGGTCGGGCGCGACCTCGCCGTACACCCGCAGCCGGGCGATCCCGCCGTCGGGATGCTGATTGACCCGCAGATGGGTGAAGCGCTGTTCGGCGTCGACCGTGAAGCCGTTGGCAGCGTGGCCGCCAACATCCGTGCGGGGTACGAGCGTGGTCCACTTCACCTGGTCGCCGAGCAGGTCCTCGGGGGACGGGGAGCCGGGCAGCGAGACGCCCTCGACGGAGACCGCCCGCGGGTAGTTGCCGCGGAAGTGGGCGGTGTCCACGACGATCCCGCGGATCACTCCGGGTGCGCCGAGCCTGACCAGCGCCCAGTCGTGGTCCTCGTCGGTGGGGTGCGGCCGCTCCGCGCCGGCGCCGCGCCTGCGCCGCGTCTCCCAGCCGTCCATGATCTTGCCCTTGTGGCCGAAACGCTCCGGGTCGAACTCCGCCGCCCCGGGCTTCAGCAGGTTCTCGCGCTCGGCGAAGAACTCGTCGTTGGCGGCGATGACCCCGGCCCCGAGCCGCCGGTCGGCGAGGTCGGCGAGGTGCGTGAAGGGGAAGTCGGCGGTGCGGTAGTCGGCGTACGGGTCGCCGCCGCCGTACGGGGCCGCGTCACCGGTGAAGGAGGGTGCGGACAACGGGGCTTCGGACACGGTCAGTTGTTCCTTTCCAGCAGTCGTCCTGTGGGTTCGGTGGGGGCGCCGTCGCGGGCGACGGGGACGCCGCGCAGCCAGGTCGACCTGACGACTCCTTGAAGGGTCTTGCCCGCGTACGCCGTCACCTGATTGCGGTGGTGCAGCTCGGCCGGGTCCACGGTGAAGGTCTCGTCGGGCGCGAGGACCGCGAAGTCGGCGTCCCGGCCGGCCTCGATGGCGCCCTTGCCGGCCAGTCCGGCCAGGGCGGCGGGGGCCGCCGACATCCAGCGGACGACGTCCTCCAGGGAGTGGCCGCGCCTGCGCGCCTCGGTCCAGATCGCCGGAAGGCCCAGCTGGAGCGAGGAGATACCGCCCCAGGCGGAGGCGAAGTCAGGGGTCTTGAGGTCGGTGGTGCAGGGCGAGTGGTCGGAGACGACGCAGTCGATCGTGCCGTCGGCCAGTCCCTGCCAGAGCGCGTCCTGGTTCGCGGTCTCGCGGATGGGCGGGCAGCACTTGAACTCCGTTGCCCCGTCGGGGACTTCCTCGGCGGTGAGGGTCAGGAAGTGCGGACAGGACTCGACGGTGATCCGCACCCCCTCCCGCTTGGCCTCGGCGATCAGCGGCAGCGCGTCCGACGAGGACAGGTGCAGCACATGCACCCGGGCGCCGAGCCGCTTCGCCTGGGCGATGAGGCCCCGGATCGCCGCGTTCTCGGCGTCGCGCGGCCGGGACGCCAGGAAGTCGGCGTAGGCAGGACCTCCGCGCTGCGGCGCGGAGGCCAGCTCGCCCGGGTCCTCGGCGTGCACGATCAGCAGTCCGCCGAAGCCGGTGATCTCGGCGAGCGAGCGGCCGAGCTGCTCCTGGTCCAGCTCGGGGAACTCCTCCACGCCGGAGGGCGACAGGAAGCATTTGAAGCCGAATACCCCGGCGTCGTACAGCGGCCGGAGATCCTTGACATTGTCCGGGACGGCGCCGCCCCAGAAGCCGACGTCGACATGGGCCTTCGTACGGGCCACCTCCCGCTTGGTGCGCAGATGGGCGGCCGTCGTGGTGGGCGGCAGGGAGTTGAGCGGCATGTCGAGCAGCGTGGTGATCCCACCGGCCGCGGCAGCGCGGGTGGCGGTCCAGAAACCTTCCCACTCGGTGCGGCCGGGGTCGTTCACATGGACATGGGTGTCGACAAGACCGGGGAGCACGGCATCGTCCCCGGCGTCCTCCAGCCGGGCGCCGGGCGGCACCGCGCAGTCGTACGGCAGGACGGCCGTGATCTTTCCGTCGGCGACGGCGATCGAGGCGGCCCGTGTCCCCTCGGGGGTGATGACGCGCGTCGAACGCAGTACCAGGCTCACTTCGGACACCCGTGACCTCACTTCCCGTGCGCTTCCCGTGCGCTCACTCCCACGGCGCTTTCGCGGAGCTTCGCGTGAGCTCCCACCGAGCGAAATTCAACGAACTGTTGAAGGAGTCTTCACTCCGGGCCCCGGCCCGTCAAGACCACACTTCCCGCACCGCTCCCGCCATGGACACCGGCGCGCTAGACTTGCTTATTTCCACAGAGCGGAACCAATATTTCAGCGAGCAGAATGTATCTTTGCCCCTCTCCAGCATAAAAAGATCACCACGGGTGACCACGGACATCGGACAAACACGCCCTGACCGGCAGAGACGCCGCACCGGCGGCCCTGTGCCCCGGCGCATGGCCCGGTACGCTGCTTTCTGGCCCCGCCCGCCCCGAAAGGACCGTTGCCGTGCCGTCGTCCAGCGCCAGCACCACCGACGCCACCAAATCCGCCTCCGCCAGCGGCGGCGTCCAGTCCCTCGAGCGCGCCTTCGATCTGCTGGAACGGATGGCGGACGCGGGCGGCGAGGTCGGGCTGAGCGAGCTCTCCGCCAGCAGCGGTCTGCCGCTGCCGACCATCCACCGGCTGATGCGCACGCTGGTCGCCTGCGGCTATGTGCGCCAGCAGTCCAACCGGCGGTACGCGCTCGGGCCGCGCCTGATCCGCCTCGGCGAATCGGCGTCCCGGCTGCTCGGCACCTGGGCCAGGCCGTATCTGGCCCGGCTGGTCGAGGAGACCGGCGAGACCGCGAACATGGCGCTGCTCGACGGCGACGAGATCGTGTACGTCGCGCAGGTCCCGTCCAAGCACTCGATGCGGATGTTCACCGAGGTGGGCCGCCGGGTCCTCCCCCACTCCACGGGCGTGGGCAAGGCGCTGCTCGCGCACACCCCGCCGGAGGAGGTCCGCGCCCTGCTCGCCCGTACGGGCATGCCGGCCGCCACGGAAAAGACGATCACCACGCCGGACGGCTTCCTGGAGGCCCTGGAACAGGTGCGCACGGCCGGGTTCGCGATCGACGACAACGAGCAGGAGATCGGGGTCCGCTGCCTGGCGGTTCCGGTGCCCAACTCCCCCACGGCCGCGGCGATTTCCATCTCCGGTCCGGCGGGCCGGGTGACGGAGGAGGCCATGGAGAGGATCGTCCCGGTACTCCAGGAGGTCGCGCGGGATCTCTCCGAGGCGCTCGCGAACACGACGACGCAGGGCTGAGGGACTGTCCTGGGTCCTGCCCGGCGGATCGGACCTAGCGGAACCGGCTGGAGAGGCCACCGAAGAGGTCGACGGCGTTCCGTACGCCCATCAGCGCGGGCGCGAGCGCGCTCACCGAACCGATCGAGCCCACGATCAGCAGCAGCGAGCGGCGCATACGGGAAACCTCGGGATCGCCGCCCGCCACCATCGCGGCAAGCGCGCCCAGCTCGTCCTCGGCGATGGCCCGGTCCCTGAACTCGGCCGGGTGTCCGGCCAGTTCGCGCCGGAGCCGGAAGACGGCAGCACGTAGCTCCGTCACCCTCGGATCCTCGCGCTTCTCTGTCACCGGCGTCTGTCCCACGCTCCGCAACAAAGCTCTCCCCCTCGCCCCTCGCCCCGCGCACGTCCTTGTGCCGGGCATGCCTCTGCGCCTGTACGTCTCCCCGGACGGTGGTCAAGCGCCTAGGTTCGTGGGCAAGTTAACGCCATTCCGTGCGGTACGCGCCACTCCGCGGGCCGAATGCGACGGGAATGAGAACGGAACTCTCGGTAGCCCCCGTACCGGCAGCCGCCGTACACCGGGCATCCGACGCACCGCCCCCGGATGAGGTAAGCAGGCCCCATGGCAGGCACACGCAACGAGACGAACCCGCCCGTCGCCGGGCTGCTGCTCGCCGCGGGCGGCGGGCGCAGGCTGGGCGGACGCCCGAAGGCGCTGCTGCCGCACCGCGGCCGGCCGCTGGTCGAGCACGCCGCGCGCACACTGCGCGAGGGGGGCTGCGGCCCGGTGCATGTGGTGCTGGGCGCGGCCGCCGAGGAGGTACGGAACCGGGCCGAGCTGCCGGGGTGCGTCCTGGTCGACAACCCCCGGTGGGCGGACGGCATGGGGTCCTCCCTGCGCGCGGGTCTCGCCTCACTGGCCGGTACGGACGCACGGGCGGCCCTGGTCCTCCTGGTGGACCAACCGGGGATCGGCGCGGCGGCGGTGGCCAGGGTGGTGGCCGCGTACCGCACCCCGGACTCGCTCGCGTCGGCCTCGTACGAGGGGAGGCGCGGCCATCCGGTGCTGTTCGGCGCCCGCCGCTGGGCGGACATCGCGGCGGATGCGCGGGGCGATCAGGGGGCACGCGATTATCTGAGGGTCCAGGAGAGCGACATCGTTCTCGTCGAGTGCGGGGATGTCGCGCAGGCGTACGACATCGACACGGAGGAAGATCTGTCCCACCTCGAATAGGGCCGCACCCCGCGCGCGGGGCCGTGGCACCGCGCGTCGTGATCTGTCGACCCGGAGAGTCTCGACATCAACAAACCATTGAACTTCCACCATGAGGAAACTAGCATCCACTGGTCAGAAGCGCCCGACACCTCGGACGGTGCCCGCGACCGCTTCCCCACGCCACGGCACCCCGTGCCGTCCGAGGCGACCCGGCGGCCGTCAGGTGCCGCCCGCGAAGGAGTGACAGCTCATGTCCGCACCAGCGCCCTCCCCGCTGGCCGTCGTCGATGCCGAGCCCCTGCCCCGGCAGGACGAGGTCCTCACCGATGCGGCCCTCACGTTCGTGGCCGAGCTGCACCGGCGGTTCACCCCCCGTCGTGACGAGCTGCTGGCCCTCCGCGCCGAGCGCCGCGCCTCGATCGCCCGCACCTCCAGCCTGGACTTCCTGCCGGAGACCGCGTCCATCCGCGAGGACGAGAGCTGGCGGGTCGCCCCGGCGCCGGCCGCGCTGAACGACCGCCGGGTGGAGATCACCGGTCCGACCGACCGCAAGATGACCATCAACGCCCTCAACTCGGGCGCGAAGATCTGGCTCGCCGACTTCGAGGACGCCTCCGCTCCCACCTGGGAGAACGTGATCGTCGGTCAGCTCAATCTGATGGACGCCTATGAGCGCCGTATCGACTTCACCGACCCGCGCTCCGGCAAGTCGTACGCCCTCAAGGCCGAAAACCAGCTCGCGACCGTCGTGACGCGCCCGCGCGGCTGGCATCTGGCGGAGCGTCACCTCCAGCTGGACGGCGTGCCGGTGCCCGGCGCGCTGGTGGACTTCGGGCTGTACTTCTTCCACAACGCCAAGCGCCTCATCGAGCTGGGCAAGGGCCCGTACTTCTATCTCCCGAAGACGGAATCGCACCTGGAGGCCCGCCTCTGGAACGACATCTTCGTCTTCGCCCAGGACTACACCGGCATTCCGCAGGGCACCGTCCGCGCGACCGTGCTGATCGAGACGATCACCGCGGCGTACGAGATGGAGGAGATCCTCTACGAGCTGCGCGACCACGCCTCCGGGCTCAACGCGGGCCGCTGGGACTATCTCTTCTCGATCATCAAGAACTTCCGTGACGGCGGCGCCAAGTTCGTGCTGCCGGACCGCAACGCCATCACGATGACAGCGCCGTTCATGCGCGCCTACACCGAACTGCTCGTCCGCACCTGCCACAAGCGCGGCGCGCACGCCATCGGCGGTATGGCAGCCTTCATCCCGTCCCGGCGCGACGCCGAGGTAAACAAGGTCGCCTTCGAGAAGGTCAAGGCCGACAAGGACCGTGAGGCGGGCGACGGCTTCGACGGCTCCTGGGTCGCCCACCCGGACCTGGTGCCGATCGCCATGGCCTCCTTCGACGCGGTCCTCGGCGACCGGCCCCATCAGAAGGACCGCCTCCGCGAGGACGTGTCCGTGGCCGCTGGCGATCTGATCGCCGTCGACTCCCTCGACGCCAGGCCCACGTACGAGGGCCTGCGCAACGCCGTCCAGGTGGGGATCCGCTACATCGAGGCCTGGCTGCGGGGCCTCGGCGCCGTCGCCATCTTCAACCTGATGGAGGACGCGGCCACCGCGGAGATCTCCCGCTCGCAGATCTGGCAGTGGATCAACGCGGGCGTCGAGTTCGAGCACGACGGCCGGACCCTGCGGGCCACGCCGGAACTGGCCCGCCAGGTCGCCGCCGAGGAACTCGCCGCGATCCGGGCGGAGGTGGGCGAGGAGGCCTTCGCGTCCGGCGCGTGGCAGCGGGCCCACGACCTGCTGCTGACGGTCGCGCTGGACGAGAACTACACGGACTTCCTCACGCTGCCGGCGTACGAACAGCTCCGCGGCTGACCCCGGACCCCGCCTGCTCCCGTCGCACAGATCTCCGCCCCCGGCCCCGCACGGCGCCGGGGGCGGAGATCTGTGCGGCGGGAGCGATGAGTTTCACCGACCGGGCCGGTCCACCCCTCATGGACACAGAAACGAAAGCGGAGATGCTCGACCTCGGGCCCGTGTGCCGCGAGGTGGCCGGGCTGCTGGACGGCGTCACCGATGAGCACCTCACGGGCCCGACGCCCTGTCCCGGCTACGCGGTACGGGACGTGCTGGCGCATCTCGTCGGGCTGACCACGGCGTTTCGCGACGCGGCGAAAAAGGAACTGGGCCCGACGACGGATTCCTCGCCGGACGGGGGGCTGCCCGTGCTGCCCGCCGACTGGCGTGAGGCGCTGCCGCGGCAGCTCGACGAGATGGCCGCCGCCTGGCGCTCACCCGATGCCTGGCAGGGCCACACCCGCGTCGGCGGGGTCGATCTGCCGGGCTCCGTGACGGGCCTCGTGGGTCTCAATGAGGTCCAGATCCACGGCTGGGACCTGGCGCGCAGCACCGACCAGCCGTACGCCCCCGACGAGGCGAGCCTCCAGGCGTCGTACGCGCTGCTCGCCCCGCCGCCCGAACCCGCGGACGCCGATTCGGCCTCGTCGAACCTCTTCGGCCCGCCGGTCGAGGTCCCCGAGGACGCCCCGCTGCTGGACCGGGTGATCGGCCGCAGCGGCCGCCGCCCGGCCTGGAAGCCCGGGGAGTGAACCGGGCTGCCCAACCGGAGGCCGGGGGGCCTTACGGCTGGGCAGCTCACCGCTGACGCCCCGGTCGCCGGCCGGCCGGGGCAGGAGTGTCGGCCGGTGGCAGGGGTGTCAGTCCTTCGCGTCAGTCCTTCGCGGCCTCGCGGGTCGTACGCAGGAGCGCTCGGGCCGCTTCCTGGAAGCGGGCGTCCGCCCTGGTCAGCTCCGGTTCGATGCCCGTGATCCATACGCGGCGGTCCCGTTCCGCCAGGGCGGTCAGGCGGTGGAGGTGGGCCTCCGACAGCTGCTCGGGGCCCAGCGCCGCGAGCGCCTCCACGGCGCCCATCGGGTCCGCGTCGTCCTCGGCCGAGGTCAGGACCAGGTCCGCCAGGCGGGTCCGGTTCTGGGTGGCGGGCACTGTCGCGAGCAGGGCCAGGGCCATGGACGGCGTCTGGTCCGGTTGCTCCAGACCGCGCTCCAGAGCGGGGCGCAACGCGGCGGCGGCCGGGCCGAGGAGGGCGGCGGCCCGCGCCGCGCGTACAGCGGTCCACCGCATCCAGTCGGCGGCCGTCGCCGCCAGGACGCCGGCGATCACCGGCAGCGCGTCGTCGGGATCGCCCGTCAGCCGCCACAGGGCGAGCGCGATCTCCAGATCGGCGTCCATCCGCGGGGTCGTACGGCGCTCGTCGTCCTTGCCGAGGGCCGCCCGGAGATGCGGAAGCAGTACGGCGGCGGCCTCGCCCAGCTCGGCCGTGGCACCGGCGGCGTCCCGTATCCGGTAGGTGTCCTCCGCCGCCAGTTCGGCGGTGAGGACGGTCAGCAGCGGCTCGGGGTCGCCGGTCAGGCCGTGCAGCGCACGCGCCGCGGCGAACCGGCCTTCTTCCGGCCCCGAGACGGCGGCCTCGCCCAGTGGCCCGACGGCCCGCGCGGGGCAGACGGCCGCCATCGCGCGGGGCACGAAGACGGGGAACTTCCCGAGGAGTGCGGCCACTTCGGGGAAGGCCGACGCGGCCCGCTCGCCCCAGCAGCTGAGCAACCGCGTGAGGTGGATCGGCTCGTTCCCGTCGAGATCCGGGGCGGTCAGCCGGGCGCGTACCGCCGCCAGCAGCTCCGGGTGGTACGGGAACGACACAGGGGACCGGCCGCCCGGGAAGCCGACCGCCGCACCGAGGGCCCGGGGGCGCTCGGGCAGGTCACGGGCGAGCAGCGGGGCGGCCCCCTCGGGATCCACCCCGACCAGGGCCTGGAGCGCGTGGTCCGCGAGGCCGTCGGCCCCGGAGGCGAGCGCGGTCAGAGCCGGGGCGGCGGGAGCCGCGTGAGCGCCGAGCTTGGTGAGGACGCCGATGGCGGACAGCGCCGAGGCCGGCTCGTCCAGCAGGGCGGTCACCGGGGCCGCGAGCCTGGCCGGCGCGCTGCGCGAGAACACGCACGCCTGCTCGGCCGCCCACAGGGCTTCCGCGCCGACTGCGGCGTCTCCCGACCGGAGTGCGGCGTCGAGCAGCGCGAACGCCGCCTCGCGGTCCGCGGACGTCTCGCGGTGCAGCAGGGCGTCGACGACCCACTGCAGGGGCTCCATGCGCTCCAGGTCGAAGCGGCCGGTGACCAGTTCATCGGCGGGAAGGAGCGACAGCATCGCCTCATGGTGCGTGCCGGTCCAGGGCAGCTCCAGGTCCAGACAGCCGAGAACCGCCGCGATCCGCAGCTCCGCGGGCTCGGCCGCGTCGAGCGCCGCCGTCGCGAGTGCCGCCGCGCCGGACGTGCCCGGCGTGACCGCGCCGTCCAGCCGTACGATCCCGGCCAGCAGTTCGGCCCGTACGACAGGATCCTGCTCCTGCTCCCAGCGCCGCAGCAGCACGGGAAGGACCGGCCGCGCGGCTCCGGCACAGGCCGCCGCCCAGACCGCCGCCTGCCGCACCCCGGAGTCGTCGGCGTCGATCAGCGGCAGGATCAGGGGCAGTTGGGCGACGACAGCGGCCTGGCAGTCGCCGGGCGGGGTGCCGTCGTACACACCCTCGCTCTCGGCCACCCCGCCGAGGAAGACCAGCAGCTCGTCGGCGAGAACCCCGGCGGCGGCCAGTCCGGCGAGATAGGGCACGGCCGCCGCGGAGGCTTCGTACACCGAGCCCTGGTGCAGGATGCTGCCGTACAGCTCGCTCAGAGCCGCTGCCGCCTCCTCCTCGTCCTCACTCGCCAGCGCCCGCAGCGCGTCGGGCACATCGGCGGCGCTGCCGTAGGCATGCTCAAGGGCCGCCCACGGCCGTGTGTCCAGATCGGCGAATACCTGTACGAGATCCATGGCCGGAATGCTGCCACGGGGGTCTGACAACGCCCGGCGACCGGGGAACCGCCTCAGACCGCGTTGAGCCCGCGTCCGCGCGCCTCGTCGTACGCCGCCCGCGACTCGGCGATGGTCACGCGATGACGCTCGGCCCAGTCCGTGAGCCCGAGCAGCGACGCGTGCAACTCGCGTGCGACCTCCGTGAGTTCGTACTCGACCTTGGGCGGGACGGTCGCGTGCACCGTACGGATCAGCAGCCCGTCGCGCTCCAGATTGCGCAGCGTCAGCGTGAGCATCCGGCGGCTGATGCCCTCGATGGAGCGCTCCAACTCCGTGAAGCGGATGGGTCCATGGGCGGCGGCGATGATGATCAGGACGCTCCATTTGCCGGCGACCCTGTCAAGAACTTCGCGGACCGGGCACGCCTGCGCGTGCACGACCTGCGGGGTTACCCGCGTGTTCCCCTGGGACATCGAGGTGCCTCCTTACAGCGGACTCCATGGTCACCCACGATTGCCTCTGTTACAAGTCGTGCACCTTTGGAGGTCCGGACCGTGGACAGGATCGTCACACCCTCTCATCATTCGCGCTGGACGGCCCTGATCGTGCTGTGCGCGGGGACGCTGATGACCGTTCTCGACGGCAGCATCGTGACCGTGGCCATGCCCGCGATCCAGTCCGATCTCGGCTTCTCGCCGGCCGGGCTCGCCTGGGTCGTCAACGCGTATCTCATCGCGTTCGGCGGGCTGCTGCTGCTCGCCGGGCGGCTCGGCGATCTCATCGGCCGGCGGCGGATGTTCGTCGCCGGGCTCGCCGTCTTCACCACTGCCTCGCTGCTGTGCGGGGTCTCCACCGGCTCCGGCGCGCTGATCGCCGCGCGCTTCCTGCAAGGCATCGGCGGCGCGATGACCTCCGCGGTCGTGCTGGGCATGCTGGTGGCGCTCTTTCCCGAGGGCCGTGACCGGGCCAGGGCCATCGCGGTGTTCAGCGCGGTCGCGGCCGCGGGCGGCGCGCTCGGCACCTTTCTCGGCGGGGCCCTCACCTCGACTCTCGGCTGGCACTCGATCTTCCTGATCAATCTGCCGATCGGGGTGGCCGCCCTGATCGCCGCCCGGCGCGTGCTGGTGGCCGACGCCGGGCTGGGCCTCGGCAGGGGCGCCGACTACGTGGGCGCGGTGCTGGTCACCGCGGCGCTGATGCTCGGCGTCTACACCATCGTCAAGGCCGCCGACCACGGCTGGTCCTCGGCCCACACCCTCGGCTTCGGCGCGCTCTCCGTACTGCTGCTGGCGGCCTTCGCCGTACGGCAGTCGTACGCCGCCGATCCCCTGCTGCGACTGGGGCTGCTGCGCTCCCGGACCCTGTCCGGCGCGAATCTCGTACAGATGCTGATGGTCGCGGGGATGTTCACCTTCCAGTATCTCGGCGCGCTCTACCTTCAGCGGGTGCTGGGCCTCGACGAGTTGCTGACCGGGATCGCGTTCCTGCCCGCTCCCGTCGTCATCGGCATCATGATGCTGGGCTTCTCCGCGCGGCTGAGCACCCGCTTCGGACAGCGCCCCGTGCTGCTCGCCGGGCTCGCACTGATCGTCGTCGGGCTCGGACTGTTCGGACGGGCGCCCGCGGAGGGGACGTACGCCGTCGACGTCCTGCCGGTCATGGTGCTGCTCGGGGTCGGCTTCGGGCTTGCCATGCCGGCGCTGACAGGTCTGGCGATGGCGGGTGTACGCCAGGAGGACGCCGGTGTGGCCTCGGGCCTCTTCAACACGACCCAGGTGGTGGGCGGCGCGCTCGGCCTGGCGGTGCACTCGACCCTCGCCTCGGGACGTACGCGCGAGGTGCTCGCCGCGGGCGACGGCGCGGTCCAGGCGCTCAGCGACGGCTACCGGCTCGCGTTCCGTACGGCGGCCGTGGTGGTGGCGGTGGCGCTGGTCGTGGCGGCGACTCTGCCGCGTACGAAGAAGGCGAAGAAGAAGGGGAGCCCGCCGGAGCCGGGCACCACTCCTGCCCCCGGAGCCCCAGCCGCGACCGGCACGGTTCACACACCGTCCACCACCCATACGGGATGATCCGGGAGAACTCACGTAATCTCGGGAGCCGGCCGGCCCGTACCGCGAGGACCGGCGCATCTCGCGGGAAAGGGCCGATTCGTGATCCACGCGCTCCGCCGACTACCGCTCGTTCCGCTGCTGTTGGCGCTCATCGCCTGCGCCGCGTGCACCTCCGCCTCGGGCGCGTCCGCGGGGCTGGACGAGCCGGCGAAGAAGGAGATCGCGATGCGCCTGGTCTCCAGCGCGGAGAACTCCTCGCTGGACTGGAAGGCGCAGTACGGCTACATCGAGGACATCGGCGACGGCCGCGGCTACACCGCCGGCATCGTCGGATTCTGCACCGGCTGCGGCGATCTCCTCCAGGTCGTCCAGCGGTACACGGACGCGCGGCCGGACAATCCGCTGGCGGCCTTCCTCCCCGCGCTGCGCGCGGTCAGGGGCGGCGACTCCCACCAGGGGCTGGGCCGCGCGTTCACCGACGCGTGGAAGACGGCGGCCGGGGATCCCGCCATGCGCAAGGCCCAGGACGCGGAGCGCGACCGGCTGTACTTCGACCCCGCCGTCAGCCGGGCGAAGACCGACGGGCTGGGCACACTGGGGCAGTTCATCTACTACGACGCCTATGTGATGCACGGCTACGGGGACTCCCGGGGCTCGGTCGGTTTCCGCACGATCCGCGAACAGGCCCTGCGCACGGCCGAATCCCCCGGCCGCGGGGGCGACGAGACCCGCTATCTCCACGCGTTCCTGGACGCACGGGCCGCCGCGATCCGCCGCGAGCCGTCGCACTCCGACACCAGCCGTATCGACACGGCCCAGCGGGTCTTCCTCGACCGGGGCAATCTGACCCTCGACCCGCCGCTCGACTGGAAAGTCTACGGCGACAGCTATCACCTAGGCCCTGTCCGACGAGTAGCGGGGAAACGGGACAACTGTCCGGCCCTCACCCCTTCTTCACCTCCGTATGGCTGTACGCCACCCTCCTCCTTTGGTAGGAAAGCTTCCTAACAGATAAGCGCAGCCACACGCTCTCCCTTGGAGGTCAGGGTGCCCACCCCCCACATACGCACCGCTCTGCTCGCGCTGGCACTGGTCGCCGCTTCCGCCACCGCCACCGTGTCGCACGCGGCGCCGGAGCCCGTCGGGGCCGCCACCACCGTCGCGGCGGCCCCGGCCGCGGCGGCGGGACTGGACGATCCGGCGAAGAAGGACATCGCCATGCAGCTCGTCTCCAGCGCGGAGAACTCCTCGCTGGACTGGAAGGCGCAGTACGGCTACATCGAGGACATCGGCGACGGCCGCGGCTACACCGCCGGCATCATCGGCTTCTGTTCCGGTACGGGCGACATGCTGGACCTCGTCGAGCTGTACACCGACCGCGCGCCGGGCAATCCGCTCGCCCGGTATCTGCCCGCGCTGCGGGAGGTCGACGGCACGGACTCGCACGAGGGGCTCGACCCGGGCTTCACCGCCGCCTGGAAGCAGGCCGCCCAGGACGCGGCGTTCAAGACGGCGCAGAACGACGAACGCGACCGGGTGTACTTCAACCCGGCCGTGAACCGCGCCAAGCAGGACGGCCTGTCCACGCTCGGGCAGTTCATCTACTACGACGCCATCGTGATGCACGGCGACGGCGGCGACAGCACCAGCTTCGGCAGCATCCGCGAGCGGGCCCTGGCCAACGCGACGACGCCGGCCCAGGGCGGCGACGAGACGCGCTATCTGAACGCCTATCTCGACGCCCGGGTCTGGGCGATGAAGCAGGAGGAGGCGCACGAGGACACCAGCCGGGTGGACACCGCGCAGCGGGTCTTCCTCGACGAGGGCAATCTGAACCTGGATCCGCCGCTCGACTGGAAGGTGTACGGCGACAGCTTCCACATCGGCTGAGCACGGCGACAGCAGGGCGGGTACGGCAGGTACGGCACCGGTTGCTCGGTGCCGTACCCGCCGGTCGAGGGCCGTCCCCCTCGACCGGACATCCGCGCGCGATCAGCCCTGTGCGGCGATCCGTGCGAGGCGCCGCGCCTCGCTCCGGGTGGAGCGGGCGATGGCGTCCTCGTCCACCGTGGTCAGGTGGCTGTCCTCGACAACGGTCCTGCCATTGACGAGGGAGAGCGTGATCGGCGCGGCGGCGCCGAAGACCAGCGCGGTGACCGGGTCGGCGATGGAGGCGTGGGCCAGCGTGTCCAGCTTCCAGAGCACGAGGTCGGCGAGCTTGCCGGCCTCGATGGAGCCGATCTGGCCGGCGCGGCCCAGCACTTGGGCGCCACCGTACGTACCCAGCCGCAGTGCCTGACGGGCGTTCAGCGCGGCCTCGCGGTGCGCGCCGAGGCGGTTGATGAGGAGCGCGTTGCGCAGCTCGGTGTGGAGTTCGCCCGACTCGTTGGAGGCGGTGCCATCGACGCCGAGGCCGACCGGCACGCCGGCCTTGAGCATGTCGGGGACGCGGGCGATACCGGCGGCCAGCCGGGCGTTGGAGGAGGGACAGTGGGCGACGCCCGTGCCCGTACGGCCGAAGGCGGCGATGTCGGAGTCGTTCATATGGACGCAATGGGCCATCCACACGTCGGAGCCGAGCCAGCCCGTCGACTCGAAGTAGTCCGTCGGGCCCATGCCGAACAGCTCCTTGCAGAACTGCTCCTCCTCCACGGTCTCGCTGCCGTGGGTGTGCAGCCGCACGCCCTTGCGGCGGGCCAGCTCCGCGCCCTGCTTGAGCAGTTCGGTGGATACGGAGAACGGCGAGCACGGCGCGACCGCGATCTGGGTCATCGCGTCGAACGAGGCGTCGTGGTGCCGGTCGATGGTCTCCTCGGTCGCGGCGAGCGCGCCTTCGAGGGACTCGACGGCGAAGTCCGGCGGCAGACCGCCGTCCGACTTTCCCCGGTCCATGGAGCCACGGGCGAGGGTGAACCGTACGCCCGTCTCGGCGGCGGCCCCGATGATCGCGCCCGACAGATCGCCCGTGCCGCGCGGATAGACGTAGTGGTGGTCCATCGCGGTGGTGACACCACCGCGGGCCATCATCGCGAGCGAGCCCTGTGCGGCCGCGCGGACCATCGGCTCGTCGAGGCGGGCCCAGGTCGGGTACAGCGCGACCAGCCAGTCGAAGAGGTTGTGGTCGGTGGCGAGTCCGCGGGTGATCCACTGGTAGAAGTGGTGGTGCGTGTTGACCAGGCCGGGGGTGACGAGGTGGCCGGTGCCGTCGATACGGCGGACCACATGCTCCAGGTTCGCGGGGGCCCTGCCCGCGCCGGCCGACTCGATCCGGTTGCCCGCGACGACGACGTATCCCGAGGCGTACTCGGTGTCGTACGCGTCGACCGTCGCGACGGCGCAGTTCTCGATGACGATGCGCGAAGCCGCCATGGTGGTTCCTCTTCCTGTTCCTGCCGTCGGGCTCGCGCCCGGATGTGGGCTCGCGCCCGGATGTGTACGGACCCGGGGGCCGCGCGGGGTCAGAGGGTGGTCATGTCCAGCGGGATCCGTGGCTCTTTGCCGTCCCGCAGGACGGTGGCCTCGATCAGGCCGTACGGGCGGTCGGCCGCGAAGTAGACCTCGTTGTCGTTCTTGAGCCCGAAGGGCTCCAGGTCGACCAGGAAGTGGTGCTTGTTCGGCAGCGAGAAGCGGATCTCGTCGATCTCGTCGCGGCTGTCGATGATCCGCGAGCCCATCTGGAAGAGGGTCTGCTGGAGCGAGAGGGAGTACGTCTCGGCGAAGGCCCGGAGCAGATGCGTGCGCGCCTGCTCGTAGGACTGCTCCCAGTCGGGCATCCGCTCGTCGTCGCTCGACCAGCCGTAGCGCCATCGGGCGGACACCTGGGTCGCGAGGATGCGGTCGTACGCCTCCTGGAGCGTCGTGTATGTGTCCTTGGCGTAACCCCAGAACTCGGAGTCCGTCGAGTTCATCACGACCAGGTCCTTCAGACCCGAGATGACCTGCCACGTCGCGCCGTCGTAGCTGATCTGGCTGACGCGGGTCTCCTGGCCCTTGCGGACGAAGGAGTGCCTGGGCCGGTCCGCGCCGACGGGCCCCGCGGTGCCTTCCGAGGTCTCGATGCGCTCCCAGGCGTACTCCTCGACGCGTATGCGCGCCTGCCGGATCGGCTCCTGACTGGTGACGAAGTGCCTGGCCAGATGGATGCCGAACTGCTCGGCCGACTCGATGCCGTGCTCCTTGGCGAACGCGTACACCGTGTTCTTGGTGGTGTCGGTCGGCAGGACATGCGCGTTGGAGCCGGAATAGTGGACGTCGTCCATGTCGCCGGAGAGCGCGACGGAGACGTTCAGGTCCTTGATGTGGTGGGTACCGCCGTCCCGCGTGATCCTGACGACGCGGTTCTCCGCTTTGCCGTACTGGTTCTGGCCGAGAATCGTGGGCATGTCTGCTAGCTCCCTCGGTAAACGGAGTAGCCGAACGGGTTGAGCAGCAGCGGTACGTGATAGTGCTCGCCGGAGCTGACGCTGAACGTGATCGCCACCTCCGGAAAGAACGCACCGCTGTCCCTCGGGCGGGGGGCGTCCTGCTGCGCCTCGGCTTCATTCTGCGAGAAGTACGCCTCGGTCTCGAAGCCGAGACGTACGTGGGTGGTGCCCTCCGGCAGCGCCGGCAGGTCCTTGCAGCGCCCGTCCACGTCGGTCCTCGAACCGCCGAGGGCCGCCCACCGCGCGTCGGAGCCGCTCCGGGCCGCGAGCGAGACGGCGACACCCTGGGCGGGGCGTCCGAGGCTGGTGTCCAGGATGTGCGTGGACACCGAGGCCGTGGTGTCGGTGCTCAAGACCGTCGCTCTCCTTCTTCCGCGGGTTCTTCCACGAGTTCTTCCGGGGGTTCTTCCACGAGACGGGTCAGCCGGATGCGGTTGATCTTGCCCAGTTCGGTGCGCACGATCGCGCGCTCCTGCTCGGGCGTATGGCCGATCCGGGCCTTCAGCGCGTCACGCATCTGCTCACCGGTCGCGCCGGTGGCGCAGATCAGGAAGACATGTCCGAACGTGTCCTGGTAGGCCAGGTTCAGTTCGAGCATCTCGGCCCTGAGTTCCTCGGAGGCGCCGGCCATCCCCCGCTGTTCGCGGGAGGAGACCGGGTCTCCGGGTTTCGGCCGGCCGATCGGCGGATGCCCCGCCATCGCCTCGGCCAGATCCCCGGGGCCCAGTTCACCCATGGCGGTGTCACTGGCGGCGAAGAGGGCTTCGGCGGTGGCGTACGGCCGCCGGGCGAGCAGTTCACTCCCCCACGCCGCACTGGCACACACCTCGTGCAACGCGGCCAGGGCCGCCCGGTCGGAGAGGGTGTTGAACCGGACCAGGCCCGGTGTCGATGTCGAAGTCACGGGAGCCTCCGTGGCCGTCGTGAGCGGGCTTCGCCTAGCTAACGCCCTCCACCACACCGCGTCAACACTTTGTTGAAATCTCGTATACGGAGGACCCGCCACCCCCACGCGGCCCCGGGCGCCCGCACCCCCGGGCCGCCGCTGCCATGACTTCGCGGCATGATCACGGGAGTTTTACGGAATGATGAATTCCAAACACACGCATTGATTTCGGCAGCCCGTGTCAATAGCGCCGCGCGGAAGGTATCGAGAGGGAAAGCACGCGCGTTCCAGCCATTTGGAAATTGAACACCACGCGACCCAGTAGCGACGCCGCTACCTGGGGCTACGTGGTGACCCTGCCTTGATCAGTCGTAACTAGGGGTGATGTCACGTCTCTTTTATCCATATATAAACACCTTCGAAGCGCATCAACGGGCGGCGGCTGGCCGGAAAGGTATGTACCAGATCGTGAGACAGAGCTTGCTGGCGCCGAAAGACGCGTGAAAGTGTTCGGCAAATCGGGCCGGATTGAATAGAATTCCGGTTACTCGTTTCAGCGAATCGCAGAGGGGGAGTCAAGGATGAGTAACACCGAGACGGCGATCGGCGCATACCTCGAAGGATTCCAGGGGGACATGAAGAGCCTCCAGGACGCATTCGCCGAGGACGGCTACATCGAGATCACCGAATTCGGTCCCACCGGCCTGAAGGCGCAGCTCCTCTCCGAGGTGGACACCCTTCTGGAGAAGCACGCGCAGCGCCGCCGGCTCCAGATCGCCAGTACGGGTAATTCACCCCGCTACTACGAGGCGGTGGGCCGCAATGCCATCGTGGAGAACGCCGAGATCATTCCGGCCGCCTACCGTTCGCCGGCGCTGCTGGGATTCCTGGCGGAGCTGACCGGGGAGCCGGAGATCGTACCGGTTCCGTGGCAGCCGGAGGAGATCGTCATCACGCGCATGACGCAGACCGGTGACTCGCACGGCTGGCACTGGGACGACTACTCCTACTCGCTCATCTGGATCATCGAGGCGCCGGGATCCGACGACGGCGGTGCGCTCGAATACGTGCGCGACACCGAGTGGGACAAGGAGAACCCGCGGATCGACGAGTACCTGCGGGACGGCGTCATCGAGCGCCGTCAGCCGGCCACCGGCTCTGTCTACCTGCTCAAGGCGGACACCGCCATGCACCGCGTCGCGCCGCTGACACGGGACGGTGCGCGTCGCGTCATCCTCTGCTTCTCGTACGCCACGCTCGCCGACCTGGAGCGCGATGTCTCGCACGAGACGATGGAAGAGCTCTACCCGGAAGACCACTCAAGCGTCTGACTCAACGCAGGGGGGAAATCGTGAGCGCAACGCTGGAAGATCTCAAAAATTTCTACTCCGCACAGGGAAACAATACCTCGTCGATATTCGACGTATGGGAGCGGGGGGATGCCCGAGGAGACTCGGTCACACCGTCCACATATTCCGGTGAATACCGTTCCTTGATGCTGGAGACGCTGGTCAAGGCTCTTTCCGCACACGATTCCAAGAAGCTCCTCAGTCTTGGCTGTGGAAACGCCATGATAGAGGCGGAGCTGGCTTCCCAGGGGTATGACATTCTCGCGGTCGACGCGATGCCGGAAGCGGTGGAGCTCGCCAGAAAGAAAGGGCTGACCAGCCTGCGGGCGGATGTGGAGTCATGGGCTCCGGAAGCGGGAGCCTGGCCCGTGGTCTACGCGGACGGCCTGCTGGGCCATCTGTACGACTCCGCTACGGAGAGCTTGCCCGTCCTCGGCCGTATTCGGTCCTGGTTCACGGGCGGCGGGACGCTGGTGGTGTCGAACGACAGCCCCAGATCGGGAGGGGCCGTCGAGGCGGCCCCCGGTGTCGACGCGTTCTACTGGCTGTCCGGGGAATATCTGGTCGAGCAGGCTTATGCCGCCGGCTTTTCCTACGCGACGTGCGAGACCTTCACCTATGCGCGCCCCATTTCTGGAGAGCGGCACCGGGCGGTTCTGATCGCCCAGGTTCACGAGTGACACACGACCGGGAGACAGCACGTGGGCAGCGCGCTCTTGAACACCGTCAACACATTCGGCGAGAGTTTCGTCAACGCGTCGGAGCTGCTGGGCCGGTACGAATTCACTGAGGCCGAGGCCGCCGGCACCGTACGGCTACTGGGGCTGCGTAGCGGAGAGACCGTCGTGGAGGCCGGATGCGGCCCGGGGAGATTCGCCCAGGCACTGGCCGCGCACGGCTTTCCCGTGATCGGGGTGGACATCTCCCCGGAAGTCATCGCCATCGCCGAGCGACGGCATCCCGGCCCGGACTACCGGGTCATGGACATGGCCGACCTGGCGCCCGGCAGCGCGGACGCGCTGGTCAACGTCTATTCGAGCTTCGGCTACTGCGAGACGGCCGAGGAGGACACCGCCGTCCTGCGTACGTGGTGGCGAGCGCTGCGCCCCGGTGGGCGGCTCCTGCTGGAGCTCTCCGATCTCGAACGCGCGCAGAAGCGCCTCGGCCCCGGGGCCGGGACCGTGCACCGCAGCACCAACGGAGTACAGGAAGAGATCCGGATGGACTGGGAGCAGCAGATGCTGCATGTCAGCTACCTCCTGGACGGCCGGCGACTCGACTGCAGGACCCGGGTCTACAGCCGTGACCAGTTGCTGGAATCCCTTCGTACGGCCGGCTTCACCGACGTCGACTGCTTCGGCGGATTCGACGGCCGGGCGAAGTCGCCCGACGACCGACTGGTCCTGGTGGCACACCGCTAGTACCCCTCCCGGGAATAGCTCGTCCGCTGGTACACCGCCGGCTCGTCATGAGGTCCGGGAGGCGAGACATCCGCCTCCCGGATCCGAGCGTGCCTCCCGCCCCCGCTGTTCCCAGGAAGGAACGTCACCGCCCATGCCGATGAGCGCAGGGTTCAGCCGCCGCGTGACGCCGGTGCTCCGCGAAGCCGCCGAACACTTCGGAACCCCCTTTCACCTGTACGACGAGCAGGGCATCGCCGCCACCTGCACCCGGTTCAACGAGGCGTTCTCCGGTCTGCCCTATCGCGAATACTTCGCGGTCAAGGCCCTGCCGAACCCGGCGGTCATGGAGATCATGCGGCGTCACGGCTTCGGCTTCGACTGCAGCTCCCTGCCCGAACTGGCCCTGGCCCACAGCGTCGGAGCCAGGGGCGCCGATGTGTTCTTCACCTCCAACAACACCAGCCGGGAGGAACTGGCCGCGGCCGTAGGGCAGTCAGCACTGATCAACATCGATGACCCGGCCGTGCTGGCCAAGCTGGCGGACCATCTGGGCGGCTCCGGCCTGGTCGACACCCTCTGCCTGCGCGTCAACCCGGGGGCGACGGAGAGTTCGGACCAGTTCCTCGGCAGCCCGCAGAACGCCAAGTTCGGCATTCCCCCGAGCCGGTTGACCGAGGCGGTCAACAGCGCCCGCGAGCTGGGCGTACGTCACTTCGGCCTGCACATGATGGTGGCGTCGAACGTACTGACGACGGCGCCGCTCGTGCGTACGCTCGACATCCTGCTGGGGCTCGCGACGGACATCCGCGAACGGACCGGCGTCGAGGTCGAGTTCCTCAATCTCGGTGGTGGTATCGGCATCCCCTACCGGCCCGGGGAGCAGACCTTCGACCTGCCGGCGCTGGGCCGGGCTCTCCGGGACAGGCTGACGGGCTGGGCGGGCGAGCGGAACGTCGTGCTTCCACGGCTCTGCTTCGAGAGCGGCCGGTACATCACCGGCCCGCACGGCGTGCTCGTCACCAGCGTCCTCAACCGGATGAGCAAGTGGCGTGAGTACGTGGGCGTCGACGCGAGTATGAGCTCCCTCATGCGACCGGGCATGTACAGCTCGGCCTACCACCACATCACGGCGCCCGAGGCGCGGGGCCGGCCCTCCCGGACCGTCGACGTCGTCGGGTCGCTCTGTGAGAACAGCGACAAGTTCGGCACGGACCGCGAACTGCCCGAGCTGGTCGAGGGAGACCTCCTGCTGGTACACGACACCGGCGCGCACGGCCACTCCATGGGCTTCACCTACAACGGGCGGCTGCGCCCCAAGGAGCTGCTGCTACGGCCGGACGGCACGGTGGAACTCATCCGCCGGGCCGAGGAGCAGGAGCTCGATCACTTCGCGACCCTGCGGTTCTCACCGGACCGGATGGCCGCTCCGTCTCCCGCCCGCCCCGTCACAGGCACGCTAAGTGAGGTCACCGCACCATGAACGGACCCATACCCGGGGCACTCACGAGGGCAGCGGACAGGCCCGCGGTCGGGATCGTCGACCCCTTCTCCACCGGGGCTTACCTCAAGGACGCCTTCACCGCTCGCGGGTGGCGGGTCGTGGCCGTCACCAGCCAGTGGCCGCTGCCCGACATCTACGCCGGAAGCCTGCGCCCCGAGGAGTTCGACCAGGTCGTGTTCGGGCAGGGAGACGCCGCCGCGACCGCCGCCGAACTCGCACGTGTCCCGCTGCGCGCGGTGGTCGCCGGCACCGAGATCGGTGTCCGGTTCGCCGACGAGCTGGCCGAGTCGCTCTCCCTCGAAGGCAACGGCACCGCGCTGAGCGAAGCCCGCAGGGACAAGGCGGCCATGGCCGCCCGGCTCCGCGAGAAAGGCCTGCGGCACGTCCGCACCTTCGAGGCCAGGAGCGAGGCCGAAGCAGTGGAGCAGGCGTTGAGCCTCGGCCGGTGGCCCGTGGTCGTCAAGCCCGCCGACAGCGCGGGATCCGACGGCGTGACCTTCTGCGACTCGCCCGAAGCGGTCCGCCAGACCTTCACCAAGCTGCACGGCGAGACCAACCGTATGGGCCTGGCCAACCACAAGGTACTCATCCAGGAACTCCTCGTCGGCCAGCAGTACTTCGTCAACACGGTCAGCCGCGCCGGACGCCACCACATCGCGGAGATCTGGCGCGACGACCGGCGCCGGATACCGGGCGCGGGCCTGGTGTGCGACTGCGAGAGCCTGCTGCCCGCACGCGGCGATGTGCAGGACCGGCTGGGCGCGTACATCACCGGTGTGCTCGACGCCCTCGGCATCGCCTGGGGCCCCGCGCACAGCGAGCTGATGCTCACCGCGAGCGGCCCGGTGCTGATCGAGACCGCCGCACGCATGCAGGGCACCATCCTGACCGGACCGGTGGAGCAGGCGACCGGTACCAGCCAGGTGAGTCTGACCGTGGAGGCGGTGACCGACCCGGACCGCTTCGACGCGCGGGCGGAGCGCCCCTACGAACTGACCCAGGGGCTCAGCGTGTTGTCGCTGATCGCGCACCGCGACGGGGTCATCCGTGCCCCTGACGTGGCGGCCCGGCTCGCCGCTCTGCCGAGCTTCAGCGGTCTGATCGGCGATCTGAGCCAGGGAGTGCCGGTACAGCCTACGGTCGATCTGTTCACTTCCCCCGGCATCGTGTACCTGCTGGGCGACGACGAGCAGGTGGCGCGGGACCGGGCGGCCATCCGCGCCTTCGAGGCCGAGGGGCTGTACGGATGACCGGCCCAAGGCCGCTCGGCCACCGCGGCGACGGCGGCCGGCCCCCGCGGGGACGGACGTGTCCCGTATGAGGGAGGAACTGCTCGCCACCGCGCGGGACTCGGGTTTCGCCCCTGTCGATCTCTCCCTCGGTGTGGCCTGCGACCCCGAGCCCGACGCGGCCGACGCGTGGGCCGCTGAGGGAGGGGAGCCCGGCTATCCGAAGAGCCGGGGCTTCGCCGTCCTGCGCTCGGCGGCCGCCGCGGCCCTGCGCCGCCGCTACGGCGTGTCCGTACCGCCCGACGCGGTCGCGGCCTGCGCCGGGAGCAAGGAGTTCATCGGGTCGGCTGCCCTGTTCCTGCGCCAGGAGCGGGGTGGCGGACGCGACACGGTCCTGATTCCCCGGCTGCGCTATCCCACCTACGCGGTGGGCGCCGCGCTGGCGGGGATGCGGACCGTGGAGGTGCCTACGGACGACGCGTTCAGGATGCGGCTCGACCTGCTGCCCGCCTCCGACGTCCGGCGCGCGCTGTGCCTGTGGGTCAACAGCCCGGCCAATCCCACCGGAGTCGTCGAGCCGCTGGCTGCCATCGCCCGCTGGGGGCGCGAGCACGGTGTGATCGTCCTCTCGGACGAGGCGTACACCGATCTCACCTGGGACGGCAGCCCGGGGACGATTCTCTCCAGCGGCCTCGACGGGGTGCTGGCGGTCCACAGCATGTCCAAGGCTTCGCACGCCCCGGGGCTCCGGGTCGGCTTCTACGCCGGTGATCCACGCCTGGTGGCGCCGTTGGTCGTCCGCCGCCGCGACGCCGGGCTGATGGCCGCCGCACCCGCACAGGTCGTGGCCGCCCGGCTGCTGGGCGACGACCGGCGGGTCGCCGGACAGCGCGCGCGCACCCTGCGCCGGCTGACCGGGCTCGTGGACCTGCTCAATGGGGCGGGCCTGCGCTGCGCCCGGCCCGAGGGCGCCATGTTCGTCTGGCTGAGGACGCCCGGCGGGGACGGCGCGGCGTTCGCCCGGCTCGCCGCGCGGACGGCCGGTCTCGTCCTGGCCCCGGGGGCGCAGTACGGCCCCGCCGGACATCCGTACGTACGGATCGCGGCGACGGAGGAACAGGAAACGGTCGAGCCGCGGATCGGACTGCTGGCGACGGCCCTCGACCGGGCGCCCGCTCCACCGTCGCCCGGAGACACACCGCCCGGCCCCGCGACCGCCGGTGCCACGAAGCCACCGCGGGCCAGGAACCGAGAAGGAGCACTGCCATAGCCACGACGTTCCCGGCGGGCACGCACACGTGTGACGAGCCGATCCGTGTTTCCACCGTCGCCACGATCACGGCGATCGGCTCCGAGGAGTGGGGCCGGCTGGCCGAAGGCACCGGCCTCTACCAGAGCTATCCGTGGCTGCACTGGGCGGAGTCGTCCAGCGGGGCACGCCCGGAGTACGTGCTGGCGCACGGCGGCGACGGTGTCCTGGTGGGCGCCGTACCCACCTATCTGCTCTCCTCGGCACCGGACCGCTTCACCACCTGGTACGACCCGGTACGCGTCTTCCTCGCCCCGCACTGCGACACCACGGACGCGACGGACCGGTGGTTTCCGCTGCTGCTCGTGGGCTCGGCCAGCGGCTACCACAGCGAGATCCTCGTACGGCCGGGCCGGGACCGGCGGGCCGTGGCCCGCGCGCTGCTGAGCGGATGCCTCGACCTCGCCGGTCGCTCCGCCGCCCGCGGCACGGCGATGATGTACGCGCCGGAAGCGGCGGCGCTGGAGGCCGGAGCGGTCCTCGGCGGGCCCGTCGCACCGGTCCCCACCTCGGCCGAGGCGGTGATCCCGGTGACCGCGGAGGACCGGGACCTCGACGACTACCTCGCCCGCTTCCCCAGCGCCCGGCGCTCCAAGTTCAAGAAGGAGATCACGGCGTTCCGGGCGGCCGGCGGGACGACGACGCGCTACGCGCTGGGTGACCTCGTCGACCGTGTCGGACCGTTGCTCGGCCAGCTTCAGCGTCGGTACGGCGACCCCGTGACCGACCACGAGATGACCGCCTACGTCGCCTCGCAGGAGAGGCATCTCGGCGCGAGGAGCGTCGTCCTCGCCGACGAGACGGATGACGGCGGGCTCCGTGGCTTCACTCTCTCCTACATCCATGAGAACACCCTGTACGTGCGCGCCGCCGGCTTCCAGGAGGACCTGGAGCAGCCGCCGTTCGCCTACTTCAACCTGGCCGTGTACGCCCCCCTCCGCCTCGCCATGGAGAACGGGCTGACCGCGGTCGACCTGGGCACCGGCGCCTACCGGGGCAAGACCCTGCGCGGGGCCGCGATCCAGCCGCTGTGGTCCGCGGTCCGGCCCCCCGGTGACTGCCCGCCGCAGTGGTACGAGGCCCTGGGACAACCGGCTCCCGAAGCCGTCGAGGCCGGATGGGCGGGCACCAGAAAGTGAGTACGCCATGGAGATGACGAACGACAGCGGGCTGCGCATCGCGCACGTGGACACCGACGAGGCGCTCGGCCGCGACTGGCCGGCGTACCGTCAGGACGCCGACGTGATCAGGGTGCGTGACCCCGAGGCGGCGGACCGGCCGCTGCTGCGGAAGGCCGGATTCGCCGTCAAACCGAGCTGGCTCACCTGGCTGGCGCCCGTCCGCGCGAGCGAGGAGGACTTCCTCGGCCGGCTGGGACGCCGGGCACGCAAGAACGCCCGCCACTCACTCCGCACCCTCCGCGACCGGGGTGTCCGCGTCGGCGTGCACCCGCTGGACGCCCCGGCCCTGGACGCGTTCCTCGTCGTGTACGACGCGCACATGTCCCGGCTGCGCAACGGCGTTCCCTACGCGGTCGGGATGCGGGAGCAGTTCCTGGAACAGGCCGACGGCTACTTCCTCGTCCGCGCCACCGATGCCGAAGGCGTGCTGATCGGGGGCTGCGTCTGTGCCCTCGACACCGCCGACTCGGTGGTGCGCATCCGGTTCAGCGCCATGGCGGCCGAGGAGCGCAACGGGCAGCTGGTACGCGCCATGTATCTGATGGCCTGCCAAGAGGCGCGGGAGCGCGGCCACCGGTGGCTCTCGCTGGGCAGCGATCCGAGCCTGTACGGACATGTGGCACAGCCCGGACTCTTCGTCTTCAAGAGCCAGTTCGGCTGTGTGCCCGTGCCGTCCCAGCTGCTGGACCCCGAGGACGGCTCGGACGAAGCGGATCTCGTCGTCAGTCTTCGGGCCCTCACGGACCCCTCCCTGGTCGTCGCCTACGACACGGAGCGGCCCACCGACCCCACGAAGGGCGAGAGCTGGATGTCCGCGCCCCCGGAGGACACCGCCGTCCTCCCCGTACCGCTGCGCATGGAGATCCTTTCCGCCGCGGGAGTCCCGGACCCGTCGCTGTACACCGCGGGCTTCCTCAGCCGGGTCGACAGCCGGGTGATCGCGCCGTGACCACCACACCGCGGAGTCCTGGCTCCACCCCGGAGACCGCTGTACCGCCACCGGGCCCGGTCTTACGGCACCGCGGCTTCCAGTACCTGCTGGCCGGGGCGGGGGCCAGCCACATCGGCACCCAGATACGGCTGGTGGCCCTCCCCCTCATCGCCGTGACGACCTTCCATGTCACCCCCTTCCAGAGCGGTCTGCTGACCGCCGCCGAGACCGCCGCGTTCCTCCTGATCGGGCTCCCCGCCGGAGTCTGGGCCGACCGGTTCCGGCGGCGGCGGATCCTGATCGCCGCGGACATCGCCCGGGGCCTGGTCATCCTGAGCCTCCCCGTCGCCTCGTTCCTCGGTGTCCTGTCGCTGCCCCACCTCTATGTGGTCGCCCTCCTCGTCGGCTTCGGCACGGTCCTCTTCGACGTCGCCCATATGAGCTACGTCCCCCAACTGGTCGGCAGGAAGCGGGTGGTCGAGGCAGCCACCCGGCTGGAGGTCGTAGAGTTCTCCGCGACCGCCGGCGGACCCGCGGCGGCGGGGCTGCTCGTCCAGTACCTCACGGCGCCCTTCACCCTCCTCGTCAACGCCTTCAGCTACGCGGTGTCCGCACTCTTCCTCAGCAGGATCCGGGACGACGGGAAGAGCCCCCGGGCCGACGCGGCGCCCGGGGAGCCGTCGCGCATGTGGCCGGACATCAAGGCAGGACTCGCCGTCGTCCTGCGTGACCCCGTCCTCCGGCCGATCGCGCTCTGCGGCGCCGTCGTGCAGCTCTTCGAAACGGGCTGGCTGGCCCTTCAGCCCATCTTCCTGATCCGCCAGATCGGTCTCTCCTCCGGCGGATACGGCGTCCTGCTGGCGGCCGGCGCGATCGGCGGGCTGCTCGGAGCGGTGCTCACCCCGCCGATCTGCCGGCGGTTCGGCACCGTACGCACACTCAGAATCTCGCTGCTGATGACCTTCCCGTTCCTGCTGCTGCCGTTCGCGGCTCCCGGCTGGCAGACGGTCCTCTACGGCATCGGCACGTTTCTCGGCATGGGAGCCTCGGCCATCTACAACGTCACCCAGATCGGCATTCGCCAACTCGCCTGCCCGGAGCACCTGCTGGGCCGTATGAATGCCACGATGCGGTTCGTGATGTGGGGGGTCATGCCGTTCGGCGGCATCCTCGGCGGCGCGCTGGGCTCCCTGTTCGGTGTCCGGGCCGCGCTGACCGTCTGTCTCGCCGGACTGCTGCTGGCGGCTGTGCCGATCTGGCTCTCCTCGCTGCGGACCATGAGCGACCAGGGCCTCGCCCATGCCTGACACCGGCCGCGTCAGCGGAGGGGGACTCGACCCCGTGGCCCTGCGGGAACTGGCCGACACGGCGAAGCTGCGCGGGGCGGCGCTCGGCGCCACCTCGCTCGACTTCCGGGCCGAGTGCGTGCGCACCCACCGGCTGAGCCTGTCGGACGGCGAGCTGGAGGACATCGGCGAGAGCGAGGACACGGGCTTCGCCGTACGCGTCGTCCGGCACGGCACCTGGGGCTGGGCCGGGGACTGCGAGCTGACCGTCGCCGCGGTCGACCGCGCGGTACGGGACGCCGTGAGCCTCGCCGAGACACTGTCCACCGCGAACCGGAGGCCCGTCGCCCTCGTCGAGGAACCCGTCCACCACGACCTGGAGTGGGCCTCGCCCTGCCGCGTGGACCCCTTCACCGTCCCGGTGGCCGAGCGGATCGGGCTGCTCGCCGACTGGTCAAGGACCTTGCTGGCCCAGCCCGGTGTCGACCATGTCGAGGCGAGCGTCACTCAGGTCAGGGAGGAGAAGTTCTACGCGGACAGCGCGGGGACGACCACCTTCCAGCGGCGCGTGCGGATCCATCCCGAGCTGACCGCCATGTCCACGGGACGGCGCCATGTCGGCGTACGGATGACCGCACCGCCGACCGCCAGGGGCTGGGAGTATCTGCGGGGCGACGGCTGGGACTTCGACGCCGAACTGCGTGCGCTGCCCGGACTCCTCGCCGAGAAGCGGGCCGCGCGCCCGGTGCGCCCGGGGCGGTACGACCTCCTGGTCGACTCCACCCATCTGTGGATGCCCCTGCACGAGTCGATCGGCCACGCCACCGAACTCGACCGGGCGCTCGGCGACGAGGCCGCTTTCGCCGGCGGCACCTTCGCCACCCCCGACCTGATCGGCACGTTGCGCTACGGCTCCCCTCTGCTGAATGTCACCGGCGACCGGACGGACCCGTACGGGCTGGCGACCGTCGGCTACGACGACGAGGGCGTGCGCGCCCAGTCCTGGTCCCTGATCAGCGACGGAATCCTGACGGGCTGTCAGACGGACCGGCACACGGCCGGGCGGATCGGTCTCCGACGCTCCAACGGATGCGCGTTCGCCGAGTCCGCCAGGTTCGCCCCGATGCAGCGCATGCCCAATGTGTCGTTGACCCCGGCGCCGGACGGACCGGGCCTCGACGAGCTGATCGCGGGGATCGACGACGGAATCTATCTGGCCGGAGAGGGGAGCTACTCGATCGACATGCAACGCCGTAACTTCCAGTTCACCGCCGACCGGGCCCGCCGTATCCACCGCGGCCGGCTCGCCGAGCCGCTGGACGGTGTCGCCTACCAGGCGGACACCCTGGAGTTCTGGCGAGCCATGGAAGCCGTCGGAGGCCCGGAGACCTATGTGCTCAACGGCGCCCTCGACTGCGGGAAAGGACAGCCGGGACAGCTCGCCCCCGTCAGCCACGGCGCGCCGGCCGCCGTCTTCGCCGGCATCCGGGTCCTGGACACCGGACAGGAGGGAGGACTGTGATCCGCCCGACGATCCCCACACGGCCGGTCTCCGACGGCCCTCCGGCCGGCCCGGAGCGGCTCTCCGCCGAGGATCTCGCCGAGTACGCGCTCGGGCTCTGCCGCGCCGACGCGTGCGTGGTCGTGGTCGAGGACCGGGACAGCGTCCATCTGCGCTGGTCGGAGAGTACGGTCACGACCAGCGGGTCGGCGCGCGGACGGCTGCTGACCGTCATCGCCGTCGAACACCGGGAGTCCGGTGGCACCTCGGTCGGTGTGGTCCGCTGCTCAGGCACCAGCCGTGACCGGATCGCCCAGGCGGTCGCGGCCGCCGAGGCCGCGGCGCGGGCGGCGACGCCGGTGCCGGGCGCGCTGCCCCTGCCCGCGCCGGCCGGCGGACCGGTCGACTGGCCCGCTCCGGCCCAGGAGCGGACCGGCCCTGAGCACCGGGCCCGTGAGAGGGCGGCCCGGTTCGTGCCCGCCCTCGGCCGGGCCTTCGAGGCCGCGCGGGCGCACGACCGGCTGCTGTTCGGTTTCGCCGAAGAGGGCTCTCTGACCACCTGGATGGCCACCTCCAGCGGGCTCCGTCTCCGCGGCGACCATCCCTTCGGACGGGTCGAGCTCACGGCGAAGTCCGCGGACCTCACGCGGTCGGCCTGGACGGCCGCTCCCGTCCGGACCCTGCGGGCCGACGGCCTCACCGGCATGGCGGACGACCTGCTGCGCAGGATGTCCCGCGGCGACGAGCGCCGTGAACTGCCCCCGGGGCGCTACGACGTGCTGCTCTCCCCCTCGGCGGCGGGGGAAATGGCGCTCAACCTGTACCGGGCGGCCGGCGCCCGCGCCGCGCACGACGGACGCGGCCCGTTCACCGGTCCCGGCGGCACCAACCGGGTCGGCGAGCGGCTGACTCCGTACCCACTGAACCTGCGCAGCGATCCCCACCACCCGGACCTGCCCTGCCCGCCGTTCCTGGTCGTGCCGTCCTCCGGACGGGACAGCTCCGTCTTCGACAACGGCCTGCCGCTGACAGCCACGGACTGGATCAGGGACGGCACGCTGCGCGCGCTGGTGCAGACCCGCGAGTCCGCCGTGCTGACGGGCCTGCCGTGCACCCCGGCCGCGGGCAACCTGATCCTGGAGGGCCCCGGCCGGGCGACCCTGGACGACATGGTCGCCCGCACCGCGCGCGGGCTGCTCATCACCAGCTTGTGGTACGTCCGCACCGTCGACCCGAACAGCGGGTTGCTCACCGGGGTCACCCGCGACGGCGTGTATCTGGTGGAGCACGGCGAGATCGTGGCCGAGGTCAACAACTTCCGTTTCAACGAGAGCCCGGTGGCGATGCTGGGGCGCGTCACCGAGGCCGGGGCGACCTCGCCTGCGCTGTCGCGCGAGTGGGATCCGTACGCGATGCCGCTCGCCGCGCCGCCGCTGCGGGTGTCGGACTTCAACCTCTCCTCAGTCAGCCGCAGCACATGACCTGTATGCCCCTCGACCGTGTCAAGGAGAGTCGCAGCATCATGAACAGCCCTACGGTTCCCGCTGTCCTCGGCGGGCCGATCAATCCCGAGATCGACGCGCTGTGGGAGCGTCGCGCGGAGCTGACGCCTGCCGACGGCGATGCCCGTGCCACCGTCGTCGAGGCCGTCGGCCTGCTGGACGAAGGACGCGCCCGTGTCGCCGCCGTGGATCCCGAGACCGACGAGGTCATCGTGGACGAGCGGGCCAGACGCGCCATCATGCTCTGTTTCAAGGTCCTGGACATGCGCGAGACCTCGGCGGGCCCGTTCGAATACCACGACCGGCTGCCGCTCAAGACCGATTTCCGTGGTGTACGGGTCGTGCCGGGGGCCGTGGCCCGCTGGGGCAGCCATCATGCCCCCGGCGTCGTCCTCATGCCGTCGTACACCAACATCGGCGCGTTCGTGGACTCGGGGACCATGGTCGACACCTGGGCCACCGTGGGTTCCTGCGGGCAGATCGGCAAGAACGTGCACCTCTCCGGAGGCGTCGGCATCGGCGGGGTGCTGGAACCCGCGACCGCCGTCCCTGTGGTCGTCGAGGACGACGCGTTCATCGGATCGCGCTCGATGGTGGTCGAGGGGGCCAGGGTCCGCCGGGGTGCCAAGCTCGGGGCCGGCGTCCTGCTCACCGCCAGCACCCGGGTCTTCGACGCGGAGACGGGCGAGGAACTCCCCCCGGGCGAGGCACCCGCCTGGTCGGTCTGTATCGGCGCCACCCGCGCCAAACGGTTCCCCGGCGGCGAGTTCGGCATGCCCTGCCTGCTGGTGATCAAGCGTCTCCCCGAGGGCGGTACGCACGACAAGCTGCTGCTGGACAGCCTCTTCCGGGAGCACGGAGCCGCCGTATGAGACCCCCTACCCCCATGTCACGCCGTCGCGGCGGGCCCGCCGGGACCACGCTGCCCCGCCCTCTCTTCCGGGAGCTCTCCATGTCCCATGTTTCCCGTGGCCGTTCGCGCGTCGCCATCGCGGCGACGGCGACGGCTGCCGCCCTGCTCCTCGCCGGATGCGGATCGGGGGACGCCTCCGGGACGACGACCGTGAAGGGGGGCGTCACGCTGGTCAAGCCCGGTCAGCTGACCGTCTGCACCCATCTGCCCGATCCGCCCTTCCAGTCCGAACGGGACGGCGAGGTGGTGGGATTCGATGTCGACCTGATCGACCTGGTGGCGGCGGATCTCGGGGTGAAGCAGGTCATCGTCGACGGCCCGTTCGAGACGATCAAGACGGGCGCCGCCCTGAACGCCCGGCAGTGCGACATCGCCGCCGTCGGTATGACCATCACCGAGGAACGCAAGAAGAACCTGGACTTCTCCGCTCCGTACTTCGACGCCGACCAGGCCGTCCTCGCGCGCGCGGGGACCGGGATCTCCACGGCGGACGACCTCAAGGGGCACAAGCTCGGCTCGATGTCCTCCACCACGGGGGAGGATTACCTGCGCGGCAAGGGCCTGGACCCCCAGTCGTTCGTGAGCGTCGACGCCCAGCTCAACGCGCTCAGGACCGGGCAGGTGGACGCCATCATGCAGGACTCGCCCGTGGTGACCGAGTGGCTGAAGGATCCCTCGAACGCGAAGTTCCGGATCGCCCTGTCGGTCAGGACCGGCGAACAGTACGGATTCGCCGTACGCAAGGGCGGCGACGGCGCGTTGCTCAAGGCGGTCAACACCGCGCTCGCCGACGCCAAGGCGGACGGCACGTACAAGAAGCTGTACGCCACGTGGTTCGGCGCCGCGCCCGGGGGATCGCCATCTTGACCGGACTCCGGAAGGCGGCCGATGTCACCGCGCCGAGGGCCCTGGCGTCTCCCGCGGTGCACCGCCGACGCCGCCGGCGCCTCGCACGCGCGGCCCAGTACGGGTTGCTCGTGCTGGCCGCGCTCCTCGTCGTCGCGCTCGCCGACTGGAACCGGCTGGCCGACCAGTTCGGCCGGGTGTCCGTCGCCCGGCAGATGTTCCCCGAAGTGATCACCGTCGCCCTGCGCAACACGGTCCTCTTCACGGTCGGCGGCTTCCTCTTCGGGCTTGTCCTCGGCATGGTGGTCGCGCTGATGCGGCGGTCCGACGTGCCGCTGTGCCGCTACCTGGCCGTGGCCTACATCGAGGTGTTCCGCGGGCTGCCCGCACTGCTGATCTTCGTGTTCACCGGTGTGGGCATCCCGCTCGCGTTCCCCGGCGTGCGGTTCCCCGGCGGCATCTACGGCCAGACGGCTTTCGCCCTCGGCCTGGTGGCGGCCGCCTACATGGCGGAGACCATCAGAGCCGGTATCGAGGCGGTGCCGCGCGGGCAGTGGGAGGCCGCCCGCTCCCTGGGCATGCGGCAGTCGCACGCCCTGCGGTCCATCGTCGTCCCGCAGGCGTTCCGGATCATCATCCCGCCGCTGACCAACGAACTCGTCCTGCTCTTCAAGGACTCCTCGCTGGTTCTCTTCCTCGGCGTCACTCTGCAGGACCGCGAGCTGACCAAATTCGGTCAGGACGCGGCGAGTTCGGCGGCCAACACCACACCGATCCTGGTCGCCGGACTCTGCTACCTGCTCATCACGATACCGCTGGGAATCCTGGTCCGCAGGCTCGAAACACACACACGCAAGGCCCGGTGACACCATGCGCACACCGTCAGACCACACCCCGGCGGACGGCCGGCCCGCCATCGAGATCCGCGGGCTGAGCAAGTCCTTCGGCGCGGTGAACGTCCTCACATCCATCGACTTCAGCGTGGCGGCGGGTGAGGTCGTCTGTGTCATCGGCCCCTCCGGGTCCGGGAAATCGACGCTGCTGCGCTGCGTCAACATGCTGGAGACACCGACCTCCGGCAGCATCCGTATCGGCGGTGAGGAGGTCACCGGCCCCGACGCGGACATCGACCGGATCCGCCGCCGTATCGGCATGGTCTTCCAGCAGTTCAACCTCTTCCCCCACCTGACCGTGGAGGAGAACCTGACCATCGCACAGCGCAGGGTCCTCCGGCACAGCCGCGACAAGGCCAGACGGATCGCCCTGGAGAATCTGGAGCGGGTGGGGCTGGCGGACCGCGCGTCCGCCTATCCGGCCCATCTCTCCGGAGGCCAGCAGCAGCGCGTGGCCATCGCGCGCTCACTGTCGATGGGACCGGAGCTGATGCTCTTCGACGAGCCGACGTCCGCCCTCGACCCCGAACTCGTCGGCGAGGTCCTCGGGGTCATGCGCGGGCTGGCGACGGACGGCATGACGATGATGGTCGTGACGCACGAGATGTCCTTCGCCCGCCAGGTCGCCGACCGGGTGGCCTTCATGGACGGCGGGGCCGTGATCGAGGAAGGCTGTCCGCGGCAGGTCCTCGACGCCCCCCGGCACGAGCGCACCCGGCGCTTCCTCCGCCGTCTCCTCGACCCCGTCGCCACCACCGCGGCGCCTGCCCGGCCGGCGGGCGGGCTCCGGGCCGTACCCAGGGAGCCGGAGCCCGCCTGAGCCGTCCGGGGGTGTCCGGGGTCCGCCACCCCGGTCCCACCGTCCGCCACGCCGACACCACCCAAGCCCCTTTTCCAGGAGGACCGTTGGAGCCCACGGGTACCCACAGTGACCGGGCGTTGCCGCACCTCGCGGGACCGTCACGACGGAGCGTCCTGCAGGCCGCCGGAGTGACCGCCGGCGCCGCTCTCACCCCGCTGGCGAGCACCCCCGCCGCTCGGGCGCTCGGCCAGGACCGGCGGACCCTGCTGACGTTCACCGCGGCCACCAACGGCACCGCGAGCCTCGCTCCCTCCGGTGACCGGCTCATCGCCGAGATCCAGGGCGTGCTCTGGGACATCCCCCGGCGCGGCGGTGACGGCGTCGCCCTCACGCCGCCCGATCTGGAGCCCGTCCGTCCGGTCCACTCACCGGACGGAAAGCTCCTCGCGGTGTGCGCCTACCGCGGCGGCGGGTTCCACATCTGGACCCTGCGCCCGGACGGCTCCGAGCTGCGACAGCTCACCGACGGGCCGTGGGACGACCGGGGCCCCTCGTGGTCACCCGACGGGAGCCGGATCGCCTTCGCCTCCGAGCGCGGCGGCAGCCCGGCGACGGGCGGCGCCTACCGCATCTGGACCCTGGACATCCGCACCGGCGCACTCGCCCGTATCACCGGCCTCACCGGTCAGGACGGTCCCGGCGACGGCGGCCCCGTGGAGGACTTCGATCCCGTGTGGTCACCGGACGGCACGCGTGTGCTCTTCGTGCGCGGCCGGTTCACCGACGGCGCCTTCCAGGCCCGCACCATCGCCTCGGTGCTCGCCGACGGCGCCGGCGCGGTGCGGACCGTCCACACCGATGCGGTGGCGGGGGCCAGGATCCTGGCCCCCGCCCTCTCCCGGGACCACCGGCTCGCGTATCTGCGCACCACCTCGGAGTCGGACGAACCCAACTCGTCGAGCACGCTGGTGATCGACGGCGAGGACGTCGCCGTGTCCGGGGACGTGCTGCCGGTGCCGCCGCGCTGGACCCCCTCGGGGCAACTCCTGCTCAATGTCGCCGGCGCCTTCGTGCTGCTGGAGCCGGCAAGCGGCGACCGTAAGGTAATCCCCTTCAGCGCGCGGCTCCCGGTGAGCCGCCCCCGTTACCGCGTGAAGCGCCACGACCTGGACTCCACCCGCACCCGGCCTGTCCGGGGCATCCATCTGCCGGCGCTCTCCCCGGACGGCCGGCAGGTGGTCTTCGCCGCGCTCAACGCCCTGTGGACCGCCGGTACTTCCGGTGGCGGCGCCCCGCGCAGACTCGTCCAGGCCGCGCCCACCCACTACGTCCAGGCCCCGGTATGGACGCCGGACGGCAGCGCCGTCCTGTACGCCGACGACCGCGACGGGCAGTACGCGATCCGACGGCACGAACTGGCCACCCACCAGGAGAGCGTGCTCGCCACCGGCGGCCGGATTCACCCCGCGCTCTCGCCCGACGGCAGCCGGCTCGCCCACCTCGACATCTCGGGCAACCTGATCGTCCGCGATCTCGCGACCGGCACGGACCACACCCTCGCCGCGCCTCTGGGCGGCGGCGGACTGCCCGGCAGGCCCACCTGGGCGCCGGACGGCCGGCATCTCGCCCTGTGCGACCGCAACCGTCTCAACCACCGATTCCGCGAGGGATACAACGTCGTGCGGGTGGTGGACGCGACCACCGGTGCGGACCGGCTGCACGCCGTCGCACCGCACGCGTCGATCTCCGACCGCTACGACTCCGGCCCCGTCTGGTCCCCGGACGGCGCGACGATGGCCCTCATCTGCGAGTCCGCGCTGTGGCTTCTCCCCGTACGGTCCGACGGAACGCCGGACGGCGTCGCACGGCGCGTCACCGACGAGCCCGCCGACCACCCCTCCTGGTCCGGGGACTCGCGCACCGTCCTGTATCTCTCCTCGGGACGGCTGCGACTGCTCGATGTGGGTGAGGAGACGGACGGCAAGCCCCGCACCGTACCCCTGTCCCTCGGTTACCACCGGCCCGCGCCGGCCGACACCGTCGTGCACGCGGGGCAGCTCTGGACGGGCACGGGGGAAACCCGCCAGGACGACGTGGACATCATCGTGCGCGACGGCCGGGTGACGGGCATCGAACGCCACCGCCCCCGGCGCGGGACCGGCCGGACCGTCGACGCCTCGGACCGTACGGTGATCCCCGGCCTCTGGGACGCCCACACCCATCCCTGGCAGTACACCTACGGTGGCCGGCAGACCCTCCTCCAGCTCGCCTACGGAATCACCACCGCCGTCTCGCTCGGCGGATTCGCCTACGAACAGGCCCGTATCCGCGAGTCCGTCGTCGCCGGACGCATGGCGGGGCCCCGGCTGCTCACCACCGGGGAGCTGCTCGACGGGTCACGCGTCGCGTACACCATGGGCCGTGCCCACCGGACCTCCGAGGGGCTTCGGCGTTCCCTGGCACGGGGCGCCGCGCTGGAATGGGACTTCGTCAAGACCTATGTCCGCGCCTCCGCCGGATTCATGGCGGAAGCCGCCCGCTCCGCCCATGAACTCGGCGTGCGCGCGGGCAGCCACCTCTGCGCACCCGGGATCCAGACGGGCCAGGACCTGACGACGCATCTGCACGCCACCCAACGCGCGGAGTTCGGGCATGCGATCTCCGCGACCGGTCACTCCTACCAGGACCTCACGGAGATCTACACGGCCGGCGACTTCACCATGATCGCCACTCCCTTCTCGGCGTCGCCGCTGATCGGAGCGGATCCCGCCCTGGCCGCCGACGACCGGGTCACCCGTCTCATGCCCCCTTGGGACATCGAGATGGTCCGTCAGCTCGCGTCCCGGCCGCCGAGCCCGGCCGAGCTGACCCTGATGAGTACCGAGGTGGCCACCTACCGGCGTGTTCTGGCCGGTGGCGGGCTGGTGGCCCTGGGGACGGACTCGCCGCTGACGCCGGTGGGACTCCAGCTCCACATGGCCCTGCGTGCCCTGCACCGCTACGGCCTCTCACCCGTCGAAGCACTGCGCACGGCCACGGTCCTGCCCGCCCGTGTCCTGGGCCTGGACAGAGACCTGGGCACGGTGGAGCCGGGCAAGATCGCCGACCTGACCATCGTTGACGGAGATCCCTTCACCGACTTCGACTCGCTCGTACGCACCCACGCGGTACTCACCGCCGGGACGCTCGTGCGGCGCACGGACCTGGTGGCCGCCCGGCCCGCGGCCGGCCATGACGACCGGGAGCGCTGGCTCGCGGTCTCTCGTCGGATGCGCGAGGACACCTGCTGCGCCGGCTGACCGGCCGGCCGGTCACCGGCGGGCAGGCCCATCGGTCTCCCCGCCGGTGACCGGCCGGCGGCTCGTCCGCGAGGCACCTGACCGGGGGCCGGCGGCCGTGCACGCCGCGGTCTGACGGCAGCGTGGCCGTGGTGCGGCCGGTCAGCCGTCCTGCTGCGGCTGTTCGGCGCCGCCTCGCGCCTCGGCTCGGCGCTCGTTGGCGTAATTGATGTAGTTGTAGACGGTGAAGCGGCTGACGCCGAGGGCGCTCGCCACCGTCTCCACGCCGTGCCGTACGGAGAAGGCGCCGCGCGCTTCCAGTGTTCGTACGACCGACTGCTTGACCTTGCGGTCCAGTGCGGCGAGCGGCATGCCGTGTTGGCGCTCCAGCGCCGCCAGGATGTGATCCAGGGAGTCCGACAGCTGCGGCAGCCGTACGGCCAGCAGGTCCTCGCCCTCCCAGGTGAGGACGACATCGTCGGGCTGTGCCTCGTGGGGCGCCATCAGTTCGCCGCCCATGGCGTCGACCAACGGCTTGACCGCCGCGACGAAGGGGTGGTCGCGCGGCTCGGTCACCGGCCGCCCTCCCCGTCCGCGTCGCCGATCACACTGACCTGGAGGGAGACCCGCGTCGCGCCGGCGGCCAGCGAGGCGCGCAGCAGTGCGTCCACCGTGGTCAGCACGGCGTCGGCGCCGCCCTCCGCCGTATTGCCGAACGGGCCGACGTCGACGGCGTCCAGCGCGGCGCCCTGGACGACCTCGCGGGCCACGACCGCGTGAGCGGGTGCCTCGTCGAGATCGAAGGGCTCGGTCGTGAACTCCACTCTCAATCGCACTGTGTGCCCCTGGCGTCGGCTCTGACCTGCGCGTTCTCTCAGCCCTCCGGCTGAGAGGGCACATCCGGGGCACATTCCCCCTTCAGGGCACCGAACGCCCGTTCAGGGTCATCGCAGCGCTGGTGTGCCCCAGTCGCTCCGGCACGACCTTAACGGACTCTCCCGCGGCGATCAGCAGAGATGCGTACTGCTGGCCGCCGGAGGACGCGTGCTCCTGGTCGCCGCGTACTGGCGCGGCAACCTGACGCTGCGCCAACTGGCACCAGTGTCCGGGGTGTCGAAGTCGGCAGCCGACCACAGCGCACTCTTCGGCCGCTCCCGCTCCCGCCCAGGACGGTGTTCCCCAAGCACAGCACCGTTTCAGCGGTTCTTCAGCGCGTATTGAGAGGCTCTTTCAAGCCGTCAGGCAGCCTGGCTCGGTGGTTTCGCCCGGCGCCGGGCGGCCGCCCGGCTCTTCTGCCGTGCCCTATGTCGGCCAGCCGATCACCCGACCTCCGGCCTTGCCACCGCAGGGTCGTAACCACCGCCTGAAGGAACACACATTGAACGCGCCAGTTCCGGCCTCCCGCCGTACTCTGCTCAGACTCGCCGCCGCGGGTGCCGTGGGTGGCACACTCGCCGCCACCCCCCTGCCGGCGTTCGCGGTGTCCCGGTCCGCAGGCTGCCCGCTGCCGCGCACCCTCTCCGTCACCGCCCCGGGCGTGTACCCGGAGGGCGTCGCCTGGGATCCGCGGAGGAAGGCGTTCCTCGTCGGGTCGAGCGCGCAGGGCACGATCTCGGTGGTCAGGGCGGACGGTTCGGTGACTCCGCTGGTCGCCCCGTTCGCCCAGGTCTCGGTGCTCGGCATCACGGTGGACGCCGCCCGTAACCGGGTGCTGGCCGCCTACACCGACTACTTCCTCCGGCTGCTCGGCATGGTGGACCCCTCGCTGCCCCCGGTGTCCGGGGTCGGTGTCTTCGACCTGACCACCGGTGCCGTACAGCACCTGGTCGACCTGTCCGCCGGTCAGGCCGAGCCGCGCGCCAACGACGTCACCGTCGACGACGACGGCACCATCTACGTCACCGACACCGGGGTCGACACCGTCAGCGTGGTGAGCAGCGCCGGCAAGGTGATCCAGGTGATCCAGGACGACCGCTTCGTCACCTCCGAAACGGGACCGAACGGGATCGTCGCCCACCCCGCGGGCTTCCTCCTCATGGGCAAGTACGACGGCGGCCGGCTCTTCCGCATCGACCGTCCCCGGTCGGCGCGGCCGGTGGTCAGCGAGGTACGGCTCGACCGCGCGCCGCTCTCCCTCGACGGTCTCGCGTTGCGCAAGGACGGCTCTCTGGTCGCCGCGGCCAACGACCTGTCGCTGTCCGGTGGACGCACGGGCAGGGACGCGGTCGTGGTGTTGCGGTCCACCGACAACTGGCGTACCGCGCGCACGGTGAAGGACCAGACCTGGCCGATCGAGGACCCCACGACCATCGCCGTGACTCCGTACGGCGACTACGTGGTCAGCGGCGGGCTCCGCGAAATCCTGACCGGCGTCCCCTCCACCACGCCGGGCCAGTTCCACCTGCGTCGCTTCTGACGGCGCGCCGGCGCCTCGACCGGAGTCCGCGTGCACGGCTCTGCACGCGGTGCTCCGTACGCACGGCTCTGTATCTACGGCACATACGGCCCTGCCTGCGGCGCTCGCCGCGTACGGCTCCGTACGCACCTCACCAGCTCAGACCTCCCGGGAGTCCCCATGTCACCCGTAGCCCATGACACCCCGCCGCCCGAAACGGCCCCGCCCCGCGGCCTGTTCAGCGCCCTCGCCCGGCTGACCGGCGCCCGGGCCCGGCTGCTGCTCGTCCTCACCGTGATCCTCCTGGCCGGGGCCGTCGTCCTGGGCAGCGGGGTGGCCGACCGGCTGCGCAGCGGCGGCAGCGGCGGCGTCGTCGACCCCGCCTCCGAGTCCTCGCACGCCGCGGACATCCTGGAGCGGGAGTTCCCCGGCGCCCGCCCCAACCTCGTCCTGCTGGCCCGGGCCGGCAGCGGGGTCGACGACGCCGACACAGCACGTCAGGGAAGGGAACTCGCCGCCCGCCTCGCCGACGAGAAGGGCATCACCGGGGTCACCTCCTACTGGGACACCGGGGCACCGGCGCTGCGCTCCGAGGACGGCCAGGGGGCCCTGGTGGTGGCCCGGCTCACCGGGGGCGACCTGGAGGCCGAGCGCACGCTGGAGGAGCGGATCACCGGACACTTCGACGGACGGCAGGGCGACCTCACCGTCCGGATCGGGGGCAGCGTCGCCGTCCAGCACGAGCAGCAGACCCTCATCAGCGAGGACCTGCTGCGCGCCGAGGCCATCGCGCTGCCGATCACGCTGATCATCCTCATGATCGTGTTCGGCAGCGCCGTCGCCGCCCTGCTCCCGCTGGGCATCGGCATCATCGCGATCCTCGGCACCAACGCGGTGCTGCGCGTCCTGACGTCCTTCACCGACGTCTCCGTCTTCGCCACCAACCTCACCACCGCACTGGGCCTCGGCCTGGCCATCGACTACGCGCTGCTGATCGTGCGCCGCTACCGGGAGGAACTCGCGAACGGCCGGGACATGCCCGGCGCGCTGGCTGTCACCCTCAACACCGCAGGGCGGACCGTGCTGTTCTCGGCCGCCACGGTCGCCGTCTCGCTCGCCGCGATGCTGGTCTTCCCGCTGTACTTCCTGCGCTCCCTCGCGTACGCGGGGATCAGCGTGGTGGTCCTGGCGGCCGTGGCGGCCCTGGTCGTCCTGCCCGCGCTGCTCGCCGTCCTGGGCCGCCGGATCGACGCGCTGGACGTCCGCAAGCTGTTCCGGCGCCGCTCCCGCGAGCAGCGGCGGGCCACCGAGGCCGGGGCGGGCTGGGCCCGGCTGGCGCGGTGGGTGATGCGGCGCGCGCCCCTGGTGGCCACCGGCACCCTCGCAGTCCTGCTGTTGCTCGGCGCGCCCTTCCTGAACGTCGACTTCGGCACCGCCGACTACCGGCAGCTCCCCGCGTCGGCCGAGCCCCGGGTGGTGCAGCAGCACATCAAGGACGGCTTCCAGGGCAACCCCACCGGAGTGATCGAGGTCGTCACCAAGCAGGCGTCCCCCGCTGAACTCGGCAGCTACGCCGAGGAGTTGTCCCGGCTTCCCGGGGTGCTGCGGGTGGACGCCCCGACGGGTCGCTACACCGAGGGCAAGGCCGCCGGGCCCGCGCAGCCCGGCCTCACCTCCGGCGCCGTCTCGTACCTCACGGTGGTGCCCGCCGCGGAGGCGGTCTCCGACGAGGGCAAGGACCTGGTACGGGACGTACGGGCGGTGGACGCGGCGTTCCCCACGTACACCTCCGGTACGACCGCGGCCATGATCGACAGCCAGGCGGCCATCGGACGAGGCCTGCCGTGGGCCCTCGGCATCATCGTGCTCGCCACGCTGGTGCTGGTGTTCCTGCTCACCGGCAGTGTGCTGGTGCCGGTCCAGGCGGTGCTGCTCAACGCGCTCAGCCTGACCGCGATGCTGGGGGCCGTGGTGTGGGTCTTCCAGGACGGGAACCTGTCGGGGCTGCTGGGCTTCACCCCGACCGGGAGCATCGAGACGGCGCTGCCTGTGCTGATGTTCTGCCTCGCCTTCGGGCTCTCCATGGACTACGGGGTCTTCCTGCTCTCCCGGATCAAGGAGGAGCACGAGCGCGTCCTCGACCACAAGGCCGCCGTGGTGCAGGGCATCCGCAGCACCGGGGGCGTCATCACCGCCGCCGCACTTGTCCTCTCCGTCGTCATGGTGGCCATCGGCACGTCCCGGATCACCAACACGAAGATGCTCGGACTGGGGGTCGCCCTGGCGATCCTCATGGACGCGATGGTGATCCGCACACTGCTCGTGCCCGCGGTGCTGGCGCTCACCGGCCGGGCGGCCTGGTGGGCACCCGGGCCGCTGCGCCGACTGCACGCGCGGTTCGGCATCAGAGAGGGCGGCTCGGAACGCCCTGCGCCCGTGGCGGACGCGACCGGCACGCCGGACGCGGCAGCGGCGAGGCGGGAGGAACCCGCGCCCGCGGTCGGCGCGGTGGTCGGAAAGCCGGCCGACTGACGACTGCGGCGAGGCGAGTTCGGGATGCGGGAGGACCCCAACAGGTCCTCCCGCACTTGCTTTGGCGGGGTGCACTCGTCCTGGCGGGGCGCAGCGGCTTTGGCACGGCGCAAGTCCTCGTTGTTAGCGTCCGGAGCACCACATCGGGCGGACGCCGGAGCAACCCGGAGCACCCCTGAGCAAGGGGGTTCGATGACAGCCACTCAACCGTTCGGGCCACGGTCGCGGTCGGTACGCCGCGTCGTGTTGGGAGAAGGGAACGACATGACCTTCGACACGATCGTCGTCGACTACGGGGGCGTGCTGACGAACCCGCTCGTGGAGACCTTCGTCGCTTTCGCCGAACTGGCCGGGATCGACGCGGGCGACCTCGCCCAGGCGCTCCTCGCGTCGACGGAACGCCACGGGGAGATGCCGATGGCGGCACTGGAGACCGGCGCGATCACGGAGCGCCAGATGGTGGACCGGATCCTGGCCGAACTCCCCGAGGACGCGGGCCGCATCCTGGCGGACGGGCGGAGCTTCGGCGAGCTGTGGTTCCGCGGCCGGCGCCCCAACGAGCCGTTCCTGGAGTTCCTGCGCGGCCTGCGCGGCGACGGGTTCCGGCTCGCCCTGCTCACCAACAACGTCCGCGAGTGGGAACCGCTGTGGCGCGCCCAGCTCCCCGTCGACGAACTCTTCGATGTCGTCGTGGACTCGCACCGGGAAGGCGTACGCAAGCCCGACCCGGCCATCTACCGGATCCTGCTCGAACGGCTCGGCACCACCCCGCAGCGCTGCCTGTTCGTCGACGACACGGAGGAGAACTGCGTGGCCGCGGCGGAACTCGGCATCCGCTCGGTGCGGTTCGCCGACACCGACGGCGCCGTCCGCGAGATCTCCGCGTTGCTCGACCGCCCCCTGGCCATGGCCGCCGACGCCGGGAGAGGTGAGCTGAATTGACTGTTCCGGTTCTGGTCGTCGGCGCCGGGCCCACCGGGCTCACCGCCGCCGCCGTGTTGCGGGACCTCGGCGTGCCCTGCCGCGTCGTCGACCGGCGCCCGGGGCCCGGCATCGCCCCCAAGGGGCTGGTGCTGTGGAGCGGCGCCCTGGAGTGCCTGCACCGCCTCGGCGTCGCCGAGAAAATCGCCGAGACGGCGCTGCCGCTGACCGGGGCGTCGTACTGGTCGAACGGCCGGCGCCTCGCCGGGGCGCGCTTCGGCGGGCTGACGGGTACCGCCTTCCCCGGCCCCCTCTGCGTACCGCAGCCGGTGACCGAGCGGGCGCTGCACGCCCGGCTGACGGAACTGGGCGGCACCGTCGAGTGGGAGACCGAGGTCACGGCGGTCACCGTGAACCGTGGCGGCCCCGCGGAGTCGGCGACAGTGACGCTGCGCTCGGCCCGTGGCGAGGAGACCCTCACGGTGCCCTGGCTGATCGCCGCCGACGGCGCCCGCAGCCTGGTGCGCGACAGCGTCGGCATCCCCTTCGAGGGCCACACCTTCGACCGTATGTTCCTGATCGGGGACGGCCGGCTGGAGGGCATGCCCGCCGAGGCCGAGGTGCAGCACCACGTCGCACCGGACGGCGTACTGGTCATCGTCCCCCAGCCCGACGGCCACCGCGTCTTCTTCGACATGGAGCCGGACGGGCAGACCGAACCGCCCTCCGAGGAGATGCTGCAGCGGCTCCTCGACGAACGCGGCCCGGGCGGGCTGCGCCTGCACGGCACCTGGTGGGCCAGCCGCTTCTTTGTGCACGCCAAGGTCGCCCCCCGGTTCCGGGAGGGCCCGGTGCTGCTGGCGGGCGACGCGGTGCACGCCCACACCACCGCCGGCGGCCAGGGACTCAACACGGGTGTCCAGGACGGCTACGACGTGGGCTGGAAACTCGCGAGCGTCGTACGCGGCACTGATCCGGCGCTGCTCGACAGCTTCGAGGCGGAACGCCGCCCGGCGTCCGTCAGGGCGGTCGCGAACGGTGATCAGCAGACCCGGATGTGGCTGCTGCGCAATCCCGCGGCGCGGCTCCTGCGGAACACGGTGCTGCGGCTGCTGTCCGCCACCGGCCTGCTGGAGAAGAAAGTGATCCCCCTGCTCGCCCAGCTCGACCTGGACCACTCCGGGAGCCCGGCGGTGGCCGATCTCGACGGTGCCCCGTCCGTACCGCGCGCACTGCGGCTCGGCCGACGCGCCCCCGACCTGGCGCTCGCCCCGGTGCACGGCACTGAGGCGGAGTCGCTCCACGCCCACCTGTCGGCCGGCCGGCACACCGTGCTGGTTCACGGCGACCTGGCCGCCGGGGAACTCGCCGCGCGAGCCGCGGCGACCGTGGGGGAACGGGGTACCGGGGACATCGTGCGGGTGCTGTGGATCCAGCCTGCCGACACGGCTCCCGCCGATCTCCCGCAGGACGGCGCCGGGTTCGCCGTGGCGCGGGAGACGGACGACGCGCTGGGCGGAGCCGGTACCCCGTGGTGCGCGTACCTGCGGCCCGACGGGGTCGTCGCGGCCCGCTCGGGCCCGGCCGACCTCGACGCGCTCCTCTCCCGGCTCCCGTCCCGGCCGCCTCGCATCACCCCGGTACCGGCCGTAGGGCCTTGACGAGGTTCAGCACACCGCTCGTGCTATCCCCCTGGAAGGATCGACCCCGACCATGACCATCCCCATGTCCGCGTCCCCGTCCCTTTCCTCGCATGCGCCCACGCCAATCCCCATGGCCGTACCCGCCTCCACCCCCGCGTCCGGGACGGCCCCCATGCCACCCGGGAATGACCATGTGGAGCTGAGCTACGACGCGACCGTTCCACGCGCCCTGGTCCACAGATCCTCGATAGCCGAGGTGTTCGTCACCGACTCGACCGAGACGGGCGAGGACACCTTCGTCGTCGCCGCACAGCTCCCGCGCGCCCATATGATCGGGGAGAGCTTCCCGCTGTACGACTTCAGCCTGATGGTCGAAGTGGTGCGTCAGGCCGGGGTCCTGATCGCCCACCGCCACCTGGAAGTGCAACTGGGCTCCGCGTTCATCTTCCGGAACCTGACACTCCGTACCACCGCCTTCGAATCCCTGCGCATCGGCTCGCGACCCGCCAACGCGCGGATCACCGTGAGCGTGCGGACCCGGCGCAACAGGGCCGGCCGCCTGCAGGGGTTCAGCTTCATCGGGGACATCGAGGTCGACGGACGGCCCGCGATGAAGGGAGAGGGCGGGCTGCTGATCCTGTCCAAGGCCGCCTACCGGTCCATGCGCAGCAGACGGCTGTCGCCCGACCACCCCGGCTTCCTGCTGCCGCGGTTCACGGCGGCCGAGCCCTCCCACGTGGGACGGCGAGACTCCCGGAACGTGTTCGTCACCGAGCCCGTCGCCGACGCGGGACGGTTCAGTTGCCAGTTGGTGGTGGACACCAGCCACCCGCACGTCTTCGACCATCCGCTGGACCACGTGCCGGGCCATCTGCAGATGGAGGCCGCGCGTCAGCTGGCCGTCGCCGCCGTCGCCCGGCTGCACGCCCTGGACCCCTACAGCCTGTCGGTCGCCTCCATCACCTCCGACTTCGCCGACTACGTGGAGCTCGACCGCCTCACCAGGTTGCGAGCGACCGTCGACGGATTCCGCTGGGACGAAGACCTGTGCACCTTCACCACTCCCGTCGTGGTGGAGGCCGTGCAGGAGGACACCATCAGCACGGCCATGCGGCTCGAGGTGGCACAGTGGGTCTGAATTACTCGGACGCTGGAAACTCGGGTGAGTGTCTGGGGCTGTTCCGGCCTGCGGTGATGCTGTCCGGCCGGTGTCTCGGGGTCGGGTAGATCGATCTTGTGCCCGTGATGTCGCGTTGTTCCCTGTCCGAGGGCGGTGCTGGTCAGGGGTGCGCGGCGGCTGGCGTGGCGGGTTCCGCGGTGCCGGAGACTGCGGGTTCCTCCTGGTTGGGCGTGACCACGTGGCGCTCAGCACGTCGAAGCAACGAGACAGGCCCGACTACGCCGAAGCCCTGGGCAGTGACCCGAGAGCGCCCCGCGACTGGCATGCCTTGGCGAAGTCGCGGTGAACGGACGCGCCCCGCCTGGAGCGCCCGTCATCCACGTCTCGACGTGGTCCTCGGTGAGTTCCTGAAGCCAGATGTGGCCAAGCTTCCCGTCTTGGCGACAGCTCGGTTCAGGGCGGTGTGGTGACCGGCGCCGGCCGACTGCGGGACGCGCACCGGCGGCGCTTGTCGGGAAGCAGCTGGGTGATGCCCTGACCGTCGCAGTGCTCCAGCAGGGGAACGGTGACGCGTCGGGTGGTGTCCAGGGCGCGGCTCGCCGTTCCCACGGTGAACGGCTGGTCGAGTTCGCTCAACCGGTCGGCCGCCAGCCGGGGGGCGTCCGGTAGCAGCACCACGTGCTCCGCGAGTCGCAGTACCGCTCCGTGGCGGACCGCCGTGGCGAGCTCGCGGCGGCCGAAGCCGAGTTCCGCGAGCTGCTGGGCATGGGGCGCGGCGAAGGGCCGACGGGCGAGCTCCGTGGTGAGACGGTGCACCGCGTCCGCCACAGCGGCGGGCAGTGCCGCAGGCCCGACGGTCACGCGCCCGCGGCTCATCCGCAAGGGCGGCGTGACCAGTGCCTCCACCAGGGAGACAGCCGGCAGCCCCAGACGGTGCCGAGCGGCCTCCACCGGCATGCCCTCCTCGGTGGGCCGCTGGGAGCGGTACGCCGTGACCAGTTCGGCCAGCCGGGCGCTCAGCGCGGCCCAGTGGGCGGGGTCCGCGAGCCAGTCGCCCGCGACCGGCGTGGTGTGGACGGCCACCCCCATCGCGGTCAGCTCCCCGCGCCTGACCAGCAGCCGACGCCGTAGCTCGGCCGCCTCGCCCGGAGTGCCGCGAGCGTCGCCGAGGTCTGCCGCGCGCCGTGCCGCGGAGCCGCGGAGCCGCAGTTCCGGTGGCTGAGGGTCGAGCACCTTCAGGCCGGCCAGCACACGCCGCAGACCGGGATCGCGCAGCACCGCGCGGTCACCGATACGGAGCGGCAGTGGCGCCGGCAGGGTCAGCCGGACGATATCCCCACCGAGCGGCCGTACGCGTACGGGCACGGCCGCCGAGCCGATGTGGGCCACAGCGGTGCGGGGCAGCGCCGCGGCCGGTGTTCCGCCATGTACGCGCACGTCGCAGCGGAGGCAGGGGAGGAAGCTGTCGGGGGTGAGCAGGGCGTCGCCGCGGCCCGTCGACTCCTTGTCGAGGTCCCTGAGGTTGACGGCGACCCGGGCGGTGGCCCGCACCAGATCGGTCTTCTCGCCGAGGGCCTGCAAACCCCTGACGCGCACGGGACGGCCGGTCCGGGCGGTCACCAGGACGTCGCCCCGGCGGATCCGCCCCGCACCGAGCGTGCCGGTGACCACCAGCCCGCTGCCGCGCACGGTGAAGGACCGGTCGATCCACAGCCGCACCGGGGAGTCGGCGTCCCCGTCCGGCAGCCGCGCGGCCAGCCGGCCGAGGGCGGCGCGCAACTCCGCGAGGCCCGCGCCGGTGCGGGCGCTGACGGCCACGGCCTCGACGCCGCCGAGGGTGCTGGACCGGATCCGGTCCCGTGCCTGCGCCGTGGCGGGGCCGGGGTCGGCCAGATCGCAGCGGGTGACGGCGAGCAGTCCATGCCGTACACCCAGGGCGTCCACGGCGGCGAGGTGCTCGGCGGACTGCGGCTTCCAGCCTTCGTCGGCGGCGACGACGAACAGCACGGCGGGCACGGGCCCCACGCCGGCCAGCATGGTGGGGACGAACCTCTCGTGTCCCGGGACGTCGACGAACGCGAGCCGTTCGCCCGATGGCAGATCCGTCCAAGCAAAGCCCAGGTCGATGGTCAGACCACGGCGCCGCTCCTCTGCCAGCCGGTCGGGGTGGTTGCCGGTCAGCGCGTGGATCAGTGTGCTCTTGCCGTGGTCGACATGCCCCGCCGTCGCGATGACCCGCATGATCACCGCCCTGCCGCGCGCAGCACCGCGGCAAGGATGTCGCCGTCGCACGCCTGCGGTACGCACCGCAGGTCCAGCAGCAGCCGGCCGCGCACCACCCGGCCGAGCACGGCCGGTTCACCGGTGCGCAGCGGCGTCGCCAAGTCGTCGGGGAGGCTGAGCGCACAGGACGGCAGGGCGGTCCCGGGGGCGCCGCCTCCTCCCACCACCGCCTCGCAGGGCACGACGCGCGCGTCCAGACCTCGGCGCGCCACGTCCTCGGCCAGGCGCAGCGTGCGGATGCGCAGCTGCGGCAGCGGCATGTGCACGGCTGCGTGCACGGGTGGCTCGGGACCGCGCAGTGTCGCTTCCAGCGCGGCCAGGGTGAACTTGTCCACGCGCAGGGCGCGGGCCAGCGGATGGCGGCGCATCCGCTCCACGACGGCGGCCCTGCCGAGGATCAGCCCCGCCTGCGGGCCGCCGAGCAGCTTGTCCCCACTGGCGGTGACCAGCGTGGCGCCGGCGCGCAGGGCCGTGGCCGCGTCCGGCTCGTCCGGTAGCACCGGGTCAGGCGTGAGGAGGCCGGAGCCGATGTCGACCACCACGGGCAGGCCCAGCGACGCCAGTTCCCCGGCGTCCACTTCCCGGGTGAAGCCGCTCACCGTGAAGTTCGACGGGTGGACCTTGAGGATGAAGCCGGTGTCCGGGCCGACGGCGTCCGCGTAGTCGCCGAGACGGGTCCGGTTGGTGGTGCCGACCTCGCGTATCCGGGCGCCGCAGGAGGCCAGCAGTTCGGGTATCCGGAAGCCGTCGCCGATCTCCACGAACTCGCCCCGGCTGAGCAGAATGTCGCGCCCCGGGGCCAGCGTCACCGCCGCCAGGGCCAGGGCGGCGGCTCCGTTGTTGACCACGTGCACGGCCTCTGCGGCCGGCACCGCTTCCCGAAGGGCCGCCATGGCGCTGCGGCCGCGCGACGCCCGTCTGCCGGTTCTCAGGTCCAGCTCGACGTCCGTGTATCCGCCGGCTGCCGCCATCGCCTCCAGCGCGGACCGCGACAGCGGGGCCCGTCCCAGATTGGTGTGCAGCACCACACCGGTGGCGTTGTGCACGGGGCTCAGCCCGGCCGCGCGTGCGGGGAGCGCGGCAAGAGCGGCATGGACCGCGTCACCCGGGCCGATCCGTCCGTCGCGTACGGCCTGCTGGGCGATGGCGACCGCGGCCTTGACGATGGGCCTGCCCAGCCGTGCGGACGCCTCGCTCAGCCGGGGATCGCCGAGCAGCACCGTGGCGCTCGGCACCTGCCGCCGGGTGTCCGTCGGCGGCTGCCGCATCTTGTCAGCCACTCGCGCCACTCCGATCGAAGTCAGCGGAGGCGGACGGGAATCGAACCCGCCTGGCCCGGTTTCCGGACCACACCGATTTTGAAGATCGGGAGGGGCACCAGCCCGCCCAACGCCTCCGGAGCAAGATTGTGATCCCCGCACGCTGCTGGGGCAAGGGGTGAAATGATCGTCGTATGACGACTGTTGGCCCCGCCGCCGGATCCGCCGCGCCCGTACGGCTGACCCAGTACGCACGCGGCGGCGGCTGCGCCTGCAAGATCCCTCCGGGGGAGCTGGAGGCGATGGTCGCGGGACTGCGGCAGCCCCGGAACCCCGGACAGGCCCTGCGCGGCGACGAGGACCGGCTGCTGGTCGGACTCGACGACGGCGACGACGCCGCGGTGGTGCGCACCGGTGACGGCACCGCCCTGGTGTCGACGGCCGACTTCTTCACGCCCGTCGTCGACGACGCCCGCGACTGGGGCCGAATCGCCGCGGCCAACGCCCTGTCCGACGTCTACGCGATGGGCGGCCGGCCCCTCGTCGGGCTCAACCTGCTGGGCTGGCCCCGTGACGTACTCCCCGCGGAGCTGGCCCGGGAGGTCCTGGCGGGAGCGCTCGACGTCGCCCGCAGCGCCGGCTGCCTCGTCGGCGGCGGCCACAGCATCGACAGCCCGGAACCGCTCTACGGAATGGCCGTGACCGGCCTGGTGGATCCGGACCGGCTGCTGCGCAACGACGCCGGCCGGCCGGGTGTGCCGCTGACGCTGACCAAACCGCTGGGTGTCGGAATACTCAACAACCGCCACAAGCGGACGGGCGAGGTCTTTGCGCACGCCGTCGCCGTCATGGCGGCGCTCAACGACAAGGCCAGTGCCGCTGCCCTGGAGGCCGGCGCCGTGTGCGCTACCGATGTGACCGGATTCGGTCTGCTCGGCCATCTGCACAAACTGGCCAGGGCCAGCGGCGTCACGGCCGTGGTGGACGCCGCCGCCGTCCCCGTGCTCGACAGCGCCTGGGAGTCCCTGCGGGCCGGGTACGTCAGCGGAGGCACCCGGCGCAATCTCGACTGGGTGCGTCCGCACCTGGACGCGGGACGGGCGAGCGACGACCAGTTGCACCTGCTTGCCGACGCGCAGACCTCCGGCGGACTGCTGGTCGCCGGGGAGATACCCGGACATCCGGTCATCGGGGAACTGGTGCCCGCCGTGGCCGGCACCACGCTGGTGATCCGCTGAGCGCTGCGGACGGCCGCAGGTCCGCGGGCGAGGCCCCGGGCCCGCGGCCGGCCCGCTACCGGTAGCGGATGTGCAGGTGGTTGTCGTGGTTCGGGTAGCTCGTGGTCAGTCCTTCCGAGATCAGCTGCGGATCGTTGAAGAAGATCAGCTGGACGTGGCCGGGGGCCTTCGCCCGGATCTCCTGCACGAGCCTGCGGGTGGCCGCGCGGTCGTAGGTGCTCGACTGCCAGGTGATACGCCCCGCGGTGCACTGCGCCGAGTCGGTGCGGGCCGGCCACACGTCGATGTCCATCCCGACATCGTGGCTGCCGTGGCCGGGTATGTCCCCACTGTGCTCGAAGCCCGCGTCGCCGACCGGAAGTCTGCCGTTCCCGGTGGTGGCGAACGTGGCGGCGGCGGCCTCCAGCTGACCGACCGCGCCGGCTGTCGCCCAGTGGGCGCCCGCGTTGCCGTCGGGACTCTGTGCGCACATCGAGCCGCCGCCGAAGCCGATGTTCTCGTAGTGCCACAGCAGGTTCTGCCAGGTGGCCGGCCCGACGACGCCGTCCGCGCCGATTCCCGCATGGGACTGGAAGGTGCGGACGGCGGAGTTGCTGGCGGGTCCGAAGGCCCCGTCGACCGAGAGGCCGGCGCCCCGCTTGGCATTGAGCAGCGACTGGACGGCCTTCACCGCCGGCCCGTTGTCGCCCTGTCGTACGGTGACGGCGAGCGCGCCCCAGGTGGCGGGCCCGACGATGCCGTCCGCGGCCAGGCCCTTGGACTGCTGGAAGCCCACCACGGCGCTCTGCGTGCCCGAGCTGAAGACGCCGTCCACCGCCACGGCACGGCCGTGCGCGGCGAGCAGGTGCTGCAGCGCGACGACGTCGGAGCCCCGGTTGCCGCTGCTCGTCAGCGGGAACGCGGCCTGCGGGAATGCCTGTGCGGGGACGCCCAGTCCGAAGAGCAGGCCCGCCATCGCGGTGAACAGCGTGATGATGCGTGCGAGTCGTCTCACGATTACCTGCCTCACTTTCCTGTTCGCTTATCGCTCACTGTCCTGCTCACTTCCCCGACTGAAGGGCGCTCCAGGTGGCTGGGCCGACGATGCCGTCGGCGCCCAGCCCGCGCGAGGACTGGTAGTCGCGTACGGCCTGGCCGGTGCCCGAGCCGAAGGCGCCGTCGATGGCCACGGTCCGCCCGAGCGCGGCGGTCAGGGCGCGCTGCAGCCGGGTGACGGCCTCTCCCGTCGAGCCGTTCTGGATGGTCGTGGTGGATCCGCGGGACAGCAGAGCCGTCCAGGTCTTCGCGCCGACCACACCGTCCGCCGTGAGCCCCTTGCCGGCCTGGAAGTTCCGGGCGGCGGTGGCGGTGGCGGACCCGAAGATCCCGTCCGGGGTGCCCGGGTCGAAGCCGGCGGCCTTGAGCAGGCACTGGGCCGCCTTGACCTGGTCTCCGGACGAGCCGCTCTGGACGGTGGTGTACGCGGTGAAGCTGAAGTTCGCCCCGGTGCAGGTGGACGGGGGCGGGGTGCCGTTGCCCACGTCCAGGTAGTCGCGGTCGATGGTGATCGAGTAGCCGCCGTAGGACTCCGTGACCTCACCCGCGTACTGGTGGATCCGCTGGTGGTTGGACCAGTAGGTGGACGGCACGTAGGAACCGGTGTTGGTGTCGGCGGCGCCGTTCCACCACGCGTAGAAAAGGTGGTCGACCCGCGTGTAGGCGCTGTTGTTGTACTCGCTGGCGGCGTCCTTGATGCCGGAGGCGGCGCTGGAGTAGAGGCCCGACAGATAGCCGCTGCTGTGCAGCCGCTCGGTCCAGCCGGACAGGTACGACAGCACGGCCGCCTTGCAGGAGGCCGTGGAGCTGTACGCCTCGATGTCGCTGTAGAGGGCGCTGCCCGCCGGGATACCGAGGTTCGACGCGGCGGTGACGGCGCCGGCCGCGGCGGAGACACCCTGGGACTTGGCCGTGGCCGGATCGGTGGAAATCGTCAGCGAGTAGCTGGTGCACGGTGCCTGGCGGCCAACGTCGATGGGGAACAGACGCCATCCGTTGTTGGTCTGGCTGGTCACCCAGCTCGCCGTCAGATTCGGCTGGGCGCAGCCCCGGAAGGAGCCGCTGATGTAGACGCCGACCGCGCTGTACGGCGAGCTCGCCTGCCAGGCGTTCATAGCGGCTTGCGAGGGCGCGGTACAGGCGTCGAAGCCCTTGCCCAGGTAGCTGCCCGGTTGCGGCCCGGCCGCGGCCAGGGGGGTGGCGTCGGACCGCTGAGCCGCGCGGGGCAGCTCGGTGCGCTCGGCGTCCTCGGTGAGGTCGGCCGAGGCGAGAACGCCGCGCACCAGGCTCTCGGTTTGCGGGGTGTGGGCGGCGGTCACGAGCACGCCGGCGTCCTCGACCGCGATCTGGATGGTGTCGTTGCTGGACGCGGCGGTCGGGGCGGTGGCCTTGCCGCGCTGGGTCCGCGCGGTCGCCGCCGTCGCCTGGCCGGCGGAGCGGGCGGTGATGGGCTCCACGACGATGCCCGCCGCACGGCCGACGACTCCGGCGGGGCAGTCGTTCTGGTCGGCGGGCTCGCCCAGGTAGACGGCGGGTCTGTCGAACCGGAGGCAGGCGCGCGGGTTCTCGGCCAGATCGACCACCTGCCATTCGGCGGGCACCTCGATGCGGTAGCCGTGGTAGGTGACGGTCTGCCGGCTCTCGGGCGGGGAATCGGCCAGGGCGTGGCCGGGTACGGCGAACGCGCCGATACCGGCGAGCACCGCCAGCAGGGCCGTTCCGGCGCGGGCGCGCCAGGGGGTGCGGGACGACATCAGGGCACTCCTACTCGAAAGTGGGGGAGAAAGTGTGGGGGGGATCGGCGCGGCCAGGGCGGGCCGCTTCCCCGGGCCGGAGGCCGACCCGGGGAAAGTGGACTGCTGTGCGCGTGGGGACTTGCCGGTCAGACGCCGCAATTGGGCGCGGACCAGGAGCGGCTGGTGCGTCCGTCCACGTGGGTGTGGTCGTTGTGGTCGGGGACGGCCGTGGCCAGCATGCGACCCACAGTTGCTGTCGCGGTCATGACAACAGCAAGAACGAGTTGCGTCGTACGCCTCAACATCGCGCCTCCGTTATGAGTCCTTCCCGATTCCCGGCGAGAAGGCCGAGGCGAGTTTGACCTCCATGACCGTTGCGTGTCCACACCGCCACCATCTGCCACAGGACCAGACCTCCGGCACAACCGGCCTGCAGGCCACGGTCGTTGCGAGTACAACCTCCGTGCCCTGTCACGACGTCGGGCGACGACGCTATCGGAAGATCGCGCAGGCGGCAGCGGCGATCAGCACGGAGCACAGGACGGTCATGCCGCTCAGCCGCCGCGCGAGCAGGCCGTCCCAGCGCTCCCCGTTTCCGGAAAGCCTGCGCAGAGCCGGGGTGAGTGCCCGGCCCGCTCCGAAGCCGAGTCCGGCCGCCAGGGCGGGCGCGTAGGAGCCCCCGGACAGCAGCACCGCGACCGCCATCGCGTACGGCGCGCTCGCCGAGACATAGGTACGCACGCCCGTACCGAGCTCGAAGCCGAACTGCAGGGCGCCGCGCGCCAGATGGCGGCGCAGTACGTCCTGCGGTATCTGCCGGGCGTTCTGCGGCATCCGTAGCGGCAGCTTGCCCGCGTCGCGCAGCGCGGCGAGCAGCGCGACGGCCACGATCAGCCCTTTCCGCACGTCGGCCGGGAGCGGTGTGAAGAGACCGGACAGGAGCCACAACACCCCGGCCGTCAGCACCCCGCCGACCAGCAGGCCGACGGTGAACACGCCGAGGACCAGCGCCTGTCTGTACGTTGCCCGCCAACCTGGCGAGGCCAGCGCGAACGCGCTGTTGCGCGTTCAAACGGAGCCGGAGAGCGAGTAGCCGGCCAGACCGCCGGTGATCGCCCAGGTCAGCATGGGGGCGTAGAGGGCGGCGGCGATCACCGCAATCCCCAGGGCCGCCAGGGGCAGGGCGGGATCGGTGAGCAGCGCCCGTACGGTACGGGCGCCGCTCGGCCAGGCCGCAGGACGGCCGGACTCGCTCATCTAGACGGTCCCGGTCAGCGTGAGCCAGGTGTTCTGACCGACCACGCCGTCGGCGGTCAGGCCGTGCAGCGACTGGAACGAGACGACGGCCTGCCCTGTGAGCGAACCGAAATTGCCGTCGACCGTCAGTGCGGAGCCGTGCTTGTTGAGCTGCCGCTGCGCGCCGCGTACGGCATCGTTCACGTCTCCTTGGCGCACGGTGACGACCAGTACCGGCCAGGTGGCCGGGCTGACGCTGCCCGTGGGGCTGAGTCCATTCGCCGACTGGAACTCGTCGACCTGCGCCTCGGTGTCCGGCCCGAAGATGCCGTCGGCAGCCGCCGGATGACCGTGGTGGGTGAGCAGGTGCTGGATGGTGTGGACGTCGGGCCCGGTGGCGCCGCGACCGAGGGTCGGCCAGCTGATGGAGCCAGGGCAGTCGCAGTCGGTGGTCCAGCGGCAGATGGACTTCACCCAGCCGGAGCCGGTGTTGCGGTACCCGTCGTGGCAGCGCCGCTCGATACCGCAGCCGCAGCTGCCGCAGGCCGCGCTGTAGCGCCACAGCCAGCCGTCGTAGGTACCGGCGTAGCACTGGTTGGGCCGCAGCGTCCAGGTGACACCGTCCGACCGGTGGAAGCCGGTGTTCGTCCCCGATGTCACGCACGCGTCGGCATAGATGGTGCTGGGCCCGCAGCCCGGGGAGCAGTTGTGGTCCTCGGCGTAACTCGGGCACGCACCGGTCCAGATGTCGTAGCCGTCGGCATATGCCTGCCGGGCGGCGGTGAACACCCCCAGCGCGGCAAAGCCCGCGGCGGTCGCCGCCTGCAGCACTGTGCGCCTGGACGGCGCGAAGGATGGAAGAGCCCCGCGCCCGGTCCAGGATCGGCGGCCACCGCTCCCGGAGCGGCGCAGAGTGGGCACGTCGTCCAGTGAAGTCACGGCAGGCTCCTCGGCGTTGCGGGTTGGATGTCGTCGAGCAACCGCAACAGCGCGGTGGGTGAACCGAGCGGCTCCGAACGCGCGATCCGGCCCTCCGGATCGATGGCCACCGCATAGGGGGTGGCGGGGATGTCGTAGGCCGTGAACAGCTCCGGACGGTGATCCCTGACCGGGACGGCGCCTTCGTCGGCCTGCGGCCCGGCGCCCGCGTAGAACCCGAGCACCTGCGGGGCGGCGGCAGGGCCCTGGCGGATCGTCCAGGCGCCGGCCTCGGCGAGCACCTGGCCGCAGGTGCGGCAGTCGGCGTCAAGGAAGAGCAGCAGCGCGGCGCGGCCCGGCGTCAGGAGGCCGTCGAGCCCGGCCGGATCGAGCCCGGGCGCCGATGCGCCGGGTGCGATGCCCACCCGCCCGGGGTGGTGCGGCTGCGTTTGTGACAGCTGGTGCACCTGCCTGATCAATCCCGAGACGACCAGCGCGAGCAGCGCGATCGCCGCCCACGAGGCGATCACAGCGCTGGTGGTGAAGTCCATCGCGTCGACACTCCTTCGGCAGTCCGGTGCACGGTGGTCTCGGTCGGCTGGTGAACAGTGGCCCTGGTCGGCAGGTGAACGGATGCTGCGGTCGGCTCGTGCATGGCAGCGGGCAGGGACCACAGCAGCACGGTGCAGGCAGAAGCTGCGAGCATCAGTGTGATCAGCTCCGCCGCGGAGAGCCGTACGGGGCCGGCCCCGGCGATGACCGCGCCGGCCAGCGCGAGCCCGGCGAGGGCCACGGCCCGCCGCGTCACCCAGCGGCTCAGGGGCACATCCTGGCGTGAACAGCCGCACGGCCCCCCGCGGCCGAGGGCGAGGACGTGCCGCGTGTAGCCGGCGTAGAGCCCGAAGAGGGCGGTCCCCACGGCGAGTACGGCCTGCAGCCCCCGCTGGTGACCTGTCAGCAGCGCGGCCGCGCCGACCGCCCCCAGGGCGCCCTCCGCGAAGGGCAGGACGGCGGCCGCGAACCGGCGGAACCGCGGGCCCAGCACGCCGTGCACCCGCAGCGCCTCACCCAGGGCAGCCGGACGGGCGGCGTGAGAGCCCGCACCCATGAACAGGCTCAGTATGACGATCGAGGCGGTCAGCCCGCCGTAGAAGCCGATCACCGCCGGCTCATCCGGTGTGCCGCAGCGCGAGCCGCCCGACGAGCTCGGGCACCCGCTCGACGCGAGTCGACGCCAGCGGCACCAGCGTGGCCCAGATCTCGGTGGAGGAGAGCACGAAGAACGGGCTGCCGTCGGAGAGCGTGTCGCGGAACAGTTCACCGGACGCGACCGTCACCCCCTTCCAGGGCGGAAGCTGGGCGGTGTGCTCCTTCGTCCGCCGGGACAGCTCCAGCAGCCCGAGGCCGGGCACCTCCTTGATCACCGTCGCGGGCCGCGCGAAGGCGCTTCCGGCCGACGGATCCGGCTGGAGGGTGAGCCCGTACTCGCTCTCCGCGATACGCACCGACCGGAGCAGCCCGAGCACCTCGGCCACGCTCAGGCCATACAGCCGGGTCACGAGTGCGTGGTGCCGGCCGCGCCACACGACAAGCGATGGCCGCTCCACGAGCCCTGAGCGCGGCTCGCGCTCGATCGACTGGAAGATGCGCAGCGTGCCCTTCTGGAAGGTGAGCTCGGAGTCGGGTGACGCGATGCCCAGGGAAGCGGCGACATCGTCCCCCAAAGAGGCCGGCCCGGCGGTGAACTCGACCAGTCGGCCACCGACCACCACCTCGACGGCCGAAGTAGACGGCGACTCGAGGTCGAGGTCGCCCTCCAGGTGATACGTCCCGCCATCGAGGGCGCGATGAGTGACGAACGATGCGACCATGTGCATCCTCCCGGGGAGGGCGGGGGTCTGTGTGACACCGCTGCCGCAGGGGAACCTAGACAATGGTCATGCCCCTGTCAATCACCACCGCCCGGCGGGGGCCGCCTGCCGTGCCGACGAGCCCGGGGGGGCACCGGGCGCGGAGGAGGACGAAGGGCGCTCGGCGACCGGCTCGGACAGGTCGCCGGCGCTCACGGTCGAGGACACCAGGGAGCGCAACCTGAGCTCCAGCAAGGATGGAACCCGGCGGCGGAGGTGGCTGCGGCCTCGGTCGTTCGCGCCGGCCTGACGATCACTGGAACCCAGGCAATCCGGCGGGGCTTCGTCGTCCTCCCACACGCTCTCACACGGATCTCGCCGACTGTGCGGACTCATCACTGCAAGACGCCCCTGACCCGCCCGGCCAGCGGGCACATCCAGGGCACACGCAGCAGGACTTCACTCTCAATCGCACGGGCTCAACCCACTGCGTGGGTGAGGAAAACCGGGAGCCCCACTTGACAGCCCAGGAGCCTCCCGGGCAGGCTTCCATCAAGCAGAATATGACTTCCGCAATACGGAAGGGGCGCATTTCATGGGCTACTCGGACCAGCGCTTCGATGTGAACCTGTCCATCCTCTTCACCGAGCTCCCGCTTCTGGAGCGACCCGCGGCCGCCGCCGCGGCGGGGTTCACCGCCGTGGAGCTGTGGTGGCCCTGGACCGACACCCCCACGCCGCCGCGGGCCGAGCTCGACGCGCTCAAGAAGGCGCTCGACGACGCCGGCACCCGGCTGGTGGGGCTGAACTTCTACGCCGGGCAACTGCCGGGCCCCGACCGGGGCGCGCTCTCCGTACCCGGCGAGGAGTCCGACCGCTTCCGCGCCAATATCGATGTCGTGACCGGGTTCGCCGCCTCCGTGGGCTGCACGGCGCTCAACGCGCTGTACGGCAACCGCGTCGAGGGCGTCGACCCGCGCGTGCAGGACGCCCTCGCCCTGGAGAACCTCGTGCTGGCCGCCCGCGCGGCCGACCGGATCGGGGCGGTCCTGCTGGTCGAGGCGCTCAACAAGCCGGAGTCCCCGCTCTGTCCGCTGGTGAGCGCGGAGTCCGCGATCGAGGTCGTGGACCGGGTCAACGCGGCCACGGGTCTTGGCAATGCCTCGTTCCTGCTGGATCTCTACCACCTGTCGATGAACGGCGAGGACCTGAACGGGGTCATCGACCGGTACGCCCACCAGACCGGCCACGTACAGATCGCGGACAACCCGGGCCGTGGCGCGCCCGGCACCGGATCGCTGCCGCTGGAGGACCTCCTCGGCCGGCTGCGGAAAGCCGGTTACGACGGCTGGGTCGGCCTGGAGTACAAGCCGGGCGACCGGCCGAGCGCCGAGGCCTTCGGCTGGCTCACCAACTGACCGTTGTCACGCGTGTGTGGAAAGAGGCACCCATGAGCAGTCTTCCCAAGGTCGCATGGATAGGTCTCGGCATCATGGGCTCCCCCATGTCCGAGAACCTGATCAAGGCCGGCTACCCGGTGACCGGCTTCACGCTGGAACAGGACAAGCTGGACCGCCTCTCGGCCGCCGGCGGTACAGCCGCCGGCTCGATCGCCGAGGCGGTACGGGACGCGGACGTGATCGTCACGATGGTGCCCGCCTCCCCGCAGGTCGAGGCCGTCGCGTACGGCGAGAACGGCATCCTGGACAACGCCAGGCGCGGCGCCCTGCTGATCGACATGTCCTCGATCACCCCGCAGACCTCCGTGGACCTGGCCAAGAACGCCGCCGACAAGGGCATCCGCGTCCTGGACGCCCCGGTCTCCGGCGGCGAGGCCGGCGCCGTCGAGGCGGTCCTCTCCATCATGGCGGGCGGTGAGCGGGCCGACTTCGACGAGGCCAGGCCGCTGCTGGAGGCCCTCGGCAAGACCATCGTGCTGTGCGGTCCGCACGGCTCCGGCCAGACGGTGAAGGCCGCCAACCAGCTGATCGTCGCGGTCAACATCCAGGCCTGCGCCGAGGCCGTGGTCTTCCTGGAGAAGTCCGGCGTGGACCTGGCCGCCGCCCTGGACGTCCTCAACGGCGGTCTGGCCGGCTCGACCGTGCTGACCCGCAAGAGGGACAACTTCCTCAACCGCGACTTCAAGCCCGGCTTCCGGATCGATCTGCACCACAAGGACATGGGCATCGTCACGGACGCCGCCCGCGATGTCGGTGCCGCGCTTCCTGTCGGCGCCGTGGTCGCCCAGCTGGTCGCCTCGCTGCGCGCGCAGGGCGACGGCGGACTGGACCACTCCGCGCTGCTGCGCTCCGTCGAGCGCCTCTCCGGCGAGCAGGTCTGACACCGGACCCGGCACCGGACCCCGAACCCGGGCGGCTGCGGCGCTGACACCTGTCCTGTCGCGCCCAGGCGCCGCCGCCGCCCGGAACCACCCGCGAACGGCCGTACGTACAGCCGCATCGCGCGTTATTTTCCGCCGGTGTTCCCGGCAGCCTCCGCCCGCGCGGAGTACGGACGGTCCCGTACTCCGCGCTCTTCGCCTGCCCGGGCCGCGACAACCGGGCCGTGGACCGCGCACGGCCGTGGACCGCGCACGACAACGGCCCCCGCGCCGGATCGCTCCGGTGCGGGGGCCGCCCCTTCCCCCTCGGTGGCCGGGGATGCCGGGGGTCAGGCCAGTGGCAGGATCTCCGTGGGCGCGTGCCACGGCTCCGTGGCGATGTCCTCGAACTCGTGCACGCTCGCGATGTCGGTCCCGCTCATGGAGATGTTCGTGACGCGCTCCAGGATCGCTTCCACGACGACCGGGACACGGTGCTCGGCGGCCAGCTTCTTGGCCTCCTCGAAGGCCGGCAGCAGCTGATCCGGTTCGGTGACCCGGATCGCCTTGCAGCCCAGGCCCTCGACGACCTTGACATGGTCGACGCCGTAGACGCCCAGCTCGGGCGAGTTGATGTTCTCGAACTCCAGGTTGACCTGGAAGTCGATGTCGAAGTTCCGCTGGGCCTGGCGGATCAGGCCCAGATACGAGTTGTTCACCAGCACATGGACGTACGGGATGTGGTGCTGGGCGCCGACCGCCAGCTCTTCCAGCATGAACTGGAAGTCGTAGTCGCCGGAGAGCGCGACGACCATCGCCTCGGGGTCGGCGACGGCGACCCCCAGCGCGGCCGGGATGGTCCAGCCGAGCGGTCCCGCCTGGCCGCAGTTGATCCAGTGGCGCGGCTTGTAGACATGGAGCATCTGCGCGCCGGCGATCTGGGAGAGGCCGATGGTGGTGACGTACCGGGTCTCGGGACCGAAGGCGCGGTTCATCTCCTCGTACACGCGCTGCGGCTTCAACGGCACCTGGTCGAAGTGCGTACGGCGGTGCAGCGTGGCCTTGCGCTCCCGCGCGGCGGCGGCCCACGCGCCGCGGTCGGGCAGTCCGCCCGCGGCCCTGAGCTCCTTCGCCACCTCGACGAAGAGCGTCAGCGCGGCCTTGGCGTCCGAGGCGATGCCGTAGTCCGGCGCGAAGATCTTGCCGATCTGGGTGGGCTCGATGTCGACATGGACGAACGTCCGCCCTCGCGTGTAGACATCGAGCTTGCCGGTGTGGCGGTTGGCCCAGCGATTGCCGATGCCGAGGACGAAGTCCGACTCCAGGAATGTCGCGTTGCCGTAGCGGTGCGAGGTCTGCAGACCCACCATGCCGGCGTTCAGCGGGTGGTCGTCGGCGAGGGCGCCCCAGCCCATCAGGGTCGGGACGACCGGCACGCCGGTCAGTTCGGCGAACTCGGCCAGCAGAGCGGCGGCGTCGGCGTTGATGACGCCGCCGCCGGCGACGATCAGCGGGCGCTCGGACTCGTTCAGCAGCCGGACGGCCTTCTCGATCTGGGCGCGGCTCGCGACCGGCCGGTAGACCGGCAGCGGCTCGTACGTCTCCGGGTCGAACTCGATCTCGGTCAGCTGGACATCGATCGGCAGGTCGACGAGAACCGGGCCGGGACGGCCCGAGCGCATCAGATGGAAGGCCTGCTGGAAGACGCCGGGGACCTGCGCGGCCTCCAGGACGGTGGTCGCGGCCTTGGTGACCGGCGCGGCGATCGAGGCGATGTCGACGGCCTGGAAGTCCTCCTTGTGGATCACCGCGGTGGGCGCCTGGCCGGTGATGCAGAGGATCGGAATCGAGTCACCGAGCGCGGAGTACAGCCCGGTGATCATGTCGGTGCCCGCGGGGCCCGACGTACCGACGCAGACACCGATGTTGCCCGGGTGGGTGCGGGTGTAGCCCTCGGCCATGTGCGAGGCGCCTTCGACATGGCGGGCGAGCGTGTGATGGACGCCGCCGGAAGCCTTGAGGGCTGCGTAGAAGGGGTTGATCGCGGCGCCAGGCACACCGAACGCGTTTGTCACGCCTTCGCGCTTGAGGATCTCAACTGCCGCTCGGGCAGCGGTCATTCGAGGCATGGAGTGCTCCTGCTTCGGCCGGCGGATTCGGGCTCTGTCGCGCCACCTGAGAGTCGATTCCGTAATACGGAAGTTTAGTTCTGCTATACGGAAGCAATCTAAGGGCGCCCCGGTGCGGCGTCAAGGGAGCGCCCAGGGCGCGGGCCGAGGCCCTCCCCGAGGCAGGCTGAAGAAGGCAGCTCAACAAGGCAGGCCCGACAAGGCAGGTTCAGCGCACCGAGCGCGCCGCCGGCGACAGATGCCGGGTGAACCAGTCCTGGGAGAGGTCCGCCACGGCCTCGAGGGCGCCCGGTTCCTCGAAGAGGTGGGTGGCCCCCGGCACCACGGCGACCTGGTGCTCGCAGCGCATCAGGTCGGCCGCCTGCTCGTTGAGGTGGAGCACCTGGGCGTCGGCGCCGCCCACGACGAGCAGGGTGGGCGCGCGTACCGCGGTGAGCCGGTCCGCCGCGAGGTCGGGACGGCCGCCGCGGGAGACCACCGCCGCGATGTCCGCGTCCGGCTCGGCCGCGGAGGTGAGAGCCGCCGCGGCGCCGGTGCTGGCGCCGAAGTAGCAGACAGGACCGCCGAGTTCGTCACGCAGCCACCCGGTCGCCAGCGTGAGCCGGCGGGCCAGCAGCGGGATGTCGAAGACATTGGCGCGGTCGCGGGCCTCCTCGGGAGTGAGGAGGTCGAACAGCAGGGTTCCCAGCCCCGCCCGGTTCAGGGCCGTCGCCACGGCACGGTTGCGCGGACTGTGGCGGCTGCTTCCGCTGCCGTGCGCGAAGACCACGACGCCCCGGGCACCCTCCGGCAGGTTCAGGTTCCCTGGCAGCCGGGTGCGGCCGGCACGGACCACCACATCCGATTCCACGGGCCGGTGCTCCTCGGCGGCACGATCCGTGGAGGACCCGGCGGAGGCGCCACTGGCCAGCAGTCCGGCGACCTCGCCGTCCGTCGTCTGGGCGAAGTCCGCGTACCACTGGCCGACCGAGCCGAAGCCCGCCGGCGCGTACAGGCACACCACGTCGTCGGCCTCGCCGCGCAGCCACTCCAGGGCCCTGGGCGAGGCCACCGGCACGGCCAGCACCACCCGGGCCGCTCCACGGGCCCGCGCCACCCGGCAGGCGGCCGACGCGGTGGATCCGGTGGCGACGCCGTCGTCGACGATCACGGCCGTCCGGCCGGCGAGCCCGGCCGGGGGGCGCTCGCCCCGGTAGCGGCGAAGGCTCGCCCGCAGCGCCGTCCGCTCGGCCTGCTCCACCGCCGCGCAGTCGCGTGGTCCGAGCCGGGCGGCCCGGACCACCTCGTCGTTCAGGATGAGCACCCCGTCCTCACCGATCGCGCCGAAACCCAGCTCGGGGCGGACCGGCACGCCCAGTTTGCGTACGGTGATGACGTCCAGCGGCGCCGCCAGGGCCCTGGCGGCCTCGTACGCCACCGGGATCCCGCCGCGCGGCAGCCCCAGCACCACAGGAGCGTCGAGACGCAGCTGTTCCAGCTGTTCGGCGAGTTGTTTTCCGGCGTCCGTACGATCGGCGAAGAGCATGGCCGCGTCCTCTCCCGCGGCGGCGAGGCCGCGTCGCCCCCCTCCCATGCAACTCCGGAAACCGCCGGGACGGAAGGGGCCAGGAGGCTCATACCATTACTATTCGCCCCTCACCTGTGGCCTGAGCCGGTCAATACACCCGGCCGGAGAACCGCTCCCGCAGCTCGATCTTCCTGACCTTCCCGCTGACCGTCATCGGAAAGGCGTCCACGATCTCCATCCTGCGCGGGATCTTGTAGTGGGCGAGCCGCTCCCGGCAGTACGCCACGAGGTCGTCCAGCGACGGCGGCTGCGCCGGGTCGCGCGGGACGACACAGGCCAGGATCTCTTCGCCGTACGTCTCGTCGGGGACGCCCACCACCTGTACGTCCGCGACCTTCGGGTGACCGTAGAGGAACTCCTCGATCTCCCGTGGATAGACGTTCTCACCGCCTCTGATGATCATGTCCTTGATACGGCCGACGATCTGGGCGTAGCCGTCCGCCCGGATCACCGCGAGATCGCCGGTGTGCATCCAGCGGCCCGCGTCGATGACCTCGGCCGTCCGCTCAGGTTCGTCCCAGTAGCCGAGCATCACGCTGTAGCCGCGGGTGCACAGCTCGCCCGTCTCCCCGCGCGGCAGCGTCACCCCGGTCACCGGGTCGATCACCTTGACCTCGATGTGCGGCAGGGCCCGGCCGACGGTGCCCGTGCGGCGTTCGAGGTCGTCGTCGCGGCGGGTCTGGGTGGAGACCGGGGAGGTCTCGGTCATGCCGTAACAGATCGACACCTCGGCCATGTTCATCTCGGCGACGACCCGCTTCATCACCTCGACCGGGCAGGGTGAGCCCGCCATGATCCCGGTGCGCAGCGAGGAGAGGTCGTACGACGCGAATCCGGCGAGGTTCAGCTCGGCGATGAACATCGTCGGGACGCCGTACAGCGAGGTGCAGCGCTCCTGCTGGACCGCGTGCAGCGTCGCCCCGGCCTCGAAGGAGGGCGCCGGTATGACGATGCACGCGGCGTGCGAGGTGGCACCGATGTTTCCCATGACCATGCCGAAGCAGTGGTAGAACGGAACGGGCAGACAGACCCGGTCCTGCTCGGTGTAGCCGACCGTCTCCCCCACGAAGTAGCCGTTGTTGAGGATGTTGTGGTGGGAGAGGGTGGCGCCCTTGGGGAAGCCGGTGGTGCCCGAGGTGTACTGGATATTGATCGGGTCGTCGCAGGACAGCGCGGCCTCACGCGCCGTCAGCTGATCGGCCGTCACCCCCTCGGCGGCGGACAGCAGTTCGTCCCAGCTCGAGTCTCCGATGTAGTGCACGGCGCGCAGCCCGGGGCAGCGGCCGCGCACCTGCTCGACCAGGGCGCGGTAGTCGCTGCTCCGGTGGGCGAGGGAGGCGGCCAGCACCGAGATCCCCGACTGGTTGAGGACGAACTCCAACTCGTGGGCCCGGTAGGCCGGGTTGATATTCACCATGATGGCGCCGACCCGGGCCGTGGCGTACTGCACGAGGACCCATTCGGGGCAGTTGACGGCCCATATCCCGACCCGGTCGCCCTTCGCGACCCCGCGCCCGAGCAGCGCCCGCGCCAGCTCGTCGACCGCCGCGCCGAACTCCCGGTATGTCCAGCGTCGTCCTGACGGTACGTCGACCAGCGCCTCCCGGTCGGGGAAGGCGGCTGCCGCCCGCCCGAGATTGGCGCCGATCGTGTCACCGAGGAGCGCGGTCGCGCCTGTGCCGTGCGTGTACGAGGGCGCGGTGACCTGAACCGTCATCGCAGGTCCCCCTCGTCGTACTCGGCGGCCGAGCCCTCGGCCGTCCGCTCGCGCAGCTCGATCCGGCGGATCTTCCCGGACACGGTCTTGGGCAGCTCGGCGAACTCCAGGCGGCGGATGCGCTTGTACGGGGCGAGGACCGCGCGCGAGTGGGCGAAGAGCACCTTCGCCGTGTCGGGGCCCGGCTCCCAGCCCTCGGTGAGGACGACATACGCCTTGGGTACGGCCAGCCGCAGCGGATCGGGCGCGGGGACGACCGCCGCCTCCGCCACCGCCTCGTGCTCCAGCAGCGCGCTCTCCAGTTCGAACGGCGAGATCTTGTAGTCGGAGGCCTTGAAGACATCGTCGGACCGGCCGATGTAGGTGATGTAGCCGTCGGCGTCGCGCGAGCCGATGTCGCCGGTCCGGTAGTAGCCGCCGGCCATCGCCTCGGCGGTCCGCTCCGGGTCGCCGTGGTAGCCCGTCATCACCCCGGCAGGATGGACGGCGAGATCGAGGGAGATCTCGCCCTCGTCCACGCCCGGAGCCCCGGTGACCGGGTCGAGCAGCTCCACCTTGAAGCCGGGGGTCGGCCGGCCCATGGACCCGGCCTTGACCGGCTGACCCGGCGAATTGGCGACCTGGACGGCGGTCTCGGTCTGGCCGAAGCCGTCCCTGATCAGCACGCCCCACTCGCGGCGGACCGTCTCGATCACCTCGGGGTTGAGCGGTTCGCCCGCCGCGACCGCCTCACGCGGGCGGGTGCGCAGCTGGGACAGATCGGCCTGGATCAGCATCCGCCACACGGTGGGCGGGGCGCAGAAGCTGGTGACCCCGGCGCGGTCCATCTCCGCCATCAGCCTGGCCGGGTCGAAGCGGGTGTAGTTGTGGATGAAGACGGTCGCCTCGGCGTTCCAGGGGGCGAAGAGGTTCGACCAGGCGTGCTTGGCCCAGCCGGGTGAGGCGATGTTCAGATGGACATCGCCCGGCTTGAGCCCGATCCAGTACATCGTGGCCAGATGGCCGACCGGATACGAGACATGGGTGTGCTCGACCAGCTTGGGACGGTCGGTCGTGCCGGAGGTGAAGTAGAGCATCAGCGGATCGTCCGCATGGGTGACGCCGTCGGGCTCGAAGGTGTCCGGCCGGTCGTATACGTCCTCGTACGGCAGCCAGCTCTCGTCGGCGCCGCCGCCCACCGCGATCCGGGTGAAGTCGCCCGGGACCTCCGCGAACTTCGCGGTGTCCTCGGAGCGGACGATCACATGGCCGGCCCGGCCGCGCTCGATACGGTCGCGCAGATCGGCGGGGCCGAGCAGCGGCGTCGCGGGGATGACGACGGCCCGCAGCTTCATCGCGGCGAGCGCGGTCTCCCACAGCTCGGCCTGGTTGCCGAGCATGACGACGATCCGGTCCTCCGCCCGTACGCCCTGCTCACGCAGCCAGTTCGCGGTCCGGTTGGAGCGGGCGGACATCTCGGCGAAGGTGAAACGGGAGCTGCGCCCGTCCTCCTCGACGATGTGCAGGGCGATACGGTCATTGTCCTCGGCGATCCGGTCGAACCAGTCCAGCGCCCAGTTGAAGCGCTCGGGACGCGGCCAGGCGAAGCCCTCGTACGCCGTCGCGTAGTCCTCCCGGTGCGCCAGGAGGAAGTCCCGGGCCGCCCGGAACTGCTCGGTCGGACTGCTTTCCGTCCGCGCCGTCCTCGCCGTCATATGTCCTCCTCATTGCCGGACCCCTCGCCGCCATCGTGTAATCAGTGACGTGGGTCTCACCACCCCCGGACGGGGGTGGCGGCGGACACGGCGGGAGGAAGCGGGCATGGCCGAAGCGGTCGAGGCGGTGGAGATGCGGGCGGCGCTTCAACGGCTGCGCGCGGCGACCGGGCTGCCGGTGGCCTTCGGCGGGCTGCTGCACGACGTGGGGCGGCTGCGTATCGCCGAGCTGAACGGCGCGGCGACGGGCGCGCTGCGCGGCCTCGCGATCTCGTCGGGCAACGGTCTGGGCGGCAAGTCGATCGCCCTGTCGCGGCCGTGCGCGGTGACCGACTACCGCGTGGCGCGGCAGATCAGTCATGAGTACGACGCGGCGGTGGCGGCGGAGGGCCTGCGCTCGGTGCTCGCGGTGCCCGTGGTCGTGCGCCGCACGGTGCGCGGGGTGCTGTACGGCGCGCTGCGCAGCGCCCTGCCGATAGGCGAGCGCACCTTCGACGCGGCGGTCGCGGCGGCGCGGGACGTGGAACAGGCCCTGGTCGTACGGGACGAGGTGCGGCGGCTGCTCTCGGTGACCCGCGATCCCGAGCCGGGCCCGGGGGCCTGGGAGGAGGTCCGCGCGGCCCACAGCGAGCTGCGGGCGCTGGCACCCCGGATCGTCGACCCGGACCTGCGCGACGAGCTGCTCACCGTCTGCGGCCGGCTGGCGGGGGCGACGGGCGTGCCGGGCGTGCCGCCACGCGGGATGCCCGTGACCCTGGCACCGCGTGAGCTGGACGTCCTGGGCTGCGTCGCCGCGGGCTCGACCAACGCGACGGCCGCCGAACTGCTGGGCCTGCGCCCGGAGACGGTGAAGGGCTATCTGCGCGCGGCGATGCGCAAACTGGGCGCGCACACCCGTCTGGAGGCGGTGGTGGCGGCGCGGCGGGCGGGTCTGCTGCCGTAGAGATCCCGCGCCACGGGAATCCCCCACCGTGGATCCCCCACCCCGGGGATCTCCCGGCCGGGGAACAGGGCCGGGGAACAGGACCGGGGAACAGGGCCGGCGCCAGAAGTGCGTCAAAATGCGGCCTTGCCTGATCAACGCCGCGTCATGGTCCCGGCGATCCGTATCCCGGCGGGCATAGCTTCCAGGAGTCAGACAGCGATCGACTCCCCTGGGAGGACACCATGGAGCGCCTCACATCCGAGGACGCGGACGAGGGTTCGGACCCCGATCCCGACCGACCTCACGCGGCCGGGCCGCTGTACGTACCCGTACGGCTCTGCTCGGCCGGAGGACACCAGCTGCGGTTCGCGCGCACCCCGCTCGGCGCGCGGACCGCGATCGGCTTCACCAGCCGCCGGCGGCTGGCCGCCGTCCTCGGTGAGCAGCAGCGGTGGATCAGGCTCGCGGAGCCCGCGCTGCGTGCGCTCGCCGAGCCGCTCGGCGCGGCCCTGGTCACGGTGGACCCGCAGCTGTCGGCTCCCGCCGTCGGCCCCCGGCCCGCGACAAGCCAGCCTTGTGCGCGCCGCGCCCAGGATCTGCCGGAGGCGATGCCCGTATGACCACAGAACCGCGGCTGCGGATCAGCGAGTTGGACATCCCGACGGTCTGGCCCGCGTCCGCCGTCGTCGCGCCGGGCGGTGATATCGCGGTGGCCGGGGTGTCCCTCGCCGAACTGGCCGAGCGCTACGGCACCCCGGCGTACGTCCTCGACGAGGGCGAGGTGCGGGCCCGCGCCAGGGCGTGGCGGCAGGCCCTGCCCGGGGCCGAGGTCGTCTACGCCGCCAAGGCGTTCCTGTGCCGGGCCGTCGTCGACTGGATGGAGGAGGAGGGCCTCGGCCTCGATGTCTGCTCCGCCGGTGAACTGGAGCTGGCCGCCACCCGCGGCTTCCCGCCCGAGCGCATCGTGCTGCACGGCAACGCCAAGTCCCCGCAGGATCTGCGGACGGCGCTGCGCCTCGGTGTCGGCAGGATCGTCATCGACTCGGGCTGCGAGATAGCGCGGCTCGCGGCGCAGGTGCCGGGGCCCGGCTCCCAGCGGGTGCTGGTCCGGGTGCTGCCCGGGATCGAGGCGGGCGCGCACCGCAAGATCCGTACGGGAGCGGAGGGGCAGAAGTTCGGTCTGTCCCTCGCGGACGGCGACGCGGAGGAGGCCGTCGCCCGGATCCTCGGTCAGCCCCGGCTCGAACTGGCCGGCCTGCACTGCCATCTGGGCTCGCAGATCACCGAGGCGGAGCCGTACGCCGAAGCCGTACGGCGCGTCGTCGCCTTCCTGGCGCGCATCAGGGACCGGTACGGCGTGACGCTGCCCGAGCTGGACCTCGGCGGCGGTTTCGCGGTGGCGTATCTGCCGGGTGATCCGGCGCCGGCGCCGGCGGTGTACGGACAGCTGATCACCGGCGCCCTGGCGCGGGCCTGCGCGGAGCACGCTCTGCCGGTCCCCCGGCTGACCGTGGAGCCGGGCCGCTCGGTCGTGGCGCCGGCCGGGATCGCGCTCTACCGGGTGCTGTCGGTGAAGCGCACCGGCGGCCGGGTCTTCGTCGCCGTCGACGGCGGGATGAGCGACAATCCGAGGCCCGCGCTGTACGGCGCGCGCTACACGGTCCGCAGGGTGGGCCGCGCGTCCACGGCTCCGATGCGGGCGGCGACGGTCGTCGGCCGGCACTGCGAGGCGGGCGATGTGCTCGCGGAGTCGGTGGAGCTGCCCGAGGACATCCGGCCCGGCGACATACTGGCGGTGCCGGCCGCCGGGGCGTACCAGGTGTCGATGGCGTCGGGGTACAACATGACGGGCCGCCCGCCGGTGGTGGCGGTCTCCGGGGGGAGATCGCGGCTGCTGGTCCGGCGGGAGAATTTCGAGGATCTGCGCGGCCGGGACGTCGGGCTCTGAGCGGCCGGCGCCCGCGCGGTCAGCGCGGGAGGTCCGCGAGGTCCCCGAACCGGATGTCGTACGAGGTGGCCGGGGTCATGGTGGTGAGCATCCGCTCCCCCTCCCCGGCCACCTCCCGTCGCTGCTCGCGCGTGAGCGTGGCGAACGGCTGGACGGTCAGCGTCGCGGTACCGGCCGTCTGTGCCAGCTGCCAGATCCCGGCCAGGAACCCGTCGACCAGCAGCGTGCGGTGCGCCGTATTGCCGTGCGACGCGCGTCCCCGGTGGGCGGGCGGAACGACCCGGGTGCGGTCGGCGTGCGACAGCAGCAGATTGTCGAACTCGGGCAGGAAGCGCGGCGGCGCCGGGGTGTCCTCGTCGGGGCGCGGCGCGTCCGGCAGATCGAACAGCTCGACGCCGTTCTCGTCCTGGAAGGTCAGGAGCCCGGGCCGCAGCCGCTCGAAGGCGTCCGTCAGCCGGGTGAGCCCCGACCACATCTGCATGTCCTTGACGGAGGCCGGGCCGAAGGCCGCGAGATAGCGCGCGACGGTCGCGTCCGGCGCGGGCGCGGGCTCCGCGGGCCGGCCGAACCAGTGCTCGGCGGTGGTCAGCGTGACCTGCCCGCTGCGGCCCCACAGCCCGCGCGGGGTGGTCTGTACGAGCGGCAGCAGACAGCGGGCGGCGACGGTGAGGGCGAACGGCTCGGCGTCGGGCCACTCGTTCACCAGGGCTTCCCGCAGCTCCTTCAGCGGCCGGGGCCGCTCCTCGACCAGTTCCCGGCTGACGGCGGCGAGCCGTTCCAGGTCCACGCCGGTCAGCCCGGAACGGAACGCCCTCAGCTCCCGCTCACGGGCGGCCTGGACGAGCGGGCGCAGGGTCAGGCAGTCGTCGGCGGTGTGCGTGTGGATGGTGGAGCGCATCGTGACCAGCCGGCCGACCGCGCGGGAGGCCATCAGGCCGGACAGCTCCTCGGGGACGAAGCCCGCCAGCCGGGCGGCGAGCTGGAAGTACGGCGGTGTGACGTTCTGGGCCTGGAGTCCGAGGAGATGCGTGACGGCGTCCTTGGCGGACAGGGCGGAGCGGCGCAGCAGGAGCTGGCGCTCCAGGGTGGCCCGGTTGAGGGCGCGGGTGGTGAGCACGGGGTGCGTCGCCGGGTGCTTCGTCGTCTTCGAGGCCATGTCCGCACGCTACCGAGCATTGCGGACAGCTTCTGTCCTCATTGCGGGACAGCTTCTGTCCTCATCTGCGGTCGCCATTTCCGGCAGCGGCGGCCCGGGTTTCCCCGGGCCGCCGCCCTCTCAGGTCACACAGGTCGCGTCATCGCGCGCGGGTCACACCCCCGCCGGACGGCGGGAGGGGCGCGCGAGGGTGTAGCCGGCGATGGCCGCGAGCGCGCCGAGCACGCCCCCGGCCGCGGTCCAGATCCAGCGGTCCGACCACCAGCCGGAGGACCAGCCGTCCGCCGGCTCGACGCCGGACGCGGCCAGCTGGGCCCCGTCGGCCGACCCGCCGCCGTCCCCGTTCCGGGAGACGGTGGTACGGCCCGGCGTCAGCGGAACGGCCAGTTGGCCGTCGACCGCGTGGGCTCCGCCCGCGTCCGCCGCGTCGGCCTCGATCTCCGCCCGCACCGGCAGACCGAGGTCCGCCTCCTGCGCGTTGACGACCGTCAGGCGTACGTAGTAGCTGCCGGGCAGCGGCTCGTTGGCCCACGGCTCGGCCCAGGCCCGTACCGTACGCAGCGTGCAGCGCAGCTCGACCGTGGCCGCGTCGGCCGCGACCGCCCTGGTCTGGGCTCCGTACACGCACGGCTGGCGGCGGCGCAGTCCGTCGTAGACATCCACCTGCCAGGCGGCCGCGCCCTTCCTGGCGGCGGATTCGGGAAGCGTGACCTTGGCGGTCACGGTCGGGCGCTGCCCCGCGTCGGCGGGGAACACCCAGTAGAGGTAGTCACCCGTGGAGGCGTCGGCCGTGGCCCGCTGGCCCGGCCGGAAGGCGGCGGCCGTACGGAAGGACGTGCCGGCCTCGGTCGGCCCCGTCGCGCTGTCGGAGCCCTCCGAACCGTCCGAGGAGTCCGAGGTAGGCGTCGAGTCCGTCGAGTCGGAAGAAGGCGTCGGGGACTCGTCGGCCATGGTGCAGCCCGCCGTGCCGAGAAGCAGCACGCCGGCCAGCAGGGATCCGGTGAACATGCCGGTGATACGCATCAGTTGGTCCTCCGGACGACACGCAGGCGGGAGATCCAGCCCCAGAGCAGTCCGGCGACGAGGCCGGTGAGGACCAGCAGGCCGAGCAGCCACCAGCCGCGGCCGAGACCGAACGCGGCGACGTCGGAGGGCTCGTCGGGCGAGTCCACCAGGTCGACGGTCAGTTCGATGGGCAGGCCGGGGGTGGTCTTCACGGAGTCGGGCGCCGAGAAGGCGTTGCTGACCTGGAGACAGACCGTCTCGGCCGCCGGCTTCACGTCGTCGGCGTCGTCGATCTGCGGCTTCGGATAGCGCAGGCCGGCCGAGATCACATCGGTGCGTCCGTCGCCCGCTTCCGAGCCGCGGACTATTTCCCTGCCGTGCACGGTCACGGCGCGCAGGAGTACGCCGTAGTCGTTGTCGACGGCGCGGTCGGCGCCGACGCTCACCGAGGCGCGCAGTTCCTGCCCGGGCAGGACGTCGACGCGGTACCAGCGGTGCTCGGAGAACTTCTCGCGGTCGCTGTACAGACCGGGCTGGAGCTGGGGGGCGTCGGCGCAGCGCCCGGCGCCTTCGGTCGCGACCGGGGTGACGACCGGGTCGGCGGCCCGGTCCACCAACTGGGAGACACGGCCGGAGAGTTCATCGGTGTGCCGCACCGAGGTGTAAGTGCCGCCGGTGGCCTCGGCGATACAGGTCAGCTGCCGCTGGGTCTTGGCGTCGGGCACGAGACCCAGGGTGTCGATGACGAGGTGGATGCCCTTGGCCGCGATGTCGCGCGCGACCTCGCAGGGGTCGAGCGGGGCGCAGGTGTCCTCGCCGTCGGTGATGAGGACGATCCGGCGGGTGCCGTCACCGCCTTCGAGGTCCTCGGCCGCGCCGAGGAGGGCGGGGCCGATCGGTGTCCACCCCGTGGGGGCGAGCGTGGCGACGGCGGTCTTCGCCTCGGTGCGGTCCAGCGGGCCGACCGGGTACAGCTGCCGGGTGTCCTTGCAGCCGACCTTGGTGTCCTTGCCGGGGTAGTTGGCTCCGAGGGTGCGGATGCCCAGCTCCACCCCCTCAGGCACCGCGTCCAGCACCTCGTTGAACGCTTGCTTGGCCGCCGCCATCCGGGACTGGCCGTCGATGTCGCGGGCCCGCATCGAGCCGCTGACATCGAGGACGAGATCGACCTTCGCGGCCGGTTTTCCGGTGGGTTCGTCGGCTGCGGCAGCGGGAGGGAAGAGCCCGACGGCCAGGGTGGCCACCAGTCCGCACACGGCGGCTGCCGACCGTCTACTTATGATCATCGCCGGATGATAGTGAGAATCGGGCACGGAACCAAACGAGAACTGACGCACCGTCAACTCTCTTCTCGGTGCGTGTGGGAGGAGAGGTCCTCTTGTCGCCGTCGGCGGATCGGGGCCACTGTATGTGTCGCTCGAACCCCACATGTCACACCCCCCACCACCGACATCCGAGGTGACCGGAATGAGCAGCAACACGGAACCGGCAGCGCGATCAACGGCCTCCACACCGACCGGAGCGACCACGGCAGCCGGAATATCCAGAGCGTCCACGGGCGGCCTGAGCCGCCGCCGCTTCATGGGGGTGCTCGCCGCGACCTCGGCCGTCGTGGCGGTCCCCGTGCCCACCGGCGCCGTGGCCGCGCCTTCCCGCACGCGCGCCGCGACCCGGCCGCTGTTCCTCGGGACGTACACCTCCACCCCGGGAGGCGGCACCGGGGTCGGCCTCGCGACGTACGACTCCGAGACGGGCGCGATCTCGGGCACCGGCACGCTCGCGGGCGTCGACAACCCCTCGTATTTCGCCGTGCACCCCGACGGCTCCACGCTCTACACCGTCAACGAGCAGCAGGACGGCGGTGTCACGGCGATCTCGCTGTCCGGGGACGGCGGCCCCACGGTCCTGGGCACCCGCTCCACGGGCGGGGCCGGGCCCACCCATCTGTCGGTGCACCCGGGCGGCCAGTGGCTGCTGAGCGCCAACTACACCTCCGGCAGCGTGGCCGTACACCCCATCGGGGCCTCCGGCGCGCTCGGTGAGCGTACGGATCTGGTCACGCACTCCGCTCCGCCGCCCGGCCCCGGCCAGAACGGCCCGCACGCCCACCAGATCGTCACCACCCCGGACGGCGGCCATGTCGTCGCCGTCGATCTGGGCAACGACACCGTCTACACCTACCGCCTCGACACATCGGCCGGCACGCTCACCCAGGTCTCGCACGCGACCCTGCCGCCCGGCGCGGGGCCCCGCCATCTCGCCTTCCACCCGTCGGGCCTGTTCGCCTATCTGGCCGACGAGCTGGCCAACGCCGTCACCGTCTGCGCGTACGACCCCGGGACCGGTGAACTCACGCCCGGGGAGCCGCAGTCCACCGGATCGGGCAGCGGCTTCCCGTCCCAGCTGGTGGTCACCGGCAACGGCGCCTTCGCCTATCTGGCCAACCGTGGCCCCAACAGCCTGACCCGGTACGCCATCGAGGCGGACGGCGCGGAGCTGCGGCTGCTGGACACCGTCCCGGTCGGCGGCGACTACCCCCGGCAGCTCGCCCTCTCCCCCGCCGGGAACCTGCTGTTCGCCGCGAACCAGCGGTCGAACTCGGTGACGGTCTTCCATGTCGACCAGGACACCGGTGAACTGCGCTCGGCGGGCGCACCGTTCATGTCCCCGGTGGCGGTCTGCACCCTGCCGCTCTAGGGCTGAAAACCCCGGCGCCGGTCCGCGTCAGGCGACGGATCCGATCCGTCCCGCCGGCGCGGACCGGCTGTCGTGGTGGATCGGGGTGTGCGCGCCCGTGAGTGAGACACCGCTGCCGCCCCGCCTGACCGCGACGATCTCCGCCGCGATCGACAGCGCGGTCTCCTCGGGGGTACGGGCTCCGAGGTCCAGCCCGATCGGCGAGTGCAGCCGGGCCAGTTCCAGTTCGGTGACACCGATCTCGCGCAGCCGCTCGGCGCGGTCCTCGTGGGTACGCCGGGAGCCCATCGCGCCGACGAAGGCGACCGGAAGCCGCAGGGCCCGTTCGAGCAGGGGCACATCGAACTTGGCGTCATGGGTGAGCACGCAGAGCACCGTACGGCCGTCGACCTCGGTCGACTCCAGATAGCGGTGCGGCCACGCGACGACGATCTCGTCGGCGTCGGGAAAGCGGGCCGCCGTGGTGAAGACGGGGCGCGCGTCGCACACCGTCACGTGATAGCCGAGGAATTTTCCGGCCCTGACCAGCGCCGAGGCGAAGTCGATGGCCCCGAAGACAATCATGCGCGGGGGCGGGACGCTCGACTCGACGAGCAGCGTCAGCGGCCGTCCGCAGCGCGCTCCCCGCTCGCCGATCTCGAGCGTGCCGGTGCGGCCGCCGTCCAGCATGGCGCGGGCCTCGCCCGCCGCCGTGCGGTCCAGCTCGGGGTGGCCGCCGAGGCCGCCCTCGTACGATCCGCCGGGGCGCACCAGCAGGGCGCGGCCGAGCAGTCCGGCCGGCCCCGCGGTGATGCGCGCGAGCGCCGCCGCCTCCCCCCGGGCCGCGGCGGCCAGCGCCGCCGCGAACACCGGTCTGACGGCGGAGTCCGCGCGTATTGGTGTCACCAGGATGTCGATGACGCCGCCGCAGCTCAGCCCCACGGCGAAGGCGTCCTCGTCGCTGTAGCCGAAGCGTTCGAGGACGGTCTCGCCGTCTTTGAGGGCCTGTTGGCACAGGTCGTACACGGCCCCCTCCACGCATCCGCCGGAGACCGAGCCGATCGCCGTGCCCGCGCTGTCGACGGCGAGCGCGGCTCCCGGCCGGCGGGGCGCGCTGCCGCCGACCGCCACGACCGTGGCGACGGCGACGTCCCGTCCCTGCTCGACCCACCGGTGCAGCTCTTCGGCGATGTCCAGCATGCCGGTCTCCTCAAGGGTCTGGTGCGGTGGCGCGGAGGACTGACCTGATCGCGACGTGGGGCACCCGCGGAGGTGCCGCGTTCTCCGTTGTCCCGTCGAGGACGCCGGGGGTCAAGTGCCGGTGAGGTGCTCGGGCCGTACCGGCGTCCTGTTCAGTTCGAGACCCGTCGCGTTCCTGATGGCCGCGAGGACCGCGGGGGTGGACGACAGGGTCGGTGCCTCACCGACACCGCGCAGTCCGTACGGCGCGTGGTCGTCGGCCAGTTCGAGTACGTCGACGGGGATGGTCGGCGTGTCGAGGATGGTCGGGATCAGATAGTCCGTGAAGGACGGGTTGCGCACCTTCGCGGTCACGGGATCGACGATGATCTCCTCCATGACCGCCATGCCCAGCCCCTGGGTGGTGCCCCCCTGGATCTGGCCGACGACGGACAGGGGGTTGAGTGCCTTGCCGACGTCCTGGGCGACGGCCAGTTCGACGACCTTGACCAGTCCGAGTTCGGTGTCGACCTCGACCACCGCGCGGTGCGCGGCGAACGAGTACTGGACATGGCCGTTGCCCTGTCCCGTACGGAGGTCGAAGGGCTCGGTCGGACGGTGGCGCCACTCCAGCTCCACGTCCACCACCTCGCCTTCGAGTACGTCCGCCAGACTCGCGAGGACCTCGCCGCCGTCGGTGACGACCTTGCCGCCTTCGAGCAGCAGCTCGGCGGTGGCCCAGGCGGGGTGGTACGTACCGAACTTGCGCCGGCCCATCTCCAGGACCTTTTCCCGGACGTTCTCGCAGGCGTGCTTCACCGCGCCGCCCGTGACATACGTCTGACGGGAGGCGGAGGTGGATCCCGCCGAGCCGACCTGGGTGTCCGCCGGCTGGATGGTGACCTGTGTGACGCCGAGTTCCGTACGGGCGATCTGCGCGTGGACGGTGACCCCGCCCTGGCCGACCTCGGCCATCGCGGTGTGCACGACGGCGACCGGCTCCGCGCCGATCACTTCGAGACGGACCCGCGCGGTGGAGTAGTCGTCGAAGCCCTCGGAGAAACCGACGTTCTTGATGCCGACCGCGTAGCCCACGCCCCGGACGACACCCTCGCCGTGTGTGGTGTTGGAGAGGCCGCCGGGCAGCTCCCGTACGTCCGCCGCCTCGCCGGCCGCGAGCCACTGCTGCTCGGGCGGGAGCGGCCTGGCCTTGACGCGGCGCAGCAGTTCGGCGACGGGGGCCGGGGAGTCGACCCGCTGTCCCGTCGGCAGGAGCGTGCCCTGCTCCATGGCGTTGAGCTGACGGAACTCCACCGGGTCCATACCCAGCTCCGCCGCCAGCTTGTCCATCTGCGCCTCGTAGGCGAAGCACGCCTGGACCGCGCCGAAGCCGCGCATCGCCCCGCAGGGCGGGTTGTTGGTGTAGAGCGCGATGGCCTCGATGTCGACGTCCTCGACGACATAGGGGCCCACCGAGAGGGACGAGGCGTTGCCGACGACGGCCGGGGAGGCGGAGGCGTACGCGCCGCCGTCCAGCACGATCCGGCACCTCATGTGCGTGATCTTGCCGTCGCGGGTCGCGCCGTGCTCGTACCAGAGCTTCGCGGGGTGGCGGTGGACATGGCCGAAGAAGGACTCGAACCGGTTGTAGACGATTTTGACCGGCTTGCCGGTGCGCAGCGCCAGCAGACAGGCGTGGATCTGCATCGACAGGTCCTCCCGGCCGCCGAAGGCTCCGCCGACGCCCGAGAGCGTCATCCGGACCTTGTCCTCGGGCAGGCCGAGGACGGGGGCGATCTGGCGGAGGTCGGAGTGCAGCCACTGGGTGGCGACGTACAGGTCGACGCCGCCGTCCTCGGCGGGTACCGCGAGGCCGGACTCCGGGCCGAGGAACGCCTGATCCTGCATGCCGAAGACATAGTCGCCGGAGACGATCACATCGGCGCGCTCGGCGGCCCGGTCCGCGTCGCCGCGCACGATGGGCTGGCGGTGGAGGATGTTGGGGTGCGGGACATGGCCGATGTAGTGGTCCTCGCGCCCCTCGTGGACCAGCGGCGCGCCGGGGGCGGTCGCCGAGGCCTCGTCGGTGATGACGGGCAGTTCGGCGTACTCGATCCGGATCTTGGCGGCGGCGCGGCGCGCGGTCTCCGGGTGGTCGGCGGCGATCAGGGCCACCGGCTCGCCGTGGTGGCGGACCTTTCCATGGGCGAGGACCGGGGTGTCCTGGATCTCCAGACCGTAGTTCTTCACCTCGGTCGGCAGATCGTCGTAGGTCAGTACGGCGTAGACCCCGGGCGTCGCGAGCGCCTCGGCGGTGTCGATGGACCTGATCTCGGCGTGCGCCACGGTGGAGCGCAGGGTGTGTCCCCACACCATGTCTTCGTGCCACATGTCGGAGGAGTACGCGAACTCACCGGTGACCTTGAGGGTGCCGTCGGGGCGGAGCGTCGACTCACCGATGCCGCCCTTGGTGGGCGTGCCCTGGGTGAGGCCGGTGGGGTAGGGGGAGCGGCCGGGAACGGCAGCGGCCCGTGGATTCTGCGCCATGGCAGTCAGACCGCCTCTTCCTGACGGGCGGCCGCGAGGCGGACCGCGTCGAGGATCTTCTCGTAACCGGTGCAACGGCAGAGGTTGCCCGAGAGGGCCTCGCGGATGTCCGCGTCGCTCGGTGAGGGGTTGCGCTCCAGCATCTCGTCGGCCGCGACCAGCAGCCCGGGGGTGCAGAAACCGCACTGCACGGCGCCCGCGTCGATGAAGGCCTGCTGCACCGGGGAGAGTTCGCCGTCCGCCGCCAGGCCCTCGACGGTAACCACCTCGCGGCCCTCGGCCTGACCGGCCGCCACCAGGCAGGAACAGACCGGGACGCCGTCGAGCCGTACCGTACAGGAGCCGCATTCGCCCTGCTCACAGGCGTTCTTGGAGCCGGGAAAGCCCATGCGCTCACGCAGGACGTAGAGCAGGCTCTCGCCCTCCCAGACGTCGTCGGCTTCCTGCTCGCGGCCGTTGACCGTGAAATGTACGCGCATGGCTATGCAGCTCCTTCCAGGGTGCGGCCGGTGCCGCGGTACTGCTCCCAGGTCCAGCCGAGCTGACGGCGAGCCATGATGCCGACCGCGTGGCGGCGGTACTTCGCGGTGCCGCGCACATCGTCGATGGGGTTGCAGGCACCGGAGACGAGGTCCGCGAACTGCTTGGCGACCGACGGTGTGATGATCTTTCCGTTGTCCCAGAAGCCGCCCTCGTCGAGCGCCGCGTTCAGGAACTCCTCCGCCTCGCGGGCCCGCACCGGGGTGGGGGCCGCGGAGCCGATGCCGGTCCGCACCGTGCGGGTCTCGGGGTGCAGCGCGAGTCCGAAGGCGCAGACGGCGATGACCATCGCGTTGCGGGTGCCGACCTTCGAGTACTGCTGCGGTCCGTCCGCCTTCTTGATGCGCACCGTCTTGATCAGCTCGTCGGCGGCGAGCGCGTTGCGCTTCACCCCGGTGTAGAACGCGTCGATCGGGATGAGGCGCGTGCCGCGCACCGACTCGACCTCGACCTCGGCGCCGGCGGCCAGCAGGGCGGGATGCGCGTCACCGGCCGGGGACGCGGTGCCGAGATTGCCCCCGACGCCGCCGCGGTTGCGGATCTGGGGCGAGGCGACGGTGTGGGAGGCGAGCGCGAGGCCCGGCAGCTCGGCTCGGAGGTGCTCCATGATGTGGGTGTACGGGACGGAGGCGCCCAGCTGGACGTGGTCCTCGCCGACCACCCATTCGCGCAGCTCGCCGATGCGGTTCAGGTCCAGCAGGTGGTCCGGCCGCCGGTGATCGAAGTTGATCTCGACCATGATGTCCGTGCCGCCCGCGATGGGCACAGCCGTGGGGTGCTCGGCCTTGGCGGCGAGCGCTTCCTCCCAGCTGGAAGGGCGAAGGAAGTCCATGAGTGGCTCTCTTCTCGATCGTTCTGGATCGTTTCTTGATCGTTCGCGATCGGATCGTTCGCTGGGGGCCCGGGGACGGCCGGTCCTCGAATGGCTACATGTGACCTATTGACGCTGTGTGACACAAGTACACAAGCAGTACCCGGTCCGGTGTAGTCACCAAAACCATGAAGGAATTGGCTGGTCGCCTCCCGAGTCTTGTAGATTCGAACGAAAGGCGAGGCACGGTAACCGAATGGTCTCCCTTCCGAAACGTGGGGCACCCCTGTCCAGATCGGCGGCGACGAGATGCGGCTGCGCGCACTGCTGGAGACCGAGGCGCTGGGCCTGCGGCTGCTCGGTGGCGGCGAGGAGCTGGACCGGACCGTACGCGGCGTGATGACCACCGATCTGCGGGATCCGAGCCGCTATCTCTCGGGCGGCGAGCTGGTCCTGACCGGGCTCGCCTGGCGGCGTTCCGCCGAGGACTCCGAGCCGTTCGTACGGATCCTCACGGATGCCGGGGTCGCCGGGCTCGCGGCGGGCGAGGCGGAGCTCGGCAACATCCCCGAGGACCTGGTCACGGCCTGCGTGCGGCACCGGCTGCCGCTCTTCGCGGTGAACGAGGACGTGGCGTTCGCGGCCATCACCGAATACGTGGTCCGTCAAGTCTCCGGGGAGCGCGCCGGGGACCTGGCGGCGGTCGTCGACCGGCACCGCAGGCTGATGACCTCGGGCCCGGCGGGCGGCGGCCCCGATGTCGTCCTCGATCTCCTGGGCTCCGACCTCGACCTGCGGGCCTGGGTGCTCTCCCCCACCGGCCGGCAGATCGCGGGCGCCGGGGAGCCGCTGCCCGCGGCGCGGGCCGCCGCGCTCGCCGGGGAGCATCTGGCCGCCACCCGCGCCGGCCGCCGGAGCCCGTACCGGGTGAACGTGGGGTCCACGGCGTACTCCCTCTTCCCGGTCCGCGACCCGGGGCACGGGGCGGCGCCCGCCGCCTTCCGGGACGCGCGCGAGACCGTGCTCTCCGACTGGCTGCTGGCGGTCGAGGCGGACGCGGGCGACTGGCCGGCGGCCCGGCTGGATCTGCTCCAGGGAGTGACCCAGCTGATCGCGGTGGAGCGCGACCGGCGCGACGCGGCCCGTACGGTACGGCGCCGGCTCGCCCAGGAGATCCTGGAACTGGTCCAGACGGGCGCGGCCCCCGCCGAGATCGCCGCACGGCTGCGGGTGGCCGCTCCGGTGCTGCTGCCCGGACTGGGCACGGCGCCGCACTGGCAGGTCGTGGTGGCGCGGGTGGAGTGGGACCAGGACGGCGCGGGCGTGGCGGTCGAGGGCGGTCCGGTGGCGCAGTCGCTGCTGGAAGAGATCCTGGTCGACCCGGCGAGGGCGGGGGCGGACCGGGCCGACCGGATCGCGGTCGCCCATACGGGTGAGGAGGCCGTCGCGCTGGTGCCGCTGCCGATGACGGCCGCCCCGGATCCGGCCGACGACGCCGAGGGCGGCGACGCGTACGACGAGGCGCCGAAGGACCCCGGCCTGCACGCCGACGCCCTCCTGGCCGCCGTCCGTGACCCGCTGACGTCGGGGCTCGCCGACGACGGCCGGCTGACGCTGGGTGTGAGCGCGGCGGTGCACTCGGCGGAGGGCCTGCGCGGCGCCCTGGAAGAGGCCCGCCACGCCCGCCGCGTGGCGGCCGCCCGTCCCGGCCGCGTCTGCGCGGCGGGACACCATGAGCTGGCCTCCCACGTGCTGCTGCTGCCGTTCGTCCCCGACGATGTACGCCGGGCCTTCACGGCCCGCCTGCTCGACCCGCTGCGGGACTACGACCGCCGCCATCGCGCGGAGCTGATCTCCACGCTGGAGGCCTTCCTGGACTGCGACGGGTCATGGACGCGCTGCGCGGCCCGGCTGCATCTGCATGTGAACACCCTGCGCTACCGGGTCGGCAGGATCGAACAGCTGACGGGCCGTGATCTGTCGCGCCTGGAGGACAAGCTGGACTTCTTCCTCGCGCTGCGCATGAGCTGACGGCGGACCCGCGGCCGCCCGCGCTCCACGCCGCGTCATCGGGTGCCGGGTCGACCGGCGTCGACTTCCGTTGACTGACATCACCCGGAAGGGTGAGGAAGAGATCCAACTCCTTGTCGGCGACCGGCCCCCGGCGGCACCCGGCGTCCCCCGAAGCCCGCTGTCTCGCGGCGGTCGTCCCAGGTGACAGCCCTTCCGGCGCCCCTGCCGCACCCGCCCCGCCGGCCGCCCGCCCCCGCGAATTCCCGTCCCGCGCGGGCCGCCGGAGCACCGCCGATGACCAAGGGATTGTGAAATTTTTCACCTGCCCTCTTGGCCCGGCTGTGGATCCGTGCTGAGATGCGTCCACACTCAACAGCACAATGGCGCGCTCGGGGAGGGCAATGTGGCGCATACCGCCATGTCTGGTTCCGGAACCACTGCCGGTGAAGACCCTCTCCAGACCGCGGTATGGCGGCTGCGCTCGCGCGGCTGTTGGACCGACGCAGCGGCCCTGCTCACCCCGCACGCCTCCGCCCCCGCCCCGGCGCTTCAGCGGGCCTCGCTGCTCGTCGAGCGCTGTCTGTTCACCGGCGGCGGCTGGCCGGAGGCCGAGGACGCCCTGCGCGTCGCGGAGGCCACGGCCCGTGAGGACCACGAACGCGGCGCCGCCGCCTGCGAACGCGGGCACCTCGCCTACGCCTCGACCGTCCTCGGCGTACGCGACCGCGCGGACGAGGCACGCGCCGCCCTGGGCCGGGCGGCGGCCCTGCTCGACCCCACGGCTCCCGGCCGCGCGCTGCTCGACTTCCGCCGCGGACTGATCGCCGAGCATCTCTCCGACTCCCCGCAGTCGGCCCGCGCCGCGTACCGCCGCGCCCACGCCGCCGCCACGGCGCACGGTGAGACGCTGCTGCTCTCCTTCACCTGGCGCCATCTGGCCGGCCTCGCCCTGCGGGAGGGCGAGTTGGCGGAGGCACGGCACGGCTTCGGCGAGTCCCTCCGTATCCGGGAGGAGCTGGGCTACCTCGTCGGCACGGCCCCGGCCCTCGCCGCCCTCGCGGACGCAGAACCCGAACCGGAAGCGGCCCGGCTCCGCGCCGAGGCCGGCCGCCTGTTCCGCCTGCTGGGCGGCGTCCCCACCTGGCTCGCCGCCCAACTCACCCCGCCCGCCCCCGTCTGACACTCACCCCGGGCCCGGGCCCCGGGCCCGGCCCGGTCCGGGCTCGGGGGTCAGCGGGGAGACGGCGGTGGCTCGCCGTGCCAGGAGTGCCACAGCGCGGCGTACGCACCGCCCCGGGCGACCAGCTCGTCATGTGTGCCGAGTTCCGTCAGACGGCCGTCGGCCATCACCGCCACCCGGTCCGCGTCGCGCGCCGTATGCAGTCGGTGCGCGATGGCGATGACCGTCCGGCCTTCGAGGACGGCGGCCAGGGCCCGCTCCGCGTGGCGCGCGGTCGCCGGGTCGAGAAGCGCGGTCGCCTCGTCCAGGATGAGGGTGTGCGGATCGGCCAGCACCACGCGCGCCAGAGCCAGTTGCTGGGAGCGCGCGCCGTCGATACGGAGTCCGTCCGCGCCCAGCGCGGTGTCCAGACCGTCCGGCAGCTCGTCGATCCAGTCCGCGCCGACGGCGTCGAGCGCCGCGCGCAACTCCTCGTCCGTGGCGGCGGGCGCGGCGATCAGCAGGTTGTCCCGGACGGTGTCGACGAAGATGTGGTGTTCCTGGGTCACCAGCACGACCTGCCGGCGCAGCTCGTCCGGGTCCAGCCGGGCGATCGGCACCTGACCCACCGTCACCGTTCCGGTACGCGGCCGGTCGATACCCGCGAGCAGCCTGCCGAGGGTGGACTTGCCCGCGCCCGACGGGCCCACGACGGCCAGCCGTTCGCCGGGCCGTACCGTCAGGTCGACTCCGTGCAGGACATCGCGCCCGTCGTCGTAGGCGTACCGCACGCCGGCGACCTCGATCCGCTCGTCGGCCGGGGCCCGTCCGGTCAGCGCCGGTGCGCGCGGTCCGTCGGCCAGACCCTCCACCCGGGCGAAAGAGGCTCCGCTGCTCTGCAGTTGCTCCACCCACAACAGGATCGCGCCCAGTGGCTGGGACAACTGGCGCAGATACAGCGCGCAGGCGACCACCGTGCCCAGGCTCACCGCACCGGCGTCGTACAGCGCGCCGCCGATCAGCAGGACGGCGACCACCGGGATGACGTACGACACGTCCACGGACGGGAAGAGCACACTGCGCAGGAACAGCGTCCGGGTGCGGGTGCGCCGGCTGTGCTCGATCGCTTCCTGGCAGGCGGCGACGCGGCGCCGCTGAAGTGAGAACGCCTCGACCGTACGGGCACCGGACGCGGTGGCGGCGAGGACCTCCGCGAGCGCCGAGGTGGCCTCCCCCTCCGCCAGATACGCGGTGTGCGCACGGCGCAGATACCAGCGGGTCGCGAACCAGATACCGAGCAGGCCGAGCACTCCGCAGGCGCCGAGCAGCGGGTCGAGGACGAAGACCGCGCCGAGGATGAACAGCACCTGGACCGTCGCGATGAACACCTCAGGACCGGCGTCCCGCAAGGTCCTGCCGACCGCGGTGACATCGGTGGTGCCGCGCGCCGTCAGATCGCCCGTGCCCGCGCGCTCCACGACCGAGGCGGGCAGGGCGAGCGCCCGGTCCACCAGCTGTTCGCGGATCCGGGCCGAGGTCCGCTCGCCGAAGCGGTGGCCGACGAGGCGGGCGTACCGCGCGAGCAGCAGCTGCGCCAGCGCGCACACCAGGATGGTGAGCGCGTACCGGTCCACGGCGTCCGCCGCGCCACCGGCCCTGACCGTGTTGATGACGCGGCCGAGCAGCCAGGGGCCGACCAGACCGGCGGCCGCCGCCAGCCCGGTCAGGACGATCATGGCGGCGAAGGCGCGTCGGTCCTGCCGGATCAACCGCAGCGCCGCGCGCCGGACCTGGGGCGGGTCGGCCACCGGAAGCCGGGCGGAGGCCGGAGTCTCGGACGCGACGGTCATCTGACGGCCCCTTCGTCGGCAAGAACGGCGGCCGGAATATCGGCCGGTACAGAGGCCGGAACGTCGGCCGGAACGCCGGGCGCGTCATCGGCCCGCTCACCGTACGTGCCGTGCGCGGCCGTACCCGCCTCGTCCCCCGCACCACGGGAGACCAGGGCGCGGTAGCCGGCCTGCCCGCTCAGCAGCTCGCGGTGCGTACCGACCGCGGCCACCCGGCCGTCGACCAGGTAGTAGACGGTGTCCGCGTGGTCCAGCATCAGCGGTGAAGTGCTGGTGACGAGGGTGGTACGGCCGCTCCTGGCGGCGCGCAGCCGGGCGGCGACGGCGGCCTCGGTGTGCGCGTCCACCGCCGAGGTGGGCTCGGCGGCCAGCAGCACTTCGGGGTCGGCGAGCAACGCCCGTACCAGCCGGACGCGTTGACGCTGACCGCCGGAGAGGTTACGGCCCTGGGCCTCGACGGGCGAGTCGAGGCCGTCCGGCAGGCCGCGCACGATGTCCTCGGCCACGGCCGCGTGCACCGCCCGGGTGATGGCCTCCTCGTCCCGGTCCCGCCGGCCCGCGACCACCTCGCGCAGCGTCCCGGCGAAGAGGTCGGCCTCGTTGTCCGCGACGAGTACGCGTTCGCGGATCCGGGACAGGGCGATCTCGTCGAGACGTACCCCGCCCCAGGTCGCCGGTGAAGCGGCGAACCGGCCGAGGCGGTCCACCACGTCCGAGGCATCCGAAGGACGGCCGCTGACGAGCGCGGTCAGCTTTCCCGGCGCGACCTCGACGCCGGACGCCGGATCGCGCAGGACGGAGCCGGGCCCGGGCCCCTCCCCCGCCGCCTGAGGCGAAGCGTCCGCGGATTCGGGCTCCAGATCCAGGAACCGCAGGACCCGCCGGGCGCAGACCAGGCCACGGCTGACGTCGTGGCCCCCCTCGATGAAGAACGACACGGGGACGACGAGGACCGCCACATACCCGTAGACGGCCACCAGTTCGCCCACCGTTATGGCCCCTTGGGCGGCCAGCCGGGCGGCCAGCCAGGTCACGGCGGCGAGGAACAGCGCCGGCAGGCCGAGCCCGAGGGCCTCGATCCAGCTGGTCACCGCCCCGACCCGGTACCCCTCGTCCTTGACCGTCCCCGAATCGCGCCGGTAGCGCGCCGCGTACACGTCCTTGCCACCGAGCCCGCTCAGCACCCGCAGTCCCCCGACGATGTCCGCGAAGCGCGCGGCGAGCGCGCCCTGCCGCTCGCGGTACGTCGTCTCCACCCCCTGCAACCGCCCCAGCAGCGGGCCGACCAGGACCGCGAGCAGCGGTACGCCCAGCAGCACGACGGCGGCGAGGAGCGGTGAGACGGACAGCAGGAGCCCGGCCACGACGAGATACGCCAGCACCGCGCCGACCCCGGGGCCCGTGACGGTCAGCGCCCAGCTGATCGTCGTGACATCGGCGATGCCGATCGTGACGACTTCCCCGGCCGTGACCCGGCGGGGCAGCGTGGCGCCCAGCCGGGTCGCCTGCAGGACCACGACCCGTACGGTGCGGAAGGCGGCGTCCATCCGGACCCTGGTCATGGTGCGGTGCCGCATGATCCCCAGCCAGGCGTTGGCCACCCCGACCGCGAACAGCGCCCCGGCCCAGCCGAGGAGCGCCGCCCGGTGCCCCGGCTCCAGCCCGTCGTCGATGGCACGTGACAGCACATACGGCTGAACTGTCAGGCCGACCATCCAGACACTGCCCAGCGCCGCCCCGGCGGCCACCCGCCCCCGCTGGCTCGTCACCAGCCACCACAAGTACCGCCCGGCACCACGCCGATCCGGAGTCCCCGGATCCATGTACGAGTCACCCATCCCCGCACCCTATGGGGCCTCCCCGGGACCAAGTGGACAGGTACCGCACCGAGCGTGACGGCCCGTTACCTCACGGTTCACGGTTCAGTCCACGGATCAGGTCACGTGTCAGTTACGGATCGGGCCAACGGACGCACCGGCGGTTCCCGTGCCGTTCACCAAGGATCCGACGCCCGTACCCGTGGACTCACAGGGGGTGAGCAATCGCCGTCGGACCAGAAGGGACGATCAATCCTGAATTCGGGCAAAAGCTCCGGCGCGGGGCGGTCCCCGACCGGCCCGCGCCGGTCTCCAACAACCCCAAATGGGGAGCCTTGCTGAATTTCCGTCAGATGCCAGAAACGGAACAGACCGACCCGGACACCCGCCCTTGGCGTGATGATAAGATCGCCACGCTTGCCAAGCGGTGCTAAACCCGCTATGGCATAAAGGGAAAGTCAGCGCATCGGCCCAGAAATCCGCCACCCCGGGGAGAACTATGCCATTAGCCGGGCCTATGAAGGCAGTCCGGCAGGCGAGCGTGCGCGGCCGATCCCGTATGTCTGTGATCGCGAACGCACCCGAACGCACCCTCCAGACATTCAGTACCTGGTGGCCCAGTCGCCCGAAGAGAGCCTTATGACTCAATACTTTCAGGACCCAGCGCTTTGGGGTTTGATCGCTGGTACTCCTGTCGCCGCAACCGCGATCATTCGCGGTAGAAAGTCGATCGCCGAGCTGCGGAAGGAGAAGGAAGAGCTCAAGGCTCACTACGCCAGACTGGAAGACCATTACGCGGAGGCCGTGGAAGAGGCCAAGGACAGGGCGGAAGAAGATACCAAAAACGCCCTGAAGGCCGCCATGCGTACGCTCCAGGGTCTCGCGAGCGAGCAGCAGCTGGCCATTACCAAGATTCAGGACAAGTACGGAGAACTCCAGATTCTCCAGGACCTCCTGGACATCGACCACATGAATTCGCAGTTCGCGCGGCGCGCCCAGTCCATCGCCGTGCTCTGCGACGGATGGCTCGGCCGCCAGCGCGCCGCCGCCTCGCTCTACGACGTGGTCCGCAGCGCGAAGGGCCGTATCCGCCACTTCACGCGCGTCGAGATCCGGGCGCAGAGCAACTTCGCCATCGTCAGCCGTGCTGTCGAACCGGTCGCGCTCACGCTCGCCGAACTGCTGGACAACGCCACCAGTTACTCGGCGCCGGAAACCGTGATCGAGATCAACATCCGGCCCGTGCCCAAGGGCGTCTGCATCATCGTCGACGACGCCGGTGTGGGCATGAACGAGGAAGAGAAGGCCCGGGCCGCCAAGCTCCTGTCGAGCGAGCGTTCGCCCGGCGTCTCGGGGCTCGGCAATCCGCCGCAGTTCGGATTCACCGTGATCGGTGTGCTCGCCGCCCGCTACGGCTTCACCGTCTCCGTGGACTCCACTTCTCCCTACGGTGGCGTGCGTGCCGTCGTGCTCCTTCCCGAGGAGCTCCTCACCACCATGCCCGCGCCCGAGCCCGAGCCCGAGGAGATTCCCACTGTGGCCGCGTCCTCCCCGATGCCGCCCGAAGAGAACGCGGCGGCTCCCTCGACCACGTTCGGTGGTTCAGAGAACGCGGCGGCTCCCTCGACCACGTTCGGTGGTCTGCCGAAGCGGCGCCGGCGCGGCGCGATCTCCATCGTGCCCGCGGCCGAAAACGCGGAGCCCCCGGCTCGTTCCAGCGAACAGGCCGCTTCCGTCATGGGCGCGTTCCAGCGGGGGACGCAATCGGGCCGTCGTTCCACCAATGCACGCAGCGAAGGGCATGAGACTCAGTGAATTACGATCTGTCATGGATGCTTGACAGTGCTCTGGAAGTGCCCGAAGCACGTCACGCGATTCTCGTCTCCGCCGACGGTCTCCTCATGGCCCGCTCGAAAGACGTCGGCAAGGACCACGCCGACACCGTCGCCGCCGCGATGAGCGGTATGCAGTCGCTGAGCCGCACGGTGGCCGACTTCTGCGGCGGGCCGAACGGCCGGCCGCAGTGGCGTCAAACGCTGGTCGAGTTCGACCACGGATGGGTTTTCCTCATCTCCGCCGGCGAAGGGGCCTACCTCGCCGTTTCGGCGACGCCCGACGTCGACATGGCAGAGATCACCTTCCGTATGCAGCAGCTCGTCGGCCAGCTCGGAAAAGCCCTGACCAGTCCCCCTCGCGAGATTGCTGATACCAAGGCATGACGACATCAGACGAGCCAGAGCCGGAGCAGGAAACCGCCCCATTAGTGCGACCGTACGTCATAACGAACGGTCGCAGCCTGCTGAATGACAACGACTTCTCACTGATCACGCTGGTCACAGCGTCCACCGACGGTCCGAAAACGGAACATCTCGATCCTGAGAAGCGCCGCGTTCTGGAGCTGTGTGGCGGCGGTTATCTTGCGGTTGCCGAGATAGCCGGGCACACGGGTCTGCCCGTGGGCATCATCAAGATCCTCCTGTCCGATCTCACGGAGGCCGGGTATCTCTTCACGCGCGCGCCCATACCTCCCGCGAAGCTTGTCGACAGGCAAATACTCGAGGAGGTGCTGAATGGCCTTCAAGCCCGCTTTGGATGACGGCGTCTATCTGCGCAATTCGGTGCAGACCGCGGCGAAGATCCTTGTGGTCGGGCATTTCGCCGTGGGCAAGACGACGTTCATCGGGACTATGTCCGAAATCCCGCCGCTGCGTACCGAAGAGGTAATGACGCAGGCGGGCGAGGGAATCGACGACCTCAAGAACACCACCGGAAAGACCACGACGACGGTGGCCATGGACTTCGGCCGTCTCACGCTCAGTGAGCAGCTGGTCCTCTACCTCTTCGGAACACCCGGGCAGCAGCGCTTCGTTCAGGTGTGGGAGGACATGTCCCGGGGAGCGCTCGGCGCGTTGGTGCTGGTCGACCCGCAGCGCCTCGAGGAGTCCTTCCCCGTGATGGACCTGGTCGAGCACTACGGGATTCCCTACACCATAGCCGTCAATAGATTCGACGGGATGCCGAACCACTCGGACGATGAGATTCGGGAGGCTCTCGACCTGCTTCCCGAGACGCCCCTCGTCATCTGCGACGCACGTGACCAGCGTTCGTCGGCGAACGCACTCATCGCTCTTGTCCGTTATCTCCAGTCGCGTCTCAACTAGGAGTTTGGTATGCAATCTCACTCGGAATTCCAGGCTCCGCCACCCGGCTGCCCTGCTCACAACAGCGGCAAGAGCGTCCCCCTGCACGGGCTCGACTTCGCCGCCAACCCGGAGGCCTTCTACGAGCACCTGCGGCAGTACGGCCCCGCCGCGCCCGTCGAGCTGGCTCCCGGTGTGGAAGCCTCGCTGGTCACCGACTACGCGGCGGCGCTCCATGTGCTGCAGAACCCCGACACCTTCGCGCGCGACTCGCGCCGCTGGCGTGCCCTGAACGAGGGCCGGGTGCCCATGGACAGCCCGGTCGTGCCGATGATGGCGTACCGGCCGAACACGCTGTTCTCGGACGGCGCGGACCACCTGAGGCTGCGTCAGGCGGTGACGGAGTCCCTGTCCCGGATCGACACGCACCGGGTGAGCCGGCACACCGACCGCGTCTCCGCGTACCTCATCAACCAGTTCAGCGGCCGCGGCAAGGCCGACCTGGTTTCCGACTACGCCCAGTTGGTGCCGCTGCTGGTCTTCAACGACCTCATGGGCTGCCCCGCCGAGATCGGCGACCGGCTGGTCTTCGGCATCTCCAGCCTCTTCGACGGCGTCGACGCGGAGAAGGCGAACGAGGTCCTGACCGAGGCGCTGCTCGAACTGGTCGCGCTGAAGCGCGCCAAGCCCGGCGAGGACATCACCTCGTGGCTGATGCAGCATCAGGCGCGGCTGTCCGACGAGGAGATGATCCACCAGCTGGTCACCCTCATCGGCGCGGGCACCGAGCCCATGCAGAACGTCATCGCCAGCGCGCTGCGGCTGCTGCTGTCCGACGACAAGTACGCGGGGGGCCAGCACTCGGCCGGTCTGCTGGTCGAGGACGCCATCAACGACGTGCTGTGGAACAGCCCGCCGATCGCCAACTACGCCGTGCACTACCCCGTGTACGACGTGGACCTCTCCGGCAGCAAGCTGGACGCCGGCGATCCCGTCGTCATCAGCTTCGCGGCGGCCAACACCGACCCGGGTCTGTCCATGAGCCGTCAGACGCTCAGCAAGCGGGCCCATCTCGCCTGGGGCGCGGGGCCGCACGCCTGCCCGGCCAAGGATCCCGCCCTGCTGATCTCCGTCCTGGCCATCGAGAAGCTTCTCAACAGCCTGCCGGACATCGAGCTGGGTGTACCCGCCGACAGTCTGACCTGGCGGCCAGGACCGTTCCACCGGGCGCTCAACTCGCTGCCCGCCCGGTTCACCCCGGTACGCAAGGAAAACCGGGAATCCACGCCCTATCCGACGAGTGGCCGTCCTGTCGGAAATGCCCCGGTCCAGGGCCACCAGGGCGGATCGCAGAAGGGTAGCTGGTGGAGTGGATTCCTGACCTGGTGGAAGGTGTGACATGCGCAACAATTAGGGATGTTTTACGGTCGAATGAACGTTCAACCGTAAGGGTAGACAGGGTTAGCGAATCTATGTGATCTCCCGAAAGAAGGAATCGCTGTGGAGCCAACCCTGGCTACCCCATCCGTCGACCGACGCTCTGTGGTTTCGCTATTCTCTCGCCTGCGTACATCGGGCGGTCAGTCGAATCCATTGCCTTACTACACAGAGCTCAGGGCGATGGGGGATATCATTCCGGCTCCGTGGGGTGGGCACCTGGTGAACTCCTACAGCCTGTGCGACCAGGTACTGAGGAACCGGTCCTGGCAGGTGCCCAGCAGCGAGTGGCGTACCCAGCAGGACGATGAAACACGCTGGAGCGCCCCCGCCTCACTTGAAATGGGCAGAACCTTGCCCATGCTCAATCCGCCGCACCATACGCGAATGCGGCGGTCAGTAGGGAATATGTTCGACCGAAAATCTCTGGATAAAATGAGGAATTCGGTCGACAGAACAACCGAGCGGCTACTTGACCGACTCACCGAAGAATTGCGTGACGGCGAGGCTGATTTCGCCTCGCTGGTCAGCGAAGAATTGCCCGTGATTACGATCGGCGAGTGGCTCGGAGTGCCGCCCGCCGATTATCCTCTGCTCCGGTCGCTCACCCACGACCAGGTATTCACGCAGGAGTTGTTCCCCTCTCCGAGCCAGCTGGCGCTGTCCGACGCCGCGGCCCACCGGCTGAACGAGTACTTCACCGAACTCGTACGGGAGCGCCGCCGGGCGCCCGGAGACGACCCGGTCTCGGCCTGGATCCGGACCTGGGACGAACTCGAACCCGACCAGGACGTGGCCGACGAGGCCGTCTACTCCCTCGCGCTCTTCGTGGTCCTGGCCGCGCTGGAGACCACGGCGACCCTGCTGGCCACCATGGCCTGGCTGATCCTGGAGCACCCGCGCCAGCGGGAGTGGCTGCGCACGCACCCCCAGCACATACCCGGTGCCATCGAGGAAGTACTGCGCTACGACACCCCGATCCACATGATCAGCCGGATCGCCGCCGAGGACACCGACCTCGCCGGAGTACGCGTGCAGCAGGGCCAGATGGTGCAGCTCATGGTCGGCGCCGCGCATCACGACCCGGAGCGGCACGCCGATCCCGATATCTTCGACATTCGCCGCAAGGCCGCGCCTCTCAGCTTCGGCGGCGGAATCCACTACTGCCTCGGCGCGCCACTGGCCCGGCTGGAAGCCACGTCCCTCTTGACCTCGCTGCTGCGGCGGCTGCCCGAACTGCGTGTCAGCAGTGCGCCGATCTGGGCGCCTCGCGTCGCTTTCCGGCGCCTCATGACACTCCAGGTAGTCAATTCCTGACGCTCCGGCCCGGCACGAGGCCCGACGTATGAACCGGGAAGCACAGCACACACATTCAAGGATCAGCATGGTGGAAGACTTCAAGGCCCTTCGCGTCATACAGGAAGGGGCCGTACTGAAGGTGCAGTTGAGCAGTCCTGAGACGGGAAATGCCATCTCCGGGCTGCTTCTTGATGAACTCCTGTCCGTACTCGACGCCCTGGACGAATCCGGGGTCCGGGTGCTGATCCTCTCCGGCGCGGGGGCCGACTTCTGTCTGGGCGGAGACCGCGGGGAATTCGCTCCCCTGCTCGCCGCGGACCCCGGCGGGGCGAGCCTCCGGGCCCTCGGTAACAAGGCGCGGCGGGTGTGCGACGCCCTCGCGACCACCGACGCGGTCACCATCGCGCGGCTGCACGGCGGGGTGGTCGGGGCGGGTCTGGGGCTCGCGGTCCTCTGTGATCTGCGGGCCGGGGCGGACAACTGCCGCTTCCGGCTGCCGGAGCTCGGTCTCGGCGTGCCTCCCGCGTGGGGAGGGATCCTGCCGCGGCTGATCAACGAGACGGGCGCCGCCAGGATCCGCGAGCTGATACTGACCGCCAACAACTTCGACGCCGCGAAGGCGGTCGAGCTGTCCATCCTTCACAAGGTGGTCCCCGAGGAGGAGTTGGACAGCGCGATCACCCAGTGGACCAGGCCGCTGGTGCGCAGGTCCCCCGCGGCGCTGCGGACCGCCAAGGCCATGATGAACGCGTACTCCGGCGCCAACCGCCTCGCGGACGCCACCCTGCTCGACGCGGAACTGCTGACGGCCGCGGTGGCCGCAGCCGAGGCCGCACGGGCCCGCTGAGGTCCTGACCGGTTGAGGTCCTGGCCGGTTGAGGCTCTCGGCTCCGTCGGCGCGTGGCCGGCCGGGGCCGGGGCCTCAGCCGGCCGCTCCCGTGAAGTGTTCCCGCACCAGCGACTGCACCACCGGCAGGTCCCGCGCGATCAGGGCGTCCAGCAGCGCCGAGTGTTCCGCCGCGTCCGCGACCAGGTCGGCGCGGCGCGGCGCCGGGGCGCTGACCAGCGGCCACTGGGACCGGCGGTGCAACTCGTCGGCGACCATGACCAGTTGCTGGTTGCCGGAGAGGGAGAGCACCGCCCGGTGGAAGGCACGGTCGCAGTCCGCGTATCCGGCGCGGTCCCCGACCACGGCGGCCGCGGCTGTCGCGTCCGCCAACAGGCGAAGTTCCGCCCAGCGTTGCGCCGGGACGGTACGGGCCAGCCGCAGCATCACCGGCACCTCGATCAGGGCCCGCACCTCGGCCAGTTCGGCCAGTTCGTGGGCGCTGCGCGCGGTGACGCGGAAGCCGCGGTTCGGGACGACCTCCACCGCGCCCTCCTGCGTGAGCCGCTGCATGGCCTCGCGTACCGGAGTGGCGGAGACCCCGAAGCGTTCGCCGAGCGCGGGGGCCGAGTAGACCTCGCCGGGGACCAGGTCCCCGCTGACGAGCGCGTGGCGCAGGGCGTCGAGGATCTGCCCGCGCACGGAATGACGGCGTACGGGCCGGGGCCCGGGCCCCTCTCCGTGGGTGTGCTCTCCACGCGCCTGCTCGGGCAGTTCGGAAGCGGGCGGCGCGGCCCTGTACGGTCCTGCCGCCGGCGGCCCGGGCGCGTACGGCCACCGCGCGGCGGATTCACGCGCTCTGCCCTGCTCCACCTCGGTCCACCTCCGCCGTCCGGTCGGGTCGCCCGGCCCGCGCGGCCGGATCCTCATGTGCACGATAGGCCGAGGGCGCCGCAGTTCAAACATCGTTCATATCGGGTAAGGTAAGGCTTACCTCCAAACGATCGCGATTCGGTGGTCCCGCATGACCCTGCCCGCAGTGCTGCCCAGCCTCCTCACCTCGCCCGTGACGGCCGCGTACGCCCGTCTGGCCGAGGTGTTTCCCGCGCTACGCGTCGATCTGCTCACCGACGGTGAGCGGGCTCCGGTCGGCGGCGGCTGGGTGAGCGCGGCCGGCCTTGCGGCGGGCGGCCCGGACCTCGACGCGTTCCTCGCCTGGGACGAAGCCCAGGTGCGGCGGGACCACGGACAGCAGGCCCGCCCGGACGTGGTCGCCAGCTTCGCGCTGCACCGCTATGCCTGGCCGGCCTGTCTGCTGATCACCGTGCCCTGGTTCCTGCACCGCCGGGTGCCCCGCGTACCCGTCGAGGACGTCTCCTTCCAGCGGGAGCTGGGCCGGATGACCGTCCGCGCCACGGACTTCGCCTGTCTGCCGGCCGACCCCGCCGCGACGCTGCCGGGCGCCCGGGTCGTACCGGACGAGGAGGCCCTGCGCGCCGAGGTGCGGACGGCCGTCGCCGAGCATCTCGGACCGGTCCTCGAAGGCTTCGCGCCGCGGATGCGGCGCGGCCGGCGGGCGCTGTGGGGCATGGCGACCGACGAGATCGTCGAGGGACTCTGGTACGTCGCGCATCTGCTGGGCGAGGAGCGGCGCGGGATGGCGGAGCTGGAGCGGCTGCTGCCGGGCACGGCCAAGCCGTATGTCGGTACGGCGGGCTTCCGCGAGCTGACCGGCCCGGCCGGCGAAACGCTGTCGACCAGGGACCGGGCCAGCTGCTGTCTCTACTACACGCTGCGCCCCGAGGACACGTGTGTCACCTGCCCGCGTACGTGCGACGCCGACCGGGTCCGGAAGCTGAGCGCGGGCACCTGACCCCGCGTCATCAAGGATCCCACGCCACCCGCTAGGGTGGTATTAATCGAACATGACAGCCGCTTGGCGCGCGGCAGTTCTAACCGACCGCGCCTATTTGCGTGCCTCTACGCCTCGTTGGCGTTGTCATGTCTCGAAACCCCTTGAGGGGCACTGCACTTCCGCCAATATGGCGCCCAAAACGCCCTACTGCGATGCAAGGAACACCGCATGCGACTGACCGATATATCGTTGAATTGGTTGCTTCCCGTCGGCGTGCTGCTCGTCGGAATCCTGGTGGCGGTGGCAGTACTCGCGCGCGGCAAGCGCGCAGGTGACAAGGCCGCGGCCGAAGATTCCTGGGAACGCAGCGAGGAGCGCCGCAGACGTAAGGAAACGATCTACGGCGCCGCCTCCTACGCACTTCTCTTCTGCTGTGCCGCGGTCGCCGCCGCGCTCTCGTTCAAAGGCCTGGTCGGCTTCGGCCAGGAAAACCTCAGCCTCAGTGGTGGCTGGGAGTATCTCGTCCCGTTCGGTCTCGACGGCGCGGCGATGTTCTGCTCGGTGCTCGCCGTACGCGAGGCCAGCCACGGCGACGCGGCCCTCGGTTCGCGCCTGCTGGTGTGGACGTTCGCCGGTGCCGCCGCCTGGTTCAACTGGGTGCACGCGCCCAGGGGTCTCGGCCACGACGGCGCTCCGCACTTCTTCGCGGGCATGTCCCTCTCGGCCGCGGTCCTGTTCGACCGCGCGCTGAAGCAGACCCGCAGGGCGGCGCTGCGCGAGCAGGGTCTGGTGCCGCGTCCGCTGCCGCAGATCCGGATCGTACGGTGGCTGCGCGCACCCCGCGAGACCTTCGCCGCCTGGTCCCTGATGCTGCTCGAAGGTGTCAGGACGCTGGACGAGGCGGTCGACGAGGTGCGCGACGACCGGCGGCAGAAGGAGCAGGCCCGCCACCGCAGGCGGGACCAGGAGAAGCTGGACCGGGCGCAGATCAAGGCGCTCAACCGCCAGCACCGCGCCTGGGGCCGGGGCCGTGGTGGCCGCCAGGTCGCCCTGCCCGCCATGAGCGGTGCGGGGAGCTCTCCGGCGGCCGTCGAGGCCGCAGCGGAGCCTGCTCCAGAGCAGGCACAGCTGACTCATCGGTCCCGGCTCTCCCTTCAGCCCGTCGGCGGTGAGGCCCGCACGGTGGACCTCACCGCGGAGGACGACACGCAGGCACTGCCACGACTCGACTCCCTGGAGAAGAAACTCACCGATCTGGAGCGTCAGTTCGGCTGAGTCCGACCCCAGTACACAGAACACATCGGACCGGTGTGACGGAAGACCGTCACACCGGTCCGGCGTATGTGAGGCCCGTCGCGCCGGCGCCCGACCCGCCGTCAGGCCGGTTACGCCACAGCGCCGTCCAGCTCGAACCAGACCAGCTTGCCCAGCGGCCGCGCCCGGATCCCCCAGTCGTCCGCGAGACTTCGCACCAGCGCCAGTCCCCTGCCGTGCGTGGCCTCGTCCGGGACCGGCCGGTGCGGCTCGGGCGGCGCGGGCAGCGCGCTGACGAAGTCCCGTACCTCCACGCGCAGCCGGGAGTCCGCGACGGTCGCCGTGACCACCGCGCCGCTCTCCGTGTGGACCAGCGCGTTGGTGACCAGCTCGCTCATGAGCAGCTCCGCCACTTCCGCGGAGTCCCGCTCCTGCCAGTGCCGCAGCATCTCCCGCAAGGCGTGCCGCACTTCCGGGACCGCCGCCAGATCGGTGCCGCCCACTCTGCGCCGTAGCCCTGTCATCACCTTTGCCCCCGCCCGTACCGGTCACGACTCCTGTTCTCGAACGCGTACACAAGATGCATGCCCCACCCCGGATACGCCACGCATGCCGTTCGTCACCTCATCACCACATGAGCGGGGGTGCGCGAGGCCCGTCCGGGGAAGTGAGGGGGGAGCGAAATGCTGACCGCCGCGTCAGGGGTGGCGGGCGAGCCGATCCCGAGGAGTCCCGATGCACGACGACCGCACCCTGGTGGAAGGGCGCCTGGAGCGCGCTCTGCGCCAGTTCATCCGTCCCGCGCAGTACGCGGCCCGGGAGCCGCTCACGCTCTCCGTCTGGCACGCACCGGGCGAGCCGGTGCCGGTCGGGCAGGCACTGCAGGGCACTTACGAACCGTTCGTGACCGGTACGGAATGGGGCGCGCCCTGGTCCACCAGCTGGTTCCGGCTGGAGGGCGTCGTCCCCGACGCGTGGGCGGGCCGCCGGGTCGAAGCGGTCATCGACCCCGGATTCACCGGCGACGGGCCCGGCTTCCAGGCCGAAGGGCTGGTGTACGACGCGGCGGGCATCCCGATCAAGGGCATCCACCCGCGCAACCGGCACATCCCGGTGGGCGCGCCCGCGGCCGGCGGCGAGCCGGTCCACCTGCTGCTGGAGGCGGCCGCCAACCCCGCCGTCGCGCACGACTTCGTGCCGACCTTCCTCGGGGACGTACTGACCGCGGGAGACAGCCCGCTGTACCGCTTCGCCGCCGCCGACCTGGCCGTCCTGGACGAGGAGGTCTGGCATCTCGTCCTGGACATCGAGGTGCTCTCGGAGCTGATGCGCGAGCTGCCGGCGGACCGCTCCCGGCGCCACGAGATCCTGCGCGCCCTGGAGAGCATGCTGGACGCGCTCGATCTGCACGATGTGGCGGGCACGGCGGCCGCCGCCCGGGGTGAGCTGGCCGAGGTGCTGTCCCGGCCCGCGTCCCCGAGCGCGCACCGGATCTCGGCGGCCGGCCACGCCCATATCGACTCGGCCTGGCTGTGGCCGCTGCGCGAGACCGTACGGAAGGCGTCCCGGACCTTCGCCAATGTCACGGCGCTCGCCGCGGACTACCCGGAGCTGGTCTTCGCCTGCTCACAGGCCCAGCAGTACGCCTGGGTCAGGGACCACCAGCCGCACATCTGGGAGCGGATCAAGAAGGCCGTGGCGGACGGCAACTGGGCGCCGGTCGGCTCGATGTGGGTGGAGTCGGACGCCAATATGCCCGGCGGTGAGGCGCTGGCCCGGCAGATCGTGCACGGAAAGCGCTTCTTCCTGGAGGAGCTGGGCATCGAGACGGAGGAGATCTGGCTGCCGGACTCCTTCGGTTATACGGCGGCCTTCCCGCAGCTGGCGAAGCTCGCCGGGGTGAAGTGGTTCCTCACACAGAAGCTCTCCTGGAACCAGACCAACAAGATGCCGCACCACACCTTCTGGTGGGAGGGCATCGACGGCACCCGGGTCTTCACCCACTTCCCGCCGGTCGACACGTACAACGCCCAGTTCCTCGCCTCCGAACTCGCGCACGCCGAAAAGAACTTCGCCGAGAAGGGGCGGGCGTCGACTTCACTGGTGCCGTTCGGCTGGGGCGACGGCGGCGGCGGCCCCACCCGGGAGATGCTGGAGAAGGCACGGCGGCTGAAGTCCCTGGAAGGCTCGCCCACGGTCGAGATCGAGAAGCCCTCCGCCTTCTTCGCCGCGGCCGAGGCGGAGTACGGCGACAAGGCCCCGGTCTGGTCCGGTGAGCTGTATCTGGAGCTGCACCGGGCGACGTACACCACCCAGGCGAAGACCAAGCAGGGCAACCGGCGCAGTGAACATCTGCTGCGGGAGGCCGAGTTGTGGGCGACGGCCGCGGCGCTGCGGTCGGCTTCCTACGCGTATCCGTACGAGGAGCTGGACCGGATCTGGAAGACGGTGCTGCTGCACCAGTTCCATGACATCCTGCCCGGCTCGTCGATCGCCTGGGTGCACCGCGAGGCCCGCGCCACCTACGAGGCGGTGCGCGAGGAGCTGGAGGGCATCATCGCGGACGCGGTGGCGGTGCTCGGCGGCGCCGCCGTGGGGGTGTGGAACGCGGCCCCGTTCGCCCGTCGTGATGTCGTCGCGGCCGACGCCTCGGACGTGGCGGAGGGGGTCGGGGTGCAGCCGCTGGCCGACGGCAGCGTACTGGCTCCGGCCCTGGTCCGGGCGCTGGCGCCGGGCACGTTCACCTCGCTCGCCCCGTCCCCCGTGTCGGCGTCCTCGGACGACGGGACCATCACCCTGCGCAATCAGCGGCTGAAGGTCGTGATCGACGCGGACGGGCTGCTGGCCTCCGTACGCGATCTCATGGCCGACCGTGAGGTGCTGGCACCCGGCAGCCGGGGCAATCTGCTGCAACTGCACCCCGACCATCCCAATCAGTGGGACGCCTGGGACATCGACCGGCACTACCGGCGCAAGCACACCGATCTCACCGCGGCCGAGTCCGTCGAACTGATCGAGGAGGGACCGCTGCGGGCGGCGGTGCGGGTGGTGCGTACGTTCGGGGCGTCGCGGATCGTGCAGGAGATCCGGCTCACCGCCGACAGCTCTCGTATCGATGTCGTCACCGATGTCGACTGGCAGGAGTCGGAGAAGGTCCTCAAGGCCGCCTTCCCGCTCGATGTCCACGCCGAACGGTCCACCTCCGAGGTCCAGTTCGGCCATGTGCACCGGGCGACGCACGACAACACCGGCTGGGACGCGGCCCGGTTCGAGATCTGCGCCCATCGCTGGCTGCGGGTCGCCGAGCCCGGCTACGGGGTCGCGGTGCTCAACGACTCGACGTACGGGCACGAGGTGACCCGGGCGGCGCATCCGGACGGGCTCGGCACGACCGTACGGCTGACGCTGCTGCGCGCCCCGCACAGCCCCGACCCGGAGACCGACCTCGGCACGCACCGCTTCCGCTACGCGCTGCTGCCCGGCGGTACGCAGGAGGAGACCGTCCAGGAGGGTCTGGCGCTCAATCTGCCGTTGCGCGTGGCGGCGGCTCCGGAGCAGCCGCCGCTGGTCGATGTCGATAACCCGGCGGTGACCGTGGAGGCGGTCAAGCTCGCGGAGGACCGCAGCGGCGATGTCGTCGTACGGCTCTACGAGTCGGCCGGCGGCCGGGCGGAGGCGACGCTGCGCATCGGCTTCCCGGTGACCGGCGCGCGCGTGACCGATCTGCTGGAACGGCCGCTGCACGACGCCGAGCCGGGCGAGAAGGGGCTGCGGCTGCGGCTGCGGCCGTTCCAGATCCTGACGCTGCGGCTCACCCCCGCGTGAGCGGCCCGGTGTGAGCGGCCCGGCGTGAGGGGATGAGCGAGGGCGGCGGGGTTCGGGCGGGGTCAGGGCCGGGGCATGTTCCGCAGGTTGGAGCGTGCCATCTGCACCATGCGGCCCACCCCGCCGTCCAGCACGATCTTGCTGGCCGAGAGCGCGAACCCTGTCACCATGTCGGCCTTGATCTTCGGCGGGATGGAGAGCGCGTTCGGGTCGGTGACCACATCCACCAGGGCGGGGCCCTTGTGCTTGAAGGCGTCCTTGAGCGCGCCCGCGAGATCCCTGGGCTTCTCCACCCGTACCCCGTAGGCGCCGGCCGCGCGGGCGATGGCGGCGAAGTCGGGGTTGTGGTTGGTCGTGCCGTACGCCGGCAGCCCGGCCACCATCATCTCCAGCTCGACCATGCCCAGCGAGGAGTTGTTGAAAAGGACGATCTTCACCGGCAGGTCGTGCTGCACGAGGGTGAGGAAGTCGCCCATCAGCATGGAGAATCCGCCGTCGCCCGACATCGAGATGACCTGGCGGTTCCGGTCGACGAACTGGGCCCCGATGGCCTGCGGCAGCGCGTTGGCCATCGAGCCGTGGCTGAACGAGCCGATGACACGACGGCGTCCGTTCGGCGAGAGATAACGGGCCGCCCAGACATTGCACATGCCGGTGTCGACGGTGAACACGGCGTCGTCGTCGGCGAGTTCGTCCATGACGGAGGCGACGTACTCGGGGTGGATCGGCGTGTGCTTCTCGACCTTGCGGGTGTACGCCTTGACCACGCCCTCCAGCGCGTCGGCGTGCTTCTTGAGCATCTTGTCGAGGAAGCGGCGGTCCGTCTTGGCCCGTACCCGTGGCGTCAGACAGGTCAGGGTCTCGCGGACATCGCCCCAGATGGCGAGGTCCAGCTTGGAGCGGCGGCCGAGGCGCTCCGGCCTGATGTCCACCTGGACGATCCGCACGTCGTCGGGGAGGAAGGCGTTGTACGGGAAGTCCGTGCCGAGCAGGATCAGCAGATCGCACTCGTGGGTGGCCTCGTAGGCGGCGCCGTACCCGAGGAGCCCGCTCATGCCGACGTCGTACGGGTTGTCGTACTGGATCCATTCCTTGCCGCGCAGGGCATGCCCGATCGGAGACTTGATCCGTTCGGCGAACTCCATCACCTCGGTGTGCGCACCGGCCGTGCCGCTGCCGCAGAACAGGGTGACCCGTTCCGCCTCGTCGATCATGCGGGCGAGCTTGTCGATCTCCGCGTCAGCGGGGCGTACGGACGGCCGGGAGGTGACGAGTGCGTGCTCCTCCGCCTTCTCGGGGGCCGGCGCGGAGGCGATGTCCCCGGGCAGGGTGACCACGCTGACCCCGCCCTGGCCGACGGCGTGCTGGATCGCCGTCTGGACCAGCCGGGGCATCTGCTGGGGGTTGGAGATCATCTCGCAGTAGTGGCTGCACTCGCGGAACAGCTGCTCGGGGTGGGTCTCCTGGAAGTAGCCGAGGCCGATCTCGCTGGACGGAATGTGGGAGGCGAGGGCGAGGACGGGGGCCATGGAGCGGTGGGCGTCGTACAGGCCGTTGATCAGGTGCAGATTGCCCGGGCCGCAGGAGCCCGCGCAGGCGGCGAGCTTGCCGGTGATCTGGGCCTCGGCGCCGGCCGCGAAGGCGGCGGTCTCCTCGTGCCTGACCTGGACCCAGTCGATGGCGGCATTGCGGCGGATGGCGTCGACGACGGGGTTGAGGCTGTCACCGACGACTCCGTACAGCCGCTTGACTCCGGCCCTGGCGAGGAGGTCGACGAACTGTTCCGCCACGTTCTGCTTGGCCATGGAAGAGCACCCTTTCTGGTCATGGGTGGGGCCCCGGGCGACGGGCCGTGGCCTGTCGTGACCCGGCCGGGTCGGGTCTCCGGTGTCCATCAACCCATGCCGGGCACGGTTACGCCTCCCAGACGCCGACCGCCGTACGGTCGTCGGCGTACCCCTTCACCCTGAGCTGGGTGTCCGCGAAATACTCGGCCAAACCCGGCGGATCCATGGTCCCCCAGCGCTCGGCCAGCTCCTTGGCGAGGGCCGCCTCGCCGCGCATCGGCTCGGCGAGACCGGTGCTGCACAGCAGCAGCGTGTCACCCGGCCGGGCCATCGAGGCCCGGAACCGGAACGGCTCGGGCGGCGGCGGAAGCGGGCTCTCCCCGTACGGGGAGTGGGCCGTCGTGATCCCCAGATCCATGGTGAGCCGGTCGCCCCCGACGGTCTCGGCGGGCTGGGATCCGAGGCCGGCGAGGGGCTCGCCCGTCAGGGCGCCGGGCGGGCGGACGCTCGGCTCCAGGTCCTCCCAGGTGCCGTCCCTGAGCCGGAAGAGGCCACCGCCGCCGACCCCGAAGAACACCCGGTTGCGGCACTCCGGGTCGGCGGAGAGCAGCAGACAGCGCAGGCTCGCGGTGTACTGCTCCGGCTGCCTCCCGAGCTCGGCGGCGCGGGCGCGGAGCCTGCCGAAACCGCGGTCGGTGAGCCGGTGCAGACCGGACTTGAGGTCGTCCCTGCGGCCGGCCCTGATGTCCTCGGAGAGCCGGCTGTGATGGCGCCCGACCGCGCCGCCGATCCAGTGACAGGCGTCGGCCGCGGCGCGGTGAGCCCCGTCGGCGGCGGGCGCCCCACTGGCGACGGCGACGAGCACGAGGGCCCCGGCGCCGTGCCCGAACCGGGCGGTGAGCAGGGCGTCGCGCCGGGGCTCACCGCGATACCGCGCGGAGTCCCCCCGTACGGACACGGCCCGCAGCGAGTACGTCCCGTAGCGCGCCCCGTCGAGAACGGTGTCGGCGACGACCTCGTCCAGGCGGTCGGCGTGGGCGGGAGGCAGTGCGGTGGGCTCGGGATCGTAAGGGGGCGGCTCGGCCCCGAGGTGGCTGACAGCGGCGCGGGACGGGGATATGGGGGGCGCGGGTATGGAGAACGGCTCCGCGCGCCACGGACCCGGAGCGGCCGGGGATACGGGCGGGACCGGTGGCCCCGGACTGCGGTGCCGGCCGGGCTCACGGACCGGCGGCGCCGGCCGCGCGGGCGATGACGCCGGCTCGTGGCGGCGGGGATCGGGGGGCGAGGGCCGCGTGGCGGGGGCGTTCTCGGGAGACCCCTCGGAGCGGGGTGGTGCGGTCGGCTGCGGCCGGGTGTCGCCGGGCCGTGGGGTGGTCGTGGGTCGCGGCGGACTGTGCCGGGAGCGACCGGGGGGCGGGACGTCCGGCGCGCTCGGTACGGCCGGTGCCGTCGGTGCGGCCGGGCTCGGCGGTTCCATCGGTGACGTCGCTGCCATCGGTGACGTCGGTGCCGTCGGGCTCGGCGGTGCGGCCGGCTCGGGCTTCGGCTGTGCCTGGCGCGGATCCTGACGTTCCGACAGGGGCGTGGGCACGGACCCCGGCAGGGGTCTCGCGTCACTCGGGGCGTAAGGACCCGGCGGCTCCCAGGGCGCCCGCTGACGCGGCGGTACGGGAGGCGCCTCGGCCGGTGGCGCCTGCTCCCACCAGGCGCGCGGCCGCTGCGCCGGGGGCGCGGACTCCGGGCCCATGGGCACACCGCCCGCCGCGGCCGCCCCCTCCGCGTCCGGCGTCCCCACCGCGTCCGCCGCCGAATCGAAGCGGTCGTCGAGCGTGTCCCCCGCCGCCGCGGCCGGACCGGTGTCCGGCGCGGACTCGTCGTACAGCCGGTTCCACCAGTCGTCGGCGGTCGGCCGCTCCCCCTGCTGACTCATGCCTCTATTGTCGACCGCGCCGGGGGTGCGAAAACGGGTCGTCCGGAAAACGTGGGACCGCGGCACCCCGATCGCCGGTGGGGGGTGAGTCCGCCGGGCGGCCCCACCCCCCACGGGAAGGACGCCCGGCGAACGTTCACAGGTTCAGCGCGGGCCGGATACGCCGGCGTGAAGCCGGCCGCACCACTCTCCCGGGCACCACCAGGCCCTGGATACTCAGGGGGCATATGACCGGGGTGTGTCGCTGCTGTGATGGCGCCACCTTGGCAGAGGGACGGGTTGTGCAGGGATGATGTAAGCGGCGGGTTTACGCCGTGGCTTGTTTCCGCCACGGGCCGCGGCGGAATCTGTGCGTCCGGGGAGGGCGCGCAAGGCGTCCAGGGAGGGGTTCAGGGGTGCTGGGAGCGATAGGTCTCGACGCGAGACAGGAGTCCGCGTATCGCGCGCTGGTGGCGATCGGCGCCGCGGAGGTCGCGGATCTGGCCCACCGGCTGGCGATTCCGGAGTCGGACACCGAACGGGCCCTGCGCCGGCTGGAGCGGCAGGGCCTGGCCGCGCAGTCCTCGTCCCGTACCGGGCGGTGGGTCGCCGCTCCGCCCGCCGTCGCGCTGGGCGCGCTGCTCACCCAGCACCGTCATGAACTGGAACAGGCCGAGCTGGCTGCGGTGCTGCTCGCCGAGGAGTACCGCGCGGAGGCCGCCGAGCCGGCCGTGCACGACCTGGTCGAGGTGGTGACGGGCGCGAGCGCGGTCGCCCACCGCTTCCACCAGCTCCAGCTGGGCGCGACCGAGGAGGTCTGCGCCCTGGTCACCGGGAAGCCCGTCGCGGTCACGGGCGTCGACAACGAGGCGGAGGAACGCGCGGCGGCGCGCGGAGTCACCTACCGGGTGGTGATAGAGCGCGAGGTGCTCTCGCTGCCCGCCGGGATCGTCGAGCTGTCCACGGCGCTCGGCCGGGGCGAGCATGTCCGCGTGATCGAGCGGGTGCCGACGAAGCTGGTGGTCGCGGACCGCGCTCTGGCGATGGTGCCGCTGACGGGCATCGGGGCCGAGCCCGCGGTGCTCGTCGTGCACGCCAGCGGGCTGCTGGAGTCACTGATGGGGCTCTTCGAGGCGGTGTGGCGGGAGGGGCTGCCGCTGCGGCTCGGTACGAGCGGCGCGGTCGCGGAGGAGCGGCTGCCCGGCCCTGACCCCACCGACCTGGAGGTCCTGTCGCTGCTGCTCGCCGGGATGACCGACGCGAGCGTCGCCAAACAGCTGGACCTGGGGCTGCGGACCGTACAGCGGCGGGTGAAGGGGCTGATGGAGCTGAGCGGGGTGACGACCCGGCTGCAGCTCGGCTGGCATGCCTACGAAAGGGGCTGGGTGGCTCGCGACCTGCGGGAATGAGCCGAATCCTGCACGCTGGGCAGATGGACGTGTGGCAGCTCGTGCTGGTGGGCCTTGTCCTCCTGCTCGGTCTGTTCGGCGTGCTGGTCCCGGGGGTGCCGGGTCAGGCGATCGTCTGGGCCGGCGTGCTGTGGTGGGCGCTGTCGGACACCACCCACCTGGCCTGGGGCGTACTGATCGGCGCGACGGTCCTGCTGCTGCTGAACCAGGCGCTCAGACCGCTGCTGCCGTCCCGCCGCACGAGCAGGACCGGGGCCACGCGACGCACCCTGCTGGTGGGCGGGGTGTCCGGGATCGTGGGGTTCTTCGTGCTTCCGGTGGTGGGCGGGATCGTGGGATTCGTCGGGGGGATCTACGGCGCCGAGCGGGAACGGCTCGGCGGCCACCGGGCCGGCTGGGCCTCGACCCGTACGGTCATGCGCACGGCGGGCTGCTCGCTGCTGGTGGAGCTGTTCGCGTGCCTGCTGGTGGTCGGCACCTGGCTGGGAGCGGCGATCTGGAGCTGAGCGTACGGCCCGGCCGGCGCACGGTCCGACGGCGGTACGGGCGCGGTGCGGCGGCGGTACGGGCGCGGTACCGCGGCGGTTACGTCGGGGCTTCACGCGGCGACGGCTTCACACGGCGGTGACGCGTCCGGCGGAGACTCGTCCGGCAGCGGCTCGCTCCGCCCGCAGGTGGTTCGTCGCGTACGACCGCCAGGGCCGCCACGCCTCCTCGTCCCCCGCATCCTCCGGCGCCACATCGGGATCGCCGAGCGCCCGCATCCGGATCAGCGCGGCGGTCCCGGGCGTGATGCCGGGCACGGCCAGGAGCGCGTGTCCGGCCTCGTCCCGGTCGGCTCCGGGATCGAGCCGTACGGCGCCGTCGGCGAGCGCGGCCGCGAGCGGGCCCGCGACCGGATCGGCACGCAGCGCCGCCGGCGCGGGGAACAGCCGCGTGAGCCCGCCGCCCGGGTACGTCACCGGCTCCCCGTACCGCTCGACGAGCCGGCCGGCCGCCTCGTACCCGACGAGCGCCCGCAGCGCGTACTCCTCAGGATCCGCGGCGCCCGGCGACCGCAGTCCCGGGCGGGCCGCGACGAGCGGGGCGAGCCGTGGATCGGCGCCCAGCCGTTCGTCGACGGCGTACGGGTCGGCGTCGAGGTCGAAGAGGCGGCGCAGCCGCTGTACGGCGGTGGTGAGGTCGCGCAGATCGGTGAGATGGATCCGCGCCTCCAGCCAGCCGCTCCGGGCCGGGGCGACGCCGGCCGGACGTGCCTCGTCGACCGCGACGACGCCGGGGCCGTGCGGCAACCGCAGCGTACGCCGGTAGGTGCGGTCGCCGGATCCGCCGGTCACCTCCTCGACCCGCGGGACCGCTTCCCTGGCGAGGAGGTCGAAGACATCGCCGGCCGCGTACGGTCCGCGGTAGGCGAGGCGCAGCGGGATCCCGGCGAGGGCCGGCGCCCCGGCGGCGGACGCCGGGTCCGTGGCGGACGCCGTGGCCGGCACGCTCACCCCGCTGCCCGGCTCGCTCCGCAGCTCGCTCGGCGTACGGGCGTAGATCTGGCGGATCGTGTCGTTGAACTGGCGCACGCTCGCGAACCCCGCCGCGAACGCGATCTCCGTGACCGGCAGCCCGGTGGTCTGGAGCAGCACCCGGGCCGTGTGCGCCCGCTGGGCACGGGCGAGGGCGACGGGCCCGGCGCCCAGCTCGGCGTTGAGCTGGCGCTGCACCTGGCGGGTGCTGTAGCCGAGCCGTACGGCCAGCCCCGGCACCCCCTCCCGGTCCACGATCCCGTCGCCGATCATCCGCATCGCGCGGCCGACGACATCGGCGCGTACGTTCCACTCGGCCGACCCGGGGACGGCGTCCGGCCTGCACCGTCGGCAGGCGCGGAAGCCGTTGCCCTGGGCGGCGGCCGCGGTCGGGTAGAACCGTACGTTCTTCCGCTTCGGGGTCACCGCGGGACAGCTCGGCCGGCAGTAGATGCCGGTGGTCTCGACAGCGAAGAAGAACGCGCCGTCGAACCGCGCGTCGCGGCTGGTGACCGCTTCGTACCGGGTCTCCTCATCCATCACACGACCCAGTGTGCGGCCGCCGGGCCGGCCGCACTCGCGGGTTTCGGACGTCGCCTTCCGGGGCCGCTACCGGATCCGGCCCCGCTTGGCCTCCATGGCCGCACGGCCCTCCGCGCCCTTGCGCTTCCAGTCACGCCGGATCTCGCCCCGCAGCCGGGCGTCGGTCTTGGCGACGATGCGCTGGTTCTCCCGCAGCAGTTTGCGGTAGCTCTCCAGCCGGCGCACGGGAAGCGCGCCGTCCTCCACCGCGGCGAGCACGGCGCAGCCCGGCTCCGCCACATGGGCGCAGTCGTGGAAGCGGCACCCCTCGGCAAGCCCCGCGATCTCCGAGAACACCTGCCCGACACCCACCTCCGCGTCCCACAGCCCGACGCCCCGCAGCCCGGGGGTGTCGATGAGCACGCCACCGCCCGGCATGGCGAGGAGATTGCGGGTCGTGGTGGTGTGCCGCCCCTTGCCGTCGACATCACGGATGGCCTGCACCTCCATCACGTCATCCCCGAGCAGCGCGTTGGCGAGGGTCGACTTCCCCGCACCGGAGACGCCGAGCAGCACGCTCGTACCGCCCGACAGAACAGCGGAGAGCACCTCGATCCCCTCCCCCGTCGCCGCGCTGACGGCCAGCACCTGCACGCCGGGCGCGGTGGTCCTGACGTCCTCGACGAGATGGGCGAGTACGGCGGGGTCGCCCACCAGATCGCTCTTGGTGAGCACGATGAGCGGCAGGGCGCCGCTCTCCCAGCCGAGAGCGAGAAAGCGCTCGATCCGGCCCAGGTCGAGTTCGACGGCGAGCGAGACCGCGATGAGCGCGTGGTCGGCATTGGCCGCGAGGATCTGCCCCTCGGACCGGGTGGAGGAGGTGGACCGTACGAAGGCGGTACGCCGCGGCAGATACTCCCGGACGAACCGCGGATCGCCGCCGGGGTCGACGGCCGCCCAGTCGCCGGTGCAGATCACCCGCAGCGGATCGTGCGGCGTCACGAACGCCGTATCGGCGCGCACGACCCCGCCGGCGGTAACGACATCGCACTGCCCGCGGTCCACCCGCACGACACGGCCGGGCAGCAGTCCCCGCGCGGCGTACGGAGCGAACTCCGCGTCCCAGCCTTCGTCCCAGCCGTACGGGACGAGCGGATGCGACGCGGACGAAACCTCAGAAGAGGCGGAAGAGAAAGACAAGGGGGAACCCTTCACAAGGGCGGCCCCGGCACACGCACACAGGCGCGGAAATACGGAGAAACGTCAGCCGGAGACCACAGGGGTGGGAACGATGAACTTCTGAGTCCGGGCAGCGCCCAGCACCACGACAGTCATCAATGTCCTCACCTCCCGCTTCCTCAACGGTCCAACAACGTCTCGGCGCGGGCGCGTTGCCGCCCCGCTCCGAACGAGCCACACGATAGCCCCGCTTCACGACGCACCGCGAGCCATTTTTGGACCCGACGACCCAGTGCCCCGTGCCAGGTGCTCCGTTCGTGAAGGCTCAACGCCCGAGCCTGATCTGGATGACCGCCCTCGGGCTCCACAGCACCTACGCCGCCAACGTCCTGCCTCCCCTGCTGCTGGCCGGACTCGGCACCGGTCCGGCCATCGCCCCCGCCATCAGCCTGCCCACCTACGGAGTCAACGAGCGCGATGCCGGAGTGGCATCCGCAGCGGTCAACGTCATGCAGCAAATCGGCGGCTCGGTCGGGACCGCCCTGTTCAGCACCATGGCAACCACCGCCGTCACCACCTACCTGACCGATCACCCACGGCACACGCCGCAGGTCCCCGCCGAAGCCGGCGTCCACGGCTACGCCACCGCCTACGGGTGGGCAGCCGCCGTGTTCGCGCTCGGCGCCGTCGCCACGCTCATCCTGTACCCCAGCGGCCAGGTCAAGGGCACATCACTGAGTACGACCGCGTAGAGCGCCGCCGTCTCCGCCCAGCCACAGGCGGCTTGTGTTCACATCGCCGCGCTCGCCCCGACCGCACAGAGCGGAGCAAGCAGGCGATCGGCACATTGGACACGGCGGAACGCCTGCCCCTCCGCACGCCGAGCCTCCTGCCGAGGTCCGAGCCCGGTCGTGGGGACTGCCGCACGCACACCCGGGGGGTAGCACCCCACAGCATCGACCCGTAAGCCTCATGGCCTGCCGCGATCCCTTGCTCCTAACGTGATCAACACACCGCAGCAGCGGTTCCAAACCCCGAAATACCCCACTCCTCAAGGAGCGTGCCACCCATGATGCCCAGCACCAGGACCATCTCCCGCATTGCCGCAGCGACACTCGCGGCCACACTGACCGGCGTAGGACTTACGGCGCACGCTGCCGGCACCACGCAGCAGGCACGGGGAGATGCCTCGAACCGAACCACGATCGCCTCGAAGCCGAGTCACAACAGGCTGCAGGACAACGTGAACACCATCCTGCGGACCGGGTCGGTCGGAGTCCTGGCCCAGTCGACGGGCCCGCACGGAACCCGCTACGCCACCGCCGGTAAAGCCAACAAAACCACCGGACGCGCCGTGAACCCCAACGACGGTTTCCGGATCGGCAGCGCCACCAAGACCTACGTCGCCACCGTGATACTGCAACTCGTCGGCGAGGGCCGCCTGTCACTGGACGACACCGTCGACCACTGGCTGCCCGCAGTGGTCTCCGGAAACGGCAACGACGGCACCAAGATCACCGTACGACAGCTGCTGCAGCACACCAGCGGACTGTTCGACTACGTCAACGACTTCCCCGAGGTCAGCAGTGTGGACGGATACCAGGCCGACCGCTACACCACCTGGACACCGGAGCAACTCGTCGCGATAGCGATGCGCCACGAGCCGGACTTCGCATCAGGCGCTACCTGGGAGTACTCCAACACCAACTACATCCTCGCGGGCATGATCATCGAGAAGGCCACCGGACACAGCTGGCAGCAAGAGGTAACCCGACGCATCCTCCGGCCCCTCCACCTGCGCCGCACCCTCGCCCCGACCACCGACCCCCACATCCCTGGCGACCACCTGCACGGCTACTCCAACTTCTACGAAACCGGCCCCACCATCGATGTCACCGACCTCAATCCCTCCGCCGCCGACGCTGCCGGCGGCATGATCAGCACAACCGCCGACCTGGCCAGGTTCTACTCCGCGCTCCTGGGCGGCAAGCTGTTGCGCCCGGCGCAGCTGGCCGAGATGAAGACGACCGTACGGGCCCCGGCCCTGGACGTCCTGGGGCCTGGCGCGAGCTACGGACTGGGCCTGACGAGGATCTCGCTGTCCTGCGGCGGCGCCTATTACGGTCACGGAGGCGATCTCCCCGGCTACACCACCCGCGACGGCATCAGCGCCGACGGCCGGCACATCGTCGTACTGGAGACAACCGGCGACGGCGCGGCCGACCTCTCCACCGAGCAAGCACAACGCACCCTGATGGACCAGGAACTCTGCGCCGCCGACCAGAAATAGCACGATGCGCACACAACGTGAGCACGCTCAGTACCTCACCGCACGGGGCGCCCACTACATCGTGATCGTCAAGAGCGACCAGAAGAGCTCCGCAAGCAGATGAAGTCCCTTCCCTGGAAGCAGATCCCACTCCGGAACCGCACGGCCGGGGCAAGATCCGCCGGGTCAAGGTATGCACCGCCGCCAGCCGGCTGGTCCCCGGCGCCGCCCGGGCCATCGCGGTACGCGCATGAGGACAGGGCCTCCTTGTAGCTCGGGGGTGCGGGCCGCCGCCTGCCGATGGCACGGCATCCGCCGCAGCATGGGACGCGTCGGATCGAGCTACGACTGTCAATGCTCTGGCCGAGTCGTTCTTCCAGGGCCTCAAGCGGTCCCGGTCAGGTCTCCTCGCCGTAGGCGAGTTCGCTGGCCAGGAGTGCCGCGCCCACGACTCCCGCGCGGGAGCCGAGTTCGGACATGACGATCGGCAGATTTCCGGTGGCGAGTGGGAGTGAGCGTTTGTATACGACGCTGCGGATCTCGGCGAGCAGGGGATAGCCGAGTCCCGACAGTCCGCCGCCGATCACGATCATCGACGGGTTCATGAAACTGACGAGCGTGGCGAGGACCTGCCCGACCCGGTGGCCGCCGGCTCTGACGAGGTTGACGCTCGCGTTGTCGCCGCCGACGGCGCACTCGGCGACGTCCAGGGCGGTCAGTGTTCCGCGGGCTTCGAGCCGTTCGGCGAGGGCGGGTGACTGGCCGGACCGTGCGGCTTCCGTGGCGTCCCTGGCCAGCGCCACCCCGCCGAAGTACGCCTCCAGGCAGCCGGTGTTCCCGCAGGAACAGATCGGCCCGTCGGCCTCGGCCTCGACCTGGACATGCCCGATGTCGCCGGCGCATCCCTCCGCGCCGCGGTAGATCCGGCCGTGGTGCTGCATGCCGGAGCCGATACCGGTGCCGATCTTCACGAAGAGCAGATGATCGACGGTCCTCGCGACCCCGCTGTGCTGCTCCCCGAGGGACATCACATTGACGTCGTTGTCGACCACCACGGGGCAGCCGTGCTCGCGGGCGAGGGTGTCGCGTACCGGGTAGCGGTTCCAGCCCACCATGATCGGCGGCGAGACGGGCACGCCCTCGCGGAAGCTGACCGGCCCCGGGAGGCCGATGCCGATGGCGTCGAGCCGCTCGCAGTGGCCCTCGGCGGCCATCGCGTGCAGGAGTTCGCTGACCCGGCCCAGTACGGCGACCGGCCCCGAGCGGATGTCGGCGGCCTCCGAGCAGGAGGCCACGGGCACGAGCCCGCCGTCGGTGATCTCGATGTCGATGGAGCTGGCGCCCAGGTCGACGGCGGCGAACCGGACCCCGGGGTCGAGCTCCACGAGGGTGGAGCGCCGGCCGCCGCGCGAGGCGGCCGGACCCGCCTCCCGGACCCGTCCGGCGGCGATCATCCGGTCGAGTTCGGCGAGCAGCCGCGGGCGCGGCACCTCCAGCCGGTCCGAGAGCTGGGCGCGGGACAGTGGGCCGTTGTCCCGCAGCAGGCTCAGTACGTGGTACTGGATGTTCACAGACTCACTTCCTCTGGGGCACCTTCGGCCGTCACCGCGGGGAGCCGGAGCGCGGCACGGCACCGCCCCGTGGGCCCTTGCCCGCGCGGCCGCCGGTAACTTCCGGCAACTTTTCCACAGAACGCCAAAAGTTGCGCGCTGGACGACGCAACTCGGCTTCATATGAGCGCCGGGATCCGGGAACAGGACTGCCCCGCCGGTGAGAGCGGGGCAGTTCCGTTCGTCCGGGGTCAGCCGGCCCGGCCTCCCTTCAGCGCCCGCGCGTCCCGGGCCAGGGCGGCGCCCGCCGCCCCGTCCGGTACCAGCGCGGTGTCGCCCGCGGAGCCGGCGAACGACTCCAGGACGGCCGCGGCCTGGCTGGTGCGGCCCGCCGAGGCGTGCGCGCGTGCCTGGTCGAGCCGGACGGTCAGCCGCTGCTCGCCCTGCGCCGTGATCAGGCCGTCGGCCCGCAGCCGTGTGATCAGTGTGCCGAGGTCCTCGAAGGACGTACGCGTGGTGAAGCGCACGGTCTTCGTGGTGGTGTTGCCGGCCGCGTCCCGGGCCGTGACCGTGAGGTCATGGCCTCCCAGCGGCAGCCGCCACAGCTCCAGCGCCCGCCCCGAGGTGATCGCCGTCCCGTCCAGCGCGACGGTCGCGGTGGCCCGGCCGGAGACCGTGTCGGCGGCCGTGACGACCGGCGTCGGACGCTGGGAGTCCCCGTACGCGCCGTCGGCGTCCAGGCCGGTGACCGTCACCGTGGGTCCGGTGCGGTCGATCCGTACGGTGAGCGTGCCCACCTCGGAGACATTGCCGCCGTTGTCGGTCGCCCGGTAGCGGACGGTGGTGGCGCCCTCCGTCGACAGGGTGACGGCGGAGTTCGCCGACAGCCAGGTCGTGCCGCCGTCGACCGAGTACTGGCGGCCGGCGACCGTCCCGTTGTCGGTGGCCGCGACGGCCAGCGACACGGTGCTGGTGTACCAGCCGTCGTCCCCGTTCGGCCGGGGCGGGTTGAGGGTGGCGGTCACCTTGGGCGCGGTCTTGTCCGCCACGCCCGCGCCCTGGAACGTCAGGGAGTCCAGTTCGACGCCGCCCGAGGTGGTGACGTACACCCGGCCGGTGCCCGAAGGAGGCGACGGCAGCGCGGTGGTGACGGTCTGCCAGCCCTCCCCCGCCGGAACGGGCACGGTGGCGAACGGCTCCGCGTCGGTGGAGTTCCAGCGCAGGGCCAGGGTGCCGGCGCCGGTGGCGCGGGTCCGCACTCCGGTGATGCCGGCGAACGACACCGGGTCGTAGGCGATCCAGTCGCCCGCGTCGAAGGAGGTCAGCTTGCGCTGTCCGGACGCGGTGGTGTCGTCCGCGATCGTGACTCCCTCCGCGACGTCGTAGTGCTCGGCCTGCATCAGGGCCGGGTTGAGCACCACTTGGGCGTCACCGGTCGCCGGCGGGACACCGTTCGCGCCCTTGTCGGTGTAGGTGATGCCGAGGACTCCGAAGACGTTCTCGGTGTCTCCGTGTCCCGCGTCGGTCGGGGTCAGTACGGCGCCGGAGCAGCCGGTGCCGCTGTTGACCGGGTGGCCGTGCTGGTTGTGCCCGAGGCCGAAGGTCCAGGCGACCTTGGCGCAGTCGATCGTGGAGCCGTCCTCCGGATCCTCGACGGCGATCCCGTACGGAACGGCGTCGCCCCACTGGAAGAACCCGCCGTCGGGCGGCGAGGTGATCCGTATGGTCGGCGCCGTGTTGCCCACGGTGATCTGACGGCTCGCCAGCCCCGACTTGCCCTGGGGATCGGAGACCTTCAGCCGGGCCTGGAACTGACCGTTCTCCGGATAGGTACGGGTGGCCGTGGGGCCGGTGGCGTCGAAGGTGCCGTCACCGTCGAGGTCCCACTGATAGGTGAGGGCGCCGTCCTCCGGGTCGCTGGAGCCGGTGGCGCTGAAGGAGACCGTGAGCGGGGCCTGGCCCGAGGTCGGGTCGGCCTTGACCACAGCGGTGGGCGCCTTGTTGCCCTCGGCGTAGTCGATCCGGTAGAGCCCCGCGTCGGGGTTCTGGCGGAAGAAGCCGTCGCCGTAGTCCAGGACGTAGAGCGCGCCGTCGGGGCCGAACTCCAGGTCCATCGGGTTGTCCCAGGGCGGTATGCCGTTCTGGGACCGCTCGCTGTTGGGGAGGACGTTCTCCAGTTTGCTGACGGGGCCGTTGGGTCCTTCGAGGGTGAGGGCGGCGACGTAGTCCTGGGAGAACTCCGCCATGAACGCCTTGCCGTCCCAGTACTCGGGGAACTTGCCCGGGGACGGGTTGTCCGCGTCGTAGTGGTAGACCGGTCCGCCCATCGGGGCCTGGCCGCCCGGGCCGCCGGGACCGCGGAACGCGGTCAGTTCGGGCCACGGCTGGTCGGTGTCCCGGTCCCCGTACCAGAGCGTGGCCGCGGTGGCGGCGGGCAGCGCGGACAGGCCGGTGTTCCAGCGGGAGTCGTTGACCGGCGCGGCGCAGTCGAAGGCGGGGCCCGGGGTGAGGGTGGCGAAGTCGAAGTCCCGGTAGGGCTTGCTGTTGTCACCCGTGCAGAACGGCCAGCCGCTGTTCATGGCCTTGGTGGTGGTCTGCCATTCGACGTACCCCATCGGCCCGCGGTTCGGGTCGGCGGTTCCGGCGTCGGGGCCGTAGTCGCCCCACATCACGGCGCCGGTCGCCCGGTCCACCGCCAGCCGGAAGGGGTTGCGCAGGCCCATCACGAAGATCTCGGGACGGGTCTTGGCCGTGCCCGGGGCGAAGAGGTTTCCGTCCGGGACGGTGTAACTGCCGTCCTCCTGGACGTCGATCCGCAGAATCTTGCCCCGCAGGTCGTTGGTGCTGCCGGAGCCGCGGCGCTCGTCGAGGCCGGGGTTGTAGCCTGCCGCGTCGTTGATCGGTGTGTAGCCGCTGACGTTCGGGCCCGACGCCGGGGTGTTGCCCCCGGTGGCGAGGTAGAGCCTGCCCTCCGCGTCGAAGTCCACGTCCCCGGCGACATGGCAGCACTGGCCGCGGTTGACGTCGACCCGGATGATCTCCTGAGCGGTGGAGAGGTCGAGCTTGTCGCCGGTCCACTTGAAACGGGTGAGGGTGTCGTACCCCTCCCACTGCTTCCAGTACGAGTCGTCCTGCCCGGCGGGAAGCTGGAGCGGGGCGGAGCCGGCCGGGGTGTTGAGCGGCGGTGAGTAGTAGAGGTAGACCCACTGGTTGGTGGCGAAGTCCGGGTCCAGTGTGACCGTCTGCAACCCCATTTCGGAGTTCTGGTACACATCGACGTGGTTGACGACCTTGGTGACGCCGGTGCCGGGGTCGGTGAGCCGTACGTCGCCGTTGCGGGCGGTGTGCAGCACCCGGCTGTCGGGCAGCACGGCGAGGTCGATCGGCTCGCCGGTGTCCTTCGTCAGGGTGACCTTCTCGTAGTTCGACCAGTCCAGGGCGTGTTCGTGGTCTTCGTGCGCCTGGGCGGCGGGCGCGACGGCCACGCCTCCCAGCGCGGGCAGTGCCGCGAGCAGGACACCTGCGATCAGGCGTCTCAGGGTGCGGTTCACGGTGATGCGTCTCCTCGGTCGCTGGCGGTCAGGAGCGGGCGCGGAGGGGGCGGGGCGGGCCCCGGTGTCCGGCACCGGCGGCCGGTGCCGGACATCGGGGGGAACCTGCCCGCGGGGCCTCCGAGGGGCGGGGCCTGGTGGGGCTCACTCAGCCTGGTGGGGCTCGCTCAGCCGAGGAGTCCCTTGAGCGCCACGAAGCTGCGCTCCGCCGCGCCGAGCGAACCCGGCGGGTTGGGCAGGGTGTTGGGAGCGGTGTCCTGCTCCCAGATGCCGATGTGCGCGGCGCGGGGACCGATGTCGCGGATGAACTTCTCGTACGGCAGGTCCCCGGCACCGAACTCGACGATGTCGAAGCCGTTGGCGTTCGACGCGTTGGCGTCGCCGTCCTTCATGTGGAACAGCGGGTAGCGGTAGGGCTGGTTGCGCACATAGGCGGCCGGGTCGAATCCGGGCCAGCGGTACTGGCCCACGTACGCCCAGTAGATGTCCAGCTCCAGGTAGACATGGCGGGGATCGGTGTTCTTGAGGAAGACGTCGTACAGCCGGACCGAGGGCTGGTCGGTGGCGAACGCGAACTCGCCCGCGTGGTTGTGCTGGTAGAGCTTGAGGCCGCGCGCGGTCGCCGCGGCGCCCCAGGTGTTGAACTCCTCGGCGGCGGCCAGATAGCCCGCGACGGTGTTGCTGTTCGACGGCGCGTTGGCGGTGCCCAGATGGGGCATGCCGAGGATCTCCGCGGCGTCCAGCTCGGCCTGGAGGTTGGTGCGCAGGTTGCCGATGCCGACATGGCTGCCGACCGCGCGCAGCCCGTGGTCGTCGAGCAGTCGCCGGATCTCCTGGACGGTGATCTGCCGGCCGAGGATGGAGGTGGACTGGGTGTAGCCGGCGAACTCGATCTCGCGGTAGCCGATCCTGGCCAGTTCGGCGAGGACGACGGCGAAGCCGAGCGAGCTGACCTTGTCGCGGATGCTGTAGAGCTGGATGCCGATGCGGTCCTTGGGAATGGACAGACCGCTCGGCGCGGCGGCGGCGGAGGTCGCCGCGGCTCCGGTGACGGAGGCGGCGGCGAGCGCCACGGTGGTGCCCACGGTGGCGCGCAGGAAATCCCTGCGGTCGAAGGATTTGCGGAGATGGCTCACGGTCACTCCTGGGGAATGAGGCGAAGAGGGGGAAGGCCGGGGCGCACGGCTGGGACTGCCCGGGCGGCGCGCGCCGCGATGGTGCCGTCGGGGGACGGTGGAGGAGGGGGTGGAGGAGGGTGCGACGAACGGCGGAGGGGGGAACCGGCCGCCGTCGCGGGCCGGTTCAGTCCGGCGTCAGAGGCGGGACGTGCCCGCCTCGTGGGCGTCGGCCCGTGCCTCGGCGGCGCGCTGCGCGGCCTTCCCCGCGAGGTCGTTCCCGCGGTCCTGCGGCGCTGCCTTCTTGGCCGAGCGGGCGGCCGACGCGCCGGCGGCGGCGGTCTCTCCGGTGACCGCGCCACGGATGCGCGCCAGGTCACCCACCACGAGTACCGGGGTGTTCCCGGTGGCGGTGAGCCCGCCGCGGACGATCGCGTTGTCCAGGACGGCGTTCGCGGTGTTGTCGGTCACCGAGACGTCGCCGCCGAAGTAGGTGGCGCCTGCGCAGGATCCGAGCAGGCCCTCGCCGCCGAGCTGAAGCGTGTCGGAGTTGCCCCGGTACTCCGCGGAGCCGTACACCTCACTGGCGCAGAGGACCCCGCCGAGGGTGTTCCCGCTCACGGTGAGCGCCCCCTTGACGGTGCTGTCGTACACATCGGTGTACTGGTTCCCGACGCCGGTCAGCGAGCCGCCGAGGGTGCTTCCCGAGACGTACAGCTCACCGGACTCGGCTCTGACGCTCCCGCTGAACGCGGAGTCGACCGCGTAGACGAACCCCTGGGTGGCGGTGACGCCGCCCTTCACGCTGCTGTTCTCCAGATGCGCGCCGAAGGCGGCCCGGGTGGTCAGCGCGCCCTTCACCGTGGTGTCGGTGAGGTCCAGATAGGCGTTCCCCTCGACGTTGACCGCGCCGTTGAAGGTGGCGCCCGCGGCCACGAGGTCGGCTCCGGCCTCGACCGTCACCGTCCCCTTGACCTTCGTGCCCGTCAGGTTGCACGACTTCCCGGCTGGTACGACCAGGTCGTTGTTGACGGTCACGGCCCCGCCGTCACCGACACAGGTGGTGTAGAGAGCCGCCTGGGCGGAGCCGGAGAAAGCCATCAGGCCCCCGGAGGCCAGCAGTGAGGCTGTGGCGATGAACGTACGGATCTTCATGTCGCTTCCCTTCCGCTGCGGTCACGGCCGTGTCGGTGACCCGGCCGGAGTCCCCGTGCTTCGACGGGGGTGCTGCACAGTGCGTGAGCTGCGACCGCCACGACGGACGATCGCGCAGCGCCTCGGGACGGGCGGTGGCCCGGCCGTGGGGGGAGAGACGTGGAAAGACTCGTGAGATGAACGGCGTTCGAGCGAGCGCCGAGCGAATGCGGTGTTACCGCGACGAAACATTCATCCGGTGGGCCGAGACATTAGAGCGCGGCGTGGGGGCTGTCCAGAGGTTCGGTACGAACCGATGGAACTTTCCTATGATTCGCCAAAAGACCTGCGCCGCCGAGCGCTTGTCGCGTTTTCCAGACATATCCTTACGTGTCGCTAATGACATACTTGAGAGGTCGGTATTTACTGGCGCCGCCGGGGCGGCCTCGTCTCCGGCGGCCAGGTCCAGGCAGAGCGAGATGAGCGACGATGAGACGACCGGGCTCCGCGCGGAACAACCCGCCCGTCCGGTCGAACGACCATGTCGACGAGGCGTCCGCCGCGACGGCCACCCTCGACTCGCGGGGCATCGTGACCGCGTGGAGCGAAGGGGCCCGCGAGCTGCTCGGCCACCGGCCCTCGGAGATCGTGGGACGGCCCGCCGCCGAGCTGCTGGCCGACGGGACGAGCCCGGAGCCCCCTCTCCACCTGGACAATCTGAACAGGTGGCACGGGAAGGCGACGCTGCTGCGCCGCGACGGCGTCCGTCTGGACGTGCCTCTGCTGGCCCATCGGCGCACCACGGACGACGGAACCACCGAGTGGTTTCTCGTCTCTCCCCGGGCCCCGGCGCAGGACCCCGAGGCCGAGAAGCTGATCGAGCAGTCCTTCGTCCAGTCCCCGTGTGCGATGGCGGTCTACGACACGCGTCTGCGGCTGCGCCGTATGAACGACGACATGGAACGCGTACTGGGTCTCCCGGAGGACGAGATGCGCGGGCTGCGGGTGCCGGAGATGGTGCCGGGGCCCGAGGGCGACAACGCCGAGCGGCACATGCGGCTGGTGCTGGAGACCGGCGAGCCGCAGCACCTCGAATTCTCCATGCGTCTGGCCGGCCGTCAGCGCGAGCTCGCCTGGTCGATCTCGCTCGCCCCGCTGCGGGACCGGGGCGGCAGGACACGAGGCGTGATCCTGGCGGCGCACGACATGACCACGCAGCAGACGGCCCAGCGGCGGCTGCTCCTGCTCAACGAGGCCAGCGTCCGTATCGGCACCACCCTGGACATCGTCCGCACGGCGCAGGAGCTGGCGGATGTGGCGGTGCCTGATCTCGCCGACCTCGTCAGCGTGGATCTGCTCCCCACCGTCGGCAACGACAAGGAGCCGGCCGCCGGGGCGCCGGGCGGCCGCGTCATGCTGCGACGCGTCGCCTGCCGGTCGATCTTCGAGGGGTGCCCCGAAGCCGTGGTCGAGATCGGCGAGACGGGCGCCTACCCGGAGCACTCGCCCACGGCCGAGTGCCTGGCCACCGGGCAGGGACTGATCAGCAATATGACGGACCCCGCCACCGTCCGGTGGGCGCAGGGGGATCCCGAACGGGCCGCCAAGCTCCGTGAGTTCGGCATCCACTCGACCATGGCCGTCCCGTTGCGCGCCCGCGGCACCACCCTCGGCGTGGCCGCCTTCTCCCGCCACCGGCGCCAAGAGTCCTTCGAACGGGACGACCTGCTCCTCGCCGAGGAGATCACGGCCAGGGCGGCCGTCTGTATCGACAACGCCCGCCGCTACACCCGCGAACGCGAGACCGCGCTGACCCTGCAGCGCAGCCTGCTGCCCCGGGCGCTCCCGGAGCACACGGCGGTCGAGGTCGCCGTCCGCTACCTCCCCGCCGACTCCGGGGTGGGGGTGGGAGGCGACTGGTTCGATGTGATCCCGCTGTCCAGCGCACGGGTCGCCCTGGTCGTGGGCGATGTGGTCGGACACGGAGTCCAGGCGTCGGCCACGATGGGACGCCTGCGTACGGCGGTGCGCACCCTGGCCGATGTCGACCTTCCCCCCGATGAGCTGCTCACCCACCTCGACGACCTCGTCAACCATCTGTCGGCGGAAGCGGGCAGCGGTCAGAGCGCGGGCATGGTGGCGGAGATTACCGGCGACGTGGGCGCCACCTGCCTGTACGCGGTCTACGACCCGGTCTCCCGCCGCTGTTCGCTGGCCCGCGCCGGGCACCCCCAGCCCGCGATGGTCAGCCCCGACGGGACCGTCGAATTCCTCGACCTGCCCGCAGGACCGCCACTCGGCCTGGGCAACCTGCCCTTCGAGACCGCCGAGGTGGAGCTGCCGGAGGGCAGCCTGCTCGCCCTCTACACCAACGGACTCATCCAGTCGCGCGAGCGGGACCTCGACCAGACGCTGGACGCGCTGCGCACGGCCCTGTCTCATCCGTCCGCTCCCCTTGAGGACACCTGCGACACGGTGCTCAAGACACTGCTCCCCACCCACCCCGCCGACGACGTCGCCCTGCTCCTCGCCCGCACCCGGGCGCTCGACGCGAGCCAGGTGGCCACCTGGCAGCTGGACTGCGATCCCACCGTCGTGGGCGAGGCACGCAAGATCGCCTCCGCCCAGCTGACCGCCTGGGGGCTGGAAGACGCCATCTTCACCACGGAACTGGTGGTCAGTGAGCTGGTCACGAACGCCATCCGGCACGCGGAGGCACCTGTTCAGCTGCGCCTGATCCACGACCGCAGCCTCATCTGCGAAGTCTCCGACGGCAGTAACACCGCCCCGCATCTGCGCCGGGCGCGCGTCTTCGACGAAGGCGGCCGCGGCCTCCTCCTGGTGGCCCAGCTCACCCAGAGCTGGGGCACCCGTCAGGGCACGGGCGGCAAGACCATCTGGGCCGAGCAGACCCTCCCGGTGACGGGCGGCTGACCGGCCGCGGCAAGCGCGCCCCGGGGGCGGCCGGCGTCCCCGCCGCACCCGGTCACGACGTCTGAACTCCCCCTGGCTGCCCCCGTGATGGCGTCCGCCGGGCGTCCGCGTACTTTCGCCCGGTTCCTCACGGCCTGGCTCATGACACCCCACGTCCCCTATCTTTGTGGCCACTGTCACGGTTTGGATTTGACCCGTGCAGTTCAAGCCACATATGTTCTGCCTCCTGGCTTGATCCATGAGGGCAGGTCATCTTTCGCGGGCCTTGGGGGACGCAGTGAACTGGTACGTCGATGTTCTGAAGAACTACGCGGGATTCAGCGGGCGGGCGCGTCGCCAGGAATACTGGATGTTCTTCCTCATCAATTCCGCCATCGCCATCGTCGTGGGGATCATCGACGCTGTGGTCGGGCTGAGCAGCATCCTCATCCTGCTCTACATCCTCGCCGTGCTCATTCCCAGCCTCGCCGTATTCGTGCGCCGGCTGCACGACACCGGCAAGACCGGTTGGTGGATCCTGATAGGCGCGATCCCCCTCGTCGGAGCGATCATCCTGATCGTCTTCCTCGCCAGCGAGGGCGACCAGAACCCGAACGCGTACGGCCAGAACCCCAAGCAGGTTCAGGCGTACCCGCAGCCGTAACCCCGCTGTACCACGCATGCCCGTCAGCACTCGGCTGACGGGCATGTGTCGTCTCGTACCGGCCGCCGCTCCTGCGGCGCGCTCCGGTCAGGCGTCCCTGGCGTCCCTGGTGTCTCTGCTGCCGCCGGTGTCGTCGGTGTCCAGCCAGACGGCCGTGTCCGGCGGCAGCAGCACCCCGGCCGGTTCGGCCCTGACCAATTCGCCGCTGGCCAGCAGCGGTTCCGCCCCGGCGGGCAGCGGCAGCGGCTCGTCGGAGAGGTTGACCCGGCACACCAGCCCCGCGCCCTTGCGGAAGGCCAGCTCGCCCGGGGCCGACGGCAGCCAGGCGAAACTCTCGTCGCCGACGTAGCGGCGGCGCAGGGTCAGCGCCGTACGGTACAGCTCCAGGAAGGAGTCCGGCCGGCCGGTCTGCGCCTCGACCGACCACTCGCCCCAGCCGTCGGGCTGCGGCAGCCAGCTGCCGCCGGGACCGAAGCCGTACGAGGATCCGGTCCTGGTCCACGGCAGCGGCACCCGGCAGCCGTCCCGGCCCTTCACCCCGTGTCCGGTCCGCTCCCACATCGGGTCGCGCAGCGCGTCCGCGGGCAGGTCGGCCACCTCCGGCAGGCCCAGTTCCTCGCCCTGGTAGAGGTACGTCGTGCCGGGCAGCGCCAGGGTCAGCAGCGCGGCGGCGCGGGCACGGCGGCGTCCCCGGGCTTCGTCGACGGCGGGTTCGCGGCCGTCGGTCAGCAGCCAGGCGCGGAGGTCGGTGCCCTCGGGCAGCCCGTAGCGGGAGCGGTGGCGTACGACGTCGTGATTGGACAGCACCCAGGTCGGCAGCGCCCCGGTGGGTGCCGCGCCGGCGAGGGAGGCGTCGATGACACTCCGGAAGGAGCCGGCGTCCCAGGGACAGCGCAGATGGAAGAAGTTGAAGGCCTGGTGGAGCTCGTCGGGCCGGGTGTAGAGCGGGAGCCTGCCGGCGCTGACCCCCGCCTCCGCGACCATGATCCGGGGCGGCGCGTAGGAGTCGGTGATCTTCCGCCAGGAGCGGTAGATCTCATGCACCTCGTCACGGTCCCAGAAGGGGTGGTTCTCGCCGCTGGGCGGGGAGTTGAGAGGCGCGGTGTCGCCGCCCCGGGTGTCGCGCAGCGGCGGCGTGAGGTCCTTGCGCAGTCCGTGGGCGACATCGATACGGAAGCCGTCGACCCCCAGGTCCAGCCAGAACCGCAGGGTGCGCTCGAAATCGGCGACGACCTCGGGGTTCTCCCAGTTCAGGTCGGGCTGTTCGGCGGCGAATATATGCATGTACCACTGGCCGTCGGGGACACGCGTCCAGGCGGCGCCACCGAACTTGGACTGCCAGTCGGCGGGCGGCTCACCGCCGTCGGGGCCACTGCCGTCCCGGAAGACGAACCGGTCGCGCGCGGCCGAGCCGGGGGCGGCCGCCAGGGCCTCGACGAACCACGGGTGCTGGTCGGAGCAGTGGTTGGGCACGATGTCGACGATGGTGCGCAGGCCGAGCGCCCTGGCCCGGCCGAGGAGCGCGCGGAAGTCGTCCAGGGTGCCGTGGCGTGGGTCGACGTCCCGGTAGTCGGCGACGTCGTAGCCGCCGTCGGCCAGCGGGGAGCGGTAGAACGGCGTGAGCCAGACGGCGTCCGCGCCGAGTTCCGCGACATGGCCGAGCCGGTCGGCGATCCCCCGGAGATCGCCCATGCCGTCACCGTCGGCGTCCGCGAAGCTGGGGACGTAGACCTGGTAGACGACGGACTCCCGCCACCAGTCGCGATGGCCGCCGTGGCCGCTTCCGTTGCCGTCCGGGAACGCGTGCTGAGTCACTGATACCTCACGTGCTGGGATGAAAGGATGCGGTGCGATCATCCCTTGACCGCGTACGGGCGCGGGCGCCCGGCTCCGAGCCTGTCATCCGACCGGCTCTCAGCGGGGAGCGTCCTCCACCCGCCCGAGCCGGGGGGCGTACGGCACCTTCGCCCCGGCCGAGCGCAGGGAGCGCAGCGCCAGCAGCAGCACGCCGATGTCGTCGAGGAACACCGGATCCGGCATCAGGTCCGTGGGGAGTACGAGATAGACCATGGCTCCCCAGAACACCCAGCGGTTCCGGACGGGCACGCCCGCCGCGCGCAGGGTGCGCCGGGCCCGCACCAGCCGGACGGCCAGGGTGATCGCGACCCCGAGGGTGAGTGCCACGAGGAGGGCGGCCACGGCGACAAGGATCTGGACTTCGCTGCTCATGACGGCTCCGTGGTCAGCGGCCCAGTTCGCGTCGCAGCTCGGCCTTGTTCATGGACGAGCGCCCGTGGATGTTGCGCCGCTGCGCCTCAGCGTACAGCTGGTCGTACGTAGGGCCCTCGGAGCCGCTGTGCGAGCGCTGTCCGCCGCGCTTGGCGGACGACATGTCGTCGGTCGAGACCTTGCTCGCGGTACGGGACTCGCCGGAGCGGGCCCGTTCCTTGTTCACCGTCCGTGCGGCGATCTCCTCGGCGCGCTCGGTGCTTTCCCCGCGCTGACGCGCGCTGTCCTTGATGTGCTCGTACTGACGCTCGCGCTTGGGGCTGGAGCCTCGGGGCATTCTGATCACTCCTCTCGACGGGCCGCTGACGTTCTTGACTCACCCTCCTACCCCCGTACGGGCCCGGCAACTTGATGCCGCCGCCCGAAGCGGCCGCCCGGGGCGTTCCCTCTGGTCCGACCAGTCGGTATGTTCCTGACGGCCGAATCTCAGCGGGCGACCGGCCCGCCCGGAGCGACGGAGGGGTCACATGCCGGAGGGATCAGTACGGATAGAGGGGCACTGCGACGAACGGTTCGCCGCGGTGCGTGCCGCGTTCGAGCGGAACTTCCACGAGCGCGACGAACTGGGCGCCGCCGTCACCGTGCTGGCCGACGGGGAGACCGTGGTCGACCTGTGGGGCGGCTGGGCCGACGGCGCGCGGGAACGGCCCTGGGAGCGGGAGACCCTGGTCAATGTGTGGTCGACGACCAAGGGGCCGACGTCCCTGTGCGCGCATCTGCTGATCGACCGCGGAGTGCTCGACCCGGACGCGCCGGTCGCCACGTACTGGCCGGAGTTCGCCGCGGCCGGCAAGGAGTCCGTGCTCGTACGGCATCTGCTCTCGCACCGCGCGGGACTGGCGGGGCTGCGCGAGCCGCACACCATCGAGCAGCTCTACGACTGGGAGTTGACCACCTCCCGGCTGGCGGCGACGGAGCCCTGGTGGGAGCCGGGCACCCGGTCCGGCTATCACGCGCTGACGTACGGCTTCCTGGTGGGCGAGGTGGTCCGGCGTCTCACGGGCCTGCTGCCGGGGGCCTTCCTGCGGCAGGAGGTGACCGGGCCGCTCGGGATCGACTTCACCATCGGGCTGCCGGCGCGGGAGGCGGGCCGCGCCGCCGAGCTGGTGCATCCGCAGGCCGCGCTCACCGGTGAACAGGCCACCGTCTTCGGGCAGCTGGGTCCGGTCGCCCTGGCGGCCCTGGGCAACCCCGCGGCCGGCGCCGCCCATGCCAACACCGCGGCGTGGCGCGCGGCCGAGATCCCGGCCGCGAACGGTCATGGCACGGCCCGCGCGGTCGCCGCGCTGTACGGGATCTTCGCCGCCCAGGGACGCTCCGGTGACCGCCGCGTGCTCTCCCCGGAGGCCGCCGAGCGGGTCCGCGAGGGGCAGGGCAGCTGCCGGGACCTGGTGCTGGGCGCGGGCTTCGCTCACGAGACGGAGGTCGGCCTCGGGCTGTGGCTGAGCGGGCCGAACGGCTCGTACGGCCCCAACCCGAGGGCGTTCGGGCACGACGGCTTCGGCGGCTCCTGCGGACTCGCCGACCCGGAGGCGGGTGTGAGCCTGGGATACGTCATGAATCGGATGGGCCCTCACATCGCGGACGATCCACGGAAAATGACGCTGATCGACGCGGTGTACAGCGCCCTGTAGACACGCGAGCTCCCCGGTGTGCGTCGGCCGGCCCGTCGGCCGCGCCACGGTCGCACCACCGGCAGCACACGTCACAGGGCTCCGCAAGACCGTCCTGTCGGTCGAATCCGTGAACCGCTTGCCGCCGCCACCCCCACGGACCGATCAGATTCAGCCATGATCAACACGAGGGCAATTCGGTGGTACTTCGCACAAACGGGCGGCGGGCGACCAGAGATACGGGGCGTCCGGCCGTCGCGGACCGGCCGCGCGGATTCGCTGCGTCATACATCCAGTACCCACGGTGAACCATGTGTGTTTGTGACGCCCCGCCGGGTGGCCGAATGACTTCGCCGCCCAATCGCCGTGCTCCGCAGGGGTGTCGGCGTTCGCCGACCGGTCACTTTGCCGTCGGCGCGGGCTTTGCAGCAATTCACTGACCGGCCACCGGCGGCTCCATCGGGCGCCGGTAACACGCCGACCTGCGGAAGGACTTCGCACGGCGACGGCGGATCTGCGCCGCCGGTCCAGAAGTCGGCCTTGTCGCGGAACCAAACGGAGTCAACGATTCAGACGTGCGGTTGACAGGTCCACGGCCAAAACCGAATGGCGGTGGACGATCGCACGGCAGCGGCACGCTTACCCAACGGGCCGCGAGTTCCCCCCTATGGAGGATGTTGTGACCTTCAAGCGCCTTTCCCCCCTCAGCGCGGTGCCCAGTCGAGCTCGGCTTCTCGCCGTCGCCTCCGGCCTGGTGACCGCCGTCGCGCTTGCGGCCCCGTCTGCCATCGCGGCCCCCGCGCCGGCCCCCGTGGCCTCCGCGGCCCAGCTCGCCGACGCCAGCTCCGCCGTCCGCGGTGCGGACGTCGCCGGTACCGCCTGGTACACCGACAAGGCCTCCGGCAAGGTCGTCGTCACCGTCGACAGCACCGTCTCCGCTGCTGAGATCAACAAGATCAAGAACTCCGTGGCCGACACCGCCGCGGGCATCAGGATCCAGCACACCACCGGCAAGTTCAGCAAGCTCATCGCGGGCGGCGAGGCCATCACCACCGGCGGCAGCCGCTGTTCCCTCGGCTTCAACGTCAGGGTCGGCGCCACGAACTACGCCCTGACCGCCGGACACTGCACCAACATCGGCAGCAGCTGGAACATCGGCACCACGGCCGGTACGAGCTTCCCGACCAACGACTACGGCATCATCCGCCACTCCAACCAGGGCGCGGCCGACGGCCGGGTCTACCTGTACAACGGCACGTACCGTGAGATCACCGGTGCCGCCAACGCGTCCGTCGGCCTGGGCGTGACGCGCAGTGGCTCCACCACGGGCGTCCACTCCGGTACGGTCACCGGCCTCAACGCGACCGTCAACTACGGTGGCGGCCAGGTCGTCTACGGCATGATCCAGACCAACGTCTGCGCCGAGCCCGGCGACAGCGGTGGCGCGCTCTTCTCCGGCAACACCGCGATCGGTCTGACCTCGGGCGGCAGCGGCAACTGCTCCTCCGGTGGCACCACGTTCTTCCAGCCGGTCACTGAGCCCCTCAGCGTCTACGGCGCCACCATCATCTAAGCTCCAACACGCTTCATCTGCTTGATCCTCTCTTGGACAACCGGCGGGCCGCGCACACGCGCGGCCCGCCGTGTCCGTTCCACCGTGTCCGTTCCGCCGGGCAGACTGCCGGACACCCCCTAACCCGTGGCCGCCGCCGGGAGGGTGACCTCGAAGCGGCAGCCGCCCGTCACTCGTCTCCGCGCGCGGTCAGCATGATCACCGGCACCGGGCCGCTGTCCCGCAGTCTCCGGAACACCTCCAGGCCGTCCATACCGGGCAGCATCAGATCGAGTACCACCAGGGCGGGCGGGGAGCCGGCGGCGAGCCGCAGGGCCTCGGGCCCGTCGGCCGCGCGGTCCACGGCGAAGCCGGCCCGTTCCAGATAGCCGGTGACGACCTCGGCGACGGTCGGATCGTCGTCGACGACCAGGATGGTGTGCACAGCGCCAGTCTCCTCGGGCGGGCGACCCGGTGTGCCGCCCTGGGCTCTTACGACCCCATGACGTCCGATTCGTTCAAGACCCGCGCGGGCCGCCGCTCCTACGGTGGGCACATGACTCCACGACTCGACGCGATCGGCCTGGTCGTCTCCGACATGGCCGCCTCTCTCGCCTTCTACCGCCGGCTGGGCCTGGATCTGCCCGCCGACGCCGACGCCGCGCCCCACGCGGAGGCGTCCCTGCCCAGCGGCCTGCGCATCCTGTGGGACACCGAGGAGACCGTCCGCTCCTACGACCCCGGCTGGACCCGGCCCTCGGGCGGCGAGCGGATCGGGCTCGCCTTCCTCTGCGACAGCCCCGCCGAGGTGGACGCCACGTACGAGGCGCTGGCCGGGGCCGGTTACCGGGGGCATCTCAAGCCCTGGGACGCGTTCTGGGGGCAGCGTTACGCGGTGGTCCTCGACCCGGACGGCTGTGCGGTCTCGCTGTTCGCCAACGCCGTGTAGGCGCCGAGCGTGAGCCCGGCCAGATCGCGTGTCTCCCGCGCGAGATGCGCCTGGTCGGCGCAGCCCGCGGCGAGCGCCGCCTCGGCGTACGGCGTCCCGGCCCGTACGAGCGTCAGGGCGCGCTGGAGCCGCAGCACCCGGGCGAGGGTCTTGGGCCCGTAGCCGAAGGCGTCCAGGGAGCGCCGGTACAGCTGCCGGGCGCCGAGGCCGACCGCGTCCGCCGTCGCTGCGACCGTACGGCCCGCGTTCAGCCCGTCGACGACGGCCCGCGGCAGCGGGTCGGGCGGACCGGCCGCGGCGGCCCGCCGCAGCGCCACGGCTTCCAGCGCGGCCACGGGGTCGGCAGCGGCCGCGAGCCGGCCGGTGAGTGCGCGCACCTCGGCCGGGGACCAGAGATCGGCCAGCTCCACCCGCCGGTCGCGCAGCTCGTGCGCCGGAACGCCGAGGAGCGCGGGCGCGGACCCGGGTGCGAAGCGCACTCCGGCGCAGTGCAGCCCGGTGATGCCCTCGGGGGCGTACGCATGGGTGTCAGGTCCCGCGACCAGCAGCCTGCCGCCGGTCCACAGCAGGTCCATACAGCCGTCGGGCAGCACGGGATAGGGAGTGGATCCTTCGTCGGCCGTCACGGTCCGCGTCCAGACCACCGCGCCGTCGAGCCGCGACGCCCGTTCCTCGTACATGGGGACGAGGCTAGACCCCTCCCGCCCGTACGGCTCCCGGCTACGTTCCCGGGTCCTTGTCGTCGCCCCGGTCCTGGCCGTCGCCCTGGGCCTTGCTGTCCTGGACCTTGCTGTCCTGGACCTTGCTGTCCTGGGCCTTCTTGCTCTCGCCCTTGTCGCGGCCCCGGCGCAGCCGGCGCCTCACCCGGGACCTCACATCGTCGGGCGGCAGGAACGTGGACCATCGCTCCGGGAATTCCGAGGGCATGTCGGGATCGGTCACGTCGTCGTCCTGTGCGTCCGCCGAGGCGACCGCGCGGGCCATCAGCTCCGCCGCCTGGGCGGAGCGCAGACGTTCCTGGGCGGCCCGGGCCGCGGCCGTGGCGACGGACGGCCAGACCCGGTCGATCGCGGCGTTGACGGCCGCGCCCACCAGCACCGCGAACGCGGAGATACCGATCCAGAGCAGTACGGCGATGGGCGCGGCGAGGGAGCCGTAGATGGTGGGGCCCTCGACCGTGCTGGTGAGATAGATCCGGAGCAGGAAGCTGCCCAGCACCCACATACCGAGGGCGACCAGCGCGCCGGGTACGTCCTCGATCCACCGGGACCGCGCCGGTACGGACACGTGGTAGAGCGTGGTGAGGAAGGCGATCGAGAGCAGGATCACCACCGGCCAGTAGAGGACGGAGACGACCTCCGTGCCCCAGGGGATCAACTCCACGACGCGGTCGGGCCCGACGACCGCCAGCGGCAGCACCACCGCGCCGATCAGCAGCGCCACGATGTAGAGCAGGAAGGCGAGCAGCCGCGTCGCCACGATGCCGCGGCGGCCGTCGAGCCCGTACATCACGGTGATGGTGTCGACAAAGACATTCACCGCCCGGGAGCCCGACCAGAGCGCGATGGCGAAGCCGAGGGAGATGACATCCGGCCGCCCGCCGTGGGTGATGTCCGCCAGCAGGGGTTTGGCGATCTCGTCGACACCGCGGGGCGAGAGCACCGTGCCGGCCGCCGCGAGGATGTTCTTCTCGATGGACGCGACCGTGGTGGTGCTCGTCCAGTCGTCCACGTACCCGAGCAGACCGATCAGGCCGAGCAGCAGGGGCGGCAGCGAGAGCAGCGTGAAGAACGCCGCCTCGGCCGCGAGGCCGAGGATGCGGTACTCGATGCACGAGTTGACGGTGTCCTTCAGCAGCAACCAGGCCATCTTCCGCTTGGAGACGTCGCGGTAGAGGACTCGGGCCCGGTGGAGTCGACCCGCTGGCCGCTCGGGTGTTTCATTTGCTGCCTGCACCTCCTTACCGTAGCGGCATGGCAGCCACCACCCACACAGTGACCAACCAGGTCCCGCCCCTGGTGGGGTACGACGTCTTCAGCGCCGACCGGGTCCTCACGGAGGGCGTCGAGCGGCACAGCGCGCCCGGCCTTCTCGACGAGACCCGCACGGAGCTGTCGGCGCTCGGCCGCACCGCCGGATCCGCCGAAGCCCAGGAGTGGGGTGCGCAGGCCAACGAGAACCCACCGGCGCTGCGCACCCACGACCGCTACGGCAACCGGATCGACGAAGTCGACTTCCATCCCGCCTGGCATCAACTGCTCGGGACGGCGGTCTCCGCGGGACTGACCGACGCCTGGGGCAGGCCCGGCGGACATCTGCGCCGCGCGGCCGGCTTTCTGGTGTGGACGCAGGCGGAGGCCGGAAACGGCTGTCCGCTGTCCATGACACATGCCGCGGTGCCCGCGCTGCGCACCGATCCGGCGCTCGCCGCCGAGTGGGAGCCGAGGCTGACCTCCCACCGGTACGAGCCGGGGCTGCGGCCCGCCGCCGAGAAGGCCGGCGCGCTCTTCGGGATGGGCATGACGGAGAAGCAGGGCGGCAGCGATGTGCGCGCCAATACGACGAGCGCGCGGCCGCTGGACGCCGCGGGCGAGTATCTGCTCACCGGGCACAAGTGGTTCTGTTCCGCGCCGATGTGCGACGGCTTTCTGGTGCTGGCGCAGGCGCCCGGCGGACTCACCTGTTTCCTCGTGCCCCGGGTCCTGGCGGACGGGACGCGCAATGTGTTCCGTCTCCAGCGCCTCAAGGAGAAGCTGGGCAACCGCTCCAACGCGTCGAGCGAGGTGGAGTTCGACTCCACCTGGGCCCGCCGGGTCGGTGAGGAGGGCCGTGGGGTGCGCACCATCATCGAGATGGTGGCGGCGACCCGGCTCGACTGTGTGGTGGGCTCGGCCGCGCTGATGCGGCAGTCCGTGGCGCAGGCGGTCCACCACGCCACGTATCGCAGCGCGTTCGGCGGCGAGCTGATCGACAAGCCGCTGATGCGGAACGTGCTGGCGGATCTGGCGCTGGAGTCGGAGGCGGCGACGACGCTCGCGCTGCGGCTGGCGTCGGCGTACGACACCGTCCAGGGCGGCGGCGACGGCGCGGAGCGGGAGCGGGCCTTTCTGCGGCTCGCGGTCCCGGCCGCCAAGTACTGGGTGACCAAGCGGTGTACGCCGGTCGCCGCCGAGGCCCTGGAATGTCTGGGCGGCAACGGCTACGTGGAGGAGTCCGGCATGCCGCGGCTGCTGCGTGAGTCGCCGCTCAACTCGATCTGGGAGGGCTCGGGGAATGTGCAGGCGCTGGATGTGCTGCGGGCGCTCCAGCGGGAGCCGGAGGCGCTGAACGGCTTCCTCCAGGAGGTGGGCACGGCGCGCGGCGCCGATCACCGGCTGGACGGCGCGATCAAGGATCTGCTGACCGAGCTGGCCGATCTGGACGGGATCGAGGCGCGGGCCCGCCGGCTGGTGGAGCGGATGGCGCTGGTGCTCCAGGGCTCACTGCTGGTGCGGTGGGCGCCGCCGGAGGTGTCGGACGCGTTCTGCGCGTCACGGCTCGGCGGGGACTGGGGTGCGGCCTTCGGCACGCTGCCGCACACGCTCGATCTGGCGTCGGTCGTGGACCGGGCGCGGCCCGTCGGCTGACGGCCCGTCGGCCGGCCGGACACGCTCGGCTGACGGAACACGCACGGGAGCCAGGGGTGGTGCTGCGCCGACACGGCACCACCCCTGACTTATTGTCACTTTCATACGCCTGCCCGTGGTTTGCCAGAGTTGCAAGCAGTTGCAGTGGATATCCGAAGGACCCAGATGAAAGACATACCGCTGAAGGGCATACCACTGAAGGACGTACGGCCGCAGGACAGAGGGCTTGACCTGACGAGGCTCATGGCCATGGACGGCGCGCAGGCCACTCGGCTGCTGCACCAGGTACGGGACGCCGCCCTCGCCGGCGAGCGGCCGCCGGTGGCTCCCCGGCCGGTGATCGGGGCGTCCTGGCAGCGGATGTTCCGGATGGGGCTGGATCCCGACCGGTCCACCGGCGGGGAACTGCTGGACCGGGACGAGCTGGAGCACCGCCGGCGGGCCCCCGCGCTGGGTGAGGCGATGCGCACGCTCACCGGGTCGCTCGGCGCTGTCGCCGACGCCTCCCGGCAGATCATCGTGGTCACCGACGACGAGGGGCGCGTGCTGTGGCGGGAAGGCTGCCTCACCGTGCTGCGCCAGGCGAACGGGATCCGTCTCGAAGAAGGCGCGGCCTGGGCCGAGCACGCCACGGGAACCAATGCCGTCGGTACGGCCCTGGCCGTGCGCCGGCCGGTGCGGGTCCACTCGGCCGAGCACTTCGCGCGTTCCCTGCACGCCTGGACCTGTGCGGCGGCTCCGGTGCACGATCCGCGGGACGGGCGGCTGCTGGGTGTGGTGGATGTGAGCGGCCCGGCCACCGGCTTCCATCCGACGACCCTGGCGCTGGTCAGCTCGGTCGCCCGGCTCGCCGAGAGCGAGATGCGCGAGCGGCACGGGCGGGCCGTGGAGCGGCTCCGCTCGGTGGCGGCGCCGCTCCTGTGCCGGCTCGGCGGGCGTGCGCTGGCGGTCGACACGAACGGCTGGACGGCGGGGGTCACGGGCATGCCGCCGGTGGACCGGCTGCCGCTGCCGAAGTCGTTCGGGGCCGGCCGGGTCTGGCAGCCCTCACTGGGCATGTGCACGGTCGAGCCGCTGCCCGGCGGCTGGCTGATACAGGTGGACGAGGAGCGGCCGCCGACGGAGACGCCGAGCCGGGTGGTGCTGGATCTGAGCCGCCCCCGGCGCTGGTCGGTCGCCGTGTCCGGGTCCGCGGGCAGCTGGACCCAGGAGCTGACCCCGCGCCATGCCGAGCTGCTGTACGTCCTGGCCGTGCACCGGGACGGCCGGAGCGCGGCGCAGCTGGCCGCCGACGTCTTCGGCGACCCCGGCCGCGCCGGGACCGTACGGGCCGAGATGTCGCGGGTGCGGCGCCATCTGTCGGGCGTGCTGGCGCACCGTCCCTACCGCTTCGGCGACGAGATCGACGTCCGGGTGGTCCGGCCGGACGAGCGGGCGGATCTGCTGCCGCACTCGACGGCCCCCGCGGTGCTGAGCGCGCGCCGCCCGCCGGGCTCGTAGAGCGCCGGTCAGGGGCACGTTCGGCTCCGGGCCCCGGCGCGTGGTTTTCTGGCGCATATGAGCATCACTGTGACCACCTGGTCCCTGGAACAGACCTCGCCCGCCGATCTGCGGCCTGCCGCAGAGCCCTCCGGCGAGGTGCGGATCGTACGGGCCGAGGTGCCCTCGCCGGAGTTCAGCCGGTTCCTGTACACGGCCGTCGGCGGGGACGTCCGGTGGACCGACCGGCTCTCCCTGACGTACGCGCAGTGGCAGGACGCCCTGGCGCGGCCCGGCGTGGAGACCTGGGCCGCGTACGAGAGGGGAACCCCGGCCGGCTATATCGAGCTGGCGGCGCAGGACGCCGGCACGGTCGAGATCGCGTACTTCGGGCTGATCCCGGCCTTCCGCGGCCGGCGGATAGGCGGCCATCTGCTGTCGTACGGGGTGGCGCGCGCCTGGGACCTGGCCGAGCGGTGGCCGGGGCTGGCGCCGACCAAGCGGGTCTGGCTGCACACCTGCTCCAAGGACGGCCCGCACGCGATGGACAACTATCTGCGCCGCGGCTTCACGCTGTTCGACACGAAGGTCGAGGAGGAGCCCGAGACAGCGGCTCCCGGCCCCTGGCCGGGTGCCTGAACGGAAACCGGCCACCCGTCGCGGACCGTGACGGGCGCCACATCATCCCACAGAACGGGACAGTCCGGTCCACATCGTGGATAGTGGTGGACTGCCCCGAGACCCCCGTGACACGCTTCCGTCATGTCTCGAGCTGGAATTGCCTTGGTGAGTCGGCGGCACGTCGACCTCGGCCGCGTGTCCAGCGCCATCTGTCGCGCGAGCTGAGAGCCCGAGCACCGCCCGCGATCCCTTTTAGCCGCCCCTGCTGCGCACCGCCGCGCACTTCCGCGCCTCCGCGCGCGAGTGTGCGGCTCAAAGCCGCCCTCCTGCAGCCTCGAAGGACGTACCCGCCATGGCCGCCACCCCGGAAAAGCCGTCCGCACCCACACCCCGCCGCAAGGTGAGCCGTCACCGCGGCGAGGGTCAGTGGGCCGTGGGTCACTTCACTCCGCTCAACGGCAATGAGCAGTTCAAGAAGGACGACGACGGTCTCAACGTGCGGACACGCATCGAGACCATCTACTCCAAGGCCGGTTTCGACTCGATCGACCCCAACGATCTGCGCGGCCGGATGCGCTGGTGGGGTCTGTACACCCAGCGCAAGCCCGGGATCGACGGCGGCAAGACCGCGATCCTGGAGCCGGAGGAGCTGGACGACGAGTACTTCATGCTGCGGGTACGGATCGACGGCGGCCGGCTGACCACCGAGCAGCTGCGGGTCATCGGGGAGATCTCGCAGGAGTTCGCGCGGGGCACCGCCGACCTCACCGACCGGCAGAACGTGCAGTTCCACTGGATCCGGATCGAGGACGTACCGGAGATCTGGAACCGCCTCGAAGCGGTGGGACTCTCCACGACCGAGGCCTGCGGTGACACCCCCCGGGTGATCCTCGGCTCCCCGGTCGCCGGAATCGCCGAGGACGAGATCATCGACGGCACCCCCGCGATCGAGGAGATCCACCGCCGGATCATCGGCAACCCCGACTTCTCCAATCTGCCGCGCAAGTTCAAGTCGGCGGTCTCCGGATCGCCGCTGCTGGACGTGGCACACGAGATCAACGACATCGCGTTCGTCGGCGTGGTCCACCCGGAGCACGGCCCCGGCTTCGACCTGTGGGTGGGCGGCGGGCTCTCCACCAACCCCAAGATCGGCCAGCGGCTCGGCGCCTGGGTACCGCTGGAGGAGGTCGCCGACGTCTACACCGGGGTCATCTCGATCTTCCGCGACTACGGCTACCGCCGGCTGCGCACCCGCGCCCGGCTGAAGTTCCTCGTCGCCGACTGGGGTACGGAGAAGTTCCGCCGGATCCTGGAGGAGGAGTACCTCAAGCGCCCGCTGGTCGACGGCCCCGCTCCGGCGCAGCCGGTGCACACGTGGCGCGACCACGTCGGGGTGCACCGCCAGCGGGACGGCCGCTTCTACGTGGGGTTCGCACCGCGCGTCGGCCGGGTGGACGGCGCCACGCTGACGAGGATCGCCGAGCTGGCCGCGGCGCACGGCTCCGGCCGGCTGCGTACCACCGTCGAGCAGAAGATGATCGTCCTCGATGTGACCGAGGACCGGATCGACTCCCTGGTGGCCGGCCTCGAAGCGCTGGACCTGCGGGTCAGTCCCTCGCCGTTCCGCCGCGGCACCATGGCCTGCACCGGCATCGAGTTCTGCAAGCTGGCGATCGTGGAGACCAAGAAGCGCGGCGCCACGCTGATCGACGAACTGGAGCGCCGGATCCCGGAGTTCGACGAGCCGATCACCATCAACATCAACGGCTGCCCCAACGCCTGCGCCCGTATCCAGACGGCGGACATCGGTCTCAAGGGCCAGTTGATGCTCGACAAGGACGGCAACCAGGTCGAGGGCTTCCAGGTGCACCTGGGCGGCGCGCTGGGCCTGGAGCCCGGCTTCGGCCGCAAGGTCCGCGGTCTGAAGGTCACCTCCGACGAGCTGCCCGACTATGTCGAGCGGGTGCTCGGCCGCTTCCAGAAGGAGCGCGAGGAGGGCGAGCGCTTCGCCACCTGGGCGGCGCGGGCCGACGCGGAGGCGCTGTCGTGAACGATGCCCACCAGCCTGCGACGGAGGAGGACGCATGAGTGAGCGCGCCGCCCCCTTCTACTGCCCCTACTGCGGCGACGAGGATCTGCGTCCCAACGAGCAGGGTCATGGCGCCTGGGAATGCGCGGCATGCAACCGCGCCTTCCAGCTGAAGTTCCTCGGGCTGCTCTCCCGTGGACTTCAGCGGAGCGACGGAGGCGAAGAGATATGACGACACAGGCGGAGACGGACGATCCGAAGGGCCTCGCCGAGCGGGCGGGCCGCGACCTCGAAGACGCCTCGGCCCTGGAGATCCTCAGCTGGGCCGTGGACACCTTCGGCGAACGCTTCTGCGTGACGTCCTCGATGGAGGACGCGGTGGTCGCGCATCTCGCCTCCCGGGTCAGGCCCGGCGTCGATGTGGTCTTCCTCGACACCGGCTATCACTTCCCCGAGACGATCGGCACCCGCGACGCCGTGGACGCCGTCATGGACGTCAACGTCATCACCCTCACCCCGCGCAGGACCGTCGCGGAACAGGACGCCGAGCACGGCCCGAAGCTGCATGACCGCGATCCCGACCTGTGCTGCGCCCTGCGCAAGGTCAAGCCCCTCGAAGAGGGCCTGACCGGCTACGACGCCTGGGCCACCGGACTGCGCCGCGACGAGTCCCCGACCCGGGCCGGCACCCCGGTCGTCGGCTGGGACGAGAAGCGCCGCAAGATCAAGGTCTCCCCGATCGCCCGCTGGACCCAGGACGACGTCGACGCGTACGTCACCGAGCACGGCGTCCTCACCAACCCGCTGCTGACGGACGGTTACGCCTCGGTGGGCTGCGCCCCCTGCACCCGCAGGGTCCTGGCGGGCGAGGACGCGCGCGCCGGCCGCTGGGCGGGCCGGTCCAAGACCGAATGCGGGCTGCACGGATGACGGCCGGTCAGGAGCTTCAGGAGGAGCGGTTGAGCGTGACGGAGCAGGGCGCGACGATCTGGCTCACCGGTCTGCCGAGCGCGGGCAAAACCACTGTCGCGTACGAACTGGCGGGCCGGCTCCGCGCCGGGGGCCACCGCGTCGAGGTGCTCGACGGCGACGAGATCAGGGAGTTCCTCTCGGCGGGCCTCGGCTTCAGCCGCGAGGACCGGCACACCAATGTGCAGCGCATCGGCTTCGTCGCCCAGCTGCTGGCGGCGAACGGCGTCAAGGCGCTGGTCCCGGTGATCGCGCCGTACGCGGACAGCCGTGAGGCGGTGCGCAAGCGTCATCAGACCGCGGGCACCGGCTATCTGGAGGTGCATGTGGCCACGCCGGTCGAGGTGTGCTCCGTGCGCGATGTGAAGGGGCTGTACGCCAAGCAGGCGGCCGGCGAGATCTCCGGGCTCACCGGGGTCGACGACCCCTACGAGGCCCCGGAATCGCCGGACCTGCGGATCGAGTCGCACACCCAGTCCGTGCAGGAGTCCGCCGCCGCGCTCCACGCGCTGCTCACCGAGAGGGGTCTCGCGTGACCACCGTCGCGACCGTCAGCGAGGGCACGGACGCCCCGTACGCCCTGAGCCACCTGGACGCCCTGGAGTCCGAGGCGGTGCACATCTTCCGCGAGGTGGCGGGCGAGTTCGAGCGGCCGGTGATCCTCTTCTCCGGCGGCAAGGACTCGATCGTCATGCTGCATCTGGCGCTGAAGGCGTTCGCGCCCGCGCCGGTGCCGTTCTCGCTGCTGCACGTGGACACCGGGCACAACTTCCCCGAGGTGCTGGAGTACCGCGACCGCACGGTGGACCGGCACGGACTGCGGCTGCATGTCGCGTCCGTACAGGAGTACATCGACGCGGGAAAGCTGCGCGAGCGCCCCGACGGCACCCGTAATCCGCTGCAGACCGTGCCGCTCACCGAGAAGATCCAGGCCGAGCGGTTCGACGCGGTCTTCGGCGGCGGCCGGCGCGACGAGGAGAAGGCCCGCGCCAAGGAGCGGGTGTTCTCGCTGCGTGACGAGTTCTCGCAGTGGGATCCGCGCCGTCAGCGGCCCGAGCTGTGGCAGCTCTACAACGGCCGGCACGCCCCCGGCGAGCATGTCCGCGTCTTCCCGCTCTCCAACTGGACCGAGCTGGACGTCTGGCAGTACATCGCCCGGGAGGAGATCGAGCTTCCGCAGATCTACTTCGCCCACGAGCGCGAGGTCTTCCGGCGCGGCGGGATGTGGCTGACCGCCGGTGACTGGGGTGGCGCCAAGGACGGCGAGAGCGTCGAGAAGCGCCTCGTGCGCTACCGCACGGTCGGCGACATGTCCTGCACGGGTGCCGTCGACTCCGACGCCACCACGCTCGACGCGGTGATCGCCGAGATCGCCGCCTCCCGGCTCACCGAGCGCGGCGCGACCCGCGCCGACGACAAGATGTCCGAGGCAGCGATGGAAGACCGCAAGCGCGAAGGGTACTTCTAGCCATGACGAGCACCACCGAGCGGCTGTCGGCCACCACACTGCTGCGCTTCGCCACCGCGGGCTCCGTCGACGACGGCAAGTCCACCCTGGTGGGCCGGCTGCTGCACGACTCCAAGTCGGTGCTGACCGACCAGCTGGAGGCCGTCGCGCACGCCTCCCGCAGCCGCGGCCAGGAGGCGCCCGACCTGGCGCTGCTCACCGACGGCCTGCGGGCCGAGCGCGAGCAGGGCATCACGATCGACGTCGCCTACCGGTACTTCGCCACGCCCCGGCGGCGGTTCATCCTCGCGGACACCCCCGGGCATGTGCAGTACACCCGGAACATGGTGACCGGCGCGTCCACCGCCGAGCTGGCCGTGGTCCTCGTGGACGCCCGTAACGGCGTGGTCGAGCAGACCCGCCGGCATGCCGCGGTGGCCGCCCTGCTGCGTGTCCCGCACGTGGTCCTCGCCGTCAACAAGATGGACCTGGTCGCGTACGCGGAGCCCGTATTCGCCGCCATCGCCGAGGAGTTCACGGCGTACGCGGCCTCCCTCGGCGTCCCCGAGATCACCGCGATCCCGATCTCGGCGCTGGCCGGCGACAATGTCGTGGAGCCGTCCGCGCACATGGACTGGTACGGCGGCCCGACCGTGCTGGAGCATCTGGAGACCGTGCCGGTCAGCCATGACCTGGCGCACTGCCCGGCCCGTTTCCCGGTGCAGTACGTGATCCGCCCGCAGACCGCCGAGCATCCCGACTACCGCGGCTACGCGGGGCAGATCGCCTCAGGGGTGCTGCGCGTCGGCGACCCGGTGACCGTCCTGCCCTCGGGCCGTACGAGCACCATCGAGGGGATCGACGCGCTCGGCGAGAGCGTGGACATCGCCTGGGCCCCGCAGTCCGTGACCGTCCGGCTCACCGACGACATCGACGTCTCGCGCGGCGATCTGATCGCCCCCAGCGCGGACGTCCCCGCCACGACCCAAGATGTCGAGGCGACCGTCTGCCATGTCGCCGACCAGCCGCTCACCGTGGGCCAGCGGGTGCTGCTCAAGCACACCACCCGTACGGTCAAGGCGATCGTGAAGGACATCCCGTCCCGGCTGACCCTGGACGATCTGTCCCAGCACCCGGCCCCCGGGCAGCTCGTCGCCAACGACATCGGCCGGGTCACGGTCCGTACCGCGGAGCCGCTCGCGCTCGACCCGTACGCGGACTCCCGCCGTACGGGCTCCTTCCTGCTGATCGACCCCGCGGACGGCACGACGCTGAGCGCCGGCATGGCGGGCGAGGCCTTCGCCGCCGAGGCCCCCGTGACGCCGGCGGCCGACAACGAAGAGGGCTGGGACTTCTGATGGCCATAGACATCTACGCGACCTTCGCGAAGGAGGGCGGCCGCGTCGGCAGCGGCGCACTCGGCGCGGGAACGGGCGGGGTGGCGCGATGTGCGCGATGACGTACGCGCACCGCTCGCGCGCCCGCACCCCCCACCCGCCGTACCCGCACCGCCGAAGACCTGCCGACTTCCCGGCCGCGCCCCCGTACTCCCGAAGGGCGTAGGGACCGGGCCAACGAGGGGAAAACCTCCCGTGCCTGCCATTCGCACCACTTCGCGCCACCGCCTCACCGCGGCGGTCTCGCTTCCACTGCTCGCCGTCGTGCTGAGCTCCTGCGGTTACGGCTCCGCCTCCGACAAGGAGGAGGACAAGGCCGCCCCCGCCGCCACGGGCAAGGCCCTCTCGGCCTCCACCGTGAAGATCGGCTACTTCCCGAACCTCACCCACGCCACCGCGCTGGTGGGCATCCAGGAGGGCCTGTTCCAGAAGGAGCTGGGCGGTACGAAGGTGGCGCCGTCGACCTTCAACGCGGGCCCCTCCGAGATCGAGGCCCTGAACGCGGGCAGTATCGACATCGGCTTCATCGGCCCCTCCCCCGCCATCAACGGCTACACCCAGACCAAGGGCACCAGCCTGCGCATCATCGGCGGCTCCGCCTCGGGCGGGGTGAAGCTCGTCGTCAACCCGAAGAAGATCAAGACCCTGGACGATGTCAAGGGCAAGAAGATCGCCACCCCGCAGCTGGGCAACACGCAGGACGTGGCGTTCCTCAACTGGGTCTCCGAGAAGGGCTGGAAGGTCGACGCGCAGTCCGGCAAGGGCGATGTCTCCGTCGTCCGTACGGACAACAAGATCACCCCGGACGCCTACAAGTCCGGCTCCATCGACGGCGCCTGGGTGCCGGAGCCGACCGCGTCCAAGCTGGTCGCCGAGGGCGCCAAGGAGCTGCTCAACGAGTCCGACCTGTGGCCGGACAAGAAGTTCGTGATCACGAACATCATCGTGTCGCAGAAGTTCCTCGAGGAGCACCCGGACGTGGTCGCGGCCGTACTGCGCGGCTCGGTGAAGACCAACGAGTGGATCAACGCCAACCAGGACCAGGCGAAGGCGTCCGCCAACGAGGCGCTGAAGACGCTCTCCGGCAAGGCGCTGCCGCCCGAGGTCCTCGACCCGGCGTGGGCGTCCATCCAGATCACCAATGACCCGCTGGCCGCCACGCTCCAGGCGGAGGCCGACCACGCGGTCAAGGCCGGTCTGCTGGAGAAGCCCGATCTGGCCGGCATCTACGACCTGAAGCCCCTCAACGAGGTGCTCAAGGCCGCCGGTCAGCCCGAGGTCGCCGACGCCGGTCTCGGCGTCAAGTAACCACCGCATCCACCCCGTCCCAGGAGGTGACGACCATGGCTTCGACACTCGCCAAGGCCGCCGAGAGCACCCCGGCGGTGGACCACGCCGCCCGTATCGCGCACGTCTCGAAGTCCTTCGCGACGCCCGCCGGGCAGCAGCTCGTGCTGGACGACATCACACTCGATGTCGCCCCGGGCGAGTTCGTCACCCTCCTGGGCGCCTCGGGCTGCGGCAAGTCGACGCTGCTCAATCTGGTCGCGGGGCTCGACCGCCCGTCCGCCGGGTCCATCGAGACACCCGGCGGACGGCCGTCCCTGATGTTCCAGGAGCACGCGCTGTTCCCGTGGCTGACCGCGGGCAAGAACATCGAACTGGCACTGCGGCTGCGCGGGGTGCCCAAGCAGGAGCGGCGCGGTGAGGCCGAGCGGCTGCTCGGGCTCGTCCGGCTGGACGGCGCGTTCGGCAAGCGGGTGCACGAGCTGTCGGGCGGTATGCGCCAGCGGGTCGCACTGGCCCGCGCGCTCGCCCAGGACAGCAGGCTGCTGCTGATGGACGAGCCGTTCGCGGCGCTCGACGCCATCACCCGGGATGTGCTGCACGACGAGCTGACCCGGATCTGGCGCGAGACGAACCTGTCGGTGCTGTTCGTCACGCACAACGTGCGGGAGGCGGTACGGCTCGCCGAGCGCGTCGTCCTGCTGTCGTCGCGGCCCGGCCGGGTGGCCCGTGAGTGGCGCGTGGACATCCCGCAGCCGCGCCGTATCGAGGACAGCGCCGTCGCGGAACTGTCTGTGGAGATCACCGAAGAACTGCGTGGGGAGATCCGCCGCCATGGCCAGCACTGAGACGACGACGCCGGAGGACACGGCGCCGAAGGACGTGGCAGGGCGGCACGACCTGGCCGGTCTCGAGGCCGGTCTCGACGCGCTGGACACCGTACAGACCGGTCGTACGCCGCTGCGGCAGACCCTGGTCCAGAAGGTCCTGCCGCCCGTCCTCGCCGTGCTGCTGGTGCTGGTGGTGTGGCAGATCCTCGTCTGGGCGAAGGTCACCGACGACTACCGGCTGCCGTCGCCGTCCGCGGTGTGGGGCGAGTTGTCCGACGCCTGGGCGCAGGGCACCCTGCTCGGCTACATCTGGACCAGCGTCTCGCGCGGTCTGCTGGGCTTCCTGCTGGCGCTGGTGATCGGCACCCCGCTGGGGCTGCTGGTCGCCCGGGTGAAATTCGTCCGGGCCGCGATCGGCCCGATCCTGTCGGGGCTCCAGTCGCTGCCGTCGGTGGCCTGGGTGCCGCCGGCCGTGATCTGGCTGGGTCTCAACGACTCGATGATGTACGCCGTCATCCTGCTCGGCGCGGTCCCCTCGATCGCCAACGGTCTTGTCTCCGGTGTCGACCAGGTGCCGCCGCTGTTCCTGCGGGCCGGGCGCACCCTGGGCGCCACCGGGCTGCGGGGCACCTGGCACATCGTCATGCCGGCCGCGCTGCCCGGATATCTGGCGGGGCTGAAGCAGGGCTGGGCGTTCTCGTGGCGCTCGCTGATGGCCGCGGAGATCATCGCGTCCTCGCCGGATCTCGGCGTGGGGCTCGGCCAGCTGCTGGAGAACGGCCGTACGGCCAGCAGTATGCCGATGGTGTTCCTCGCCATCTTCCTGATCCTGATCGTCGGTATCGCCATCGACCTGCTGATCTTCAGCCCGCTGGAGCGATGGGTCCTGCGCAACCGCGGTCTTCTCGTGAAGAGCTGATGCACCGTGCACCAATCCCCCGTACTGCTCGTCATCGCCCACGGCAGCCGTGATCCCCGGCACGCGGCGACCGTGCACGCCCTCACCGGGCGCGTGCGGTCGCTGCGGCCGGGGCTGCGCGTGGAGACCGGCTTCCTGGACTTCAACGCCCCGTCCGTGCCGCGGCTGCTGGACCGGCTGGCGCGGGAGGGCGTACGGGACGTGGTGGCCCAGCCGCTGCTGCTGACGCGCGCCTTCCACGCCAAGGCCGACATCCCGGCGGTCCTGCACGAGGCGTCCTCCCGCCATCCGCTGCTGCGGATCCGGCAGGCCGAGGTGCTGGGCCCGTCGCCGCTGCTCAGCGACGCGCTGGAGCGGCGGCTGTACGAGGCCGGGCTCACGCCGGCCGACAAGCCCTCGACCGGGGTCGTACTGGCCTCGGCGGGCACCTCCGACCCGGAGGCGATCGCAGTGATCGCTGAAATCGCGCGGGAGTGGCGGTGCGCCGGCTGGTGCGCCGTGCGGCCTGCGTTCGCCTCCGCATCCCTTCCGCGCACCGAGGACGCGGTGCGCGAGCTGCGGGCAGAGGGCGTACGGCGGATCGCCGTCGCGCCGTACGTCATCGCCCCCGGCTTCCTCCCCGACCGCATCGCGGCCGGGGCCAGGGAGGCCGGCGCCGATGTGCTGGCCGGGGTGCTGGGCGCGGCGCCGGAGCTGGCGCGGCTCCTGCTGCGGCGCTACGACCGCGCGTCGGCCGCGGAAGACCGCACGGCACTGGCCCGGCTCGCCTGAGCGGGCTCGGGTACGGTCCCGGGATGGGCCAGAACACCTTTCCGCTGGGCGGAGACCTTCGGATACGACGTCTCGGATTCGGTACCGCGCAGCTGACCGGGCCCGGCTACTGGGGGCCGCGTGGCGAGCGCGCGGAGGCCGTCGCCGTGCTCCGGCGGGCCGTCGAGCGCGGAGTGACGCTCATCGACACGGCGGACAACTACGGTCCGTGGCTGGCGGAGGAGCTGGTCGCCGAGGCCCTGCACCCGTATCCGGCGGGCCTGGTCGTGGCGACCAAGGGGGGCGTGGTGCGTACGAGCGACAGCGCCTGGCACATCGCGGGCCGCCCCGAGCAGCTGCGGGCGATGTGCGAGGCGAGTCTGCGCCGGCTGCGTACGGACACGATCGACCTGTACCAGCTGCACCGGCTGGATCCCGGGGTGCCGATGGACGAGCAGCTGGGCGCCCTGGACGAGCTGCGGCGGGAGGGCAAGATCCGCCATATCGGTCTGGACACCGTCACCGCCGGCCAACTGGAGCGGGCGCTCTCCCTGACCGGGATCGCCTCGGTGCAGAACCGCTTCAATCTCCTGGACCGCGCGTCGGCGGCGGTGCTGGACCTGTGCGAGGCACACGGTCTCGCGTTCCTGCCGTGGTTCCCGCTGGCCAACGGCGCGCTGGCCGGCGACGCCGCGACGGCGCTCGGCTCCGTCGCCGCCCGCCATGGAGCGACCGGCGGGCAGATCGCCCTGGCCTGGCTGCTGCACCGCTCCCCGGTGCTGTGTCCCACCCCCGGCACCGGCTCGCCCGCCCATCTGGACCAGAATCTGGCCGCCGCGGAGATCCGGCTGTCCGCCGAGGACATGAGCGGCCTGGAGGCGCTCGCCACGGTGTGACGCGCCGCGGTGCGCGTGGACGGTGGCCGGGGGTCAGCCCGGTTCCTCCCCGGGACTGAACGGTGTGCCCTGGTGGAAGTAGAGCAGCCAGCCGTCGTCGGTCAGCCGCCACAGTGAACTGCGGTGGGCTCGGCGGCCGTTGAGCTCGGTGTCGAAGGTCAGATGCACGACGTCGGACGCGAGCTGGACGCCTCTCATCTCGGAGGTCGTGATGGGCCGGGGCGCGGGAGCGTCCTCCGCCGTGAGCGCGCCGATGATCGAATCGCGGTCCCATTTCCGGCCGGAGGAGCCGAACTCCCTGAACTCGGGGTGAAACAGCTCCGCGAGGAGGGCCGTGGAGGAGCGGACCGCCGGGTCGAGGAGGCGCAGTTCGGCCTCGATGGCGGCGGAGACCGCGGAGACCGGGTGCGTACGGTCAGCCACGGGTCAGCTCCACCAGCTTGCGGACGGTGTTCCAGTTGCGGCTGGTGGCGGTGACGCCCTTGAACAGGGCGGGTTTCGCCAGTGCTTCGGCGAGCTTGGAACGGCCGAGGCCGTTGGGTACGTACAGATACAGCGCGCGGTCGCCCAGCCGGAACTCCTCGGGGAGATAGGTGTCCTGGTCGAGCGAGGCGAGACGCCCGGGGTCCACGTGCTCGGAGAAGAACGTGACATGGAGCTGCTTGCCCTCCAGGGTCGCCGCGGGGAACGGACAGGCTTCGGCCACCTCCCGCAGATACGCGGCGTCGCGTACCAGACAGTCGACGGTGAACCCGAAGCGCTGGTCGATGGCGCGCTCCAGCGCGGCGGCGAGGGCGCTCTCGTCGTCCGACCCACTGGTGAACACGGCGTTGCCGCTCTGCAGATAGGTACGGACCTCGTCGTGGCCCAGCTCGGAGAGCAGCTCACGGAGGTCTGCCATCGGGATCCGTTTGTGGCCGCTCACATTGATTCCGCGCAACAGGGCCGCGTACGTCGTGGTCATGGACCCACGATAGGACGGAGGGCCTGCTCGGTGCGGGGTACGGGAGGACACGCGCGAGGCGGCCGCCGCGCCCCGTGGGGGAGAGCGCGACGGCCGCCGGTTTCGCCTGACTGTCCGCTGCTGACTACTCGACGATCTTCAGCAGCTTGTTCGGGGTGCCCGCGGTCGCGTTGGAGATCACGTCCGAGGTGGCGCCGCCGACCAGGGCCGCGGCGACCTCGTCCGGCGTGGCGGCCGGGTGACCGGCGAGGTAGACGGCGGCCGCGCCGATGACATGGGGCGTCGCCATCGAGGTGCCCGAGATGATGTTGGTGCCGGTGTCGCTGTCGTTCCAGGCGGAGGTGATGTTGGAGCCCGGCGCGTAGATGTCCACGATCGAGCCGTAGTTGGAGAAGCTCGACTCCTGGTCGTCCACGGTGGACGAGGCGACCGTAATGGCCTCCCCGACGCGGGCCGGGGAGCTGAGGCTCGCGTCGCTGCTGTCGTTGCCGGCCGCGACCCCGAAGGTGACGCCGGTGGCGATGGCGCTGCGGACGGCCTCGTCGAGGGCGGGGTCGGCGCCGCCGCCGAGGCTCATGTTGGCGACGGACGGGCCCACGTGGTTCGCGGCGACCCAGTCGATACCGGCGACGACCTGCTCGGTGGTGCCCGAGCCGCTGTCGTCCAGCACCCGGACGGAGACGATCTTCGCCTTCTTGGCGACACCGTGCGCGGCGCCGGCGATGGTGCCGGCGACATGCGTGCCGTGGCCGTAGCCGTCGTCGGCCGAGTTGTCGCCGTCGATGGCGTCGTAGCCGTAGCTGGCGCGGCCCTCGAAGTCCTGGTGGGTGATGCGGACCCCGGTGTCGATGACGTACGCCGTCACACCCTCGCCGGCGCTGTCCGGGTAGGTGTAGGCGCCGTCACCGGCGGTCGCGGTCTGGTCGACCCGGTCGAGGCCCCAGGACGGCGGGTTGGCCTGGGTGGCGTCGACGGTGAACGTCTTGTTCTGGACGACCTTGGCGACGGCCGGGTCGGCCGCCAGGCGCTTGGCCTCCGTCGCGGTGAGGCCGCTGGCCGAGAAGCCGTTGATGGCCGTGCTGTAGTTGCGCTTCAGCTGGCCTCCGTACTCCTTGGCCAGGTCCTGCTTGTCGGTCTTCTTGAAGGCCTTCTGGTCCAGCATCACGATGTAGCTGCCGGCGACCGCGCCCTTGGCGTCGGCTCCGTACACCACACCCTGCGCCGGTGCCGCGCCCGCTGTGGGGGAGGTGAACGCGGTGATTCCGGCCGCGGCGGCCACGGCGGTGATGGCGGCAGTGAGCTTGATCCGGCTCACACGCTTGCGAGTTGCCATGAAGAGGGATCTCCTGGTCGTCATCTGTGGGGGGATGGCCCGCCGGCCGGAGGATCTCCGGCGGACTGGCTCAAAACCCTCGCTGATTGACGCGCACATATCAAGTGCTTCATACATCCATCACAAACTCACCAGGCTTCTGCCATAAGGATCCGGTCGGCGCGGAACAAGTCGGACGCCGCTCCCGGTCAGCCACGCGCTCGGGCGGCGCCCCCCGGCAGCTCCGTCTCAATCAGGTCGGCCGCTCGCCGCGTACCGCCCTCCGTCGCCATCTCGCGCCCGATCTCCCCCAGCCTGCGGGCCACTTCGGGGTCCGAGGCCACGGCGAGGACCGCCTCGCGCAGCGCCTCGGCGGTCGCCTGCTCCGTGTCGAGCCGGCGGGCGACGCCCAGGGAGACCAGCATGTCGGCGTTGCCGAACTGGTCCACGGCCTGCGGGACCGCGACCATCGGGGTGGCCGTCGCGAGGCCCTCCTGACTGCCGCCGGCCCCCGCGTGGGTGATGAAGGCGTCGGCCTGCTGGAGGATCGCGAGCTGCGGTACCCAGCCGCGCACCTCGATGTTGGCCGGAATCTCGCCCAGCTCCGACGCCTCGACGTTCGCGCCGATCTGGAGCACGACATGCCAGCCGGGCAGGTCCCCGAACGCCTTGACGCACTCCCGGTAGAAGCCGGGCTGCTTGGTGAACGAGGAACCGAGCGAGACCAGCAGCACCTTTTCCGCCGCGGCGGGCCGCTGCCACCCGCCCTGGTCCGCGCGGTCGCCCTGGCAGGCGCCGACGAAGGTGTACACCGACTCGTCCACCCGCTCGGCGTTCGGCTGCAGCGCCTTGGGGATCAGGACGAGGCAGCGGTCGGGCCGGCCCGAGAAGTGGTCGACGTCCATGGTCATGCCGTTCTCGGCGATCCAGCCGACGAAGGTGTCGTAGTAGGCCCTGCCCCGCGGGGTCCGCTTCAGGGGCTCGAACATCGGCCTGCCGATCTCCTCCTCGTACCCCTCCCAGGCCACGAGGTTGGGCGAGAGCTGGACGATCGGAACACCCCAGCGGTGGGCGAGGACGCGGGCCGGATAGGACGTGATGTCATACAGGACGAGGTCGGGCTCATCGCCCTCGTAGGCCGCCACCAGCTGCGGGAGCGCCTGGCGGGCATCCGTCAGGAACGGCTCCACGTTGTCGATCAGCTCCGTGCCCCAGTCGTCGGGATCGTCGTCGGGGGTCGGCAGGATAGAGGTATAGACCACCGGCTCGGCGCCCGTCGCGGCGACCTTCTCCGCGAACAGGCCGGGGATCGCGTACGTGACGCGATGCCCCCGGGCCACCAGCTCACGGATGACGTCGAGGCTCGGATTCACATGCCCGTGGGCGGCGATGGAGAACATGGCGATATGGGCACGCTTCGATGCGGTCATGGGCGCACCGTAAACAAGACGAGACGTCTCGTACAATTGAATATCGGCCGGTGTGCCTCAGCGCTGATAGCGGGCCAGGACCAGATTGCCGTCCGTGACCAGGCGTTTCTCCAGCTCGGCGCGGTCGATCGCACCGCTGTAGTACTCCTGCAGCGCCGGGGTCGCCACCTTGTCCTTCCACTCGGGATAGCCGCGCACCGACTGGGCGGGGGCCGGCCGCAGTTCCCGCGCGAGCGCGGCGCCCGTCGCCCAGCCGTATTCCGCGGTGTGCAGGGACGGGTCCTTGAGCGCCTCCGTACCCGTGGGCAGCATCCAGTCGCCCTTGGCCAGCCGCACCATGTTGGGCGGCTGGAGGAGGAAGTCGATGAACCGCGCGGCCTCCTGCTTGTACGGACTGTCCTCGGCGATGGAGAGGGTCTGCGGGCTCACCCCCTGGGCCAGGCCCTCCGCGTCACCGGCGGGCGCCGGCAGCACGGTCCATTCGAAGTCCTCCGGCGCCTGCTGGATGATCTGCTGACGGTACGAGAAGCCCAGCGGGACCATCGCGTACTTGCCGCCGAAAAAGCCCGGCAGCGCATCGGAACCGCCCATGCCGAGGGTGGCGCCCGACGCGCTCCTGTCGCTGTTGACCTGATCGCGGATGGTGCCGGGGACCACCGCGTCGGCGTCGCTGAACCGGATCGTCACCTTGCCGTCGGCGCCGCGGTGGAAGAGCTGCCCGCCGGCGGACAGCCCCAGATTGAGCGTGGCGGAGACCGGCTCCTTGAGCGGCCAGGCGACGCCGTACTTCCCCTCGCCCATCCGCGCGGTCAGTTCCTCGCTGACCTGCCGGAACTCCGGCCAGCTCCAGGGGTTTTCGACGGTCGGGACACGGACCCCGGAGGCGTCGAGGATCTTCTTGTTGGCGATCAGGACCCGCGGCTCCTGAAGGAACGGCACACCGTAGACGCCGTCGCCGAAGGTGGCGGTCCCCCAGCTGCGCTCCGGGATGTCCCGCTTCAGCCGGTCCGGCAGCAGTCCGCTCAGCTCGGCGAGATAGCCGCCGTACGCGAAGTCGGCGAGGTCGTCGGAGGCGTCATGGATGATGTCGGGCGCCTCACCGCCCTCGAAGGAGGTGAGCAGCTGGTCGTGGACGCTGTCCCAGCTGCCCTGGACGTACTCGACCCGGATGTCGGGATGGGCCTCGTTCCACTCCTTCACCAGTTGCTTGTTGGCCTGGACGGAGTCGTCCTGCCAGGCCAGCGACTGGAAGCGCAGCGTGATCCGGCCGTCGTGGGAATCGCCGCCGCCGGAGCAGCCGCTGAGCAGCAGGGCGACCGCGGCCACCACGAGCATGAGCTTGCGCATCAGCTCTTCACCGCCCCGGCCAGCATTCCGCCCGTGATGCGGCGCTGGATGAGCGCGAAGATGACGAGTGAGGGGAGCGTCGCGAGGAACGCGGCGGCGGCGAGCGGCCCGAGATCGGCGACACCCTCCGCGCCCAGGAAATGAGTGAGGACGACCGGCAAGGTCTGTTTCTCCGGAGTCTTGAGCAGGACGAGCGCGAAGAAGAACTCGTTCCACGCGGTGATGAAGGCGAAGAGCGCCGTGGCGACGATGCCGGGCGCCAGCAGCGGGGCGGTGACCGAGACGAGCGTACGGAGCCGGCCGGCGCCGTCCACGGCGGCGGCCTCCTCCAGCTCGGCCGGTACGGCCCTGACATAGCCGACCAGCATCCAGAGCGCGAAGGGCAGCGCCCATACGACATAGACCAGGATCAGCCCGGTCAGCGAGTTGATGAGGTGGAGGTTCTTGAGGACCAGGAAGAGCGGGATGATCACCAGCACGAAGGGGAACGCCTGGCTGACCACGACCCAGCTCGTCGCCGCGGCCGAGAGCTTGCTCCGCCGGCGGGCCATCACATAGGCCATCGGGGTCGCGATGACGACGGCGATCAGGGCGGCCGCGAGGGCGGCGGTCAGGCTGTTGCCCGCGGCCCGCAGCAGCGGCTGTTCTTCGAAGGCCTGCCGGAAGTTGTCGAGGGTCGGGTGGTCCGGGATCCAGGTGGGGTGGAGGCTGCCCAGCTCCCTGGCCGGCTTGAAGGCCGTGGAGATCAACCAGAGGAACGGGAGGGCGAGAAAGACGAGATAGCACAGGAGCGCGAGGTACTGCCCGGCGCGCGCGGACCGCCTGGTGCGCAGGCTCATGTCTCCTCCCCCTCCCTGAGCCGGCCGACGAGATGGAGCGCGAGCAGCACCGAGATCACCGCGACCATGACACAGCCCATGGCGGCGGCGTAGCCGAACTGGCCGTAGCCGAACGCCTCCTCGTACGCGAAGAGCATCGGCAGCCGGGTGCGGCCGCCGGGTCCGCCGTTGGTCAGTACATACACCAGGGCGAAGGAATTGAAATTCCAGATGAAGTTGAGCGCGGTGATGGCCAGCGCGACCGGCCGGATGGCGGGCCAGGTGACGGTACGGAAGCGGCGCCAGGCGCCCGCGCCGTCCAGCGCGGCCGCCTCGTGCAGTTCGTCCGGGGTGTTCTGCAGGCCGGCCAGCAGCGCGACCGTGGTCTGCGGCATCCCGGCCCAGATTCCGACCACGATCACCGCGGGCAGCGCGGTGGCCAGTCCGGTCAGCCAGTCCCGTCCTTCGCCCAGCCCCAGATCGCGGATGGTCTCGTTGAGGATGCCGGCGTCGGCGTTGTAGACGAGCCGCCACATGATGCCGACGACCACCTCGGGCATGGCCCAGGGGATGATCGCGAGGGCGCGGGCCAGCCAGCGGAAGCGGAGGTTCTGGCTGAGCAGCAGGGCGAGACCGAGCGCGAGCACGAACTGCGGCGCCGTCACACCGACCGCCCACAGCAGACCGATCCTGAACGAGTCCCAGAAGAGGGTGTCGTGGACCAGGTCCTGGAAGTTCAGCGTCCCGACCCACTCGGTGGGCGCGGTGCGGCCGGACTGGGCGTCGGTGAAGGCGAGCACGATGCCGTAGAGCAGTGGTCCGACGCTCAGTACCAGGATCGGGATCAGCGCGGGCAGTACGAGGAACCAGGCGCCGTGATCCACGGGCCTGCCGCGCCGCCCTGGTCCGCGCCGCCCTTTTCCGGCTCGTCCTTTTCCGGCCCGCTCGTCTCGGTCCGGCTCTTCGCCGGGCCGGTCTCTTCCGGACCGCGCCGTCGCGGTCACCGATATCACGGAGGGGACTCCTTCGGGCGGCTTGTGGGGGGTCCGGCCGCCCCGGCGGCCCTCGTTATCGTGCTGACGTGCCCTCGGTTCGTCAAGCGAACCCGCGTGGATGCGAGACTTTGGCGGATTCGTACAACGACCAGGAGTAAGTGAGCACTCGATGGACGAGGCGCGGGCGCGGGAGATTCTGGCCGCGACGGGACTGCCGCGGGACGCGGAGTTGTTGGCGCTGGGTGAGAACGCGGTGTTCGGGACGGGCGGGCTGGTCGTCAAGGTCGGCCGGGACGCCACGGAGCACAGCGAACTGCTGGACCGGGCGCGGCGTGAGGTCTCCCTCGCGTCCTGGCTCGCGGAGTGCGGCATTCCGGCCGTACGGGCGGCGGAGCCCGGGGCCCGGTCGGTGGACGGCCATCCGGTGACCCTCTGGCACCGGCTGCCGGATGCCGTACGGCCGGCCGGGCCCGCGGATCTGGCGTCCCTGCTGCGGCAGGTCCACGCACTGCCCGCGCCCTCCTTCGCACTCCCCAGGCGCGAACTGCTCGGCGGAGTCGAGCGCTGGCTACGGATCGCGGGCGATGCGATCGACCCGGACGACGCCGACTATCTGCGCGAGCGCCGGGACGGCTTCGCCGAGGCCGCGGCGGCGCTCACACCGCACCTGCCGCCGGGCCCGATCCACGGTGACGCGCTGCCCCGCAATGTCCATGTCGGCCCGGACGGTCCCGTCCTGGTCGACCTGGAGACCTTCTCCATGGACCTGCGCGAACACGACCTGGTGGTCATGGCCCTGTCCCGGGACCGGTACGGCCTGCCCGCCGAGGCGTACTCCGCCTTCACCTCGGCCTACGGCTGGGATGTCCGGGAGTGGCCCGGCTGTCCGGTCCTGCGCGGTGCCCGCGAGACGGCCAGCTGCGCCTGGGTGGCCCAGCACGCCCCGGCCAACCCCAAGGCCCACGCCGAATTCCGCCGCCGGGTCGCCTCCCTGCGCGACGACGACCCCGAGGTCCGCTGGTACCCGTTCTGACGGCGTGTCCTGCTGGCGGCGTGTCCTGAGGGCGTCGGCTCAGCGCGTCGACGCCACCGGCTCGCGCAGCGGCCACACCGGGTCGACCACCGCGTCCGCGTTGCCCTTCTTCCGCAGGAACTGCTGGAAGTCCGTCGCCCAGTCGGCGTACCACCGGATCTGACGCTCATGCAGCTGGGCCGGGGTCAGTGCGGCGACCGATCCATGGCGGTTCGCTATCGCGGTGGCCACCCGGACCGCCCCCAGCGCGTCGGCCCCCGCGTCGTGGGCGGTGCCGAGCACCACGCCGTACTCCTCACAGACCGCCTCCAGCGTGCGCTTGCCACGGCGGTAGCGGTCGACGGCGCGGTCGATCGTGTACGGGTCGATCACCGGCCCGATCGGACCGAGCGGCGGCAGGCCGTGCCGGCGCAGCTCCGCGGAGAGCAGCGTCAGATCGAACGGCGCGTTGTACGCCACGACGGGCACGCCGCGGGCCCAGTACTCCGACAGGACGTGGGCGATCTCGGCGGCCACGTCGGGCGCCGGGCGCCCCTCCGCCGCCGCCCGCTCGCTGCTGATGCCGTGGACGGCGGACGCCTGGGCGGGGATACGGATGCCCGGGTCGGCGAGCCAGCTCCGCTGCCGTATCACCTCGCCGCCCTGGACCTCGACGACCGCCGCCGTCACGATCCGCGCTTCCAGCGGCTCCGTGCCGGTCGTCTCCAGGTCGAAACCGACCAGCGGCTCTCCATACCAAGTCATCGTGGCCCTCCCTCATGCTGCGGTGGTGCTTTCCCCGTTGGACAGTCACCCTGCCACGCACCACTGACAGTGCGGCCCGGGGCCGGACAGAGCCCCTTCAGGAGACCGGCCGGGAGTCCGTCCAGACCGACTCGAACTCCTCGCGGTAGGTCTGGAAGAGGCCGTGCTCCGTCTCCTGGCCCGAGCGCACCACCTCACGCCCGCCGCCCCGCAGCACCAGCACCGGCGCCTCCATGCCACGCGCCCGGCGCAGATAGGACTGGACGACGGCGAGACCGTCGGGGCCGTCACCGTCGACGAGATAGGCGGTGAAGCGCGGCGTCTCGTCGAAGACATGGATCTCGAACGCGCCCGGGTCGCGCAGTCTGGAGCGGACCCGCCGCATATGGAGGATGTTCATCTCCACCGAACGGCTCAGTTCGCCCTTCTTGAGCGCCAGCTCACGTTCACGCCGCTTGACCGCGCTGCTCGCCGGGTTGAGGAAGACCAGGCGTATCCGGCAGCCCGATTCGGCGAGCCGGATCAGCCGCCGGCCGGAGAAGTTCTGCACCAGCAGGTTCAGACCGATGCCGATGGCGTCGACACGCCGGGCGCCGCCGAAGAGATCCTCCGCCGGGATCTGCCGTTGCAGCCTGACCCGGTCGGGGTGGACGGAGACCACGTCCGCGTACCGGTCGCCGACCAGGTCCTCGACGGCGTCGACCCGGAGCCGCGCCGCGGACGGCACGCCGCTGCCGCCGCCCAGGATCTCCAGCAGCCGGGCCGAGGCCCGCTCCGCCTGGGCGAGGACCGTCTCGGAGAGCGCGCGGTTGCGGGACACGACGTTCCGCGCGACCTCCAGCTCGTCCAGCGCCAGTTCCACATCGCGGCGGTCGTCGAAATAGGGCTCGAAGCACGGCCAGTGCTGGACCATCAGCTCGCGCAGCTGCGGGAGGGTGAGAAAGCTCAGGACATTGTCGTCGGCCGGGTCGAGGAGGTAGCCCTTGCGGCGCGAGACCTCCCGGACGGCGACGGCGCGCTGCACCCACTCCTGCCCGGCGGGTCCGGCCGCGGCGACCACCCACTCCTCGCCGTGCACGGGTTCGTAGATGGGTCGCAGGACCGCGGCGACCACGGCGCGCAGCCGCTGTTCCACCAGATTCAGCCAGATGTAGGCCCGCCCGGCCCGTTGCGCGCGCGTGCGGACTTCAGTCCAGGCGTCCGCGCCCCAGTCCAGTTCCGCCCCGATCTCCATCGGTCGCGCGAGGGAGACCGCTCCGGGCGGGATGTCGCCGGAGTTCCCCTCGTGACCTGCGTCACCGGGGGGTAGCTCCAACCCTCCCGAGCTCACCCGCGCACCGCCTTCCCTCCCCCTTCAACGATCAAGGAAGGGTACTCCGCCGACCGGACGCGGTGCAGCCCGATGCACAGGCTCCTTGCGCAACTCCCCTATTCGGAAGGCCGGTTCTCTGCGGCGAGTTCGGCCGGAGTGAGCTGATTCATAGTGATTACGCCCGGTCGGTGACGGGGCGCCACGCCACGCGCGGGGCCCGCCGGCCGGGGCCGGCGCCGGGGCGACAGCGCGGAACGCGAAGTTGACCCGCCGGCGCCGGCCCCGGCAAGAAGAGGCAAGAACCCACCGGGTTCCTAGGTGGAGGCGGCACTTTCGGGGAAGATCTGGCTCAAGAGCCCCGCAGCACCCGGATCAGAAATGGAAGAGTCATATCTATGCAGGTCTGGCCGGGACAGGCGTATCCCCTCGGCGCCACGTACGACGGCGCCGGTACCAACTTCGCGGTCTACTCAGAGGCCGCCAACCGGATCGAGTTGTGCCTGCTGCACGACGACGGTTCAGAAACGGCGGTGGAACTGCGCGAAACCGACGCCTTCGTACGGCACGCCTATCTGCCGGGCATCATGCCCGGTCAGCGCTACGGCTTCCGGGTCCACGGCCCGTACGAACCGGAGCGGGGGCAGCGCTGCAACTCCGCCAAACTGCTCCTCGATCCGTACGCGCGTGCGGTCAGCGGCAGTATCGACTGGGGCGAGTCGGTGTACGGCTACCACTTCGGCAAGCCCGACTCGCGCAACGACATGGACTCAGCGCCCCACACGATGTCCGCGGTGGTCGTCAATCCGTACTTCGACTGGGGCGACGACCGGCTGCCGCGTACGGACTATCACCGTACGGTGCTCTACGAGGCCCATGTGAAGGGCCTGACCATGCTCCATCCGGAGCTGCCCGAGGAGCTGCGCGGCACCTACGCGGGACTCGCCCATCCGGCGGTGATCGAACACCTGACGGAACTGGGCGTCACCGCGCTGGAACTGATGCCGGTGCACCAGTTCGTCAACGACCACCGGCTGGTGGACGCGGGCCTCAGTAATTACTGGGGTTACAACACCATCGGATTCTTCGCGCCGCACAACACCTACGCGTCGTGGGGCGACCGGGGCGAACAGGTCCTGGAGTTCAAGCAGGCCGTACGGGCGCTGCACCGGGCGGGGATCGAGGTGATCCTCGATGTCGTCTACAACCACACGGCGGAGGGCAACCATCTCGGCCCGACGCTCTCCTTCCGGGGCCTCGACAACGCGCAGTACTACCGGCTCGGCGAGAATCCGCGCTACTACACGGATACGACGGGGACCGGGAACTCGCTGCTGATGCGCAGCCCGCACGTACTCCAGCTGATCATGGACTCGCTGCGGTACTGGGTGACCGAGATGCATGTCGACGGCTTCCGCTTCGACCTCGCGGCGACGCTGGCCCGCCAGTTCCACGAGGTGGACCGGCTGTCGTCCTTCTTCGATCTGGTGCAGCAGGATCCGGTGGTCAGCCAGGTGAAGCTGATCGCCGAGCCCTGGGACGTGGGCGAGGGCGGCTACCAGGTGGGGAACTTCCCGCCGCTGTGGACCGAGTGGAACGGGAAGTACCGCGACACCGTACGGGACCTCTGGCGGGGTGAGCCCAGAACGCTGGCGGAGTTCGCGTCCCGGCTGACCGGCTCGTCCGATCTGTACCAGGACGACGGGCGCCGGCCGCTGGCCTCCATCAACTTCACCACCTGTCATGACGGCTTCACCCTGCACGATCTGGTCGCCTACAACGACAAGCACAATGAGGCCAACTGCGAGGGCAACCGGGACGGCGAGAGCCACAACCGGTCCTGGAACTGCGGGGCGGAGGGCGAAACCGACGATCCGGAGATCCAGGAACTGCGGAATCGTCAGATGCGGAACTTCATCGCGACGCTGATGCTCTCCCAGGGTGTGCCGATGCTCAGCCACGGCGACGAGTTCGGCCGCACGCAGGGCGGCAACAACAACGCGTACTGCCAGGACAACGAGGTCTCCTGGGTCCGCTGGCCCGAGCCGGGCGCGGAGACCGACACCACCCTGCTGGACTTCACCCAGGCCATGGTCTGGCTGCGCCGCGACCATCCGGTGCTCAGGCGCCGGCGCTTCTTCCACGGACGTCCGGTGGAAGGGACGCACGACGACCTCTCGGACATCTCGTGGTTCACCCCCGAGGGCGAGGAGATGACACAGCGGGACTGGCAGGCCGCACACGCCCAGGCCATGACGGTCTTCCTGAACGGCCACGCCATCTCCGAGCCGGGGCCGCGCGGTGAGCGGATCTCGGACGACTCGTTCCTGCTGATGTTCAACGCGAGCGCCGACGAGCTGGATTTCGTGGTCCCCGTGAACCACGGCCGGCAGTGGCAGATCATGGTGGACACGGCCCGCCCGGAAGGAGTGGCTCCGGGCCAGGGAGAGAAGGTCGACGGGGGCGAACGGATCACGATGATCGGCCGCAGTATGACGGTACTGATGCGTCCGGCGTAGCCCTCATGCTGACCCCGGCGGCTGCCTACCGGCGGCGCGGCGCCCAATATCCGCTTGCCGCGCCGCCCCGCCGGATGGTGCGGTGGCCGGATGGATCACGACGCGGTACTGACCCTGTTCGACCGGCGGATGCGCCAGGACTCACCTCCCGACGGCCCCGGGGCCCGGGTCGAACGGGTCGGGGATGTCGTACGGCAGACCGGCGCCGAGCACGACTGGAACGGCGTCCTGTGGTCGGGCCTGGACGAGGACACCGCGGACGCGGCGATCAGGGCCCAGGTCGAGCATTTCACCTCACTCGGGCGTGAGTTCGAATGGAAGCTCTACGCTCATGACCGGCCCGGCGACCTCGCGGGGCGGCTGCGGGCGGCCGGGTTCACCCCTGAACCCACGGAGACGCTCATGGTCGCGGAGACCGGGGACCTGTCGACGGAGATCGAGCTGCCCGAGGGCGTACGGCTGCGCCCCGTGACCGACGCGGCCGGTATGGATCTCCTGGCGGACGTCCACGAACAGGCGTTCGGCAGGGCCGACGCCTCGTTCAGGCAGCGGCTGCGGGACCGGCTCGCCGAGGCCCCTGACACCCTCTCTGCTGTCGTGGCGATGGCCGGCGAGGTGCCGGTGTCCGCCGCGCGGATGGAGCTGCCGCCGGGCCGGCAGTTCGCCGGCCTGTGGGGCGGCGGCACCGTGGAGGCGTGGCGCGGCAAGGGCATCTACCGGGCCCTGATCGCCTACCGGGCCGGGATCGCCGCCGCCCGCGGCTACCGCTATCTGCAGGTCGACGCCCAGGACCGGAGCCGGCCGATCCTTCAGCGCCTGGGGTTCGCCGCTCTGAGTACGACCACGCCGTACGTGTACCGGCCGTGACGGCGGCGCCGTCGGGTGCGCGTACGCAGGAGCCGATGACACACATGGCGCCAAGCGGGGTACGTACGACCGTATGACGCCCACCGCGACCTACCGGCTCCAGCTCCAGCCGGACTTCCCCTTCTCGGCCGCCGAGAGGGCGGTGCCGTATCTCGCCGCGCTCGGGGTCTCGCATCTGCATCTGTCGCCGGTGCTGGAGGCCGTACCGGGCTCGCGACACGGCTATGACGTCGTCGACCACGCGTCCGTGCGGGCCGAGCTGGGGGGTGAGGAGGGTCTGCGGCGGCTGGCCCGTAAGGCCCGTGAGCACGGTCTCGGGCTCGTCCTGGACATCGTGCCCAACCACATGGCCGCCGAGCCCCGGCACAACAAAGCCCTCTGGGAGGTGCTGCGCGAGGGGCGGGACTCGCCGTACGCCCGCTGGTTCGACATCGACTGGGACGCGGGCGACGGCAAGCTGCTGCTGCCCGTACTGCCGGGGCCCCTCGGGGACGAGCTGGGTGCGCTGCGCGCCGAGGACGGCCTGCTGCACCACGGCGACCAGCGGTTCCCCCTCTCGGCAGGCACCGAGGGGCTTGGGCTGCCCGAGCTGCTCGACGCCCAGCACTACCGGCTCGCCTGGTGGCGGCTGGCCCGTACCGAACTCAACTACCGGCGCTTCTTCACCATCTCCGAGCTGATCGGGGTGCGGGTGGAGGACCCGGAGGTCTTCGCCGCCACCCACGCCAAGATCCTTGAGCTGGTACGGGACGGAGTCGTCGAGGGACTGCGCATCGACCACCCGGACGGGCTCGCCGACCCGGAGGAGTATCTGCGCCGGCTGAACGAGGCCACGGGCGGAGGCTGCTGGACGGTCGTGGAGAAGATCCTCACCGACGACGAACCGCTGCCCGCCGGCTGGCCGGTCGCGGGCACCACCGGCTATGACGCCCTGCGCCATATCGACGGGCTGTTCACGGACCCGGCGGGCGCCGGGGCGCTGGAGGAGCGGTACCGCGACGTCGCGGGGCCCGCCGGCGACCGCGGCGGCTACTGGGAGGGGACGGTGCGCCGGGCCGCGTACAAGGTGGTCATCCATGAACTGGCCGCCGAGACCGCCTTCCTGAGCCGCACGGCAGAGCGCGTCTGCGCCGCCGATCCCGCCCTGCGCGATCACGCGCCCTGGGCGCTGCGTACGGCGATCCGTGAGCTGCTGGTACGGGTTCCCGTCTACCGCCCGTACACAACGGCGGGCGGGCCGAGCCCCGAGGCGGCGGAGGCGGCGGTCTCCGAGGAGGCGGTCCGGCAGGCGAAGGCCGCCTTCGTGGTGGAGCAGGAGGCGGCGGCCGTCGACGTGGTGCGCGAGCTGGCGCTCGGCAGGCTCGGTACGGGCCCCGACCACACCGCGTTCTGCGCGCGCTTCGCGCAGACCGCCTCCGCGCTGCGGGCCAAGTCCGTGGAGGACACCGCCTTCTACCGCTATGTGCCGCTGATCTCCGCGAACGAGGTGGGCGGTGATCCCGGGCGGCCCGCGGTGAGCCCGGAGCGGTTCCACGCGTACTGCGCCCGGCTGGCGCGCGACTGGCCGGCCACCGGCACCGTACTGACCACGCACGACACCAAGCGCAGCGCGGATGTGCGGGCCGGCATCGCCGTGCTGTCCGAGTGCCCCGAGCGCTGGGACGAGCTGCTGGAGCGAGTGGCGGGCGCGCCGGCGCCGGACCCGCAGGTGGCGTGGCAGGCCTGGCAGACGGCGGTGGGGTTCACGCCCGCGGGCGAGGGGGGCGAGGGGGCGCTTCCCGAGGGCGCGCGGATGCTGCCCGCGCTGCTGAAGTCCGTACGGGAAGCGGGGCTGCACACCAGCTGGACGGAGCCCGATCCGCTGTACGAGCGGGCGCTGACCGACTTCGTCGAGGCGGGCCCCGCCGGACCCGCGCGCCGGACGGTCGCGGGCTTCAACCGCGCCCTCGCCCCGTTCGTACGGGCCAGTGCGCTGGGCGCGGCGCTGGTGCAGCTGACCATGCCGGGGGTGCCCGACCTCTATCAGGGCACGGAGCGTGCGTACTTCGCGCTGGTGGACCCGGACAACCGGCGGCCGTTCAGGACGGGGCCGCCCGACGAGAAGACGGTGGTCACGACGGCGGCGCTGCGGCTGCGCCGGGACCGGCCTGAGGTGTTCGGCGAGTCGGGGACGTACGCCCCGCTGCACGCGACGGGACCGGCCGCCGAGCACTGTCTGTCCTTCTGCCGCTCGGGCGAGGTGGTCACGGCCGTCACCCGGCTGCCGCTGCGGCTGGCGAAGGCGGGCGGCTGGCAGGGGACGGAACTGGTGCTGCCGGCGGGCCGGTGGGCGGATCTGCTCGCCTCGCCCGGGCGGGAGTTCGAGGGCGGCGCTCCGCTGGATCTGGCGGTGCTGTTCGCGGAGCGTCCCGTCGCGCTGCTCAGCCGCCGGGACTGACGAGCCGCGTCCACCCGGGCGTCCACGCCGGCATCGACGCGGATAGCCGCGCGGCCGTCGCGGGCGTCCGCGTCAGTGGGAGGCGAGCCGGAAACTCATCTGACCGAAGCTCACCATGTCCCCGTCCCGCACCACGACCGTCGTGGTCACCCGCCGTCCGTTGACGGTCGTGCCATTGGTCGAGCCGAGGTCGCGCAGCACCCACAGCCCGCCTTGCGTGCTCAGTTCGGCATGCAGCCGCGAGACCGTGTCATGGCTGAGCCGCAGCCCGTTCAGCGGGTCGCGGCCGATGCGCAGGGGGTAAGGACCGGCCTGCGGCAGCAGTAGTTTCGGCAGCCGTTCCACCTGCCAGGCCCTGCGCAGCCGCTGCGAGAACGCGGACACCCGGCCCACCGTGCCGAACAGCCGTCTCGACCAGCGGCCGTCGGTCTCCAGATCCGCGGTGAGTATCTTCAGCTCATCGGCCCTGCGGGCGGCCAGCGCCAGATCCATCCGGCGCAGAAAGGTGTCGTGTGACAGCCTGCCCTGTGCCGCGCCCTCCCTGAGCACCGCAAGGACACGGTCGCGCTCGGCGTCGGAGAGCCGCGCGGGATACGTGTGGAACTCGAAGGAGGATGTCACAGATCTGATTGTCCGCCGGACGGCCCTGGAGTGTCCAGACTGTCCGGGGTTCCCGCCGCTCCCGGCGCCCCACTGACCTGCACCGGAAGGGACGGCTCCGCCTGCCGCGGCCCCTGCGGCCACAGTGACGGCGGGAAACCTCCACCCGATTCGTCGCATCTCCGGGCTCCGGGCCCACTCTCTTGTCACCATGTGGGGGACAGTGCCGATGACAAGGGGGAATCGCCCGTGCAGTTCGAGGTGTGGGCACCGCAGGCGCGGGACCGGGTCGTGCTCCATCTGGAGGACGGCGCCCGGCCCATGGAGCGTGATCCGGAGCGGGCGGGCTGGTGGACCGCCGGGGCGCCCGCCGCCGAGGGGACGCGGTACGGCTTCGCCCTCGACGGCGGCCTCGTCCTGCCCGACCCGCGCTCGCGCCGCCAGCCGGACGGACCGGACGGGACGAGCGCCGTCGTGGACCAGGCGGCGTACGACTGGCGTGCCCCGTGGCAGGGCCGTGACCTTCCGGGCGCCGTCCTGTACGAGCTGCACATCGGCACCTTCACCCCCGAGGGCACCTTCGACGCGGCGGCCGCGCGGCTCGCCCCACTGGCCGAACTGGGAATCACCCATGTCGAGCTGATGCCGGTCTGCCCGTTCCCCGGGACACACGGGTGGGGGTACGAGGGCGTGTCACTGTGGGCGGTCCACGAACCGTACGGCGGCCCTGAGGCGCTCAAGCGTTTTGTCGACACGGCGCACGGCCTGGGCCTCGGTGTCGTACTCGACGTCGTCCACAACCATCTCGGTCCCGCCGGCAATTATCTGCCGCAGTTCGGGCCCTACTTCACCGAGACCCACCACACCCCGTGGGGCGCGGCCGTCAATCTCGACGCCCCCGGCTCGGACGAGGTCCGCGCCTTTCTTCTCGGCAGCGCCCTGGCCTGGCTGCGGGACTTCCGGCTGGACGGGCTGCGGCTCGACGCCGTACACGCACTCGCCGACCACCGCGCGCTGACCTTCCTCGAAGAGCTGTCGACCGCCGTCGACGCCCTCTCCGCCGACCTGGGCCGGCCGCTCTTCCTGATCGCCGAGTCCGACCTCGGCGACCCCCGCACCACCACGCCCCGCGCCGAGGGCGGCCTCGGACTGCACGCCCAGTGGAACGACGACTTCCATCACGCCCTGCACACCGCCCTGACCGGCGAATCCCAGGGCTACTACGCCGACTTCGCCCGCGAGCCGCTCGCCGCGCTCGCGAAGACCCTCACCCGGGTCTTCTTCCACGACGGTACGTATTCGAGCTTCCGCGGCAGGGCGCACGGCCGGCCCGTCGACCGTACGAGAACGCCGGCGCACCGCTTCCTCGGCTACGCCCAGACCCATGACCAGATCGGCAACCGCGCGCTCGGCGACCGGCTCTCCGCCACCCTCTCCCCCGGGCTGCTGGCCTGCGCCGCCGCGCTCGTACTGACAGGGCCGCACACCCCGATGCTCTTCATGGGCGAGGAGTGGGGCGCGTCCACCCCGTGGCAGTTCTTCACCGACCACCCCGACCCGATCCTCGCCGAGGCCGTACGTACCGGCCGGCGGCGGGAGTTCGCGGCGCACGGCTGGGCGGAGGAGGACATCCCCGATCCACAGGATCCCGGGACACGGGACCGCTCCTGCCTCGACCGGACCGAGACCGGCAAGGAGCCGCACGCGCGGCTGCTGGCCTGGCACCGCGAGCTGATCGCCCTGCGGCACGGCCAGCCGGACCTCTCCGACCCGGATCTGGCGGCGATGCGGGTGGCGTACGACGAAGAGGCGCGCTGGCTGGCGTACCGCAGGGGCGATCTGCGGATCGCGGTGAACCTCTCCGGGGAGCCCGCGGAGATCCCCCTGGGCGGCGGCGGCCGGGTGCTCGCCGCCTGGGAGCCGGTCCGGCCGCCGGGCGCCGACGGGGTGCTCCGGCTGCCGCCGGAGTCCTGTGTCGTCCTCGCCGGCGGCTGAATCTCCGCGGGAACGGCGTCCGTTCGTCGGTCGACTTGTCAACCGACACGTCAGGCGATACGTCAGGCGACACGCCGGTCGACTCGTCAGTCGACGATCGCCATCTCGCGGGAGGTGTTGTTGAAGCGGCGGCCGGCGGTCTCCGTGACCGTGACGATGTCCTCGATCCTGACTCCGAAGCGGCCGGGGAGATAGATCCCGGGCTCGACGGAAAAGCACATGCCGGGCACCATCGGCCGCTCCTCGCCCTCGATCATGTAGGGCGGCTCGTGGGTGGTGACGCCGATGCCGTGTCCGGTGCGGTGGATGAAGTACTCGCCGTACCCGGCCGCCGCGATGACCGCACGGGCCGCCCGGTCGACGTCCTGGCAGCCGGCTCCGGGGCGTACCGCTTCGAACCCGGCCTGCTGTGCCTCGCGCACGACGTCGTGGACACGCCGCTCCTCGGCGGTGGGCTCGCCGACGTGGACGGTACGGGTGGTGTCGGAGCCGTAGCCGTGCTTGAGGCCGCCGAAGTCGAGGACGACCATGTCGCCCCGCTCGATGACGCGTTCATCGGCCTCGTGGTGCGGATCCGCGCCGTTGGGGCCCGAGCCGACGACGGTGAAGTCCACCTGGGAGTGGCCGTGCCGGAGGAGGAGCGCGGCGAGATCAGCGGCCACGTCGCACTCCCTGCGGCCGGCGAAGCGGACGTTCAGGATGTCTCCGTACGCGGCGTCGGCGGCCGCGCCCGCCGCCTCGACCCTGGCCAGCTCCCGGGCGTCCTTGACCGCCCGCAGCATCGGCAGGGCCTCGGTCAGCGCCACGTACGAGGTGCCGGGCAGTGTCTGTTGCAGGGCCAGCAGATGCATCGCCCAGGCGTTGTCGCTGACGCCGAACCGCCCGGCGGGATCCAGCAGCGGGGCGGTCACGCCGTACGGATCCTTGCCGTCGGTCCAGTCGCGCAGGGTGAGCGCGGGCGCGCCCGCGGCTCGCGCGGCGTCCGACGCCTCCAGGGTGGGCACCACCAGCACCGGGTCCTGGCCCGCGGCGACGACGAGCAGGGTGAGCCGCTCGGTCTCCGCGGTGGGCCGGTAGCCGGTGAGATACGCCAGGTCGGGGCCTGGCGCGATCAGCACGCCCGCCAGTCCCGCGTCGGCGGCCGACTCGGCCGCGCGGGCCATCCGGGCGCGGTAGTCGTCCGCGGTGAACGGCGCGGGGGTGGTGGACGCGGGGGTGGTGGGCATGGGTCTCCTTGCTGGGTGGGTTCGGTCCTCTGGGTTTTCCGGGTGGGCTCGGTTTTCCGGGTGGGCTCGGTCCGGCGGGCAGGCTCAGTCGTCCGGGCGGGCTCGGCCTTCTGGGTGGCTCAGTCCGGCGGGTCCTGCTCGACCAGCCGTTCCAGCAGCTCCTGGAAGTCGTCGCCGACGACGATCCGCAGCCCCTCGCCGTCCTCGTCCTCGTCGCTGAGCTGGGTGAGTGTGCCGCCCCGCCACCAGTAGACGTACGGGCTGATGGCCCCCGGGGTGTCCTCGAAACCGGAGGCGGCGAAGGCCGCCATGGCGTTCAGCGACGGGATCATGGTCATGTCGCGGATGACATGGAAGGCGAGCTGATGCCGGAAGGGGATGGCGACCAGCGCTCCGTCCGGGGAGATCCGCTGCCCGGTGACCTGCTGGACGACCGCCTCCAGCGCGAGGACCCGGCTGGCCGTGTAGAACGAGTCGCCGAGGAGCACCTCGAAGCGCATCCCGTCGGAGTCCTTGACCGTCTCGCTCACCTCGACCGGCAGCTCCCGGAGATTGCCCAGGGCCTGGTCACGCAGGTGCCTGAGCTCACCGAGCGGCTCCAGCGCCTCGTCCGTGAGCATCATGACGCTCTCGGGAAGGTCGAGGGCGAGCACTTCGTACAGCCCGGGGGCGACAGACCGCGCATAGCCGAAGCTCTGCGGGTCGAGGCCCTCCCGGCTGATCACGCGCGGGTAGAGCTGGGCGCGGATCTGCTCGGGCGGCAGGGTGTCCAGGGCGGAGGGGGCGTCCATGGTCCGCAGCACCATCCCGGCGTGCTGCCGGGCCAGTTCGCCCCAGACGCGGGGCCCGCGGTCGTCGTTGTGGCAGACGGCGGCGAGATTGCCCAGGCCGAACTGGCGGCCGCCGCTGTCGGTCACCACGTCCGCGTAGACCGTGACCTCCAGGCCGTGTTCCGCGAAGGCCTCGCGGACCTGGCCGCGGAAGAGCGCGCCCTCGTCGACCGAGAAGAAGGAGAAAGCGGGGTCACGAGGCGTATCGCGTCCGTCACGCTTCGGCCCTCGTCGGAACAAACCCACGCCATCGCCTCCACTCGTGTCCGTGCCGTGTCCGTGCCGTGTCCGTGCCGTGTCCGTGCCGTGTCCGTGCCGTGTCCGTGCCTGTCGGTGCCTGTCCGTGTCCACGCCGGTGTCCGGGTGCGTGCTATTCGTCTCGATTGCCGTCCCAGTGATGATCGTCGCCCTGCCGACCGCCGAAACCCCGATACCAGGACCTTCCGGCCGCACAGATCTTAGGTCGTGCCAGACAGGGCCTGGATCCCGACCACGACGTCGGCGCGGTCCCGGCACTCCGCCACCAGCCGGGCATTGACCTCGTCCGACTCCCTGGCCCAGCGCTCGGCGCGGGGCCGGTCCTTGCCGAAGCGGACATGCCGGTCGATGAGCCGGGACACGCGCACCTCGGGGTCGAGCTCCAGAAACCAGGTCTCGTCGAGATGCGTACGGACCGGCGCCCAGGGGCCGTCGTCGTACAGCAGATAGTTGCCCTCCGTGATGACGAGAGGGATGTCCGACCCGACGGGGATGCTGCCCGCCACCGGCTCCTCCAGGGAGCGGTCGAACGCGGGCGCGTAGACGACGGTGCCGGGGGCGGGGGCGCGCAGCCGGGCGAGCAGCGCGGCGTAGCCGGCGGCGTCGAAGGTGTCGGGGGCGCCCTTGCGGTCCGCGCGTCCGAGCCGGTTCAGCTCGGCCTGGGCGAGATGGAAGCCGTCCATGGGGACGAGGACGGCGAGCCCGCCGAGGTTTTCGACGAGCCGGGCGGCGAGGGTGGTCTTGCCCGCGCCGGGCGCTCCGGCGATGCCGAGGATGCGGCGGCGGCCCGAGACGGCCAGCCGGCGGGCCCGGCCGGTGAGGTGAGCGATCTGCTGCGCGTCCATGGGGGCATTGTTCCACCCTTGCCCGTGCGCAGTCATACGTATAACGTAAAGACATGTCGCTTATCGCCCTGGTCACCCTTGTCGTCGACGACTACGACAAGGCCATCGCCTTCTACACGGACGCCCTCGGTTTCCAGCTGATCGAGGACACCGACCGGGGCGACGGCTCCCGCTGGGTCGTGGTCCGCCCCCGTGGTGCCGACGGCTCCGGCGGCTCCGGCGACGGATCCACCGGCCTGCTGCTGGCGCGCGCCAAGGACGACGCGCAGCGCGCGAGCGTCGGCGCGCAGACGGGCGGCCGGGTCGGCTTCTTCCTCCACACCGAGGACTTCGCCCGCGACCACACCCGGATGGTGGCCGCCGGGGTCCGTTTCCTGGAGGAGCCCCGCCATGAGCCGTACGGCTCGGTCGCGGTCTTCGAGGACCTCTACGGAAATCGCTGGGACCTGCTCCAGCCCGCGTAGGGCGTCGGCTCGTGTAGAGCGGGCGCCCCGGAATTCCGGAAAGCACAGCCGGTGCGGCGGACGATCTGCTGGGATGGACGCGCACGGCTGACCGGTGGTGACGGTGGCGCGGGGCGGGGCCGGAGTCCGGGCGTCTTCCCGGGCCGCGGCACCGGGGCACGATCGTGGTCCGGCCGAGTGGTGGAGAGCCGCGTCGCGCCGGTACGGTCGGGCGCGAGATCCGGTCGGCCGCCCGCCGGTCCCGGTACGCTCCGCGCGGCTTCCTCCTCGGCGGCCGGGCGGCCTCCGTGCGCCTCGAAGAGCCCTTCCCCGCAAATCTGGTGGTTCGCTGACATGACGACCGTCATCCGCCCCTACTGCCTCGGCCGCGCCCCGGCGGCGCGGCGGCCCCACAGATGCCTGATGACGGCTGCCGGGACGACGGGGGCCGGCGCATGAGCCTGGCACAGCTGCACTACACCTCCGCGCCGCCCGGACCCGACGGGTCGGGCTTCCGGTTCACGGCGGTCACGCCCGGCGTCCCCGAGTCGCTGCTCAGGGAGGCCGAGCAGCTCATCGGGTACGAGCCACCGCGCGACGCGCCTTCGCGTCCCACGGACGCCGAACTCACCGCGTTTCCGCAGGCGTTCAGCCACAGCGTGCTCTCGGACGGCAGCCGGCTCCTGGCCAGGACGGTGTACACGGGAGCGGACCACAGCGGGGGCTGGGGCAATTTCCACGCCCATGCGGTCCATCTTCCCGCCCATCTGCCCGCAGGGGCGCGGGAGTCCGCGGGAGCGTCTCCCATCGGCGCCTGGAACGCTCCGCAGTGGGCCATCGCCACCCCGGCCGGCGGGGTGCCCGCGCCGATGGAGGAGCTCCCGGTGTCGCGGAGCTTCGAGAGGCGCGGGCTGGTCGAGTTCGCCGCCTCGCGCGCACCGTGGCTCGCGGGGTTCTTCGCCGGTCTGCGCGCGCTGAGTGAGGACGAATCGGCCCCTCGGATCGTTCTTGTCGAGCGTGACAGCGCGGATGTGGCGCGGTGGATCGCGCTGGCCAGTAACGTCCTGCCGCGCGAGAGCGTCCACCGGCTGACCTTCACCACGTACACGAGACGTCCGCAGCTGGCCCGGCAGCAGATCATCGGGGTCCTGCCGGACGACGCGCAGGGGCTGGCCGGGGATGAGCGCCGCTACCGCGTCCTCGACCGTACCGGCCGTGAGCCGGCGGAACCCGTCGCGGACGCCTGGGCCGAGATCGCCGCGCGGGTATGGCTGGGCAGGGCTCCCGAGGTGTTCGCCGAGGCGGCCACGCTGCCGGGCGGCCCGTTCGCCCCCGGCCCCCTCGCTGTCGCCGCGCTGTGCACGGGGATATCGCCGGGTACGAACGGCCGTACGGAAGCGGCCGACTGGGCGCGCGCGCACGCGCACGCGCTGGACGGCCGGCAGCTGCAGCAGCTGGTCGACGCTCTGTGCGCGCCCGCCGAGGACCGTACGCCTGCCGAAACGGCAGCCCTCACCCGGCTGTTCGAGGCGCTCGACGGCAGGGCTCCGGCCGCCACGACCGCGCCGCTCGGGGCTCTGGTGCTGACCGAGGCCGTCCGCACGCCGCGGGCCGGGCTCGGACTGCCCGATCTGCGGCTTTCAACGCTCCCCGAGGAGCTCAAGCGGCGCCTCGCCGACGAGCTGGCCCCCGATCTGCGCGCGGGCATCGCGGCGGACCTGACGGACGGTGGCCCAGCCACCTCACGCCCGGTGGAACTGCTGCGCGTCGCCGAGCTGCTCGGCGTGGACTGTACGGATCAGCTGCCCGGCCTCGCCCGCCGGCTGTCCCACGCGCTGATCGCGGAGCCGGAGGCGGCCTATACCCCCGCCGTACACACGGCGCTGGAGGAGTACTTCGATCTGCGCACCGCCGTGCTCAGCAGGCTCGACGGCCTCGCCGCGGGCGACCCTCCGGCCGGCGCCCGGCTGCTCGGCCGGACTTCCCTTCCCTTCCGGGGAGTTCAGGCGCTGCCGCATCTGAAGATGTGCGCCGAGGCTCCCGTACCGACGCCGGAAGGCGGTGACCGCGTCGGCGCACTGCACTCCGTACTGCGCGCGGCGGCCGTCTCGCCGTTCGCCGATCCGCTCGTGCTGCGCACCGCCGTCCGGCTGGTGTGGGGCGACAGCACACCGACCGCGGGCGAGGCCCGGCTGATGCTCGCGGAAAGCGGGTCCGACGCCCACCGCGGGGCGGGCACCTGGCACGTCCTGGTGCGGGCCGCGCTCGACGGGCCCGGCGACAGCCCCGAGGCCCCGGATCTCGCCCACGATCTGCTGCGCTGCTTTCCCGAGGAGCTGGAACCGCGCGTACGGAAAGCCCTGTTGCTCCTCGAATTCGCCGGTGACCTCACGGCGGGGCGGGCGGGATCCGGCTGGACGGACCGGGCGCTGTCGCTGCGGGCCGACGCGGAACCGGTGGAACCCGGCGTGCTGGAGCAGGTGTTCGGCGCCCTGTCCCGCGAGCTGCTCTCCGAGCAGCGACCGGAAGGGGAGCTGTACGCCCTGGTCCACTGCGGCGACCCGGATCTCACCGCGGCGTACGGCAGGGCCGCCCGCGAGGACCGCGTACGCGACCGGCTGCGCACCGTCCCCGCCTATGCGGCCGACTGTTTCACCGCCTGGACCTCCCTCCCGGGGGCGAACCGCGCCTGGGACGAGAGCCGTACGGCCCTGCTCGACAAGGTGCTGCGTCCCGTCGTACGTGCGCTGCCCGCCGAGGACATCGCCGCGGTCGAGCAATGCCTGGAGCGCACGGGCCGCAAGGCCGAGGAATTCCGCACCTGGAACCGCCCGGGCGCCTTCGGCCGCCTCAGCCTGCGCTTCGGCCGCCGATCATGACCACAAGACAGGCCCGCTGACCCACCACGGTGGTTCAGCGGGCCAAGCCGGGCCACCGGGAGCGCGGTCGTCGGCAGCGAGCCGGCGCCGTCGCCCTCTCCGTCCGGCCCCGCCGAACCACCGTGAAGGAAGTCCGCACACCATGACGCAGCCCGCCCCCGTCGTCATCAGCAACGTCGCAGGTTCCTTTGCCTGGGGCGTCCTCCACGACCGCCACCCGGCCCTGATCGAGCGCGTCCGCCGGGCCACGCCTTACCCGTCCGTGCAGCAGCGCGCCCTGGACGCCCTCCTGGAGGAAACCGCCGAGGGCGGCGTGATCCTCCCCCTGCCCGACAGTGAGCCCGGCGCGGACCAGTGGCAGGACTGGGGGAAGGGGTACTTCGGCGGGCGCTGGGTGGACGCCCCGTTCCTCTGGGCGGAGAGCTACTTCTACCGCAAGCTCCTGGCCGCTCTCAGCTACTTCACTCCGGGCCCGTGGCAGGGCATCGACCCCTTCGCCCCGTTCAAGAACGCCGAGCTCGCGGGCCCGACCGTGGACGCCGAGCTGACCGCCCTCGACCAGCTTCCCCAGCTCCCGCCCGAGGAACGGAACCGCACGCTTCTCCACGCCTCCCTCTGGGGCAACCGCGCGGATCTGGGCTTCGCCCTCTCGGCGGGCGACACCGGTCTCGGCGACCGTGTCACCGGGCTCGTCGCCGACGACTCCGCCGCGCTGTGGGCGGCCCTGTCCGCCACCCGGCCGGGCAAGGTCTGCCTGGTGGCCGATAACGCCGGACCCGAACTCCTCCCCGACCTGGTCCTCGCCGACCACCTGCTCCACACCGACCGCGCCGCGTCCGTCGCCCTCCACCTGAAGCCGTATCCGTACTACGTCTCCGACGCCACCACCACCGACACCCTGGCCTGCCTCCACCGCCTGGCCACGGCCCCCGGCTACGCCTCCGACATCGGCGAGCGCCTGCGCCGAGCCCTCACCACCGGCCGCCTCACCCTGCACGCCCACCCGTTCTCCTGCGCCCCGCTCCCCTACGCGGACATGCCCGCCGATCTCCACGACGACTTCGCCACCGCCACCTTGACGATCATGAAGGGCGACCTGAACTACCGCCGCCTCGTCGGCGACCAGCACTGGCCGGCCACCACTCCGTTCGCCGACGCCACGTCGTACTTCCCCGGACCGGTCACGACTCTGCGCACGCTGAAGTCGGACGTCATCACAGGGCTCGCCCCAGAGACCGTGCGGGCACTGGAAGCAGCCGGCCCAGGCTGGCGCACCAACGGCACCCATGCCCTGGTTCAAGTCAGCTCGTAACCCACGCCAAAGCTAAGCGTGCCGAAGACGCGTCCGTCCCATCCGCCGGAGGAGCCGGCCAAGAAGTTCGAGCCGTCCGAGCAGACCACCCTCCTCCGCGCCCGAGCCGAGCGACCAGCCCCATACCCGGGTTCCCGGATCAGAGGGAGTCGCCGGTTGCGTCCATGTACTCCTTGCGGAGAATGTCGATGATCGGGTGGTCCCCGGGCATCTCCATGTCATCGATGCGCGCGATGGCACGCACCCCGATGGCGGCATTGGTGGCGAACGCCGCCTTCATGGAAGCGACGTCTCCGAGTGCGACGGGGGCGACACGGTGCTCGTGGGCTTCTTGGAGGAGCCGCATCGTCACACCCACGAGGCAGTCCGCCTCGGGCCAGACCACCTGCTCACCGTCGAAGAAGCCGACATTCCAGGTGCCGCCCTCTGAGATGAGCTCGTTCCCATCCATGAAGAGCGCGTCGTCGAATCCACTGAGCTGGGCCACACGCCGATGGTGGAGCAGGCCGAAGAGCCCCACGCTCTTTACCTCGGGAGCGTCTCGTACGTACAAGGCTGACTGCACCCGCAGGGGCGGCAGGGGCAAGCTGACGGCCGGCCTGTGCGTGACGAGGATTTTAGGGTCAGTGGCGCGGTCCGGATGCCCCAGGTCCATGGCTGGGTCGAACACAGTGACGCGAATCGTGATCGACCCGCGGGCCGGCGCCACTCGCCGGATGAGCTCGCGGACACGCTCGACGTCGAGGTCCACTCCGAACAGAACTCGGCAGTCCCGGCCAAGCCTGTCGAGATGAAGCGCCAGGCCGCGAACGCGGCCTTCGTCCACTCGGAGACTCGTGAAGTGACCGTAATTGGTCAGCGCGAGCGCCTGAAGCTGATCCAGGCTGACGGGACGTCCGTTGAGTTCTGCCATGGACCCAGCATGGCAGCCGCGCCCGCCACACCCACGCTACGAGATCTCTCACGGGCTCGAACCTCGGCGAAACGTCGTGGCCCCGACAGTGAGACGACATTCCAACTGCATCACTGTGCGCGCCAGGCAGGCGACCCAAGGTTGGGGACGCGCCCATCCACCGCGGCCTGGGCCTGGGCCGCAGCAGGGTGCAGCGGGCCTGTCCGTGCGCGCTCGACCCGTCCAGTTGTGTACACATGCGACACTCGGTACCCTTGGGCGCATGACGCAGCCACTACCCATAGAGTCCATCCGCGACGTGCGCGCGCACCTCGCCGAGGTCGTGGAGCGCGCCGACCGCGACGATGTGCCCACCGTGATCACACGCCGAGGCAAGGAAGTCGCCGCAGTGGTCTCCATCGAGACGCTCCGGAAGTACCAGGAATGGGAAGAACGCGAGATCAATCAGATCATCGACGAGCGCATGGCGAACCCCTCGGCCGGCATTCCCATCGAGGACATCATGAGGGAGACGCTGGCGCGCAGTGAGTGAGTACCGCACCGTCTTCCGACCAGAGGCCCAGGCGGAGCTGCGAAAGATTCCCCGCGACATGGCGCTCCGCATCCTGGCGAAGTTGACCGAGCTGGAAAGCGATCCGCTCGGCTTCAGCACCACCGCACTCGTCTCCCAGCCCGACCGACGTCGCCTACGAGTGGGTGACTACCGCGTCGTTTACACGATCGACAACGGAGAGCTGGTGGTGTGGGTCGTGCACGTCGGACACCGCTCCACGATCTACGACACCTGATCTCACGTCAGGATGTCCAGCACCCATCCAGCACGGGCACGACGAAAGGGCCGACTCCTTGAGGAGTCGGCCCAAACCGGGACTCTATGATGCTGGGGCTCTGTTCAGCTTTCGTCCGGGGTCAGTTGGAGCGAGATGCTGTTGATGCAGTACCGCTGGTCCGTGGGGGTCGGGTAGCCCTCGCCCTCGAAGACGTGGCCCAGGTGCGAGCCGCAGCGGGAGCAGCGGACCTCGACGCGGGCCATGCCGAGGGAGCGGTCCTCGATCAGTTCGACGGCGTCCGTGTCCTTCGGGTCGTAGAAGGACGGCCAGCCGCAGTGCGACTCGAACTTCGTGTCGGAGCGGAACAGCTCCGCGCCGCACGCGCGGCAGGAGTAGACGCCGGTCGTCTTCGTGTCGGTGTATTCGCCGGTGAAGGCGGGCTCGGTGCCGGCCTTGCGGAGCACCGCGTACTCCGCGGAGGACAGCTCCGCGCGCCACTGCTCGTCCGGCTTCTCGATGTCGTACGACATGCGCTCTCCCTCAGTCGGTCAGGCGGGCCAGGACATGCGGACCGAGGTCCGTGACATCGCCCGCGCCCATAGTGAGAACGAGATCACCCGGCCTGGCCATTCCCGCGATGACATCGGGGACGGTGGTCTTGTCGTGGACGGCCGTGACCTGGGCGCCCGCCGCCTCGGCCGCGTCGATGATCAGGGCGCTGGTGACGCCGGGGACGGGGTCCTCACGGGCCGGGTAGATGTCGAGGACCACCGAGGCGTCGGCGAGGGTGAGGGCCTGGCCCATCTCCGTAGCCAGCTCCTGGGTACGGGAGAACAGGTGCGGCTGGAAGACGACCAGCAGCCGGGAGCCGGGGGCCGCCGCGGCGCGCATCGCCTCCAGGTCGGCGGTCATCTCGGTGGGGTGGTGGGCGTACGAGTCGATGACCTGGACGCCGGCCGCCTCGCCCTTGAGCTGGAGGCGGCGCTTGACGCCGGTGTACTTGCCGAGGGCCGAGGCCAGATTGTGCACCGGAATGCCCAGCGCGACCCCGGCGGCCAGCGCGGCGACCGCGTTGTGGGCGTAGTGCCGGCCGGGCACCGAGACCGTGAAGGTCAGGAAGCGGCCGTCGACCAGGACGGTGACCTCGCTGGTCAGACCGCGTGCGGTGACCTTGTGGACACGTACGTCCGCGGTCGCGGCCTCCCCGTAGGTGACCACCTTGAGCGTGGACAGGTCACGGACCCGCGCGGCCAGCTCGACGGCGCCCGGCTGGTCGGCGGCGATCACCAGCGTGCCGCCGGGGACGACCTTGCCGACGAAGGTCTCGAAGGACTCGTAGATCTCGTCCATCGAGGCGTAATTGGCGTGGTGGTCCAGCTCGACATTGAGGACGATCGCGACCTCGGGGTCGTACTTCTGGAAGCTGCGGTCGCTCTCGTCCGCCTCGGCGACGAAGATCTCGCCCTCGCCGTGCCGGGCGTTGGTGCCGGGTCCTGCGAGGTCGCCGCCGATCGCGTACGAGGGGTCGAGACCCAGCTCGGTGAGGGCGACGGCCAGCATGGATGTCGTGGTCGTCTTGCCGTGGGTGCCCGCGACGGCGATCGACCGCAGGCCCCCCATCAGCGAGGCCAGCGCGTCCGAGCGGTGCACCACGGGTACGGACAGCTCCGCGGCCCGCACCAGCTCGGGGTTGTCGGCCCGGATGGCGCTGGAGACGACCACGCACGACGCGTCGTCCGCGAGGTGGGCGGCGGCGTGGCCTAGGTGCACGGTCACGCCCAGCGCGCGCAGTGCCTGCGCGGTCTCCGACTCTTTCGCGTCACTGCCCGCGACCTTGGCGCCGCGCTGGGCGAGGATCTTCGCGATACCCGACATTCCGGCGCCGCCGATGCCGATGAAGTGCGGCCGTTCCATGGCGGTGGGGACAGCGGGTGCCGGTGCCATACGTGTCTCTCCCGAGGTCGAGCGGAGTGCGGTGCGAGCGGAGTGCGGTGCGGTGCGGTGCGGTGCGACCGGAGTGTGGTGCGAGTGATCCGCGTCGTCCCAGCCTATTCGCTGTGCGCGAAGAGTTTGAGCACCGGTACGCCGACCTTGTGCCGGGCCCGGGACGCCCAGTCCCGGTGGAAGAACTCCTCGACGTAGTGGGGCTCGGTCATCACGATCACCTCGTCGGCGCCCGATTCGTCCACGACCGCTGTGAGCCGGTCCAGCGGATGGTCCTCGATGACCTCGCCCGTGGCCTCGGACCCGTGGGCGCGCAGCGCCTGCAGCGAGTGTTCGAGCGCCAGGGCCGCGGGCCGCCGCGCCTCTTTGCCCTCCGGCTCGTCGCCCTCCCGGGTGGCATCCTTCAGTTCGCCGAGCGCGACGTCGTCGAGGGCGCGCAGCAGCACATCCGCCTGGTCACCGCGGGGCTGCATGAGCACGATGAAGGAGACCGCCTCCTCGCCGTGCAGGGTCGTCACGAACTCCACGTCCTCGGACGTCAGGGGCTTCTCGATCATCAGTACGCTTGTGAACACGGCAGACGCCCTTCGTCCTATGGGCCGGCCGGCCCCCTGCTGAAACCATCCTTCCCCGTGCCCGCACGGGGTCCGCGCAAGTAAGTCTGCCCAGCGGAGGCTGACCGGAACGGCACATTCCGCCGATTGTCAGATGCGGCGGTACCGGGTGAAAAGGAACCCGCCCTCTTCCAGCAGTGACGCCAGGGCCAACCGTTCCGGTACGGCGAGAGCCGGCCCGCCCGCGATGCGTTGCGCGTACCCGGACGTGAGCGTCGGAGACACGGTCAGACACAGCTCGTCCAGTACGCCCGCCGCCACGAACTGCCCCAGCAGCCGTGGGCCGCCCTCGGTCAGCAGCCGGGTGAGGCCCCGCCCGGCCAGGGCGCGTACGGCCCTGGCGGGCTCCACCCCGGGCCCGTCGCCCGCGATCAGCACCTCCGTGCCCGCCTTCTCCGCGGCCCGGATCCGCTCCGGGGGCGCGGCGGCGCCGGTCAGTACGAGCGTCGGGACGAGCGGTTCGGTGAACAGCGGCAGCGAGAAGTCCAGGTTGAGGCTCGCGCTGACCACGGCGATCACGGGCGCGGGGCCCTGGCCGGCCGCGGCGCGCCGCGCGGCGAAGGCGTCCCGGGCGCGGGCCGGCCGGTACCCCTCCAGGCGGACCGTCTCCGCGCCCACCACCACCGCGTCGGCGATGGCTCGCAGAGTGCCGAAGATCCGCATGTCCGCGTCGGAGGAGAGCGCCTGCGACCGGCCCTCGTGGTGGGCCGCCCCGTCCAGCGTGGAGACCATATTGGCGCGCAGCCAGACTCCGTCGCCCACGGGTCGCGCCTCGGGTCGCGCCTCGCCGGTGGCCCCCGCCGCCGCCCCCGCCGCCGGGTACGCGTCCGGGTACGCGTACGCCTCCGCCAGCTCGTCGAGCGTCCACTCACGGTCCGCGGCGGAGACTGTCTGATCGGTCACAGGGAACAGGCGTCGCATGCCGAGCAGTCTGGCACGGCGCATAGAGTGGAATGCTGTGTCGTCCTCCACCTCCGCCGCCGCGTCCGGCCAGCACTCGATAGCCGAAGCGGCCCCGCTCTCCCTCTGCGCACGTGAGCCGCGCGTCCCCGCCGACCGGCTGGTCGCGGAGATGGTGCCGCCGCCGCGCTTCGACTCCGTACGGTTCGACACGTACGCCCCCGACCCGAACCAGCCCAGCCAGACCGAGGCGGTCACGGTGCTGAGCGCCTTCGCGGCGGGACTGGGCGGGGCACATGCCTCGGGGGGCGGCAAACGGCGCTGGTTCGCCAGAAAGCCCGAGGCGCCCACCGGCCCGCGCGGGATCTATCTGGACGGCGGTTATGGCGTCGGCAAGACACATCTGCTGGCTTCCCTGTGGCACGCCACTCCCGCCGCGCCCGAGCAGAAGGCGTTCGGCACGTTCGTCGAGCTGACGAATCTGGTCGGCGCGCTGGGCTTCCAGCAGACCGTGCAGACCCTCGGCGGCCACCGGCTGCTCTGCATCGACGAATTCGAGCTGGACGATCCGGGCGACACCGTGCTCGTGTCGACTCTGCTCGGCAAGCTGGTCGACTCCGGCGTGGCGCTGGCGGCGACCTCCAACACCCTGCCGGGCAAGCTCGGCGAGGGCCGGTTCGCCTCCGTCGACTTCCTTCGCGAGATCCAGGGCCTGGCGGCGCGGTTCCGGCCGCTGCGGATCGACGGCGAGGACTACCGCCACCGCGGACTGCCGGAGGCGCCTCCCCCGTACTCGGACGCGCAGGTGACCAAGGCCGCGTATGCCACCGAGGGCGCCAGCCTGGACGACTTCCCCGGGCTGCTCGACCATCTCGCCCGGGTCCATCCGAGCCGGTACGGAGCACTCACGGACGGGCTGCGGGCCGTCTGCCTCACGGATGTCCTGGCCGTGCCCGACCAGTCGACGGCGCTGCGGCTCGTCGTCCTCGCGGACCGGCTGTACGACCGGGAGATCCCCGTCCTGGCCTCCGGCCTCCCCTTCGACCGGCTGTTCGGCGAAGAGATGCTGAACGGCGGCTACCGGAAGAAATACTTCCGGGCGATCTCCCGGCTGACCGCCCTGGCACGGGACGCGAAAGGCCTGGTCGCCCAGTAGGTTCGGTGCCGTACCACCTCGCGTCACCACATCTGTTGTCATCACACCAGTGATACCCAGAACCAAGCAGAAGGGTTCCACCATGGCCACCACGCGCCAGGCGCACACGGTCTGGGAGGGCAACCTCCTCCAGGGCACGGGCACCGTCACCTTCGACTCGTCCGGCATCGCCGACCAGGCGGTCTCCTGGGCCTCCCGTGCGGAGAAGGCGAACGGCAAGACGAGCCCGGAGGAGCTGATCGCGGCCGCCCACTCCAGCTGCTTCTCGATGGCGCTCTCGAACGGTCTCGCCCAGGGCGGCACCCCGCCGGCCAAGCTGACCACGCAGGCCGACGTCACCTTCCAGCCCGGCACCGGCATCACGGGAATCCACCTCACCGTGCAGGGCGATGTCCCGGGTCTGGACGAGGCGGGCTTCGTCAAGGCGGCCGAGGACGCCAAGGTGAACTGCCCGGTCAGCCAGGCGCTCACGGGGACGACCATCACGCTCAGCGCCTCGCTCGCCTGACGTACGGCTGACCTGCCGGGCGTCCGGTTCGTGACGATCCAACGGATCCGAGCTGACGGATCATCCGGCACAGGTGCCCCACGGGACACCCGAGGCTGACGGTGGCCCGCATGGTTCACGTGTCCCAGCGCACGTGGTACACACATGCGGGTCACGTCTCCTGTCCGCCAGCAGGGAGTTGCCTCATGACCGCCACACGACGACAGATCCTCGCCCGCACCGGAGCGAGCGCCGCGGGTATCGCCTTCAGCGGGGCCGTATCCGAGCTCTTCACCGGCACGGCCGTCGCACAAGGCCTCGGGCGCAGCGGCTACGGCCCGCTCGTGCCCGACCCCGACGGCCTGCTCGATCTCCCCAAGGGGTTCCGCTACAAGGTCCTCTCCCGGGAGGGCGACCAGCTCCGCTCCGGCGAGGGCAAGGTCCCCAGCAACCACGACGGCATGGCCGCCTTCGCGGGCCACCGCGGCCGCGTCCATCTCGTACGCAATCACGAGAACCGCGTCGACGGCAGGATCGCCGTACCGGCCGTCCCCGGCCTCACCTACGACCCGATGGGCAAGGGCGGCTGTACGTCGCTCGAACTGGACGGGCGCAACAACGTCCTCGGCGAGCGCGTCGCCATCGCCGGCACCGCGGTCAACTGCGCGGGCGGGCCCACCCCCTGGGGTACGTGGCTCACCTGCGAGGAGACGGAGGACCGGGCCGGCACCAACGGCTACACCAAGGACCACGGCTTCATCTTCGAGGTCGACGGAGCCGATCCGCGCCGTACCGGAGCCATACCGCTGACGGCCATGGGCCGCTTCGCGCACGAGGCCATCGCGGTCGATCCGGACAGCGGCATCGTGTACGAGACGGAGGACGCGTTCGAGAAGCCGTTCGGGCTCTTTTACCGCTTCCTGCCGCACAAGCCGCGCGGCGGGACCGGTTCGCTGCGCGCGGGCGGCGCCCTGGAGGCCATGCGGGTGCCCGGGGTGCCGGACCTGTCGGCCGTCCAGGAGCCCGGCAAGAGCTTCGACCGGGTGGAATGGGTGCCGGTACCCGACCCGCTGGCGCGGGAGACCCCGATCCGGCTGCAGGACTTCGGCCCCAAGGGCATCACCCATGCGCAGAAGCTGGAGGGGTGCTACTGGGGCGGCGGTTCCGTCTACTTCGTGTCCAGCTTCGCGCACAGCGCGGAGGGCTCGGCGGCGGACCACTTCGGGCAGGTGTGGAAGTACGAGCCGCGCCGCCGCCGGCTCACGCTGGTGGTCGTCTTCGGCCCGGACACGGACATCCAGCTGCCCGGCGAGTCCCCCGACAACATCTGTCTCGCGCCGAGCGGCGGCCTGATGGTGTGTGAGGACGGCGGGGGCGCGCAGCATGTGCTCGGGGTGACGCGGCAGGGCGAGGTCTACGCGATGGCGCGCGGCGCGCAGAACATCGGCAGCGCCGAGGAACCCGAGTGGGGCGAGTTCGCGGGGGTCACCTTCGCACCGGACGGCGGCACGATGTACCTGAACTGCTACACGCCGGGGACGACCTTCGCGGTGACCGGCCCCTGGTCCTAGTACCTGTCAGCTGGACCTCGTACCTGTCAGCGGTCGCAGGCCGCGCGGATCCGAAGCACCCTCGGAAGTACTGACGGTCGGAAGGGGTGCGCAGTGGCCAAGAAGGACACGAAGCGGGACGCGGACAAGAAGCGGAAGAAGTCGCCGCCCGCCCTCCGTGAGCTGCTGCGCATCCCCCCGGGCGAGGGCGCCGAACTCGCCTCGTACGACCCCCGCGCCACCCCGGGCGGCCCCCGGGACAAGGCGGCGGGCCAGGAGGCCATGACCCCGATGGCGGAACGTCTCGCCGGCCTTCAGGACCGGCTGTACGCGGCCAGCACGGCGGGCGACCACCGCCGGCTGCTGCTCGTCCTGCAGGGCATGGACACCAGCGGCAAGGGCGGCACGGTCAAGCATGTGATCGGACTGTTCAACCCGTCGGGCTGCCGGATCAGAGCGTTCAAGACCCCGACCCCGGAGGAGCGGAGCCACCCCTTCCTCTGGCGCGTCAAGCGGGCGCTCCCGCAGCGGGGCGAGATCGGCATCTTCGACCGTTCCCACTACGAGGACGTCCTGATCACCCGGGTCCGCGAGCTGGTCCCGCGACGCGACGTCGGCCGCCGCTACGGCCAGATCAACCGCTTCGAACAGTCCCTCGCCGACGACGGCGTGACGATCGTGAAGGTCTTCCTCCACATCAGCTACGAGGAACAGCGCGACCGCCTCCTGGCCCGCCTCGGCAACCCGGACAAGCACTGGAAGTTCTCTCCGTCCGACATCGACGACCGCGCCCTGTGGCCCGCCTACCAGGAGGCATACGAGCTCGCCCTGCACCGCTGCTCGACGGAGGCGGCGCCCTGGTACCTCGTCCCGGCCGACCGTAAGTGGTATCGCAACTGGGCGATCAGCACCCTGCTGCTGGAACATCTGGAGGAACTCGATCCGGCCTACCCGAAGGCCGACTTCGACGTCGAGAAGAGCCGTGAGCGGCTGCTGTCCGAAGGGCGGCCCTGAAGCCCGGGGAACGCGGCAGGCTGAGTGGCCTGCGCTGTGGCGGGCGAAGCGACTTCGACGGGGGCGAGTGCCGTACGCACATTTCGGACAAATAGTCATATATTTTTCTGTGAGTGACCACATGTGTACGCACACTCGCGACCCTCGTCGTCCTGGGTGCCGCCCTCGCCGGATGCGGTGACGGCGCGGACAGGCCCGCGAACTCCGCGCCCCACTCCGCCTCCCGTTCCGCCGCGGCGCACTCGCCCACCGGGGTGAAGGGGCCGCCGACCCTCGCCCCCGGCCCCGGCGGGCTGACCCCGGTCTTCAAGCGCGGCACCCCGATCGCCGGCAAGACCGTGGCGCTCACCTTCGACGCCGACATGACGGCCGACGAGGGGACGCGGGCGGCGCACGGGGAGCGCTTCGACAACCCCGCACTGATCGCCCTGCTGCGCCGCCTCGAGGTGCCGTCGACGGTCTTCATGACGGGGCGGTGGGCCGAGGAGTATCCGACGCAGGCGGAGGCGATCGGGAACGATCCGCTCTTCGAGATCGCCAACCACTCCTACAGCCACTACTCCTTCACGGCCGACTGCTACGGCCTGCCGGTGCTCGGCAAGGAGAAGATGGCCGCCGATGTGGAGGCGGCCTTCAGCGCCTTCCACGCCGCGGGGGCACGGAACGTGGTCCCGTACTTCCGGTTCCCGGGCGGCTGCTACGACGACACGTCGCTACGGGCCCTCGCCCCGGCCAAGGTGACCGCCGTCCAGTGGGACGTCGTCAGCGGGGACGCCTTCGCCACCGACGCGGACGCCGTCGCCGAACAGGTGCTGGAGGGCGTGAAGCCGGGCTCACTGGTGGTGATGCACTGCACGCGCAGCGCGGCGCCCGCGACGGAGGACGCGGTCGCCCAGATCGTTCCCGAGCTGCGCAAGCGCGGCTACCGCTTCGTCAAGGTCTCCCAGCTGATGAAGCACTGAGCCGGGAGGCTGGGCGGCCGGGCGGAAGGCGGCGCCCAGAGCCTGTCAGCCGGAGCACGCCGTCCGCTGGGCCTCCTGCCACTCGCAGACGGGACAGAGCGTCGCGCCCTTGACCGTCTCCGGGTACTCGGTCGGCTCGCGGCACAGCACACACTCCGCGTACGCGGTCTCTTCCACGGCCGGCTGCCCCACGGCTTGTCGCTCACCCACGGCTTGTCTCTCACCCATGCCATGGAGCGTACTCAGCCCCGCAACGCGGCGAGCACACAGGCCACCGCCGCCGCCACGGCCGCCACCAGCAGGGCGGCGGCCAGCGGCAGTCCCGGCACGGGGACCGCCCCTGTCCGCGAGCCGGTCACCAGCGCGGTGACGGCGTACTTCGCGGGCGATCCGCTGGTCACCAGGGCCAGCAGGGCGACCAGCGCGGTGGCCGCGATCGACCAGCCCCGGCCGCGCAGGACCGGTCTGCCGCACAGCGCGCCGACCGCCGCGCCGAGCAGCAGACAGACCGCGGCGGTGAGCAGCCCCGCCGCCCCGGCGGGCAGCCGGTCCACCTCCACCGTGTGGTCCGCGTTCTCCGGCTTGCTGATCATGGTGACGATCAGTGTGCCGACCGTCCCGAGCACACCCGCGAAGACCGTCGCGGCCAGCAGCGAGGCGAGATGGGCCCGGGGCGTCCCGGTCGCCGCGGCGGTGACGGCGCGGGCGGCGGCCGGCTCCTGGGCGACGCAGATCCGGACCAGCCAGGCGGTGACGGGCAGCAGCGCGGCCGCCGCGAATCCGAGCGAGTCCAGGATCGGCTCGCCCGCCCGCACCCCGACCACGAGGACAATCCCGTACAGCAGGAGCGGCGGCAGCCAGCGCTGGGAGCGCAGCAGCAGGGAGATCTGATAGCGGAGCAGAGCGGTCATGAAGAGGGGCGCCTCGCGGTCGTGGCGGAGTCGGTCCCGGCGGAGTCGGTCGCGATGGGAGGAGTGCGCGACGCGGCCGGAGAGACTCCGGCCGCCTCCGCCACCCGCAGCTCCCGGATGTGCCAGGGCGGACGCGCCGTCAGCAGCGCCCGCAGCAGCGCGTCGGAGTGCACCGCCGGGGCCGTCAGCAGTACGGAGCCGTCCCGCTCCGGCTCGTACGCCGGCGAGCCGGGCAGTCCGCTCGGCGGCGCGGCCCCCGGCGGTCCCACGGCCACGATCCGTACCCGCGGCCCCGGTCCCGCCGCGGAGACGTCCGGCGTACGGCGCACCAGAGCGCGGTCCCGCACCGCGTACACCGCGTCCGCGACGCCCGCCAGCCGCAGCGGATCGTGGTCGACGAACACCACCGTGCCACCCGCCGCGACGCGCTCGGCGACCGCCCGGTCCAGCTCTGCGCGGGCCGCGCCGTCGAGCCCGGTCCAGGCCTCGTCGAGCACCAGCAGCTCCGGCTCGGCGAGCAGCGCCTGCGCGACCGCGATCTTCTGGCTGGTGCCCTTGGACAGCTCGGACATCGGCGTACGCGCCTGTCCCGCCGCCCCGAACCGCTCCAGCCACTCGGCGGCGCGGGCCCGCGCGGCCGCGCGCCGCAGCCCGTGGACCGCGCCCAGGTGGACCAGATAGCCGGTGGCCGTGAAGGGCAGCGAGACGGGGAAGCGCTCGGGGACGTACGCCGTGCGGGGCCGGCCGGTGAGACGCCCCTCGGTGGGTGCGTCGATGCCCGCGAGCAGGCGCAGCAGAGTCGATTTCCCGCTGCCGTTCGTTCCTTCGACACGGACCAGGCCGCCCGCGGGCAGATCGAGATCGACGCCGCGCAGCACCCAGGGTCCGCGCAGTCCGTAGCGGCGTCCCACGCCCCGGAGATTCATCGGGGACGTCAGTTCTGCGTGGCCTTCTGCGGGGTGACCTCACTCGGTCTGACGATCACGAAGCCCTCGCCCTGAAGCATCAGCTGGACCGCTTCGCCCGAGCCGCCGCGAAGCATCGAGCCGACGGACTGCGAGCGGTGCAGCGAGGTGTTGAGGTGCGCGCTCCATCCGACGACGGCGTCCGTGTCGACGTACACCGGCGCCTGGGCCGTGACGGGGATCACGATCGGGCCGCCCTCACAGATGACGGCGAGCTTTCCGTAGCCGGTGAAGACGCTGTTGAAGAGCCCGCCGCCGGTCATCCCGGCGCCCTTCACCGTCTTGATCTCGTACGTGAGGGTCGGGTCGAAGCACAGCACGTTGCGGCCGTTGATGGTGAGCGCGTCGCCCTGCTCGACCTCGATGATGAAGCAGTTGGCGGCCTCGTGCGCGAACCACGCCTCGCCCTGGCCCCGGACGGCCATCAACGGCAGTCCCTCACCTGTGACGGCCCGCTTGAGCATGCCGCCTATGCCCTGGCCCTTGCGCTCGAACTGGAGATTCCCGCGGAAGGCGATCATGGATCCCTGCCGCGCGTGCATCTCGCCGTTGACGGCGTACTTGATCGATTTGGAGTTCTGGAGGGTCATCCCGGGGGCGGTCGCCGCCTGCGCCATGTGCTCTGTGGCAAAGAGATCGCTCTTCATGCCGTGCATACTCGCCCGGAGGCACGCATTCCGCCAAGAATGAGGTCCGAGGCGGCTGGCAGACTGGACCCGTGAGCAGCCACAGCACCGCCGACGCCGACAGCCCCGAGCGCACCAGCAGCACCGGTGCCGACAGCCCCTTCCGGCATGAGCGGACCGAGCGGGACGCCGCCCCGCAGTACGTGCTGCCGCTGGTGGTCCGGATCGAGAAGGCCGCGCCTCCGGCCCGTACCGACGCCCTGGAGACGGCGGCCCGCGCGGTGCTCGTCATGCTCTCCGACGAACGGTCCCTGGGCGAGGGCGAGTGGGCCGAGGCCATGCGGGACTGGCAGGACGCCAGGATCCGCAAGGTGGTACGCCGGGCGCGCGGCGCGGAGTGGCGACGCGCGTCGGAGCTCCCCGGCCTCACGGTCACGACGGACGCGGCGACCGCCGCCGAGGTACGGGTGTTCCCGCCCGTCCCGCTCGACGGCTGGCCCAAGGAGCTGGCCAAGCTCCAGGTCTCCGGCACCGATCTGGACGACCCCGCGGAGCCGCCCGCGCACGACCCCGCGCACCCCGTCCTGTGGCTGAGCCCGGACCTGGAGATGTCGGCGGGCAAGGCCATGGCCCAGGCCGGGCACGGCGCCCAACTCGCCTGGTGGGAGCTGTCGGAGACGGACCGCAAGGCCTGGCGCGAGGCCGGTTTCCCGCTCGCCGTACGCACGCCCGACGCACGGCGCTGGCAGCAACTCACCGTCAGTGGGCTGCCGGTGGTCCGTGACGCCGGATTCACGGAGATCGCGCCGGGTTCCTGCACCGTGGTCGCTGATCATCCGGCGCTGCGGAGGTGAACACTCCGGCTCCGGTTCACGTATCTCCCCGTACCGCCAAGAGGGTTGGCCGGCCGCTCGGTCAGCGGTCGGTTCAGCGAGGTCACATATCGGCTCGGGAGGCAGCACAGTGGTGCGACGCATCAACGGTACGGCGCTCATCATCGCGGCCCTGGTCGCCACGGTAGGAGCGCTGGCCTTCCCGGTCTGGTCGTACTCCGACCGGTCCGGCACCGGCCAGGCCAATCTCAACGCCTCGACCGTCGCGACCCAGTGGGGCCCGCTCTCCGCGACCGACCGCGATCTGCTGGTCAAGGTCCGGCTGGCCGGGCTCTGGGAGCTGCCGGCCGGGCAGCAGGCCATCGAACGCGCTCCCAGCAAGGCCATCCAGGAGTGCGGTGACCATCTCGTCGTCGGCCATACCGACCTCGACAAGCGCGCCCGCGATGTGGCGGCGAAGCTGGGCATCGAGCTGCCGAACCAGCCGAACGAGCAGCAGCAGGGCTGGCTCAGAGAGCTCTCGGCGGCGAACGGCCAGGACTACGAGCGGAAGTTCGCCAATCTGCTGCGCAACGCCCACGGCAAGGTCTTCTCGTTGATCGCGCAGGTACGGCACACCACCAGGAACACGCTGATACGGCAGTTGGCCACCGACGCCAACCAGACCGTCCTCGACCACATCACGATGCTGGAGGCCACCGGCTTCGTGGACTTCGACGCCCTCGCGAACGAGGCGGCGGGCACCGCGACCGCCAGCCCGACGGGACCGCAGCCCCCGGACGGGAACCTGCCGCCCGCGCCGTCGCCCGCCGCGCCCACCGGGGACCGGTCCTTCACCTCGCGGCCCTCGACCCAGCCGGGCGCCCCGACGGCGATCAACACCAACCGGCCGGACCCGCAGAGCGAGCGGACGGCGCCGGCCGGTATGGCGCCGGACATGCCGATGCCGTAGGCCCTGTCCGGTCGGTCTTCGTGGGCCCGGCTAAGGACTTCGTGGGCCGGGCCAAGGACTTCGTGGGCCGGGCCAAGGAAGCGGGAACCTCAAATCGACCTCTGAACGTCTCCCTTTGCGGATTCACCGCCGCCCGGCGGGGTCATCACCCTCGCACCGCGGCAGGTCGCGGCACCGAGAGGGGGAGCCATGAACGGCACACCACGGCTGGGGATCGGCATCGGCTGGCGCCCGGAGATAGCCGACGCGGTGGAGGGGCTGACCGGCGTCGACTGGGTCGAGGCCGTCGCGGAGAACCTCTGCCCCGGCCATCTGCCCGACTCGCTCGTACGCCTTCGCGCGCGCGGCGTCACCGTCGTCCCGCACGGGGTCTCACTCGGCCTGGGCGGCGCGGACCGCCCCGACGCACAGCGCCTGGCGGACCTCGCGGCCCGGGCCGAGGCCCTCGGCTCCCCTCTGGTCACCGAGCACATCGCGTTCGTACGGGCCGGGGGGCCGCTCACCGCCTCGCCCGTCCTGGAGGCCGGCCATCTGCTGCCGGTGCCGCGGACCCGGGACGCCCTGCGCGTGCTCTGCGAGAACATCCGTATCGCCCAGGACTCGCTGCCCGTGCCGCTCGCGGTGGAGAACATCGCGGCGCTGATCTCCTGGCCGGGCGAGGAGATGAGCGAGGGGCAGTTCCTCGCCGAGCTGGTCGAGCGCACCGGCGTCCGGCTGCTGATCGATGTCGCCAATCTGCACACCAACCATGTCAACCGCGGCGAGGACCCGGCGACCGCGCTGGACGAACTGCCGGTCGAGGCCATCGCGTACGTCCATGTCGCGGGCGGGATCGAGCGGGACGGCGTCTGGCACGACACCCACGCCCACCCGGTCACCCGGCCCGTGCTCGACGTGCTGGCGGAGCTGTGCTCCCGGGTCGCCCCGCCGGGCGTTCTGCTGGAGCGGGACGACGACTTCCCGCCGGCGTCGGAGCTGGCCGGCGAACTCACCCTGATACGCGAGACGATCACGGCCGCCGGAAGCGGAACGAAGCGCGTCGGAAGCCCGGCAGCGGGGGCGCCGTCCGCCCCCGCGGACTCCGCCCGGTCCACGAGAGACAACGCGGACGGCGGGACGAACGGCACCGAGGCCGCCCGCGAGCGGCTCGCTCTCAGGGAGGCCGCCCTGCTCTCCGCCCTGGTCGCCGGTACGCCGGCCCCCGAGGGATTCGACTCCCGGCGGCTGCGCGTGCAGAGCCGGGCCCTCACCGCCAAGCGCGCCGATGTCATCGCCAAGATCGCCCCCGAGCTTCCGGAGATCCTGGGCGGCGGCTTCCGGCCCGCGTTCCTCGCGTACGCGGGAAACCGGCCCCTGCGCACCGGATACCGCCGCGACGCCCTCGACTTCGCCGAGCATCTGCTGATCGAGGGGCGGCCCGAGGACTCCGCCGCCCGGCGTCGGCTGACCCTCTGGTGGGAGGAGCGCGCCGGCTCGCGTCCGCCGCGCCGTGCGACCCGCCTCGTCCGGGTGGCCCGCGCCGCGCTCGTCAGGAGATGACGGACCATGACCGTGTACACGTTGGCGGCCCATCTCGCCGTCGCGATCTCGTCCGTTCTGCTGATCGCCGGTGTGACCCGGTTGCGCCGCCGGGGCTCGGGCGGCCGCGTCCATGACGTGATGGAGGCCGCGTTCCTCGCCGGCGGACCCGGCCGGGTCGTGGACGCCGCTCTCGCCGAGATGCACGCGGACGGCCGGCTGACCGTCGGCGGCCCCGGCATCGTCGCCGTACGGCGGGCGGTCGCCCGGCACCCGGTCGAGGAGGCGGTGCTCCAGGAGCATGCCGCGGCGCCCAGCGGCGCCCTGCACACGCTGCGCCTCGCGGTGATGCGCGGCCCGACCGTGCAACAGGTGGGCGACGCTCTCGCGGCCCGCGGGCTGCTGACTCCGCGGGCCGAGGCGCGTACGTGGCAGCGGTGGAGCGCCCTGCAGACAGGGCTCTGCATCGTCGGCCTGCCCCTGTCGTTCGCTCTGTCCGTCAGCGCGTCCTTCGACGACCCGAGCCCCGGCAGCGGCGGACCGCTCTCCTTCACGGTGATCATCAGCATGGTCGTGGGTGTGATCGTCGGCCGGATCTGCGGGTGGCTCGCCAAGCAGCGGATCACCAAGGGGGGCGGGCAGGCGCTGCGGGAATTCCAGCTGGCGCATCCGTATGTCACGCCGGTTCATCTGGTCGCGGCGGGGGGCCTGTTGGCGCTGCCGGACCCGGTGCTGCGAGGGCAGTTGCAGGTGGCCGGGCGGTTGCGGCCGGGGCGCGACTTCTCAGCGACGCCGTACACGGCCGCCGCGGTGGTGGTGACGTGGTGCTCCGGCGCACAGCCCGGTTCCGGTACGGGGTGCGGCGGGGCCGGCTCGGGATGCGGCGCGAGCTCCGGAGGAGGAGGTTCCACCGGGGGCGGTGGCGGTGGAAGCTGCGGCGGTGGCGGTGGTGGGGGCAGCAGCTGCGGAGGCTCCGGAGGAGGCGGCGGCAGCAGCTGCAGCGGGGGCGGCGGGGGAGGTAGCAGCTGCGGCGGAGGCGGCGGCGGAGGCGGCAGCAGCTGCGGGGGTGGAGGAGGAGGGGGCGGCGGCGGGAGTTTCTGAGCCTGCACATCCCGGCCCGTCCCGCACCCCGGGAGCCCCACCGGAGTGGCCGCACCGCGCATCGGGGTCGTTGACCCCGACACCCGTGGACACGTCCTTGCCAAGCCACTCCCCTCTGCTGACCCTCAGTTCTGCGGTGGATCCCGCCATCCGTAGGCACGAAGGGAACGCGATGAGAGCAGTAGCGAAGTACGGGGCTCTGACCACCCTCGGCTCCCTGGTCCTGTCGGCCCTCGTCACCGCCCCCGCGAGCGGCGCGGACACCGTCACAGCTGCCGCCGCCACCCGTGCGGGCACCACCGCCGAGCTCCATGGCGTCGTCCGGGCCGCCCGGCACGCCGCTGCCGCCGGCATCACCTTCAGGCCCTGCCCCAGGACCGAGCAGCTGCCCGCCCCCATCCAGTGCGGCACGGTCCAGGTCCCGCTGGACTACGCCGAGTCCGACGGCCGGAAGATCAGCCTCACCGTCAGCCGGGTCCGGGCGAGCGGGGAAGCCGACCAGCGGCAGGGCGCGTTGGTCTTCAACCCCGGCGGCCCCGGCGCCTCCGGCATGTACTTCCCGATGGCCGCCGAGCTACCCGAGTGGAAGCGCGTCGCCGAGGCGTACGACATCGTCGGCTACGCCCCCCGCGGGGTGGGCCGCTCCGCCCCGCTCTCCTGCGAGGACCCGGCCGACTTCACGAAGGCCCCGACGCAGTCCCCGGTACACCCCTCGGAGTCGTACAAGCGGGAGCGGATCGCCCAGGCCAAGGCGTACGCGCGGGGCTGCGCCGACAGCGCCGGCCCCGCGCTCGCCCACTACAACTCGCTCAACAACGCCCGCGATCTGGATGTGCTGCGCGCGGCCCTCGGCGAGCAGAAGCTGACCTTCATGGGAGCCTCGTACGGGACGTACTTCGGGGCGCTCTACGCGACGCTCTTCCCCTCGCACGTACGCAGAATGGTCTTCGACTCCGCGGTCGACCCGGACCCCGCGCGGATCTGGTACCGCAACAACCTCGACCAGTCCCTCGCGTTCGAGGCGCGCTGGGCGGACTTCCGTACCTGGATCGCCAAGCACCACACGACGTACCACCTGGGCTCGACCGCCGAGGCGGTGCGTAAGAGCTACGAGCGGGTGCGCGCCGGGGTCGCGCAGCAGCCGGCCGGCGGGACGGTCGGACCAGGTCAGCTTCAGGCGGCGATGCTCGGGGCCGGCTACTACGACGACTACTGGCCGATGCGTGCCACAGCTCTCGCCGAGTACCTCAAGGGCAACCCCAAGCCGCTGATCGCACAGGCCGCGCCGAGGCCGGAGGCCGCCGCCGAGAGCGAGAACGGCAACGCCGTCTACACCGCGGTCGAGTGCAACGACGGGTCCTGGCCGACGGACTGGAGGGTGTGGGACCGCGACAACACCGCGCTCGCGCGGCGCGCGCCGTTCGAGACCTGGGACAACGCCTGGATGAATCTGCCGTGCGCCTACTGGCCCGCGCCCCGGCAGAAGCCGGCCGATGTCCGCACCGGCCCGGGCGAGTTGCCCCCGACGCTGATCCTGGCCGCGGAGCGTGATGCCGCGACGCCGTACAAGGGGGCGCTCGAACTCCAGCGGCGGCTGGCCGGTTCCGTCCTGGTGACCGAGCGGAAAGCCGGTACGCACGGGATCGCGGGCGGCGGCAACGCCTGTGTCCACTCCTACGTGGAGGAGTACCTGCTGCACGGAAAGGCACCGGTGCGGCGCGCGGAGTGCGCGCCGCATCCGGAGCCGGACCCGGTGTCGAAGGAACCGGCGGACAAACGCCTTGACCTGCAAAGAAGACTCAAGCCAGTTCCTCATTTCTGAGCGCCGGGGAGCACTGGGCGTTCGCATCAGCTGTCCGCACCACCGCGTCCGGCCTCGATCAGAGCCGGGTACGCCCCGGAACGCGATCTGCGCTCCGGGGCGCACGCCACTGCTTGGGCTCGCGCCGCGTGTCAGTCCACGATCATGACGTTGAGTGGCACTGCTCCGCCCGGCCGCGCGAACGCAAGACCGAAGTTCCCCTCGACCTCGGCCTTCTCGGCCGTGTTCGGGTAGGCGTTCGTGCACGTGGTTCCCGCGCTGGAACCGGACATCAGGCTCGTACAGGGCCCGGGCTTGCGGTCCGGCAGGCCCAGGATGTGGCCCAGTTCGTGGGATGAGATGCGGATCGTGTTGTGGCCCTCGTTCACCGCCTGCCGTCCGATGTAGACGGTTCCGTTGCCCAGGGAGGTGGTGATGGCGCGGGGCCAGCCGTCGTCCGCCAGGACCCGGATGTTGGCGCGTTGCCCGGCGGCGGCCGGTCGCAGTTCGACGGCGTCGACGCTCTCGTTCCAGATCGCCGCGCCCCGGTCGACGGCGGACCTGAACTCCGCGGAACCGCTGGCGTCGTAGGTGACTACACGAGCGGCCAAGGCTCTGTCCGCGTCCGCGGAAGGAGTAGCCACGGCCTGGCCACTCATCAGAGAAAAGGTCACGGCCAGGGCGGCAGCGAGCCCGCTGGTCAACTTACGGACGTACATGGTCGACCTCCTTACAGGAGAGATAGTCGTGCACATGACAGAATCTCCCCTGCTCACTGCCCAGCGAGGACCGACACCAATCCGTAATCGCCGGTAGGCCCGGCGGACACCGCCGGGCCTACCGTCTGCCTGGCCCCGGTTGGGAACCCGGAGCCGAACCCGGTGTCGCTGGACGAGCGGCCGAGCGGCCGGAAGCCGCCGCCGATCGTCTGATCTTCCGGGTGGGGCGGCCGGGCCGGCACATGCCAGGACCCGGCCACCAAGTCAGGTGTTACGCCAGCCCGGCCACGAGGTCCGCGACCGACTTGCGGCGGCCCGTGAAGAACGGGACCTCTTCACGGACATGCATCCGGGCCTCCGAGGCACGCAGATGACGCATCAGGTCGACGATGCGGTACAGCTCGTCGGCCTCGAAGGCCAGCACCCATTCGTAGTCGCCGAGCGAGAACGACGCGACGGTGTTGGCGCGCACGTCCGGGTAGCCGCGGGCCATCTTGCCGTGGTCCGCGAGCATCCTGCGGCGGTCCTCGTCGGGCAGCAGGTACCAGTCGTACGACCGCACGAAGGGGTAGACGCTCACGTAGTTACGGGGCGTCTCGTCGGCCAGGAAGGCCGGCACGTGCGACTTGTTGAACTCGGCGGGGCGGTGCAGCGCCATGTTCGACCAGACCGGCTCCAGCGCCCGTCCGAGCCGGGTGCGGCGGAAGCGGTTGTACGCGTCCTGGAGCTCGTCCGCGGTCTCGGCGTGCCACCAGATCATGACATCGGCGTCGGCGCGCAGCCCGGACACGTCGTAGGTGCCGCGCACGGTGATGTCCTTGGCGCCGAGCTGGTCGAACAGCTCCTGGACCTCGTCCGCGTAGCCGGTCCGGTCCTCGGGCAGCACATCGCGCAGCTTGAAGACGGACCACAGCGTGTAGCGGATGACCTCGTTGAGGTCCTTTGCCTTCTTGCCCGCGTTCGGGGACTTCTCTGGAGCAGCAGTCATACGTCTATTCTCCCGCGCCGCGGCCGGTGCCCCGCGCCGGGGTGGACGTGGCGATGATCTCGTCGGCGGCCCGCCGGGCGCTCGCGACACAGGCGGGGATGCCGACGCCGTCGTACGCCGCGCCGCAGACCCGCAGTCCCGGCAGCTTGCCGACCGCCTCGCGGACGCGCGCGACCCGGGCCTGATGCCCGACGGGATACTGCGGCAGACCGCCGATCCACCGGGTCACTTCGGTGGCCACCGGCTTCGCGGCGAGCCCCGCCGCCTCGCCGAGGTCGCGCAGCGACACCTCGACCAGCTCGGCGTCCTCGCGGTGCAGGTGTTCCTCCTCGCCGTATCGCCCGATCGAGGTACGCAGGACGAAGAGACCGGGCGCGGCGTCGGCGACCCAGGCCCATTTACGGGTGGAGAAGGTGGACGCCTTGATCGTGAGGCCGTCGACGGGCGGCACGAGAAAGCCGCTGCCGTCGGGCAGCGTGTCGAGGTCGGTGCGCCGGAAGGCCATCGTCACCAGCGCCATCGAGGCGTACTCGATCTCGGCGAGTTCGGCGGCGGCGGCCGGGGATTCGTCGGAGAGCAGCGCCGAGGCGGACCAGGCGGGCGTCGCCAGGACCACGCCGTCGGCCGCCAGGACCCCCTGGCCGGTGCGGATCCGCCAGCCGTCGGCGGAGGGGGCGTCCGCCGTGCCCCGAGGGCCGTGCGGGCGGGTCAGGCCGAGGACCGGCGTCTCCATGCGGATCTCGCCGCCGCCGGCCCGTACGGCATCGGCGACGGCGCCCGGCAGCCGGCCCACGCCGCCTTCGATGCCCGCGAAGACGGGACCGGTCAGCTGCCGTGCGGCGGCCTTCGCCTGGATGTCACGGACGCCTTCCAGCAGCGAGTCATGGGTCCTGACCGCTTCGAAGAGCTGCGGCACGGCCGCTCTCATGGAGATGCGGTACGCGTCGCCCGCGTAGACCCCGCCGAGCAGCGGCTCCACCAGCCGGTCGACGACCTCGCGGCCGAGCCGCTCCGCGACATAGTCACCGACCGAGACATCGTCGCCGACCTCGGTGGCCGGCAGCTCGTGCTCGCGGGCGATCCGGGCGAGCCCCTCGTCGGAGAGCAGGCCCGCGAGGGCGGCGGGGTTCCCCGGCACGCCCATCACATGGCCCTTGGGCATCGGCCGCAGCTTTCCGCGCGTCCATACCGAGGCGGTGGCGGTGGCGGGCGGCTGGATCCGTTCCCCGAGTCCGACGGCGCGGGCGAGGTCGACGGCCTCGGGCCGGCGCGCGAGCATCGATTCCGCGCCGAGATCGACGGGGGCGCCCTCGATCTCACCCGTGCGCAGCTTCCCGCCGAGCCGGTCGGTGGCCTCCAGCAGCGTCACCCTGATGCCGGCGCCCACCAGGCGGTGTGCGGCCGCCAGGCCCGCGATGCCGCCGCCGATGACGACGACATGGCCCGTATGTGTGTCCATCTGATGCGCGCTCGACTCCATGCCCCCACTCTCTCAAACCCGTACCGAGTCCCGACCGTGACCGCTTCGGGACCGGAAAGGGGAAACCCGCCCACCGGCCTTTCACGTCGAATGGTCATCAGTCATGAACCGTCCCAGGGGGGCCGATTATGCGCGCGATGCCCGCGTTCGCGGCAGCACTTCTCACCGTCTCACTCGCTCTCGCCGGATGCGGCGCGTCCGACAACGGCGGATCATCCTCGGACAGCGCCGCGAAGGGGGTCCAGGCCGGGCAGGAGGGCGCCGCCGGAGCCGGTGACGCCGCAGCCGGTGACGCCGGAGCCGGTGATGCCGTCGCCGATGAAGCGGCCGCGCCGCCGGCCGGCAGCAAGGGGCAGCCGGCGAAGACCCCCGCGCCGCAGGGAACCCATGTGATCCGCACGGCCGAACTGACCGTGCGCGTCAAACACACGCAGAAGGCGCTCACCACGGCGCGTGACGCGGCCGGGAAGTCCGGTGGCCTCGTCCAGAACGAGTCCACCGAGCGGACCGAGGACGACTATGTGGAGTCGACCATCGTGCTGCGCGTCCCGCAGGAGGAGTACGACGCCGTCCTGGCGGAACTGGCGGGCACCGGCACGCTGCTGGCGCGCAAGGCCGACGCCAAGGACGTCACCGACCAGGTCGTGGACGTGAACAGCAGGGTCTCCTCGCAGCGGGTGAGCGTGGCCCGCATCAGGGAGTTGATGGACCGGGCCACCAAACTCAGCGATGTGGTGGCGCTGGAAGGTGAGTTGAGCACCCGTCAGGCGGCGTTGGAGTCACTGCTCGCGCAGCAGGCCTCACTCAAGGACCGCACCACCCTGGCGACCATCACCCTTCATCTCTCCGAGAACCCGGTCGTGAAGGAGGAGAAGGAGGACGACGACCCGGGCTTCCTGGACGCGCTGGGCGGCGGCTGGGACGCGCTCACCGCGACCCTGCGGTGGATCGCGGTGGTGATCGGGGCGCTGGCACCGTTCGCGGCCGTGCTCGCCCTGCTCTATCTGCTGTGGCGGCTGGTGCGCGGCCGGCTGCCCCGGCGGTCCGCGCCGGCGGCGGCCCGGGGCCCGGTGACGGTCCCCGCGCAGCCGGCGCCCTCCGGCGAGACGGCACGCGAGCAGGACTGATTCCACCGCGCCCGCGTAGCGTTCCCCCCGCAGACACGGACCGAAGGGGAGCGCAATGGCGGCGGAGCGCATGGTGGTCATCGGCGGTGATGCGGCGGGCATGTCCGCCGCATCGCAGGCCCGCAGGATGAAGGGTCCGGAGGAGCTGGAGATCATCGCCTTCGAGCGCGGCCACTTCACCTCGTACTCCGCGTGCGGCATTCCGTACTGGGTCGGCGGCGACGTGCCGGGGCGCGACGAACTGATCGCCCGTACGCCTCAGGAGCACCGCGAGCGCGCCATCGATCTGCGGGTGCGCACGGAGGTCACGGAGCTCGATGTGGCCGGGCAGCGGGTCCGCGCGCGTGATCTCTCCGACGGTACGGAGAGCTGGACGGGCTTCGACAAGCTGATCGTCGCGACGGGGGCGCGTCCGGTGCGTCCCCCGCTGCCCGGGATAGACGCGCCGGGCGTGCACGGCGTGCAGACCCTCGACGACGGCCAGGCGCTGCTGGACACCCTCGCCGCTACGGAGGGCGGCCGCGCGGTGGTCGTCGGCGCGGGCTACATCGGGGTGGAGATGGCCGAGGCGCTGCTGAAGCGCGGCTACGAGGTGACCGTCGTCCACCGCGACGAGCAGCCGATGTCCACGCTCGACCCCGACATGGGCCGGCTGGTCCACGCGGCGATGGACGGGATGGGCATCACCACCGTCGGCTCCACCGCGGTCTCCAAGATCCTCACCGGCGAGGACGGCCGGGTACGGGCCGTCGCCACCGAGGACGCCGAGTATCCGGCGGACGTTGTCGTGCTCGGCATCGGCGTCCAGCCGGAGACGGCCCTCGCGGAGGCCGCCGGTCTGCCTCTCGGGGCGTACGGAGGGCTGCTCACCGATCTGTCGATGCGGGTGCGCGGCCACGAGAACATCTGGGCGGGCGGCGACTGCGTGGAGGTCCTCGACCTGGTCTCGGGCACCACCCGCCATATCGCGCTCGGCACCCACGCCAACAAGCACGGCCAGATCATCGGCGCGAACGTGGGCGGCGGGTACGCCACGTTCCCCGGCGTGGTCGGTACGGCCGTCAGCAAGGTCTGCGAGCTGGAGATCGCCCGCACGGGGCTGCGGGAGAAGGACGCCCACCGGGCGGGCCTCCAGTTCGTCACCGCGACCATCGAGTCCACCAACAGCGCCGGCTACTACCCCGGCGCCGCCCTGATGACGGTCAAGATGCTCGCGGAGCGCCGCACCGGCCGGCTGCTCGGCGCCCAGATCGTCGGCCGTGAGGGCGCCGCGAAGCGCGTGGACATCGCGGCGGTCGCGCTCACCGCCGGAATGACGGTGGAGCGGATGACGACCCTCGACCTCGGCTACGCCCCGCCGTTCTCCCCGGTCTGGGATCCGGTGCTGGTAGCCGCGCGCAAGGCGACGGCCGCGGTACGGAAGGCGGGGGTGTAGCCCCCGGCCGCCGTCGCCCTCAGCGGGCCGTCCGGGTGTGTACGTACTCCACGAGCCGGCTCAGGGCGTCCGGGTCCATGCTCGGCAGGACTCCATGGCCCAGGTTGAAGATGTGGCCCTCCAGGCCCGCCGCCGCGTCCAGCACCTCGCGGGTCTTGGTCTCCACCGCCCGGGTCGGGGCGAAGAGGACGGCCGGGTCGAGATTGCCCTGCAGCGCCTTGCCGGGGCCGACGCGGCGGGCGGCCTCGTCGAGCGGCACGCGCCAGTCGACGCCGACGACGTCCGCGCCGGCCTCGCCCATCGCGCCGAGCAGTTCGCCCGTGCCGACGCCGAAGTGGATGCGCGGGACGCCGTACGCGGCGACCGCGTCGAAGACCTTCGCGGAGGCGGGCAGCACGGAGTGGCGGTAGTCGGCGGGGGCCAGGGCGCCGACCCAGGAGTCGAAGAGCTGGACGGCGCTCGCGCCCGCCTCGATCTGGACCTTCAGGAAGGCCGAGGTGATGTCGGCGAGCCGGTCGAGCAGGTCCGCCCACAGCTCCGGGTCGCCGTACATCATCGCTTTGGTGTGTTCGTGGTTGCGGGACGGGCCGCCCTCCACGAGATAGCTCGCCAGGGTGAAGGGCGCGCCGGCGAATCCGATGAGCGGGGTGGACCCGAGCTCGCCCGTCAGCATGCCGATCGCCTCGGTGACGTACGACACGTCGTCCGGGGTGAGGTCGCGCAGCCGGGCGAGATCGGCCCGGCTGCGGATCGGGTCGGCGACGACAGGACCCACGCCCGGCTTGATGTCGAGGTCGAGGCCGATGGCCTTGAGGGGGACGACGATGTCGCTGAAGTAGATCGCGGCGTCGACCTTGTGGCGCCGTACCGGCTGGAGCGTGATCTCCGTGACCAGCTCGGGCCGCATGCAGGACTCCAGCATCGGAATCCCCTCGCGCACCTTCAGATACTCCGGCAGCGAGCGCCCCGCCTGCCGCATGAACCAGACCGGGGTGTGCGGCACCGGTTCACGGCGGCACGCCTTCATAAAGGCCGATTCGTACGTCTTCGTCTGGTGGCCCGAGGGGCGGTCAATGGCGCTCACGCCCAGAATCTTCGCATGTACGGGGAAGCGGCGGCCCCGGCCCGGGTGTCCCTCCCTGCGCGAGGCGCGGGTTCCGCCTACTCTTCCCCGCATGGCTGCGGCTCAGGGACAGTTTTCCGATCATTCCAACGGCACCGAGGGAACGGACGGCGCGGAGGGGGACTCCGTCCCGTCCGCGTTCCGGCTGGCGGTCGAAGCACTGCGGGCGGCGCGACTGCGTTCCGAGATCGAGATCGACCCGACGCCGCCGCCGAAGCGGCTCGCACCGCACGCGTACGCCCTGGAGGCCGCGGTCGTCGACGGCGACGACGATCTGGCGGACGGCCGGCTCGTCCTGCTGCACGATCCGGCCGGGCACGACGCCTGGCAGGGGACTTTCCGGCTGGTGACGCTCGTACGCGCGGAGCTGGAGCCGGAGATGGCCGCCGATCCGCTGCTGCCCGAGGTGTGCTGGTCCTGGCTGACGGGCGCGCTGGAGGCGCGCGGACTGTCGTACGGAGAGGCCAGCGGCACCGTCACGCGCGCGGGCTCGCACTACTTCGGCGGTCTCGCCGAGCGCCGGCCAGCGACGCAGATCGAGATCCGGGCGTCCTGGACGCCGCGCGAGGGCCGGGGCGGGGTGCCCGACTCGGCGGCACATCTGGCGGCCTGGTGCGATCTGCTGTGCCAGGTCGCGGGGCTGCCGCCGGCCGGCCCCGTCCACGGTCCCGCGGACGCGGGCACCGGCGCGGGCGTGGTGTCGCTGCCGCAGCGGCGCGGTCCTCAGGTGTCCTGAACCTGCCACATCCGGGCCCGTAGCCGGTCCGGCATTCCCGCACTCCTGGCCCTGGGCGCCCTGACGCCCCTTCACGGCCATGACACCGCACGCCACCTGGACCTCCCGGGGTGCCGCCGCGCCCCACGATGATCGATCACGCATCCGAATTGCCCGAATTGTTACTCACCAAATCGTGATCTTTCTCTAAAGGCGGACGCGTTTACTGCCGAAGAGGTCTATGACCCTTCAAGCACGGTTCGCCCCGGCTTCATCCCCCTTGAGCCGGTGCTGTCCCGCACCTTCCCCAGGAGGCCTGGTGTCCGTTCTCCTCGAGCAGCCCGCAAGCCTGGTCGCCTACCGCCCGAACAAGCCGACGGCCATGGTCGTCGTGGCCGACCCACGCGTCCGCTCCACCGTCACCCGCCACCTGTGGGCCCTTGGAGTACGTGACGTCATCGAGGCGTCGTCCATCGCGGAGGCCCGCCCCCGCGTCAGCAACCCGCGCGACATCTGCGTTGCCGACGTCCACCTGCCCGACGGTTCCGGGCTGACCCTGCTGTCCGAAACCCGAGCCGCGGGCTGGCCCAACGGCCTCGCCCTCTCCGCCGCCGACGACATCGGTGCCGTCCGCAACGCACTCGCGGGCGGCGTCAAGGGCTATGTCGTGACCGGTACACGGACGAATATCGGCCACCCCACCCGCCCCGGCGCCGCCCCCATCGGCGCGGGACCGCGGATGCACCGCCGCCCCCCGGGTGCCCCGAACCACCCGGGTGGCTACCGCGAGCTCTCCGGCCGTGAGGTCGAGGTGCTCCGGCTGGTCGCCGAAGGACAGTCCAACAAGGCCATCGGCGTCTCGATGGGCCTGTCCGCACTCACCGTCAAGAGCCACCTCGCCCGGATCGCGCGCAAGCTCGGCACGGGCGACCGGGCGGGGATGGTCGCCGTGGCCCTCCGCACCGGCATCATCCACTGACCACTTCTCATCCCTCACCGCCCGTCGACGGAACGTTCCGTCGACGGGCGCCTTCCGTTCACAGATACCCTTGACAGGTGACCGACGCCCAAGAGACCGCAGCAGAGCCAGCACTGCGAACCACCGGGGGCGCTCCCCCGGACGACGTCGAATCGGCGCCGATCCCCTTGCTGGAGCCCCGCGAGGGCATTCCGCCGGTGGTCGCCACCGATGAGGCGCTCGCCGAAGTGATCGCCGCCTTCGCCGCGGGCACCGGACCGGTGGCCGTCGACGCCGAGCGGGCGTCCGGCTACCGGTACGGCCAGCGCGCCTACCTCGTCCAGCTGCGCCGCCAGGGCGCGGGGACGGCGCTGATCGACCCGGTCGGCTGCCCCGACCTCTCCGGCCTCGGCGAGGTCCTCGCCGACGCGGAGTGGATCCTGCACGCGGCCACCCAGGATCTTCCGTGCCTGCGCGAAATAGGCATGATGCCCACCCGGCTGTTCGACACGGAGCTGGCCGGCCGGCTGGCGGGCTTCCCCAGGGTCGGCCTCGGGGCGATGGTCGAGAACGTCCTCGGCTACGCCCTGGAGAAGGGCCACTCCGCGGTCGACTGGTCGACCCGTCCGCTCCCCGAGCCGTGGCTGCGCTACGCCGCGCTCGATGTCGAGCTGCTCGTCGATCTCCGCGACGCGCTGGAGAAGGAACTGGACCGCCAGGGCAAGCTGGACTGGGCCCACCAGGAGTTCGACGCCATCGCCTCGGCCCCGCCGCCGCCCCCGCGCAAGGATCCCTGGCGCCGTACGTCGGGGATGCACAAGGTGCGCCGGCGCCGTCAGATGGCCGTCGTACGCGAGCTGTGGACCACCCGCGACCGGGTCGCGCAGCGGCGTGACGTCTCCCCCGGCAAGGTGCTGAGCGACACCGCGATCGTCGAGGCGTCCCTCGCGCTGCCGGCCAACGTGCACGCGCTCACGGCGCTGCCCGGGTTCGGCCACCGGATGGGACGGCGCCAGCTGGAGCAGTGGCAGGCGGCGGTCGACCGGGCCAAGTCGCTGCCCGACCTGGAACTGCCCCAGCCCGGCCAGCCGGTCTCCGGTCCGCCGCCGCCGCGCTCCTGGGCGGACAAGGACCCGGAGGCCGCGGCGAGGCTCTCGGCGGCGCGCTCGGCGGTCTCGGGGCTCGCCGAGCGGCTGAACATGCCGCAGGAGAACCTGATCACGCCGGACACGGTCCGCCGCGTCTGCTGGGAGCCGCCGCAGGAGCCGACGGTCTCGAACGTGGCGGAGGCGCTGGCGGGGCACGGGGCGCGCGCGTGGCAGGTGGAACAGGTGGCGCCGCTGCTGACGGGGGCGCTGCGGGTGTAGCGGGGTCGCGGTTCGCGGTTCGCGGTTCGCCGTCCCGGCGGGGGGGTTCGGGTGCGGGGCCGTTCGTCGGGGTGCGGGGGTCGCGGGCTCCGGAGGTGTGTGTCCGGACTGCATGATTTACGGCGCCGTGCGGCTCGTTTCTCGGGTGCGGCTTGTGTGCGCCGACAAATCACGCTTTACGTCCGGACACACACCTCCTGCGCCCCCACCCCCCTCCCGCCGGTGGCCCACCAGCCCGCCCGGCCCCGCCTGGGGAAAGTGGGCACGCGCGCGCCCGTGGGACGTAGGCCGCTCCTCCCGTGTGACGACCGCCCGTCTCCACGACCGCCGGCGAGTGAGCCGAAGGGCGCGCCGCTGTCGAAAGGGAGAACGCGCACAGGTTCGTGAGGAACGAGCGAACCGAGCACGATCGACCGTCGACAGCGGCATAAAGCGCCCGGAGGCGAACCGAGCCCCAAAAAGAGGGGGGTGCACGGTCGACCGTCGACAGGGGCATAAAGCGCCCGGAGGCGAACCGAGCCCCAAAAAAAGAGGGTGGGGGGTGGGCGGGTTGGTTACTGGTTAGTAGCATGATGGGGGTGAAGCGCGCCGACAGGCGTGCCCCGCACCTCGCACCCTGGAGGAGAGCCATCGTGCCTCGTACCGTCAGGGACGTCGTCTTCGTCGACGGCGTCCGCACCCCGTTCGGCAAGGCGGGCCCGAAGGGCATCTACCACGAGACCCGTGCCGACGATCTCGTCGTGAAGGCGATCCGGGAGCTGCTGCGGCGCAACCCGGAGCTCGACCCGGCCCGTATCGACGAGGTCGCCATCGCCGCGACCACGCAGATCGGCGACCAGGGCCTCACCCTCGGCCGTACCGCGGGGATCCTCGCGGGGCTGCCGCAGTCCGTTCCCGGGTACTCCGTCGACCGCATGTGCGCGGGCGCGCTGACCGCCGTGACGAGCACCGCGGGCTCCATCGCGTTCGGCGCGTACGACATCGTCGTCGCCGGCGGGGTCGAGCACATGGGCCGCCACCCGATGGGCGAGGGCGTCGACCCGAACCCGCGCTTCGTGTCCGAGAAGCTCGTGGACGACTCCGCGCTCTTCATGGGGATGACGGCCGAGAATCTGCACGACCGCTTCCCGCAGCTGACGAAGCGCCGCGCCGACGAGTACGCGGTCCGCTCGCAGGAGAAGGCCGCCAAGGCGTACGCCAACGGCACGATCCAGCAGGACCTGGTGCCGATCTCCATCCGCCGTACGAGCCCGGAAGCGGGCGAGACCGGCTGGGGGCTGGCCACCGCCGACGAGCCGATGCGCCCGGGGACGACGCTGGAGTCGCTCGCGGGTCTCAAGACGCCGTTCCGTCCGCACGGCCGGGTCACCGCGGGCAACGCGGCGGGGCTCAACGACGGCGCCACCGCCTCGCTGATCGCCGCCGAGGACTTCGCGCGCGAGCTGGGCCTGCCGGTCAAGATGCGGCTGGTCTCGTACGCCTTCGCGGGTGTCGAGCCCGAGGTGATGGGCTACGGCCCGATCCCGTCGACCGAGAAGGCCCTCGCCAAGGCGGGCCTGTCGATCTCCGACATCGGTCTGTTCGAGATCAACGAAGCGTTCGCCGTGCAGGTGCTGGCCTTCCTCGACCACTACGGCATCGCGGACGACGATGCCCGCGTCAACCAGTACGGCGGCGCCATCGCGTACGGCCACCCGCTGGCCTCCTCCGGCGTACGTCTGATGACGCAGCTGGCGCGGCAGTTCGAGGAGCAGCCGCACGTCCGCTACGGCCTGACCACCATGTGCGTCGGCTTCGGCATGGGCGCGTCGGTCATCTGGGAGAACCCGCACTTCGACGGAGGCACCAAGTGAGTACCGCTGAACTCCTGAAGGGCGCGGCCGAGCTGTTCCCCGACGAGGTCGTGACGCAGGCGCACGTGCGCCATCTCGATCTCCCGGCGGCCGCCGGGCGCTTCGCGCTGATCACGCTGGACAACGGCCTGGACCACACCAAGCCGACCACCTTCGGTCCCCAGTCGCTGGCGAATCTCAGCGCCGCCCTCGACCAGGTCGAGAAGGAGGCGTCCGAGGGCACGATCGTGGGCGTCGGTGTCACGGGCAAGCCGTTCATCTTCGCGGTCGGCGCCGACCTCAAGGGCGTGGAGCTGCTGAAGCGCCACGAGGACGCGCTGGCCATCGGCAAGGGCGGCCACGAGGTCTTCAAGCGGCTCGCCGCGCTGGCCGTGCCGACCTTCGCGTACTACAACGGCGCGGCGATGGGCGGCGGTGTCGAGGTCGGTCTGCACTGCCGGTACCGCACGGTGTCCGCGGCGCTGCCCGCCTTCTCCCTGCCCGAGGTCTTCCTCGGTCTGGTGCCGGGCTGGGGCGGCTGCACGCTGCTGCCGAATCTGATCGGCGCGGACCGCGCGGTCTCGGTCGTCATCGAGAACTCGCTCAACCAGAACAAGCAGCTCAAGGGCGCCCAGGTATATGAGCTGGGCATCGCCGACGCGATCTTCGAGGGCGCGGACTTCCTGGAGCAGTCGCTGATCTGGACCGCGTCCGTGCTGAAGGGCGAGCTTCAGGTCCTACGCCCCGAGGTCGACCGCGGCGAGGCCTGGGACCAGGCCGTGGCGCGCGGCCGGTTCATCGCCGACTCCAAGGTGCACGGCGCGGCCCCGGCCGCGTACCGCGCGCTCGACATCATCGCCGCCGCCAAGGACGGCGATCTGCAGGCGGGCTTCGACGCCGAGGACCAGGCCCTCGCGGACCTGATCATGGGCGGCGAGCTGCGGTCCGGCATCTACGCCTTCAACCTGGTGCAGCGGCGTGCCAAGCGCCCGGCCGGCGCCCCCGACAGGGCGCTGGCCCGCCCGGTCACGAAGGTGGGCGTCGTCGGCGCCGGTCTGATGGCCTCGCAGCTGGCGCTGCTCTTCCTGCGCCGCCTGGAGGTCCCGGTCGTCCTCACGGACATCGACCAGGAGCGTGTCGACAAGGGCGTCTCGTACGTCCACGGCGAGATCGACAAGCTGCTGCTGAAGTCCCGTATCAACCAGGACAAGGCCAACCGGCTCAAGGGCCTGGTCTCCGGTGTGCTGGACAAGGCCGAGGGCTTCGCGGACGCGGACTTCATCATCGAGGCCGTCTTCGAGGAGATGGGCGTCAAGCAGCAGGTGTTCGCAGAGGTCGAGGCGGTCGCCCCGGCACACGCGATCCTCGCCACCAACACCTCCTCGCTGTCGGTGTCCGAGATGGCGTCGAAGCTGAAGAACCCCGAGCGGGTCGTCGGCTTCCACTTCTTCAACCCGGTCGCGATCCTCCCGCTGCTGGAGATCGTGCGCGGCGAGCAGACCGACGAGGCGTCGCTGGCCACGGCGTTCGGGGTGGCGAAGAAGCTGCGCAAGAGCGCGGTCCTGGTGAAGGACGCCCCGGCGTTCGTCGTCAACCGCATCCTGACCCGCTTCATGGGCGAGATCCAGAACGTGATCGACGAGGGCACGCCGGTCGCGGTCGCCGAGCGGGCCGTCGAGCCGCTCGGCCTGCCGATGTCCCCGCTGGTGCTGCTGGAGCTGGTCGGCCCTGCGATCGGTCTGCACGTCTCCGAGACCCTGCACCGCGCGTTCCCCGACCGCTTCACGGTCTCCGGGAATCTCGCGGCGGTCGTCAAGGCCGGCAAGCGCGGCTTCTATGTGTACGACTCCGGGCAGCCGGAGCTGGACCCGGAGGTCGCCGCGCTCCTGAAGCAGGGCGATGTCGTCCTGACCGAGGAGCAGACCCGCGACCGTGTCCTGGACGCGGTGGCGCAGGAGATCGGCCTGATGCTGGACGAGGGCGTCGTCGCCGAGGCCCAGGACATCGACCTCTGTCTGCTCACGGGCGCCGGCTGGCCCTTCCATCTGGGGGGCATCACGCCGTACCTGGACCGTGAGGGTGTCTCGGAGCGGGTGAACGGCAAGCCGTTCCTGGCGCCGGGCGTGGCGAGCGTCCCCGCGTAGCGCGTCGACACCGGCCGGGCCGGTACGGAAGCCTGCTTCCGTACCGGCCCGGCCGGTCTGTTTCAGGGCCGGATCCGCGTCCACGCCTCCAGTGCGAGCCCCGGCTCCGCCTTCTGCCGGGCCACGCACAGGGTGCCGTCCGCGTCGACGCAGGCCAGTACCACCCTGCCGTGGCCGTCCAGGGCCAGGGCCGGTGCGCCCACGCAGGGTTCGCCGCTCGGGGTCCAGTTGAGGCCCGCCGCCTCGTCCTCGGTCGGGTAGGCGGCGATGCGGGGACGGCCGTCGGTGGAGCGCTGGGCCAGGATCGTGCAGTCGTGGCCGTCGACCGGAGTACGCAGCAGGGCGAGCGGGCCGGTGCCGCGGCCGCCCAGGGCGGCGGGTTCGGAGCCCGGCCGCCAGGCGCGGACGGTGAAGTCCCCGGCGTCGCGCCAGAAGTGGGTGAGCCGCCCGCCGCCGGTCCGCTCCGCGGTGATCGTGCCGGGCGCGACCCTGGCCCCCGGCTCGTCCTCGGCGCGCTCCAGCGGCGCTTCGGGCTTCTCCCTGCGCCAGTGCACGACGGTGTCCCGCGCCGGGACGAGGACGTCGATCAGCCCGTGGTCGGTCATGGCGGCCGCCGTCTCACCGGTCAGCGCCGTCCCTTCGGCGTCGGCCCCGCCCCAGGACTGCCAGCGGCCGGTGGGTGACTGGTTCTTGGCCGAGAGGCCGCCGTTGGCGTTGCGCAGGAAGAGATGCACCGATCCTGTGGTGTCCACGACCGCGGACGGCAGGCCGATCGCCGCCGCCTTCTCACGGTCCTTGCCGTGCGGATTGCCCAGCGACTGCCAGTCGCGCAGCGGACGGCCCGTCTGGAACTGGACGGCGTGCAGGAGATCGGTGTCGTCGGGACCGTCGGCGCGCGGGCGCTTCCGTACACCCAGCAGATGGACGAAGCCCCCGGCGCTCCGCGCGACGGACAGATACGGCAGCAGTCCGCCGGCGGCCAGCAGGTCGGGCCCCGACCAGTCGGGGCCGCCGACCCGGGTCTCCGTCCAGCGGAGCACGCCGTCGGCGGTCGGGGCGTACGCGGTGAGCCTGCCGTCCTTGCCCCGCAGCAGCCAGCCGGTGGTCGCGGGCAGCGCCTCGTCCCGGGTGACGGCGAGGGGCGTACGGCGGTCACGGGGCTCGTCCGGCGCGTCGCCCGCGCTGTCACCCGGCCGCTTCGACGTCCGTCCGGACCGCGGTGTCATGACCCACCGCCACCTTCCCGAGCGCAGGAAACTCAGATGACGATAGTACTCGCCGGTAGACGACGCGGCCCGAGCTGGGGCGCGCACCGTGGGGCGCCGCTGTGGCACGCTGCCGAGGTGCGGACTCTGCTGATCGTCGACGCGGCCAATGTGGTCGGTTCCGTTCCTGACGGATGGTGGCGCGACCGGCGCGGGGCCACCGAACGGCTGCGCGACACCCTGGTGCCGTTCGCCGGCCGGGGGGTGCCGGGGCATCCGGGGCCCGTCGAGGTCGTGCTCGTGGTCGAGGGCGCCGCCCGGGGCGTGGAGCCCGTACCGGGGGTACGGGTGGAGCGGGCGCCCGGCAGCGGGGACGACCTGATCGTGGAACTGGCCGAGCGGGCGGCGGCGGACGGCCTCGGCTGCGCCGTCGTCACGGCGGACCGGGAGCTGCGCCGGCGGGTGGCCGCGCACGGCGCGGACTGTGTCGGGCCCAGGACCGTACGTCAGCCGCCGGACGAGCGTACGTAGAGCACCGCGCCGTCGACCGTCTGCGTCAGCGGCTCGTAGTGCCGGGCCAGCAGCCCGCGCAGGGTGGGCAGCCGGTCGGGGGCGTAGGGCTTGCCGCGCGAGTCGTCGACGATCAGGGCCGGCGGACGGGACCGCAGCTCGGAGACGAGGACCGGCCACGCGCCCGCCACGGCGTACTTCTCCCCGACCTCGGGGCCCGCGCGGCCGCCGCTGTAGTTGGTGAGCAGACCCGCCGTCAGATAGCGGCTGGCCGGGGCGCGGTCGGCGAGCCAGTACGTCTCCGGGTGCATCCCCCACACGAGGACCCGCTCGGTGGGGGCCGTACGGGCCCGTACGGCGTCGGCGAGGCGCTGGACATGGCCCAGCTCCGGGCGGGGCGCCAGGATGCCCCAGGCGAGGAACAGGGCGCAGACGCAGGCCGAGGTCAGCAGCGCAGGGGCCAGCCGGTCGTGGGGCAGCAGCCGCAGGGCCGCGGTCGCCATCAGGACGACCGGCGGGACCAGTTGCAGGAAGTAGTGGCCGAAGAAGTGGAAGCCGAGCAGGACGGCGAAGCACGAGGCGGCGAGCCAGAGCCAGAGGTCGGCGGCGCCCGGTCTCGGGGCCCGCTTTCCGCCTGCGCGCAGACTGCCCGTGGGCAGACTTCCCGTACGCAGGCCGCCCGTGCGCAGAGCGCGGACGACCGGCGGGAACAGGCCGGCGCACGCGAGACAGAGCAGGGCGGTGTTCGCCACGCCCCGGGACACCACATGGAGTTCGGAGCCGGTGAAGGTGGCGTACGCCCCGGAGCCGGTCACCGTCCAGAAGAGAAAGCCCGACGGGACGGTGAGCAGGGCCGCGGCGAGCACGGGCAGTACCAGCCCGGCGGTCAGACGTGCCAGGCCGGCCCGGCGGGCCGGGGCGTGCCACAGCAGCCACAGGACGGGGAGGAGGACCGCGCCGCCCGTCTGTTTCGTCAGCAGCGCCCCGGCGACCGCGAGACCGGCGGCGCCCCAGCGGCCCCGGCCCGCGCACCAGATGGCCGCGACCGTGAACGGCAGTATGAAGACCTCGAAGGTGGCGGCCTGGGTGTCCTCGGGGTTGAGTCCGATGGAGACCAGCGGGCAGAGGACTCCGGCGGTCCAGCCCGCGCGGTCGCCCCAGCGGTCGCGTGCGACGGCGGCGAGCAGGGCCGCGGTGAGCAGCTGGGCGAGGACCGCGAGCACCTTGACCGCGTGCAGGGACGCGTCGCCGAAGAGCGCGAAGACGGCTTCGTACAGCCAGGGGAGCAGGGGCGGCTTCCGGTCGACGACCGTGTCGTACAGCGCTCCCCCGTCGGCCAGTATCCGTGCCTGGACGGCGAGATAGCCCTCGTCGGGGCTCCACAGGGGGTGGAGGAAGGAGGGCAGGCGGGTGACGGCGGTCAGCAGCGCGAGGGCGGGAAGCAGGCGGCGCCAGTAGCCGGCGCCGCGGCCGGTCCGCGGGACCTGGGGCCGTACGGTGCGGCGCGGGGAGGAGACGTACCCAAGGGCGGACGGCGGCTCGGCGAGCATGCCGCACAGTATCCGGCCTCACGGTCGGTGCCGGGGCAGGACATGCGGAGCGTGGGCGACTGACGACAACGCGGCCGGGGCGGCCGCCCGGCGCGCGCCACGGTGCGCCGTCAGCGGGACAGGCCGAGCCGGCTGTGCCGGCGTCCGTACGCGAAGTACACGACGGCGCCGATGACCATCCAGGCGGCGAAGCGGAGCCAGGTCTCGGCGGGCAGATTGAGCATCAGCCACAGGGAGGCGAGCACCGAGGCGATCGGCAGGTAGGGCATCAGCGGGGTGCGGAACGAGCGCGGCAGGTCGGGGCGCTGCCTGCGCAGGATGATGACGCCGAGCGCGACCACGATGAAGGCGAACAGCGTACCGATGTTGACGAGTTCGGCGAGTTCCTCGATGGAGGTGAAGCCCGCGACGATCGCCACGATCACCCCGAGGAGGATGGTGGAGCGGTACGGCGTGCCGAACGTCGGGTGGACATGGGAGAAGGTCCTCGGCAGCAGTCCGTCGCGGCTCATCGCGAAGAACACCCGGGTCTGACCGAGCAGCAGGATCATGCAGACCGAGGTGAGTCCGACCGCCGCGCCGAAGCTGATCAGCCCGGCCCAGAAGGGGTGGCCGACCGATTTGAAGGCGTCGGCGAGCGGGGCGTCGACCGAGAGCTGGGTGTACTTCTGCATGCCGGTGACGACGATCGAGACGGCGACGTACAGCACGGTGCAGATGAAGAGGGAGCCGAGGATGCCGCGCGGTACGTCACGCTGCGGGTTGACGGTCTCCTCGGCGGCGGTCGCGACGATGTCGAAGCCGATGAAGGCGAAGAAGACGACGGCCGCAGCGGTGAAGATGCCCATGACGCCGAAGTTGCTGGGGGTGAAGCCGAACATCAGCTGGATGATCGGCGCGGTCAGTCCGCTGCCGCTGGGCCTGGGCTCGGACGGCGGGATGAACGGCTTGTAGTTGGAGCTGGTGATGAAGAACGCGCCGACGATGATCACGATGAGGACGACGGTGACCTTGATGGCGACGATGATGCCGGTGATCCGCGAGGACAGCTTCACCCCGGCGATGAGGATGCCGGCCAGCACGAGCACGAGGAGGAAGGCGAGCAGGTCGAAGCCGAACTTCCCGTTCTGTGTGCCGGACAGGAAGTCGGGCAGGCTCGCCCCCGCGTTGCCCAGCAGGGAGCGCACATAGCCGGACCAGCCGACCGCGACCACCGCGGAGCCCAGCGCGAGTTCCAGGACGAGGTCCCAGCCGATGATCCAGGCGGGCAGCTCGCCGAGGGAGGCGTACGAGAAGGTGTACGCGGATCCGGCGACCGGCACCGTCGAGGCGAACTCGGCGTAGCAGAGGGCGGCCAGAGCGCAGACGATGCCGGAGACGACGAAGGCGAGCGCGGTGGCGGGGCCGGCCGCCTGCTTGGCGACGACTCCGGTGAGGACGAAGATGCCCGTCCCGATGATCACACCGATGCCGAAGACCATCAGATCGAGCGCGGAGAGAGTCTTCTTGAGCGCGTACTCGGGCTCTTCGGTGTCACGGATCGACTGTTCTACGTTTTTTGTCCGGAACATTCCGTTTCTGGCTCGTCCCGGATCCTGCTGCGTACTCACCGGCGTACCTCCGTGTGCGCGTCGTTGCGGCCATGATCGAGAGGTTGCGGCCCCCGGATACCTGGCAACGGCGTTTTTCACACGGATGGGCCGGTCGGACCACCCGTACAGGGTGGCCGACCGGCCCATCGGCAGAGCGTCGTGACGGCGGATCAGTCGCGGGCGGCCTCGGTGGGCGAGTCCACCAGCCGGCCGTCCAGCTTCGCGACCAGCCCGGTGACCTGGCGGGCGATGTCCGGTGCGGTCAGCCCGATCTCGGCCATGACCTCCTTGCGGGAGGCGTGGTCGAGGAAGCGCGGCGGAATGCCGAAGTCACGCAGTGGTACGTCGACCCCGGCGTCGCGCAGCGCCTGGGCGATGGCGGAACCGACGCCGCCGACGCGGCTGTTGTCCTCGACGGTGACGACCACGCGGTGCTGCTCGGCGAGCGGGGCGAGCGCCTCGTCGACGGGCTTGACCCAACGGGGGTCGACGACCGTCGTCGTGATGCCCTGCTTGTCGAGGAGGGCGGCGATCTCCAGGCACATCGGGGCGAGCGCGCCGACGGAGACCAGCAGGACGTCCGCCACACCCTCCTCGGCCCTGCGCAGCACGTCCATGCCGCCGATCCGGCCGACGGCGGCGACCGCCGGGCCGACCGCGCCCTTGGAGAAGCGCACCACGGTCGGGGCGTCGTCGATCTCCACCGCCTCGCGCAGCTGCGCACGCACCTGGTCGGCGTCGCGCGGGGCGGCGATCCGCAGACCCGGCACGCACTGCAGGATCGACATGTCCCACATGCCGTTGTGCGAGGCGCCGTCCGTGCCGGTGACGCCGGCCCGGTCGAGGACGAAGGTCACCCCGCAGCGGTGCAGGGCTACATCCATCAGGACCTGGTCGAAGGCCCGGTTGAGGAAGGTCGCGTAGACGGCGAAGACGGGGTGGAGGCCGCCGGTGGCGAGGCCGGCCGCGGAGACCGCGCCGTGCTGCTCCGCGATCCCGACGTCGTACACCCGCTTGGGGAAGGCCTTCGCGAACTTGTCGAGGCCGACCGGCTGGAGCATGGCCGCGGTGATGGCGACGATGTCCGCGCGCTCGGTGCCGAGCTTGACCATCTCCTCGCCGAACACCGAGGTCCAGTCGACGCCGGAGGAGGCGATGGGCAGTCCGGTGTCGGGGTGGATCTTGCCGACGGCGTGGAAGCGGTCCGCCTCGTCGAGAAGGGCGGGCTGGTAGCCGCGGCCCTTCTCGGTGAGGCAGTGCACGATGACGGGGCCGCCGAAGCGCTTGGCGCGCAGCAGCGCGGACTCCAGGGCCTCGATGTCATGGCCGTCGATCGGGCCGACGTACTTCAGGCCGAGGTCCTCGAACATGCCCTGCGGGGCGATGAAGTCCTTGAGGCCCTTCTTGGCGCCGTGCAGGGTCTCGTAGAGGGGCCTGCCGACGACAGGCGTGCGCCCCAGCAGGTCCTTGCCGCGGGCCAGGAAGCGTTCGTAGCCGTCGGTGGTCCGCAGGGTCGCGAGGTGGTTGGCGAGGCCGCCGATGGTCGGTGCGTACGAGCGCTCGTTGTCGTTGACGACGATGACGAGCGGGCGGTCCTTGGCGGCGGCGATGTTGTTCAGCGCCTCCCAGGCCATACCGCCGGTCAGCGCGCCGTCACCGATCACCGCGACGACCCGGTCGTCCTTCTTCAGGACCTCGTTGGCCTTGGCGAGACCGTCGGCCCAGCCGAGCACGGTGGAGGCGTGGGAGTTCTCGATGATGTCGTGGTCGGACTCGGCACGGGACGGGTAGCCGGACAGGCCGCCCTTGCTCTTGAGCTTCGAGAAGTCCTGACGGCCGGTGAGCAGCTTGTGCACGTATGACTGGTGACCCGTGTCGAAGAGGACCTTGTCCTTCGGGGAGTCGTAGACGCGGTGCAGGGCGATGGTCAGCTCGACGACACCGAGATTGGGGCCGAGATGCCCGCCGGTCTTGGAGACTTCCTCGACGAGAAAAGACCGGATTTCGCCGGCCAGCTGTACCAGCTGCTCCGGGCCGAGCCGGTCCAGATCGCGCGGTCCCCTGATGTGGGTCAGCAACGCCACCCGTGCCTCCTTGGGTTTGAGCTGGTCGAGCTTGCCGATCCGCCGAGTCTAATGTTCCGTTCGGGCGACCAGTCATCGGGCGGTGCGTTATGCGTCACCCGATCGGCTGTATGTACGTCATATCGACGGCACCCGGGACGCACCCGTGCCCGGCACCCGGGGGTGGGTGCCGGGCACGGGCCCGGAGTTGCTCCGACGGTCTCTCAGGCGCGACCGGCGGTCTTCTGGGTCTTCCGGGTGACCGAGTCGATGACGACCGTGGCGAGCAGCACACCACCGGTGATCATGTACACGATCGGCGTGGCGATGCCTTCCAGCGCCAGGCCGTACTGGATCGAGGTGATGACCATGACACCGAGCAGCGCGTTCCAGGTGCGGCCCCGGCCGCCGAAGAGGCTGGTGCCACCGATGACGGCCGCCGCGATGGCGTTCATCAGCAGGTCGCCGGTGCCGGCGCCCTGGTTGGCGGCGGCGATCTTGGAGGCCATGAAGAGCCCGCCGATGGCCGCGAACGTACCGGCGATCGAGTACACCGAGACGCGGATCAGCGTGACATTGATACCGGCGCGGCGGGAGGCCTCGACGCTGCCGCCGAGCGCGAAGATCTTGCGGCCGTACGTGGTGCGGCGCAGGACGAAGTCGGTCACCACGAGCACCAGAAGGAAGATGACCAGGGCGAGGGGCAGGCCCTTGTACTGGTTGAACATGATCGCCGCGGCGAAGGCCACGATCGCGAGCACGGCCGTGCGCAGCGCGATCTCGCTGAGCGGGCGGGACGGGACTCCGGCCGCCTCACGGCGGCGGTTCTCCAGGAACGAGGTGAGGAAGAACACCACGACCGCGACCAGGGCGAGGCCGTAGGCGGCCGCGACATCGGCGAAGTAGTAGCTGGTCAGCTTGGCGACCAAGCCCTCGGAGTCCAGGTTGATGGTGCCGTTGTCGCCCAGGATCTGGAGCATGAAGCCGAGCCAGAAGAGCAGACCTGCCAGGGTGACGGCGAACGCGGGCGCACCGACGCGGGCGAAGAAGAAGCCGTGGATCGCGCCAATGGCCGCGCCGCTGACCAGGGCGATCACCAGGGCGAGCCACTCGTTCATGCCGTGCGTGACGCTCAGTACGGCGACGATCGCCCCGGACACACCGCTGACCGAGCCGACCGACAGGTCGATCTCGCCGAGCAGCAGGACGAAGACGATACCGACGGCGATCATGCCCGTGCCGACCATGGCCACGGAGATGTTGCTGAGGTTCTGCGCCGAGAGGAAGTTCGAGTTCAGGCTCTGGAAGACCACGCAGATGATGATCAGACCGGTGATGACGGGAATGGACCCCAGATCACCGGCGCGTATCTTGCGCTGGAACTCCGACAGATAGCCCGCGAATCCCTGCTCACGCACCAGCAGTCGCGGGTCGACCGCGGTCAGCGCGCCGTCCGCGGCGGCGGGGGCGTCGACCGGGGCGGGTGCCTTGTCGCCGGGGCCCTTGCCGAGGGACGTGGAGGCCTTGTCGGTACTCACTTCTGAACCTCCACATTGCGCGACGCGCGACGGGTCACGGCGTTTTCCGTAGCACCGGTGATGGCGGCGATGATCTCTTCCTGCGAGGTGGACGCGACATCGAAGACGCCGTTGTTGCTGCCCAGCCTGAGCACGGCCACCTTGTCGGCGACGGCCTTGACGTCGGCCATGTTGTGACTGATGAGGAGCACGGCGAGGCCGCGCTCGCGCAGCCGCTCGACGAGGTCGAGCACCTGGGCGGTCTGCTCGACGCCCAGGGCCGCCGTCGGCTCGTCGAGGATGACGAGCTTGGGCTCGCCGAGCATGGACCGGGCGATGGCCACGGTCTGGCGCTGGCCGCCGGAGAGCGAGGCGATCGGGATACGGACGCTGGGGATACGGATCGAGAGCGTCGTGAGCAGCTCGCGCGAGCGGCGCTCCATCTCGACCTCGTTGAGGACACCCCAGCTGCGGAGTTCACGGCCCAGGTAGAGGTTGCCGACGACATCGATGTTGTCGCACAGCGCGAGGTCCTGGTAGACGGTCGCGATGCCCAGGTTCTGGGCGTCGTGCGGCTTGCCGATCGAGACGGGACTGCCTTCCCACTCGATGACTCCCTCATCGATGGGGTGCACGCCGGCGATGGTCTTCACCAGCGTGGATTTCCCGGCGCCGTTGTCGCCGACGAGGGCGACCACCTCACCGGAGTGGACCTCAAGCTCTACGTCGGTGAGCGCCTGGACGGCACCGAATCGCTTGGAGACCCCTCGCAACGCCAACACGGGCGTAGCGGTCACGTGAACCATCTCCTTCGCCGCCTGACCGGCGGGGATGCCGCGCCGGGGGGAGGCGCGGAGGTCGAGCAGAAGAGTACGGAGGCGCCGGCCGCCCGGACCGCGGCGAACGCGCGGAACGGCGGCCGGGGGGAAGCGTTCCGTCCGGCACCCCGCCCCGGCTGCGGGGCTGTTGATGGGCGGGGTGCCGGACAGGCTTCATCGTGAGCAGGTCGCCGGGCGGGCCCGGCGGAGACCTACTTCACACCGGCCGCGTCACAGGCGGCCTTGTACTTCGCGGTGCAGATCTCGTCCACCGTGTAGATGCCGTCCTTGAGGACGGTGTCATTGATGTTGGCCTTGGTCAGCGAGACGACCGGGACCAGCACGGAGGGGACGCCCTTGGTGGTGGGGCTGTCGACCGAGCTCTTGGCGATGGAGTCGAGCTTCTCGCCCTTGGCGAGCGCGACGGCCATCTCGGCGGCCACGGCCGCCTCCTGCGGGTAGGACTTGTAGACGCTCATGAACTGCTCGCCCGAGACGATGCGCTGCACACCGGCGAGCTCGGCGTCCTGGCCGGTGACCGGCGGGAGCTTGGAGAAGCCGGCCGCGTTCAGGGCGGTGATGATACCGCCGGCCATGCCGTCATTGGCGGAGTAGACGCCGATGATCTTGTCCTTGCCAAGGGCGGAGATGGCGCCCTCCATGTTGGCGTTGGCGTTCTCCGGCTTCCACTCCTTGGTGTCGTACTCCTTGCCGATGTTCACCTTGCCGTCGAGCTCGGAGTGCGCACCCTTCTTGAACAGAGCGGCGTTCGGGTCGGTGACGGCACCGTTCATCATGACGATCTGACCGGACTTGGCCTTGGAGCCGAGCGCCTCGACGAGGGCCTTGCCCTGGACCCGGCCGACCTCTTCGTTGTCGAAGGAGGTGTAGGCGTCGATCGGCCCCTCGGCGAGACGGTCATAGGCGACGACCGGTATGCCGGCGTCCTTGGCCTTCGTGACCGATCCCGCGATGGCCTTGGAGTCGACCGCGTCGACGACCAGCACATCGACCTTGTTGGTGATCATGGTGTCGACCTGCTGGTTCTGCAGAGTCGCGTCCTGCTTGGCGTTGGCGTAGAGAACCTTGCCGGTGCCGTCCGTCAGCTCCGCGACCTTCTTCTCGATCAGCGGCTTGTCGAACTTCTCGTACCGAGCGGTCTGGTTCTCGGGCAGGAGCAGGCCGATCGTGATCGGGCCCTTCTTGTCCGACTTGGACGCTTCAGCCTTGTCGCCGGACTCCTTGGCGCTGCCACAGGCGGCGAGGGAGACGGCCATCGCGGTAGCGGCGGTGGCCACGGCGGCACGACGCATCGTTGCGTTCACTTCAAAAACCTCCCTGACGAGGCCGCGTCCTTGCGGCCGAGGTGGCTGAAAGTCAACTCGGCTCCGCAGCCAGCGTCAAGGAGTAAATTCTTAACGAGATGACAACGGTGCCATTCGTTATCTAAGTGAAGGCGGGTGCACTGGCCGAGAGGGAGCTCTCAAGTAGGGGCGAATCGCCCATTTCGCTCAGCACGAGAGCGAGTGCGCCGAGCACTTCGGCGCGGCTGCCGAGCGCCCCGGGCAGAACGGAGAGCTGCCGCGCGGCACTCGGGATCGCGTACCGGGAGACCGACTCCCGGATCGGCGTGAGCACCAACTCCCCAGCCTCCGCCAGATCTCCGCCGAGCACCACCCGGCTGGGGTTCAAGAGGTTGCACAGATTCGCCACGCCACTGCCGATGTGCCGGCCGACGTCGGCCACTACCCGGCGGCAGCCCGGGTCGCCCTCCCTGGCGAGCTGTACGACGCGCTCCATGGACAGACCGGCTCCGTGGCTGGACCGGAGCAGCGGCAGGACGTAGCGCGCCGCCGTGAAGGTCTCCAGGCAGCCGCGGTTGCCGCAGCGGCAGACCGGGCCTGACTCGTCCAGCGTGATGTGCCCGATCTCGCCGGCCGTACCGCCGGGGCCCCGGTAGATCTGACCGCCTATCACCAGACCGGCGCCGACCCCGCTGGCGACCTTGATGTACGCCAGGTCCTTGACCCCGCGCCCGCTCCCCCAGACCAGTTCGCCGAGGGCGCCGAGATTGGCGTCGTTGTCGACGTACACCGGTACGCCGAGGCGCCCGGCCAGCTCCTCACTGGGGTTGATCCCGGTCCAGCCGGGCAGTATCGACGTCGAGCCGAGCGTGCCGGATTCGACGTCGATCGGCCCGGGGACACCGAGGCCGACACCTATCACCTTCTGACGGCTGACGCCGGTGGTCACGATCAGCCGCTCGACCAGTTCCTCGGCCCGACCGAAGCCCTGGGCGGACGAGGCGTCCACATCGAGGGGCTCGGACTCCTCCGCGAGCACCTGATGGGCGAGGTTGCCGACGGCGACGCGCAGATGGGTGTGGCCGAAATCCACTCCGATGACAATGCCCGCGTCACCGCTGAGCGAGACGCTGCGGGCCCGGCGGCCGCCCGCGGAGGTGGGCGTGACCTGCACGGTCCCGCCGTCCTTCAGCTCGCGGACGATATTGGAGACCGTGGCCGCCGACAGTCCCGTGCTCCGGGCGATCTCCGCCTGGGTGAGCGAACCGGCCATGCGCACCGCGCGTACGACCCGCTCGAGGTTGGCCCGGTGCAGAGACGACTGCGACCCTGGAGTCTCCACGACTCATCCACTCCTGCCCTTGGCAGGCGGCACGACCACCGCCCCCGGCCGGGGCCGCGCCAATGAGACCCCGACGTATCTCCAACTTGTGAACCCTAAGCTCAGCCTTTCGGGCTACCTCCCGTCAAGACCTTGAGCGAGCACGGCTACGGATGAGCGGTCTTCATCCCGTCAGGACGGGGCGTGGAACGCGACGAACCGCCCGCCGGATCGAGTGGGCGAGCGGTTCGTTCACTTATGTCGCTATGTGCACCGATTCACCAGGAAAAGCGACTACTTCAGCGCGCCCGCCGTCAGACCGGCCACGACCTGGCGCTGGAAGATGATGTACGCGGCGAGCACCGGGAGCATGGCCATCACCAGGCCGGCGAAGAGACCGGACCAGTCGCCCTTGTACCCCTGGCTGACCGCGAGCTGCACCAGGCCCTGGGAGAGCACCTTGTGGTCCGGGTCGGTGTTCAGCACCGTGGGCAGCAGGTACTGGTTCCACTGCCCCAGGAAGTTGAAGATGCCGACGCTGATGAGGCCGGGCTTGGCCATCGGCAGCATCACCTGGAAGAACGTCCGGGTGTGCGAGGCGCCGTCGATGATCGCCGCTTCCGCCACCGAGGTGGGCAGCGTCTTGAAGAAGGCCGTGAGGAAGAAGACGGAGAACGGCAGCGAGTAGGCGATGTAGACCAGGATCAGACCGTGGATGGAGTTCAGCAGGCCCAGGTTGTTCATGACATAGAACAGCGGGACCAGCGCGAGGATGATCGGGAAGCTCATCCCGCCGATGAACAGGTAGTAGATGAAGCGGTTCCCGGGGAACTCGAAGCGCGCCAGCACATAGGCGGCCATCGAGCTGAGCAGCAGCGTGCCGATCAGGGAACCGGCCACCACCAGAACGGTGTTGAGGAAGTAGTCGCTCATGTGCGCCTGGGTCCAGGCGCGCGACCAGTTCTCGAAGTGCAGCGTGTCCGGCAGGGACCAGGGCGAGGTGAAGATGGACCTGTCGTCCTTGAAGGACGTCATCACGGCCCACAGCAGCGGCAGAACGACCAGGACGGCCCAGATGACGAGGACGCCGTGCGAGAAGACGTTGAGGACGCCGCCGCTCTTCGTCTCGCCGGGAGCCGGGACGTCCGTCTTGGTCACGGCGGGCCGCGGCTCCACGGTGCCGGCCGGCGGAGGCGTGGGAGGGGTGTCAGTGGTCTTCATCAGAACTCCAGCCGCTCACGTCGACCCAGCCGCATCACGATGGCGGAGAAGACCAGCGTGACGACGAGGAGGGCGACACCGATCGTCGTCGCGTAGGCCGCCTGACCGTCACGGAACGCCTTCTGGTAGACGAACAGGATCATGACATTGGTGGAATCGGCGGGGCCGCCCGGTCCCACGGTCATGATCTGCACGACCGCGAAGGACTCCGCGCCCAGCGCGAGGATGCCCATGTAGACCCATCCGGACTGCACGGTGTCCCACAGCAGCGGCAGCGTGATACGGAAGAAGGTGGTGACGCGGCTCGCGCCGTCCAGCAGCGCCGCCTCGTAGAAGTCCTTCGGGATGGAGGCCATACCGGCCGAGAAGAGCACCACGAAGAAGCCGACCTGGCTCCATACCAGGACGGCCATCACGCACCACAGCGCCAGGTCCGGGTCGCCCAGCCACTCCGGCTGCACGCTGTCCAGACCGACCGCGCCGAGCGCGGAGTTGATGGCGCCGCTGTTCGGGTTGTACGCGAACTGGAAAAGCAGCGCGACGATGGCGATCGAGAGCACCTGCGGGAAGAAGTACACGATCTTGTAGAAGGAGGAGCCGCGAACGCCCGCGATGGCGGCTCCCTTTCTGCGGCGTCCACCGACATTCAGCATGAACGCGAAGAAGAGCGCCAGGCCGAGCACCACGACAGGCAGCAACAGCGCGAGGGTCAGGCTGTGCTGGAGCGAACTCCAGAAGGTGTCGTCGTCGAGCATCCGCGAGTAATTGCCGAAGCCGACCATCTTGAAGTCCGGGCTGAGACCGGTCCAGTCCGTGAACGAATAGTAGATGGACTGGACGAACGGCCATATGACGAAAAGCGCGTACATTCCCAGTGGGACGATCAGGAACCCCACGATGAACCGGTACTTGCCGTGCTGCATGTCTCCCGACCCCGAATCTCCGGCGGGTGCCGCCGTACTGCCTTGGGGGAACCGGAGGCCCCGGCGGGGCCTCCGGTCACTTCCGCTCCTACTGGTGCTTGTAGTGCTTGACGGAGTCGTCCTTGGCGGCCGCGTCGGCGTATTCCTGGCACTTCTTGACGCACTCGGCCGGGGTCATGCGTCCGGCCATCATCTCGCCGAGCGCGCCGACGCCGAGCTTCTCCTTCTGGAGGGCGACGTACCAGTCCTGCATCCGGGGGTTGAGCACATTGGCGCCGGCCTTGGCCAGCGCGTCGACACCGGACTGCATCGCGGTGGAGAGCGTGAGGCCATCGGTGCCGCCGTTGAAGGCGCTGAGCGACTTCACCTTGGAGGTGAAGTTCTTCGACGACGCCTCGCTCAGCATGATGCGGAGCTGCTCCATGCCGCCATCGGGGTTCTTGGCGTTCTTCGGGACGATGAAGGGCTCACCGCCGGACGCCCAGATGGCGCCGAAGGGAAGCTTGTCCGAGGCGTCCAGGCTGGACGGCGCGGCCACCTTCATCTGGAAGTCCTCCGGCGTGGTCTTCGCCGCCTCGTTCTCGACCCAGGAGCCGTTCGGGATGAACAGCGCCTTGCCCTCGGTCCACGCGGTCTGCGACTGGGTGTGGTCGAGACCGGGGGTGCCCTTGAGGATGTAGCCCTTCTTGTACAGCTCGAAGTACGCCTCGAAGGCGGCCTTGACGGCCGGGTGCTTCCAGGCGTTCGGCTCCAGGTTGTCGATGGCGTCGAGGACCTCGCGGCCGCCGATCTTGCCGATGAACGGGTAGAGCGAGAAGGGGATGTAGTACGGGTACTTGCCGGCGTAGGTCCAGCCCGCGATGCCCTTCTTCTTGGCCTTCGCACAGAGGGCCAGCATCGCGTCCCAGTCCTCGGGATACTCCGCGTCGAGGTTGTCCAGCGCGGTCTGCGAGTACCACACGCCGTACACGGTGTAGGCGTAGTACATGATCCACACCGGGTCGCCGTCGAACTGGCCCATCTCGACGATGCCGGGGCGCAGCGTGTCGCGGACCTTCTTGGCCGGGTCGTCGAAGGACGGGGCGTCCAGCAGGGGTGTGAGGTCGGTGAGCTGCTGCTTGCCGACGAGAACGCCCATGTCCATCTGCTCGGCGCCCGAGTTGTCGATCAGGTCCGGCGGGGTGCCGCCGTTGAAGCGCGGCTGCAGCTGGGACTGGATCTTCTGGGTCGGGGTGAACTTGACCTTCGCCTTCGGGAACGCCGCCTCGTACTTCTTGACGGCGTCCGTCCCGTACTCGCTGCCGAAGCCGCCGTCGAACAGAACAAAGTCGAGCGCCGCGCTCTCGTTGACCCCGAGCGGGTTCTTCGCGGACGTCTTGCCCTTCTCGACCTTGTCGTCGCTCCCGCTGTCACTGCTCGCACACGACGACAGGAAGCCCATCGTCGGGACGGTGATCAGGCCGATCGCAGCGGAACGCTTGATCACATCGCGACGGCCAAGGCCCTCGTTGTTCTGAGCGGAGGTGGATCCCATGCTCAAGTCCTCGCCTTCTCCAGGACTCAGGCGGTGTACCGGTCGCCCGTCCTTCTCGCCTGAGGCGAAGGGCCCCGCCACCGCGGTCAAATGAAGCTGGGTCGTGCAGGATTGTCGTGCTCGCTCGCAGGGAGTACGGCCCGAATGGCCGGCCGGCCGCGGGCAGAGCCCTCCCCGCCGCCCCTGCCCCCCGGTCCGCCGCCACCGAGTTAAACGCCTGGGGCGGACGCCGACAGGTATAGTCCACTTCCCGTCAACTGAGCAAGATCGAAAGCGGGTTTGGACGGCAGTCTTTCCCTAGTTGAGACCTCGCGGATATCTGAGCCGGTTGTGTACCCATTCGACCACCTCGGTCTCTCCTCGACTGACCGATTCCAGCCACCCCGCATCACCCCGCATCACCAACACCCTTGACACCATCCTGCACTTGGCTCCTACTGGACCCCGCGCTTCCCGTTTGACAACGTTGTCCAACATGCTTACGCAGGAGGAAAGGCTCGGTATGCAGGTCGGTATGCAGGAGAGAACCGGACCCCGGCGCAGACAATGGCATACAGCCGCCCTCGTGGCGGCCGCCTCACTGCTCGTCGTAACGGCCCAGTCCGCCGCCATAGCACAACCCGCCCAACCCCGTCCGGCGGAAAAGGAATTCACGTCTTCTTTCGAGGCGGACGAACCTCAGCCGGACTGGCGGAACACCGTCGAAGTGGGATCTGACGGAGAGAAGCGGGCATCGGGTGTCGATGGCGGCTTCACCACCGGAATTCCAGGCAATGTCACCGACAGGGTCGTGGATCTGCGCGCCAGCGACGAGAACACAAGCGGCGGCGAGGTCAAGGAAAACCTGATCGATGTGCAGCCCGCCACGAAATGGCTGGCGTTCGAGCCGGCCGGCTGGCTCGAGTTCGACCTCGATGAGCCGGTCAAGGTCGTCACGTACGCCCTGACCTCGGCGAACGACCACGCCGAGCGGGATCCCAAGGGCTGGAAGCTCCAGGGCTCCGCCGACGGCAAGGAATGGAAGGACCTGGACTCCCGGACGGGCGAGACCTTCGGGGAACGCTTCCAGACGAAGTCGTACGACATCGGCGAACCGGCGGCCTACCAGCACTACCGGCTGGACATCACCGCGAACAACGGCGCTTCGGACGCGACCCAGTTGGCCGATGTGCAGTTCTCCAACGGAGACACGAGCACCCCGGCGCCCCAGGACATGCGCACCCAGGTGGACCGCGGCCCGTCCGGCTCCCCCACCGCCAAGTCCGGCGTCGGATTCACCGGCAAGAAGGCGCTGCGGTACGCCGGTCAGCACCAGCCCGACGGGCGGGCGTACTCGTACAACAAGGTCTTCGACGTCGACACGGCCGTGCGGCGCGACACCGCGCTCTCGTACCGGATCTATCCCTCCCTCCCGGAGACGGATCTGAACTACCCGGCCACGAACGTGGCGGTCGATCTCGCCTTCACCGACGGCACCTATCTGAGTGATCTGAAGGCCCTCGACACGCACGGCGGGCTGCTGACCCCGCAGGGCCAGGGCGCCTCCAAGCGGCTCTACGTCAACCAGTGGAACCAGGTCGACGCCCGGATCGGAGCGGTCGCGGCCGGCAAGACCGTCGACCGGATCCTGGTGGCGTACGACGCCCCCAAGGGCCCCGGGAAGTTCCAGGGCTGGATCGACGACCTCACCCTGGCCCCCAAGGCGCCGGAGAAGCGGCTCGCGCATCTGTCGGACTACGCGTCCACCACGCGCGGCACCAACTCGAGCGGTTCCTTCTCACGCGGCAACACCTTCCCGGCGACCGCCGTGCCCAACGGCTTCAACTTCTGGACGCCGGTGACCAACGCGGGCTCGAACAGCTGGCTGTACGAGTACTCCCGCGCCAACAACGCCGACAATCTGCCGACCCTGCAGGCGTTCAGCGCCAGCCATGAGCCCAGCCCCTGGATGGGCGACCGGCAGACCTTCCAGATGATGCCGTCGGCCGCCGCGGGCACGCCCGACGCGTCCCGTACGGCACGGGCGCTCCCGTTCCGGCACGAGAACGAGACCGCGAAGCCGCACTACTACGGCGTCACGTTCGAGAACGGCCTGAAGGCCGAGATGACCCCGACCGACCACGCGGCGATGATGCGGTTCACCTATCCCGGTGACGACGCGAGCCTGGTCTTCGACAACATCTCCAACGACGGCGGGCTGACGCTCGATCCGGCGACCCGTTCCTTCACCGCGTTCTCCGACGTCAAGAGCGGGCTGTCGACCGGCGCCACGCGGCTGTTCGTATACGGCGTCTTCGACGCGCCCGTCACGGCGGGCTCCAAGCTCACCGGCGGCGGGGGCGACGACGTCACCGGCTACATGCGCTTCGACGCCGGCAAGGACCGCACCGTCACGCTGCGCCTGGCGACTTCGCTGATCAGCGTCGACCAGGCGAAGAAGAACCTCGCCGACGAGATCCCGGCCAACGGCCGCTTCGAGCAGGTCGAGAAGCGGGCGCAGAACGCGTGGGACGACATCCTGCGCCGCGTGGAGGTGGAGGGTGCGGACCACGACCAGCTGACCACGCTCTACTCCAGCCTCTACCGGCTCTACCTGTATCCCAACTCCGGTTTCGAGAACACCGGTTCGAAGTCCCGTCCGAAGCAGCAGTACGCCAGCCCGTTCTCGCCGCAGACCGGACCCGACACGCCGACGCAGACCGGGGCGAAGATCGTCGACGGCGAGGTGTACGTCAACAACGGCTTCTGGGACACCTACCGGACGACCTGGCCCGCGTACTCCTTCCTCACCCCGAAGAAGGCGGGCGAGCTGGTGGACGGCTTCGTCCAGCAGTCCAAGGACGGCGGCTGGATCTCCCGCTGGTCCTCGCCCGGCTACGCCGACCTGATGACCGGCACCAGCTCGGACGTGGCCTTCGCGGACGCGTACGTCAAGGGTGTCGACTTCGACGCGGAGGCGGCGTACGACGCGGCGCTGAAGAACGCGACGGTGGCGCCGCCCAGTTCGGGCGTGGGCCGCAAGGGCATGGAGACGTCCCCGTTCCTCGGCTACGCCTCCACCGAGACCCATGAGGGCCTTTCCTGGTCGCTGGAGGGCTACCTCAACGACTACGGCCTGGCGAAGATGGGCGAGGCGCTCTACAAGAAGACCAAGAAGGCGCGCTACAAGGAGGAGGCCGCGTACTTCCTCAACCGCGCCCAGGAGTACGTCTCGCTCTTCGACTCGAAGGCCGGCTTCTTCCAGGGCCGCGACCTGAAGGGCGACTGGCGGGTGCCCTCCGGCACGTACGACCCGCGCGTGTGGGGCTACGACTACACCGAGACGAACGGCTGGGGATACGCCTTCACGGCCCCGCAGGACTCGCGGGGGCTGGCCAACCTGTACGGCGGCCGATCGGGTCTCGGGGACAAGCTGGACACCTACTTCGCGACGCCCGAGACGGCCGGGGCGGAGTTCGTCGGCTCGTACGGCGGCGTCATCCACGAGATGACGGAGGCGCGTGACGTACGGATGGGCATGTACGGCCACTCCAACCAGGTCGCCCACCACGTCACGTACATGTACAACGCGGCCTCGCAGCCCTGGAAGACCCAGGAGAAGGTCCGCGAGGTCCTCTCCCGGCTCTACACCGGCAGCGAGATCGGCCAGGGCTACCACGGCGACGAGGACAACGGCGAGCAGTCCGGCTGGTTCCTCTTCTCCGCGCTCGGCTTCTATCCGCTGGTGATGGGCAGCGGGGAGTACGCGGTCGGCTCGCCGCTCTTCACCAAGGCGACCGTGCACCTGGACAACGGCCGCAAGCTGGTCGTCAAGGCGCCCAAGAACAGCGCCAAGAACATCTACGTCCAGGGCCTGAAGGTCAACGGCACGGCGTGGAACTCCACGGCCCTTCCGCACGACCTGCTCGCGCGCGGCGGCACGCTGGAGTTCGCGATGGGCTCCAAGCCGTCGAAGTGGGGCACGGGCAAGGACGCGGCGCCGGTCTCGATCACCCAGGACGACAAGGTGCCCTCCCCGCGCACCGACGCCCTGACCGGCACGGGCCCGCTCTTCGACAACACCTCCCGCACGGCGGGCCAGGTCGAGTCGGCCGACCTCCCGGTGGCGTCCGCGACCCGCGCGGTCCAGTACACGCTGACGTCGTCCAAGGCGGCGGAGGCACCGACGGGCTGGACCCTCCAGGGCTCCACGGACGGCACGGACTGGAAGACGCTGGACACCAGGTCGGCCCAGTCCTTCGCCTGGGACAAACAGACCCGCGCCTTCACGGTGACGGATCCAGGCACGTACACGAAGTACCGCCTGGTGACCACGACCCCGTCCACCCTGGCGGAGGTGGAACTCCTGCGGTAGTCCGCTCAGCAACCGAACGGGCCACCGGCGCAAGCCGGTGGCCCGTTTCGTGAGGGCCGTGTTCCGTACTGGTGTGTACGGAACACGGCCCTCGCCACTCACCGCCGTAAGGGCTACTTGCGGATCAGGCTTCGGAGCACGTACTGCATGATGCCGCCGTTGCGGTAGTAGTCCGCCTCGCCCGGGGTGTCGATGCGGACCACCGCGTCGAACTCCACGCCGGTGTCCGTCGTGACCTTGACCGTGCGGGGGGTCGAGCCGTTGTTCAGTTCCGTCACGCCGGTGAAGGAGAAGGTCTCCTCGCCGGTCAGGCCCAGGGCCTCGGCCGAGGCGCCCTCCGGGTACTGGAGCGGGAGTACGCCCATGCCGATCAGGTTCGAGCGGTGGATGCGCTCGTACGACTCGGCGATGACGGCCCGCACGCCGAGCAGCGCGGTGCCCTTGGCGGCCCAGTCGCGGGACGAGCCCGAGCCGTACTCCTTGCCCGCCAGGACGACCAGCGGGGTGCCGGCGGCCTGGTAGTTCTGGGAGGCGTCGTAGATGAAGGAGACCGGGGCGCCGTCGACGGTGAAGTCGCGGGTGTAGCCGCCCTCCGTGCCCGGCGCGATCTGGTTGCGCAGGCGAATGTTGGCGAAGGTGCCGCGGATCATGACCTCGTGGTTGCCACGGCGGGAACCGTACGAGTTGAAGTCGCGGCGCTCGACGCCGTGCTCCGTGAGGTACGTGCCGGCCGGGGTGTCGGCCTTGATCGCACCGGCCGGGGAGATGTGGTCGGTGGTGACCGAGTCGCCCAGCTTCGCCAGCACGCGGGCGCCGGTGATGTCCGCGACCGGGGTGGTCTCCATCGTCATGCCCTCGAAGTACGGGGGCTTACGGACGTAGGTGGACTGCGGATCCCACTCGAAGGTGTTGCCGGTCGGGATCGGCAGCGCCTGCCACTGGGCGTCGCCCGCGAAGACGTCCTGGTAGGACTTGTTGAACATGTCCTCGCCGATGGCATTGGCCACGACGTCGTTGACCTCGGCCTCGGTGGGCCAGATGTCCTGGAGGTAGACCGGCTTACCGTCCTGGTCGATGCCCAGGGCGTCCTTGGTGATGTCCACCTTCATGGAGCCCGCGAGGGCGTACGCGACGACCAGCGGCGGGGACGCCAGGTAGTTCATCTTGACGTCGGGGTTGATCCGGCCCTCGAAGTTACGGTTGCCGGAGAGCACCGCGGCGACGGCCAGGTCGTGCTCGTTGATGGCCTTGGAGACCTCTTCGGGCAGCGGGCCCGAGTTGCCGATGCACGTGGTGCAGCCGTAGCCGACGAGGTTGAAGCCGACCTTGTCGAGGTACGGGGTGAGGCCCGCCTTGTCGAAGTAGTCGGTGACGACCTTGGAGCCCGGGGCGAGGGTGGTCTTGACCCACGGCTTGCGGGTGAGGCCCTTCTCGACCGCCTTCTTGGCCACCAGCGCGGCGGCGACCATGACGTACGGGTTCGAGGTGTTGGTGCAGGAGGTGATCGCGGCGACGGTGACGGCGCCGTGGTCGATCTCGTACGTCGAGCCGTCGGGGGCCGTGACCAGCGTCGGACGGGTCGGCACGCCATTGGCGGAGGCCGGGGCGTCGGAGGCCGGGAAGGACTCCTTGCCCGCCTCCTCGTCCTCGGAGACGTAGTTGCGTACGTCCTCGGCGAACTTCTGCTTGGCCTCGGCCAGGATGATGCGGTCCTGCGGGCGCTTCGGTCCGGCGATGGAGGGGACGACCGTGGAGAGGTCGAGCTCCAGCTTCTCGGAGAAGTCGGGCTCGGCGGCCGGGTCGAGCCAGAGGCCCTGCTCCTTGGCGTACGCCTCGACGAGGGCGACCTGCTGGTCGCTGCGGCCGGTCAGCCGCAGGTACTTGAGGGTCTCGCCGTCGATCGGGAAGATCGCGGCGGTCGAGCCGAACTCCGGCGACATGTTGCCGATGGTGGCGCGGTTCGCGAGGGAGGTCGCGGCGACGCCCTCACCGTAGAACTCGACGAACTTGCCGACGACGCCGTGCTTGCGCAGCATCTCGGTGATCGTGAGGACCAGGTCGGTGGCGGTGGTGCCGGCGGGCAGCTCGCCGGTCAGCTTGAAGCCGACGACGCGCGGGATGAGCATCGAGACGGGCTGGCCGAGCATCGCGGCCTCGGCCTCGATGCCGCCGACGCCCCAGCCCAGCACGCCGAGGCCGTTGACCATGGTGGTGTGCGAGTCGGTGCCGACGAGGGTGTCGGGGTACGCCTGGCCGCCCCGGACCATGACGGTGCGGGCCAGGTGCTCGATGTTCACCTGGTGGACGATGCCGGTGCCGGGCGGGACGACCTTGAACTCGTCGAAGGCGGTCTGGCCCCAGCGCAGGAACTGGTAGCGCTCCTTGTTGCGGCCGTACTCCAGCTCCACGTTCTGCGCGAACGCCTCCGGCGTACCGAACTTGTCGGCGATGACGGAGTGGTCGATGACCAGCTCGGCCGGGGCCAGCGGGTTGATCTTCGCCGGGTCGCCGCCGAGCTCCTTCACGGCCTCACGCATGGTGGCGAGGTCCACGACACAGGGCACACCGGTGAAGTCCTGCATGATCACGCGGGCCGGCGTGAACTGGATCTCCTGGCTCGGCTGCGCCTGGGAATCCCAGCCACCGAGCGCGCGGATGTGGTCGGCGGTGATGTTCGCGCCGTCCTCGGTGCGGAGCAGGTTCTCCAGCAGCACCTTCAGGCTGTAAGGGAGGCGCGCGGAGCCCTCGACCTTGTCCAGCTTGAAGATCTCGTACGACTCGTCACCCACGCGCAGCGTGCTGCGGGCGTCGAAGCTGTTCGCCGACACGACATTCTCCTTCATCAATGTGCGCGGACTACCGCGCTGTACCTCTTATTGCGGCTACGCCGCGTGGTGCCACACGGCTCCTCGCCGATCCGCTAAGGTAAGGATTAGTTAGGTAACCCTTACCGTTTGGCGGCCGCGGTGCGCCTTCGGCAGATATCTCGATGTCGAGATAACTCTAGTACATGACCGCCGCCCGGTCATGTCCGGGCGTGCCACCGGGGGGCCGAGTGGCTGTACCGGCTGGGGTGGATCGTGCGGGGGCCGTACGTCGAGCTGTGACACGGGTCGCCTGCGCCCAGGCCGGGGCGCGCGCCCCGGGGGCCGGGGAACGCGGAGTCGGAGGGCGCGACGGAGAGCGGAACGGAGGCGCATGGATGGGCGCATTGGTCTACGCCAACCGCCCCTGTCCTTGTATCCTCATCCGTAGCCAGTAGCACACAATCCCCCCACCCAGGTTGCGTGCTGGCGCGGGCGACTCCCACACCACTGCCCCCAGCAGCCGGGTTCCCCCCACTCGCCTCCTCTAGGAGAGCCACGGTGAAAGTTCGCACCAGAAGCTCGGCAATCATCGGCGCCATCTGCCTCATTGCTTCCCTCGCCTTAGCCACAGCGTCCGCCGACGAGCCCGCCGCCCCACGTCAGGCGGCGGAAGTCACGCTCAAACAGGTGGCCACAGCCCAGAATCCGATCGCCGGCGCCGCCGGGCCCGATGACACGGTCTGGATCGCCGAACGCGCGGGCACCGTACGGGTCCTGGGCGATCAGGGGCTCGGCGAGCCCGTCCTCGACATATCCGGCGAGACCACCACCGACGGCGAACGCGGCCTGCTGGGCATCGCGTTCGACAAGGAGTTGGCGCACTTCTACATCTCGTTCACGAACCTCGAAGGCACCAGCACCGTGGACGAGTTCGCCGTGCAGGACGGCGCGATCCAGCCGGACACCCGGCGCACCGTCCTCACCCAGACGCAGCCGTACTCCAACCACAACGGCGGCGACATCAAGTTCGGCCCCGACGGCTACCTCTACATCGCGCTCGGCGACGGCGGCTCGGGCGGCGACCCGCACGGCAACGGGCAGAACCTCGACACGCTGCTCGGCAAGCTGCTGCGGATCGACCCGAGCGGCGGCGACCCGTACGCGATCCCGGCGGACAACCCGTTCGTGGACAACCCGAACGCGAAGGGCGAGATCTGGGCATACGGGCTGCGCAACCCGTGGCGGTTCTCCTTCGACGCGGGCACGGGCGACCTGCTGATCGGCGACGTCGGCCAGAGCGCCTGGGAGGAGATCGACTGGGCCTCGGCGGACAGCAAGGGCGGCGAGAACTACGGCTGGTCCGCGATGGAGGGCACCCACACCTTCCGGGGCGGCACGGAGCCCGCGAACCACGTGCCGCCGATCCACGAGTACGACCGTAACGGGCTGGGCTGCTCGGTGACCGGCGGATATGTCTACCGCGGCGAGGCGATCCCGGACCTCAAGGGGCAGTACGTGTTCAGCGACTACTGCGACGGCACCGTCCGCGCTCTGCAGATAGAGAACGGCCAGGTGACCGGCGAGAGCGACCTTGGCGTCAACGGCGGCGAGGTCATCTCGTTCGTACAGGGCGGCGATGGCGAGCTGTACGTGCTCGCCATCGGTGGCACCGTCTCCCGCATCGACCCGGCGTAACCAGCCCGACGCATAAAACACCAGGTCAGGCCCGGCGCTGCGAAATCAGCACCGGGCCTGATCCGCTGTGCGGCGGCGGAAGTCGAGGGGCCTTGATCGCGGAGGCGCAGCAGGCCCGAGGGCTAGGGCAGGGCCTCCCGTATCGCTTTCGCGGTGGTAGTCGGGTCGTAGCCCTCGGGGACGCCTTCGAGCAGGATGATGTCGCCCTGGATGTGCCGCGAGCGGAACGGCGCGATCTCCTGGTACGCGGGAGAGTCCCACCAGCCCCGCGCCTCGGCGATCCCCGGGAAGCCGATCACCACGACGTTCCCGGGCCAGGTGCCCTCCTTCACCTCGTGCTGCGTGGCGTGTACGAGGAAGCGGCCGCCGTAGGGCTCGAAGGTGGCGGTGATGCGCTCGATGTACTCAGCGATCTCCTGGTGCGGGGCGGCCTCTTGCAGGTTGGCTATGGCGTAGGCGGGCATGGTGTCCTTCCGGTCGGTCGGGCTCCGTACAGCGGCGATCGTGGCAGGCGTACGAGCCGGGGTCGATGACCTGAGAGGTAAGCGGCCCCGGCTCGCAGCGCGCCGCACGTTCCGGGGCCGACCCTGAAACACCGCACCGCGCCGGTGAGGCCGGGGCTTGCCCGCCGTCGGCGTAATGAAGGGCCCCGCGCCGCTGCCCGATCACGCTGGGCCGGGTGAGCAACGGCAGAGCGGACGAGAAGAGCCCGGACCGGCTGATCGCCCTGTCCGACGGGATCTTCGCCATCGCCATGACCCTGCTGGTGCTCGACATCCATGTGGCATCGGGACTGGACGCGGACGGTTTCCGCGACGCGGTCCGCGATTCGCTGCCCGCGCTCGGCGCCTACGCGTTGAGCTTCACCATCCTCGCCGCGCTCTGGCGCGAACACCGCCGGATCCTGCGACTGGCCCGGCGCGTGGACGGGCTGTCCCTGCGGCTCGCACTCGCCGGCCTGGGAGCCATCGCACTGGTCCCCTTCCCGACGACCATGCTGTCCGAGTACGCCTCGCAACCCCTGGCCGTCGCCGTGTACGCGTCGACCATCTGCGTCATCGACCTGCTGGAACTGGCGGTGTTCCTCACGATCTGGCGCCGCCCGCAGATGGCCCACCCCATCTCCGACCGCGTCGCCCGGAACATCCTCACGGACCTCGGCACGACCGTCCTGGTCTTCGCGGCAACGGTGCCGATCGCCTTCGTCTCCCCCACCGCGGCCCTGTGGACGTGGCTGTCGCTCGTCCCCATCAAGATCGCGCTCGGAAGGCGGGAACGGTCCCGGGCCGGCCCGGACACCCGCTGAGACACCGCTCCCGGGCGGCGCCCGACATCCGGTGCGGCGGGGCGTCGTCTCGCGGCGTCCCACCCGATATCCGCTGGCCCGCGGGCACCACGCCCGCCACAGTGGGCGGATGCCCACGCCCGATGCCCCGTTCCTGCCCGGACTTGAGCTCGCCAGGATTCTGTACGAGGAGGCTGTGCGGCCCCTCCTCGATGACGCCTTCCCCGGCCTGCGCCACGCCGCCGCGCGGGTCGGAACCGGCTCGGAGGTACTCGGCTTCGACACCGCGAGGTCGGCCGATCACGAGTGGGGGCCACGGCTGGAGCTCTTCCTCGCACCGGACGAGGTGGCCGAACACGGCGCCCGTATCCGCCGGCTCCTCGCCGACCGGCTGCCGAAGGAAGTACGGGGCTGGCCCACCCACTTCCGGCAGGCGGACGATCCGCTCGATCCGGTCGGGCTCATGGAGCCGACGGGCGGCCCGGTCAACCACCGGGTCTCCACACAGGATGTGGGCGCCTGGCTGACCCGGGAGACCGGACTGACCGGACTGACTGAACTGGCCGGACTGGATCCGACGCGCACCGAACCGACCGTCCGGGACTGGCTCGCGACGCCGCAGCAGAAACTCGCCGAGGCCACCGCCGGTGCGGTGTTCCATGACGGGCCCGGCACCCTCACCGCCGTACGGCGCCGGCTCGCCTGGTACCCCGATCAGGTCTGGCGGTATCTGCTGGCCTGTCAGTGGCAGCGGATCTCCCAGGAGGAAGCGTTCGTCGGACGCTGCGCGGAAGCCGGGGACGATCTCGGCTCGGCGGTGGTCGCGGGACGGCTGGTGCGGGATCTCATGCGGCTGTGCCTGCTCCTGGAGCGGCGGTACGCGCCGTACGGCAAGTGGCTGGGCAGCGCGTTCGGCCGGCTGGCAGTGGCCGAGGAGCTGATGCCGTCGCTGCGGGGCGCCCTGGCGGCGACGGCCTACCCGGAGCGGGAGCGCCACCTCTGCGACGCGTACGAGACGGTGGCCTCGCTGCAGAACGAGTCCGGGCTCGTCGAACCGGTGGATCCGCGGCGCCGCCCGTACCACAGCCGGCCCTTCCTGGTGCTGCGCGCCGACCGATTCGCACAGGCGCTGGCGGGGACGGTCACCGATCCGGACCTGCGAGAACTGCCGCTGACAGGCGGCGTGGACCAGTGGGCGGACAACACGGACTTCCTCCACCGACCGGCCCCGATCCGCGCGGCCACGAGCACGCTCGGGCGCGGCCGGTGACCGGTGGCCCTCAGGCCGCACCAAGGAAACGGCGCTGAGTACCTGCGCGCGGAAGATGAGTACGTTCCCCGACCCCACAGCCGCCCGGCGCTGATTCCATGGGGCAACATGATCACGAATGACTCGCGGCTCCCCGTTGCCCACCGCACCTGGTGGAAGGCGCCCATGGCCGCCACCCTGCCGGGTCTGCCCCTGCTGGTCGGGGAGCTCAGCATGTTCTACTCCGAGGGCTACACCAGCGGCATCGAAATCGGGATCCTTCTGGGCGTGGCCCTGCTCGCGGTCGCCTGGCTTCTGCCGCACCGCCGGTCCATGCGGGGGCTGCGCATGATGACCGCCGGCGGCGCGCTCGCTCTGGCGATACTCCCGCTGCTGTACGCGGTGCTGCTGGGTGTGGCGATGTCCTCGGGCTGACGCCACCGGGAGAATTGGTCTGGTTTTTTGGCCCTCAATCGGACCGGTACACCGAACCGATCGACGCCTAGGTTGAAGTCACCGCACGTCAACACCCGAAGGGGTCGACTGCGCCATGCGAAGAACACGCAGGACCAAGGGAGTTCGACATGCAACGACGTCGTATCGGCGGGCCGTCCGGGGTCTCGGCCGGGGTGCTGTGCCTGGGGACGCTGCCCTTCGGGAGCACCGTGGACGAAAAGACGTCTTTCGCCATCCTCGACCGGTTCGTCGAGGCCGGCGGGAACCTGATCGACACCGCCAACAACTACGTCTTCTGGCACCCCGGCACCACCGGGGACGAGAGTGAGACCACCATCGGCCGGTGGATGGCGAGCCGCCGGGTGCGGGACGAGGTGCTGATCTCGACCAAGGCCGGCGCTCGTCCCACTGTCCCTGGCACCGGACTGGAAACGGCCGAAGGGCTCTCCGCGGCCGCGATACGGAAGGCCGCGCAGGAGAGTCTGCGGCGCCTGGGCACGGACCGGATCGATCTGTACTGGACGCACATCGAGGACCGATCCGTCCCCCTGGAGGAGACTCTCGGCACGCTCAATGAACTGGTGTCGGACGGCCAGGTGTCCATCCTGGGCTGCTCCAACCACGCCACCTGGCGGACCGAGCGGGCGCGTGCCGTCGCCCTCGCCAACGGCTGGACGGGCTACACCTGTGTGCAGCAGCGCCACTCCTACCTTCAGCCACGTTTCGACATGAGCCTGCCGGAGTCCGGGCACGTCCACGTGACGCCGGAGCTGCTGGACTATGCGCGCAGCGAGCCGGACCTGACGGTCATGGCCTATTCGTCGCTCCTCTCGGGTGCCTACACCCGGGCCGACAAGCCGCTGGCGGCGGCCTACGACCACCCGGGCACCGGACAGCGCCTCGCCGTGCTGCGCGAGGTGGCCGCGGAGCTGGGCGCGACCCCCAACCAGGTCGTTCTTGCCTGGCTGCTCGGCGGAGACCCGCCGGTGGTTCCCGTCGTGGGCGCGAGCTCCGTCGAGCAACTGGACGACGTACTCGGCGCTCTCGCCGTGGAGCTGGCACCGGACCTCAGGGCGCGGCTCGACCAAGCCGCCCTGCCGGTGTCCGCCACGCCGGTGTCGTAACCCGAGGGCGGACGCCCGTCCACGCGCAGCCTCAGACGACTGCGCGCGACGCGTCCCCGGCGGCGGGCCGAAGCGGGGGGCCGGCCCGCCGCCGCGCCTCATGGACGGCTTCCGCCACATGGACGGCTTCCGACAGACGCCGGACGGCGCCCGGCACCGCCGCGTCGGCCAGGTTGCCGTACCCGAGCACCAACGTCGCGCCGCGCGGCCCCGCCGCCATGCGGTACTCGTCGAGATCCGCCAGCCGTACATCGCGCCGCGCGGCCTCCCGTACGACATCCGCGGCGGCGCAGTCCGTGAGGTGGAGCAGCAGATGGAACCCCGCTGCCGCGCCGGAGATCTGATGGCCCGGCAGCGACGAGGCGATCTCCCCCAGGAGGGCATCGCGCCGTCGCCTGTACCGCAGCCGTGACGCCCGCAGGTGCCGGTCGTAGGCACCCGCGTCCAGGAAGCCGGCGAACGCCTCCTGGTCGATGACGGGCGGCGGCGCGACGGCGGCGTTCGCGGCACGGAGCCCGTCGATCCAGCGGGGCGGCGCCGCCACCCAGCCGATCCGCAACGCCGGGGACAGCGTCTTGCTGATCGACCCCAGCAGCGCGACCCGCTCCGGGTCCATGCCCTGAAGGCTGCCGACCGGGTGACGGTCGTAGCGGAACTCCGCGTCGTAGTCGTCCTCCATCACCAGCCCGTCGACCGACCGGGCCCAGGCGATCAGTTCCGCGCGGCGGGGCGGTGTCAGGACCACCCCGGTCGGGAACTGGTGAGCGGGTGCCACGATCACCGCCCGCACCTGCGGCATGCGGCTGAGCAGCTCGACCCGCAGGCCGTCGCCATCCACCGGGACGGCGACGGGGACGAGTCCCGCCGCCGCGACGGCCGCACTCAGTCGCGACCAGCCCGGGTCCTCCAGCGCCACATGGGTATGTCCGTCGGCGCGCACGGCACGGCACAGCCGCAGCACCCCGTCGAGCGTTCCCCCGCAGACCATGAGGCGGTCGGCGTCCAGCGACGCGCCCCGCCCCCGGACGAGATGGGCGGCGAGCCGCTGCCGGAGCCGGTGGTGGCCCGCGGGGTCGGGGTAGCCGAGCTCGGCCGACGGGAGGCTGCCGGCCGCCTCCCGTACCGCGTCGGCCCACCGCTTACGCGGAAACGCCCGCAGGTCGGGCATGCCGGGCACCATGTCGTACTCCGGATTCCAGGGCGCCTCCCGTCCGGCGCGGCCGCGCCCGGGTACGGGAACGGCCCCGGCGCACACCCTGGTGGCCGAGCCACTGCGCGCTTCGAGATACCCCTCCGCGATGAGCTGGGAGTAGGCCTCGGTGACCACCCATCGCGAGCAGCCCAGGTCCGCCGCCAGCGCCCTGCTGGGCGGCAGGACGCTGCCGGCGACGATACGACCGCCGGTCACCGCTGCCCGAAGCGCCCGGGCGAGCCGCAGGTGCAGGGGGCCCGCGGACCGCCCGCCCGGCTCCCCGCCCTGCTCCCCGTCCGGGTCCAACTCCAGGTCAAGGTCCAGGTCCAGGTCCAGAAGCGTGCCCCGGGCCGGATCCGTACGGTCGTGTGCCATGGAGCCCGATGCTACCGATCACGCCGGACGGGCCGGGGGGCGAAGGCGGTGACCGACCGTCACCCCTACTCCGTACGTACCGCTCTGACCGGCCCTCGGAAAACGCAGACATGCATCGGCCCGCACGGGAAACCCGTACTCCTGACAGAGGAGGCGCAGATGCCGATTACATTCCGTAAGAGTTTCCGGATCCTGCCGGGGGTGCGGCTCAATATCAACAAGCGCTCCTGGTCCATCACCACCGGTGGCGGCAAGCACGGGCCGCGACAGACGTCCAGCAGCACCGGGCGGCGGACGACGTCCATGGATCTGCCGGGGCCGTTCGGGTGGCGCAAGACGACGACCAAGCGGCGCGGACACTGAGCGGGTGACCCGGTCGGCCGCCGTCCCGGTCATCGAGCACCCGGACGGCGGCGCAGCGGTTGCCGGCGCGGCCCCCGGCTCCGAGGATCGGAGCGTGGGCGGCCGCCCCGGGCATATCGCCCGGGTACCGACCCGGCCGACCGCCCGGATGGCCGTCACCCCGACAGCGCACCCCCGCAATGCCCTTATCTCACATCTGAGATAACCTGCATCTATGGCAGACGACTACCTCGTACGCATCGGCAAGCTCATCCGAGACGCCCGTCAGCACCGGGGCTGGACACAGACGCAACTTGCCGAGGCACTGGCCACTAGCCAGAGCGCCGTGAACCGCATCGAGCGCGGCAACCAGAACATCAGCCTTGAGATGATCGCGCGCATCGGTGAGGCGCTCGACAGTGAGATCGTTTCGCTCGGCTATGCCGGGCCCATGCATCTGCGGGTGGTCGGCGGCCGCCGGCTCTCCGGCTCCATCGACGTCAAGACGAGCAAGAACGCGTGCGTGGCACTGCTGTGCGGCTCGTTGCTCAACAAGGGCCGTACGGTGCTGCGCCGGGTGGCGCGCATCGAGGAGGTGTTCCGGCTCCTGGAGGTGCTGAACTCCATCGGCGTCCGCACCCGTTGGATCAATGACGGGGTGGACCTGGAGATCGTCCCGCCCGCCGAGCTGGACATGGAGGCGATCGACGCCGAGGCGGCCATCCGCACCCGCTCCATCATCATGTTCCTCGGCCCGCTGCTGCACCGGATGGACACCTTCCGGCTGCCGTACGCCGGTGGCTGCGATCTCGGTACGCGCACCATCGAGCCGCACATGATCGCGCTGCGCCGCTTCGGCCTGGACATCGCCGCGACGGAAGGGCTCTACCACGCCCAGGTGGACCGCTCGGTCTCGCCCGGCCGTCCCATCGTGCTGACCGAACGCGGCGACACCGTCACCGAGAACGCCCTCCTGGCCGCCGCCCGCCACGACGGCGCGACCGTCATCCGCAACGCCTCGTCCAACTACATGGTCCAGGACCTGTGCTTCTTCCTCGAAGCGCTGGGCGTACGGGTCGACGGCATCGGCACGACCACCCTGACCGTGCACGGCGTGCCGAGCATCGACGTCGATGTGGACTACTCCCCCTCCGAGGACCCGGTCGAGGCGATGAGCCTGATCGCCGCCGCCGTGGTCACCGAGTCCGAGCTGACGATCCGCCGCGTCCCGATCGAGTTCCTGGAGATCGAGCTGGCGGTGCTGGAGGAGATGGGGCTCGACCACGACCGCACCGCCGAGTACTCCGCCGACAACGGCCGTACGCGGCTGGTGGACCTGACCGTACGGCCCTCCAAGCTGGAGGCGCCGATCGACAAGATCCACCCGATGCCGTTCCCGGGCCTGAACATCGACAACGTGCCGTTCTTCGCGGCCATCGCGGCGGTGGCCCAGGGCAAGACCCTGATCCACGACTGGGTCTACGACAACCGGGCCATCTATCTGACGGACCTCAACCGCCTCGGCGGCCGGCTCCAGCTCCTCGACCCCCACCGCGTCCTGGTGGACGGCCCGACCCGCTGGCGCGCGGCCGAGATGATGTGCCCGCCGGCCCTGCGTCCCGCCGTGGTCGTCCTGCTGGCGATGATGGCGGCGGAGGGTACGTCCGTACTGCGCAACGTCTATGTCATCAACCGGGGCTACGAGGACCTGGCGGAGCGCCTCAACTCGGTGGGCGCGCAGATCGAGATCTTCCGCGACATCTGACCGGCGGGGTGTTGTGCCCCTTGAGCCCTAGGGGCACAACACCGCAGCATCCATCTGACCTGCGAATATTTACCTTCACGGCCCTTCACTGATCACTGTTGCTTTTCAGTACCTTGTGCAACGCACGTGCAAGATGATCTTGAATGACTGACTGGACATCAGGAAAACCTGAGTAACCGTCAGCCTTTACGGAGGGTTGTCGCCGAAATGGCCTCGCAACATCCGATGTCGGTCGGGTCACGCCGACCGCGTCTGGGCGACGAGGTGAACCGCCATCTGCCCGACGGCTCCGGCCTCGCGACGCAGCCCGGGGTCCGACCGCGCATCCAAGTCCTCCGGCTGACCACTTCGCCACGCAGAAGAGGACCCGCACCACGCGGGTGCGTCCTCTGTCGTAGACGGGCGCCGTGTCACGGCCTGAGCCTGCGCCCACCTCGTGGGAGCACCCGCTGCGACGTCCGGGCCGACGGGGTGTCGGGCCGCCCTACGATGAGCAGCGTGACAAGTCTCCGCGCCCCAGGCTCTGGCCCTCAGCACATAGCCGTGGGGACGGCCGAGACCGACCGCCAGCTGACCGACTCCACCCGCCTGATGTACTCCTCCGACATGGCCGCCTTCATTGCCTGGTGCGCGAGCGTTGGTCGGCGGCCGCTGCCTGCTAACCTCGCGCTTTCACGTGGAGTGCTGTCCGGTGGGTGATCGCGCAAACAGAAAGTGCCTCTGACCAGCGAGAATAAGGATTGTTGAGGCCCTTGTTCCCGCCACCGTCGGAGGCACTTCCCAGGTGAAGCAGAGTATCGGGTGCTACCCGCGCGTCCGTACCGAGGGCGGCGGTCGGGCGGTCGTCTCCCAGGCCGGTGGGGTACTGCTGGTCGAGACCGTCCGCAAGACCGGTTTGCATCAGGCGATATCGGCTGCGCTCACGCCGTGGCGACGGCCGCGGGCGGTGCACGATCCGGGCAAGATCCTGTTGGACGTGGCACTGGGCGGGGACTGCCTCGCGGATGTGGCAATGCTGCGGGCTGAGCCGGCCGTGTTCGGCCCGGTAGCCTCCGATCCGACCGTCTCCCGGCTCATAGACACTCTCGCCGCGGCGGGGCCAAAGGGACTGAACGCAATCCAGTCGGCACGATCCGAAGTTCGCGAACAAGTCTGGAAGTTGGCCGGCACCTCCGCGCCGGACACCGGCGACCAGGTGATCGTGGATCTGGACGGAGTCCTGGTCCTGGCGCACTCCGAAAAGCAGGACGCGGCCGCGACCTGGAAGAGGACCTACGGCCACCACCCGCTGATGGGCTTCGTCGACCACGGCAGCGGCGGCACTGGAGAGCCGGTCGCAGCCCTGCTACGGCCCGCGATCGACCACGTCACCGCCACTCAACTCGCCCTGGCCCAGCTCCCGAAGCAACATCGGCGCGGACGGTCCACGCTGATCCGCACCGACTCGGCGGGCGGCACCCATGACTTCCTCGCCTGGCTCACGCAACGGGGCCGATGGCTGTCGTACTCGGTCGGGATGACCATCACCGAGCAGATTCATCAGGCCGTACTGAAGGTTCCGGCCACCGCCTGGACTCCGGCGATCGAGCCGGGCGGCGAGATCCGCGATGGTGCCTGGGCCGCCGAACTCGACGGCGACATCCTCAAAGGCTGGCCGAAGGGGATGCGGCTGATCGTCCGCAAGGAACGACCCCACCCTGGCGCCCAGTTGCGTATCACCGACGCCGACGGACTCCGCCTCACCGCCTTCGCCACCAACACCGCCAGCGGGAAAATCGGGGACCTGGAACTGCGACACCGCAGGCGCGCGGGCCGAAGATCGTATCCGTGCCGCACGGGCCACCGGCCTACGCAATCTGCCGCTGCACGACACCGCCCAGAATCAGATCTGGCTGGAGATCGTCCAGCTCGCACTCGACCTGTTGGCCTGGCTGCCGATGCTGGCCCTGACCGGCAGACCCCGACTCTGGGAACCCCGCCGCCTGCGACTGCGGCTGTTCTCCGCCGCCGCCCAGCTGGTTACCACCGCCCGCCGTCGGCACCTGCGGTTCGCCCGGCACTGGCCATGGACCGACATGATCACCGATGCGATCCAGCGCCTCGACGCCCTCCCGAACCCCGGCTGACCAGCACCAACCCGCCCCGACGAACCCGAACGGCCCTCTGGAGCCCGTGGAACCCGACGCCCACCCGACGCGACAGCCGGGCTCCCACCATGCCCACGATCACACCAACACGCCGAAATGGCCCACCAGTTAAACTGATGAGCCGTCACGAAAGATCGAGGCTAACCCGGAGACGGTCACTAAGTACGTGGCGCACTTGACCGTGAGTTAGCCACGGCTCGTTGTCAGTCCCGGCTTCTAAGCTGCTCTCGGCGTTTGACCGATGGGGTGGAGGATTCCGTGGCACGGCAGTTGACGACGTACGAGCGGTTGGCCTTGATCAGTAAGTGGAAGAGTCCGCCGGGGCCGTCAGAGGAGCGTCGCCTCAAGCGGGCAGAGGGCATGGTGCGGGCTGCGATTGATCAGCATGCGGCCTTCCATGACGTCAACATCCACGTGGAGGCCAAGGGCTCGTACCCGAACAACACCAACGTCCGTGGAGACAGTGACGTCGATATCAAGGTCCAGTTGAACGAGTGCTTCTATTACGACGGGCAGGTGCCGATTCTCGCCGGCCCGGACTACACGGGGTCCTGGACGAAAGACGTCCTTCGCCGCGAGGTCTACGCAGCACTGGACGCCGCGTTCGGGAACGTGGAGTCGGATCACAACATAGCCTTCTACGTACCCGAAGTCCCAGGTAGCCGTCCCAGCACCGACGTCGTGCCGTGCTTCAAGTACGTTCTGTATGACGGTGCAGCACCGGGCGGGAAGCATGAAGGAAGCGTGGTCTTCGGCCGAGATGGCAAGAAGATCGTGAACTGGCCCGAGCTTCAGTTCGCCAATGGGCGCGCGAAGAACACCGCGACCCACCAGCGGTACAAGTTCGTTGTGCGAGTGCTGAAGAACGTGGAGAACGACCTCACAGCCGAGGGCGTCATCGAGGCCCTGCCCTCCTACTTCTCCGAGTGTCTGATCTACAACGTGCCCAATCCCGTCTTCTTGAACGGGGACCTCGATGACGCCGTCCGCGCGAGCTTGGCTGAGGTCTACCGACAGCTCGACTCAGCCACCGAACGCCAGCTCATGCAGGAACCAAACGAGATCAAGATGCTCTTCGGTTCGGAGCAGAAGTGGAGCGAGCAGGATGCCCTGGACCTGATCCTCCACGGCTGGCGCTACCTGAATTACGGAGGCTGAGGATGAACCAGGCCACCGCCCTTCGGACCGGCGCCACCATCGCCACCACGATCTACACCGGCGTACTAGTGGCCTTGGGCCTGTACCCGTCCGAGTTTCGCTACCTGTTCGCCTACGTCCCATCTGTCGTCGGCTATGGCGTACTCGCCTTCGACAAATGGGCCTGGCATTGGCCTGGTATCCACCGTCTTACTGGCCGCCCGTGGGTCACGGGGACATGGCGTGTTGTGTTGTCCCCCAGCCCCGACGGCCACATCCCCGAAGGCGGTAACCGGGGCCCGATCACGACATACATGACCATCGAGCAGACGTTCTGGAGCCTGCACGCGACGCTCCGCACCGCGGAAAGCACCTCCCACTCCAGCAACGCCACTCTCAATGCCCCCGAGAACTCCAGTACGTGCGAAATCGGGTTCCTCTACGAGAACAGACCTCGTGTCGAGCATCAGCACCGTAGTCCTCGACACGAGGGGGCTTGCCGCATAGCGGTCACTGGTCTGTCTCCCAAGGTCGCCTCGGGTCACTACTACACGAGCCGCTTTACCGCTGGAGACATGGATTTCACTTTCCTCGACCGGTCCACCGACTACGGCACTTTCGCCGAAGCACAGGACGCCGACCCTCAGCACCGCTCCGCCTGACCCAGCCTTCCTACGCTCTCGAAGTGCCGGAGCTGCCGCCGCGTTACGCAGAGGGTGGGTGTCGTGTCGTTGGACAGTGCAAACCCATTCTGACTTCTGGAAACCGTTGGCCCATGCGCCCGGACCTTGCCAGAATCTTGAGGGTGAAGGCAACTCAGATACGCCGGCAGCACCTCGTCTCGCAGGTCCTGCTCAAGCAATTCACCACAGCCGGGCCGGAAGGCAGCGGCCTTCAGTTGCGTCCCGTCGATGTGCGCAACCCGGAGCGTCGGAACAAGCTCGCGAGCACACGGACGTGCGGCTGGGCCGACACCTTCGTGGCGTTCGACTCCGCGTCTGCTGAGAAGTTATGGGACTCCGTAGAGAGGGGCGCTCACGCTGCCATCGAGGCCGTGTACGCAGGCACACCGTTCGCCGATCCCCTGCACGTCGAGGCTCTGCGTGACCTGATCGTGCTCCACTACGTGCGGTCACACCGCTATCGCGACGTGTACACCAACGCGTTTGAGACCGTGCGTGTGAAGGTCCGCAGTGAGGTCGTCGGACGGTTCCCGGAACCGCTGCGCCGTGAGGCGTTGCGGCAGACCGGGCTGCACCTTGCCAGCGAGGGCGCCCTCAATGCCTTCGCTGAGCGTCTCGTCGAACAGTCCGAGGTCACCCAGGGCTTCGGAACAGGCGCACTGTTTCGCACCAGCATCGAGAGCATGTTCAACAGAGTGCGTGCCACGGCTTCGAACTGGCAGTTGGAGGTGTTGACGCCAGAAAACGGGCAGTTCTTGATCGGCGACAATCCAGCGGTGACCGTGCGTACGGATACCAGGCCCTGGTCGTACAACATGGCCATCGGTGACGCACACTCCATCGTTTTGCCGATCACTCCCCGACATCTCCTGGCCCTGGGAAGGAACAACATCGTTAGCACCATCCCTCGGGCCCTCATGGACCAAATCAACATCGTGCAAATCCGCGCTGCCGATTGCTACGTCTATATGCACCCTCGGAGTACAAGGCTCGAGATGTTCGCGAGAGAGGCGGCGAAGCGGTGGCGAGCGGACCGCGTGAGCCCCTACCGCGCGTCGGCGTCGGAATCGAGGAACAGGAGATCGTAGACCGGGCCGCCGGGGCGTACTTCTGGGTGGAGGAACTGGACGGCTGCGCCCCCGACGCCCACGGCATCCCGTACGGCGAGGGCTGGAACGGCGGTGTGAACTGGACTGGGCGCTGGGGGTGCTGGTCTCCACCGTCGACAGCGCCTACCGGCAGCGCGGGCGCGCTCGCATCGCCAGGTCTCTGCTGATCGGTGGAGAAATCCTCGCCAACCGGATCGCGGCCGCGGACCAGGCCCGCGCAGCGCATCGCCCAGCAGATGGCGGCCCGGCACAATCTCTTCGGCACGCAGGCCCAGCACCTGGCCCGACAAGCGGCAGACCATCTGAATCTGATCGACTCCCCCACCGAGCGTCTCGCTCGGAAGGTCGCGGCCGACCATCTGAACCTGATCGACACCCCCGCCCAGCGTCTCGCTCAGAAGATCGCGGCCGAGCAGCTGGCGCTGATCGACAACCCGATGCACCGTATCGCCCGACAAGTGGCAGATTCCATGCCCAAGCTGGACGTCGCTGCCGACTTGCACCGGCCAAGCGGTCGTGACGAAGCCGTTGATGAAGTTGAACAGTCGGCCCCTTCTGATCCCTCGGGAGCCCGCGCAGACGGGCCAGATGACACGGCCGACGACGACCGCGAAAGCGAGTGATCACTCCAGCGGAACGGCTGGCACACGCACGAGCGCGGACGTAGTCCGTCCGGGTGAGCAGGGGGTCCAGCTCCGGGTGTCCCGTGCTGATTTCCCCATGGCTCAGCGCCCCCTCTTACACTTCGGCCGCACTCGGGCCGCCGCTGACGACATGGGGCGACGTTACCGGCAGCACTCTGCGCTGCGGGCTAGTTCTGTCAGACACGTACCGCCTTCGCTGGGGCGCCGAAGCAGCGCCTGGCCTTCAACGGCCGCAGCGGCCGCGCCGAGCCCCATAGCGACACCCTCACTGCGGCGGGACCTGCGCGAACGGGCGGCGTTCGCCGACCTGCTTCGTGACTACGTTGGCTTCCCGTCGGGCCAGCTCGTCCGCCCCTTGACGTCTGCGCACGTCAAGGGCCAGAAACCCACCCTGTCCCCGTAGCCGCAGGGATAAGGTGACCTTCGGTGATGCTGCAACACGTGACGCGGTCGCGAAAGGGTGACTCAGAGAACATGGCAGAGGTGCCCGCGCAGATCGGCCGCTACGTGGTCGAGCGCGAGCTGGGCTCGGGGGGCATGGGAGAGGTCTATCTGGCCTATTCGCCCGGCGGGGACCCGGTCGCGGTGAAGGTGATTCGACGGGATCGCCTCGACCAGGCCACGCGTGCCCGATTCGAGAAGGAAGCGCTCATCGCGCGAACGGTCGTGGGTACAAACCGAGTGGCACGCTTCCTCGATGCCGATCCGTACGCCGAGCAGCCCTGGATGGCCGTCGAGTACGTCCCAGGACATACGGTTCAGGAGCAGGTACAGGGCCAGGGCACGCTCCCTACCCCGCTCGTCGCCAGCCTCGGCGCGCTGCTCGCCGAAGGGCTCGAAGCAGTTCATAAGGTGGGCCTGCTCCACCGCGACCTCAAACCGCAGAACGTCATGCTCAGCGAGTACGGTCCGATACTGATCGATTTCGGTCTCGGGGCCTTCGTTGACGCTGACAAGGACAACCTGACGCAGGCCGGGATGATCATCGGCACCATTCGGTGTATACCTCCCGAGCAAGCGCTCGCCCGCACCAAGCCGAAAGAACCTGCCGATGTGTACGGGCTCGGCACAGTGCTGCTCTATGCGGCGACCGGCCACTACCCGTACGAGGGCGCGGACTGGCTCGGAATCGCCACTCAGGTGGCGGACGAGGAACAGTTCCCAAATCTGGCCGGGCTGCCTGACGCCCTTCTCCCGCTGATCACGGCGATGCTCGCGTACGCGCCGGCCGACCGTCCCATGCTGGCCGAGGTGACCCGGCAGTGTGTGGCACTCGTAGAGGATGCGGGGTTGTCTGCGGCACAAGCCCGCCATGCACTGGTAAATGCGACGGCTTCCTCCGAGGACAGTGCCCGCGCGGCGCAGAACAATGGCCCGTCCTCCTCGGTGTGGGAACGCATCGAACAATTCGCGGCCCCGGTCGGCGATACCGGCACTGCGGACGAGGACGACCACGACAGCCCGCTCGACCGTCCTCTCCCGGTCTCAGCAGACTCCGGCGCTGAGGCGCCTGCCGATCTCACGAAAGACGTCGTGCGGGAAGCCGAGAAAATGACCGATGCGGAGCTACCGGCCCAGAAGCCGAGGCGAAGTCGGAAGCCGGCCTCGCTGACGGTTTCCGAGGACTTGCGAAAGCGGTACGCGATGCAGTCCGCGCTGTAGCTCGCCTATCAGGCACATCGTCCGCCGGAGGCAATGTCAGTGCAATGCGGTAAAACAACGGCAAATGATCGAGTCGCCGTACCTCACCTCCGGGCTTCTCCGGAGCGCATGCGAAACAGCAGTATGAAGGAATGGAGCGGTACGTGACCAGCGTGACGGAGACCGGTGACGGTCAGGGCGCGTTCGACACGGAGGACGCTGCGGATGAAGCAGTGGACCCCGCCGTTCCCGGCCCCACGGGGGCCGCCTCCCTGACCCGCCAGGCCAAGTACGCGCCGGGCGCGCAGGTCCGGGTCCGGGACGAGCAATGGCTGGTCAAAACCGTCACGCCGGTGGGTGACGAGGACTGGATGGTCGAGGCGACCGGAGTCTCCTCCTTCGTCCGCGGGACCGACGCCGTCTTCTACGACAAGCTCGACTACATCGAGGCCCTCGACCCGAAGAAAACCCTCCTGGTCCCGGACGACTCCCCGAACCACCGCAAGGCCCGCCTCTACCTGGAGGCGGTCATCCGCAAGACCGCGCTCCCGCAGACCGAGCACGGTCTCGCGCTGGCCGACAACTTCCTCATGGACCAGCAGACCCACCAGCTGCGCCCCGCCGAGCTGGCCTTGTCCAAGGAGAATCCGCAGCCGCGGGTTCTGATCGCCGACGTGGTGGGGCTGGGAAAGACCCTGGAGATCGGCATCCTGCTCGCCGAGCTCATCCGCCGCGGGCGGGGCGAGCGCATCCTGGTGGTCACTCCGGCGCATGTCCTGGAGCAGTTCCAGCGCGAGCTGTGGACCCGCTTCTCCATCCCGTTGGTCCGCCTGGACTCCACCGGTATCCAGCGCATCCAGCGGGACATCCCGGCCGGCCGCAACCCGTTCGCGTATTTCAAGCGCGCGATCATCTCCGTGGACACCTTGAAGAGCGACGTCTACGCCCACCACCTGGAGAACTCCCACTGGGACGCGGTGGTCATCGACGAGTCACACAACCTGGTCAACCGGGGCACCAAGAACAACGATCTCGCCCGTGCCCTGGCCGATCACACCGACGCGCTGATCCTCGCCTCCGCGACCCCGCACAACGGTGCGACGGAGTCCTTCGCCGAGCTGATCCGGATGCTGGACAAGACAGCGATCGCGAACACGTCGGAGTACGAGGTGAAGGACCTCGGCCACCTGTACATCCGGCGGACCAAGACCGACCACGAGGTCCGTGACTCCCTTAAGAGCAAGGACAAGTGGGCCGACCGCTGCCCTTCCCAGCCGGTGATCTGCGAAGCCGGGGCGAAGGAGCGGGCGGTCCTGGAGGAGCTCGCCGCGCGGTGGACACCGCGCGATCCGGCCGCTTCCTCGGTGTGCGCGGACACGATGGTGGCCTACAACCTGCTGAAGTCGTTCCTGTCCTCGCACCGAGCCTTCCAGGACTCGGTCGCGGCCCGGCGGAAGGTTCTGGAAGCTCCGCTCAAGGTCAGGAGGGGGCAGGATCCGGCGGCCCGCGAGAACGAGCGCCGTATCGAGCGCGAGGCCATCGTGGATCTTGAGCGCCTTGCCGCCGGCATCGGCGACGACGACTCCGCGAAGCTCGACGCTCTGGTGCGCGAGCTGAAGAAAATCGGTGTGGGGCCGGGGTCCGACATGCGGGTCGTGGTCTTCTCGGAGCGCATCCCCACCTTGAAGTGGCTCGCTGAAGGTGTCCCGTCCAGGCTCGGTTTCCGGGCCGGGACACAGCTGGCGGAGTCCGTGGCAGAGTCGAAGCCTTGGCTGGCCTACGGCGGCGCCGTCCAGGTCATGCACGGCGAGGCCAGCAACGAGGACGAGCAGAAGGACATCGTCTCCAAGTTCGGGCTGAAGACCGACCCGGTCCGCATCCTGTTCACCGGTGATGTCGCCTCCGAAGGCGTCAACCTCCACCAGCAATGCCACCAGTTGATTCACTACGACCTTCCGTGGTCGCTGATCCGCATCGAGCAGCGTAACGGCCGTATCGACCGTTACGGGCAGAGCAAGGCCCCTCGGTTCCGGGCCATGGTCCTCACCAGCGATGTGGAGTGGCGCACGGGTGAGAAGGGCGATCCGCTGTATCTGGACGATCGCCTGGTGGGGTCCAAGCTTCTGGCTCGTGAGGAAAAGGCGCACCGAATCGAGGGCTCGGCGGAGGCCGTCACCGGTATCTACCGGGCGAAGGAGGAAGAGGACCGCCTGACGCGGGACTTGATCTCCGGGCGGACGGTCGAGGAGTCCATCAAGAAGTCCAGCGGCGGCGCGAAGGCGATGCTCGGCCGGCTGATGGGCAATGTCGGTGCCAAGAAGCCGACCGACGACGTGCCTGCCGCCACGGTGCCGAGCCTTTTCGGTGCGTCGGGTTCCACGGCCGCCTACTTCGACGAGGCGTTGCGCCAGACGTACTTCCCCGACAAGCCGGAGAACGTGCTCAAGCTGCGCCGTGAGGACGACGGCACGATCGCCTTCGAACCGCCGCCGGACCTGGTGTACCGGCTGAAGTCGCTGCCCAAGTCGTACCTGACCGACCAGGGCATCCTGCCGACCGCGAAGAAGGAGGGCCGACTGCGGCTCACCTTCGACAAGGGGCTCGCGGCCAAGCGTCTTGAGGTCGCCCGGGAGACCACCGAGAGCCAGTGGCCCAACGTCAGTTACGTGTCGGACGTCCATCCCGTCCTGGACTGGGTGACCGACAAGGCTCTGGCCGCCCTGCGCCACGACGAGGCGTTCGTCCTCGCCTTCGCCCCCGATCTTGAAGCGGCCGGGAAGCTGGACGCGCGGCTACCGGCCGACCTGGCCGGTCCGGTGTATCTGGTCCAGGGCATCTACTCCAACGCGGTGGGCCGCCCCACCGTCGTGGAGTGGATGGCCGTCGTCGGCTTGCCCACCGCACCGCGCGTCCTGCGGATCGACGACGCCTTCCTCGCCGCGTGCAAGGTCGGCCCGAAGATGCCCGGACGCGCCACCCCCGCCGACCGAGAGGGGCTCCAGACGCTGGTGCCGGCGGCCGTCGACGCGGCGACTGGGTTCCTCACCGACCGGGCGGCGGAGTACAAGGAGGCGATCGACGCGGTGCTCGCCCCGTACGAGAAGCGGGTCGCCCAGTGGCAGCAGGACGCCCTCTTCGCCGCCTCGACCCGCTCGCAGAAGGCCAAGCAGGACGTGAACCTCACGGCGAGCCGTCGCAAGTCCATGATCCGGTCGCTGCGGACCTCCGGAGCGCCGATGCTGCGCCTGCTCGGCGTCCTTGAACCGCTGTCCGCGGCGCCTGCTGGCGTCACCGATGTATCCGCTGCGCCTGTTGCCGGAGAGACGATCGCCTGATGAGTACCGACTTCGACTCCTTCTCCAACCGCGGCGAGTACCTGTCCGCGTTCTACTTCGCCGAGCAGCTCGGCGACGGCCTCAAGAAGGGCGTCTTTGCCACCTGGGCCAACCGAGAGAGCGACGAGCACGACCCGCGCCCCACGCCGCGCGAGTCGGTGCGGGCACTGCGCTCGACGTACCTGGACGAGAAGTACCGCGGCTTCTTCGCCGAGCAGGCCAAGGCCGACGAGCAGGATGACGAGTACCCGGAAGCTGCGGCCTTCGAGGCCCGCCTCAACACCTACGGGGACGCGGAGTGGTGCGAGCGCGTTCAGGACTGGCACCGGCAGGTCCTCGCTGCGCTCGGTTTCCCCTCCGTCTCAGCGGAACCCACCGCACGGACCCTGACCGTGCACCGCGCCGGGCGCGAGCACGAGGTGACCGTGGCCTGGCACAGCGACGGCATCGTAGCCCTGGACTGCGGCTGGTCGGCGAGCAACGACACGGCGCTCGACGCGGACGGGTACGGCCGCTTGGTCCACCCGCTGCAGGCGGGCAGCGGTGAGAGTTACGAGACTGGGCAGGCGCTCGCCACCTGGTTGTTCCAGAGCGAGCTGCGTGAGGAGGGTGGCGCGGCCCCGCGGTTCGTACTGCTCCTGTGCGGCGGCGTCATCGTCCTCGCCGACCGGCATGCCTGGGGCGAGGGCCGCTACCTCTCCGCAAACCTCGACGCCGCCCTGGAGCGCAACGACCGCCGCCAACACGGCGAACTCGCCACGATCGCAGGCCTGTTCAGCCACGACGTGCTCGCACCGTCCGAGGACGGCAAGCCGCCAGCCATCGACGCGCTGGTCAAGGCGTCCCGCGACAACGCGGTCGGCGTCTCCGGAGAGCTTCGCGAAGGACTCCAGAAGTCCGTCGAGACCATCGCCAACGCGGTCCTGAAACGCCTGGAGGACTCCGGGCTCGACCCGCGCGACATCGAGCGCCCGGACCTGACATTCGCCCGGCAGCTCACCCGGGAGTCGCTGCGCTACCTCTACCGCATTCTGTTCTTGTTGTATGCCGAGGCCCGCCCCGAGCTGGGCATCCTCCCCGCCGACGACGGCTCGTACGAGGCCGGCTACTCGATGGCCCGCCTGCGCGAACTGGTCGAGCGCGACGAGCTGTTGACCGAGGAGACCGCCCGTAACGGGTTCCATCTGCACGCCTCGCTCGACGTCCTCTTCAAGAAGGTCAACAACGGCTACCGACCCTACGGCACCGAGCCGAACGACGACCTGCCCGGCGACGACGAGGACACCCGTCGTCGAAAGGCGAGGTACCGGAGCGAGGACCGCGGACTGCGCTTCGAGCCCCTGCGCAGCGAGCTCTTCGAGCGTGGGTCCGTCCGCCTCATCGGTAACGAGACCCGCGACCCACGCAGCGACGAGGACAACGAGCCACGCTGGCTGGACCTGCGGCCGCGCAACAGCGCCCTGCACGAGGTGCTGCGCCTGCTGACCATGAAGAAGGCCGAACGCGGCGGGGGCCGGGCCGGGTTCATCTCCTACCGCAACCTCGGCATCAACCAGCTCGGCGCCGTGTACGAGGGGCTGATGTCGTACACCGGCATCATCGCCGAGGAAGAGCTGTGCGAGGTTGCCAAGGGCGGCGACCCGGCGAAGGGCTCCTGGCTGGTGCCCTCGCAGCGGCTCAAGGAGTACCCCGAGAGCACCTGGGTGACGTACGACGACCGGGACGCGGTGAAGGGGCTGCGCGGCCCGAAGAAGTACCCGCCGGGCCGGTTCGTGTACCGCCTGGCGGGCCGTGACCGGGAGACGTCCGCCTCGTACTACACGCCGGAGTCGCTGACGAAGGTCACGGTCGAGCTGGCGCTCAAGCACCGACTCGACCAAGAGCGGGACGCCGACGGAAACGTCGTGAAGACGCGTGCCTCGGAACTCCTCAAATACCGGATCTGTGAGCCGGCGCTTGGCTCGGGCGCGTTCCTCAACGAGGCGATCAACCAGGTCGCCGAGGAGTACCTGCGGCGTCGGCAGGACGAACTGGGTGTCTCCGTGCCGACGGGCGACGCGCTGACGGAGAAGCAGAAGGCCAAGGCGTACATCGCCCTGCACAACGCCTACGGTGTTGACCTCAACGCGACCGGCGTTGAGCTGGCCGAGGTCTCGATGTGGCTGAACACCATGCATCCCGGGATGCGGGCCCCCTGGTTCGGGCTGCATCTGCGGCGCGGCAACTCTCTGATTGGCGGACGGCGTGCCGTGTACGCGGCGGGGGACGTGGCCCCGCTGAAGGGCAAGGCCCCTTGGCTCAACGCCAAGCCGCTCGCGCCGGAACCGTTGCCGTTCCTGAAGGACGGGGTCGAGCAGCCGCTGCCGGACGGGGCGGTGCACCAGTTCCTGCTGCCGACACCGGGGTGGGCGGCGGTCACGGGTGCGAGCGGTGACGCGAAGAAGCTGCTCGTGCAGCTGGCCGAGGGTGGGGTGAAGGATCTCGCGGAGTGGAAGAAGGGGATCCTAAAGACGCCGGCACGGCGGCTGAGCAAGAAGACCGGCGAGCCGATCCTCGACCGGAAGTCCGGCGACGAGGCGGCCTCGCAGTACACGCGGCTGCGGGATGCGGCGCAGCGGGCGGAGTTCCTGTGGTCGCTGGTCGTCAAGCGGATGGAGCTGTCGGAGCGGGAGATCGCCCGCAGCATCGACGTCTGGGGCGCGGACACGAAGGACGAGGAGTTCGCCTTCCTGCGGCGGTCCGAGGGCGAGGGAAGTAGTTCGGATGTCGCCGCCGTCCGGATGTCGAAGGAGAAGGTGTACGCGGACCTGTTCCGTGCGGCGGGAACCCCGTACTGGCGGCTCAAGCGCGTCATGGACGCGTGGTGTGCGCTGTGGTTCTGGCCGGTGGGAAAGTCGGGGCTGCTTGACGGGTCGGACGACGTGTATGCGGGTGCACCGGTGGTGGGGCGTGAGGGTGCGGGCAGCATCGGTGACCTGATCGACGCGATGTCCGCGCCGGTGGCCCCGGATGATTCGGTGCCGCCCGTAGAGGCTCCGTCGGCAACTGAAGCCGGGGTGATCCCGCCCCCGCCCCCACCGATGCCCACGAGCGCGCCGCGCTTCGTAGAGAACACCATGCTCTTCGCCATGGAGGGCGATCAGATCTCGATGTCCGACATCGACGCGTACTCCGACGGGGTGATGCACGTGGAGGTCAAGGAGGTCGGCCCGTCGAAGACGACGGTGAAGACCAGGAAGCGGCCCGCTCCTGACCAGTCCCGCCCCGCCCGTCGCCCGCTCATCGCGCTGAAGGACCTCGACGACTGGTTGGACTTCCTGGAAGCCATGCTCGGACGTGGCCCGGTCCCGGACGCCGGCTCGCTCATCGGCTCCCTCAACACCCTGGAGGAGCTGAGCGACTACGAGCAGCTCATCCAGGAGGAGACTGAGATGGACATGGACCAGCGGGATCCGGAGGCGCGCTTTCCGTGGATGGGAGCGGTCCGCGACATTGCGGAGGGCCAGGGGTTCCTGCACTGGGAACTGGACTTTGCGCTGGCCTTCGCCGAAGGTGGCGGATTCGACCTCCAAGTGGGGAACCCGCCGTGGGTGCAGCCGAAATGGAGTTCCGCATCCGAATTTTCTGAACTTGACCCATGGTTCACACTAATTGGCGGAACTTCGCACCCTGAAGCAACAGAAAAGATCATCACAATCCTTGACAGCGAAGGTCTGCGAGGGAAAATTACCAAGAACTACAGCGAACAACTTGGAACCGTTGCGTTTCTTGCATCCACGGCGAACTACCCCCATCTCGGCGAGGATCAAGCAGACCTCTATCTGGTCTTCATGTGCCAGGTGTGGAGCCATGCGGGAGCTGGTGGCATTTCTGGCCTCGTACACTCTGAGGCACACCTTTCGAGCGAAGGACTCGAAAAGATTCGCGGCGCGGCGCTTCGTCGACTCCGAATCCACTGCCATTTCGTCAACGGCGGACATTGGGCTTTCCCAAACCCGGTAGGCCACACGACCCCCTTCGGCGTGCACGTGTATGGCGAAATTAAGAATATTGAATTTCTGCACCTGAGTAACCTATATGGCGCATCGGTCGTGGTTCCCTCTATGGGTCATAGTGGGGAAGGTAGCGCTCCAGGCGTAAAATTGAATGGGTCCTATGACTTGCGCCCGCACAAGGCGCGAGTCATCACGGTCACACCGGACCTTCTCAGTCAATGGCAAGAGCTCTCGGGGCAGGTCGGCGAGCCCATTGAGCACACCACGCTATTCAATCCCGTCACCACGCAAGAGGCGGCGGCCATGACCGCACTCCGGAAGCATCCAACTCGACTGGGGCACCAGGATTGGGTCAGTTCCGGTTTTAACGAAACTATCTCCCAAAAGCGCGGATTGATTACAAAAATTCACGGGCAGCCAGCCACGTGGGAGGACGCAGTCCTGAGCGGTCCACACATTTCGGTGGCCACTCCCATCGCTAAGCAAAGTCCAAATCTATCCAGCCACGGGAAGCCTACAGACCTCCTCAAGATCGACGAGTCATTCGTACCCGCTACAGCCTTCCAACGCAAGGCTTCTACCTTCGATCTTAGAGGAGGAATGAAAAAGTGGGGCGAGATTCCATATGTGGACTTTATGCGTGTCTCGTGGCGCAAGATGATGACTTTCGACATGGAGCGCTGCTTCAATGTAGCCCTGCTTCCCCCCGGCCCTAGCCATGTGGATGGGATCTATTCGCTGTCTCGCGGTAATCTAGAATCAGACCTTTCGACCGCAGGATTGTGGAGTTCGCTTCCAGTTGAATATCTAGTTCGCTTGATCGGGAAGAAGAATCTTCATGATCGCGATATTAGCAAGCTCCCAATTCCGCAACCTTCACACCCATTGCTTCCATCGCTGCACATTAGAGTCGCCCGCCTGAATTTCCTGGTCAAACCCTATGCCGATGCCTGGGAAGCTTCCTACGAAGAATCCTGGCAGCAAGAGGGCTGGGCTGTTGACTTCAAGGGGCGCTGCGCACTGGGCGACGTGTCCTCTACTTGGAATATCGATACGCCTCTCAGGGATGAGGCATCCCGGCGAATGGCACTGGTCGAGCTCGATGCCATTTCTGCGGTAATCCTCGGGATTGATTCTGAAACTTTGTGTCTGATTTATCAGACGAGGTTTCCCCTGCTGTACGAGCGTGAGTCGCACATGTGGTTTGACTCGAGGGGACGACGCCTGGCGGCTGACAGTAGAGTTTTCGGTCAGGGGCAGACATCCGATGACTACAAGCAGTTGTTGCGCCATCTTGAGAACCCACAAGGCGTAGCGCCCCCTGATGGCTACACCGCTCCCTTCTACAAGGCCGACCGCGAGACCGAGATGCGCGAGGCCCACGCCTACTTCCAGAAGCGTCTCGACGCCGCCGTCAAGGCCGGTAAGTGGGACCCGGTCACGCAGGAGGTGCCCAAGCCGTGAGGCCGACGCTCGAGGCGCAGGGGCTCAAGGAGAGCCTGCTGCAGTACCTGTCCACCACGTACGCGCTGACCGACGAGGGCGCGCGGCAGGCGCTGCACCGGTTCCTGGGGGACGAGAACTCCGGGATGTTCCGGGGCCCGTTCCTCCGTCTGCGGACGCCCTTCGTCGCGGCCGACGCGTCCTGGACCAGGTATCTGGACTGGCGGCGGACCGACGGCTGGACACCGTACGCGCACCAGGCGAAGGCCTTCGAGCGACTGTCCTCGGCAGGCGGGCGTACGCCGAAGCCCACGCTGGTGACGACCGGTACCGGCTCCGGCAAGACGGAGTCGTTCCTCTATCCCGTACTCGACCACTGTGCGCGTGAGCGGGCGGCCGGCCGGGCCGGGGTCAAGGCCGTAATCCTCTACCCGATGAACGCGCTCGCCACCGACCAGGCCCAGCGCATCAACGAACTCCTTTGTGAGCACGAGGCGTTGAAGAAGGTGCGGGCCGGGCTCTACATCGGCGACAAGGCGGCGACGCACTACGACCGGGTCTACACGCGCCGGTCGGACATGCAGATCTCGCCGCCCGACATCCTGATCACGAACTACAAGATGCTGGACCTGCTGCTCCAGCGGGCCCAGGACGCCCCGCTGTGGGCGGACGCGGACATCCGGTACGTGATCGTGGATGAGTTCCACACCTACGACGGCGCGCAGGGCACGGACGTCGCGATGCTCCTGCGCCGCCTCGCCTCGGCGGTCGGTGTGGCGGAGAAGGGCCGTCCGCTGGGGCGGATCTGCCCGGTGGCGACCTCGGCAACGCTCGCCTCCGACAGCACTGACCAGGACGGGGTCCGCCAGCTGCTCGACGTCGCGACGCAAGTGTTCGGTACGGAGTTCGACGTGTCCTCGATCGTCGGGGAGCACCGGCAGACGGTGGACGAGTTCGTGCCGCCGAGCGGCTTCGATCCGATGCTGCCGATCCCGGTCCCGGACGAGTTGGCCACCCTCCCTGACCCCTCACTCGGCCAGGACGAGTTCCTCGCCCTCGTCGAGGCCGTCACCGGCACCCGCGAGACCGACCCGCTCGTGCTCGGCGGCCTGTTGAAGAAGCACATGCTGACCTCGGCAGTGATGCATGCCCTGGACGGGCAGGTGCGGACCGTGCCCGAGGTGCTGGACCTGATGTGGCGGCGGGGCGCGTTCTCCTGGGGGCAGGCGATCACCCGGCAGCCGGAGGTGGCGGCGTCCGCCCTCGCCCGGCTCCTGGCGCTGCTCTCGGTGGCTCGTGATCCGTCTTCCCCACCCGAGCGGCCGCGGCCCTTCGTGCAGGTCGAGGTGCATCAGTGGGCGCGGTCGGTGTCGCGGGTCGTGCGCGGTGTGCTGCCGTGGCCCAAGGCCGAGTTCCAGTGGGACTCGGCCGGTTCCGCCCACCACTCGGGCGAGCAGCCGGCCCGTACCGCCCCGGTGACGACGGCGACCGCGGGCGCGGCCGCGAACCTGTTTCTGCCAGCCGTCTACTGCCGTGACTGCGGCCGTTCGGGCTGGGCGGTGTTCTCCCCAGAGACCGACGACGCGGACGTACACGTCGACACGCACAAGATCCGGCGGGCCTCGGTCAGCCAGGACAAGATGCGGGTCCGGAACCTGATAGCGGCCACCGAGAAGGAGGCCCAGGAGGGCTCCGGTGCCGCCCCGATGGACGAGGCCGGGCGCGGTGCGGGCCGCGGCGGCACCGCCCTCGCGGCCACCAACGCCGGGCAGTTGCGTGTACTGGACGGGCCGAAGCGAAGCCTGCGGCTGCCCGATCCGGTCGAGGACTACGACCAGGAGACCGGCGCGCCCCGGCTGGCGGGCTCCGACTCAGCCTTCGTCCTCGTCTACCTCGGGGACACCGCGACCACCGCCGCAGAGGACGACTGGTGCCCGGCCTGCGGCTCGCACAACGCGATCCGCTTCCTCGGTACCGGTGCCGCCGCCCTCGCCGCGGCCTCGGTCACCCAGCTGTTCACCGGCGGCGAGATGGACAGGTCGCAGGGTGAGGACAAGACCCTGATGTTCAACGACTCGGTGCAGGATGCCGCACACCGGGCCGGATTCGTGGCCAGCCGCTCGTACACCTTCTCTCTGCGCGCACTGTTCAAGAAGCATCTGTCGGAGGAGACGCCGACCGCGCTGCACGACCTGATCGCCGACGTGGTCGCGGCGACAACCGACCGCGAGACCCTTGCCGCCGTCGTCCCCACCGACCTGCACGACTTCAAGGGCGTCAAGCGTCTCCTGTCCGGTCAGGGGCGAGGCGGGGACAAGAAGACCTGGGAGCTGATCGGCGAGCGCTTCGCGTTCGAGGCGCTGATGGAGTTCGGCTTCCGCTCCCGCAACGGCCGCACCCTGGAACTCACCCGCACCGCCGCCGCCCACGTGCGCATCGAGGACCCTGCCTCCGCGATCGCCCTGGTCAAAGCCGCGCACACCGAGCCGTACGGGCGCGGCGGCGGGCTGCCGGTCATCGAGCAGGACGACGCCCGCTACCTCGGGTTCCTGCGGATCTTCCTGGAGCGGCTGCGGACCCGTGGCGCGATCGGTCACAAGTGGCTGGAGGGGTACCTCTCGGAGGCCGGTACCAGCCGGTACTTCATCTGGGGCAAGCGGCCTCCCGGTATGCGCGCCTTCCCCAAGGGCATCGCGGCCCCGGTGTTCCTGCTCAGCGCCCCCAAGACGAAGAGCGAGTTCGACTTCGCGACCGGCCGTCTCTCCTGGAACGAGCGGTGGGCGCAGCGCACGCTCGGGCTGCCGCGAGAGCAGGCCGCGGAGTTCTGGTCGCGGCTGCTGCCCGCGCTGGTCGAGGCGGGCCTGCTCTCGGTGCGAACTCCGACCGACAGCAGCCTGCGCGTCTACGGTCTGAAGCCGGGCGCGATCGACGTACAGCTGTTGAGGGACGCCGAGGTGAACGAGGCGTTTGTCCGCTGCCCGGACTGCTTCTGGGAGCAGACCGTCCACCCCGGCCTACTCGCACAGTGGGACGGGCAGCGCTGCCCGTCCTACCGCTGCCGCACCGGCCTCCTCGTCGCGGGCGACCGGCCCGAGGGGCTCGGCAAGCACCAGCGGGACCGTAACTACCGCGAGGACTACTACCGCAGGCTGTACCGGAAGGCGGGCACGTACCAGGTCATCACGGCTGAGCACACGGGCATGCTGACCCGGCCGGAGCGGGAGCGGGTCGAGGCGGCGTTCAAGGACGGCAGCGGGTTCAAGGATCCCAACGTGCTGTCCTGTACGCCGACGCTCGAAATGGGCATTGACATCGGCGACCTGTCGGCCGTCGTGCTCGCTGCGCTGCCCAGGCGTGCTGCCAACTACGCCCAGCAGGTGGGCCGGGCCGGGCGCCGTACCGGAAACGCGTTCCTGCTGACCATCCCCGACCGCAGCCGCCGGGATTTGTACTACCTGGAGCAGCCGCGCGAGATGATCGCCGGGCAGATCGTGCCGCCGGGCAGTCACCTGTCGGCCATCGAGATCCTGCGCCGCCAGTACCTCGCACACCTCCTCGACCTCGCCGCGCGGGGCCGGCTGTCGCGCACTGACGGCCGTCCGCTGCCCGCAGTCGTACGGGAGGCCCCGGCCCTCTTCGGCCCGTCCGGATACCTCGCCGATCTCGTCGAAGCGGCGCTCGCTGACGCCTCGAACCTGGTCGAGGGGTTCCTGGACCTGTTTCCCGTCGGCGTCAATGAGCAGGCCGCCGACGACCTGCGGGCCTTCGCCGGGCGTGGGCTGCGCAGCGCGGTGGAGCGGGCCGAGCGGCAGTGGCTCCACGCCGAGGAGGTGCTGCGGCGGCGACTGCGGTACATCGCGGAGGCCCGCGACGAACTCCACGACACCGAGGACGAGCAGCGCGACCGTAAGGCCGAACTCGACGCCGAACACCGGGCGCTCGGCAAGCGCTTGAGCAAGCTCGGGCTCATCACCGCCCAGCAGGCCCTGTGTGATCTCGGGCTGCTGCCTAACTACGCGCTCATCGACTCCGTCACCACCCTCAACGCGACGCTGTACTGGGTCGACGGTATGGATCCGAACACCGGCCGGGACCGCTTCGACTCCAAGATTCGCTCCTACGACCGGCCCCGGCGCTACGCCCTGTCCGAACTCGCTCCCGGCAACACGTTCTACGTCAACGGCTACAAGCACGAGATCACCGGCATCGACATCGGCAGCCCCTCTCAGCCGGACTGGAAGGCCTGGCGGTTCTGCCAGGAGTGCGGCTACGTCCGTACCGAAGACGCCAAGGACGACCGCTCGCCATGCCCGCGCTGCGGTAGCGCCGGGATCGCGGACGACGGTTCCTGCCTGCACCAGGTCATCGAGCCCACGACCGTCACCTCCCGCGACAAACGCGAGGACGCCCGTATCGGCGACGACAAGGACGACCGGGAACAGCGCTTCTACACCGTCATCGACGCGGTGGACATCCCCCGGGAGGAGATCAAGCACGGCGCGTCCTGGCGGCACGCCCACCACACCTTCGGCGTCGACTACTGCCGCAAGGCGGTGATTCGCCGCATCAACGTCGGCCCGATGCGGTTCGACAGCCAGAGCGAGGACGAGCTCGCCGGGCAGGACGTCCGCATGGCCCCGTTCCACGTGTGCACCGCGTGCGGAGCGGCGACCGCCGACGGCAAACCGGTCTTCGATCACGCCACCGACGCCTTGGACTCCTCGGCCGCCCGCAACCCGAAGGTCAAGCACCACCAGCCGTGGTGCCCGCTGCGGCGTGGGAAGAAGGCCTCTACCGTGCCCCAGCAGCCGGTGCTCCTCGCCCACCAGCTGAACACCGAGGCACTTCGGGTGCTCCTTCCGGCGGCCACCGTGCTCGTCGAGGAGAAGATCTACTCCTTCAAGAGCGCACTGCGGCTCGGCGTCGACCGGCAGTTCGGCGGCGACCCCGCGCACCTGGACACCACGCTGGCCCGGATGCCCGACCAGGCCACCGGCGAGAAGCGCCACTTCCTGGTGCTCTTCGACCGGCTCCCCGGCGGCACCGGATATCTGGACCGGCTGACCGACCCCGGCGACTTCAAGGAAATGCTCCTCAAGGCTCGTGCCGCGCTCCTCGAATGCCCCTGTCAGGACGAGGGCCTGCGGGCCTGCCACCGATGCCTGCACCGCTACACCGAGGAACGCCACCAGGACGTCGTCTCACGCCACGAGGCCCTGGAGATCCTCGGTGACCTCCTCGGCCCGGTAGACGAGAACGGCGAGCCGCTGCGCGACGCCGACGGTAACCCCGTCGACGGTTGGGCGGTCACCAAGGTGGCGTCTACCGAACTGATCGGCCTGGACAAGCAGGTTGAGTCCGACCTGGAGGCCCGCTTCCTGGCCGCCCTGCGCAAGTGGAGCGAGAACCAGGACGACGCCGCACTCGACGAGAGTGGAACGAACAGCGGATACCTCCGCTTCACCGGTCCCACGGCCAGTGCGGGAGAGGCCGCCGATACCGAGTCCGTACGCTCGACCGGCTGGCGGCTCACCGCCCAGCGCAGCATGGAGCACACCCGCACAGACTTCACCTTTGAATCCACCGACGGCCCTCGCCGACTCGTCACCGTCTACCTCGACGGCCACAGGTACCACGCGAGCCGCAAGCACAACCGGATCGCGCCCGACTGCACCAAGCGCAACCAGCTGCGGGCCGACGGGCACATCGTCTTCCAGATCACCTGGGACGACCTGGAGCTCTTCGAAAAGGGCGACGCCGCCAAGGCGCAGCCGGTGTGGCCGCCCTACCGGCGCATCGGCCAGGACACCGCCAAGGAGTGGTACGAGGAGCTGGGCGGTGACCGCGCCCACTTCTCGGCTGCGGTGTTCGCAAATCCCATCGATACGCTCCTCGCCTACTTGCGCCAGCCCTTGCGTACCGCATGGGGGCGGCGGGCCAAGGCGCTGGTCGGCGGGCTGATGGGCGCGCCGGAGCCGCTCGTACAGCAGGCCGACCGAGGCCAGGCACGCGAAGCCGTACGTGCCGCCCTCACCGCCCTCGGCCGCGGTCAGGCGCCGGGGCCGGAAGCCGGGGAAGGCGACGGAGCGATCCTCGTCCTGCACGCCCTGGACGAAAACGGGCTGCCGCTGATCTACACCGTGGACGCCTCCGGCCAGGAGCCGGGGTGGAGCGCCATCGCCGTACTCGACGACCGCACCGAGAACCTGGGCACCGCCGAACACAAGCTGATGTGGCGGTCCTGGCTGTACTGGTCGAACCTGTTGCAGTTCCTGGCCTTCGCCGGCAGCGACGGCATCCAGCTCGCGAGCAGCCAGGCCGCCGACTACCCGGTGGAGGTCCTCACCATCGGCGGCGGCATCGGCGAACTCGAATCGCTGATCGTCCAGCGGAACCCGGCTGCCGACGAGGTGAGTTCGGTGGTGGACAGCCGCACCGCGGTGCTCGCTGGTGCGGCCGACGCCGAATCGACGGAAGAGTCCTCCCTGGAGAAGATGGTCGCCGGCGTCCTGCGGGACCGGGCCTGGGACGAGGACATCCTCGAGCTCCTGGAAGAGGACGAACCGGAATCCGACCTCACCCGGCTGGCCAAGAAGATCGCCGCCAAGGGCAAGAAAGCCCCCGTATTCGGCTACGAACTGGGCGAACGCGGCTGGCCGACGGACTTCGCCTGGGACGACTCCCAAATCAAGATCGCCGTCGTCGTGGCCCCGGACACACACGGATCACAAGCCGAGGAAGAACGCCGCAAACGCGACGAGGCCTACGCCGCCGACGGCTGGACCGTACGTACCGCCACCGACTGGCTCGACCACCTCGACACCCTCCTGACGCTCCTCCCCGACACGGAAGGCTCCAACTCCTGATGACCGCCCGGCTCAGCCTGTACGAGAAGGCCGAACACGAGCTGTACAAGCTCGACCGCTCGGTCAAGGGAAAGTTCTACGACTTCTGCCACCGATTCCGGCAGAACCCCGACCACCCCGGCCTCGACCTCAAGCCCCTAAAGGGCGACGGACGGGTCTTCCGCGCGAAGATCGACCAGTCCTACCGGGCTCTCCTCGCAAAGGCCGGCGTGGACGAGCAGGGCCAGGAGCGGTGGCTCGTCGTCGCGGTACGCCACCGCAAGCACGTCTACGAAGAACTCTCCGTCGCGATCAACCGCGTCACCGGTGAGATTGAGTTCGTCGACCTGTCCGTCGTCGGGCAGAGCGTGCTGCAGCGCGCCGGCGTCACCCTCACCCCGGTCGACCCGACGCCCGAGGCCGAGCTCCAGCAGCCGGCGCCGCCCCCGGAGGTTCACGAGTCGGTCGCCGTAGAGCCCGCCGCACCGCTCCTCTCCGGGATCACCGGCGAGGACCTGCGGTCGCTCGGCGTCGCGGCACAGCTCATCGAGCTCGCACTCGCCGTTACCGAGAGCGGCGAGCTCGACCAGCTGGTCTCCGGCGCCCCACTCCTGACCAAGGACATCCTCTACGGCCTGGCCGCCGGGATGTCCATCGACGAGGTTCGGCGCGAGATCACGGCCCCCGTCGAGGTCGAACTCGCCGACACCGAACGTGACGACCTCGGCGCGGCGCTGGCCCGCACCACCGTCACCACCATCGACGACGACCTCCGCGTCGTACTGGAAGAAGGCGACTTCCGGGCCTGGAAGGTCTTCCTCCACCCTGCCCAGGCCAAGCTCGTCGACCGCCGTTACAACGGTCCCGCCCGGGTCTCAGGCGGCCCCGGAACCGGCAAGACGATCGTCGCCCTCCACCGGGTCAAACACCTGGCCCAGCAGCTCCCTCCCGGCCACAACAAGCCCATCCTGCTCACGACCTTCACCACCAACCTCACCGTCGACCTCCGCGCGCGCCTCTCCTCCCTCCTCGAACCCGACCTCGTCGCCCGCGTCGAAATCACCAACATCGACAAGCTCGCGGCCCGCGTCCTCAACGAGAACTCACTCAGCGGCACCGGCAAGCAGCGCATCTACGACAGCGTCGCGATCGGCATCCTCCAGCGCCTCCTGTTCGAACTCGACGAGAAGCGCTGGGAGCCCGAGTTCCTCTACGAGGAATGGGAACAGGTGATCCTCGGCCAGTCGCTCGGCAACCGCAAGGCGTACTTCGACGCCCGCCGCGCAGGCCGCGGCCGGTCCGTCAGCCGCCCCGAACGCGCCCAGATCTGGAAGATCCTCGAGCAGTTCACCGCCCGCCTCGACAAGGAGAACCGCGAAACGTGGGGCCAGGCAGCCGAACGTGCGGCCCGCTTCGAGATGGAACGCGCCGCCAAGATCAAGGCCCGGCAGGACCGTAAGGACGAGGTCGGCGGCAAGGACCTCATCCACCGCGACGACAGTTCCGGCATGCGCTACATCGCCCACCGCTACCAGCACGTCGTCGTCGACGAGGCCCAGGATCTGCGCCCCGCCCACTGGAAGATGCTCCGCTCCATGGTCGCCCCCAGCCCCGACGACATGTTCATCGCCGGCGACACCTACCAGCGCATCTACGACCAGCAGGTCACACTCGGCACCGTCGGCGTCAACATCCGGGGCCGCTCCTCCCGCCTCACCCTCAGCTACCGCACCACCAAGGAAATCCTCGCCCGCGCGATGCAGGTCGTCGACGGCACGGGCAACGCCCCCGCCTACGACGACCTCGACGACGGCACCGACACCCTCGCTGGCTACCGCTCAGTCCTTCGCGGCCCTATCCCCGAACTCGCCCCCTGCGACACCTGGGATGACGAACTCACCCAACTCGCCACCACCCTCCACGCCTGGCGCGAGGAACTCACCTCCGGCGACGGTGGCAACAACCCGCGCCGCGACCCCCGCGGCAATATCGCCGTCTGCGTCGCCGACCGCGACTCCGTCAACCAGGTCATGTACTACCTCGCCACCGAGGCCGGCATCACCGTAGCCGAACTCACCAAGGACGGCGTCAAGGGCGACGGCGAAGTCCACGTCGGCACCATGCACCGCTTCAAGGGCCTCGAATACCAGAAGCTCGCCATCGTCGGCGCCCGCGACGGTGTCATTCCCCGCACCGCAGTCATCGACCGCTACCGCGAATCCGACCCCCAGCGCTACGCCCGCGAGGAACGCAAGGCCCGCTCCCTCCTCTTCGTCGCCGCCACCCGCGCCCGCGACACACTCCGCATCAGCTGGCACGGGGCACCGAGCCCCTATATCTCCCGATAGTGAAAGACGAAGGCTTGTCCGGCGGGAGGCGCAAAGGTTGTGCCTCATGACCGTCCTACAAGGCTCTGCATCGCGTGACGCTGAACCGGAGGTCGTTGGCCGGACGAGTCAGCTGGAGTCTTCGAGCCGATTCCCCATCCGTCCCTCTGCGTCGCGCTCCGTCGACTTCGGCCTGGTTGGTCTGATGCTCATGCCTCCGGTCCAGCCAGGGTGAAGGCGTCCTTCGTCAGCTCCGCGCGGAGTCGCTGCTCGGCAACGTCGGCGTAGTAAAGGACAGCTCGACGGGCTCACTTGAGGCCAAACCCCGCTCAGCACGACCGACTCGTCGAGATCCGCGACAACCTCCTCGCGCGCATCGCCGAGGCCGAACGCGAAGGAGGGCTCGGCGAGGTGGAAGGGCTGCAGCTGAGCCTTGCCGGAGTGGAGAAGAGACTCACGCAACTCGACCGGCGCTCATCCGTCGTCAATCTCGGCATTCCCGCCAAGAGGACACCATCCTCATGATGAACACCCGAGACCCCAAACCTCAGTGCCACTATGCGGCAAGATACGGGAGAGGACATAGAGGGGGGTCTCATGGACGGCGAGCTCTGCGATGGCTGGGTCCACTTGCTCAGCGGTCAGACGCTGTGTTTCACGGGCAGAGTGCTCATCGATGGCGAGTGGACGGTCCGAAAGGACTGCAGGGAGATAGCCGAACAACTCGGTGCAAACTGGAAGCCCGACTTCTCCCGCAAGGTCACGGTCTTTGTCCATGGCGATCTCGCCAGCCAGGCTGTAACCGACACACAACGGGAGTACAGCCAGAAGTTGGTGACCGCTGCGGATTGGCGCGATAGAGGACACCACGTATGTGTCGTGGACGGGGACGGCTTCGCTGACCTGATTAGCGGACACGCCGCACGCTGCCGAGAGCTGCAACGGGCGCAAGGCAGCGACAATCACGTCCTCGTCCTTCCGCAAGCTGGAGATGGCATCTTGGGAGGCCCGCTTCAGCAGCACAGAGTCGGCTGCCACGAGCCTGGAGCACTTTCGCTCGACCTCGCCGACCTCGACAAGGGCACGGAGGCACATGAGATCGGATCCAAGTCCGGGTGCGTGGTGGCGACTTCGAGCATGCGGCCGTGGGCCTGGTGCACCGCCAGCTCCAGGGACTGGCGGTGCTGCAGGTGCCGCTGGGCGATGTGCACCTCGGACGCGAGGGCGATGGTGGTGGCCAGAGCGAGAACAGAGCGGTTCATCTGCGACCTTTGCTCACGGATGGATGGGGCGGTGTAGGGCAACCGGCGACGGTATCCGGGGCAGCGGTGGTCGCCGTCGTGCTCGCTTGGGGAGAGTCAGGCCGCGTCCGGCGGGCCGTCAGCCGAAGGCGAGACCGATCCGTTCGGCGCGACCGGCAGGCGCGAGAGCCGGTGAAAGCGCGAGAGGTTGAAGCCACGCCCCTGAACCTCACCGGCGGGCACGGCGAAGAGATCGATGCCCTCTTCGCTGGGCGCCGACGGGGCGGCCTCCCGGATGGCGAGGAGCGCTTCGCCCTGCTCGCGGTGCGGCAGGAGGCGCGGCGCACGATCGGTGTGTCTCTCGAAAGTCATGGCCAGCCCTCGGTCAGGTGTATTTGAAGGTGAAGGCGAGCGCGACGCTCACGGTGGCGATCAGGGCGATCTGGGCGCTGATCTGCCGCCAGCCCCAGCCCTTCCTGTCCATCCAGAGCAGTGGACGCCTTCAAGTCGGCGCGACGGGCTCCTCGGAGATCACGAGGTGGAGAAACGCCCGGCAGTGCTCGCCCAGGTGTTTGATCACGGCGTGGTACTCGTCGTCATCGGAGCTGATGTTGTGCCGGTCGAGGACCATCACGCCGTCGGCCAAGCCCTCTCGGAGCTGCCGCTCGGCTTCCCGCCAACCAGGTCGATCCCAAGGCGGCGTGTAGACGCCCTGGCTCGCACTGGACGCCGGGAAGTACGTCGTGGTCACCGGGACAGCCACATCGTGGAGCCGGGCGGCGATCGCGTAACCGAGCTGGTCGGCCTCAGCCTGCAGCGTCCCCCAGTCCTCGTCAGGTCGGGTTCTCGGACTCGGTACCAAGCTGTACGCCAGCACGCGCAGCGGCTGATCGTCCTGCGTGTCAACGACCTGTCGGTAGAAGTGCTGTCGGATGCCTCGGAGTTGGCCAGCTCGGGACTGGCGCTTCACCGGGAGAGGTGCGGGGCCCTCTCGGGTGTCATTGCCAGCAATCGGCGACCCACCGCCCGTATGCTTCTCACGCCCCCGGTCGAAGGCAACGAGGCTCAACACGTCGGGTCCGTGCTTGACTGCGTCGTGCGGCGACATGGGGGTGCCTCCGTGAGAGTGGGGATGACCGCGTACGTAGTTCGGCCGCCGTCCGCGACGCCCCACCGAAGCGACAGGCAGGCGACGAGGTGCAGCCCTCGACCACCGAGGCTGGCGGCACTTGCACGTCGTCGCCTCGCCGGTGCGGTGCTGTCGTCGGTGACTCGGATTCGAAGCTCGTGGTCGTCGTGTCGCAGTCGCAGTCGGACATCCCCGGAACCGTGGATGATCACGTTGGATACCAACTCCGAGACGACGAGCCGGGCGTCTTCTGCCGGCGCCTCCGGCAACGACCACTGCTTCAGGACGGTGGCCGTGGTTCGTCGTGCTTGAGCGACGTGCACATCCATCGGCTCCATGGCCATCTCGAAGACGTGAGAGGCCAGCGGACACCGAGCGGTCGCGGCGCCGACGACGTGGGCGCCACCGTCGTCGCCCCCAGGTCGGGGTGGCGTTGCTGTCCGGTGCGTGGTCAAGCGCACATCGCACCGTGGCTGCGCGATCCGGAACAGGGGAAACCGGAGGGGGGAAATTTTTGTCAAGGGGGGAAAATCAGGGGGGAGTTGAGGGGAGTATTGGCTTTCTCCCACGGATAGGGGTCAGGCTCATGGCAGTGGATCCATTTGCCGAGCTGCTCCGTCACCTGCGGCGTAACGCGAATCGGACGCAGGACGAGCAGGCCGGTGCGATCAACGCCGCTTCCGGCCGGGCAACGATGACCCGCCGAGAGGTGAACCGGTACGAGAACGGTGCCAACGTTCCGACGGACCACACCCTGGGGAACATCGCTTTGGCCTGTGGCGTCCCGCTGGAGCCGCTGCTGCGCGAGGCGAAAGCCGCCCGCGCAAGGCGGCGAGAGAAGAACAAGGCCGAGGCGGAGGACCTGGACGACGTGAAACGCCGAACGCTGCTGGGAGGTGCAGTCATCGGTGCGGCTGCGGCTGCCGAGCCGTGGGGCCGGCTGGCCTACGCACTCAGCAAGGGTTCCAAGATCGACCCTGAGTCCGCGGGGGTGCTTATCGATCATGCGGCCCGGTTGCACGTGGACGAGCTGAACGAGAGCGCGCTCAGCCTGCAGTCTCGGGTCGAGGCGCACTTGGACGCGATCACCGCAGCCCTCCCCCGCGCCGGAACCCACGAGCGAGCGCTGACCATCGCGGCGGGAGAGACCGCTGCTCTTGCCGGATGGGTTGCCTGGGACCTCGGCGCGCACGACAAGGCCACTTCCTATTACGGAGTGACCTCGGAGTGCGCGAAGAAGGCTGGGCACCCCCTCTGCGCGCCCTGGCTCTGGGCTACGCGAGCTACGGTGCGCCCAGCCCTGCTAAGGGCGCTGGAGATGCTCTCGCAGGCAGCTCAGGACGTACGCGGACGTAGCAATGCAACCGCCGCAGCATGGGCCCTGGGCCGGTACGCGGAGGAGGCCGCTCAGTCGGGCGATGACGCCGCCGCCCTTCGCGCGCTGGACCAGGCCAGGTTCGCCTATGACTTCGCCGACCATACGAGCGAGCAGGCGTGGGTCCGCTTCGTGACGCCGTACCGGATGGACTCCTTGACCCTCTCGGTCTACGGCGAACTCAAGCGTCAGGAGCTGACGGCCACGGCCGACTCCGCAGTCGAGCGCCTCGGCGGTGGACTACCCGAGTCCGGTGTGGTCGTCCTGGGGGACCTGGCGTCCGCACTTCTGCGCGGCGGCGACGTAGACCGCGGGGCCTACGTCGCGCACCAGTTCGCAGCAGCGGCGGAGTCGAAGCCCAACACCATGGGCCGTCAGCGGGCGCAGACCATCGCTGCCGGGCTTCCCGACACCGAGCATGCTCTGGCCAGCCACCTGCTGACGTTCGCGACGCTGTGAAGCGTCCAAGCGCACGGGCTCGGTGAGAGCGAGGCGCTGCGGTGGTGACCTCTACTGCGGACGCGTCTCGTCGACGACCCAGGACAAGTACGCCTCCGACCCTCCGGTCACAGGCAGCGTGACCCACTGGGGGACGTCGTACGGGTGCCTCTCGTGCAGCCATGCCTCAAGCGTGGGGAGGCGATCCGCCGACGTCATGTAGGAGATCCGCCACTCCTGAGCCGCTTCGACCTTCCCCTGCCACCAGTAGAAGGCGGTGATGGGCGCATCGATGTGAACGCCCGCCGCCAGTTTGCTCTCAACAGCGCCTCTGGCGAGGGTCTTCGCCTGCTCCTCGTCGTCACTCGTCGTCTGCGCGATCACGATCTCGGGGTCCATGCGGCTACCTCTCCACCTCGGGTACCACGACCCTACCCATGTGTTCGACGCAGGCCAGCGAGAGGGGCGGAGGCGGCCCGCAGTGTTCGAGCCGCCATGATCTGAAAACGCCGGGCGCGCGAATCTGTTCCAGGCCTGCCGGGTTCAGCGCCCCCAGCCGACCGTCCCTGGGGAGCAGTCGAAGTGTCGCCGCCTCGTGGCGGCAGCACGGCGCCCAGTCGGTGCCGGGCGAGAGTGGACCTTCACCCGCGAGTGGGCGAGCATTACGCGCCCGCGCCCTCACGCTTCGTACGGGGCCTCCGAGCGAGAGTCCTCCGAGTCAGCGGCCTCTGCCTCAGCTATCTGTTCGGCGATCTCCCTGCGGATGGCCACCGTGTCCGCAGGAGACCACCCCGAGCCGCTCCCGAAAGGCAGCACACGGTCGTGGGGCTGGTACAGCTCCTCGCTTTCCAGACTGCGGCGACAGGCGCGGCACTTCCACGGACGGCGCAGGGTGATCCACTGTCTGAGCCCGCACCAGGGGCACAACGCGAAGTACGCGCTGGGCCCGTGAGCGGCAGCCCAACTGGCGTAGCCCGACCGGCTACGAGCCACGTTGATGTCGCCGTGGGCGCGTTCCGCGACCCAGCCAAGGAGGACCATCTCGCCACCGGGCCACGCGCAGGCGCAGGGGCCGTCGCAACGGCAGGCGCGCGCCTTGCCCAGCTCGACGGCCTTCTCCTTGCGGGGGGTGGCTGGCCCCTTGACCTCAAGCCATGTCCCGATCTCGGGCAGCCAGAAGTCCGGCAGGTAATGCGCCCCTGACGGCAAGGTGAATTGCTCGGGCTCGTACCGCCAGAGGATGCTTTGGGTGTCGAGGGTGCGGGCCCAGTCGGCTTCGAGCCGAGAACGGAAGGTGGTGCCGCTGTACACCGTCGATACGGCCTCGATGGGCTGGCCCTCTTCGGGGAGGTCCGTCACGGCGTCTCCGTTCTGGGTCAGTTCTGCGCCGCCCCGCAGTTTGACCGCTAACCTCGCGCTTTCATGAAGCGAGCTGTCCGACGGGTGGTCACGTAGGCGAGACGCGCTTCTGAACAGCAAGAATACGGCTTCTCTACTTTGTTGGCCATCACCGAGCTCGCCCTCAACAATGGCGAAAGGCTCCACTCACAGGCCGGGTCGGTGCTGCTGGCCGAGATGGTCCGCAAGTCCGGTCTGAACACCGCGATATCGGTGGCACTCACGCCGTGGCGCAAGCCGCGGGCCGTGCACGATCCGGGGAAGATCCTGCTGGATGTGGCCTTGGCCGTCGTACTCGGCGGGGGCTGTCTGGCCGACATCGGCATGCTGCGGGCCGAGCCGGATGTTCGGCCCGGTGGCCTCCGATCCCACAGTCTCCCGTGTCATCGACAGACCCGCCGCATCCGGCCCGAAAGCCCACGCGGCGATCCGGGACGCACGTTCCCGAGCACGGGGCGGGTCTGGGAGCTGGTCGGTGCGAACAATCCGGCCACCGACGGCCAGGTGATCGTGGACATCGGCGGAGTGCTAACCCTCGCGCACTCCGAGAAACAGGACGCCACCGCGACCCGGATGAAGACCTTCGGCCACCACCCCCTCGTCGCGTTCGTCGACCACGGCCAGGCCGGGTCCGCGGAGCCGGTGGCCTCCCTGCTGCGGCCCGGCAACGCAGGCTTCAACACCGCCGCGGACCACATCGAAACCGCCCGACTCGCCCTGGCACAACTCCTCAAGGCTCTGCGGCTGGGACGGCAGACACTGATCCGCACCGACTCCGGCGGCAGCATCCACGCCTGATGGGCAGTGGCTGTCGTATTCCGTCGGAATGACCATCACCGACGCCATCCACCAGGCCGTACTGAAGATCCCTAAGAAGGCGTGGACGCCAGCCCGAATACCCCGGCGGCACCGAACGGCCCGGCGCCTGGGCCGCGGAGATCACCGATATGCCCGACCTGGGCACCTGGCCCAGAGGGATGCGGCTGGTCGTCCGGGAGGAGCGGCCTCACCCCCGGAAAGCCGCACCCCACACGCACAGCGTCCCCGTCAGCGAACTGATGAGAACTCATGAACGATTGAAGCTAACCTCCGTTCCATGCAGTTCACCCTCGATGGCGAATCCTTCGAGCTGACGCCCACCCTTGTTCGTAGGCGTCTCGCTGGTCACGTGCCCGAGGAGATCCGCGAGTACTGGGTCGAAGTAGATGGTGTGCATTGGCCGGTCAAGCAGGTCATCTCCCTTGCGACAGGTGCCAAACGCAGCCGGTTTCAGTCGCATGCCTCTCGGCGGTGGCTGCAGAACCTCGGGTTCTTGATCGGTGCCGGATCCTCGGCCACCGAGAGCGGCTCAATCCCGCGGCTGACCGGCGCGTCTCGTCGTGGGCCTTTCGACGAGTCCCAGCTCAAGGAACTGGAGGCACTCGACGTCCGCGTTGCGTTCTCGTGGCTGAGCGCCGGCCCGATCACGCTGGACGAAGCCGGCCTGCCGAGGTTTCCCGGACTCCCGCGAGCGCCAGGGCTCTACCGCTACGATTTCGGTGTGGACGACGACGGCATCCGCGTGCTCTACATCGGGGAGTCCGTGGAGCTGGCCAGGCGAGCCAGCAACTACCGCAACGCCAAGACGGATCGCTCTAGTCAGCGCACCAGCCGCCGCATCCACAAGGAGATCGTCGGCCACTTGGAGTCCGGTGGTTCGATCGCATTCGCCATCGCAACGTCAGTCCGCTGGGGTGACGATGTCGAGCTGGACCTGCGGCTCAAGTCCGCCCGTCGCCTTGCCGAGAACGCTGCGGTGCTCCTCGCGCAGTCGCAGTCCAGGATCCGCGTGCTCAACATCGACGCGGAGCTGGGATAGGGCAGCGAGTGAGCAGTCTTCCGGACCTTCGCTTCCTGCTCTCGATCAACAGCGAGAACGCGTGGAGCGATCTGCTCGCCACCCTCATGAATGCCGACCAGGCGATCACCCGCTCCGTCCTCGGCATCGACGCTGTTGGCCCGCTCCAGATCCGTCGGGAGGTCTCGAAGTCGCGGGGCCGGAAGGCATCGGATCGCCCCGACCTGGTGGTGGAGGCGAACGGTCAGGTTGTCGCTGTCGTCGAAGTGAAGCTGCTTGCCGGCCTCGGAATTGAACAGTTGGAGCGGTACTACAGATACGTCGCCGAGGAGGACCGAGACGACTGCCGGTTCGTGGCGGTCTCGCTTCAGCGCATCCGTCTCGACACCACCCATGCCCAGGACTGGCAGAACCTCACCTGGGAGGAGCTCATCGCTCCCTTCGCCTCGTCCCCGGTACCGTGGGCCGCGACGACCGCGCCAGCCTGGACGAGCCACATCCAGTCCCAGGTGCCGGAGGTGGATGGCCACACAATCTGGAATCAGATCGACGGTATCGACCTGTACCTCGCCCTCCGGCTTCGTGCTGCCTATATGTACGACAACGTCGCCTTGCCCGGCGGCTCATCGAAGGCCATCCGGGAGATCGGCTCCGGTGGCCTGTACGTCGCGATCGTGGACGCCCCGATTCCGGGCAGCGGCTACACCGTCCGTTGGGACGCCACCGAGAGCTTGCCGACTCAGGAGGTTGGCAAGCTCGTCGACAGCAGCGGGCTTCACGGGGTCGACTTCCGCTTCTTCCTCGTGCAGCAGCGAGTCACCTCCTCCAAGGCCTTCGACTGGGATCACCTGGCGCTGCTCTGGCAGGAGTACCTCGCCCGAGAGGACTGGATTCCGTGGAGACCCCATCCGCCGCGCAAGACCTTGCAGTGGGAGAAGGATGGCGTGGCTAGACTCAAGGCGCTCGGTGCTCCAGCGTTCCTCGGCGCTGGCTACGGCGAGAAGCAGGCCAAGCTCAGCGGTGAAGTCGAGTTCGGCGCGCGCTTCGTGCTGCTGCCCTCAACCACACTCAAGGAAGCCACCGAGGTACTCAGCAGGGTGGCTGTGATCGGGTCCCGGATGGCACAGCACGCGACTCAGCCGCAAGGGAGACTGTGATCGCATTGATCGACGGAGAATCTGACAGCGGCGATGCAGGGGTGGACGGATAGATGATGGGCGACTTTGGACCCGACCGCTTGCGGCAGCTCTTCGGCGACCCGAACGAGAACGGGGTCTACCTGGTCGGCGTCGTGGAGTTCTCGGACGATGCGAGCGAGGACCAGTGGTCGTACGTCGGGAACACTCAGATGGGGACCCTGAAGTCAGTTGCCAGCAGGCTCGGCTATGAGCGGCGTGACATCAGGATTACGGAGCCCTACCGAGAGCCTGGCCGTGGGGCGCTGCCGGACGGAACAGAGCTGGCAGTCACCTCGACCACCGTGCCGGGGAGCGCATCCTGGCATCGGAGTAACCGGGAGCCAACGCCGGAGGAACGGCTCCGGTGGGCAGGGCATCCAGTGCCGCCGCCACCTCCGCCCGAGCCGGTGCCGGTCGGTCCCAACATGGAGACGGCGAGGCCTCGGATCGAGGAGCACCAGGGCGAGGTCTTCTACACGAAGACCGGCAAGCCCTTCACCTACCGGACCAACCACTACACCCTGGTCATCGTCGAGAGCCGGCGCAACGTGCAGTGGCACGAGATCAGGTCAGCGCTGGAGGCATGGCCGATCGCGGGGCCGTCGGAGATTCCACGATGCCCCGAACGTTCTGGGCGGTACGTCTACGGGATCGTGTCCGACGAGCGGATCCGGCAAGGGGACTGGTGACAACCTTGGACCTGCGGCTCTGTGGCGGCTGATGCGATGCTCGCCGAACCTGCCAAATCGTCGGACGCTGCAGCTACGGTCATGAGTGAGGTTCTACTACCGCGACTTCCTCGTCGACCGAGCGCCGAGGAAGACCCGAGCACTGACGAGGACGCATGGCCGAGGACCAGGAGTACGACGAGGTCGACGCAGTTGTTCGTATCCCCAAGGGCGAGCACCTCGCCGACTCGCGGAAGAGCAAAGGCTGGAGCCGTGGGTTCACTCCCAAGACGAGTGACAAGGGACCGGAGCACGTCGAGATCCGCCTGAAGGCCGAAAAGGAGTCAGGTTTCACAGAAAAGCCCGAGATCGTCTACGTCACCGAGTACGTGGAGGATCAGCGTCCTCAGCTCACCCCCGGCCAACAGGCCGTGGCTGACATCACGGGCCAGATCATCGAGGGTCTCGTAGAAATCGCAAAACCTCACGTTGCCCACTGGTGGCACACCCGGGTCGCGCCGGTCCTCGTTGCCAAGGGCGAAGCCTTGGTGCTGAAGCAACAGGCCCGCAGAGCCCAGAAGAAGGCCTTGCGGGCCGGGGCCACGACGACACCTCCTGCTGCCGTCCCGGGGGTCGAGGCGGACGCGCCTTCCCAAGATCTGGCCACCGCGCCCAGCGACCCGAAGGTCACTGTGACGAGCCAGCAGTTCCAGCAGATGTTCATGACTTGGCTCGCTCGTGAGGACGCCCAGCAGGCGCTCTGGAGCCTCATCGTGAATGCCGAGGTCGAGGATGGGGGTGCTGCCACCCTGGCATGGCAGCAGGATCTGAAAGAGCTTTCGCCTGAGCAGCGAACCGAGCGGGTCATGGAGTTCCTCGCTACCAACCCCTCGATTCTGGAGGACTTCGCTCGTCAGCTCATGGGCAGCATGGCCCTCGGGCTCAGCGAGACGACTCTGAGGCGCGACCGGGCGTAGGGCCGTGCCGTTTCAGGATGGCGCGTCACTAGAAGGGGCCTCCGACCTGCGTCGGAGGCCTTCTCCAAGGCAAAGCCGCTGGTGGCGTCAGGCGAGTCGGGCTGTACGCCGGGTTCTGTCGCCCGACCAAGGACAAGGGCACCAGCCAATCTTGGCCGATCAGGTCGCGCGATTCACCGCTTGAGCTTCCAGCCATGCCTCTACCTCCAGCCAGCGGTAGCGCAAATAGCGGCCGACCTTGTGGGCTCGCGGCCCCTGGTGTCGGTGATTCCATATGTAGACCGTATTCAGAGGTACGCCCAGGAAGTCGGCCAGCTCCTCCGCGCTCATCAAGGGACAACGGTCCCCCGCGCCACTGGCGGCTTCTTCCGCACGGGCAGTGGTTCGACGCATGGGCACTCCAAAACGGTTCGAAGCGGGCAGGAAAGACCCACGTGAGCGGTACTCCGCCGTGGTGGTGGGCCGAACGTTTGCATTGAATTCCGGCCGGACCAAACAGAGGGCCTTTCGACGAAATGCCTACGACTCTTGCGAACTCTCGAAGGACACAGGCGAATCTTCGCTGAGCCCTCGTCGAGCCCTCGTCGAACCCTCAGCGAGCATTCGTCTAGGTGAAATCTTCTCTACCACTCTGCGCCCTTTGTCGCGAAGACCCCAAGAATGCATTTGACATCTTCAGCTCTCCTGGATCAACATCCAATTCACACAGGGGCGCGATGAACGGGCAGACAATCTCGCCGTCGACGATGGCCCTGCTTCAAAAGAGTCCACAAATAGACTCAAAGGGCCGTTGGAACCTAGGAGTTGAGTCGATGCCGTACGACCGCTGGCACAAGTCACGCCCGAAAGACGGGGAGTCGACCTGCAAGGAACACGGCAAAGTTCCGACGCGGGATCACGGGACGGGGAAGCGGTGGCAGGCTCGATGGCGCAACCGGGAAGATGTCCAGCAGACGGAGCTGTTCCGCACCGAGGTCGAAGCCCGCAGGCATGAGACCAAGATGCGGTCCGGAGTGGACGACGGTTCATATATCAACCCTCGCGCCGGAGAGGTCAGGGTCGGTGAACTCGCCCTTACATGGCTCAAGGGGCACGAATACAAGAATCCACGAACTTACCGACGCCACAAGGAGCGAATTTTCCTGCACGTCGTTCCTACCGCAGTCGGGAAGATGCGCGTAAAGGACGTGAACGCCTCGTCTTTGCTGGACTGGCTGCACGACCGTCGCAGGCTGCTCGAAAGTTCCACGCTGCGCCTGGTCTTCGACAATCTTCGGGCTGTCTTTGACCTGGCCGTGGACGACAGCCTGATACACAAAAATCCGTGCCTCGCCAAATCGGTGCAGGACGCCAAGCCGAAGCGAGGAGGTGGCGGCCGGGCAGAGCTGACCCTAACGTGGGAGGACACCGAGAAGATCCGTGCCGAACTTCCCGACCGCTACAAAGCACTTGTTGACTGTGGTCGCGGCCTGGGTCTTCGGCAAGGAGAGATATTCGGCCTGTCACCAGAAGATATCGACTGGGCGCATCCAGACGGCGCCATGGTGCACGTGCAACGGCAAGTAGTCCACGACGGCTCGTTCCTCGTATACGCCCTCCCCAAGGGCGGAGACGACGAGGACCCGAAGGACCGGTGGGTCGAGCTGACCGACGACGTGGCCATTCCCCTGCGCGAGCACATGCAGAAGTACCCGCCGGTCGAGGTGACCCGACCGTGGGGCAGCAAAGGCGGCGACCCGGTCACGGTGCGGCTGATCTTCTACACCCGGGAGAAGACCGCCATTCAGTCGAATTGGTTCAACTCCTACCGCTGGAAGCCCGCCCTGGCGTCGGCCGGCCTCATCAAGCCCCTTGAGCCCGGCGCGAAGGGACGACGCTGGGAGAAGTCCCGCGACGTGATGATGCACGCGCTCCGACACCTGTACGCGTCGATGATGATCAACGGCGGGGTAGACGTGTACACGCTCGCGGACCGACTCGGACACGCCGATCCTGCGTTTACCCTGCGTAAATACGTGCACTGGGTCGTGGGAGCCGGTTCCAAGGTCCGCGTCGCGGTCCGGAGCGCCTACACCAGGGCCGCGTGACTCCTGCTCCGTTCGGCTTGTGCAACTACCGTGCAAGATGATCTTCGGGAGGGGGCGTTTGCGCAGGTCAGAAGCTTTGTCTATGAGTTCCGGGACATCTGACCGACGAATATCGCGCCCCTGCCTGACCTGCGAGAACACAGGTCAGGCAGGGGCGCGGCGGCATCCGTGGGACTTCTCTGGCACTGTGCGTCTGAGCCCGTGCGCCCGCCCGAGGTAGGAAGTGGGAGTACGGCACCGTTCCGCCATTGCCGCGCGGCCGGCACACGCTCGGGCGCCCACGCATCGACCCTGCCGGATGCGGCAGCCGGCGGACCGACCGTGCTGGAGCGGCACGGATTGCGTGCGAGTCGGCGAGCCGCTTCTTCCAGTTGCGCAGCGTCTCCGTGCCCACGCCATTCAGCTGCTGGGCACCGAGATACGGAAGGATGTGCCGGCGCACCCGCTGCTCGATGCGCTCGATGGTGGACGGCTCTCCGCTCTGGGTCGGCCACCAGTGCGTCGCGATGTAGTCCTTGAGGAAGATGCCCCTTCCGGTGGTGATGCAGCTCGCGCCGGCGACGTCGAAGGTCACCTCCGCCCCCTCGTACGCCACCCCGACGAGCGTGACGTCTGCGGACCCCGACGTCGGAGCCCCGTACTGGGCTGCCGCCCGTAGCGCAGAGCCCAGTCAGGCCGGGCCGCCCGTCCCGGGGGTACCGGGCGTCGAAGTCCTCGTCGTGCCACAGGCCGTCCAGCCGGTCCCGTACCCACATCGCGGTCGCACCCCGGGGATTGCTCGCCCGGGCCACCCGGGCCCCTTCCGCCTGGGACTCTCTAGATCCCCGACAGAGTCTCTCATTTGGTGATGTTGCGCCTGGATTGACACCGTGTTGACTCTGTGGCGGGTGTGTTACGTCTCCCGCGACCTCTTGTGGAATTCCTGCGGAACCATCAATCTTTCGGCTGGCGCACCGAGTTGGCACCCCACCTGGAACTGTCCGATCAGCCCTGTATTTCCGATTGACATGCTCCTGTCGTAATCGGACTACGGAGGATGCGAAGCACAGCGAGCGGCCCCCAGTGGCGTGCGCTGCCTCCCCGCGCCTCGGCCCCACCCCACCATCAGCGCACCACCTCTTGAGGAGACTCTCACATGGCAGCAATGCGTCACGCCCGGCGAAGACTCGGTCTTGCCGGAATCGGTACGGCCGCCGCCTCGGCGCTCGTACTCGGCGCGGTCTCCGCGCTCCCCGCGAGCGCTGCCTCCCAGCAGCCGGAGGGCCAGATCCAGTACGCCGGCGCCGCCGGCTCTATAGCCAACAGCTACATCGTCACCTTCCACGGCTCCGCCGCCAAGGCCGGCTCGGCCTCCGGCAAGGCGTTGGCCAAGGAGTACGGGGCCAAGATCGAGAGGACCTACACCAAGGCCCTCAACGGCTACGCGGTGAACCTCTCCGAGGCGCAGGCGAAGAAGTTCGCCGCCGACCCGTCGGTCGCCTCCGTCGTCCAGAACCGGACCTTCCACGCCGACGCGACCCAGACCAACCCGCCGTCCTGGGGTCTGGACCGGATCGACCAGAAGAACCTCCCGCTCGACAGCAGGTACACCTACCCCGACTCCGCGGGCCAGGGCGTCACGGCGTACATCATCGACACCGGCGTGCGGATCACGCACAGCGACTTCGGCGGACGCGCCTCCAACGGTTACGACGCCGTCGACAACGACAACGTCGCCCAGGACGGCAACGGCCACGGCACGCATGTCGCCGGCACCGTCGCCGGCACCTCGTACGGTGTCGCCAAGAAGGCGAAGATCGTCGCCGTGCGTGTCCTCGACAACAACGGCTCGGGCACCACGGCGGGCGTCGTCGCGGGCATCGACTGGGTGGCGCGGAACGCCGTCAAGCCGGCCGTTGCCAACATGTCGCTCGGCGGTGGCGCGGACAGCGCGCTCGACACGGCGGTCCGCAACGCCATCGCGGCCGGTGTGACCTTCGCGGTCGCCGCCGGCAACGACGGCCTGAACGCCTCCAGCTACTCGCCCGCCCGGGTCACCGAGGCCATCACGGTCGGCTCGACGACCTCCACCGACGCCCGCTCCAGCTTCTCGAACACCGGCACGGTGCTGGACATCTTCGCGCCGGGTTCGTCGATCACGTCGTCGTGGAACACCAGCGACAGCGCCACCAACACCATTTCGGGTACGTCGATGGCGACCCCGCATGTGGCGGGCGCCGCGGCCCTGTACCTGGCGGCCAATCCGACGGCCACACCGGCCCAGGTCTCCTCGGGCCTGATCTCCCTGGCCAGCACCGGCGTTGTCTCCAACCCCGGCAGCGGTTCGCCGAACCGCCTGCTCAACGTGCCCGGCGGCACGGTCACCCCGCCCGGCGCGAAGTTCGAGAACACCGCCAACTACACGATCAGCGACAACGCCACCGTGGAGTCGCCGGTCACCGTGAGCGGTGTCGCGGGCAACGCCCCGGCCTCGCTGAGTGTGCCCGTGAACATCGTGCACACCTACACCGGTGACCTTCAGATCCAGCTGATCGCCCCCGACGGCTCCGCCTACACGCTCAAGGCGTTCGGCACCGGCGGCAGCGCGGACAACATCAACACCGTCTACTCGGTGAACGCCTCCTCGGAGGTGGCCAACGGCACGTGGAAGCTGCGGGTGACCGACAACGCCACGGCCGACACCGGGTACATCGACTCCTGGGCGCTCCAGTTCTAGAAGAGAGGATTCCGTCCCGGCAGGGGATCTGACCGGGGCGGAGTCATCGCGGTGACGTGCGAGTTGTGCCGGTCTGCAGAGGCCCGGCGTCCACGAGTGTGCCGACCTCCTGGATCAGCGCTTCACCGTCCTGCGGAAATGGCCGATGCCTGATGGACCGCACGGTCCATCAGGCATCGCGCCGGTTCAGGGTGGACTGCGCCGAGCGCGGCCGAGGCAACGAAGACGTCCCAGGACGCCGTCGCCGACTTCGATACCAGGCCGCACCCTCGACGGCGGAACCAACGGCCCGCGATCTCCCAGAAGCGACCAACAGCAGGCACAACTGCGCCCCCTCGCCGGTCCGGTGCAGGGCGCAGCTAAGGTCACACCTCGCGGATGCGGGTGCTCTCCGTCCAACGCTTGCGCGCAGCCTCGATCTCCTCGTGCGACCGCGCTTCCGACATCGTTGTCGAAGGCGCGGCCTGCACAGATCGCGGCCCTACGGGATGCGGCAAACCCCGAGGGAGCACCGCGCGCCGGGGCGTACGGTCGCCTTACGGCGTGTAGACGGCGTCACTGCCGTACAGCTGCCTGGTGAACGCGGAGACGTCGGCGCTGCGATCGGCGCCGTCGAGGTTGTACGTCAGATAGACGCCGTACCCCTCGCTGACGGTGCGGCGGGCGAGGTCGGCGGCCGTGCTCTGTGAGGTCCGGCCGATCTCGACGGCCGCCGGCGACAGCTTCGACTTGGGCAGTGCGATGCCGGGGACCTGCCAGCTGCCGTAGTACGGGTTCCAGGCGTAGTCGAACTTGGACGAGAGGTCGACGCCGCCGTAGGAGAGCCGCGACGCGGCCGGGCCGATGTTGTAGAGGCTGATGATCTTGTCCGGCATGTTCGCGCGCAGCGCAGTCACCAGGTGGACGAACGAGCTGTCGTTGGGCTGGCCGGTGCCGTTGTTGCCGTACTCGGCGTACTCGTCGTCGAAGTCGATGCCGTCGAGGCCGTACTTGGCCACGGTGTCCGACAGTTGTTTGGCGAACGCCGAAGCCGCTTGCTGAGTCGGGAAGTTGGCGAAGCCCGCGCCCTGGTGGTTGCCGAGCACCGAGAGGACGACCTTGATGCCCTTCTGCTGCAACGGCCGTACCTCCGTGGCGGCGTTGTCGAGGACGCGCTGCACGTTCTCGTTGAAATGCAGATACGCCGCCTTCGTGCCCGTGTCGTAGTTGATGTTCGCCGCGAAGATCACGGCGACATCGAAGGCGTTGCCGCCGCCGCTGGCGAGGGTGTACTTGCCGACGTTGAGTATGCTGTTGTTGTTCACCTCGACGTACGCCACCGAGGTCGGCCCCTGTTTCGCGGGAGCGGGCGCGGGAGCGGGGGCAGCTACCGCGCCGGTCGTGGCTGTCGTGCCGAAGGCGAGGGCGGCGACGGCCGAGAGCGCGAGCGCGGCCGTCCGCACTCTGCTCCGTACCAGAGTGAACATCGTTGATCGGTCTCCCATCGCATGGGCCGGCGCCCGGCCTGTTCGAAAGTGCCGAGTGTGCGCTCCAAGGTTTCCGCTCCCGTGACCGAATCCCGAGAACCTTGTACGAACTCTCACGAGTTCCACGTACGTTCCACCCCAACCCGCCATCTGAACAAGGGAGTTGGTGCGTCCAGTTCCACGGTCCACATGCTCCCGAGGGAGATCGGCCGGCCCTCCGGAATCCAGGCCGTGTCGGAAGCCGGGCGAGGAGCGCGAACCCATCACGCCCGCCCGCATCACCGGCACTTCGCGTCTGAGCCGCGGCCCCTGCGGACCTCCGTCCGGGCCCGCCGCCGTCCGGGCTGCGGCTGGGCGAAGATCGCGTCAACGGCGGCGGTGCCTCGTCCGCCCGCCCGGGGTAGGAATGGGAGTACTTCCGCAAGGTGAACCCGGGGTCGGAGTGACCCAGCCGGCGCGCCAGGGAGACGACAGATTCACCGGCCTCCAGTTCCTCGGAGACGTAGAAGTGACGCAGGGCGTGGAAGTCATGCTCCCGGGACGGCGGCTGCGGAATCCGCGCCGGCACTCGCCGTAGGGTGGCCTGGTGTTCGATCGCTTGGAGATCAGTGTGCTGCCGCCGGGGCCCCGGTTCGGTGTCCATCTGCGCTTCTGGGTCAACGGTGAGGAAGTGGTGGCAGGGGCGGTTGGCGAAGGGGGCTGCGGCCCGTTGGCCAATGACGTGTTGCCTGCCGGCCGTCGCAGTCCCCTCCGTGCGACAGGCATGCCGCGGCGTGTGGAGCTGGGCGAACCCGTGTGCACAGGTGGCTGCTGCGGTTTCCTGTCCGTGGTCGTACAGCGAATCGGCGACATCGTGCAGTGGTCGGACTGGCGGGTTCCATCCTTGGAGGACCCGCCACTGGAGTTCCACTTTGAAGCCTGTCAGTACGACGCCGAACTGGCTCGCGTGGAGGCGGACCGGTGGTGGCGTATCTACACATAGCCAGCGTCAGTCGGTGCCCCGCTCGGCTGACAGCCGAGGCACTTGGACTTCAGCAGCACACACTCAGCCTTCGAAGCCGGCGAGTCGGTCAGGGGTACCGCCGGGCGCGGGGTGGCGGGCAGTACTCGGGTGAACGCGTGCGAGGGCTACCGCCGGGCGCTCGCCGCGCATGCGGCCGCCGCGCCCGTCCGTAGCGCCGACCCGGGCATCGCGGAAGCGGTGGAACGGCAGACCCGCGTGCTGCGCGCGCTCAGTCGCCACGCGTTCCCCGAGCCCGGGACCGTACCGGACGTCGAGCCGGCCCGCTCGACGCGGTCCGTACGCAGCGCCGCCGCCAGGCTGCGGCGACCGAGGCCGCCGCCCTGAGCCGGGCCCGTGCCGAGAAGGCCCAGGGTTGGGCGCCCGGTCCGTGGCATAGCCTTTCGCCATGGCAGATGGTCAAGCGGACCTCGAACTTCTCGCATCGGGCAAATACGTCCTGATCACCACCTTCCGTCGGGACGGCAGAGAGGTCCCGACCCCGGTATGGGTGATCCGTGACGGTGACGCCCTCGGTATCTGGACGGTCGCCGCCTCCGGCAAGGTCAAGCGGATCCGCAACCGCGCCGACGTTCTGGTCTCTGCCTGCGACATACGGGGCAACCCCTCGGGCGAGCCGGTCCCGGGACAGGCAGAGATCCTCGACGGCGGGCAGACTCGGCACTACCGCAGTCTCCTGGGCCGCAAGTACGGGCTGCCGGGAAGACTCACGCTCCTGGGCAGCCGCCTGCGGCGGGGCCTGGACGGGACCGTCGGCATCCGGATCACCCTCGACTGACCGGGCGGTACCGGTGCGAGGCATGGAGCAGACTCCGCCCATGCCGGACAGCTTGTGACCTGGGCGAGGACCTACAGACAGCCTGGCCTCCTGCGAGGCACAACGCGCTACTGGCAGATCAGCGGCAGCACGGGGAAAGTGTGGCTCTGCCAGATCAGGCGGGAGGGCTCTTCCGGGTAGGCGGTGACAGCCGACGGGGTGTCGAAGCGCTGAACGAGGCGTTGATCGGAGTCGTAGGCGGGCCAGCCGGGGTCGCCGTGGGTGGCGAACGAAGTCCATGCGGCGCGCATCCGGGCGGACAGGGCCTCAGCCTCGGGTGAAGGCGTTTCACCGATCAGCATGGCAGGCTGGCCGCGGTCCAGGTTGCCGAAGACGAGTGGTACATCGAGGCCGTGGCAGGCGCCGAAGGCGCCGCCCATTCCGGGGGCCGGCCAGGTCAGCTCGTAGACATGCGCACGGCCGCCGGCAGCTGTCTGGGCCTCGGCGAGGTGGAGCGACGGCATGCGGAACAGCCAATCGGAATGGACCAGTTCGTACAGCTCGTCCGGGCCCGCTGCCGGGAAGGCGTCACGGTAGCGGCGGGCTCCGTCCGGGCCGGGTGCGAAGACATGGAGGGCGTTCGCCGCCTGCTCCTCGCTGACCTCACCGAGCAGACCGCTGATGGCGGTGAACAGGCGCTGCTCGTCGCGAGTGTGGCCGACGAGGAGTTCGATGTCGCGGCCGGCGCCGTCGGTCAAAGCCTGCCACGGTGTGACAGCCAGGACCTCGCCGTCGACGACGGGAGAGAAGAGGATTGTTCTGTGCGCGGGCTGCCCCCAGCGTTCTGCCCACTGGTCCATCTTGGCGCTGACCGTGTCAGCGGCGGCGGACAGTTGGCGTGGGGCAACGCTGGACAGGTCGGCCACCGTGGGCCGCAGTCCCAGCTCGGCGGCGCAGGCGGCAGTGATGTCCGCGGCAAGCTCCGGCGAGAAGAACGTGCCCGGCACGCTCTGTGCGACGGCCCGGCGGAAGAGCCCGGCTGCCCGCGGCATGGCCAGCAGCGCGGCGACCGATCCTCCACCCGCTGACTCGCCGAAAAGCGTGACCTGGTCAGGGTCGCCGCCGAAAGCCCGGATGTTGTCGCGCACCCACTCGAGAGCCGCGACCTGGTCGAGCAGAGCCCGGTTGGAAGGAGCGCCCTCGATCTGCGCGAAGCCCTCAATACCCACGCGGTAGTTGAACGTCACCACGACGACGCCACCGTCCCGCGCGAGCCGGCCACCGTCGTACTCGGGGAGGCCGGACATGCCGATCATGTAACCGCCGCCCTGGATCCACACCATCACCGGCAGTGCCGCGTCCGGGTCGGGTTCGGGCGACCAGACGTTGACCGTCAGCCAGTCGTCGCCCGCGTCCTGCGACGCCGCGTCCGCGCCGAAATGCCCGCCCTGCGGGGGCGGCGGGCCGTACGAGAGGGCCTCCCGCACTCCGCTCCAGCCCCGTACCGGTCGCGGCGCGGCGAAGCGCAACGCGCCGACCGGGGGCTCGGCGAACGGGATGCCGCGGAAGACCGCCACACCCGCCTCCCGGGCGCCGCGCAGCTTCCCGGCCACCGCGCGGACTTCGGGTCGGGGCCCGGATGGCTGGGACTCGGAAACGGTCATCACAACTTCCCTCAAGCGGGAGGAGAGGGCACGCGGCGGCCCCGGACCCGCAGATAGTCCACCACGGGTGGGATGCCGCGCCAGCGATTTACGGATGGCTTGGGCTGCTGGAGCCGGGTATCCGCCGTCCCGGACTTCGTCGGCCGTCATTCGGTTGAGAAGGAGTGTCCCGTGGCGATGACTTTTTTCCAGGGGTGAGAGTCTCTTCATCGAATGCCCTGCCGGGCACCCACGTGCTCCGGTGCGGTGCGGGGCACGACTCGTATCAGGAGGCCGTCCACATGACTGGTTCGGAACTGGCAGCAGATCGCAGCCCGGGGGCGGGAGTCTGGCCACTGATCCACGCTGAGCGAGCGGCACTGGTAGCCGATCTTGAAGGTTTGTCTGACGATCAGTGGGCGACGGCCTCACTGTGCAGCGAATTGACCGTGCGCGAGGTGCTGGCGCACCTCACCGCGTCGGCGAGTCTCAATTCGGTGCGCTGGCTGGCGGGTGTGATCCGCTGCCGATTCGACTTCGACAAGCAGGTAGCCATGAGACTGGCCGAACAGCTCGGTGCAACCCCGGCCGAGACACTTGAGCGGTTCCGGCGTGTTGTCCCCAGCAGAACCAAGCCTCCCGTCCCTGCCACGGCCATGCTCGGCGAGACAATCGTGCATGCGGAGGACATCCGGCGCCCGCTGGGCATTCGCCGCGACTACCCGATGGAGACGGTCACACGGGTAGCTGAGTACTACCAGGGATCGGATCTTGTGGTCCCTGCCAAAGGACGCATCGGTGGCCTGCGACTGGTCGCAGATGACGGTCCCTTCAGGACCGGGTCCGGGGCGCTCGTGTCCGGCAGGACCTTGGCGCTGATGATGGCCATGACCGGACGCGCGGCGTACCTCGAAGAGCTGGAAGGCGACGGTGTTGAACGCCTCCGCGAGCGCTGTGAAACAGCGTGACGGCGGTCCCGGTCACCCGGCGAGGGTGAGGCGAAGGTGTGCTCGACGCGGGCGCGGACCTTTCGGTGGCAGCGGTTGTGTTCCTCTTTCCCAGCCGGCAGCAGATGCCGTGCCCTGCCTGACCTGGGAGAACGCAGGTCAGGCAGGGCGCGGCGGCATCGAACGCTCTTCTAGCTGAGGTGCTTCGCGATCTCCCAGCTGGCCGCCAGTTCGACATCACCGTTGATTCTCACGTCGATCACGACCGGACCGTCCTCGACCGCCAGTGCCTTGTCGATCTCGCCGAAGTCGTCGGGGTTGCGCACGGTGAAGCCCTTGGCGCCGAAGCCGGCCGCCAGTTTCGCGAAGTCGGGCTGGGGGGTGTCGGCGTACGACGGGTTCAGCTTCTTGTGGACCAGGTCGTGCTTTTCCTGGCCGCCCGCGTTGTCGTTGAAGATGACGACCGTGAGCGGCAGTTTGTGGCGTACGGCCGTCTGGAAATCGGCGACGTTCATCATGAACGACACGTCTCCAGTGACGTGCGTGACACGCTCACCCGGCCGCGCGAAGCAGGCTCCGACGGCGGTGGCCAGTCCCTGGCCAATAGCGCCGAAGTCCCAGCCGAGCCCCCAGTTCTCGGCGCACGGTACGGTCAGCATCTTCGCGTAGATCATGCCGACATGGCCGCCGTCCACCACCAGGATGCGGTCGTCCTTCGGCAGCGCGTCTTCGAAATACTCCGCGGCTCGGCGGGGATCCGACGAATCCCCGTCCGCGTAGTCGATGTCCCCGTGCTTGCTGTCCTGGATACGTTGCCGGAGCCCCGCATCGGCCTGGCGCGACGCCGAGGCCGCACCGAGCCGGTCCGTCAGGGCCGCCACAGCCGTTTTCGCGTCGGCGGTTATGCCCACCGTGACCCGCGCGAACCAGCCGAAGGCGTCCTGCCGGTCGTCGATCTGAATGATTTTCTTGCCGTTCTCCATGATCTTGCCGAAGTCGGTGGTCCACTCGTTCAGGCTCGCGCCGACGACCACCATGACGTCACTGTCGGCGAGTGTGTTCACCGTCAGGTCGGACCCCAGTCCGCCGCTGATTCCGAGATACAGCGGATAATCCGCACAGAATCCCGATGCGAGAAGAGAGACCGCGACAGGCGCACCGAGATGCTCGGCCAATCCGCGCACCTCGGCCTGGGCTTTCGAGTTCACCGCGCCGAGTCCGCAGAGAATGCTCGGCTGCTTGGCGGAGGAGAGAATCCTTACCGCCTCTTCGACGTCCTGGGAAGTCGGCGGTTGGGGGGCTCCGGACTTATACATGGGCTGATAGTCCCAGCCGGTGTCGGGCATCTCTGTCTGCTGAATATCCTGGGGCAGGTTCAGAATGAACGGCCCTTTACGCACTTTGACCTGACGGAACGTCTCACCAAGGCAGTAGTCGACGTTGTGGACCGAATCGAGCCGAACGGTGGCCTCGGTCGTGAGTTTCGCGAGTGCGTGCTGGTCCACCATGCCTTGGGGGTTGTACGGGTCACGGAGAGAAGAGTGCCCGGCAAGCACCAGAAGGGGGGTCCGATGCAGCCGCGCCGCTACCAACGAAGTCGTCGCGTTGGTAAGGCCGGGCCCTTGGGTGACCGAGGCGAGGCCGGGTTTTCCGCTGAACCGCGCGTAACCGTCGGCCATGCCCACCGCACCGGACTCGTGATGGGCATGGACGAACTTCACACCATGCCGTTCGCCCAGGTCCACAATCAAGTCCTGGTTCGCGTCACCCATTACGGCGAAGAGGTGGTCGAGTCCTTCGGCAGCGACCGCATCAGACACGGCTTGGAACGCCTTCATCGGAGACTTCCTCTCAGTCGGATTGCTGGTCGGGCACCGGAAGGCTGCAGATCTCGGACTAATCGTGGGAAACGGCGTAACTCGGCCCTGTTCGCTCGTGACTATAACCACCGGGCTGAGACGTCGCTGTGTCGACACGGCCACATCCGTATGCCCTCCTGACCGGCACGAATGCCGGTCAGGAGGGGGCGCGGCGGCGCCGGTCAGGACCGGTAGCGGGCGTGTTCGATGTGCCAGACGTACGAGGACGCGAGGGATTCGATCGCCCGTGCGTGCGTGGCGAGCGGGCTGTCGCCGTCGGCGGTCAGTTCGGTGATGCGGAGGCCGGCCACGGCGGCTCGTTCTTCGCACATGCGGGAGGCCAGCCGGAACGCCTCTTCGAGGTCACACCCGTGCTGCCGCATCAGGAGCGTGGGCAAGCTGAGCGGGCTCGGTCCGTCGTGGGCCGCCTCCTTCTGGTACGAGGCGAGGTCGTTGATCCAGCCCGCGAGGTCGGCGACGGCCGCTTCGAGTTCCCGAACCGCCGCCGAGGACCGCTGCTGCTCGGTCAGCTCGTATCCAAGCGTGATGTCGGCGACTGCCATGACGGTCCGTACGAAGACGGTGTGCGGGCGCATCGCGCGGTAGTCGTCCAGGGTGACGTGGTCGGGTCCGTCGAGATGATGGGCCTCCCAGAGGATGCCGAAGAGGTTGTCCCGCAGGTGCGCGGTGAGGCGCAGGTACTGGGTGGGCGTGGCCCGTTCCCCGAACCGGGTCAGGAGCTGGTCCAGCGCGGCGCCGAAAACGCTGGGCGCGCTCGGCGGGTCGTCGTGGCCGGCGAGAGCGTGGCCGGCGAGAAGGTGGACGCATTCGCTGATCCGGCGGACCAGACGAGCCGGGTCCTCGGCCCCCGCGGCCTCGCCGTGCGTGTCGTCGAACGCCGTGAGCCACAGGAGAAGGTCGGCGCAGAGGAAGAGACCGTCCCGGTCGGCCGTCGGGAAGGTGCGGGCCATTCCCTGGCCCGTGATGTTGCAGAGGGCCTTCCGCCCGCCGGGTGAGCCGATCAGCGGGAAGTCGTCGAGCCAGCCGGTGGTCTGCCGCTCGATGTCGTCGGCGTACGGGCTGGCCGGGAAGGGGCCGGGGAAGGAGCCCAGAAGATCGGGCATCGGCAGGGTGGCGGGCGGCCACGGGCCTGTGCGGCCGGGACCGTTCATGCCGCGCTTCCCGCGCCCACCCGGACCCTGGCCTCGGCGATCATGTCGAGGGACGAGGGGTGCACGGTGATCGCGGGTACCGGCCGGACGGTGGCGCCCGGTGTGGGCCGCAGGCGCCAGCGCGACGCGACGAGCGCCGTGATCACGACTGCCTCGGTCACGGAGAACTGATCGCCGATGCACATCCGTTTGCCGACCCCGAACGGCATGAAGGCCCCCCTCGGTGGCTGAGGACGCTCGGGGAGCCAGCGGTCCGGGTCGAAGCTCAGCGGATCGGGGAACAGGTCAGGATCCCGGTGCATCGCGTAGGGGCTCCACATCACGTCCGTGTCCGCAGGCAGGCTGAACTGCCCCAGCTGTACGGGTGAGATGGTCCGCCGCGTCAGGATCCAGGCGGGGTTGTGCAGGCGCAGGGTCTCGTCGATGAGCCTGCGGGTGAAGGCGAGCTGGGGAATGTGCGCGGCGGCGAGCGGCTCTCCGGCGAGCACGGAGTCGACTTCCTCGTGGAGCCTGCGCTCCAGGTCGGGGTTGCGGCCCAGTTCGTGGAACAGCCAGGCCAGGGTGACCGCGGTGGTCTCGGAGCCGGCGGCGAGCAGCGCAGTGACCTCCGCAATCACTTCCTGGTCAGTCAGTGTCGCGCCGGTTTCGTCCTGGACGGTCAGGAGCAGCGAGACCAGGTCTTCGTAGGCGTCGGGGTGTGCCCGGTGGTCGGCGATGATGGCCTCGATGGCGTTGCTCAGCACGGTGTTGGCGGCCCAGGCCCTGCGGTTGCCGGGGGTCGGCAGCCGTTCCAGGGCGGAGATGGGCACCATGGCGTGCCGCAGGGCGGCCTTGAAGACCGTGTCGACGCCGTTGAGGATCGTCTGCGCGGGGCCGCGATCCGGGTTCGAGGAGAACAGCGCGGCCATGACGACGCCTTGGGCCATGAGCTGCATTTCGTTGCACACGTCGAGGGTTTCCTGGTCGCGCCAGGCCGCGACGGAGGGTTCCGCGGTGTCCCGCATGGTCGCGATGTAGCCCCCGACCTGCTTGTGGTGGAGCGCGGGCTGCATCAGGCGGCGCCGGTTGAGGTGCTGTCGTCCCTCCGCGACCGGCAGGGGGTCGCCACCGAAGATCTTGAGTTTGTCGAAGAGCAGTCCCTTGTTGAAGTGCTGGGACTTGCGGGTGAGCATCTCCTGGAGCAACTCGTGCGAGTTGATCACGGTGATGGACTTCGGGCCGACGGCGAGGCGAACGATGGGCCCGTAGGTGCGCAGGCGTTGGACGTACTCCAGCCGGTTCCTGAGCAGGGGGAGGGCGTGTCCGATGAGCGGCACCCGCCGGGGGGCGGTCGGCGGAACGTGTATGTCAGCAGTCACGTGTCTGTCCTTGTCGCATCTGGTCGGTTGTCCGGGGTACGCGTGGGGTGGCCGCTCCGGCTCTGGTGTGACGTGTCCTCAGCAGTTCTCGCGCGGCGAGGACCTCCGCTTCGATCATCGCGGCGGGGGCGTACAGGGTTTTGTCGTGCCACAGGGCGGGGTGCCGGTGGCCGGGGGCCCACGCGGCGTCCAGATACGCCTCGGCGCGGTCCATCGCGCGGGCGTGGCGCGGCTCCCCCGTGTGGGTGTCGGCAGCCAGCAGGATCTTCACGGCGTACGCGGTCTCCTCGACGGTGCCGTCCCACACGCCCCACGAGCCGTCCTCGCGCTGGGTGTCCAGCGTCCACGCGGCGGCGGCGTCGACGGCCGGGGACGTACGGTCGCCGTCGTACCGCGCGAGCGCGGTCACGCATCGCTCGGTGGCGTAGTACGGGGAGGCGTGCCATTTGTCGGGCCACGGTCCTTCGGGCTGCTGACAGCCGACCAGCCAGTCGCACAGCTTGTCGGCCTTGGGGCCATAGGTGTGCTGTTCTCCGGGGTGCCGGCGCAGGTAGCTGTCCAGGGCCTGGAGGGCGTGGGCGTTGGCGGTGACCGAGCCGGTGTCCTCGCCGATGTAGCAGTCGTAGTGGCTGCCGTTGTGGAACAGGTCGAGCGGCGCGGGGTCGCGCGGGCGGCCCACGAGCGCGGCCACCAGCACGGCCATGGCGGTGTCGTCGGCGTCCACCATGAGGCCGGGCGCGCCGCGCACTCCTCGGGGATCGTAGAGCTGCTCGGCCCACCCCCGGACGGCGGGCAGCGTGGCGGAGGGCAGGTGGACGCGGGCGAGCGCGGCGGCGACCCACAGCCGTTCGAAGACGAGGATCGGGGCAGCCTCGGGAAAGAGGCCTCCGTAGCGCTGTGCCACGGGCTCGAGGTCCGCGACGGCCCGGGCGATGGCGGCCGGTGTCCGCGAGGCCGCCGCGCGGGCGGCGGTGGCGGCCGGCGAACTGCCGAGGAGGCCCTGCGCGTCGGACGGCAGCTCCCCGGGAATGTGCCCGGCTATGCCTTCAAACGTGTGATGGAATTTGACGGGAAGGCTGCCGGCCGACCCGTACCGCTGCGCCACGTACCCGGGCGCCGCCTCGTGATAGCCGTCCGGGACCGTCGCCCGCTCGCCGGGGCGCCACTCCCCGAGACCCGGTATCCCGTCGGTGGCGGCCAGGTCCAGCTGCTCATTGATCCTGGCGACGAGGCCGGGGACGAGGATCTCGGCAGCGGCGGTGTCGGGCCACGGGCCCGCCGCCGGGAGGGCGCGCAGTGCGGCGAGCCCGCGGTTGACCGCTCCCGCGAGCCGCTGGGTGACCTCGGCGGACATGGCGCCCCGCCGCAGGACCGCCAGCGCGGCTTCCACCGCGCTGAGCGTCGGCAGCAGCCGGTACGGCTGCGGCCCCTCACCCCAACTGCCGTCGGACGCCTGCTCTTCCAGCAGGTACGTGATCCGGCGCGGCTCCCCGGGCAGCCAGGGCGCCGCCGAGATGACCCGGGCCGTCTCGTAGAGGGAGGGGCGGACGCTGCCCCACCTGTCCTGGTCGGTCCTGGCCACCAGACGGATGGCCTGTTCGGCGTAGGTCGTGCTCACGGCCGTATCACTCAAGGGCTTTTTCCACTTCACGGTTGCGAGGGCTGGTGTTCTGGCGGGCGGTCATGTCTGTCTCGTCGTCGCGGCCAGGGCGATCTGGCGCAGGCGGACGGCGGCCGCCGCCGGGAAGGGGGCTTCGTCCAGGGCGGCGAGGGCGGCGTCCCGCCTCGTGGTGATCATTTCTTCCACGGTCTGCCTGGCGCCGGTGGAGTCCAGAATCGCGCGGACCTGTGCGGCTTGGGCCTCGTCCAGGTCGCTCCGGCCGACCAGACCGCGCAGGGTGTCCAGTTCGGCGGAAGAGGCGCGCTGGACCGCGAGCGCCATCAGTACGGTGGCTTTGCCCTCACGCAGGTCGTCCAGGACCGACTTGCCTGTCTCGGCGGGATCACCGAACACCCCGAGCAGGTCGTCGCGCAGCTGAAACGCTTCTCCCAGCGGTATGCCGAACGCGCTACACGCGTTGAGTACGAGCGATGAGGCTCCGGCCGAGGCCGCCCCTATGTGCAGAGGCCGTTCGATGGTGTATTTGGCGGTCTTGTACCGGATGACGCGCAGGGCTCCTTCGACGTCACCGGAGAGCCGGCCGGTGCTCTGCAGATCCAGGAGCTGCCCGTACATGATCTCGCTGCGCATCGCGGCCACCAGAGGCTGCACCTGGGCCAGCCGGCCCGGGGCGAGGCCGGCCGTGTGGAGCAGTTCGTCCGACCACACCAGCGCCAGGTCTCCCAGCAGGACGGCCGCTCCCAGGCCATGCGCCTGGGCCCTGCCGCGTGGGCCGCCCCTGTCGGTGTACGCGACGGCGAGCGCGCGATGGGCGGACGGCTGCCCGCGGCGGACATCGCTGTCATCCATCACGTCGTCGTGGATCAGGGCGAACACCTGGAAGAGCTCCAGGCTGGCGGCCGCGCGTACGGCGGCCGTCACGTCGCCGGTCGCTCCTGCGGCGTGCCAGCCGGTCACGCACAGCAGGGCCCGCAGCCGTTTTCCGCCGGCGAGGAGCCCGCGGAGGGTGCCGGTCAGGTACGTCAACTCGGCACCCGGCGCGGCCCGGTCCTTGGAGTCCAGGAATCCGGTCAGAGCCTCGCCCACCTCGTGCCGTAGGGAGGGCAGGTCCAGCAGGCCGGTGCCGGAAAGCATGTCAGTCATCGGTGGTTGATCCCCTTATCGGTCGAGAACCGTCATGGCGGCTCTGTTCGGGCAGAGGACGGGGCCAGGGGCGCAGACGTCCCGGGGTGCCGTGGTGGTGCCGGCCCCGTTCCAGTGGCGGCACCACCACGGCACGACTGCGCGGCAGGCTGGGGAAACGGCTTCTACGCCTGGAGGCTGTCTGCCTTCAGGGGAGATGACGCGTCCGTCCTGGGGCGGGAGGGATCCCGGCTCCAGGGGGTGGCTCCGTCGGCGTCGGGAGCCAGCGGGGTGAACTGGGCGGGAAGCGCCGTGAGCGTTCGGTGGACCCCCCCGTCGCGGTAGGTCAGCTGATCGACCGGTACGGCGAGCTGGATGTCCGGCAGATAGCTGACGAGCCGTTCGATCGCGGCGGTGGCGATCAGCAGGGCCAGGTCACGGCCCGGGCAGGAGTGCGGACCGGCCGCGAAGGCCAGATGGGCCTTGGTGCCCGAGCGGTAGCCGTCGGAGGGCGCGCCCGCGTGGGGACACGTGTTGGCGGCGGCGTACGAGACCATGAACGGTGAGCCGGCCGGATAGCGGGTGCCGTGGAAGGTGATGTCCTTCTTGGGGAAGTGGAAGCTGTAGTTGGCCAGGGGCGAGTCATTCCACAGGGCGTCGTCGATGGCGTGCTGCACGGGCAGGCTGCCGGTGGTGAGGGTGCCGAAGTAGCGCTCGTCGCTCAGCATGCGCACGCAGGTGTTCGCGATGAGGTTGGCCGTCGGCTCGTTCCCCGCGCCGAGGGTGATGAGAACCTGGTTGACCGCCTCTTCCTGGTCCAGCCCGTTGGGGTGGTCGATGAACCAGGAGGTCAGGTCATGGCCTCGCTGCGTGACCTTGGTGGTGTAGAGGGTCTCGAGGTACGCGCCGAACTCCTGCCCGCCCTCAGCTTGCCTCTCCGGATCGGTATCCATGGTCGCGTCGAGGGCCCACACCAGCTTCGGGCCGTACTCGTCCGCCATCCCGAACAGGGCGTTGAAGACCATCAGGGGCAACTGATGCGCGTACTGGCTGACCAGGTCGACCGTTCCGGCGTCGGCGAACTCCTGCAGGAGGGTGTCGGCGTAGCGGAACGTCACGAGGCGTACGTCGTACGGGTCGAGCAGACTGAAGCTGTCGGTGATGACCTTGCGCAGATGGGCGTGGGTCTCTCCGTCGGCGAAGAGGAGGCTGGGGCGCCACTGCACCAGAGGCCTGATCGGGCTGTTCTCCGGCACCTGGGGCAGCCAGTCACGGGTGTCCTTGGTCCAGGTCTCGGCGTCCAGCAGGAGATCGAGTGCGGCGCGGTAGTCGGTGACCAGGTTGACCACGACATCAGGTGCGATCTCGGCGACGCCGACGGGCCCCTGCTTGCGGAGCAGTTCATAGCTGCGCTGGGGGTTGGCGGCGTGTTCGGCCCCGTACAGGGGCACAGGCGCCGCGGTTGAGGCGATGGTCACGAGGCGATGGCTCCAGCTCCGGCGGCGGCGATGGAATGAGCGGTGAGCGCGATGAGGGCGTTGAGGCTGCTGTCCCTCTGGCGGGCGTCACAGGTGACCAGTGGGGTGTCTGGTGCGAGATCGAGCTTCGAACGAAGAAGATTCACGTCGTAGTCGGGGGAATCAGGGAAGATATTGACTCCGACGGCATACGGCAAACCACGCTCTTCGATGAGATCCATCACTTCGAAGGACTCGTCCATCCGCCGGGTGTCGACCAGGACGAGCGCACCGAGAGCTCCGGTGGCGATTCCCTCCCACAGGGGAAGAAACCGTCGCTGTCCGGGAGTTCCGTACAGATACAGCACGACCCGGTCGCCGGGCAGGGTCAGCCGGCCGAAGTCGATGGCGACCGTGGTGGTGGTCTTGTTGCGCAGGCCGATGAGACTGAGATCGTCGGTGCCGGCCGCGGCGTCGGTCATGACTTCATCGGTGTGCAGGGTGGGGATCTGCGACAGCGTCTTGATCGCCGTTGTCTTGCCGACACCGAGAGGACCGGCGACAAGGAGCTTGACCCTTTGGTGGTTTCCCTCAGGCAGGTAAACCGGGCGCGGGCTAGGCGGCGAGGAGGGATTGGAGTCCACTCAGCACCTCTTCCATGAGTTCTTTCGACGGCCGGCCGGCGCGCGACGGGGCGAGCGCGTCCGGGGTCGGCACGGTGGCTTGTAACAGGCCGTCACTGACGAGTTGCTCGGCGAGCACCAGGCATACGCTCACCGGGAGGCCGAGATAGCCGGCTATCTCCACGGGGGTGAGGGATCCGTCGGTGACGATCTCGACGACGCGCTGGTGAGCCGTCGTGTGGTACGAGGCGAGCGGCAGGCCCTTGGCGCGGAGGGCGGTCAGCGTATCGAGGGTGCTGAGCAGGGAAGGACCGCCGCTTCCGGTCGCCAGATAGGCCGGAAGCAGCCGTCGCTGTTCCTGGCCGCGGCTCACGGCGCGCCGTCGCTGGTACGGGGGGAAACGGACATGAGCTGCTCCCCGAGCTTCATTGCCTGGCGGGCCATCGTGTTGGCGACCACGCCCATGGGCATCGCGTCATCACCCGCGGTGGCGATCAGGGTATTTTCACCGGCCGGCATGACCATGTAGATGCCCTGGGCGATATTCACGGTGACCATCTCGATGGGGGTGCCCTCCGTGGCCCTCAGCGCCGTGATGGCGGCGGCGCGAGAGGCGGCGTGCAGGGCGGAGGTCATGGCGGCGATACCGTCCGCCTCGTCGACCGTGAGGTCCCCGGACCTGGTCTGAACCATCCCGTCGAGCGTCATGGTCATCGCATGCCGGACCCCCCTGATCTCGACGATGGGAGTCAGGATCCAGCCGTCGGTCTGGTCCTGGGTATTGCGCGTGGTCACAGTTCTTCCTTCGAATCGGTGCCGCTACGGGCGCTGTTGAAGCCTTCCTGGAAATCGCTCCACTTGTCACGGACCCGCTCCGGGTCCAGGGCACGGTGCGTGGGATCCGTGCCCTGGCCTGCGCTCACCGCGGAGGCACGGCGGCGACGCTGGGGCAGCTGCGACGCGGCGGAGGAGGCCGCTGCCGGTGCGGGCGTGCGCGCGGGCAAGTCGCTCTCCGCGGCGAGGGCCGGCCGCTTGTGGACCTTGGGCGCGAGCGCGGGCAGGGGGGCCATGGCCGAAGGGGGCTCGGCTTCCTCATCGATCGAGGTCAGCAGGTTCGGGGGAATGGACACCACAGCGCGCACCCCGCCGTAGGGAGACGGATTGTCGATGGAGACGCGGAAGCCGTAGTCGGCGACCAGGCGGCCGATGGCGGCGAAGCCCTGGGAGGGCGGGTCGCCGAGCTCGGTGAGCATCACCTCCGGCTGTTCGGCCGACGTCAGCCGTACACCGCGGGCGAGCGCCTCCGCCGTCATGCCCTTGCCGGCATCGTCGATCGTGATGCAGACGCTGCCGTTCTCGGTCTGGAGCAGACTGACATCCACCGCGAGGTCGTCACGGGAATGCTCCAGGGCGTTGGCCATCAGCTCGGCGCAGGCCACGGCCACCGGCTCGGCGGCGCGTCCCACAATGCCGACACCGGCGACCCGGAGCCGGGAGCTGATCTTGATGCGGTCGAAGCCTCGCAGCCGGGAGGAAGCGCCACTGACGATCTCGGCCACGTAGGTGTCTTTACGGACATGTCCCGGCCAGGCGCCGCACACGATGGCGGTCCGCTGGATGAGCCGCAGATTCTGCTCGTTGAGGTGGTCCGCCGCGAGCAGCCTGTTGGTCAGGCTGCGCGGCGCGCTGAACTCGTGCTGGAGGGCTTCGATCTCCGTCTGCAGACGGTACGACAGGGCCTGTGAGTCCTGGCTCGTACCGCGCAGGGCCGCCCGGGCGGCGGCGTCCACGCGACGGCGCTCTTTGAGGACGATGCCGGAAACCTGCTCGAGCAGGGAGTCGAGGAGTTCCGCGCCTTCGGGCTCCGCCCGGTTCGCGTGCAGCGGTCCCGGGATGGGGTGGTGGGAGCTGATCAGGTTCAGCGCGAGGGCGGGAAGCTGTGCGGTGGTGAGGTGACGTACTTCCTCGCGGAATTCCGTCTCGCGGGTTTCCGCGTCCTTCCTGAGGGACTCCGCGGTCTTCACGCGGGACTCCGCGGATTGTGCGAGCGCGGTGGCAGACATCGCGCGGGAGTCCGCTGCCTGCTTGTCCGCGGCCAGTCCTTTGCCGCGGCGCACGTGTTTGCGGCGCGAGAGCGCCAGCAGCAGTGCGACGACGGCTATGGCGAAAGCCAGGGCGCCGAGCGCAAGGGCAGGTTCTGAGAGTGAGGTCACTGGAGGAGGGGTCCTAGGGGTTGGGGTCGGGCGTCCGCCTGCCGGAGAGCCGGCGGAGGGACAGGGGCCGCGATGCGGCGGCGCCATGGGTGCGTGAAAACGCGGCGAAGGGCGCAGAAGTGATGTCGCGGTGGGGCCGCACGGCCGGGGAACGGCGGATAACCGCCCTGGGCCACTGCGTCGGATCGCCCACTGCGTCTGATCCGCCCGCGTCACTGCCCTGACAACTGACGCTCTCTGACAGGGGTGCTGGGCCGGGCCGACTGTCGATCACAGGCGATCAGGATCATCAGAGCTCCATTGAGAACAGACGGCCGACGGCTGATGCTTCCGTCATCAAGCCCTGTCGTTACTTGGTGATGTCACGTCAAAGCGTGTTCAGTTTAGGGGAGTTGATCAGTCCGTGCAGCCTGGGTGGCCTGTTGTGACCGCCACCTCGGAGGGGGCGCTCGCCGCGTTCCGGTTAACCCCCGCGACGGAAGCCCAGGTTGACGTCATATGTCCCCGTGGGGATGAACATCGGTGTGGAGCGGTATGGCGGGTCGCCCAAACCCCTAAATGTCCGCTAGGAACACGACATGACTGAATGTTTCGACTTCAAATTCGAACTGAGAGACTCCCTTACGGCCCGCATTGGACGTAAGTCCGAGTGGCCCTACAGCATTCGCGTGGCGCGCGAACTGCTCGACCTGATCCACGCGCAGCTCGGCCAGGTGGGCATGCTGCGTTTCCTGCGCTGCGCCGAGGCGGCGTCGAGGGCGTTCAAGGAGCCCAGCAACCGGGCGACTCTGTACAGCGACCATCTGTCCCAGGCTCTCGCCAGGGACTTCGCCACGGAACACGACAAGCGCCAGGACGCCGTCTGGAACATCTTCCTGGCGGCCCACCGCATCACCGGCCAGGAGCAGTGCGACCTCCTCATCGACTGCGCCATCGAGGCACTTCAGGTAGATCTGGCCCTGGTCCCGTAGCCGCCGACGGCGTGCTCCCCGACGAGACGGGGCGCCCTTGGGCCCACGACCGGGCCCGAGGGGCCCTGCCGTCGGCCGGTCAGGGCAGTACGGCGATCCCGTCCAGCTCCACCAGCGCCTGTTCGTCCCAGAGCCGTACGACTCCGATCACCGCCATGGCCGGATAGTCGCGGCCCGCCAGCCGGCGCCAGACGCGGCCGAGTTCGGCGGCGTGCGCGCGGTAGTCCGCGACATCGGTCGCGTAGACCGTCACCCGCGCGAGATCGGCAGGGGCGCCGCCCGTCGCCGCGAGGGCGGTGAGCAGGTTGGTGAGCGCCGTCTCGAACTGGGCGGGCAGGGTCTCCCCCACGACCGCGCCGTCCCGGTCGAGCGCGGTCTGCCCGGCCAGCAGGACCAGCCGGCCGCCGGTGGCGGTGACGGCGTGCGAGAAGCCGGTGGCCGGGGACAGCCCGGCGGGATTGACGCGCTCCAGGCTCATGCGTACAGCTCCTTGGCGATGATCGTGCGCTGCACCTCGGTGGCGCCCTCGTAGATCCGCGGGGCGCGGACCTCGCGATAGAGGTGCTCCAGCAGATGACCGCGCTGGAGGGCGCGCGCGCCATGGAGCTGGACGGCGGAGTCGACGACGTACTGCGCGGTCTCGGTCGCGAACAGCTTCGCCATGGCCGAGCGTCGCGGCACGTCCGGCGCGCCCGCGTCGTACGCCTCGGCGGCCGCGTACACGAGCAGCCGCGCCGCCTCCGTACGCGTCGCCATCTCCGCGACCCGGTGGGCGACCGACTGGAGGTCCTTCAGCGGGCCGCCGAAGGCGGTGCGCTCCGCGGTGTGCTCCAGGGTCGCGTCCAGGGCCGCTTGCGCCATGCCGACGGCGAAGGCGCCGACGCTGGGGCGGAACAGGTTCAGGGTGTTCATCGCGACCCGGAAGCCGCGGTCCACCTCGCCGAGGACATCGCCTCGGGTCACGGGTACGGCGTCGAAGGAGAGGGCGCCGATGGGGTGCGGCGAGAGCATCTCGATCGGGGAGCCGGTCAGTCCCCGACGGTCGGCGGGGACGAGGAAGGCGGTGATCCCACGGGCTCCCGCGCCCTCGTCCGTACGGGCGAAGACGGTGTAGAAATCGGCCTCGGGGGCGTTGGAGATCCAGCGCTTCTCGCCGGTCAGCAGCCAGCCGTCGCCGTCGGGCACGGCCCGCAGGGCCAGTGCGGCGGCGTCGGACCCGGCGCCCGGCTCGCTCAGCGCGAAGGCGGCCACCGCGCGGCCCGCGCTCACCTCGGGCAGCCAGCGGGCCCGTTGCCGGTCGGTGCCCGCCTGGACGACCGGGTACGTACCGAGGCCCTGGAGCGCGAGCGCGGTCTCGGCCTCCGTACACCCACGGGCGAGCGACTCGCGCAGCAGGCACAGCTCCATTGCGCCGGTCCCCGTCCTGCCCCCGGACCCGGTCCCGCGCCCGGCCCCGCTGTCGGCCTCCGACCCGAAGAGCCGCTCCAGCAGGCCGAGTTCGCCGAGGGCGGCGATCAGGGAGCGGTTCACCCGGCCGGGCTCGCCCTTCTCGGCGAGCGGCCGCAGCCGCTCCACGGCGAGGGCGCGCAGCTCGGCACACCAGGCGGTCTGTACCGGATCGAGCGAGAATACGGGCATCCGAGCCCCCACTTCCAGCGCGTCTATCGCGGACCGTTGACTGTCGTCATCTTCACGATACGCTCGATGGGCGAGCCCACCACGACAAGGGGGCGAACCATGGAGCTGACCCCGTCGGCCCACAGAGACACGTTTCCGCGCGACCATCTCCCGCCCGCGGAGCAGTGGCCGGCGCTCCTCCCCCTGCCGCCGGGACCGCGCTACCCCGACCGGCTCAACTGCGCCGCGGAGCTGCTGGACCGCACGGTCGAGCGGTTCGGCGCCGGCCGGCCCGTCTTCCGCACCGCCGCCGGTGAGGTCTGGACGTACGGGGAGCTGCGCGGACATGTCGACCGCATCGCGCATGTCCTGACCTCTGATCTGGGCGTGGTGCCGGGAAACCGGGTGCTGCTGCGCGGTCCGACCACCCCCTGGCTGGCGGCCTGCTGGCTGGCGGTGCTGAAGGCGGGCGCGGTGGCCGTGACCGTCCTGGCCCAGCAGCGTGCGCATGAGCTGGCCACCATGTGCGAGATCGCCCGGGTCGGCCATGCCCTGTGCGACATCCGGTCGGTGGACGATCTGGTCAAGGCCGAGGTGCCCGGGCTGCGGATCACGACCTACGGCGGGGACGCGCCGGACGATCTGCTGCGGCTGGCGGACGGCAGGCCGGAGCCGTACACACCGGTGGAGACCGCGGCGGACGATGTGGCGCTCATCGCCTTCACCTCGGGGACGACGGGCCGGCCCAAGGGCTGCATGCACTTCCACCGGGATGTGCTGGCCGTCGCCGACACCTTCTCGCGCCACGTACTGCGGCCGGAGCCCGACGACCTGTTCGCGGGCAGCCCGCCGCTCGGCTTCACCTTCGGTCTCGGCGGTCTGGTGATCTTCCCGATGCGCGCGGGAGCGTCCGCGCTGCTGCTCGAACAGGCCCATCCCACGCAGCTGTTGGCGGCGGTCGCGGAGCACGGGGTGTCGGTCCTGTTCACCGCGCCGACCGCCTATCGCGTGATGCTCGACGAACTGGCGGCGTACGACATCTCCTCCCTGCGGCGCTGTGTCTCGGCGGGCGAGAATCTGCCCGGGGCCACCTGGCAGGCGTGGCACGAGCGGACCGGGCTGCGCATCATCAACGGCATCGGGGCGACCGAGCTGCTCCATATCTTCGTGTCCGCGGCGGACGAGGCGATCCGGCCGGGCACCACGGGCGTGCCGGTGCCGGGGTGGCAGGCCCGCGTCGTGGACGCGTCGGGCGTGCCGGTGCCCGACGGGGAGCCGGGACTGCTGGCCGTCCGCGGCCCGGTGGGCTGCCGGTATCTGGCCGATCCGCGCCAGCTGGAGTACGTCCGGGACGGCTGGAATCTGACCGGCGACACGTATGTACGCGAGCCGGACGGCTACTTCCGCTATGTGGCCCGCGCCGACGACATGATCATCTCGGCCGGGTACAACGTCCCGGGACCGCAGGTCGAGGACGCGCTGCTGGCCCATCCCGATGTGCTGGAGGCGGCGGTGGTCGGCCGCCCGGACGAGCTGCGCGGCCAGATCGTCGCGGCCTATGTCGTGCTGCGGGACGGGGTGGAGCGGGGCGAGGAGACCGCGGGGGCGCTGCGGGACTTCGTCAGATCCCGGCTGGTGCCGTACAAATGCCCGCGCGCGATCGTCTTCCTGGACGCCCTCCCCCGCACCCCGACCGGCAAACTCCAGCGCTTCCGACTACGCGATCCCGACGCCGCCGCCCAATCGGCGGACGGTCTTGGACCGTCCGGCGATTAGGGGGTGGGTCAAGGAGCGGGTCGAGGGCGGAGTCCGGCAAGGCGGAGGAGGGAGCCCACGCGGAGCGTAGGCGACCGACAGCAACGCCGCCGGGCGACAGCCATCGGCACGCGACGCCACCCCCCAATTGGTGGACGGTCTAAAATGATCACGTGGCCGAGCAGCACACTCCCCGATCCCTGATCGTCACCCTGTACGGCGCGTACGGCCGCACACCGGACGATGCCCCGCTCCCCGTGGCGGAGCTGATCCGTCTGCTGGGCGCCCTCGGCGTGGACGCGCCCTCCGTGCGCTCGTCGGTCTCCCGGCTCAAGCGCCGCGGACTGCTGGTCCCGCAGCGCACGGCGGACGGCGCGGCCGGGTACGCGCTCTCGGCGGAGGCCCGCCAGCTGCTGGACGACGGGGACCGCCGTATCTACGCCCGTCCCTCCCCCCAGCTGTCCGACGGCTGGGTGCTGGCTGTCTTCTCCGTCCCCGAGGCCGAGCGCCACAAGCGTCATCTGCTGCGCTCGCGTCTTGGCCGGCTCGGCTTCGGAACGGCCGCGCCCGGTGTCTGGATCGCGCCCGGCCGGCTCCACGAGGAGACCCGCCACACCCTGCGGCGGCTCCAGCTCGATCCGTACGTCGACCTCTTCGGCGGCCAGCACCTCGGCTTCGAACCGACGGCGCGGGCCGTGACCCGCTGGTGGGACCTGGAGTCGATCGCCGCTCAGCACAGGGAGTTCCTGGCGGCGCACGAGCCGGTGCTGCGCGGCTGGGAGACCCGGGCGGCCGTGCCGTCCGAGGAGGCGTACCGCGACTATCTGCTCGCGCTGGACTCCTGGCGGCGGCTGCCGTACGCCGACCCCGGCCTGCCCGCGGAACTGCTGCCGCGGGACTGGCCGGGGGAACGGTCCGCCGATGTCTTCGCCCAGCTGCACACCCGGCTCAGGGACGCGGGGCTCGGGTTCGTACAGCCGCCGGTCACCGCAGGGTGAGACGCGGCTTGGGATCGTCGGTGCGTCCCGCGGGGGGCGTGCGGCTGCCCGCGCGGTACGGCAGCGGCCAGGGCGCGGCGGGGCCTTCGTACCCCTGGGCGGCGGCCGCGTGCAGCGTCCACTGCGGATCGTGGAGATGCGGCCGGGCGAGGGCGCACAGGTCGGCCCGGCCCGCCAGGAGCAGTGAATTGACGTCGTCCCAGGAGGAGATGGCGCCGACGGCGATGACCGGGACAGACAGGGTGTTACGGATCAGGTCGGCGAAGGGCGTCTGGTAGGAGCGGCCGTACTCGGGCCGCTCGTCCGGGACGACCTGTCCGGTCGAGACGTCGATCGCGTCGGCTCCGTGCGCGGCGAAGGCGCGGGCGATCTCGACGGCCTCCTCGGCGGTGGTCCCGCCCGGCGCCCAGTCGGTGGCGGAGATACGGACGGTCATGGGCCGGTCGTGGGGCCAGTCGGCGCGTACGGCGTCGAAGACTTCGAGCGGGAAGCGCAGCCGGCGTTCGAGCGAGCCGCCGTAGGCGTCGGTGCGCCGGTTGGTGAGCGGGGAGAGGAAGCCGGAGAGCAGGTAGCCGTGGGCGCAGTGCAGTTCCAGCAGGTCGAAGCCGCTGCGCTGGGCCCGCCGGGCCGCGGCGGTGAACTGCTCACGGATCGCGCCGAGCTGCGGGCGGTCCAGCTGATGCGGTACCTGGCTGACGCCCGGCCGGTAGGGCAGCGGTGACGCGGCGGCCAGCGGCCAGTTGTCCGCCGGCAGCGGCTCGTCCATGCCCTCCCACATGAGCCGGGTGGACCCCTTGCGGCCGGAGTGACCGAGCTGCACACCGATGGCCGTGCCGGGCGAGCGCGCGTGGACGAAGTCGGTCACTCGGCGCCAGCCGTCCCCCTGTTCGCGGGTGTAGAGGCCGGTGCAGCCCGGGGTGATCCGGCCCTCGGGGCTGACACACACCATCTCGGTCATGACGAGCCCGGCGCCGCCCAGGGCGCGCGCCCCGAGATGGACGAGATGGAAGTCGTCGGGGACGCCGTCCACGGCGCTGTACATGTCCATCGGGGAGACGACGACACGGTTGCGCAGGGTGAGACCGCCCAGCGTGAACGGCGTGAACATCGGAGGCGTGCCCGCCGGGCAGCCGAAGTCCGCCTCCACGGCCCGGGTGAAGCCGGGGTCACGCAGCCGCAGGTTCTCGTGGGTGACCCGGCGGCTGCGGGTGAGCAGGCCGAAGGCGAACTGGCGCGGCGGCTGGCCGGTGTACGTGGCCAGCTCCTCGAACCAGCGCAGACTGGCGGCGGCCGCGCGCTGGGTCGACTCCACGACCGGGCGGCGTTCGCTCTCGTACGCGGCGAGCGCGGCCGGCAGGTCGGGCCGCTCCTCGATACAGGCGGCGAGCGCAAGGGCGTCCTCGACGGCGAGCTTGGTGCCGGAGCCGATGGAGAAGTGGGCGGTGTGGGCGGCGTCGCCGATCAGCACCGTGTTGCCGTGGCTCCAGCGCTCGTTGACGACGGTGCGGAAGGCGGTCCAGGACGAGGCGTTGGAGCGCAGCGGGCGGCCGCCGAGCGCGTCCGCGAAGATCTTGGCGCACTGCTCGGTGGACTGCTGCTCGTCGAGTTCCGCGAATCCGGCGGCCTGCCAGACCTCTTCGCGCATCTCGACGATGACGGTGCTGCGCGCCTCGGCGGTGTCGCGCCCGTCGGCGGCGTCCCGTCCGTCGTCGGTGTCGCACCCGTCGGCGGTCTCGCGCCCGTCTGCGTACGGATAGCCGTGGAGCTGCATCACGCCGTGCTCGGTCTCGGCGATCTCGAAGCGGAACGCGTCGAAGGCGAAGTCGGCGGCGAGCCAGATGTAGCGGCAGCGGTGCGTGGTGACCGTGGGGGCGAAGACCTCGGCGTGCGCCTCACGCGTGAGGCTGTGGACCCCGTCCGCGGCGATCACCAGGTCGTACGCGGAGGCGAGCTCGGCGGCCGGCGGGGCCTCGGTGCGGAAGCGGAGCCGTACGCCCAGGGACGCGCAGCGCTCGTGCAGGATCTCCAGCAGTCTGCGCCGGCCGAGCGCCGCGAAGCCGTGGCCGCCGGAGGTGAGGGTCCGGCCGCGGTGGACGATGTCGATCGCGTCCCAGCGGACGAACTCCCCCTGGAGCGCGCGGTGGACGACCGGATCGGCGTGCTCGATACCGCCGAGTGTCTCGTCGGAGAGTACGACGCCGAAGCCGAAGGTGTCGTCGGGGGCGTTGCGTTCCCAGACGGTGATCTCGCGCGCGGGGTCGAGCCGTTTGAGCAGGGCGGCCGCGTACAGCCCGCCGGGTCCGCCACCGATGACCGCGACGCGCAGGGCGCCGGCGCCGGCCATGGCTAGCGGCCCTGCCATTTCGGGGGCCGCTTCTCGGTGAAGGCGGCATGGAACTCGGCGTAGTCCTCGCCGTTCATCAGCAGCGCCTGGGTGGCGGCGTCCAGTTCGACGGCGGCGGCGAGCGGCATGTCCAGCTCGGCGGTGAGCAGGGCCTTGGTCTGCGCGTACGCCAGGGCGGGGCCGTCCGCGAGCCGGCGGGCCAGCTCGGCGGCCCGCGCGTCGGCGCGGCCCTCGTCGGCGAGTTCGCTGATCAGCCCGATCCGCTCGGCCTCGGGGGCGCGTACCGGCTCACCGAGCATCAGCAGCCGGGTCGCGTGTCCGAGCCCGACCACGCGCGGCAGCAGATAGGCCGCGCCCATGTCGCCGCCGGAGAGACCGACCCGGGTGAAGAGGAAGGCGAAGCGCGCGGAGGGCTCCGCGATCCGGAAGTCGGCGGCGAGCGCGAGGACGGCGCCGGCGCCCGCGGCGACCCCGTGCACGGCGGCGATCACCGGGAAGGGGCACTCACGGATCGCCCGGACCACCTGCCCGGTCATCCGGTTGAAGTCGAGCAGCTGGGCGGTGTCCATGGCCAGGGTCGCGCCGATGATCTCGTCGACATCGCCCCCGGAGCAGAAGCCGCGGCCCTCACCGGCCAGCACCAGGGCGCGGACGGACCGTTCCCGCGACAGCTCGGCGAGCAGATCGCGTAGATCTGCGTAGGCACCGAAGGTCAGCGCGTTGAGCTTCTCGGGGCGGGCGAGGGTGACGGTCGCGACGCCGCCGTCCCGCGTCAGCCGCAGATGGCGCCACTCCTGGGTGCGGGGCGCGGAGCCGGAAAAAGGGCTCATGGAGTGCGGCCTCCTTCAGCGGATGCTGTGTGCCGGTCGCCCGGGACCGTCGTCCGGACCCTTCCCCGGAACGGTATCACCCATATATGACTTCCGTCACGAGCACGCAATACGGCTCTCGCATATGGCCAAAGGTCCCGTCCGCGATGTGGCAGAGGTCCCAAACCCGGCAGGCCGCCGCCCCTTGTTAACGCGTTTACGCTCCGTAAGGATGGCGGAAATAGCACTTGTACCTTGATCGGACCATCTGTCGTGCCCCAAGCCTCAGGCTCCACCTCCTGGCGAGTCGCGCTGCCGCACAGTGCCCAGGCCGTGCCTCTCGCGCGCGCCGTGGTCCGTACGGCGCTCGCCCATGTCCAGGAGACGCCTGACAGTGACACCGCGGAGCTGCTCACCGCCGAGCTGGTCGCCAACGCCGTGAAACACACGAACGGGGACGCCGCGATAGAGCTGGTGGTGGAGCTGATGGAGAGCGGCTGCCAGGTCGAGGTGCACGATCGCGACCCCGCTCCGCCGGGCAATCTCTCGGTCCCCGGGCATGCGGCCATGCCGGATCCCTGGCAGGAGGGAGGCCGCGGTCTGCTGCTGATCCGTACGCTCAGCTCGGACTGCGGTCATCGCACCACGGCTCAGGGCAAGGCGGTCTGGTTCACGCTTCCCGCGCTCTGAGCGTCCGGGATCCGGAACCCGGACGCTCGGAGTGCATGACTATTCGGAAGCGGCGTCCCTGGACAGGGTGGCCACCAGGACGGCCTTGATGGTGTGCAGCCGGTTCTCCGCCTCGTCGAAGACGACCGAGTGCGCCGACTCGAAGACCTCGTCGGTGACTTCCAGCTCGCTCAGCCCGTGGCGCTCATGGATCTCACGGCCGGCCTGGGTGCCCAGATCGTGGAAGGCCGGCAGGCAGTGCAGGAACTTCACGCCGGGGTTGCCGGTCGCGCGCAGCACGTCCATGGTCACGGCGTACGGGCCGAGGGCCGCGATGCGCTCGTCCCAGACCTCCTTGGCCTCCCCCATCGACACCCAGACGTCGGTGGCCACGAAATCCGCGCCGGCGACACCTTCGGCGATGTTCTCGGTGAGGGTGAGCCGGGCTCCGCTGGCCTCAGCGGCCTTACGGGCCAGGGCGAGGATCTCGTCGGCCGGCCAGTAGGCGCGCGGCGCGACGATCCGTACGTCCATGCCCAACAGGGCGCCGGTGACCAGATACGAATTGCCCATGTTGAACCGGGCGTCCCCCAGATAGGCGAAGGCGATATCCGTCAGGGACTTGTCGCTGTGCTCGGTCATGGTGAGCACGTCGGCGAGCATCTGGGTGGGGTGCCAGTCGTCCGTGAGGCCGTTGAAGACGGGGACGCCGGCATACGCGGCGAGCTCCTCGACCGTCGCCTGGGCATCCCCGCGGAACTCGATGCCGTCGAACATCCGGCCGAGGACCCGGGCGGTGTCCTTCGCGGACTCCTTCTTCCCGATGTGCGAACCCGCCGGGTCGATGTACGTCGTGGCCGCGCCCTGATCGGCCGCCGCCACCTCGAAGGCGCAGCGCGTGCGGGTCGAGGACTTCTCGAAGATCAGCGCGATGTTCCTGCCGCGCAGCCGCTGGACCTCGGCGCCCGCCTTCTTCGCGGCCTTGAGCTCGGCGGCCAGATCGATCAGGCCGCGGAACTCCTCGGCCGTGAAGTCCAGCTCCTTGAGGAAGTGGCGGCCTGCGAGGTCTATCGCCATGATGGCTGCTCCTGGGGCGGGAAGGGTGGCTGAAAGGGGACTGAGGGAGGGCGGCTGTCTCGTACCATCCCTGCCGAACGGGACTTCGGAACTATATACGATGCTTCGTATTGCTATACAGGCGCTACGGTGCGTCTACACGGGCTCACGCTCGACCGGACAGCTCATACAGCGGGGCCCGCCGCGCCCCCGGCCCAGCTCGCTGCCGGGGATCTCGATCACCTCGATGCCCTGCTTGCGCAGATGGCTGTTGGTGGTCACATTGCGGTCATAGGCGACGACGACCCCGGGCTCGACGGCGAGCACATTGCAGCCGTCGTCCCACTGCTCACGCGCCGCCGAGTGCACATCCTGGGTGGCGGTCAGCACCCGGATGTCCTGCAGCCCGAGCGCGGCCGCGATGGCGCGGTGCATATGCTCCGGCGGATGGTCGGTGACCTTGAGTTCGCGGCCGCCGCTGCCCGGTTCGATGGTGTACGAGCGGAGCATGCCGAGACCCGCGTACTGCGTGAAGGTGTCGCGGTCGACCATCGTCATCACCGTGTCGAGATGCATGAACGCCCGGCGCTTGGGCATGTCGAGCGCCACGATCGTGGTGGCGGATCCGGCCTCGAAGAGCCCACGGGCCAGCATCTCGACGGCCTGCGGAGTGGTGCGCTCACTCATCCCGATCAGTACGGCGCCCTCGCCGATGACCAGGACATCGCCGCCCTCGATGGTGGACGGGTAGTCGTCCTGCCCCTCCGACCAGTGGTGGAAGTCGCCGGCCCCGGGCCCGGTGAAGAGCGGGTGGTGCTTGTAGATCGCCTCGAAGTGGACGGTCTCGCGCTGCCTGGCCGGCCAGCGCATGGCGTTGATGGACACCCCGTCATAGATCCACGCCGAGGTGTCCCGGGTGAAGAGATGGTTCGGCAGCGGATCGAGCAGGAAATCGTCCAGCGCCATCACATGGAAGCGGACGGACGTCGGTTCCGCGTGCCGCTCCAGGAACTCCCGCTTGGTCATCCCGCCGACCAGCGCCTCGACCAGCTCACCCGTCGCCAGCTCGTCGAAGACCGCCCTGAGGTGATCGGTGGCGAGCGGACCGTACTCCTTCTCGTCGAAGACCCGGTCCAGCACCAGCCGCCGCGCCTCCGGGAGCTCCAGGGACTCCCGCAGCAGCTCGCCGAAGAGATGCACCCGCACCCCCCGGTCGCGCAGCACCTCCGCGAACGCGTCGTGCTCCTCCTGGGCACGCCGCACCCACAGCACGTCGTCGAAGAGCAGCGTGTCCTTGTTGCCGGGCGTGAGCCGCTTGAGCTCCAGATCGGGCCGGTGCAATATGACGCGGCGCAGCCGCCCGGTCTCGGAGTCGACATGGAATCCCATGCCCCCATCCTCACCGTACGGAGCGCGATTCACGCGGTGAATGCGTGAGCGGACCCGGCGGGGAGGCACGGCCGGCGCGCTGCCGGTGCCTCCCCGCCGGTGTGAGCGGCAGGTCATGGGCCGGGGATCAGAGACGCGGGTCCACCGGTTCCGACTCCAGGGCCAGCACCGCGAAGACCGCTTCATGCACCCGCCACAGCGGTTCGCCGTCCGCCACCCGGTCCAGGGCCTCCAGGCCGAGGGCGTACTCCCGCAGCGCCAAGGACCGCTTGTGGCCCAGGAATCGGTTGCGCAGCCGTCGCAGATTCTCCGGGCGGGTGTACTCGGGGCCGTAGATGATCCGCAGATACTCGCGGCCGCGCACCTTGATGCCCGGCTGTACGAGCCGGCCCTTCTCGTCCCGGACCAGCGCCTGGAGCGGCTTGACGACCATGCCCTCGCCGCCCCTCTCCGTCATCTCCAGCCACCAGTCGACACCGCGGCGGACCGATGCGTCGTCGGCTGTGTCGACGACGAGCCGCCGGGTGACCTGGAGCAGAGCGGTCGGGTCGTGCTCGACCAGCCGGTCCAGCCAGGCCAGCTGCTGGTCGTGCGGGACTCCGGCGAGGCTGCGCCCCTGGCCGGCCAGCAGTTGGAAGGGCGCGAGGCGCACTCCGTCCAGGCCGTCCGTGGCCCAGCAGTAACGGCGGTACGCCTCGGTGAACGCGGCCGCGTCGGCGGCGCGTTCGTGCTGCCGCCCGAGGAGCCCGGCACTCTCGACGCCCCGGGACGCGGCGGCTTCGAGGGCCTTGGTCACCGCGGGGAACACGGCGCCCGCGGCGGCTCCCACCGCGGCGTACTGGGTGCGCAGCAGGCCGGTGGCCTTGAGAGACCAGGGCATCAGCTCGGCGTCCAGCAGCAGCCAGTCGGTGTCGAGTTCCTGCCAGAGCCCGGCGGCGGTGACGGCGGTACGCAGCCGCGCCAGGATCTCCTCGGTGACCGCGGGGTCGTCGAAGAAGGGCCGGCCGGTACGGGTGTGCAGCGCGCCGGTCGGTCCGTCCACGCCGAAGCGTTCCCGCGCCGCGTCCGCGTCCCGGCAGACCAGCACCACCGCGCGCGAGCCCATGTGCTTCTCCTCGCACACGACCTTCGCGACGCCGTCCGCGCGGTACTGGGCGAACGCCTCGGCCGGGTGCTCCAAGTAGCCGTCGGCGTCCGAGGTCGCGGTGGGCGCCATGGTGGGTGGGAGGTAGGCGAGCAGCCGCGGGTCGACCGCGAAGCGGCTCATGACCTCCAGGGCCGCCGCCGCGTTCTCCTCGCGCACCGCGAGACGCGCCATGTGGCGGGTCTCCACGATCCGCTTGCCCTGCACATCGGCGAGGTCCAGCGGACGGCCTTCCCGGCCGCCGGGTGCCTCGGTGGCCAGCGGCCTGGCCGGCTCGTACCAGACCCGCTCGGCCGGTACGTCGACGAGTTCACGCTCCGGCCAGCGCAGCGCGGTCATCTTGCCGCCGAAGACCGCTCCCGTGTCCAGGCAGATGGTGTTGTTGATCCAGGAGGTGTTCGGTACGGGTGTGTGGCCGTACACCACAGCGGCCTGGCCGCGGTACTCCTCGGCCCACGGATAGCGCACGGGCAGACCGAACTCATCGGTCTCTCCTGTGGTGTCGCCATACAGGGCATGCGCGCGGACCCGGCCGGAGGTACGGCCGTGGTACTTCTCGGGCAGACCGGCGTGACAGACGACCAGCTTGCCGCCGTCCAGGACGTAGTGGCTGACCAGACCGTCGATGAACTCCCCTACCCGCGCCCGGAATCCGTCGTCCTCCTTCTCCAGCTGCTCGATGGTCTCGGCGAGTCCGTGCGTGTGCTGGACCTTTTTGCCCTTGAGCCAGCGGCCGAGCTTGTTCTCGTGGTTTCCCGGTACGCACAGGGCGTTGCCGGACGCGACCATGCTCATCACCAGGCGCAGCACACCAGGGCTGTCGGGGCCGCGGTCGACCAGGTCGCCGACGAAGACGGCGGTACGCCCCTCGGGGTGGACGCCGTCGGCGTATCCGAGCGTGGCGAGCAGGGTCTCCAGCTCGGAGCGGCAGCCATGGATGTCACCGATGATGTCGAACGGTCCGGTGAGGTGGGTGAGGTCGTTGTAGCGGCGTTCGAGAACGACCTCGGCGTCCTCGACCTCGGCCTCGCTGCGCAGGATGTGCACCTTGCGGAAGCCCTCGCGCTCCAGGCCGCGCAGGGAGCGGCGCAGTTCGCCGCGGTGCCGCTTGATCACGTGGCGGGGCATCCCGGCCCGGTCGGGGCGGCCGGCGTTGCGTGCGGCACACACCTCTTCGGGCAGGTCGAGGACGATCGCGACGGGCAGCACGTCGTACTGGCGGGCGAGCCGTACGAGCTGCCTGCGGCTCTCGGCCTGCACGCTGGTGGCGTCCACGACGGTGAGCCGGCCGGCGGCGAGCCGCTTGCCGACGATGTAGTGGAGTACGTCGAAGGCGTCGCCGCTCGCGCTCTGGTCGTTCTCGTCGTCGGCGACCAGGCCGCGGCAGAAGTCCGAGGAGATGATCTCGGTGGGCTTGAAGCGGCTCCTGGCGAAGGTGGACTTGCCGGAGCCGGAGGCGCCGATCAGCACCACGAGGGAGAGATCGGGCACCGGGAGGGTGCGCCGGTTGCCGCCGGCGCCGGTGTTGCTGGTCGCGGTGCGGGTGTCGGTGGTCGCGGTGCGGTCGGCGGTGCCGGCCCGGTCGGTGGTGGTCGCGGTACTGGTCTCGTCGTTGCCGGTCATGCGGTCTTTCCCTCCTTCGTGGTGTTGTCGGTGAAGACGGCCATCTGGGTCGGCGGGCCCACCTCGGGGTCGTCCGGTCCCACGGGGACATACGCGATCCCGTAGCCGTGGCGCTGTCCCACCCGCTCCGCCCAGGCGCGGAACTCCTCGCGGGTCCACTCGAAGCGGTGGTCGCCGTGGCGCACATGCCCGGCGGGCAGCGTCTCCCAGCGCACGTTGTACTCGACATTCGGTGTGGTCACGATGACGGTCCTGGGCCGTGCCGTGCCGAACACCGCGTACTCCAGGGCGGGCAGGCGTGGCAGGTCGAGATGTTCGACGACCTCGCTCAGCACGGCGGCGTCGTACCCCTTGAGCCGCTTGTCGGTGTAGGTGAGGGCTCCCTGCGTCAAGGTGACGCGGGCGGCCTGGCGCTCGCTCATCCGGTCCAGCTTGAGCCGGCGCGAGGCGATCGTCAGCGCCCGTACCGACACATCCACGCCCACGATGTGGGTGAAGCGCACATCCTTCAGCAGCGCCTGCACCAGCTGCCCCTGCCCGCAGCCCAGGTCGAGCACGGTGCTCGCGCCCGCGTCCCGCAGGGCCCTGAGGATCGCCTCGCGCCGCTGGTCGGCGAGCGAGGGCTCCTTCTTCGGGCTCTCGTCGGACTCGGCGGGGATCTCCTCGACGGCGTTGTCGATCGCCTCGACCTCGATGTCGTCGGCCTCGGCGAGCCGCACCAGTTCGAGCCGCTCCATGGCCTGCCGGGTCAGGCTCCAGCGGCGGGCCAGATAGCGGCTGGTGATCAGCTTCTGTTCGGGGTGCTCGGCCAGCCAGCCCTCACCCGCCCGCAGCAGCTTGTCCACCTCGTCGGGCGCGACCCAGTAGTGCTTGGCGTCATCGAGCACCGGCAGCAGGACGTACAGCTGCCGCAGCGCGTCGGCGAGCCGCAGCTCGCCCTCCAGGACGAGCTGCACATAGCGCGAGTCGCCCCACTGCGGGAACTGCTCGTCCAGCGCCACGGGCTGTGCGTCCACGGACGTCCAGCCCAGTGGCCCGAAGAGCTTGCCGACCAGCTCGGCGCCGCCGCGCGCGGGCACGGCGGGCACCTCGATCCGCAGCGGCAGCGGGCTCTCGGCGCGCTCGGGCAGCGCCGCGCAGACACCGCGCAGCGCGCTCTTGAAGACCGTGCTCAGCGCCACCGCGAGCAGCGAGGAGGCAGCGTAGGGGCGGTCGTTGACGTACTGCGCAAGGGCCGCGTCGGGGGCGCCGCCCCTGCCCTTCCCCTTGCCCCGCCGGACCAGGGCCACCGGATCGACCTCCAGCAGCAGCGCGGCCGTGCAGCGCTCGACGGACGCCTCGGGGTAGACCACATGGGCGGTGCCATGGGACGTGGAGAACGTCTGGGCCCGGTCGGGATGCTTGTGCAGCAGATATCCGAGGTCGGTCGCGGGACGCTCTGGGGTGCCGGTCGTACTGATCGTCAAGAACACCCGCCCGAGTATCGCCCGCCGTCCCCGCCACGACGAGCGGTTTTCGTCAGGCCCGCTTCTCCGCGTTCCGGGTTCAGCGCAGGGGGAGTTCGAAGAGCGCCCGCGACAGCCGCTCGGCCACGCCCGGCGCAGGACCCGGTATGGGCCGCAGGGCCGACCGAGGCGGTCGGCGCCGCCCGTCCGCTGAACCCGCTACTCCTGCTCGGCGGACGAGTGAGGCGCGATCTTCGCAGGAGCGTCACAGGGGGTCCGCACGACCTCCCGCGGAGGTCGCTACGTTGTTCGCGCTCGATCCCGAGTGCGAAATCCGACAGGTCGTCGGCTTCCCAGCGGCGCAGTCAGCACAGAAAGATCGCGGATGGACTACTGCTCGACATGCCGGCGGATCCTCAACGGGGTTTTCGTATGCCCCGGTTGTGGCGCCTACGCCCCCGACATCGCACCCGACGGCTCACCTGCCCACCACACTCCGTCGATGGTCGCGTCGATGTCGGAGATATCGTATACGCGCGAGTTCGACGCGTTCCCAGAATTCCCGGAGCCGGAGGCCGAAGCGCCGATCGGTCCCGCCACTCCCTCGGCGACGGGCCGCGCCGCCCGTCGGCGCCGACTGGCGGACTGGAAGAAGCAGCGGCGCCGGGCCGTGGTCGCGTCGACCGTCGCGCTCGTCGGCGGCGGTCTCACCCTCGCCTTCATGCCGTCCTCGCGGCCCTCCGTCAGCGAGGCTCAGGCGTCCCCGACGCCGGACCCGTCGACGGCCCCGGCCTCGCCGTCGGCGGACAGCGCCGACACGGGCCCGGAGACCGAGCGTCCCCGTTCCCGCGATCCCCGGACCTCCGGCAGCGGTACGCGCCCGTCCGGGACCGCCAACGCTCCGGGGAGCGCCACCGCGACCACCCCCGTGGACGCCCCCGCGCAGCGGAATACCTCGCCGCAGACCAGCAGGGGCGGCGCACGTCCCCCCGCGGAGGCACAGTCGCAGTCGCCCATCGCCCCCGCCGCGCCCGACAACGCGGCCACCGCCGAAGAACCGCCCCCTCAGTCGAACGAGCCCACTTCACCCACGCAGCCACCCCCGCCGCCGCCCCCGACCGCGGAGGAGCCGGAGAAGGACTCGTCGGGAATCTGCGTGCTTGTCGTCTGCGTCGGCCTCGACCTCGGCAACTGAGCCAACGGGCCTGGCTGTTCAGGCAGGAGGGAGGAGGTCTCCCCGTTCGACAGGCCGCGTCGCGGCGCTCGGGGTGCTGACGCTGCGCGCCCGTTCTCCCTTCGTAATGTGACGCGGGTCACATCAGCCTCATGTCACGGACGGAAGGACAGCTTGCGTCTGGTGGTCGTCCGCACGGCGGGAACGACCGACGCGAAAGAGGCAGCAGAGCGATGAACGCGACAGCAGCGCAACAGCACGAGGTCCTGGTCCTGGGCGCCGGTTACGCCGGCCTCTCCGCCGCGATCCAGCTCGCGGCCCGCACCAGGAAGCGTGGTGACCTGCGAGTGACGCTGGTCAACCCGTACGACACCTTCACCGAGCGGCTCCGACTGCACATGACCGCCACCGGCCAGGAGACGGCCGAGATGAACATCCCGGAGCTGTTGGACGGCACCGGGGCCGGCTTCGTCCGCGGCTGGGTCACCGCCGTCGACCCCGAGGCGAAGACCGTCCGGATCGACGACGACCGGGTCCTGCGCTACGACACCTTGGTCTACGGCCTGGGCAGCGTCGCGGACACCGTCGCCGTTCCCGGCGTGGGTCAGGCTGCGGGCGCAGATCGTCCTCCGGGCGGCTCGGGGCAGGTCCCACGCGCGTACCGCTGTTGAGGTGGGAGTGCACGTGGACACCGTGCGCACGTGGCGGGGCCGGTACGCCGACCTGGGCCTGCCGGGACTGGCCGACCGCAAGCGCCCGGGGCGGCCCGCCACTGGATCAACTGCGTTTGAGGGCCCCTGCTCGCGGAGTTCTCAGGACCCCCGTGATGTCAGGGCGCGAGTTATCTCCACCCATGAGCAGATACCTGGGGGCCGCCGGTGAAGTAACGGCTGAGGGCACTGGCCGTCGTTGGTACGAACTCCTTGGGGATGGCGTCGGTATCCACCCAGCGGACCTGGGAGTGCTTGCGGGGTTCGCGGTTTTCGGGTTCGCCCGTCCATTCCTGGGCGGCGAAGACGACCGTGAGGAAGCCGTTGGGCGCCTCGACGCCCCAGGCCCCGTGAATGATGTGGGCGACTTTGAGGGACTCCGGCTTCACGGTGAGGCCGGTCTCTTCGTAGAGCTCACGGACTGCGGTTTCGGTGATGGGCTCGCCCGGTTCGCTCTTGCCGACGGGCAGGTCCCACAGGCCCTGGGCGAACTTGGCGTTCTCGCTGCGCTGGAGGAGCACGACTCGGTTGGTGGCCTTGTCATGGACGATGACAGCCGCGACCAGGAGGGTCATCGAGTCGAGCGCCGGCTTGAGGGCTGGGGAGCGGTCGTCGGTCTGCTGAGCCACGGGGTTCCCTTCGTCGGCCGGGTTGATGGGCATGCTAGGCGAGGGCCTCACGGGCGCGACGGGCGAGCTCGGCGGCGCCGGGGACGCGGCGGCGCTGGTAGACCACGAGGGTGGAACGGATCGAGGAGATCGCCTTGCGGGTGCGGTCGGATGTCATGCCCTCCATGAGGACGAGGGCCTGGGTCCAGGCGGCGACCGCTTCGTCGGCGCGGGCCTGGGCGGCGAGACTGTCGCCGAGGTCGGCGTGCGTGAGGGCGTGGACGCGCTTGTACTTCTCCGGATCCCAGCGGGTGAGGGCGTCGCGGTGCTGTTGCTCGGTGCCCGGGTGGTCGGCGAGGTCGGTCAGAGTGCGTGCGGTATGGCTGGCCACGGTGCCGGCAGCGGGGCCGCTGACGCGGGAGAAGCTCGGCTGGGGCCAGTCCTCCCGTATGAGGGCTTCTTCGGCGGCGAGGAGGGCACGTGCGGCCGAGGGGTTCTCGCCGACGGCTGCGTAGGCGCGGGCGTGGGTGATGTGGAGGAGAGCTTCGGTCTGGCCGTCGACGTGGCCGAGACCGCGGGTGAGGGCGCCTTCGACGAGGTCAACGCAGTGACGGGGTTGCTTGAGGCTGAGGGACTGGTGGGCGAGGGCGCGCATCATCCAGGCGGCGTGGCCGTGGGGGTCGGCTTCGCAGGCGAGCTGGTAGCCGACCTGGTAGTAGCGCTGAGCGGCGCCTTCGTGGCCGAGATCGTGGTGCTTCCAGCCGGCGAGATAGGCGAGTTCGGCGACGGCGCCGAAGGCGGCCTGGCGTGCGGGTTCTGAGGGGAAGCGTCCGCGCAGCATGGGCGCTGCGGTGTCGGCAAGGTAGGCGGTGACGGTGGTCAGGCCGTGGCCGCCGCCGAGGCGTTCGTCGGCGGCGCTGAAGGCCGCGGTGATCTCTCGTACGACGTCGATGTCCTCACCGCCGACAAGGGAGCGTGCGGTGCGGGCGCGGAGCATTCGGGAGGTGGCTTCGTGGTCGTGCAGGAGGGGCATGGCCACGCCGGCCGTGGTGAAGGCGGCGATGGCGAGAAAGCGGCGGCGTTCGACATCCGCGCGGCCGAGGTCCGTGACCGTGGTGACGGGGTCGGTGTCCGGTGGCGACTCCGTGCCGGGTGAGTGGAGACCAAGTTCGGTTCGGGTCACGACGCGCCCCAGCCGACGGGAGAGGGCTTCGGCGAGGTACTGACCCGTGCGGCCGGACGGGGCGCGGGTTCCGTTCGCCCAGTGCGAGATGGCCGATTTGTTGGTCTGGAGCAGGTCGCCGTTCTCGGCGGCGATACGGCGTACGTCCTTGGCCAATGCCTCGTACGTGCACCCGGCGGCGTTGATCGTGTCGCGCAGGCGGGAGTTGGGGTGGGTCGGCGCTGGCACGATCTCTTCCGCTTCGGAGCTGTAAACCGCGTATACCGCTTGGTATCGGTCACACAGTACCCACTCTGTGTAGCGGGCGGTTCACTTATCGACAGCCGCCCCACTCTCGGGCCGGGCGGCCCTCAAGTTCCCTACGCCCTACCGGGCTCGGGCATTCCTGTGCCCCGGCCCGGACGATCAGAGACGGAGAAACGGTGACCACCATCGACATCGCGACCACCACGGTCGAGCTGTCCGACGCCTTCGACCCGCGCTGGAGCCGCCTGCGGGTCTTCCCCGTCGTCCAGTTGTGGACCGTCCGGTCGCTCACCGTTCCCTCGTGGCCGGGTGACCGCACATGAGCGTTCATCGCGTCGGCCAACCCGGCCTGGGTACCCCGCGCCCCACGGGGCACCCCGGCTACTCCGAGACTCTCCCGCGCGAGCCGCAAAGCGCGGCCGTCGCCCGCGGGCTCGTCCGTACCGCCCTCTCCGCCTGGGGCCTGGAGGAACTGATCGAGGACGCGACGCTCGTCATGACCGAGCTGGTCTCCAACGCCGCCGAACACTCCGAGTCGCATTCGATCAGAGTCATCGTGGCCCGGCCCACCGAGAGGTTCGTCCGGCTCGGCGTCGTGGACCGGTCTCGTGCCATCCCGATGATGCGGACGGACTCCAACGGCGATCAGATCCGGGGCCGTGGACTCCTCCTGGTCGAGGCGCTCACCGACCGCTGGGGCACCGACCTGTACCGGTGGGGCAAGCAGGTCTGGGGCGAGATCAAGAGCGGTGACGCCTCGTGAAGAACGGAAAAGCGTGGGTGGGTGACCAGATCCGTGACGAGGACACCGAGCGGGAGGGAATCGTCACGGACGTCCGGCGCGGCACCGTGTACATCCTCCGCCCCCTGTACGGCCCGGGGCAGTGGGAGAACAGGAACGTTGACCGCCTGACGGTGACCGTGCCCCTCAGCGACCGGGACTGGTTCTAGGCCGTGTTGTGAAAGTCCCGCCTGGCTCGCGACGCCCGGCACGCACGCTCGCCGCGTTGTCGGAGTCGTCCAAGTACGTCCAGTACGAGGACGATCCTCCGCCTTGCGATCGCACGCACCGGACGCCGCGAGCCCCGCCCTGCGGGCGGACGGCGCTACTTTCGCAACACGCCCTAGGCCGTGTGTCGCAGTCGGCCGCCGACGCCGCCGGGCGCACCAGCACGCTGCCGGGAGGTCGGCGACGCGCACACAGCCGCGCACCGGGTGCTTGGCCCGCATCGTGCTGACCGTGGTCCTCTGACGACTGGTCCGGATCAAGTGAGGCCTTGTCAGTCCGCCGTCCGATAGGTAGGACTGTCCGTGTGGCTGATCAACGGAACTTCGCGCGTACCGTCATGGCGTTCTCCTCGATCGTGGTCGCCGGCTGCGCGGTGGCAGTGACGATCAAGGCGATGAGCACCGGCATCGAGGTCGAACAGCCGAGGGTGATGGACCAAGCAGCGTTGGAGCAGCAGGTGATCAGCGACATCCAAGGCCGACCGGAGCCCACTGATGGCCGGCTGTCCTGCCCCGCTTCCGTCGTGGTCGAGGTGGGCAACAAGTTCGAATGTCGGTTCCGGGACGGCGATAACTCGAAGTTCGTGGAGGTCAAGGTCGTCAGCGACCAGGGCGAAGTCTCAGCGCGATTCATCGGCTAGCGGACGTGCTCGTTCTGAGGGGCGGCGCGTCCATGAGTGTCCGATCCGTCACGACGAGCGGGTTTCGTCACGGGCTCGCCGTCGTCAGCGTGGTGAGCTCGGCGATGGCGGTGGGGGTGACTCGGCAGCAGCCGCCGACCAGGCGCGCCCCTGCCGTCTGCCAGGCTCGGACTCTGGACGGGTCGAAGGTGGCGTCCCCGTGCCAGCGACGCGCTGCCGCGTCCCATTGCTCGCCGCTGTTCGGGTAGACGACGACCGGCTTGCCCGTCGCCGTCGCGGCGATCTCGACGGCCCGGTCCGTGTCCGCCGGGTCGCAGCAGTTGATCCCCACGGCGATCACCTGGTCCTCGTCCGCCGCCAGGGCGAAGGCGTCGGCGAGCGGTTGTCCGGCGCGGGTGCGCTCTCCCGCGATGGAGTACGAGAGCCAGACCGGCACCCCGCAGCCGTCGGCCGCGCGCAGCAGCGCCTCCGCCTCGTCGGCGTCGGGCACGGTCTCCAGCGCGAGCACATCGGGACCGGCCGCGGCGAGGGTCTCGATCCTCGGCCGGTGGAACCGTTCCAGCTCGGCCACCGACCGTCCGTACCGGCCGCGGTACTCGCTGCCGTCCGCGAGCATCGCGCCGTACGGACCGACCGAGGCGGCCACCCAGACCTCGCGGTCCCCCGCCTCACCCGCGCGGCGTGCCAGCTCCACGCTGCGGGCCAGCAGGGCCGACGCCTCGTCGCGTGGCACACCCCGCCGCGCGAAGCCCTCGTATGTCGCCTGATAGCTGGAGGTGATGAGGACCTGTGCGCCCGCCCGTACATACGCGGCGTGGGCCGCCTCGATCTGCTGGGGACCGTCGACGAGGAGCCGCGCCGACCAGAGGGCGTCGGACAGATCGCAGCCCTGTTCCTTCAGCTGATTGGAGAGACCTCCGTCGAGCACGACGGTTCCCCCGTCGAGGGCGGCGGCGAGTGTGCGGGCGGGCTTCACTGTCCGGTCTCAGTTCAGCTGGGACTGGACCTGGGCGGAGATCAGCTCCAGATGGTCGAGATCGTCCAGGTCCATGACCTGGAGATAGATCCGCGAGGAGCCCACCGCGCCGTACCGTCCGATCTTGTCGACCACCTCGGCGGGCGTGCCCGCGAGCCCGTTCTCCTTCAGCTCCGCCACCTCCCGTCCCAGGGCGTCGGCCCGGCGGGCCACCTCCGCGTCGTCCTTGCCCACACAGACGATCAGCGCGTTCGAGTACACGAGATCGTCCGCCTTTCGCCCGGCCTTCTCGGCGGCGGCCCGCACCCGGCCGAACTGCTGCTCGGTGTCCTCGATCGAGGCGAACGGCATATTGAACTCGTCGGCGTACTGAGCGGTGAGCCGCGGGGTGCGTGTCGCGCCGTGCCCGCCGATCAGGATCGGCACCTTGCTCTGCGTGGGCTTGGGCAGCGCGGGCGAGTCGGTCAGCTGGTAGTACGTGCCGTCGTAGGAGAAGGTCCCGCCGACCTCTGTGCCCCACAGACCGGTCACGATGGCCAGCTGCTCCTCGAACCGGGCGAACTTCTCCTTGGGGAACGGAATGCCGTACGCCGTGTGCTCCTCCTCGAACCAGCCCGCGCCCAGGCCCAGTTCGATCCGGCCGCCGGACATCTGGTCCACCTGGGCGACCTGGATGGCCAGCACCCCCGGCAGCCGGAACGTACCGGCAGTCATCAGGGTGCCGAGCCGGATCCGCTTGGTCTCGCGCGCGAGACCGGCCAGGGTGATCCAGGCGTCGGTCGGCCCGGGGAGCCCGTCGGCCGCTCCCATGCGCAGATAGTGGTCCGAGCGGAAGAAGGCGTCGAACCCCAGGTCCTCGGTGGCCTTGGCCACGGTCAGCAGCGTCTCGTAGCTCGCCCCTTGCTGGGGCTCGGTGAAGATTCGAAGATCCATGCATCCATCCTGCACCTTCGCGAGGCCGTCGCCCTCACCGTCCCACCCCGCCCGCCTCCTCCCGCGCCATCAGCCGGCGCAGCATCCCGCCCACCCGGTCGTTGGACTCGTCGGCGGCGTCGATCGCCTCTATGCACTGCCAGTACAGCCCCTCCTCGTCCGTGGCACACGCCACCGCGACCAGCGCGATCCCCACCTCGCCCAGCAGCATGCCGAGCCCGGTCAGGGCCCCGCGGGCGTCCGGCACTCCGGAGAGCCGCCCGGCCCGTATCCCGCCGGTGCGCAGCCCCGCCTGGTCCGGTAAGCCGCAGCCGCGTCCGCCCGCCTCACCCAGCTCGCGCGCCTCGCCTCTCAGCTCCTGCGGACCACCCAGCGCCAGGTGGGTTCCGATGGCCTGGGCGAGGGCCTGCGCCTGCCAGGCCTCCGCGATGACATCCAGCGCGTCCGCGCTCCCGGCCAGGGCATGCCGGCTCACTCCGATGAGTCGTTCCGCATCCATCCGCCGCCCCCGTTCGTACGCCCATCCTGCCCACTCGCTCCACTACCCAGAGTGAGTGAGCGACGACAGAAAAGCCAGAGGAATGCGGAAATCTGGGGACAGCGAGCTTGTTGTGTATAACTCACTCACTCCGCAGAGTGACGATCATGCGGAATCGGGCCCGTCCGAGGGCTTCTTGGGCGGATAACGGACCTCATTCCGGTCAATCTTCGCGGCGAGCGCCGCCAGTGCGTCGATCCCCAGCACCTCGCAGAACTGCAGCAGATACGCCAGCACGTCCGCGACCTCGTCCGCCACCCGGTGCGCCGACTCCGGGTCCTCCATCACCCGCGCCGACTGCTCCGGCGTCAGCCACTGGAAGATCTCTTGCAGTTCCGCCGCCTCGACGCTCAGCGCCGCCACCAGATTCTTGGGGGTGTGGAACTGCTCCCAGTCCCGTGCCGCCGCGAACTCGGCCAGCCTGCGCTGCAGTCCCGCTACATCCTGTTCCGTCACGGGTCCAGGTCTACCACCGTCACCCCGGCCGCCCCACGGGCGTACGAGGCATCGCCGACCGCCCCCACCAGTCTGAGGTGTCCCTCCGCGCAGACCGCCGCCGCCAGCGAGAGCAGTTCCCGCGCCTGCCGCCGGTCCAGGCTCCGGTCGAATCCGTCCGCGAGGACGGTGAGCGAGCGCAGCTCGGGGGGCAGTTCCACGGCCTGGTCCATGGCCAGCACCCCGGGACCGGTGAGCAGCACGAGCGCCAGCGCCAGATAGCGCAGTTCGCCCTCGCCGAGCCGCTCGACGGGGGTGGCCGCCCTGGCGCCCGACGTGTCCCGGGCGAGCAGCGCCCGTACCGTACCGTCGGCGAGCCGCTCGACCGCCAGCTCCGTCACCGGCCCCGCGCACCCCGCTCTGGCCGCGGCGGCCAGCCGGTCGTGCCGTGCCACGGACTGGTCCCGGGTGCGGTCGAGCACCGCCGCCAGATTCTCGCAGCCACGGCGCAGCCGCCCCTTCCCCACGGCCACCGGCTGCCGCATGAGCTGCGGCTGCGGATCGCAGACGAAGACGGACCGCAGGGCCACCACGGTCTGTTCGGCGGCGGCGAGGACCCGCAACTGCCCCTCGGTCCTGCCCGCGACGCGCAACGGCAGCAGCGCCGTGCTCAGCCGGTCGTCGGGCAGCGGCGCGCGGGTCACGGGCACCGCGCCCGCCGTGTGCCAGGCCGCCTGCACCGTACGGCGTCCCGGGTCGCGCAGTGCGGTGGTCAGCAGGGTCTGTCCGCCGCTGGTCAGCCGTTCGCCGACGATCCGGAGTTCGGGTTCGGCCTGGACGGCGATATCGAGCTGTACGGGACCGGCGGGGCCGTCGACGGTGCAGCCGATCCGGAATCCGCGCCGCCCCTGCGCGTCGGCCGCGGCCCGTTCCGGAACGCAGGCCACCGGATCCGGGAAGACATCGCGGAGCGAGGCGCCGGCGCCGAGCCTGGCGAGCGACTCGTACGCGCGCAGCGCCGTTGTCTTTCCGCTGCCGCTCGCCCCGGTGAACAGCGTTATGGGGCCCAGCGGGAAGGCCGCTCCCCGGTGCGACGTGAAGGCGGAGAGCCGCAGTTCGGTGACGGCGGGGCGGGTGCGGATTGCTTCCATGGCCGGAATGTATGCGGCACAAAAGGTGCCGAACCGTTCCGCCTGGGTGACCTTCCTACGATCGGGGGACGACGTCCGCCGCGACTCCCTCGACCTCCGTGCCGACGGGTGCCAGCAGGAAGACGTTCGTGTCGACCCGGTGCATCCCGCTGCCGAGGCCGAAAACGATACCGCTGCTGAAGTCCAGGATGCGCTTGGCCACATCGGCCTCGGCGCCGGTCAGGTCCAGCAGGACCGGGATCCGGGCGATCAGATGGTCGGCGACCTCCCGCGCGTCCGCGAACACCTGGACCCGCAGGACGATGAAGCGGCGGTGCTCCGCCTCGTACTCCCGGGGGAAGCTCCGGTGGTCCACCTGGGAGGGCCACTCGTTGCGGCCGCGCAGCGGGACGACCTGGGCCAGGCCCTCCCACTGCTCGTCGGTGACGTCGTACCTGTCGTATCTGCTCACCGGACCACCCCGGTCGCGCGCTGTTTCTCCATCCGGCCATCCTCCCGCCCCTCACCCGTTCGGCCCATCAGCGACACGGCTCAGTCAGGGACGGACTTCACCGAACGTGACCGGGCGCGGCCTTCGTGGGCCGAAAGACCCCGGCCGGCCGGTCGCCGGGGCCCCGTGAGATCGGCCGCTCCCGCCGGGCCCCGTGAGATCGCCCACTCCCGCCGGGGCCCCACCGTGAGATCGGCCACTCCCCGTCAACGGGGCGTGGCGTGCTCCCTCTTCACCTCCAGGCCCTTCGGCGCCTCGATGTGCGCCGTGCCGTCGGCGTCGACGGCGATGTCCAGCCGCCCGCCCGCGACGTCGAGACCCTCGACCTTCAGCGGCCGGTACGCCTCCGCGAAGGCGGGCGCGACCGTGATCGTTCCGCCCGGGACATCGGCGGAGAGTCCCAGGACGGACTGGAGGACCATGACGGACGAAGCCGCCGCCCAGGCCTGCGGACGGCAGGACGCCGGATAGGGCGAGGGCCACTCGTCGGTCGCCGAGCCATGGCCGGCGAACAGCTCGGGAAGCCGCGCGTCGAAGCCCGCGGAGGCGGTCAGCAGGCCCGCGGCCAGCGGCGCGGCCGCCTCCGGGAACCCGGCCCTGACCAGCCCGTGGACGGCGATGGCGGTGTCGTGCGGCCAGATGGAACCGATGTGATAGCCGTACGGGTTGTAGCCCACGGAGTCGCTGCTCAGGGTGCGCAGACCATGACCCGAGTCGAGGTCGGGCGCGCTGAGCCGGGCGGCCAGCAGAGCGCTCTCGTCATGGTCAAGAAGACCCGTGCCCAGCAGATGGCCGAAGCCCGAAGTGACCGAGTCCACCGGCTTCTTGTCCCGGTCGAGGGCGACCGCCGGGTACGGTCCGCGCTCGTCCTCCACCCAGAACTGGCTCCGGAAGCGGTCGCGCAGCCGCTCGGCCCACTCCTCCCACCGGTCGGCGTCCGGCCGTCCGAAGGCACGGAGCAGGGCGGCGCCGCCGCGGGCCGCCTCGTACGCGTACGCCTGGACCTCACAGAGCGCGATCGGTGACGTGGCCAGCCGTCCGTCGCGGTGCCGGATGGAGTCTCCCGAGTCCTTCCAGCCCTGGTTGGCCAGGCCGCGCCCGGTGTGGTCGATGTACTTCAGGAAGCCGTCGCCGTCGGCGTCGCCGTGGTCACGCATCCAGGCGAGCGCGGACTCGGCGCGCGGCAGCAGCTGTTCGACCTGCTCGGGAGCAAGGCCCCAGCGCCACGAGTCGTGCAGCAGGGTGATCCACAACGGGGTGGCGTCGACCGTGCCGTAGTAGCTGGGCGGCAGGGCGAAGGAGTCGTCGAAGTGCTGTGCGGCGCGGCGCACTTCGTGCAGGATCTTGCCGGGCTGCTCCTCGGTGTCCTGGTCGGACTTCGTGCCCTGACGGCGGCCGAGAGTACGGAGCGTACCGGCGGCGAGATCGGTGCCCAGCGGCAGCAGCATCCGCGCGGCCCACAGGGAGTCGCGGCCGAAGAGGGTGAGGAACCACGGGGCTCCCGCGGCCAGGAACTGGTCGGCGGGCTCCTCGGGATCGGTCAGCCGCAGCCGGTCGAGGTCGGCGGTGGACTGGCTCAGCCAGTGGTCGAAGCGCCGGTCGGCGCTGCGCAGGACCGGGGTGCGCCAGGGCACGCTGTCCGACGCGGGCGCGGGGAACTGGTCGCCGTCCTCATGAGCCGCGTCACAGTGCAGCACGGCGGTCCACGCCGAGCCGGGCGCCAGCTCGATGTCGTACTCCAGCCGCCCGGCGGCCGGGTCGACGGCCGCGGGCTCCGGCGTGCTGGTGAGGCGTACGGCGAACGCGTCCCGGGCCCAGTCGAGTCCGCCCTCGGTGGCGGTTGCGGGGACCGGGCGCTGCGCCTGTCCCGACTTGACGCGCTCCATCGGGGCCAGGTCGGTGACGGCGGTGACGATCAGCCGTACGCGGACGTGCTGCCGTCCCGCGTTGCCGACTTCGAGGGTCTCCTCCAGCCGCCCTGGGGTCAGCCGGCGGCGCCGGTGCAGGGTGACGGCCGGGTCGGGCGTCTCCTCGCCGAGGCCGCGCAGGACACCGCGGAAGGCTGCCCGGTCCGCTCCGTCGAAGGCTCCGCGGACCGGAGCGATCACGATGCCGTCGGCCTCGACGGTCAGCCGGGCCAGCGCCCTGCTGTCGCCGTGGTAGAAGCCGTCGGCGCCGCCGTCGATCTGTCCGTCCGCGTGCGAGATCGCAAAACTCGGCGCGTACAGCGTCACACAGGCGTCGTGCAGGAACGGCTGGAGGCCTTCGGCAGAGGGGCCGGCCTCCGTGACGGAGTTCGTTATGTCTTCGGTCTTGACAGTTGTATCCAACAGAGCAGAACCTCTCAGGCATTGGAGCGTTCCAAGAAGCCTAACGACGACTTCAGGACGTTGACAACGGTATTGGAACGCTCCAATGAACTCGTCCATTCGTACAACCCGTTCCGGAGACAGTCATGCCCCGCTCGCCCAACACCCCTGCGTCCAAGGCCGGTCCTGTGACCTTGGCCATGGTCGCGCGGCGGGCCGGGGTATCTCCACAAACAGTCTCAAATGCCCTTAACTCTCCCGAACTGCTCCGCCCCGAAACCTTGGAACGGGTCACCCGCACCATCGACGAGATGGGCTACCGCCCGCACCGGGCCGCTCAGACCCTGCGTACCCGCTCCAGCAAACTCATCGGTTACGGCATACGTCCCACCGCCCCCGGCACCTCGGCGCCGGTCATGGACCGCTTTCTGCACGCCCTGTCCCAGACCGCCGACGAGGCCGGCTACCGGATCCTGCTCTTCGCCTCACCCCCGGGCACCACCGGTCTCGACGGGTACGAGGAGCTCCTCGACCTGCACAGCGTCGACGGTTTCGTGCTCAGCGGCACCGACCGGGGCGACCAGCGTCAGGCCTGGCTGGAGAAGCGCGGCGTGCCGTTCGTCGGCTTCGGCCGGATGTGGTCGGGCCGGCAGATAGGCGACTGGGCGGACGTCGACGGCGCCTCTGGCACGGACGCGGCGGTCGAACATCTGGTGGGCCTGGGGCACCGCAAGATCGCTTTTCTCGGCTGGCCGCGCGGCTCCGGGGTCGGTGACGACCGCGCCGAGGGCTGGAAGCGCGCCATGCGCCGGCACGGCCTTCCGGTGCGCGGCCGGCGGGCGCAGAGCGTCGACGACACCGCCTCGGCGCAGGCCGCCGCAGGACCGCTGCTCGCAGCGGGCGCGACGGCCGTGATCGCCGCAAGTGACATGCTCGCGCTGGGCTGCTACCACGCGCTGCGCGAGCGAAAAGCCGTGCCGGGCACGGACGTCGCCGTCGTCGGTTTCGACGACTCACCCACGGCGGCGCTCCTCTCGCCCGGCCTGTCCACCATCGCCCAGCCACTGGAGGCCGTCGGCCGCGAGTGCGTCCGTCTCCTGCTCGCCCGGATGTCGGAGCCCGACGCTCCGCCCGAGCGGGTCCTGCTCGAACCATCCCTCGTCGTCCGCGACAGCACGCCCGTGTCCGGCGACTGAACCATCCGCGCCCTGCCAAGGGCCACCACGGCCCTCGGGCCACCGATCCACAGCACGCCCCTCCCGGGCAGCTGAGCCGCTTGTTTTACCCCTTCTGGAGGAATTCATGGTCACCCGTACGGCCGTCGCCGCCCTCGCCACCTGCGCGGCGCTGCTGACCGCCACCGGCTGCTCATCAAGCTTCGGCAACGACAAGGAGCCCGAGCAGGCCAAGACCGGCAAGCAGAAACTGACGGTGCTGATCGCCACCTCGGGGGACGCCGAGACCCAGGCCGTCAAGACCGCTGCCGCCGCGTACGCGAAGAAGTCCGGCAACACGGTCACCGTCGAGGTCGCCAAGGACATGAACCAGCAGCTGGCCCAGTCCTTCGCCGGGCACAAGCCGCCGGACGTCTTCTACGTCAACTCCGACCAGTTCGCCAACTACGCCAAGGGCGGATCCCTGTACCCGTACGGGGACCAGATATCCGACGCCGGCGACTTCTCCGAGCAGCTGCGCACCTCCTTCTCGTACGACGGGAAGCTGGTGTGCCTGCCCAAGGACACCTCCACCCTCGGCCTCGCCATCAACTCCGACCTGTGGGAGAAGGCCGGGCTGACGGAGAAGGACTACCCGAAGACCTGGAAGGACCTGGAGACCGTCGCGGACAAGCTCACGGGCGACGGCGTCACCGGCCTGGTCACCAGCGACGAGTACCAGCGGCTCGGCGTCTTCATGAAGCAGGCCGGCGGCTGGGTCACCGACGCCGACCAGAAGAAGATGACCGCCGACACCCCGGAGAACGCCGAGGGGCTCACCTTCGTCCAGTCCCTGCTCAAGTCGGGCTCGATGAAGTTCGCCAAGCAGGTGGACACCAGCTGGGGCGGCGAGGCGCTCGGCAAGGGCAAGGCCGCCATGACCATCGAGGGCAACTGGCTCGACGGCGGCATGAAGCTCGACTACCCGGATGTGAAGTACGCCATCGCCCCGCTGCCCGCGGGTCCTGCCGGTCAGGGCACCCTCGCCTTCAGCACCTGCTGGGGCGTCGCCGCCGACAGCGCCCACCGCGAGGCCAGTGTCGACCTGGTCAAGTCCCTGACCACCGCTGACCAGCAGATCAAGTTCGCCGAAGGATTCGGTGTCATGCCGTCGCGTACGAGCGCGCTGACGACGTACGCCGAGCAGCAGCCGGCCGCCAAGGCGTGGGTCGACGGCAGCGCGTACGCACAGGGTCCGGTGACCATCGCCGGCTTCGACAAGGTGCTGAGCCAGTTCAACACCGATCTCCAGTCGCTGCGCACCGCCGACCCGAAGAAGATCCTCGCCGACCTCCAGCGCAACGGCGAACAGGCCATCGCGAAGGGCAACTGAGCCGCATGCCCATCCGCACGATGCGCACGAGCGGTACCCCCCGTACGACCGGTACGCCTGGCGCCCCTGACGGCGCACCCGGCCGATCCGGTTCGACCGCGACGGCCCGCGCCCTGCGCGCGGGCCGTCGCGGGGAGGGTGCCTGGGGCTGGCTGTTCGTCAGCCCCATGGTGCTGATCCTCGGCCTGTTCCTGGTGCTGCCCATCCTCATGGCGCTCTGGGTGAGCCTGCTGCACTGGGACGGACAGTCCAACCCGTTCTCCGGTGAGACCGATTTCGTCGGTCTGGAGAACTACCGGACGCTGTTCACGCAGGACGGTCTCGACCGCACGCTGTTCGCGACCGCCCTGCGCAACAACGCCTATTACGTGCTGCTGACCGTGCCCCTGCAGACCGTGCTGGCGCTGGTCCTGGCCCTGATCGTCAATCAGCGGCTGCTGCGGGGGCGGGGCGCGCTGCGTACGACGTTCTTCTTCCCGTCGGTCACCAGCTCCATCGCCGTCTCCACGGTCTTCCTCTTCCTCTTCCAGGGCAGCGGAGCCGTCAACGCCCTGCTGTCCTGGATCGGGGTGAAGGGACCGAACTGGTTCGCGGACCCGCGCGGGGTGCTCTCGCTGATCCTGGGCGGTCTGGGGATCGTCGATCCCGAGCGGCCCACCGGGATGCTGGCCGAACACTCCGTCATGGGACTGTCGTGGTTCGAGTGGCTCTCGGGCCCCTCGGTCGCGATGTGCACGATCATCCTGCTGGCGGTGTGGACCACCTCGGGCACCTTCATGCTGATCTTCCTCGCGGCGCTCCAGAACATCCCGCGGGAGCTGGAGGAGTCGGCGGCCCTGGAAGGGGTCAACCGCCGTCAGCTGCTGCGGTACGTGACGCTGCCCGCGCTGCGTCCCGTGCTGTTCCTGGTCCTCACCCTGGGGCTGATCTCCACCTGGCAGGTCTTCGACCAGGTGTACGTGATGGGCCAGGGCGCCCCGGGCAATACGACGCTCACGCCCGCCTTCCTGTCGTACTCCGCGGGCTTCGACAACGCGGACTTCGGCCAAGGGTCGGCCATCGCGTTCATCCTGCTCGCCCTGATCCTCGTCCTGACCGCGCTCCAGCGCTGGGCGCTGCGGGAGCGTGGCGTACGCAAGAGGAGGAACCGATGAGCGCCGCAGGTACGGCCGTACGGGACCGGGCCGAGCGGGCCCGTCTCCGTCGCGCCTCGCGCGACCGGGCACAACCCGTCCTGGGCCGTTTCCCCGTCCCGGTGCGGGCGCTGGGCTACGCCCTGGTGATCGGGATGGCGCTGCTCTATCTGCTGCCGTTCCTCCTCCAGTTGGTGACCGGCTTCAAGACGGACCCGGATGCCGCCGCGCATCCGCTGGCCCTGCTGCCCACCACCCCGACGACAGCGGCGTATCAGCGGCTGTTCGGGCTGAGCGAGGCCGCGGACGGGGTGCCCTTCCTGCGCTGGCTCAGCAACTCGGCGGTGGTGGCGGTCGTCGTCACCGCGGGCCGGGTGCTGTTCGACTCGATGGCGGGGTACGCGCTGGCGCGGCTGCGCTTCCGGGGCCGCTCGGTGCTGTTCGCGTTCGTGCTCGCGGTGATGGCGGTGCCCGGCGTGGCGCTGCTCATCCCGAAGTTCCTGGTGCTCAACACCTTCGGGATCTTCGACACCTACACCGGCATGATCCTGCCGCTGCTGGTGGACGCGGCGGGCATCTTCATCATGAAGCAGTTCTTCGAATCGGTGCCGCCCGAGGTCGAGGAGGCCGCGCGGGTCGACGGCGCGGGCGTGTTCCGGATCTTCTGGTCGGTCGTCCTGCCGATGGCCAGGCCCGCGCTGATCACCCTGACGATCCTGTCGTTCCAGGGGTCGTGGAACGAGTTCACGCACTTCCTCGTCGCCACCCAGTCCGGCCAGTACGAGACGCTCACCACGGGCCTGGCCCGCTTCGTCTCGGGTGGCCTCGGCGGTGGTACGCAGTATCCGCTGAAGCTGGCCGCGGCCCTGCTCTCCACCGTGCCGGTGGCCGCGATGTTCTTCTGCTTCCAGCGCTACTTCGTCAACGGCGCCAACGCGGGCGCGGTCAAGGAGTGAGGCCGGGCACCGTCGAGAGCTGACGGCGCCGGAGTGCGACGCGAACGCCGGTCCTGGCCCGGCCGCCCCTTCTTCTGATGCGGGCGGCCGGGCCCGGTCGTTCGTACGACCCGGTGGTGCGCCCGTTCGGCTGATGGAGTGAAACAACACGCCATGCCGGTGAGGTCGGCAGGAGGCACGGGTCAGCCTCGCGAGTGTGTCGGTGAGAGTACCCGCGGTGGCGCGGGCGCCGAGAGAGATGGGGCGTGATGGGCGCGGAGCGCATCGACACCCGACTGCTGAAAGAACTCACCGAGCAGTCATACGATCTGAACAGCGACGCCCTGAGGATGACGGGCAGCGCGCTGGCAGACTTCGCCGAGGCCGCGGAGCCACCGGGCCGGTGGTGGCGACGGGGCGGGGTGCTCGCCGGTGCGGCCGGCGCGGCGGCCCTCCTCGGCTCCACCCGCGCGGTGGCGGCCACGTCGCGCGACGACATCATGGCGTTGCAGACGGCCGCGTCCATCGAGAATCTGGCGGTGAGCGTCTACCGGACCGCCGCCGGTATGGCGTTCATCAAGCACGGCAACAAGCTGATCTCGCAGTTCGTCACCAGAACCGCCCAGCAGCACGAGGAGCACGCCAAGGCGTTCAACGCCGCCGCCACCCGGGCCGGCGGTAAGGCGCAGCCCGGTCCCGACCCGAAGTACGAGGCCATGGTCCAGGAGGAAGTGCCGTCCATGACCACCCCGGCGGAGGTGGTCTCGCTGATCCTCTCCCTGGAGGACGTGGCCTCGCAGACCTACACCAAGAACGTCGGCCAGGTCAGCGACGCGCGTCTGCGCCGGCTCTTCGCGTCCGTCGCCCCGGTCGAGGCGCAGCACCGCGCGATCCTGCTGGCCATGCAGGACCTGCTCAACGTGGGCAACACCAACCTGCTCGCGATGTCGCCGGATCTCGCCAATCTGCCCGCCGAGGTCGGAAGCGCCGGGTTCCCCGATGCCTTCTACCCGACCGACAACGCTTCCCCGATCTCCGAAGGGGCCGTCAAGTGAGTACTGCCCGTGGCGGCTGGGAGCTGCCCATCAGCGAGGACGAACTCACCCGCCTCACCGCCGGCATGGCGGAGGCCCACCTCGGAACGCTCTCCGCGATGCGCGCGAGCGCCGCCGAACTCACGGAACAGATCACGGCCGGTGGCGCGGCGCGGGACCACGCGGCGCAGGACGGCTCGGCGCAGGACGACCCGGCGCAGGACGACCCGGCCGGTCCCGGGCGCCGCCGCTTCCTGCTGGGCGCCGCGGGCGCCGGGGCCGCCTTCCTGCTCGCGGCCTGCTCCAGCGACAAGGGTTCCGCCGCGCCGCCGGCCGCCAAATCGGCCTCGCCCGTCGTGGACAAGAGCGTGTACACCGGCGACCTGAAGATCGTCGCGCTGGCGGTCGCGCTGGAGAATCAGGCCGTGGGCGTCTACAAGGGGACGCTGGCCGCGGCCAAGGCGGGCAAGCTCGGCACCGTGCCACCCGCGGTGACGACCTTCGTCACCACGGCGATGGCCCAGCACGCCGACCATGCCAAGGCGTGGAACGCCGTACTGACCGGCGCGCGCAAGCCCGCGATCACCGGTGTACCGCTGTCCAACCAGAAGAAGGTCACCACCGCTCTGGGCAAGGCCACCAATGTCGGGGCCGTCTCCAAGCTCGCCCTCCAGCTGGAGGACCAGGCCGCGCAGACCTATCTCTTCGCGACCTACAACGTCAAAAGCGCGGCCGGGATCCGGACCGCGGCCACCATCGCGCCGGTGGAGGCGATGCATGCCACCATCCTGAACTTCTTCCTCGGTGAGACCCCGGTTCCCGAGGCCTTCCTGCCCGTCGACCTGGCGGCCAAGCCGAGCCTTCTGACGGTGTGAGAGCTGGTGCGTGCCCGGGAGCGAGTCCCGGATCTGCGGAGAGCGGGCACGCACCGGCTTCCCCCGGGCGCCTGCCCCGGCGGGGCCGGTGCGAGACTGGCCGCGTCCTTCGCCTGCTCAGAAACCGAGGCGCCGCTTTGCCGCACGCTCCCGCCTCCCGGTCCGGCTCCCGGGCCGGCCGGTCCGCCGTCCGTGCGTCGGCGGCGCCGTTGCCCGCCCTGTCGCTCGTCCTCTTGCTCGTCCTCTCCGGATGCGGCGGCACCGGAGACTCCCCCACCGGCCGCCAGGTGCGGCAGCCGTCGGCGGACGAGCCCTTCGACTACCAGCTCGGCGGTCCGTACGAGCCGCCCGCCGGCGTACGTACGGTCATCAGAGACCGTACGGCGGACCCGGCCCCCGGCTCGTACAACATCTGCTACATCAACGCGTACCAGGCACAGCCGGACGCCGTGCGGTGGTGGGAGAAGGAGCATCCGGACCTGCTGCTGCGCGACGCGGACGGCGGGTCCGTCGTCGACGAGGACTGGCGGGAACCGCTGCTGGACATCTCCACCGCCGACCGGCGCGAGCGGCTGGCGGGCGTCATCGGCGGCTGGATCGAGGGCTGCGCCGACAGCGGATTCGACGCCGTCGAGGCGGACAATCTGGACTCCTATCTGCGGTCGGACGGGCTGCTCGACCGGACACACGCGGCCGGCTTCGCCCGGCTGCTGGCCGAACGGGCCCACCGGGCGGGCCTGGCGATCGGCCAGAAGAACGCGGCCGAGATGACGGGGCTGCGGGCCGGCATCGGTTTTGACTTCGCCGTCGCGGAGGAGTGCGCGCGCTACGACGAATGCGCGGCGTACGCCGATGCCTACGACGACAAGGTGTTCGTGGTCGAGTACCGGCGGGCGGACTTCACCACCGCCTGCCGGGAGTGGGGCGACCGGCTGGCGATCGTCCTGCGGGACCGCGACGTCGTGCCCGCAGGACAGTCGGGCCATGCCAACGCGCGCTGCTGAAGCGCACGTTGGCTCCTAGTGCCGCGACCGGGAACTAGGGGCTGTCCGGGCGTCGGGGGCGCCAGGGGAATCTGCGGCCGTGATGCGCGCGTCGCGGCGGGGTGACGGGGCCGGGGACCGGACCTTGGTGCCGGGGCGTGGCGTCGGCGCTCGGGCCGGCGCGCTCGTCCGAGGGAGGATGCAGCCCGTCCTTGGCGTACCGGGTGGTGGCGATCACCCGCATGAGCTGCTCCTCGGTGAAGGTCTCGGAGCCCGGCACATGAGGGACGTAGCCCATGAGCACGCCGTCCTCGACGACTTCCGCTCTCAGGCCCACCACCTCGTCGGCGTCCCAGATCGCCTCACCTCCCTCGGCGAGCACGACCTGCACCCCGAACTCGTAGACGCCCAGGTGGGCCAGGTGAGCCATGACACCGCGGGCGCGCAGCGACGACACGAGACGGCCGGCACGTTCCTCGTCCATCCGATGGCCATCTCCCTGCGCTGAGGTTTATGGACGGATATGTTCCATGCGGTCATGGTAGGCGGACAGCGCCCGACCGACCAACGGCGTCGCGGGGTGACCATCAGCGTGGCCCGTTGGCGGTGCCGCGCCCGCCGGCCCAGACGGACAGCTCCGGCTCGTCCAGCGAGCGGACCCACAGGTCGACCAGTGCCGCGACCTGCTCGCCCGGCCAGGGGCCGACCCCCAGGACCCGCATCCCCGCCTGCACCGCGGACCGGATGCCGGTGAGGGAGTCCTCGACCGCCAGCGTGTCGGCCGGCTCGGCCCCGCAGAGCCGGGCCGCGGTGAGGTACACGTCCGGGTGCGGCTTGGGCCGGATCTCGTCGTCGGGCACCACGATGTGCTCGAAGGAATCGAGGAGGCCGGCTCTGCCGAGGGAGGACTCGACGACTTCTCTCGGGCAGTTGCTGGCCACGGCCAGCGGCGCGAACTTCGCGCAGGACTCGACCAGTTGACGGGCGCCGGGCATGGTCATGGGCTTCTCGTCGACCAGGGCGCGGAAATGCGCGAGAAGCAGGCCGGTCATCTCCGCGGCGAGTTCCGGGCGCCCGGCCTCGTCGGCCATGAGGCGTCCGCATTCGGTGTAGTGCAGCCCCTTGGCGCGCTCCGCGAACCCCGGGGCCGGCTCGAACTCATACTCGCGCAGTACGAGAATTCGCGCGTCCTGCCAGTGGCATTCGGTGTCCATGAGCGTGCCGTCACAGTCGAAGACGACAGCCGAGGGAGTCCAGGAATGGATGCGATGGAATGTCATCCCATTGTTCCGTTCAGGAGAGCCCTGAAAGCGGCACTGCTCGCCGCCGCGACGGCACGAAACACCGTGGGCGCGTTGGTCAGCCACTCTCGGGCGGGTGCGGTCCCAGGCGGGCGCAGCCTGAAGAAGAAGGCTGTTTTCGGCGTCCGCCGAAGAACATAACGATCGCTACGCTAGAGAGGTAAACTCTCGGTAGTCAAGTGGCTTCGCAGAGTATTCTCAGGATTTACCTGTAGCGGAGGATGCCGAAAGCCTTCTGTTCGCCGTCCTGGAGAAATCGAAAGACGCATGTCTCGTGGTGTGACACGCACCGGACGCGGGCGGGCGGGCTGAATTCGATGAAGCGTGCCGCTTTCAGCCGTCCGGCCACGGGGCGCAGCAGCGCGCCCCGGCTTTCCACGGCCACGGCCTGACGGGCGGCCTCCAGCAGGACCATGCCCGGCACATGGTCCGTGGCGTGGTCGAAGAAGAACGGATGCCGCGGATCGGCCGGCGCCACCAGGAGGCCGCCGTCGTCGCGTCCGATCACGACGTCGTGCGCGCTGGTCAGCCCCAGGCTCCGGGGGTCGGGGCGGTCTCCCTCGGCCGTCGGCGCCGCGTGCGGGGCGGTGGACTCCGTACGCCCCTCGCGCACTTCGGCGTACCGCTCGCCGTCCAGGAAGCGCGCACCGCCTCCGGCCTGGGCGAACGGCACGCCGTGGGCACTGAAGCCGACATGAAGCCGCAGGCCGGTGACGGTGCCGTCCGGCCCGCGGCGTACGTCGCTCGCCCGCGCCAGACAGGTGACGCCGGTCGCGCCGGTGAGGGCCCGGGGCTCCGCCGACGGGTCGGTCTCGAAGAACAGATCACTGATGACCGAACGCGCCGACTCGGGGACCGCGAAATACCGCAGGGGAATGTAGATACCGAGCTGCCGCAGCGTCTCGACGAGCATCAGCGGACTGTGCAGATCGGCGCCGTCACGCGGGAAGGTCGGATGGGACCGGGGCCAGGAAGCGGCGGCCTCGTAGTCGCCGCTTTCGAGCATCCGTACGTCGGTGAGAAGTACTTCCGCCACGGAGCTCCGGTGCACCAGCTCACGCGCGACGGTGCGCGACCAGGTGAGTGGCCGGATTTCCTCGGTGAGGTGGCCAACCGATGTATCCATGCGATAAGAGAATCGTAATTCTTATGAAAGTGCACCCTGTCCGCTGACCCCGGCTGGGAAAGCACTACATTGCGTGCTGTCATCGACGGAACGGGAATCCGGGGTACACGTGCAGGTTCGGGCGAAGCAGGTACGGGCGGAAACGACGCGGAGGTTTCTCTTGGAGGCGGCGGCACACCTGTTCGATGAACGGGGTTATGCCGGCACCAGCATCAGTGATATCAGCGCACGGTCCGGCCGTACCAGCGGGGCCATCTACTTCCATTACGCCAGTAAGGAGAAACTCGCCCTGGCCATTGTCGAGGCGCATTTCGCCACCTGGCCGCAGCTGATCGATCAGTACCGGTCGACCGGAGTTCCGGCACTCGAAAGGCTGGTCGGCCTGAGTTTCGCCGTGGCCAGGGCCTTCCGCGACGATGTCGTCATCCGGGCCGGATCCCGGCTCTGGGCCGAGCGCAAGGCCATCGACGTCACCCTGCCGCGCCCCTTCGTCGGCTGGATCGAGACCGTCACCGAACTGCTCGAAGAGGCCGACCGGGAGGGAGACCTCGCCGTCGGCGTCACACCCGAAATGGCCGCGCACGGCCTCGTGTCCGCGTTCTTCGGGCTGCACACCGTCTCCGACGCCCTGGAGGGGCGGCGGCAGATCGAAGAGGGGCTGCACGACCTGTGGCTGCTGCTCCTGAGAGCTCTGCAGGCCGACCCCGGCCCGGCGGCTCTGCTCGCCCGGGTGCACGACCGTGACACCGCCCGCTGAGCCGAGCTGAGCTGAGCTGAGCTGCGGATCGGATCGGATCGGATCCGTGATCACCTCAATGTGGCGAGATCATGGTTCAGCTCAACGACGTTGACGGCGTCCTGCCCCAGGAAACCGAGGTCACGGCCCGTGACATGGCCGGCGACGAGTCCACGTACCGTTGCCGCGCTCAGCCCACGGGCCCTGGCCACCCGGTTGACCTGTTCGTCCGCGTACGCCCGCGAGATGTCGGGGTCGAGCCCGGAGCCCGAGGCGGTGACCGCGTCCACCGGCACGCTGTCCGGCCGGACCCCGTCGAAGGCGGCCACCGCGGCCCTGCGCTCCTTGACGGCCTTCACCAGGACCGGGTTGTTGGGGCCCAGGTTGGAGGCGGCCGAGCCGGTCGGGTCGTACCCCGTGGTGCCCGCGGCCGAGGGGCGGGGCTGGAACCACTTGGGGTCCGGCGGGGCCGTGGCCCGGCCCTTCCCCCCCGGCAGGGTGAAGTCCTGGCCGATCAGGCTGGACGCCACCGGCCGGCCGTTGTCCTTGATCAGCGAGCCGTTGGCCTGGTGCGGGAACGCGGCAGCGGCGATACCGGTGATCAGCAGCGGATAGCCGATGCCGGTGATCACGGTGAACACCAACAGCATGCGCAGCGCCGCCAGATGGTGCCGGATGACGGAGCGAAGAACGAGGGGCACGGCAGTTGCCTTCTTCTGGTGGGTCAGCGCAGACCGGGGATGAACTGGATGACCAGGTCGATCAGCTTGATCCCGATGAAGGGAAGGACCAGGCCGCCGAGTCCGTACAGCCAGATGTTGCGGTTCAGGAGCGCGGCCGCCGACGACGGCCGGTACCGGACGCCGCGCAGGGCGAGCGGGATCAGCGCCACGATGATCAGCGCGTTGAAGATGATCGCGGAGGAGATCGCCGAGGTCGGACTGTGCAGCCGCATGATGTTGAGCTTGTCCAGGCCCCCGAGGGAGTTGGACGACGTGACGGCGGCGAACATGGCGGGGATGATCGCGAAGTACTTCGCGACGTCGTTGGCGATCGAGAACGTCGTCAGCGCGCCCCGCGTGATGAGCAGCTGCTTGCCGATCTCGACGATCTCGATCAGCTTCGTCGGATTGGAGTCCAGATCCACCATGTTCCCGGCCTCCTTCGCGGCCGAGGTACCCGTGTTCATCGCCACACCCACATCCGCCTGAGCCAGCGCCGGGGCGTCATTCGTCCCGTCCCCCGTCATCGCGACCAGCTTGCCCCCCGCCTGCTCACGCCGGATCAACGCCATCTTGTCCTCAGGCGTCGCCTCCGCGAGGAAGTCGTCGACCCCCGCCTCCTCCGCGATGGCCCGCGCCGTCAGCGGATTGTCACCGGTGATCATCACCGTCCTGATCCCCATCCGACGCAACTCGTCGAACCGCTCCCGCATCCCCTCCTTCACCACATCCTTGAGACGGATCACACCGAGCACCCGGGCGCTCTGTGTGGAGCCCCGCCGGGTCATCTCGGCGACGACCAGCGGGGTGCCGCCGCTCGCCGAGATCCCGTCCACGATCCCGCCGACATCCGCGGTGGTGCGGCCACCGCTCTCGCGCACCCAGCGCATCACCGCCGCCGCGGCGCCCTTGCGCAGCGAGCGGGTCTCGTCGGGACCGTGCAGGTCGACGCCGCTCATCCGGCTCTGCGCGGTGAACGGTACGAAGTCGGCGTCCGTCAGCTCTCCGTCGCCGCGGCCGCGCAACGCGTAGCGCTCCTTGGCGAGCACCACGATCGAGCGGCCCTCCGGCGTCTCGTCCACGAGCGACGACAGCTGGGCGGCGTCGGCCAGTTCATCGATGCCGACCTCGCCCACCGGCAGGAACTCGACGGCCTGCCGGTTGCCGAGGGTGATCGTGCCGGTCTTGTCCAGCAGCAGGGTGTTGACGTCACCAGCCGCCTCGACCGCTCGGCCCGACATGGCCAGCACATTCCGCTGTACGAGCCGGTCCATGCCCGCGATACCGATGGCAGACAGCAGGGCCCCGATCGTGGTGGGGATCAGCGCCACCACCAGAGCCACCAGGATGACGATGGACTGCTCGGCGTGCGCGAAGATCGCGAACGGCTGAAGTGTCACCACGGCGATCAGGAAGACGATGGTCAGCGAGGCGAGCAGGATGTTGAGCGCGATCTCGTTGGGTGTCTTCTGCCGGGCCGCGCCCTCGACCAGGGCGATCATCCGGTCGATGAAGGTCTCGCCCGGCTTCGAGGTGATCCGTACGACGATGCGGTCCGACAGCACCTTCGTACCGCCGGTCACCGCCGAACGGTCGCCGCCCGACTCACGGATGACCGGCGCCGACTCACCCGTGATCGCGGACTCGTCCACGCTCGCGACCCCTTCGACGACATCACCGTCACCCGGGATGATCTGGCCGGCCTCGACCACCACGACATCGCCGAGCCGCAGCCGCGCCGCCGGGACCTCCTCCTCCCCCGCGTCTCGCGTTCCCGGCCCCCATCCGCCCAGGAGCCGACGCGCCACGGTGTCGGTCTTCGTACGGCGCAGTGTCTCGGCCTGAGCCTTGCCGCGGCCCTCGGCCACCGCCTCGGAGAGATTGGCGAAGACGCCGGTCAGCCAGAGCCAGGCGGTGATCACCCAGGCGAAGACACTGGGGTCCTTGATCGCCGCCAGTGTCGTCAGCACCGCGCCGGCCTCGACGACGAACATCACCGGGTTGCGGAACATCACCCGCGGATCGAGCTTGCGCAGCGCGTCGGGGAAGGACCTGACCAGCTGCCCCGGGTCCAGCAGTCCGCCGGAGATCCGGCGGCTGTTCGGCGCGAACGGTTCCTTCGAGGGCGGGGGCTGAGCGGGCGTGGTGGGCATCAGTGCAGCCCTTCGGCGAGCGGCCCCAGCGCGAGTGCGGGGAAGTAGGTCAGGCCGACGACGATCAGGATCACGCCGGTCAGCAGACCGACGAACTGGGGCCGGTGCGTGGGCAGCGTGCCCGCGTTGACGGGGACGGGCCGCTGCTCGGCGAGGGATCCGGCGAGGGCCAGCACGAACACGATCGGCAGAAAACGGCCGATGATCATCGCCAGACCGAGGGCGGTGTTGTACCAGACCGTGTTGGCGGACAGACCGGCGAAGGCCGAGCCGTTGTTGTTGGCGGCCGACGTGAAGGCGTACAGCACTTCCGAGAAGCCGTGCGGCCCCGGGTTGAGCATCGCCGCCCGTTCGCCCGGAAGAGCCATCGCGATTCCGGCGCCGGTCAGCACCACCGCGGGCGTGGTGAGGATGTACAGGGAGGCGAACTTCATCTGCCGGCCGCGCAGCTTCTTGCCGAGGTACTCGGGCGTACGGCCGACCATCAGCCCCGCGACGAAGACGGCGATGACGGCCACGATGAGGATGCCGTAGAGACCGGATCCCGTGCCGCCGGGGGCGATCTCACCCAGCATCATGTTGAAGATCGTCATACCGCCGCCCCCGGGCGAGTACGAATCGTGGGAGGAGTTCACGGCTCCACAGGACGTCAGCGTGGTGGACACCGCGAAGAGCGCGGAGGCCCAGACACCGAAGCGCTGTTCCTTGCCCTCCATCATTCCGCCGGCCGCGTGGCCCGCCGCGCTGCTCACGCTGTGCAGTTCGTTGGCGGTGACGATGGCGACGGAAGAGGCCCAGATCAGGGCCATGACGGCGACGATCGCGTACCCCTGGCGCCGGTCGCCGACCATGGTGCCGAAGGTGCGCGGCAGCGAGAAGGCGATCACCAACAGCAGGTAGGTCTCCAGCCAGTTGGTGAAGCCGTTCGGGTTCTCGAAGGGGTGGGCGGAGTTGGCGTTGTAGAAGCCGCCGCCGTTGGTGCCCAGCTCCTTGATGGCTTCCTGCGAGGCGACCGGGCCGCCGGGGATGCTCTGATGTCCGCCCGCGAGGGTGCTGACCGACTGGAAGCCGTGGAAGTTCTGCACCGTTCCCGCCGCCACCAGCACGATCGCGAAGACGACGCAGACGGGCAGCAGGACGCGGAGCACGATCCGGGTGAGGTCGACCCAGAAATTGCCGACGCGGTCGGTCTCCTTACGGGTGAATCCGCGGATGAGCGCGGCCACCACGGAGATGCCGACCGCGGCGGAGACGAAGTTCTGGACCGCCAGTCCGGACATCTGCACCAGATGGCCGAGCGCCGACTCTCCCGCGTACGACTGCCAGTTCGTGTTCGTGACGAAGGACGCCGCCGTGTTGAACGACTGGTCGGCGTCCATGGCCGGCGTGCCCAGCGAGAGCAGCAGATGGTTCTGCAGCCGAAGGAATCCGTAGAGGAACAGCACCGAGACCAGCGAGAAGGCGAGGACCCCGCGCAGAAACACGGACCATTTCTGGTCGGTGTCCGGGTCGACCCCGCCGGCGCGGTACACCACCCGCTCCACCCTCCAGTGCCGGGGAGAGGTGAGGACGTGCGCCAGATAGTCGCCCAGTGGCCGGAAGGACAGGGCGAGCGCCGCCACCAGGGCGAGGATCTGAAGCCACCCCGCGAGAGTGTCGTTCACCAGCGTCCCTCCCGGAAATGTCGCCGCACTAGAACCGCTCGGGGAAGATCAGGCAGACCACGAGATAGACCACGAGGATCACCGCGACGGTCAGTCCGACGATGTTCTCGACGCTCACAGCCGGCTCACCCCCTTCGCGATCAGGCCGATGAGACCGAACACGGCGATGAGGACCACGACATAGCTGAGGTCGGACATAGGAGCGCACCCCGGGGAGTTGTTCGGCGAAGCGCCAAAAGCCCCGCACGGCGCCTGCTGACAGCGGGACTTTGACGCTATCGCCCACGGCTTCCGCGCCCTCTTGCCACGCCGGGGCCGATCGAGTGGTGGCCGGGTCGGCAGGGGGTCCGCCGGACTTTCCGCAGGATGAGGAGGCCCGCAGGGGGCAGACGGTGAGTGGGGGGAGGAGCGGGAAGGGGCGTGCGTCGGTGTTGGTGGCTGGTCGGTACAGGACGGGCGACAGGCTCGGCCGTGGCGCGATGGGCGAAGTCTGGCGGGCAGTGGACGAGGTACTCGGCCGCCCGGTGGCGGTCAAGATGCTCCTGAATCCGAGAGCCGACGACGCCGCGGTCGCCCGATTTCACCTGGAGGCCCGGACGGCGGCGCGGCTGAGCCACCCGCACGTGGTGGCCGTGTACGACACCGGTACCGACCGGGACCGCCTCTACCTGGTGACGGAACTCGTCGACGGGCGGAGCCTGGCGGACGAGCTGTCCGTACACGCGCCGTGGTCACCGCGGCGGGTCGCCACGATCGGCGCTCAGGCGGCCGCCGGTCTGGCCGCGGCCCACCGTCAGGGCGTCGTACACCGGGACGTCAAGCCGGGGAATCTGCTGCTGGACCGCGACGACACGGTGAAGGTGAGCGACTTCGGGATCGCCCGCTTCATGGACGAGCCCGCCGACGGACCGACCAAGGCCGGCGAGATCATCGGGACCAGCTCCTACCTGGCACCCGAACGGGCCTTGGAACGCCCGGCCGGGCCCGCCGCGGACATGTACGCGCTGGGCTGCGTGCTGTACGAACTCCTCGCCGGCCGTCCACCGTTCAGAGCGGATTCCGCCGCGGCCATGCTGTACCAGCACGTGGATTCCCCGCCCGAGCCGCCACGCCGCTACCGCCATGACCTGCCCGAGGCCCTCGACGCGTTCGTCCTGCGGCTACTGGCGAAGGACCCCGAGGAACGGCCCACCGCTCAGCACGCTTCCGACTTCCTGGCCGCCCCCGACGGCTGGGAAACACGGCCGTCGCCGCGCGTCGCGGCCGGCCTTCGGACCACGACCGCTACCGCCGCCACCGCCCAGCATCGTTTCCGCCCGCCCGCGCCCGCGCGCGAGGGGAGCCCGGAGCAGCAGTCGCGCCCCGCCGCGCCACGCTCCCGCCGGCCCCGGCTGGTGCTCGGCGCCGTCGTCACAGCCATCGCGGCGGCATCTGTCAGCCTGTACGCCGCGTCCCCCAGCAGCGACGCCGACCATCCGGGCACCACGCAACCGTCGTCGGCCCACGAGAAGCGGGGCTCGACGCGGGCGCCCACGTCTGCGCCGACAGCGGTGGCGACGCCCGCGGGGGTTCCGCTCTCCCACCGGCCGTCAGCGGCCGCTTCCGGCGCGGCGACCACCGCGCCCTCGGATCAGAAGCCCGGGAACGACTCGGCGGCACCCACCAAGCCCACGTCCCCGCAGAAGTCCACGCCGGTGCACACACCCACCCCCACACCGACGCCCACCCCGACGGAATCCCCTGCGCCCACCGACGATCCTTCGCCCTCGGAAGAACCCCCGCTCACTCCCCCGCCTTCCCCCGGCGAGCAGACGACCGGCTGAGCGGTCAATGTAGGCGCGACAGATCCACTTCGGCGCGGACGGTCTTGCCGAGCGGTACGCGGTCGAGCACGGCCCACCGGTCGGCGAGTGCCTCCACGAGGAGCAGCCCCCGCCCGCCGTCGGCCACGGGCGGCGGCGCCGTCAGCTCTCCCGGTTCCGGTGGCCGTCGTTCCCCACGCGTGTCCGATACGTCGATGCGGAGCGTGTACAGGGTGAGGCTGAGCAGCAACTCGAAGTCGCGCCCCGCGACACGGCCGTGCGTGACGGCGTTCGCGGCGAGTTCGGCGACGAGCAGGGCGGCGGTGTCGGATGCCTCGGAGCCGTACGGAATATCCCAGCCGTGCAGCCGGTGAAGGGCGAGATGCCGGGCGAGACGGGCGCCGCGCGGGGTGGAGCTGAACCGCTGAGTGAAAGTGCGTACGGTCACCGGCGAGGGGCGGGTGGGAGATGACGTCATGGCCCCAACCTGGCCCCGATCGCCACCGGTCCACCAGGTCAGCGACTCGTACGCTGCGTCGGCGTACGGGTACACAGAGTAGACAGTGGGGGTAACTGGGCGTGACAATGCCCGGGTTGTAAGTGTGCGGCGAGGCGGGTGTGCGGGAGGTGTCCTGGCATGGCGGACGGTACGAGCGGGATCGGCGGAGCGGGCCTTTGTGCGGGCGGCGGCGGTGAACCGGAGACATCGGACAGCCTCAAGGCGTTCGGCGAGGTCGTCAAGGCGTTCCGTAAACGGGCGGGCCTGACGCAGGAGGAGTTCGCCCCGAGGGTGCGGTACTCAGTGCCTACGGTCGCCTCGATCGAGCAGGGCCGACGCTTCCCGCAGCGGGAGTTCGTCGAACGGGCGGAAGAAGTCCTGGACGCGTTCGGGGCGTTGCGGGGCGCGGCACGTCATCTGTCACGGCAGCCGGGACTGGCGAGCTGGTTCCGGCAGTGGGCACTGCTGGAGACGGATGCGGTGAATCTGTACACATACGAATGCCGCTTGGTGCCGGGCCTGTTGCAGACGGAGGCGTACGCGCGCACGCTGTTCGTTAACCAGTTGCCGCCCCTGGGCGACGATCAGATCGAGGCACAGTGGGTCGCGCGAGCCGAACGGCAACGACTGTTGCGGGAGCGGCCGAACACGGCGTTCAGCTTCATCCTGGAGGAGCACTTGTTTCTGCGGCGGACGGGAGGGGCGGAGGTGACACGGGGGCTCATCGATCGCGTGCTGGAGATCGCAGAGCTGCGGAATGTGGAGGTTCAGGTGATGCCGCAAGTGCGTGAGCATCACGCTGGGCTGGACGGTCCGATGCGGCTCTTGGAGACCCCGGAGAACAAGTGGTTCGGCTACTGTGAAGGACAGGAGAGCGGGCAGTTCATCTCCAACTCGAAGGTAGTCAGCACGCTTCAGATGCGGTATGCCAGGATGCGCTCACAGGCCCTCTCTCTGGAAGACTCACTGGGCCTGTTGCAGCGGATGCGAGGAGCGACATGAGTACCACAGAACTGTCCTGGTTCAAGAGCAGCTACAGCGGTGGTTCCGGCGATGACTGCATAGAGGTCGCCCTGTCCTTGCGGCACTCCGGACAGGCCGAGACCGTTCACGTCCGGGACTCCAAGGTGCGGCAGGGCCCGCGACTCGCCCTCACGCCGGGGACGTGGAACAGCTTCCTTTTGTACGCGACCCAGATCTGACCCCTCGATACGCACCAGTGCCCCGCAGCGAGACCGATCCGGTGCGGGGCGCTCGCCCTGTCCTTGGCTAGGCGGCCGACAGAACCACCTTGTTGCATTCGTCCTGCTTGTTCTTGAAAATCTCGTAGCCGTTCGGTGCCTCTTCGAGGGGCATGTGGTGCGAGATGACAAAGCTGGGGTCGATCTCCTTGTTCCTGATCCGTTCCAGGAGAGGCTGGAGGTACCGCTGAACGTGGCACTGGCCGGCCTTCAGCGTCAGCGACCGGTTCATGAGGGAACCCATGGGGAACTTGTCGAGCAGTCCGCCGTAGACGCCAATGACAGATACGGTGCCGCCGTTGCGGCAGGCCAGGATCGCTTCCCGCAGGGCGTGCGGCCGCTCGGTCTCCAGGCGGCTCGCCTGCTTGGCACGGTCGTAGGCATGAACGGCCGTGGTGGGATGGTGGGCTTCGAGACCGACCGCGTCGATGCACGCGTCCGGGCCGCGCCCCGCGGTCATCTCCTTCAGGGTGTCCAGTACGTCCACCTCCTCGTAGTTGATGGTCTCGGCCCCGGCCTTCTCCCGCGCTATCGTTAGCCGGTAGGGAAAGCGGTCGATCGCGATCACCCGGTCCGCCCCCAGCAGATACGCGCTGGCGACCGCGAACTGGCCCACCGGCCCCGCGCCCCATACGGCCACGGTGTCGCCGGGCTTGATGTCGCACATCTCCGCTCCCATGTAGCCGGTGGGGAAGATATCGGAGAGGAAGAGCACCTGATCGTCCGGCAGGTCGTCCTCGATCTTGATGGGACCGACGTCGGCGAACGGCACCCGCGCGTACTCCGCCTGGCCGCCGGGAAAGCCGCCGAGCATGTGGGAGAACCCGAAGAGGCCCGCCGGGGAGTACCCCATGAACTTCTCCGCGAGACCCGCGTTGGGATTGGAGTTCTCGCACACCGAGTACATCTCGTGTTCGCAGGCGGTGCAGTGCCCGCAGGCGATCGGGAAGGGGACCACCACCCGGTCGCCGGTCCTCAGGCGCTTGACGCCGGGCCCGGTTTCCACGACCTCGCCCATGAACTCGTGGCCGAGGACATCCCCCTTCTCCATGGTCGGCATGTAACCGTCGTACAGATGCAGGTCGGAGCCGCAGATGGCGGTCGACGTGATCCTGACGACGGCATCCTGAGCGTTGAGAATCTGGGGATCGGGGACGGTCAGCACCTCGACGGAGTTCCGGCCCATCCAGCAGTTGCCTTTCACGGTGCTTCCTTTCCGGCCGTCGTCCCGCCCGCGCGTGCCGGAGGGACGTGACGGGCCGCTTCAGAGCTTCTCGTTGTGGGGCCGCGCCGGGTGCTGCCTGGCCAGGCGCCATGTGTGGGTGCCCTCGGGGCTGCCCTCCGAGCGGACCACCTCGCCGACCTCCATGACCTGCTTGAAGCGCCGCAGATCGTCCCGTATCTGCTGTTCGGGGTGCTCGCCGAACAGCCGGGCGACCGCCGCCCCGGCCTTGCCGCCGGGCGGGGTGAAGCCGAGCTCCACCCGTACCTCGGTGCCCCGGCCGCCAGGAGCGTCGTGGAAACTCACCGAGCCCGTGTTCTCCACCCCCGCGCCCTTGAGCGAGCGCCAGGCGATCAGCTCTCCCGGACGGTCCACGGCCAGCTCCGCGTCCCACTCGACCGTCTTTTTCACGGGGGCCCTGGCGACCCAGTGCGACTGCCCGTCACCTTCTGTACGTACTGCTTCCAGGTGCCGCATAAAAACGGGCAGGTTTTCGAAGGCGTGCCAGTACCGGTACACCTCGTTCCGTGGCCGGTTGACCGTGATGGCCGCGTTCGTGTGCATGCTGTCACCCCTCCTCGTACGGCTCCGTCCGACCGACCGGAGCGCCGTGTAGAGGTCGACGGCGGCGAGCCCGGAGACGGCGGCCGTGGCGACCGTGGCCCGGCGCAGCCTTCCACCGGTGCGGTTGCGCAGGGCGCGCGTCAGGAGCGTCAGGTCGAGTGCGTCCCCGGCAACCCTGGTCCACACCCAGGGCGCGGGCCTGCGGCTGCCCAGCAGCAGAGCGCCGTGGCCGAGCTCCCGCGCTCCGATCGCGGGCATCAGGGCCCGGGCCGGCAGAGAGTCGTCGAGCCCGGTCAACCGGCAGGCGGCACGTGGCGCCGTGGTCTGCGCCAGGCCGAGGGCGGTGCTGAACCATCCCAGCCCACGGGCCAGACGATCCGCCGAATCCTTGGTGTGGTGGGTCACGACGTCCTCACCTCGGCTGTCGTGTGATGCGGCCGCGTGGCAAGCGACCCGAGCCGTTCTCCTCCCCCAATACCCACACACAGAAAGGGATATACGGAATATATCCGGCGATTCGAACTGTGGATGGGGTACACAGCCGACACCGGCGCCGCGCCGACGGCTCTCAAGGAATCGTCGGCACGGTGCCGGTGCCGTCAGTGGTCAGTGCGTGGTCAGCGCACGTCGACGAAGTCGGCGCCGGAGGTGGCGGTGCCCGTGGTGGACGTACCGTCGAAGGTCCAGCGCCAGTAACCGTCGACCGATGCGGTGACGGTGGTCTTCAGAGCGCCCGTGGAGCCGGACTTCACCGTCTTGACGGTGGAGTAGGCCGAGCTGCCCGCCTTGCGGAACTGAAGCTTGACCGACTGGCTGCCGTAACCGGCGTATGAGTGCTTCACCCAGTCCGCACGGGTGAGGCTGCCGGTCACGGTGAGCGTCTTGCCCTTCGTCACCGGCTCCGGCGAGGCGTTGACCGTGGCCTTCGCCCATCGCTTGACCTGGACGCCGCCGCCGGCCGTCGTGTACTCCTCGGCCTTGAGCTGCCCGTTGGACTTGAAGAGACGCGCCGCCACGCCGATCTTCCAGGTCGTGGCGTCGCCGCTCGAATCGAGGTCGTAGCGCGGGTCGATGGTGAGTTCACCCGCGCAGTGGGCCGCCCGGGAGCTGTCCTCGTAGCAGGTGTATCCCGCCATGTAGAGGCCGCCGCTGTTGGCCCCCTTACTGGCGGTGGTGTCGTGGTAGAGGAAGGGCTCCGCCGAGTAGGAGGACGGATTGGCGGTGCTGTAGCCGGAGGGCAGGGCGATGCGGAAGGTGACGGACGGCAGTTTCTCGTCCGACGTGCCCACCACGACGGGCTTGCCTCCGTTGATGACCACCGATGACACGGTGATGCCGGTGTCCGCGGCCTCCGCCGTCGGGGCGGTGAACGCCGAGAGGGCCAGAGCCCCCACGAGCGTGGCCACGGTGCCGGTTCTGCTGCCTGCTTTCATGCACACCTCATTACTGCGTACGGGATGCGGAACCGCCTGCCGGGGCGTGTGGCGCCGACAGGCGGGGCGGCAGGTTATCACCGTCCTGACCAGGGCTTACGAGCGGGACCGTCGTTCGTTCCTCGTCGCCTTCGCCGGGTCAGGGACGTACAAGGATCTTGAGCGCCTGGCGGTCGGCCATCGCCTGGTAGCCCTCGGGCACCTCATCCAGGCTGACGGCGCGGTCGAAGACCCGGCCCGGCTGGATCTTCCCGTCCAGGACGTCGGGCAGGAGCTCGTCGATGTAGGCACGGGCCGGGGCGACGCCGCCGGTGAGGGTGACGTTGCGCATGAAGAGGGGGAAGCCCATCGAGACCTGCTCGTACTGCGGAGCCCCCACCCGGCTGACCGTGCCGCCGTCGCGGACGACACCGAACGCGGTGTCCATGGCCGGCTCCAGCCCCACGCACTCCAGCACCGTGTGGGTGCCGTCGCCGCCGGTCAGCTCACGGACCTTCTCGACGCCTTCCTCGCCGCGCTCGGCGACGACATCCGTGGCGCCGAACTCGACGCCCAGGTCGGTACGGGCCTTGTGCCGGCCCATCAGGATGATCCGCTCGGCGCCCAGCCGCTTGGCGGCCAGTACCGCGGAGAGGCCGACCGCGCCGTCACCTATGACGGTGACCGTGGTGCGCGGGTCGACACCGGCGCTGACCGCGCAGTGGTGGCCGGTGGAGAAGACGTCCGAGAGGGTGAGCAGCGAGGGCAGCAGGGCGGAGTCCTCGCCGACGGGCAGCTTGACCAGCGTGCCCTGGGCCTGCGGCACGCGGACCGCCTCACCCTGCCCGCCGTCCACGCCGTCGGCGCCCCACAGGCCGCCGTGCCGGCAGGACGTCTGGAGGCCCTCCGTACAGAAGTCGCAGGTGTTGTCCGCCCAGACGAACGGTGCCACCACCACATCGCCCCGCTTCAGCCCGGAGACCTCGGATCCGGTCTCCTCGACGACGCCGAGGAACTCGTGGCCGATGCGGTCGCCGTGCTCGGAGGCCGGCTTCGAGCCGTACGGCCACAGATCGCTGCCGCAGATGCACGAGCGGAGCACCCGCACGACGGCATCGGTGGGCTCTCGCAGCACCGGGTCGGGGACGTTCTCCACCCGTACATCACCGGCACCGTAAATCAGAGTCGCGCGCATCTCGTACCTTTCTGGTTCTTGTCGTTCGGTTCTGGTTCAGGGCCCGGGCGGTCAGACCTGGGTGCCGGGGTATTCCGCGTCGGTGACGTGCTCGCCCCAGGTGGTCTCCGGAGTGTCGTCACCCAGGCCCTCCCAGAGGGCGATGTGGGTCATGAAGTGCTCGGGGGCGGCGCCGTGCCAGTGCCACTCGCCGGGCGGGGTGTACACGGTGTCGCCCGGGCGCATCACGACGGCCTCGCCGCCGCGGGCCTGCACCAGCCCGATGCCCTCGGTGACATGCAGCGTCTGTCCCATGGCGTGCGTGTGCCAGGCGGTACGGGCACAGGGCGCGAAGCGCACCGTGTTCGCCCGCATACGGGACGGCATCCGGCCGGCGTAGATGACGTCGAACCACACGTGCCCGGTGAACATCTCTTCGGGGCCCTTGGTCGAGGGCTTCTTCGGCAGCTTGTTCATGGTGGGGTTCTCCAAAAGGGCCGATGCGCAGGCGACGCACGAGCGTCGAACGCGGAATGGATTTCCTGCGTGGCCGCGCATTCGGCATCTCGCGAATCCGGTGATGTGTGTGCCGGATCCCATAGGTGGCTTTCCATCGGCCACATCATCAAGACTCGCAGGCATACGCGCGTCCGCAAAGAGGAGAGTTCCTTCCTGGGATCAAAACATCCTGGGAGTAAACTCTCCCCCTCACACCGCGGACGCCCGATGCGAGACTGGAACCCATGACCCGCGACGCACACCTCAACGAGCTGGGGGAGTTCCTCAAGGCCCGGCGTGCCGAGCTCAGCCCGCGCACCGTGGGGCTGCCGGACATCGGAACACCGCGCCGGGTGCCGGGCCTGCGCCGGGAGGAAGTGGCTCAGCTGGCCGCGATCAGCACCGACTACTACACCCGCCTTGAGCAAGGACGCATCCAGGCGTCGGCGCCCGTACTGACCGCCCTCGCCCGTGTCCTGCACCTCGACGACGACCAGCACGACTATCTCTTCGGCCTGGCCGGGAAAATTCCGACGCGGCCCCAGCGGCGCACCCGGCAAAAAGTCCAGCCACAATTGCAGCGGCTCCTCGACGACCTGACCGCCACTCCGGCCATTGTCATGGGCCGTCGCATGGATATTCTCGCGTGGAATGCGCTCGCCGTCGCGTTGGTCGCAGATTTCGGCCGGATCCCGGAAAAGCAGCGCAATTACATCCGGCTGGTCTTCACCGACCCTGCCATGAGGACGCTGTACAGCGACTGGGAGACCGTCGCCCGCACCTGCGTCGCCCAACTGCGCATGGAAGCCGCCAAGTACCCCGCAGACCCCCGCCTGACAGCCCTGGTGGGCGAACTGTCCGTCCAGGACGCACACTTCCGCCAGTGGTGGGCCGCCCACAATGTCGCCACCCTGAGCGTGGGCACCAAGAAGCTGCATCACCCCGTCGCCGGCGACCTCACCCTCGACTGGGACACCCTCACCGCCAGCACCGACCCCGACCAGCAACTCGTCGTCTGGACCGCGGAAGTGGGCACCCCCACGCACGACGGACTGCGCATCCTTGCCTCCTGGGCCGCCAATCACCCCACAGCCGCCTCGCACAAGGCCCCCGTACCGTTGAATGAACGGTGTGACACATGAACTGGGTTTCACCGAAGGGGACCTGCGCCGGCTGGCCGGGGCACGTTCCTTCCAGCGGGGCCTCGGCTACCTGACCGCTGTGTCCCCGCTGGAGATCGGGGACGGTACGGTCGCGGCGACCGTCGACGGCACCGATGCCTACGAGGTCGAGCTGAGCGAGGGCGAGGACGGCCTCACCGGCGGGTGCGACTGCCCGTACGGGCAGGAGGGCAACTTCTGCAAGCACTGCGTCGCAGTGGGTCTGACCGTACTGGGACAGGCGGAGTCGGTCCCCCGGCAGCGCGCCGCCGCCATGTCCCGTGCCCGGCAGCTCGATACGTGGCTGGAGTCCCGCACCAGGGACGAACTGCTGTCGCTGGTACGGGAACACCTGGCGGGCGACCGTGACCTGCGTCGCCGGATGGAGCTGCGCGCGGCAACCGCCGGGGACGATCTCGGCGCCGTACGCGAGCGCATCCTCAGCCTGCTCGACACCGGTCCCTTCGCCCGCTACGGCTACATCGAGTACGCCGACTCCCACGCCTACGGGCAGCAGGCAGCCGAGGCGGTGACCGCGCTGCGCACTCTGACCGGGAGCGGGCGGGCAGCGGACGCGGTGGAGGTGGCCCGGGAGGCGATGCGGTCGCTCGGCCGGACGTACGGAGAGATCGACGACTCGGACGGCGTGATCGGCGAGGTGGCGGCCGGGCTGGCCCAGGCGCATCTGGATGCCTGCCTGGCTGCCCGGCCCGACCCGGAGCGGACCGCCGACTGGCTGGTGGACCACCTCCTCGGCGATCTCAACGACGCCACCGACATCGACCTGGCCGACTACCAGGAAGTACTGGGCGAGCCGGGCCTGACACGCGCACGGGAGCTGGTGGTCGCGGCCTGGCGGAGCAACCCGAAGGGCTGGGCGGAGAAATATCTCATGGAGCGCCTGCTGAAGGCGGAGGGCAGCGTGGACGCGCTCGTCGCCGTCCACGCCGCGGATCTGTCCCCGACGGGCGCCACACACCTGGTGATCGCGCGGGAGCTGGAGCAGGCGGGCCGTGCGGCCGAGTCCCTGGAGTGGGCCGAACGCGGCCTGCGGGAGGTGGACCCCGGCCATGGCCCGGACAGCGATCTGGTGGACTTCGTCTGCGAGCGGTACAGCCGCGCGGGCCGTCCGGCCGATGTGGTGGCGGTCCGCCGGGACGTCCTGCTGAATCGCCGCTCGCTGGCCGCGTACCAGGACCTGCGGACAGCGGCCCGCGCGGCCGGAGGCTGGGGCGACACCGAGCGCGCGGCCGCGCTGGACGTACTCCGCGCCGACGGCCCGCCCCACGGGAGGCATGGGCACGGAGACGGCTATGGGCACCGGGGCGCCGCCCTGGTCGACGCCCTCATGGACGACGGCGACCACGACGCCGCCTGGCAGGCCGCCGCCGACGGATACGCCGACCAACGCCAGTGGCGTGCGCTGGCCGACCGGCTCCGGCACCGACGGCCGGCCGACGCCTTGGCCGTATACCTGCGCCACATCGAACCGCTGCGCGCGAGGACCGGCGACAGCACCTACGAGCAGCTGACCGCGCTGCTGCTCAGCGCTCGCGCATGCCACCGCACGCTGGGGACGGAGGGCGAGTTCGCCGCCTACCTGGCGGCCCTGCGTGTCGACCAGAAACGCAAGCGGAAGCTGATGTCCATGCTCGAAGCGCACGGCCTATAGCCCGCCGCTGCCCGCTTCGTCGCAACTGCCCCTGCTCCGCCCACCGCGGTTGAGCCTCGTTGAACGGCGGCCCGCTGCTTTCGCGCCGTTCACGCCTCGACGGCGGACTTCTCCGGCTCGGGGGCCGCGTGGGTCTTTCCGGGCCGGCCACGATGTGGCGCACGGCCGGGGCCGCCAGTAATCCAAGCAGCCGAGCAGACTGCCCGTCAGGCTTCCTCCGCCGGAAGGGCATACAGCCGGGGAAGGTTGACCACGATCGCCTCCTGGGTGCTGCGGGCAATGACGACCACGGCTTCTTCGGTCGGGTCGGGGTTCTCCTCCCGGTGCGGCACGAACGGCGGGACGAAGATGTAGTCGCCAGGTGACGTACGCAGTCGCACCTCTTCCGGCTCTTCGCCCGAGTCGTCCAGGAAGACGAACTCGGGGTGTCCGCCGACCACATGGATGGCGGTCTCGGATTCGCCGTGGTGGTGATCGGAGGAGGAGGTCGCGGGGGCCACGTGGGTCTGGCCCATCCACAGCTTCTCGGAACCGACGGTCTTCCCGCTGATGGCGGCGAACCTGCGCATGCCGCCGGTCTGCGCCGTGTCTCCGTCCAGGGAGTCCGCGCGGATGTGGTGCAGACGGGTGTGCAGCGGTGCCGCGGGGCGGCCCGGGGCGTCGTGGAGATGAGGGTGGAAGCCTTCACCGGGGGTCGTCAACGGCTCGCTCATGGCCGAGACGCTAAAGCGGCGCCAGAAAGGATGTCAAGAGGTGTCCTATCCCCTTCACCTGCGGCACTGTTCCTGAAATGTATGGGGGGAACCGATGGAAGCCTTCGCCCCGGGCCGGCCGTCCGGGCATGATGTGCGCATGCATATCTCCGCGAAGGCGGACTACGCCACGCGGGCTCTCATGGAGCTCGCCTCCGAGCCTGGCCGTCCGCTCACCTGCGAGGCCATCGCGTCCTCGCAGGAGATTCCGTTCCGGTTCCTGAAGTCCGTGGTGGGTGAGTTGCGAAAAGCCGGCCTGGTGCGTAGTCAGCGCGGCTGCGAGGGCGGTTACTGGCTCGGCAGGCCCGCCGACGAGATCACCCTTCTGGACATCGTGCGCGCCGTCGACGGTGAAGTGATCACCCTGCGCGGCGAGCCGCTGGCCGGACTCGACTACCCCGGTCCCGCAGGGGGCCTGCCCGGGGTGTGGCGACAGATCGAGGCGGGTGCGGCGGCGGTCCTGGGCGGGCTTCCGCTGACCTCGCTGCTGCCCGTGGGCGCGACCAGCCATCAGCCCGGGACCGGCGCCGTATGACGGGCGCACCGGACCCGCCGCCGGTGGTGGAGGTGGTGGAGTACACCGACCCGCTCTGCCCCTGGGCCTGGGGATCGGAACCCGTCTTCCGCAGGCTGCGGGAGGCGCTGGCCGGCCGGGTCCGCTGGCGACGGGCGTACGCCATCCTCTTCGATCACGACGACGACCCGCCGCCCGACCCGGCAGCCGAGACGGCCTGGTACTCACGCCACGTGGCGGAGATCAGCACGCACACCCTGGCCCCCCGCGCGGCCCGGCTGAGCCGGGTGGCGGCCAGTTCCTGGCCCTCCTCACTCGTCGCCAAGGCCGCGGAACTCCAGGGCGCCGACGTGGCCGAGCGGGTGCTGCGACGGCTACGGGAGACCGTCTTCGTGCTCGGTGAGCCGGCGGACACCACCGCACTGGCACTGTCCGCGGTGCGGGGTGTGCCGGGCCTGGACCCGGAGCGGCTGGCGGCCGATGCCGCGTCCGCCGACACGCTGGAACGGGTGCGCGCCGACCGTGCGGAGGCACGCCGCCCGGTCCCCGAAGTGCTGTCCGTGCGGGGCGGATCGCCCCATCCCGGCGCGGCCAAGCAGACCGTCGACGGCGGATACCGCTACGCACTCCCGACACTGCTGGTCCGCGCCCCGGCGGGATACCGCGCGGTGCCCGGCTGGCGGCCCTTCGAGGCGTACGCGGCGGCCGTCGACGAGCTCTGCCCCGGGCTGCTGAATGCCTCAGTGCCGCTCTCTCCGGCCGTGGCGCTGGAGCGCTACCGGAGCCTGACCGAGCCGGAGCGGCCGCTGCTGACGGAGGGAGCCTGGCCGCCGCGGCACGGGGTCCGTGTGGATACCGGGAACGGTCCGTTGTGGCTGCATCCCGACGAGGCCGCAGTGCACCCGGCCGCCACCCCTCCCGTTCCGAGAGGGCTCTGAGCTGCGGTCAGAGCCCGTTCCACGGAATGAGACACCAATTGGTGTCCATTGACAGCATCTGACGGCTGCCCCCAGGATGTGCAGCATGCTCACGACGCACCCCGGTGTGATGTGCCGCTACGTGGACCTGCGGCGCACCTCCAGCGCTCTCTGTCGCTGACCACCCGCCGCCCCCGGCCCACAGGCGCCGCCTGACCCCTGCCGGCAGCATCGACTGCCCGCCGTTCCTCCGGCCGCGCCTGCCCTCCGCGCCTCCGCCTCCGCGTTCCGTCGCGCGTTCTCCGTATCCCCGGCCCGCCCCGCGAGACCGCCGATCCCGGCTGCCTCGCGCGGTGTCCGCCCCAGGGTGCACCGAAGCCTTTGCCGGCCTGCCCGTCCCGGGTACGAGCCGACGATTCCGCGCGGGTTCGTACCGAGTCATCGCCGTTCCCTGATCCCTCATGCCCTGCCCCGGTCCGGGATCCCTCACAGAGAGAATGAAATGTCCGCACGCATCACGATCCGCCGCCCCAGACTGGACGTCCCCTCCGTCCGACGGGCAGGCGGCCTGCGCGCCGCAGCCCTCGGAACCGCCCTGGTCGGCCTGCTCACCCCGGCCCTGAGCGCCTGCGGGGGCGATGTCTCCGCCTCGGCCGGCAACGCCACGTTGAAGTGGGCCTCCTCGTACTTCCCGGCCCACTGGGATCCGGTGGTCTCGGGCAGCGGCGCCCAGTTCCGCGAACTCGCCCTGGTGTACGCCTCGTTGACACGTACCGACGAGAGCGGCAAGGCCGTCCCGGACCTCGCCGAGAGCTGGGAGTACAACGACAAGGGTGACCGGATCACCTTTCACCTGCGCCCCGGCCTGAAGTTCAGCGACGGCGAGCCGGTCGACGCCGCCGCGGTCAAGTCCGCGATCGAGCGGGCCAAAAAGCAGAAGAATTCCGCACTCTTCGGTGACTTGACCTCGATCAAGTCGGTGGACGCCAACGGACTGAACGCGGTTCTGCACCTCAGCCAGGTCGACTACCAGATACCGCAGCTGCTCGGTCAGCGCGTCCTGCAGATCGCCAGCCCCCGGGCGGCCGAGGCCCCCGAGAAGCTGGACCAGAACCCGGTCGGCGCCGGGCCGTTCATCGTCAAGCAGCTGATACCGGGCACCAAGGTCGTCCTGAAGAAGAATCCGGACTACTGGGACGCGAAGAACATTCACATCGACAACGTCGAGCTGGTTTCGGCCCCCGACGCCTCAACAGTCGTCTCTGGGCTGCAGACCGGTGTCTACAACTTCGCCGACCTCGACCCGAGCCAGGCGGATGCCGCCAAGAAGGCCGACCTGGATGTCTTCGTCCAGCCCGGCTTCAACGCCTCGAACATCAGCCTCAACATCAACAAGGCGCCGTTCAAGGACGACAAGGTCGTCGACGCCGTCCGTTACGCCATCAACCGCAAGGAGTTCGTGGACAAGCTGACCTTCGGCTACGGCGAGGCGACCGACCAGCCGTTCCCGAAGGAGTACACGGCCTACGACCCGACGTCGGAGAACTCCTACCCGTACGACCCGGCGAAGTCGAAGAAGCTTCTCACCGAAGCCGGTCACAAGGCCGGAGACATCAAGCTCAACCTGGTCATCCCCGCCGAGGACCCCCAAGCCGAGATCGTCCAGTCGCAGTTGGCAGCGGTCGGCATCGACGTCGACATCAAAATCGACAAGAACTGGGCCACCCCGTTCTTCGCCAAGCAACTGGCCTTCTCGCTGTACGGCACCACGGGCCGGGACTCCGCGTTGCAGACCCTCACCGCTCACTTCGGCCCCAACGGCCCGCTCAACCTCAGCACGCCGTACGAGCCGGGCGGTTTCGAGGCGGCAGCCGCGAAGGTCCGTCAGACCCCACTGGACGCGCCGGACTACACGGAGGTCCTGCGGGCGGCGACCCGGTCGGGGCTCCAGAGCAAGGCGCTGATCTTCACGTACTCCTCGCCGAACCTCTTCGCCAAGAGCAAGTCGATCTCGAGTCTGCCGAAGAACCCGGCTCACATCGACTGGACCGGCGTGACCATCTCCGGCAACTGACCTTCACCCACTCCAGAGAGGAGGCAGCCCCATGACGACGAACGCGCTCCAGATCATGCCTGCCCGCCGTCGCGGGGTCGCCGTAACCAGGATGCGGCACGCGCTGGGCCGCATCCTGGCCGTCCTCGCCCGGTCGATCGCCATCTTCGTGCCCGTGTTCCTGGTGGCGACCTTCGTGACCTTCGCACTGCGGTCGCTGAGCGGGCTCAGCCCGGCGCGGATCCAGCTGGGCGAGGAGGCGACTCCCGAGGCGGTCCAGAGGATCGAGGCCCAGTGGGGTCTCGACAAGCCCTTCCTGACCCAGTACTGGGACTGGTTCACCGGCGTCCTGCACGGAGAACTCGGCGTCAGCTGGGTCAACGGGGCCGACATATCCACGCTCATCGGCCTCGGCCTGGGCGTGAGTCTCTCCGTCGCGACGTTCGCACTCGTCATCGGGATCCTCGCCGGCTTCGTTCTCGGCACGGTGGCGGCGCTCCGGCGCACGACGGTGATCGACCGCGCGATCACGGGACTGGTCACCGTCATCTCGGTGATGCCGCCCTTCGTCGTCGGCATCGTGCTGGTCGCGGTCTTCGCGGTCGGACTCGACCTGTTCCCCTCGGCCGGCTACATACCGGCGCAGCAGGGAATCGGCCCGTGGCTCGCGCACATTACTCTCCCCGCGCTCGCACTGAGCTGCGATGTCGTCGCCGACGTCGCTCGCCAGCTGCGTACCGCTCTCGTCTCCGCCTACAGCGAGAACTACGTGACGGGCGCGGTGGTGCGGGGGCTGAGTCCACGAAGGGTCTTCTTCGGTCACATCCTGCGCAACGGCCTCGGGCCGACGCTCGCCACGCTCGGTCTGAAGTTCCCCTCACTGGTCGGTGCCTCCGTCGTCACGGAGTGGATCTTCGGCCTGCAGGGCTTCGGCAGGTTCGCCAACGACTCCGCCCAGGCCGGTGACGTACCGGCGGTGCAGGGCGTCCTCGTGGTGTCGATCGTGCTGGTCGTCGCCTTCAACCTGATCGTCAACCTGGTGCTGGCACGCGTGACGCCGGCCTCTCAGCGAGGGGTGTGAACATGGTGCGCCGCGTACTCGCACTCACGTCCGGCAGGATCGCCGTCGCCATCCTGGCCGTCATCGCGCTGCTCGCGCTCTTCGGCCCGTGGCTCGCTCCGCAGAATCCTCTGGCCACCAGCGACAACACGCTCGCGGCCGCCTCAGGTGCCCATTGGCTGGGTACGGACTACCTCGGCCGTGACGTGTTCAGCCGCCTCCTGGACGGCTCGCGCGTCAGCGTGCTCGGCTCGCTCGAAGTCGCGTTGATGGCCCTGGTAGTCGGCGCGATCCCCGGCATCCTGTCGGTCTACTTCGGCCGGGTCTTCGAGTGGCTCACCCTGCGCCTGGCAGACACGCTGGTCGCCCTGCCGTTCCTGTTGTTCGCCGTCGCCGTGATCGCACTGCTCGGCAACGGCATGACTCAGGCCATGCTCGTCACGGGGGCGCTGGTCTCCCCCCTCTTCTACCGGGTGGCCCGCGCCGCCACACTCTCCGTCGCCCGCTCCCAGTACGTGGAAGCCGCGCTCATCTCCGGCGCCTCCATCGGCTGGGTCGTACGCCGCCACGTCTGGGGCAAGGTGCTCCCGCCGATCGCGGTCGCACTCGCCCAGACCATCGGCGTCGGGTTCGTCATCGTCTCGAGCCTGACGTTCCTCGGCATCGGCATCCAGCCCCCCGCACCGACGTGGGGCGGCCTGCTCGCCTCTGACCTGGGCTACCTCAGCCACCAGCCGTGGGCACCACTGGCACCCGCTCTGCTGATCATGGTCACCGTCTGGGCCAGCAATCTCCTGGCCGACGCGATTCGCGACGTCTCCGGCGAGGCGGGCCGGGCATTGGTCAACAACCGCAAGGCCCGAGCCAACCGCCTCGGCAAGGGCCGTCCCGTCTCCGCCGGAGGTGCCCGATGACGATGCTGTCCCAGAACACCGCTCCCGAGCAGACACAGCACGGCGTGAGCGCCGATGCGACCGGCCCGACGGCTCCGCCGGTGCTCGCTGTCCGTGACGTACGCATCAGCGACCGGGTCACGGACGAGGAGATCGTCCACGGGGTCAGCTTCGAGCTCACGCCCGGCAAGGCGGTCGGCATCGTCGGCGAGTCCGGCAGCGGCAAGACCCTCACCTGCCGTGCCGCGCTCGGCATCCTGCCCCCTCACTTCGAGGTCACCGCCGGCCGCGTCGAGATCACCGGCACCGACATCGCCACCCTGACGCCCCCTCAGTGGACGGCACTGCGTGGCGCCACGATCAGCGCGGTCTTCCAGGACCCGGCGTCGTACCTCAACCCCTCGATCCGCGTGGGCGCTCAGATCGCCGAGGTCATCCGGGTCAAGAAGGGGCTGAAGCGGCGCGAGGCACGGCACCGCGCCGTCGAACTGCTGCGGGCGGTGCGCCTGCGTGACCCGGAGCTGGTCTACGGCCAGTACACCTACGAGCTCTCGGGAGGCATGCTCCAGCGCGTCCTGATCGCGGCGGCCATCGCCGCCGAACCGCGGGCCCTCATCGCCGACGAGGCCACGACGGCGCTCGATGTCACCGTCCAGGCCGAGATCCTCGACCTGCTCGCCGAACTGCGCGAGCGGGCCGGCCTGGCGCTCGTGGTCGTCTCCCACGATCTGGCCGTCGTCGCCCAGCGGTGCGACGAGGTCCTCGTGATGCGGCAGGGCGACGTGGTGGAGCACGGCCCGACGCGGGCGGTGCTGTACGACCCGCAGCACGAGTACACCCAGCTGCTCATTGCCGAGCACGACCAGTACGGCCTGGAGAAGTTTCTCGCACCGAAGGAGGAGTCGTGACCACCGAGCCCCCAGCAGTGACGGCGGAGGGCCGCGAGGAGACCCCGAGCGCGGCCCTGGAGGTCACCGGCCTCAAGGTGCACTACGGCCGGGGCCGCCGACGCCGCGGCGCCCTGCACGGGGTCTCGCTGAGCGTCGCGCCCGGCGAAACAGTCGGCGTCATCGGCGAGACGGGGTCGGGCAAGTCCACCCTCGCCCGTGCCGTTCTCGGCCTGGTGCCCGCCTCGGCCGGCTCGATCGTCGTCGGTGGCGAGGACGTGACCAGGTACAGCAACCGTCAGTGGCGCGGCCTGCGCCGCCGCGGCGTGATCCAGTACGTCTTCCAGGACCCGCTGCGCAGCCTCGACCCGGACCTCATCATCGAGGATTCCCTGATCGAACCGCTGCTCGTCCGGGGCGTCCCGCGCAAGGAGGCGGCCGAGCGGGCCCGCTCGTTCCTCGACCGCGTCCGCCTCTCCGAGGACCTGCTCGGCCGGCTGCCGGGAGAACTCTCCGGCGGACAGCGCCAGCGTGTCGCCGTGGCCCGGGCACTGGTCACCGAGCCCAAGCTGGTCATCCTCGACGAGCCGGTCAGCGCCCTGGACTCCGCGAACCGCGTCCAGGTCCTGGAGATTCTCAAGGAACTCCGCGCCGCCGGGGTGGCCCTCGTCTTCATCTCCCACGACCTCGGGTCCGTCGCCGGGACCGCCGACCGTATCGCCGTGCTCTACCAGGGCGAGCTCGTCGAGGCCGGCGCCGCCCGTGACGTCATCAATCACCCGCAGCACGCCTACACCCGCCTGCTCGTCGGCTCGGCGCCCACCTTGCGTACGACTCCTGCCGACCGGACCGAGCGCGAAGCCCTGCGCGCGCTGCTGAGCGCCTGAACGCACCACGGAAGGAACAGCCATGTCCCGCAAGATCCACCTCGCACTGCACCCGTACGGCGTCGGAGGCCCCGGCCAGCACGGTCTCTGGAAGGACCCGCGCGTCGCGAAGAACTCCAGCATCGACATCAACTACTACATCCAGCAGGCCCGGGCCGCCGAACACGCGCTCTTCGACGCCCTCTTCGTCGTCGACAGCCAGTTCATCAATGCCACCTATCCGGCGCACTACCTCAACCGGCTGGAGCCGCTCACACTGCTGTCGGCGGTCGCCACCCACACCAAGCACATCGGCTTGGTCGGCACGGCGAGCTCGACGTACAACTCGCCGTTCAACCTCGCCCGCCGGTTCGCCTCCCTCGACCACATCAGCGGCGGCCGCGCCGGCTGGAACGTGGTGACCAGCTTCGACACCGGCACGTCCAAGAACTTCGGGCTCGACGAGCACCTCGACTACACCACCCGCTACGGCCGCGCCCTGGAGTTCGTCCAGGTCGCCCGCGGCCTGTGGGACTCCTACCAGGACGACGCCTTCCCGGCCGACGTGGAGCGCAACGTCTTCCTCGACCCGGCCAAGCTGCACGCACTCGACCACGTCGGGGAGCACTTCAAGGTCGCGGGACCGCTCAACATCTCCCGCTCGCCCCAGGGCCAGCCGGTCATATTCCAGGCCGGGGTCTCCGACGAGGGCCGCGACCTCGCCGCACAGGTCGCCGAGGGAATCTACGCGCCGGGCGGCTCCCTGCGGCAGGCGCAGGAGTACTACGCCGACATCAAGAAGCGCACCGCGTCCTACGGCCGCGACCCCGAGCACATCAAGATCTTCATCCACGGCGGCCCGGTCGTCGCCGCGACCGACGAGAAGGCAAAGCAGCGCGAGCGGGAGATCTTCGCGGAGGACAACGACTTCGACCGGAACCTCGCGCTCCTGGGACGCTCGTTCGGCGCGTACGACTTCAGCCGGCATGACCTGGACGCGCCGTTCCCGGACGTCGCCCACCTTGCCGAGAACGGGGGCAGGACGGGCGCCTCCAAGATCATCGGGCGTGCCCGGGAGGAGAACCTCACGCTGCGCCAGGTCGCCGAGTCGATCAACGAGTTCCGCCGGTCGCCGTTCGTCGGGGCGCCGGAGACCGTCGCGGACAGCATCGAGCAGTGGTTCGACGCGGGCACCTTCGACGGCATCAACCTCGCCTTCCGAACCTCCGACGACCTCAGCCTCTTCGTCGACGGCGTCGTTCCGATCCTGCAGAAGCGCGGGCTGTTCCGCACCGAGTACGCGGCCGACACCCTGCGCGGCAACCTCGGGCTGCCGCTTCCCGCCAACCGCCACACCCGCGAGGGCGCGGCCGCGACATGACGGCGCGCGGCGACTCCCCGCCGCAGTCCCCGACCTGACTTTCCGCCGGCTGACCCCTGAAAGGGAATCACCTCATGACCACCGAGACGCCGCGCTTCAGGCTCGGCTTCCTCACCCATGTCCAGGGCCGCGACGACGACCTGGCCCGGACGTACCGCAACGCCCAAGAACTCTTCGTCGCCGCCGATGAACTCGGCTTCGACGTCGGCTGGGTCGCCCAGCACCACGTCGCTCCCGGAGGCGGCGGCCTGTCCTCACCGTGGACCTTCCTCGCCCACGCCGCGGCGAGAACCACCCGGATACGGCTGGGTACGGCCATCACGGTCCTTCCGCTGGAAGACCCGGTCCGCCTCGCCGAGGACGTGGCCGCCGTCGACCTGCTCAGCGGCGGTCGCGTCGAGATCGGCGTAGGAAGCGGCTCCAGCGCGCTGGAGTACGCCGCGTTCGGCAAGGACGTCGCCCGCAAGCGCGAGCTGACCAGCGAGAACCTCAAGGTTCTCCGCCGGGCCCTGGCCAACGAGGAAGTGCGCACGCCGGGCTTCCGCATCCAGCCGCCGGCCGCCGACTTCACCGACCGCATCTGGCAGGGCGTCTTCAGCGGCGACGGTGCGGCGTACGCCGCGGCCGGCGGCTCGAACCTGCTGCTCAACCGCGCGGCGTACGGGTTCGAGGCCCCCACCGACGAAGTGCAGCGCCCGTGGGCGGAGACGTATCTCGCCGCGTGGAACCAGCCGCGCCGCCCGCGGATCGGGGTGTCCCGGTTCGTGTTCCCCGCGAAGGACAAGCGCACGGCGCTCCAGCAGATCGGCGACGACGTCCACCGGGCGGCGCTCCGCATGGCGGAGAGCGGTGCCTTTCCGAAGGGCCTGGACAGGGACGAGGCGCTGCGCCGCTTCCACTCTTTCTACGGCTCTCCCGACGAGATCGCCGCAGAGCTCCTGCAAGAGAAGGTCCTGCCCGTCGCGACCGACCTGATCACCCAGTTCAACCCCGCTGTCCCTGACCACGACGCTGCGATCCGTGCCCTTGAGCTCATCGCGACCGAGGTGGCACCCGCCTTGGGCTGGAAGCCCGCGACCGCGACCGAACCCGCAGGAGTGTGAGATGACCGAGTACACCGACCACTACGGCCCCGAGGGCCTCCGCACGCGCGGCACGATCGTGGTGGTCCCCGGCCGGGGAGAGACCCGGGCGACCTACGCCCGGTTGGGCAAGCGCCTCGCAGCCGACGCCTACCGCGTCCGCGTCGTCGACGCCCCGGACATCGACGCCGACGACCTGACCGGCTCGCTGACCCGCTTCGGCGCCCGGCTCGCCAGCGCCGTCGAGGACACCTCGGCCGGGGACGGTGTCGTCCACCCCATCGTGCTGGTCGGGGCGGACACCGGCGCCGTCGCCACCGCTGCGCTCCTCGGACGGGAAGAGATCCCTGCCGCCCGGCTGCCGGACGCCGTGGTTCTCGCGGGGTTTCCTGGCCACACAGCCACCGCCGCCGGTCCCTGGGACCACGAGCTCGACGTACGCACCTTCTGTCCTGCCCATCGCCACACGCTCACCGACGACGCCCAGGTCCGGCGAGGCTCGCTCAACGACGCGGTGCCGGACGCACTGCTCGCGGCGGCATACGCCAGCGACATCGCCGTCCCCGCGCTGATCCTCATCGGCGACGCCGATCCGCTCGCGGACCGCGAGGCGCTCGTCCGCACGGCGAAGTCACTGCCCCGCGCCCGCCTTTCGGTGGTCAACGATGCCCACCACGACGTCCTGAACGACGTGCAGCACCGCTCGGTGGCGGCTGAGATCGTCACATTCCTGGAGACACTGCGCAATGAACTGGTGCCGGTGATCGCGGTGGAATCGAGCGCGTGGTGAGCGCTGCCGTCCTGCCGGCGCCCCGTCAACGGCAGAGACGTCGACGGCGTCATCGGGGGCTGCCCCACATCCTCACAAGCGCACTGTCCGAGCCCACCCGATACTCCTGAACCCCGACCCTGGAAGGTCGCCACATGGCCGCCATACTGTCCGTCTCCGGAAGCCCCTCCGCAACCTCCCGTACCGCCCGGCTCCTGCGTCACCTTGACGACCGGCTCAGGCTCCAGGGCCACGACGTCACCTCGCTCGAGGTCCGTACCCTGCCCGCCGGCGCGCTGCTCGGTGCCGACTTCCGGCACCCGGCGGTCGTCGAGGCCACGGCGCTGTTCGAGCAGGCGGACGGTGTGGTGATCGGCACCCCCGTCTATAAGGCCGCCTACTCGGGTCTGCTCAAGTCTCTGCTCGACCTGCTCCCGCAGTACGCGCTGACCGGCAAGACCGTGCTGCCGCTGGCGACCGGCGGCAGCACCGCCCACGTCCTGGCAATCGACTACGCGCTGCGCCCCGTGCTGAGTTCCATGGGCGCCGCGCACATCGTCCAGGGCTGGTTCACGCTCGACAAGGACATCACCGTCGGCGACGACGGCACGCTGACCGTCGCGCCGGGCTCTGCCGAGGCCCTGGAACAGGTGACGGACCGGTTCTCCGCCGCGCTGGGGGGCCGTACGCCGGTTCTGGCCGCCACCCCATGAGCAACGCGGCCGGGAGCTCATACGGCTCCCAAGCCCACAGCAGTGAGGGATGACGAATGGTTCTGACTGAGCCGGCGCCGTTTCAGGGCTGGTCATGCGGGACTTGGGTTCGTTTTGGTGCGGCTGAGCTGTGTGATGATGCACGGATATCGACCGGTCCTGGGGAGAGACTGGGCGCGTAAGAGGGGCGGGAGCGCAGCGTGGGCAAGGGTGGGGCGTCCATACCGGACGAGGAGTGGGAGCGCTTCCTGCGGGAGGCCGAGGCCGGGACTCAGGGCGCGCCCGAGGAGCCGTCGGCGCGGGCCCGGATGGTGGCGCGGCGGCTGCGGGAGGAGACCGGCCGGCCGGAGGGGTGGCGGACCTACCAACCGGCCCGGCGTCGACGGGGCAAGGGCTGGTACGCGGTCGGTCTGTTCGTCGCGGTCGGCTTGCTGGTCGTGGCGCTGGATCCGGGGCGGGTGACTGGATGGTTCGGAGGCGGAGGCGGGGGCGGCGAGAGTGCGCCGCTCGCCGCGGAGTCGGAACGTCCGGATCAGCCGCCCGCGACGGAGGCGGCAGCCCAACTGCCCACAGTGGATGAACCGTTCAGGGGATCGCCCGCGGCGCGGTGGGGCGACGGGACGGCAGGGATCCGTCTGCCTGCGGCACGGGCGACCGGCTGGATGAGCAAGGAGCAGGTCGCGCAGGCGCTCGATCGGACCCGGGACTTCCTTGTCGCGTCCAGTCTGGATCCTGGCGTACTGCGCGGGGAGCGGCCGAAGAAGGCAATCGCGTTGATCAATCCGCATCAGCAGGATGTCCAGGACTACCTGGCGACCGCGTTCCGCGCGCCCAGCCGGGAGAACGATCCGCTGCTGCTGTTCAGCCGTTTCGTGAAAACGGAGGTGCGGCCTGTCGGGAACGTGGTCAAGACGCGAGGACGGATCACGTACCGGGAAGGCAAGCGCGGTGCGGTCGAGGTGACCACGGATGTCACCTACGTCTATCCGGTCGTACGCGCCGCAACGGGCAGCGCCGAAGTCGCGCGCACCATCACGCGCCGCGAGGTCGTGATGAGCTGGGACAACCCGGCGAAGGTGGTCATCGAGCCGGGGACGTTCTCCCTCGTCTCCTACAAAGTGGACACCACCAACGGCGGCTGCGACACCTTCACCGGCTACCTCACCCCCGAGTTCAGCGCCGAACGCGCGGCCACGGGCTCGGGAGACGGCCCCGAGGTCGACCCGTACGACCGGAGCACGTCGATGGACGCGCGCATGCGGGAGACCGGCGAAGCGGGGTGCGGAACCGCCACCCGGTCGTGAGCGGCGGCGGCTTGCGCGTTCGAGAGGATCTCAGGACGGCCCTCAGACGAATCCCTCCCGGAACCGGGCCTGCGGCCTACCAGGGGTGATTACGAGGCTTGCGCAGCCAGAACCCGTGCGGCTCTTCACCCGAGGACGGCTTCAGCCACGGGCGGAGCTCGCCCGCCTCGTCCGGCACCGACTCACGTACGAAGCGTGCATCCAACCCGGCCAGCAGGTCAGCCAGTTCCCCTTGGGCCTCCTCGGTCAGTGTGCCCATGGCAATCTGCAACTGATCTCTCGCATCCAGATCATTGATGTAAGCGCTGATCGGATACTGACCCGGCAGTTTCCAGTCAGCTTCCATTCTGCGGACAAGGAGCTCCCAGGACGAGAATAGGTTCCTGACAGAATACACCGGGTCTGTGATTGCCTCGCGAATTCTGGGTGCAACCCGAGCTCGCTCGATTTCCAATCGGCCGGCATCATACCGAGAGACGCTGTTCATCGCCGACGGAGTAAGCCCGGACCATGTCTCGTCCGTATTCGGCGTCTCCGTCGATCCCTGCCGAGATCTCGAACTTTCGTTCACCGCATTACTCCTGGAGTTGGCGCATGTAGTAGCTGTGGCCGTCACCTGGCTGCATGAAGGTGCCGTTGGATCCCTCACGGATCAGCATCGTGCCGGTCGGATCATCCCACCATGCCCAACGAGGGGTTCCTGATGGGGTGTCCCGCATTTTAATCCCAGGCCTTGCAGTCATCATGTCTTCGAGATACTCCGGGACATCCATATCCTGGACCCCCGGAATGCCTCGCCTGTTGATGTCACCATGCGCAGCAATCTTGTCGGCAAGCATGCCGAGGTCGCCCGCCTGACTTGCAGGGTCGGCTTGCCCGATGCACGCCTTGAGCCCGAGCGGATCAATCCACAGGTGGGGGTTTCGGACGTACGTGACGGGATTGGGCGACGGAATGAGACCGAGGGGATCCGGGGATACATAACGTGCCGTTTCCGGATCGTAGTAACGATGAAAATTATAATGAAGCCCGGTTTCGGGGTCGAAGTACTGGCCCGGGAATCGCAGCGGTGTATACGTCGTACTGTTGGCTGCCCACGCCGTCGCGCCCCAGAGTGTGCGGCGAGTTCGCCAGGCGAGTGCACCCGACTCGTCTATGAGCTCACTGGGAGTTCCCACCAGGTCGGTGACTATGGCGAAGAATCGTTCATCAATCACTTCTTGCGATGCATCCGCGGTAAGAACGCGCTCTGTCTGGGCGATCGGACGTAGGCCGTCATGATCCCAGGTGAGACTGACGGGGTGAGGCAATCCCTCGCCCTCGCTGAGCTGTTCGCAGAGGACGGCACCGTCCCAGGTGAACAGAATCTGCTCCAGAATGGTGCGCCCGTCGTCCGCCACACGGAGCTTCGCAATGCGTCGCCCGAGCACATCGTAGGTGTATCGCCACTTTTGGCCGTCAGGGGTGGTGACCGAGCTCAGACGATCCTCAGCGTCCCACCCGTAGCGCCAGGTGTCGGGTTTGCGCGAGAGACGAGCCTTTTGGCGGAGCACCATTCGCCCCTGATTGTCATGCACGTAGCGAATACGACCGGCGCGCTCGATGCTGGTACCTCGGTAGGTACGTTCCCCAGTTGCTTCGTGGCCCGAGTGACCCGACGGCCACGTTGCCGACGTCTGGTTACCCGCCACGTCGTATGCATATCGCTCTGCCCAGTTGGCAGCATGCACATCTGTAACACGACCGACGGAATCCATGCCATAGGCGCTCGCGCCGGCGAGTTGGTCATCGATTCCCACGAGGCTACCGTCAGCCCGATAGGTATATTCGCGGCGCTGGACACTCTGGCCGCGAGCAGTGACGTCCTGGCGGGCAAGGCGACCGGCCGAGTCCCGGACATGCGTCAGCGTGATCACTTCACCGATGTGGCGGATCAATTCCCTTCCCACAGAGTCACGTTCGAACAACACCTCCCTACCGGATGTCGTGAGGTGATTCCGGTGCCCTGCCGCATCGAAGGCCCACTCGCTGACGGCACCGCCGGCAGACGTCCGCCCGACACGCCGCCCAAGCCTGTCGTACCGGTAAGTAACGGTTCGTCCGTTCACCGTCTCGGAGCGCAGACGGCCATGACGGTCCCGCAACCGGGTGAGCGTCGCCTGTGGGCCTGTTGCGGCAGCGAGTTCGTCAAAGATGTCGTACTCGAGGGTAGTTACTTCGCCGTCGCTGTCTTTGAGAACTACCTTGCCGAGGCTGTTGTGCTCGAACCGGATGGTCTGGTCGAGGCTGTTCGTCCTTGAGGTCATCCGGTTGGCCGCGTCGTAGGTGTACGTGACGGTGCGACTATCGAAGTCGGACTCGGATATAAGACGTCCGGCCGGGTCGTACTCGTAGTGCCACTCCAAGCCCTGGGGGTTGGTGACGCCCGTCAAACGCAAGTTGACATCGTGACTGAACTCGAAGCGAGCCCCGTCAGGCCCGGTTCGCGCTACGAGGAGGTCGAAGTCGCCGTACTCGGAGGTGGTAATTCTCCCCATCGTATCCGTGTGCGCAATGCACTTGCCTTCCCCGTCGAACGTCCAGCTCTGCTCGCTTCCGTCCGGCATGACCTGGCGCGCCAGCTGACCCTCAACTGTCCATTCGAGATGGGTGGTCGCCCCCGCTGCGTCGGTGGTGCTCATCTTGCGGCCGAACGCATCTCGTTGGAACCGGTTGCAAGCGCCCAGAGAGTCGGTGATTTCGATGGAGAGTCCTGCTCTGTCGCAGGCCATGACCGAGGTTTGCCCCATGGCGTCAGTCACTGACGCAAGGCGACCCCGCTCATCGTACGAGAAACATGTTGTAGCACCCGATGGATCGGTGACGGACGTGCGGTTGCCCTGCTCATCGAACGTCTGGCGCGTTACCATCCCGGCCGCGTCGGTGATCCGCACCGGCAGCCCGAGCTCGTTGTACTGCGCCCTCGACTGGCGTCCGTCCGGTCGCTCCACCACGGTCAGCCGACCACTCTCGTCATATGTGAAGCGGCTGACGTGGCCCAGTGGATCCGTGCGGGACAGCAGGTGGTTGAAGCGGTCGTACTCGAAGCGGGTGACCGCGCCCAGCGCGTCGATCTCGGCGACAACCTGTGCCCGGTCATTGATGACGAAGCGTTTGGTGTGGCCGAGGCCGTTCGTGATGGAAGTCATGCGCAGGCCGGTGTCGGGGTCTGTGTCGTCCCATGTGAAACGGGATTCGAGGTGTCCGTTCGTGCCCGACTGGTACACGCAACGGTCGAGGTCGTCGTAGACGTAGTCGTAGTGGCTGTCGTTGGTGTCGGTCCAGGAGGTGATGCGGCCGTGCTCATCGCAGCCGAAGCGCAGGGGGCGGCCACAGGAGTTTGTGATCTCGGTGAGGTGGCCGTCGGTGTAGCCGTAGCGGAGGATCTCCTGGTCGGTGCCGTCCGGTGCAGCGCCCGCCAGGTGCAGGGCCGTGACCCTCCCTTCGCTCGTGGTGAGCTTCAGGTGGTAGCCGCCGTGATGCGCGATCGACGTCGGGGCGCCGGTCTCGTCGTACTCGAAGGTGATCCAACGGCCGTTACGGTCGTCGGCCTGAGTAAGGAGGGCCAACCCGTCTCTGTGGTCGACGAAATGCCAGACCCGACCGGTTTCGGGGTCGGAGATCGTGTAGCCGTCCTCCACCCGGTCAAGGGGCCAGCGTCGACCGTGAGTGGGCATGACGGCGACGCCGGGAGCGGGATGCGGATACGCCAACAGGCTGCCCTCGTCGCAGCTGAACACCACGCCTTCCGAGTCGATCTCCAGCCGCTGGTCGACCGTGCTCGACCAGGTCGGGCCGAACCAACGGCCGCCTCGATACGAGGAGTCGAAGGTGCGCTGGAACACCAGGGGCAGCGAGCCCGGCAGTGCTACGTCCGTCTGCGGCAGGAGCATGCGTCCGGTCGCGACGTCGACGGGGTCTCCGTCGCACTTCGTCTCGCTGCACTTCTTACCGTTGCTATCAGGGTCCTTGTCGTGTCCGTGTCGATTCTTGCCCTTCGGGCTGTCGACAAGGTCTTTCATCCCCGCCCGCAGACCACCCCTCAGAACGCCCGTTCCCTTGGTGCCGATAAGTTCCGGGACGAGACGGCCGAGGAATTCGGACGGGTCGCCCTTCGCCGCGTCCCAGGCGCTCTTCAGCGCGCGGTCCGGGTTGGCGACCGTGGAGGCCAGGCCGGCGAGCGTCATGTTGACGCCCTTGTAGTACTCGGCAGGGTGGGTCAGGTTGTACGCGTCGATGGGGTTGACCGAGCGGACGAAGTTGACCAGCCCTGCGGTGCCCTTGACGACACCGCCACCGAAGTGAGCCAGCTCGATGCCCTGGCCCACGCCCCAGTCCATGAGCTCCAGCTTGGCCCGCTCGCGACCGGTGGGTTCCTTGGGGGCGTGCGCCAAGGCCGCGGTGACGGCCCCCTTCGCAATGTCGGCAGCCTCGTTGCGGGCCTGCCGCGCGTCGTTCAGGACTTCCTTCGCACGCTGACGCTTGGCTGTGCCCGGGTCGGTGAACTTGCCGGGATGGGGAAGAGGGGTGTCGCTGTCGCGGGCGGCGTTGTACGCGTCCGCCTTCTTGTTGAACGCGGCCACGGCCGTCTTGGAAGTCTCGTTGCCCTCCTTGTAGAGGGCGATCGCCTCACGGGCCTTGCCCTGCGCACTGGTGACCGACTCGGAGTACGTCTCCAGTGCCTTGGCCGCGTCCTCGAAGGCGTCAGCCGCGCGCAGCCAGTCCGTGGGCAGTGTCTGGAACTTCTCCCGGAAGGCGTCGGCGGCCTCGCCCTTCCAGTGACCGGAGTCGAGCTTCTTCATCCCGCCGCCGACGAGATCGAACGCCTTCTGGAAGTCCCGCAGATTCTTCACCGTCGCGGCGATCTTCTCCGGCTTGCCATGGATCAGCTCGTCGGCTTGCTCGCTCTGACCGAGCTGCTGCTCACCGACCTCGGCACCGAGCGAGGACGCGGTCTCGTCGCCCCAGTCCTCGACAGCATCCGCCCAGTCGTGCGCGCCGGCCTTGTCCAGGCCCTCACCGACCCGGTCCGTGCTCCAGTCGACACCCTCGCCGACGATCTCCTTGCCCTTGTCGATCCCCTTGCCGACACCGTCGACGACCTTGTCGGCCAGCCCTCCCCAGTCCACCATCAGCCGCGTTCCCCCCACCGCGGCTCCTCGGCCTGCGCGACCGTCTCCTGGGAGGGATCGAGAGTCTCCTTGAGCTGCTCGTCCATAGCGTCACGCAACTTCGGGTCCACCGCCCCCGAACGTTCCATCGAGTCGAGCATCGCGTCCTCCACGTCGTACGCCGTGTTCTTCCACGTCTGCTTGACTTCCGCGTGCGCCTCGGAGAACGACTCGGCGCTCCAGTCCGGGTTGTCAAATGCCGACTGGGTGCTGATCTTGTCCCAGCTCAGCTCCTTGACCTCGTCCTCGCTCAGGTGCGGGTTCCCGTTCAGCGAGTTCACGCCGATCTTGAACGAGTCCTTGACGTACTGCTCGTGCTCGGCGAACGAGCCGGCCGACAGACCCACGCCCTGCGCGAAACCGTTCCCGCGCAGCGTCAGTGCCCGAACCCCCCACTCCCAGCGATCACAGAACGTCTCGAACTCGGACGTCAGCCCGCCGTGACCCAACTCCATTCCCGTGAGTGACAGGTCCGAGAACCCCCGCCCGGCCGACGCTTCACCGATCATGCCGAGTTCCTTCAACTCGGCATGCGCCAAGTCGATACCCTTCGCGATGTCGGCGAGCGCCGACTCCGAAGCCTGCAGATCAGCATGGTCACCGGTCATTCCGTCCCCCGAGATCAACCGCCGCCGAGTCCGGCACGATGCCCTTTACCGGCGGGAACAACATGCCCTCTTCACTGCCCGCGTCGAGCGCCACACCAGCCGGACCTGGCAGCACAGGCACCATTACATCCAGCAACCGCGCGCCGAGAACCGTTCGGTACGTCCACTCCCGTTCAGCGTCACCCTGAGCCCGCGCGAACTGGGCCAACGCCTCCTCGTCCGAGAACGCACAGATCCACCGCACACCGTTCTGATCGGCGGTCCACAAACTCCCCTGCGCATCGAACGGCACCAACACAGCCGTACGCCGGAATTCACCCAGCAACATCGCAAATCGACGCCTCGCGAACGCCAGTTCATCCACCGGCGCGTCACCAGGCGTCGACTCGGGCACTTCCCGTCGCCCATCCGACTCCTGCGCCGCAGGCCAGTCAGCCAACTCGGCGAGCCTTGACGGGCGGTCAGACCGCGATTCGTCGTCCTCGTTTCCACGCACGTGCGAAATGCTGTCATGCGCCCATTCCCGCGAGCAAGGTCGATCCGGTGGAGCACCAGAGCCCTTCGTCTACCAGGAACCACGTCCCATTGACCGCTCGTTTCATCGACGGCTGCTCGGCCGCCCGACAGCAGCCCAGCCGTCCGAGCCGTCCGAGCCGTTATGTCGCCCCGATCAATGTCACCGCCGGCACGCCAGGTCCAGTTCGGCGCGGACGGTCGTGCCGACGGGTACGCGGTCGAATCCCCCCGTTCGGAGAAGCGCCTAACGCGGCCACTGTGTGGAGCTCACCGCCGTCGCGGTCGTCGCGACGGTTCAGGGCGGCGTCCGGATCGGCGGTCGGACAGCGGTCCTCGTGCCTGCTCGAAGGAGAGATCGGGCACCCGCGTCCGACCCGGCCGGGCTGCCGCCCGCGCCGAGGTGCTCGCCTCCAAGGAGACTCGCCGCGACCCGTCATCGATCAACGCATCTAACCTTTCCACAACGAAACCCGGGCATCTGATGGTTCGTCAAGTCCGCATGTCAGAACGCTTCGTGGACATTCCGTAAGCCGTCAGCCGTCCCGTCGCGCAGGGCCGGTGCGCTGGTCAAGCAGGGTTTCGGTGGGCCGATTCGGTCATTCCGATTGGCCTCGGTGGGGACTACTCTCCGGGCATTCGTGACCGAGTTGGATCGTTCCTGCGCGGTTAGGTGCGCACGATTTTCGGCGATGCACGTCCGTTGCCACGCGCGACCGCTTAAGATCAGGCCGCCCCGCTGGGGCCCCCTCCGCCCCATCCGCAACGACGCACACGATGCACCACAGTTCCCACCGGCGCACCAGCGTCCCCACCGACATAGCAGCGTCCCCACCGACACCCCGCCACAACCCGTTAATAGGTATCTGCGTGTTACCGATACTCAGCACCGGTTCCGGCGATGGAGCCGCTCAGTGAAAATCAATCGTCGCCTCGCCCTGCTCGTCACCGCGCCTCTCGCCGTGGCCGTCGCCTTCTCGGGTCTGGCCCTCGCGCCGGCGACCAACCAGGCGCTCCAGGCCAACCGGCTGACCTCGATGGTCGAAGTCGCGGCCACCGCAGGAGAGTTGACCCACCAGTTGCAGCGTGAGCGGGCGGCAGCCACCGCACTGGTCTCCGCACAGGGAGATACGGAGACGTTCCAGGAAAGTTCCAACGCGACCGATATAAGTGTCGCCAAATTCCGCAGCCAGACCGAACAGTTGTCCGAGGTGCCCGGCAACGCACAGGGCGCGCTGGACCGTATCGAGCGCTTCATCGAAGAGATGCCCTCCCTGCGCGCCCAGGTGCGCTCGGGCGGCAGCACCATCTCCGCGCTCGCCTTCGGCTACAGGATCGTGATCGCCGACCTCAACGGCTACCGCGACGGCATCGCGCAGGCCGACGGAGTCGACGCCGACATCGCGGACCGGATCCGCGCTGCCGCCGCCCTGTCCGAGGCGGCCGAGTACACGGCCCAGCAGCAGGTCACGGTGATGAGGGCGCAGGCCGCGGGCGGCTTCACGATCGCCTCGCAGCGGACGTTCGACGCCAGCCGGCTGGGCTACACCGAGTCGATCAGCGTGCTGTTCGACCTCGGCCCCGGCCAATGGCGGACCTGGCTGGAGCGCACCCTCTCCGGCGCGAAGGCGCTGGAGGCCCGACGACTCGAGGACGAGATCGGGCGTACGGGAGCGGGCAAGGACATCGAGGTCACTCCGAAGGAGTGGCAGAAGGCTTCCAGCGACCGCCTGGCGCTGCTGCGTTCGGTGGAGAAGCGGATCGACGAGTCCGTCTTCTCGACGGTCTCCGACGCGCGCACCACGCTCGTCTGGACCGCCGGGGCCGAGATTGCCCTGGTGGTGCTGACCCTGATCGGCGCCGTCGTCGTGGCCATCCGCCTCGGTCGCGTCATGATCCGCCGGCTGCACGATCTGCGCAACGCCGCGCACGAGGTCGCCCACACCGGGCTGCCCGCCGTGATGAGCGAACTGTCCCAGCCCGGCGCGCTGAGCGGCGCGACACCCGAGCAGGTCGCCCAGCGGACCGGCAACCCGATCAGGACCACGGGCGAGGACGAGATCGGCGAGGTCGGTGAGGCATTCAACGCCGTCCACCACGAAGCCGTCCGTCTGGCCGCTCAACAGGCCCACATCCACGAGCAGTTCGCGGAAACGCTGGTCGGTGTCGCCCGCAGGGGCGCGCAGTTGACCACCGTCATGGTGTCCGAGCTGGACATGGTGCAGCGCGACGAGGCCGACCCCGCGCGGATGAAGACCCTCTTCGCTCTCGACCACCTCGCCATCCGCATGGAGCGCAACACCAACAGCCTTCTGGTGCTGGGTGGTTACGGACAGGCCCGGGTGCGCTCGCAGGACATCGACTGCTCCACCGTCATCATGGCCGCGGCCCAGCAGATCGAGCGCTTCGACCGCGTGTCGCTCGGCGTCATCGAATCGCAAATCGGCATCGCCGCCCGCGCCGTGCACGACGTGGCGCACATCCTGGCGGAACTCCTCGACAACGCGACCCGGTTCTCCCCTCCCGACAAGCAGGTCGGGGTCGCCGTATGGCGGCTGTGGGACCGGGCCGTCGTGCAGATCGTCGACGAGGGAGTGGGCATCACCGCGGAACGCCGCGCCGTCTACAACGCCGCGCTGCGCGAGCCGCAGTCCGGCATCGGAGACGTACGGTCCATGGGTCTGCACGTGGTGGCGCGGCTCGCCGCGCGTCACGGCATCGTCGTCGAACTGTGCGACTCGTCCGGCCCCGGCACCATCGCCGAGGTCGCCCTGCCGGTGAACGTGCTGGCCACGACCCCTCGGAAGGGCGCACCGCCGCCGCAGGGCACGCTCGGCGGGGACCGCGGCAACGACAGCCATGGCATCGGTGTGCGCTACGAGGCGCCTCGTCCGATCACCCAGCCAGGACAGCCCGCACAGACCGGACAGACCGCACGGCCCGCACAGCCCGGACGGCCCGGGCGCAGGCAGCCGGCCGAAGCCGGCGGGTGGCCCGACCGCGGCGCCCCCGTCGGCGCGGGTGCCGGAGCCGCCACGGGCAGCGCTCCCGCCGGCGGCGACTACACGCCGGGCCGGCCCGGCTGGGCGCAGGGCGCGAACCAGGGCGGAGGCAACCGGGTCACGCCGCCCGGCGGCACCGCCGGAGGCAACGGGTTCCGCGATGGCGGATCCGGCGCCGACACGCGCGAGCGAGAGCGCGGCAGCGCGCCTGCCCGGCGTGCCGTGCGCGACGAGCCGGTTTCGCGCATCGCCGGAGTCAGCTCCTCAGGACTGCCCGTGCGACAGCGCAACGCCCCGCAGCAGCGAGCCACCTTGGGCAAACGGGACGGCACCGAACAGCGCTCCGGCGCCGCCGTACCCAGGCCGTCGCCCCGCCGCCGGGACTCCCGGCAGGTCTCTGACGTCCTGGCGGCTTACGCCCAGGGGATCAGCAGGAGCACCAACCAGCGCGGGCGTTCCACCACCGACGACTCCGAACGGAGCAAGAAATGACCTCACCCGCCGACCTGAGCTGGATCCTGAGCGGTTTCGCCGGACGTATCCCGGAAGTCACTCAGGTGATAGCCGTGTCCGTGGACGGACTCGCGCTGGCTTACACCGGTGTGGATCGCGACGACGCCGACCGGCTGGCCGCCATCGCCTCCGGCGTCGTCAACCTGCTTTCTGCCGCAGCCCAGTTGACGAACACCGATCCCGTCGAGCACAGCCTCACGGCGATGGAGGGCGGCTACATGTTCTCGATGGCCGTCTCCAGCGGCGCCTCGCTGCTGGTGACCACCACCAGGGACGCGGACATCGGTGAGGTCAGCTACATGATGTCCGAACTGATCAACCAGGTCGGCGACTCACTGTCTCCCCAGGTCCGCGAGGCGACCAGCGAGCTTTCGCACTGATCGCCGGGCCGTTCCCGTACGACCGTACCGCCCGGTCCGTCCGTACCACCTGCTCCGCCCGCACCGCCCGCTCTGCCCGTACCACCTGCTCCGCCCGCTCTGTCCGTACGACCCGCACCACCGCACCACCCCCCGGTCGTCGCCCGGGTCGAGCCCGCTCCACAGCCACTCGGCCCGTTTTGCCCGTTCCTAACGATGAGAGCCCTTATGTTCTTCGACGTGTCCATATCGCGCCGCAGCAGATTCCGGCCGGCCGGCGCTGCCGCCCTCGCCCTCGGTCTGGCAGCCGTCACCGGGTGCAGCAGTGACAGCGGCGCCGGCGACGACACCGTGAAGGTCGGCCTGGTGGCCTCCCTGTCCGGCACCTACAAGCCGGTCGGCACCGATCTGCGAGCCGGCTTCGAGCTGTACCTGAACACCCACGGCAACAAGCTGGGCGGTCGCAAGGTCGAGCTCATCGTGGCGGACGAGGGCGACGGTCCGCCGACCGCCGTTCCCGCGGCCACCAAGCTGGTCAAGAAGGACAAGGTCGACGCGCTGACGGGCCTCGTCGGCGGCGGTTCGGTCAACGCGGTGCTGCCGCTGGTCAACCAGGCCAAGATCCCCTTCTTGGGGTCGAACGGCCGACCGCCCATCAAGGACCTCGAGTACGTGTGGACGACGAGCTTCCTGTCCGACGAGCCGGGTAAGGCCATCGCCCCGTACGTCAAGGAGAAGGTCGACGGACCGGTCTACGCGATCGGCCCCGACTACCAGGGCGGCTACGACGAACTGCGCGGGTTCACCGACGAGTTCAAGCGTGTGGGTGGTGAACTCGCCAACCCCGACGGCAAGACCACCTGGACGCCGTTCCCGAAGACCACCAACTTCATGCCGTACTTCGCCGAGATCGCCAAGACGGACGCCAAGGCGGTGTACTGCTTCTACGCCGGCAAGGCCGCGATCGACTTCGCCAAGCAGTACGCGCAGTCCGATGTGGCCGATCTGCCGCTGTACACGGCCTTCGTCACCGAGGGCAGTGTGCTCCAGGCGCAGGGCGACGCGGCGAAGGACATCTACTCGGTCCTGAACTACGCGGCCGACCTCGACAACGCGGCCAACCGTAAGTTCGCCGCCGACTGGACGGCCAAGCACGACACGCAGCCCACCACGTACGCGATGGCGTCGTACGACGCGGCTGCCGTGCTGGACAAGGCGATTGCCGACGCCGCGAAGGACGGCGACGTGACGCCGCAGACCATCAACAAGGCCATCGCGGGCCTGGGCCAGATCGACAGCCCGCGCGGCGCCTGGGAGTTCGGCGACAAGGCGCACTCGCCGGTGCAGAGCTGGTACCTGCGTCAGGTCCGGCCGGACGGTAACCAGCTGGCCAACGTCATGGTCCAGGACCTGGCGACGCTCGGCGGCTGACATGGAACTCCTTGATGCCCACCTCATGCCGGCGGTGGACGGAGTGGCCTACGGGCTGCTGCTGTTCGTGGTCGCCGCCGGCCTGAGTCTCGCCTTCGGCACCGCGGGCGTACTGAACCTGTCGCACGGCACGCTGTACGCGATCGGCGCCTACACGGGCGCCGAGTTGAGCGACGGGACCTGGGGTGGCCTCGCCCTCGGGCTGGCCGCCGGAACCGCGGCGGCGAGCGTCGCCGGAGCGGGGCTGTCCGCCGCGACGCTTCCGCTCGCCCGGCGTGGGCATCTCGCACAAGCACTGCTGACATTCGGGCTCGCCCTGGTCGGCGGTGATCTGCTCATCCAGTTCTTCGGGGCGGACGAGCTTCCGGTACGCGTCCCCGAGGCGCTCGACTCCTCGGTGATGCTGCTGGGCCACCGGTACCCCGCGTACCGGCTCTGCTTCATCGTGATGGCCGTGCTGCTCGCCGCGTTCGGTACGTGGGTGCTGACCCGGACCCGCGTGGGCGCGGCGGTACGGGCCGCGGCCGACGATCCGCAGATGCTCGCGGCCACCGGCCACAACCCCCGGGCGGTGCACACCGGCGTCCTCGCGGCGGCGGGTGCGCTGGCCGGTGCGGCGGGCGTGCTCGGGGCGCCGATCATCGGTCCCGGGCCCGGCACGTCCGAGAACGTGCTGATGCTGTCCCTCGTGGTGGTCGTGCTCGGCGGGCTGCGCTCGCTATGGGCGACGTTCTTCGCGGCAATCGCCGTGGGCGAGGTCCAGACGCTGGGTATCTCGGTGGCGCCGGACCTGGCGCCGTACCTGCTCTTCGCCGCGATGGCGGCGGTGCTGGTGCTCCGCTCCCGGTTCGCGGAACCGGCGACCGCGCACGGCCCGGAGGGGCCGTCCTCGGACCCGGTGGCCCGGCTCCGCCGCCATCTCGCCGCGCGGCTGCGACCGCGGCCGCGCGGGGCGGCGGGGGCGGGCGGGGTCGCTACGGCGTCCGGACCTGAGCCGGACGCCGGACCGGCGAGTCGGACGGACGACGAGAAGTCCGTTGCAGAATCAGGCCGTTCGGCCGGCGCGGTGGCATCGCCCGACAAGGGCGGGGGCGCGCTCACGAAGATCGGGGGGCTTCCGCGCGGGGCGACGTGGCTCCCGCGCGGGGCCGCGTGGCGGCAGGCCGCTCCGTTGCTCGTGCTGCTCGTGGTGCTGATCGCGCTGCCGGGGATGCTCGACGCGTACAGCATCTCGCTGGCCGGTTCCGCCCTGGCTCTGGGGCTGCTCGCGGTCAGTGTCACCATCCTCACCGGCTACGCCGGACTGCCCACCCTCGGGCAGACCGCGCCGTTCGCCGTCGGTGCCTACGCCACCGCGAATCTCGCGCAGGCCGGGTGGACCATGGGCCCGGTCCAGATCGTCCTCTCGGCGCTCGCGGCCGCGGTCTTCTCCGCGGTGACGGGGCCCGCCGTGATCCGGGCCCGTGGCACGACCGTGCTGATGATCACGCTCGCCGTCGGTGAGCTGACCAGCGCGGTCATCAACCAGTTCAAGTCCGTCACCGGCGGCGCCGACGGTCTCGTCGGCTTCCCGGCCACGCAGGCGCTGTGGGGCGGGGAGGGGATGTTCGAGGAGAGCGAGGTCTACAACTACGCGCTCGTCGTCGCCGTCATCGCCGTCGCCGTCACCCTGCTGGTGCTGCGCTCCCCGGCCGGGAAGCTGCTGACCGGCACCCGGGGCGCCGAGGCGCGGATGCGCGCGTCGGGGCACCCAGTGGGGCGCTACCTGCTGGTGGCGCACATCTGCGCCGGCGCGCTGGCTGGCGTCGGCGGCTCGCTGATGGTCACCGTCCAGCAGTACCTCTCCCCCGCTGACGTCGGCTTCGAGATCGCCGCGTTCGCGCTGCTGGCGGCCGTCATCGGCGGTACGACGTCCGTGATCGGCGCTCTGATGGGCGCGGGGCTCATCGTCATCACCCGGGACTGGGTGGCCAGTTCGTGGCCCGGCCACGGGCCGCTGCTGCTCGGCGCGCTGTTCGTCGCCGCCGTGTACCTGCTGCCCCGCGGTCTGGCCGGCCTGCGCGGCGGATCCGGTCGGAGCGGGCCGACGCCCGACGGGCCCCGGCCCGACGAGCAGCCCCCGGCCGCGTCCACGTCCGGGCACACCCCGACCCCCGCCGGGAAGGTCTCCCCATGACGCCCACACCGACGGCCGCATCGGCATCCCCGGTGCTGGACCTCACCCGTCTCACCCGGAGGTACGGCAGTCTCACCGCCGTCGACGACGTCAGCCTGCGGCTGCCCGCGGGCGCCCGGCACGCCGTCATCGGCCCCAACGGCGCCGGCAAGACCACCCTCCTCAACCTCATCGCGGGTACCGACCGGCCCGACCACGGCACCATCGTCCTGGGCGGCACGGACATCACCCGTACGGCCACCGCCAAGCGCAGCCGCCTCGGTATCGCCCGCAGCTTCCAACAACCTTCGGTGATATCCGAGTTGACGGTGCTGGACAACGTCGTACTGGCCGGCTGGCCGCACCACCCGAAGCGCCGCGGCGCCTGGCGCAGCCCGTCCCGCTACCGGCTGCACACCGAGTCCGCGGGCCGCCATCTGGAGGCCGTCGGCCTCGCGGACATCGCCCACCGGCCGGCCTCCACGCTCTCCCACGGACAGCGCCGCATGCTCGACCTCGCCGCCGCGTTGGCGGGCGACCCACGCCTGCTGCTCCTGGACGAGCCGGCGGCCGGGCTGACCGACGGCGACATCGGCCGGCTGCTCGGCGTCCTCGGGGGGCTGCCGGAGAGCGTCGCGATCATCCTGGTCGAGCACCATGTCGAGGTCGTCGCCCAACTCGCGACGACAGTAACCGTCTTGGCGGCAGGACGGGTGATCGTCACCGGCCCGACGCAGGAGGCGCTCGCACACCCCGAGGTCCGCGACGCGTACCACAACACCGGCACGACGGCGGACAAGGGCACGGCCGACGTCCCGAACCCCGACATGGAGAACATCGGCGCGTCCGCCGCCGACCCGTCCGTTGACCCGTCCGGCGACGCGTCCGGCGACCCGTCCATCGCCCCGTCCGCCGACGCGAGAGGATGACCGACCCCCGATGCTCGAACTCACCGGCCTGACCGCGGGCTACCACGGCGGCACCGTCCTCCACGATCTCGACCTGTCGGTGCCCGCCGGCACGGTCCACGCCATCGTCGGCCACAACGGCGCCGGCAAGACCACCCTCGTCCACACCGTCGCCGGACTGATGCGCCCCAGCGCCGGCGTCGTACGGCTCGCCGGCCGGGACGTGACGGGGCAGCCCGCACACCGGATCGCCCGCGCCGGGATCGGCCTCGTACCGCAGGGCCGCCGCGTGTTCGCCGGGCTCACCGTCGCCGAACACCTGCGGCTGTCCTACCGTCCGCCGCGCCGTGGCGACACCACGCGCCCCAGCGTGTGGACCCCCGCGCGCGTCCTGGAACTGCTGCCCCGGCTGGGCGAGCGCCGGGGCAACCGGGGGGCGGACCTGTCCGGCGGCGAACAGCAGATGCTGGCACTGGCCCGCGCGCTGCTCGGCTCGCCGAACGTGCTGCTGCTCGACGAGCCGACCGAGGGCCTCGCGCCCGTACTCGTCCGGCAGGTCTACGAGTTGGTGACCACGCTGGCGGACGAGGGCATCGCCGTACTGCTGGTGTCCCCGAGCCCGGCCCAGGCGGCCGAGTGCGCCCGTACGCTCACGGTCCTCACCTCGGGGCGGACGACGCTGCGACTGGACGGCGCGGACGCCCGTGCCGACGCCACCGCACTGCACGCCGCACTCGAACTCACGCCGACGGCGGTCTGAGACGCGCGCGGTCTGATGACGCGAGCGGTACGAGCCACGAGGCGGTGACCAGCACCCGGTCACCGCCCTCGGCCCTGTGCGCGCTCGGGGCCTACTCGGCCTTCATGCTGTGGCCGCCGAAGCCGCTGCGCCGGTCGGAGCCCTTGTTCTGGTCCTGCCACCACACGTCGAACTCCGGCTGACCCATGGCGGACCAGTCCGGCGTGTTCTCGACCTGCGCACGGCCCATCCTGCGGGCCAGCGCGACCATGGCCGCCCCGACGGGGCGGCGATTGGCGTCGTACCTCTCCAGGATCTCCTGCCAACTGCCCCCGGTCACCCAGGCAGCCTCCAGGGCGGTGGCGTCCTGGAGCGCCTTCACGCTGCCGCCGCCGATGTGCGGCCGGGCGACGCTGGCGGCGTCGCCGACGAGCACCATCCGTCCCGAGGCGTAATGCGGCACCTCCAGGTCGTAGATGGGCTGGATGAAGGTGGTCTCAGGGGGCGTACGGAGCACCCTCGCCGCCCAGTACGGCGGGAAGTTGTCGGCCACCAGGGCGCGCAGGTGCGCGGTGAGCTCCGCGTGCAGCCGGCCCGGCGGCAGGGAGGTCGGGGTCCGCAGGTCGGGGTGGAGGCCGTCGGTCTGCGGGGGCGTCGTGTAGAGCACCCAGTTGAGCCGGTGCCCGCCGACGCCGTCCGGGATGCGGTAGGTCATGCAATGGCCGCCGGGGAAGACGATGTTGTGCGCGTCATAGCCGTCCGAGGGGAGGTCTGCGACGTCCGACGACGTACCGCGCCAGCCGATGTAACCGGCGTACGTCGCGTCGGCACCGGGGAACATGGCCTCGCGGACGACCGAGCGGTACCCGTCTGCCCCGATCACGACGTCGAAGTGCTCCTGGTACCCGTCCGCGAGCCGCAGCGTCACGCCGTCGGCGTCCGGCTCCACGCCGGTGACCATCGCGCCGGACCGGTAGGAGACCTCCTCGGGCACCCGGCGGCGCAACTCACTCCACAGGGAACCCCAGTTGTAGGCGCGGAAGGGGAACGGCTGCTCGCCGACGGCCCGGCCGTGGTGCGCCTCGCCGTCCCGCATGCTCCACACCCGCCGGGTCAGCGGCGCCCAGGGCATCTCGGGGGCCACGTAACCGGCGTCCCTCAACTCGTCGTACCGGTCGTTGTGAAGGGCGATTCCCACTCCCCTGTCGCGGAGTTGGGCGTCGGCTCGCTCGAAGACAGTGATCTTCTCGGCTCCGCCGCGCGACACGGCCAACGCCGTGGCACACCCCGCTATGCTGCCGCCGACCACGGCGATGCTGCCTCCACGCATGACTGACTGTCCCCTCACTTGATGTCCCGGCCACCGCTCCAGGCGCTGTCGCACCGACGTGACCGGCCGGAAGTCCGCTTGAATGGGCGCTCGTTGCCCCGCTTACCCGCGGTCAGGCCCCAAACAGAATCCTATCGAGCAGCGCCCGCACGCCAGTTGAGCACCGCACATACCCCTACTGCGGCTGGCCGTCGCCGACGGAGCAGCCGTCGAACGCGCGCGTGCGGGGGTTTCGGACGTAGCGTCGGAATTGGGTGCCGGAATGAGACCGAGAGGATCCCGCCATCGTGGTGCGGCGTTCGAGCTCGCCGTACTTGTAGGTCATGGTGCGGTCGTTGACGGTTTCAGATGTTCCCTGCCGGCGACCGCTGAGAGCACCGCCACGGCTCCCCGGGCCACGGCCGCGACACGTCCCTGCCAGCCCTCGTCCCCGCACGCGACGGCGCCGGTCAGCGGCGGCCAGCTGGAACGCGGCGCCTGGACCTGACAGCCGATCTGCCTCATCGACACGGCCATGGACGCCCCGGAGCGACGGGTGCGCATCAGCTTCCTCGGCGGGCCGTCACCAGTTGCCGTAGTCCTCGACCAGGTTGGCGATGAGTGAGAGCAGGGCATCGGCCCGGCGCCGGTCCTCGCGCTGGTTCCGCAGGGCATCATCGACTGCCTGGAGCCGGGCCAGGGCGGCCGGTTCGCGATCTTCCACCTCATAGATCATCGGCTGGGTGATCAGATCCAGGCACTCGGTGAGCAGCCGACGGGTGGCAGGGGACGGCGGGTCGGGGTCAGGGGCGGCGAAGCCGGTGGTCAGGTACTGCGCGGGATTGGTGAGGCTCCAGCCGACGACGGTACCGTGCTGGACGAGGAGCGCCACGTCGGAGGCGATGCCGATACGGGCCTCCAGCGGCTCGTCGAGGACGTCGAGGTCGCGCAGACAGGTCAGCACGGCATCCCCGGGGGCGCGACACAGCACCGTGGTGATCTCCTGCCGGAAGTCCCTGGCCTCGTCCGCGCGAAGCCCGCCCGGGCGTACGGGGGGCATGGCGGGAACGCGGGCAGAGTCCTCGACATCGGCGGTCTCATAGGGTAACCGGAACGCGGCGCCGACCAGTTCCCGGCTGGCCTGGTCGAACCGGAGCTCGTCGGGAGCGTCCCACAGCCACTCCTGGCTGCCGAAAGTCTCCACGAGGAACCGCTGCCACTCCTCCACGTCCGCGTACTCCGCAATGCGCACAGAGGTGCCTGCGAAGCCTGGGGCGAGGTGCAGCGGATCATCCGTCACTGACGCGCGCCAGTCGTTGTCGAAGGTCACTTTCATGCTCAATGCTGCCTCATCTGATCTGTACCGCGGGGGGCATGAATCCGTCCTTGCTCGGAATCTTGCCCTCCACAATGTCCTCGTGGGTAACCGGTCGACCGGGGTCCGTGGGCTTGCCGCCGAGCGCCGTGGCCCCTGAGTCGCCCTTTATCCCCGACGATCCGTACGCCGTGACGGCCTGGCCGGCTTCGGAGCCGGGCCCCTTTGGCTGCATTGGGTGAGTGTCGTGACTGGTTCCCCGACGCGCGGGGTTGGCTACCGACACGCATGCTGCGGTCATTCCCACCTTGGTACCGGTAGCGGGTGCTGATGCTGAGCCCGTCTCAATCAGCGAGCGCTATTGGGCATTGGCCGGGTTTCACACTGAGCTCGGTACGGCGCGCTGTACGTCATCCCAGGTGGCGTTGCCCGATCGGGAGCTGCAGGTATAACCAGGCCAGTAGTCGGGTCGCCCGGGGCGAGATTCCTCCGGGCGACCCGACTGCTCTGCTGCCGAAATTGCAGCTGCTGTCGAGCATCGCATCGTACGACATCTACTTCTCATCTCGATGGCTTCTGACCATCGCTAATGCGGCATCTGGGCTAGGCATTGGGTTGGTCCTGAAATTCTCTGAGGCGTCTCGCGAGGCTGGGTGCGGACTCCTTGTCGCACGACAGGACAACGGAGAATTTGCTGAGCGTCACACCCTCGGGCCGCTTGGTGTAGGACCACCGCCGACCAGCGCGCCATAGGGATCTGAAAAACTCCTCGCGAGCAACGCCATCCTCGGAAAGGACACTATCGGCGGATTCGATGATCAGGATGTGATAATCCGACGAAAGCCATTGGAGGTCGCGTAGGCAATCATAGAAGGCGTTCCAGTTCCATCCAAAATATTCAGGAAACTTCAGCAATTCCCAAAACTGCTGAAACGCTGACGTCTCGTCGGGCATATCTTGGCCATTTAGACGCGCCACGCAAACGCTACCCGAGGCAGGCAGGAGTTCATCGAGATGTAGACCACCGCCTTTCGTGATGATGTGCATCCATGGGGCGATGTGGATTGCCCGCGACATAGCGCAGAAGGGGACCTTTCCGTTTCATGCCCGCCACGCTTCCCTCAGAAGCACGGCAAGTTGCTTCTCCATCAGGCCGGACGACGGCGGTGCCGTCAGCCGAGGCTGACGCTCCATACGTCTCCATGCCCCAGCCATTCGTCGTGTTCCTCATGGTCATTGTTGACTAGGACGGATACCTTCGTTGCCGATGCACGGTACTCTTGAAAGTCACCTTGATCGATATTTTGAAGGGCGGGAGGATTCGGCAGCTTGGAAAACTCGCCATACAACTCATCCCATGCGAGGCACTGGGGAAAGTCCTCATGCATGGCGGTACGCCACCGATCGGCCATATCACCGCGAGCGGCCAGCCTGTGCAGCTCGATGGCGCCCCCGGACACGCTCCAGCTTTCGCCGGAATTCAGATAGAATTCGATAAATCCGTAGTCGCGTCGCATCGAATCACCGTCCTCGTCCACAACATCCACGAAATCGCAGTCAATTGCCTGTTGAAGCTCCATGAGGGTGGAGCCGATGCCAACCCCGTACAGTCGCCCCGATGCGATAAATGAGGCGATGAGTTCAGCGGCACTCACGGTCACCCCTCCAATTTTTCGATGAGTGCTTTCATTTCGTCCGCCCGGTTCTTTTTATTTCCCCAGTTGTGGTCAAGCATATGCTCCTGGGCGGATCTGGCCTTGGTGAGCAGATCGGCGCGAAGCTTGCGGCCAGCTCCGGCTTACGAACCTGTACGCCAAGCCGATCAACCTCGACGGTCGCCGGCCTGAAGCATTTCGGCGGTGCCCACCTCTACGTGAGCCGGAACGTGGGCGCCCGTGCCCACCGGCGCGCGTGGGCATGTCTTCCAACACCGCCGCTGTAGCACCCCCGCCTCAAAGAGCTGGAAGAGGAGAGCGAGAGCGGGGACAGTGCCCCCAGAGGGTCGACAACCCGGCATACCTGCTGCGGGAGCTCATCACCCTGGGGCTGACGCTTGCCACATGTGGTCGAATCAGTCCGCGAAGAGGAAACGGTACTTCAGTCAGAGAAAGCAGCCGACCGCGAAAAATCAATTCTTTTCGAGCCACAGCCTCATTAGACGCGTGCGATCACGATGTGAGCCGACGGACGACGATCCAGTACTCGTCATCCTCCTCGGAAACCGCGAACAGGTAACTTCCGTCTACTGACAAGCTCAGGAACTCGAGCGAACCCGTCACTGCGGCGATGCGGGAGGGGAGGTTCACTCCGACAGCCTCTCTCACACGGACCCAGCCGACAGCGACACCCCCGCCCCCAGGTGGCAGGATAAAGAATTCATTGGCTCCCGAAGGATCCAGTCGACCGGAAGTCTGCATTCGCCACTGGCGGTCGACTTCCTCGGCAGCGGAGGGCTGTGCTCGCGCGATGGTTTTTGTGGGATCTACATCTACTCCTGTTACGAAATGAATAGCCTTCACGGGAGAGGGCGCCGAAACGGGCACCGCCCCCTCGACTATTGTCAAGCCGCAAGCTTGTAGAATGTTTCGCCAATCCCGGGCCACACCGTCGGACATCCTTGAACCTTCTTTCCAAAATAAAAAGTGTAACTAGTTTCCTTCGTAAAAGAAGTGGCGATCCCCGCCGGGTTTATTTATTTTTCCGTACCGCTCCATATCTTCGGGATATCAGAATGTTCCATCAGCACGCTGGACCCTGCTGTTGTCCCAGCCGAAGTTCACCAAGCTGCGGGTGTCATCGATCTTAGGTTTTCCAGCGTGAAAATGCGTACCTGCCGGATCGAAAATATGTTCCACGACGACGCGGGATCCCTGCGGTGTTTCGAATTGTCGGAAATTACCCCAGTGGCTCTCATCCTTCGAATACGTGTACCCGGGGGCGTGCTTCAGGTTCTTGTCCCCTGCCACTGTCCACTCGGCAATCGGTGTCTCGCCGTACGGTACGCCTGCGGCTTCGAATGCCGCCTTCTCGGCGTCCTCCCTGTTCTTGAACGGGTTGTTCCTCTCTCCCTTCGGCGGGCAAGGGGTCAGCCCGAGAGGGTCTGTCGAAGTGCGCGGATCAGAGACATACGCGGCTGGGTTGGGAGCGGGCGCGAGCCCCAGCGGGTCGGTAGTGAGGTATCTAGCCGTTACTGGGTCGTAGTGGCGGAAGTAGTTGTAGTGCAGGCCGGTCTCGGGGTCGAAGTACTGACCGGGGAAGCGGAGCGGGGTGTACGTGGTGCTGGCAGTGGCCCAAGTGGTGGTGCCCCACAGCGTGCTGCGGGTGTGCCAGGCAAGGGTGCCCGCTTCGTCGATGAGTTGTGTCGGAGTACCGATGAGATCGGTGATAAACGGGTCATTGCCCCCAGCGCATCGGTGACCACGACAGGGCGACCGAACGCATCACGCCCGCAAGCGGTGGTCGCCCCTAGTGGGTTGGTGATTTCGACAGGCAGTCCTGCCTCGTCGTTACGTAGGTGTGTGGTGTGACCGAGGGCGTCGGTCACTGCGGCGAGGTGGCCGGATTCGTCGTACACGAATCGGGTGGCGGCGTGTGATCCATCGACGACCGACGTGCGATTGCCGTGATCATCGTAGGTCTGACGCACGACGGATCCATCCGTACCCGTGACTTTCACAGGCAACCCGAGATCGTTGTATTCGGCGGTGGACCGTCGGCCGTCCGGGCGGACTGCGGCGATCAACCGACCGGCTTCGTCGTATGTGTAGAGGCTGGTGTGCCCCAGCGGATTGGTGCGGGACAGCAGTCGGTGGTGGCGGTCGTACTCGAAGCGGGTGACCGCGCCCAAGGCATCGATCTCGGCGACGACCTGGGAGCGGTCGTTGACCGCGTAACGCTTTGTGTGGCCGAGGCCGTCGGTCATGGACGTCATGCGCAGGCCGGTGTCGGGGTCGGTGTCGTCCCATGTGAAGTGGGCTTCGAGGTGGCCGTTCGTGCCCGACTGGTACACGCAGCGGTCGTACTCGTCGTATACGTACTCGTACCGGCTGCCGTTGGTGTCCGTCCACGACGTGATGCGGCCCAACTCGTCGCAGCCGAAGCGCAAAGGGCGGCCTGAGGAATTGGTGACCTCGGTGAGGTGGCCGTCGGTGTAGCCGTAGCGGAGGATCTCCTGATCGGTGCCGTCCGGTGCGGCGCCCGCCAGGTGCAGGGCGGTGACCCTCCCTTCGCTCGTGGTGAGCTTCAGGTGGTAGCCGCCGTGGTGCACGATCGACGTCGGATCAGCCGTCTCGTCGTACTCGAAGGTGATCCAACGGCCGTTACGGTCGTCGATCCGAGCCAGGAGCGCCAGCTCCCCGTTGGGGTGGTCGACGAAGTGCCGGACTCGGCCGGTTTCCGGATCGGTAACGGTGTAGCCGCCGTCCTTCCGGTCGAGGGGCCAGCGCCGCCCGTGCGTGGGCATGACGGGGACGCCAGGGGCGGGGTGCGGGTATGCGAGCAGGCTGCCTTCGTCGCAGCTGAACACCACGCCCTCCGCGTCGATCTCCAGCCGCTGATCAACTGTGCTCGACCAGCCGGATCCGAACCAGCGGCCGGCTCGGTACGAGGAGTCGAAGACGCGCTCGAAGACAAGGGGCAGCGAGCCCGGTAGCACGATGTCCGTCTGCGGGAGCAGCATGCGCCCGGTCGCGACATCGACAGGGTCTCCGGCGCACTTGACCTCGCTGCACTTCTTCGCGTTGGAGTCGGGGTTCTTCTCGTGGCCGTGCCGGTTCTTGCCCGTCGGACGTTCGAGGAGATCCTTCATCCCAGCCCGCAGGCCGCCCTTGATCAGACCACCGCCCTTGGTGCCGACCAGCTCGGGTATCAGTCGACCGATGAATTCGGAGGGGTCGCCCTTGGCCGCGTCCCAGGCGTTCTTGAGCGCCCGGTCGGGATTGGCGGCGGTGGAGACGAGGCCGGCGAGCGTCATGTTGACGCCCTTGTAGTACTCGGCCGGGTGCGTCAGGTTGTACGGGTCGACCGGGTTGACCGAGCGGACGAAGTTGACCAGCCCCGCGGTGCCCTTGAGGACACCGCCACCGAGGTGGGCGAGCTCGATGCCCTGGCCGACCTGGTAGTCGAGGAACTCCTGCTTCGCCCGGTCCAGGCCGGTGGGCTCCTTCGGGGCGTGCGCCATCGCCGCGGTAACCGCGCCCTTGGCCGCTTCGGCGGCTTCGTTACGCGCACGCCGGGCACGCTCCAGGATCTCCTGGGCGTGCTGGCGCTTGGCCGCGCCCGGATCGGAGAACGTTCCCGGATGCGGGAGCGGGTGATCGGTGTTGCGGACCGCGTTGTACGCCTTGGCCTTCTCCTCAAACGCGGCGGCTGCGGTTTCGTAGTCCCGCTTGGCCTCCTTGTAGAGGGCGATCGCTTCACCGGCCTTGCCCTGCGCGCTCGTGACCGTCCCGGCGTACGTCTCCAGCGCCTTGGCCGCGTCCTCGAACGCATCCGCCGCACGCAGCCAGTCGGTCGGCAGGGTCTCGAACTTCGCCCGGAAGGCGTCTGCGGCCTACCCTTCCAGTGACCGGAGTCGAGCTTCTTCATCCCGCCGCCGACGAGATCGAACGCGTGTTGGAAGTCCCGGAGGTTCTTCACCGCGGCGCTGATCTTGTCCGGCCTGCCGTGGATCAGCTCATTGGCTTCCTCGGTCTGTCCGAGCTGCTGCTCACCGACCTCCGCACCGAGCGAGGACGCGGTCTCATCGCCCCAGTCCTCGACCGAGTCCGCCCACTCATCGGCACCGACCTTCTCCAGACCGGAGCCGAGCACATCGGTGCCCTTGTCGATCCCCTCGCCGACGATCTCCTTGCCCTTGTCGACCAGCTTGCCGGCACCGTCGTAAACGTCTCCGCCGAGCTTCCCCCAGTCCACCATCAGCGGCTCTCCCCCCACCGCGGCTGCTCGGCCTGATCGATCGTCTCCTGCGACGGATCAAGCTGCTCCTTCAGACGTTCATCCGCCGCTGCCCGCACCGCCGGGTCCACCAGCCCGGAGCGTTGCATCGAGTCGAGCGCGGCGTCTTCCACGTCGTAGGCGGTGTTCTGCCAGTTCTGCTTCACCTCGTCGTGGGCCTCGACCATCGACTCCGTGCTCCAGTCCGGGTTGTCGTACGCGGACTGACTGCTGATCGTGTCCCAGCTCATGGCCTTGACCTCGTCCTCGGACAGGTGCGGATTCCCGTTGAGGGAATTCGCGCCGACCTTGAACGAGTCCTTGATGTACTGCTCCTGCTCCGCAAAGGAACCCGCCGACAACCCGACCCCGAGCGCGAAGCCGTTCCCCTTCTGCGTCAGCGCCCGCACACCCCACTCCCAGCGGTTGCAGAACGTCTCGAACTCCGACGTCAGCCCGCCGTGCCCCAACTCCAGCCCCGACAAGGCGAGATCCGAGAACCCCCGGCCCGTCGACGCCTCACCGATCATGCCGAGCTCCTTCAACTCGGCATGCGCCAGATCGATCCCCTTCGCGATCGCAGCCAAAGCCTCCGGCGGCACCTGAAGATCAGAACTCTCCCCGCTCACCGCATCCCCCCGAGATCCACCGCAACCGCGTCCGGCACAATGCCCGCCACCGGCGGAAACACCATGCCGTCCGCACTGCCCGCATCCTCCAGCGCCACCCCCGCAGGTCCCGGCAGCAATGGCACCATCACATCCAGCAACCGCGCACCCAACACCGTCTGGTACGCCCACTCCCGCCCGGCATCGCCCCGGGCTTGTGCGAACCGGGCCAACGCCTCCTCGTCCGAGAACGCACAGATCCAGCGAACCCCGTTCTGCTCCGCCGACCACAGATCCCCATCGGCATCCAGCGGCACCAGCACCGCCGTACGCCGGAACTCACCCAGCAACACAGCAAACTCAGTCCGAGCCACGGCCGCCGGATCATCGTCCGACGTCATGGCACGGGCCGGATCCGGTGCCTCACGCAGCGCGGAAGGCGCCTCGTCAGCAGGGCAGTCGGCCAAGTCGGCAATCTTCGAACGCCGGGCAGGCGGCTCTGCTACGTCATCCCCGTTGTCGGACACGCGTCGAATGCTGTCACGGCACGCTTTCCGAGAGCAACGAACAAAAATTGCCAGCCAGTCATGGTCCGGACCCGGCCCAGCTTCACGCACTCACGGGTGGGCCTGTAAACACCCCTCGGAAGTTCGCAGATCCGGATGATCCGGTGGGTGCGGGCGGTGGTCAGGTCGTGGGTGCGGCCTGACCGTCTTCTTACAGTGTCAGTCTGTACGTGTCGCGGCGGTATCGACGATGGTGAGCAATGTTCCCACGTGGGCCAGCTGGCGTGTGTCGAGCGAGCCGAAGAGTTGCTGCAGTATCTGCTTGCCGGCCTGTTCCGCCGCTGCCAGCGCGGTATGTCCGGTGGCGGTCAGCGAGACGGTCTTGCGGCGGCGGTCGTCGGGGTCGTTGGTCCGGGTGATCAAGCCGGCTCGTTCGAGGGCTTCCACGGTCTGTGTGACGGAACGTGGCGCCTGACCGAGGGCTTCGGCGAGTTCCGCCTGGTGCAGTGTGCCGCGCTGGGCGAGTAGCTGCAGGACTTTGGTACGGGACAGGGAGAGACCCGCGGCTGACATGTGCTGGTCGACCTTCTCCCGTACCCGGTAGGCGACAGACAGAAAATGCAACCCCACCCGCTCGCGGCCGTCGGCTGCGGCCGTCGCTTCGTACTCACTCATGGTGTCGGGTATCGTCCCACACAGATTTAATGAGGTACCTCATGAATGGAGTGAGTGATGGACCGTCCCGTCGCTGTGATCACCGGTGCCACCTCCGGGTTGGGCCGGATCACCGCTCTGGAACTGGCACGCCGCGGCTACCGCATCGGGGCAGTGGCGCGCTCCCGGTCCAAGGCTGAAGCGCTCCTTGGTCAGCTGCGGTCAGTCTCCGCCGACGTGCGGGCCGACATCTTCTACGCGGACCTGGGGCTCATTGCCCAAGCGCGCCGGGTGGGTGAAGAGATCGCCGCGCACTATCCCCGGCTGGACCTACTGGTCAACAACGCGGGCTTGCACGCGTTCTCCCAGCGCACCACAGCCGAGGGTTTCGCGGAGATGACCGCGGTCAATTACCTGGGCCCGTTCGTGCTGACCGAAGCGCTGACGAACACGCTCCTGGCGTCCGGCCCGGCGCGCATCGTCAACGTTGCATCGGAGGCGGCGCAGCAGGCCAAGACCGTTTCGCCGAGCCTGGACCTGCGCCGCACCGATCCCTATACGCGGCGGGAGTCGATGGCGCTGTACGGCCGGACGAAGCTGATGACCATTATGTGGACCCTGGAGCTGGCCCGGCGTCTGGATGCCACGAAGGTCACGGTCAACTGCTGCGATCCCGGCTTCAACGCCACCGGGCTCGGCCGGGACCTGCCCGGGTCCGAGCTGCTGCAGCGCGTGCTGAACATCCTGGGGGTGGGCGACCCCCGCAAGGGCGCCGGGATCATCCTGCGCCTGGCGACCGATCCAGCTTTCGCACACACAAGCGGGGTCTATTTCTCCGTGCGGGATGCCAAGCAGCTGCAGTGCCCCGAGCCGGGCCGCAGCGAGCATGTGCAGCGGGAGCTGTGGGCGGAGACGGTGGCGTTGCTCGCCGGCCTCGGTGCTCCATAAGGACGGTCAGGTGCGTGCTTGTCAGCCCGTGGGATAAGGGCCACCGGCACTGCCGTACCTACAGGAGGTCCTGGGCGACGGCATCCTCATGGTTTCCCGGCCCGCTTCCGGCGGTCGGCGCGACCTCGGTGAAGAAACCTTGCTCGGGCTCGAGCGCCACATGGGCACGGAAACCCTCCTGATGGCGCGAGCGGTTCTTGTGGATGTGCCGAGCGACCGTCTCTCACAACCACCGCCCTTAAACCGAGAGATCGCACCCAGCTGTTTGATCCATTCAATCTTGGACAACATTTCGCGACCATCGCATAATCAGCCTCTCAGCAAGCACATGATCGTAGCTCGCCGCCATCTCAAGAGGCGTCCCACCGCCATCGATTGTTTCGAATGGATTTGCCCCATAGGCCAGGAGAATTGCCGTGAGTACAGAATTCAACTCACCTCCGGATTGCAGCGCCGAATCACCCTCAAGCTCAATGGCATGAATCAGCAAAGTCTGACCACAGCAGACCTCTCCGGGATCCACTCCGCGATCGAGCAGTCGAGTCAATTCTTCATAGTCACGGGACTCGACCGCCTGATGGGCCGGCGTCCATGGATGATTCACCATCTAGGACTCTCTCTACTTCACCCACCGGACCATGCAGCGTTTGAGGACAGCACGCTCCATGGCCGGCTCCTTGGTGTCCTTCTTCAGCGCCGCGTTCTCTCGTCGCAGCCGGGTGATCTCCTCATCCACGTCGGCCGACTTGCCCTTCTCGGCTCGCTTCCCGGCAACCTGCCACACCCGCGCAGCCAGTAGGCCGTCTGACCAGTGGCGCAGATTGCCTGACGATTCATCAGGACGAGCGTCAAATGAGCGTCACGATGCCTCAGAGAGCGTCACTTCGGCGTCAAGATATCGCCCGTAACGCCTGCAGTGCACATAACGTGCACCGGCAAATCCGCAGTCAGGCGTCCTTCTTTGTCGGTTCCAGGATCGCTACGCACTCCACGTGGTGCGTCATCGGGAAGAGGTCGAAGGCGCGCAGGGTGCGGGGGCGGTAGCCGCCCTCGTGGAAGTAGGCCAGGTCGCGGGCGAGGGCGGCCGGGTCGCAGGCGACGTAGGCGATGCGGCGGGCGCCGAGGCCCGCGAGGTGCTTGACCGTCTGCTTGCCGGCGCCCGCGCGTGGCGGGTCCAGGACGATCAGGTCCGTCTCGGTGATGTGCGTGCGCGGCAGCACCTGGTCGACCTTGCCCTGTTCGATACGGACCCGGGGCAGGTCCTGGAGGTTGTGCCGGGCGTCCTCCACGGCGCGCTTGCCGGACTCGATGCCCAGCACCGCGCCGGTCTCGCCGACGCGCTCCGCGATTGCCCCGGCGAACAAACCCACGCCGCAGTACAGATCGAGCGCGGTCTCGCCCTTGCGCGGCATCAGGCCCTGCATCACGGCCTCGATCAGCAGTTGGGGGGCCTGCGGGTGGACCTGCCAGAAGCCGCCCATGCCGACGCGGTACGTGCGGCCGTCGGCGCGCTCGCGGACGAAGGCGCGGCCGTGGACCCGGTGCACTCCCCCGTCGTGCTCCTCCACCCGCAGCACCGAGACCGGCTTGTCCAGCTCGACCAGCGGGAGCCGGCCGCCGGCCCGCGGGGTGAGGACCACCTGCCGGTCGCCGGAGCCCGACGCGGCGATGGCCTCGACCGTGGCCATCTGCGGCCACTCGCGCCGCTCGATGCCCAGCTCACTGACGCCTTCCGCGGCGATCATGCAGTGCTCGACCGGCTCGACGTCGTGCGAGCGGTGCCGGCGCAGTCCCGCGCGCCCGTCCTCGTCGACCGCGTACTGCAGGCGCGAGCGCCAGGCGGGCACCTCGCCCGCCGGCAGCTTGTCGCCGGGCGCGGGCATAACGGTCCCGTCCCAGCCGGCCTCCTCGGGGGTGAGTCCCGCGAGCCGCTGGAGCTGCTCGGCGATGACCTCGCCCTTGAAGCGCCGCTGCGCGCCGGGCTTGGCGTGCTGCCAGTCGCAGCCGCCGCACCGGCCGGGGCCCGCGTACCGGCAGGGCGCCTCGACACGGTCCTTGGACGCCTCGATGATCTCCACCGCGTCGGCGCGGAGATAGCGGGAGTCCGCCTCGCCCTCCGTCACCCGGGCGAGGATCTTCTCGCCGGGGAGGGTGTGCCGTACGAACAGCACCCGGCCCTCGTCGGTACGGGCGATGCAGTGGCCGCCGTGTGCCACGGGACCGACCTCGACCTCGTACACCTCCCCGATCAGCGAAGCCTGCGGTTCTGTTTGCATGAGGGGGTGGCTCCAAAAGATCAAAGGGTACGGCCGGACGACAGCCCACCAGTCTACGTGCGCGTCACCCGTCCGGCCGCCACCCCGAAGGACGCTCGGGGCGACGGCAGGTGGCCGCTCACTCCTTGGGGCCGGGATCCTTCGGCCGCGAGTCGACAGGTCCGCGCCGGACCGAGCCCGGTGCCTGGTACGCGGCCCGCCTCTTCGCCCGCTGCTTCGCCAGCTCGGAGGACTCCAGCTGGTACGGCACCGAGGTCACCATGACCCCGGGGGTGAAGAGCAGCCGGCCCTTGAGCCGCAGGGCGCTCTGGTTGTGCAGGAGGTGCTCGTACCAGCGGCCGACCACGTACTCGGGAATGTAGATGCTGATCGCGTCGCGCGGGTTCTCGCTGCGCAGGCCCTTCACGTACTCGATGATCGGCCGGGTGATCTCGCGGTAGGGGGAATCGAGGATCTTCAGCGGCACATTGATGCCGCGCCGCTCCCATTCGTCCTTGAGCGCCTTCGTCTCGACCGGGTCGACGCTGATGCTGAGCGCCTCCAGGGTGTCGGAACGCATCAGCTTGGCGTACGCGAGCGCGCGCAGTGTGGGCTTGTGGACCTTGGAGACCAGCACGATGGAGTGCACCCGGGACGGCCGGACGCTGTCGTCGGACGGCCCTTCGGCAGCGGCGATCTCCTCGGCGACCCGGTCGTAGTGCTTACGGATCGCGGTCATCGTCCCGTAGAAGATCACCATGCCGAGCAGCGCGACCCAGGCGCCGTGGGTGAACTTGGTGGCCAGGACGACGACCAGCACCAGGCCCGTGAAGAAGGCACCGAAGGTGTTGATCGCCCGCGAGCGGATCATGTGGCGGCGCTTGGCCACGTTCCGCTCGGTCCTCAGATGGCGGTTCCAGTGCCGGACCATGCCGGTCTGGCTGAGCGTGAAGGAGACGAAGACACCGACGATGTAGAGCTGGATCAGCCGGGTGGAGTCGGCCCCGTACACGGCGACGAGCAGCGCGGCGGCCCCGGCCAGCAGCACGATGCCGTTGGAGAAGGCCAGCCGGTCGCCGCGGGTGTGCAACTGGCGCGGCAGATAGCGGTCCTGGGCGAGGATCGAGCCGAGCAGCGGGAAGCCGTTGTACGCCGTGTTGGCGGCCAGGAAGAGGACGAGCGCGGTGGCCGCGGCGAGCAGGATGAAGAAGAAGGTGCCGTCGCCGAAGACGGCGGCCGCGACCTGGGAGATGACCGGGTTCTGGACATAGCCCGAGCCGACCGGGGCGCCGTCGTGGATCAGGTCCGTGGCGGGGAACTCGGCCATCTTGACCTTGGTGGCCATCGCCAGGCCGATGATGCCGCAGAACATGGTGACGGCGAGGCCGCCCATCAGGGCGAGTGTCGTCGCCGCGTTCTTGCTCTTGGGCTTGCGGAAGGCGGGGACACCGTTGCTGATCGCCTCGACACCGGTCAGCGCGGCGCAGCCGGAGGAGAACGCCCGCAGCAGCAGGAAGACCAGCGCGAAGCCGGCCAGGCCCTGGTGCTCCGCCTTGATCTCGAAGTCGGCCGTCGGGGCCTGCATGGATTCGCCGAGGACGAGCCCGCGGAACGCGCCCCAGGCGATCATGATGAACACACCGCCGACGAAGACATACGTCGGAATCGCGAAGAGCTTCCCGGACTCCCGTACGCCGCGCAGGTTCATCAACGTCAGCAGCACGATTATCGCGATGGCGCAGAGAACCTTGTTCTCCACGACGAAGGGGATCGCGGAGCCGAGGTTCTCGACTCCGGAGGAGATCGACACGGCCACGGTCAGGACGTAGTCGACCAGCAGCGCGCTGGCGACGGTGAGACCGGCCCTGGGACCGAGGTTGGTGGTGGCCACCTCGTAGTCGCCGCCGCCGCTCGGGTAGGCGTGCACGTTCTGCCGGTAGGACGCGACGACCGTGAACATCAGGACCACGACGGCCAGTGCGATCCACGGGCTGAAGTGATAGGCCGACACACCCGCGATGGACAGGACCAGAAGGACTTCTCCCGGCGCGTACGCCACCGAGGAAAGCGGGTCGGAGGCGAAGACGGGCAGCGCGACGCGCTTGGGGAGGAGGGTCTCTCCCAGCCTGTCGCTACGCAGCGCCCGCCCGATAAGAATTCGTTTGGGCACGTCGGTCAGTTTGGACACGCAGAGGATCGTATGCGTTCGAACAGCGAGCCGTGAGGCCACCACCCCTTCTGGCTCGGAGTCATACGCCTACGGGGATGACGGGTTCGTGACCCTTGCCGCATAAGCTCGACCCAGGGAACGGCCGTACACGGTGTCCCGCTGGGTACCCGGCACGTCGAGAAGGAAGAGTGAACAGGGTGTTTTCGCAGGTCAGCGAGATCAGGACTGCGGGGTAAGGCGACGTGCACATCGTCATCATGGGCTGCGGCCGAGTGGGAGCCGCACTCGCCCAGAACCTGGAGCAGCAGGGGCACACGGTCGCCGTCATCGACCAGGACCCCACCGCGTTCCGCCGGCTCGGTTCCGGTTTCGGTGGCCGTCGCGTGAACGGGGTCGGGTTCGACCAGGACACCCTGCGTGAGGCGGGGATCGAGGACGCCGGCGCGTTCGCGGCGGTGAGCAGCGGCGACAACTCCAACATCATCGCGGCCCGGGTGGCCCGCGAGATGTTCGGCATAGAGAATGTCGCGGCCCGTATCTACGACCCGCGCCGCGCCGAGGTCTACCAGCGTCTGGGCATCCCGACCGTGGCCACGGTCCGCTGGACCGCCGACCAGATGATGCGCCGGCTGCTGCCGTCCGGCGCGGAGCCGCTGTGGCGCGACCCGAGCGGTGGGGTGCAGCTCGCCGAGGTGCACACCTCGGGGAGCTGGATCGGCCACAAGATCAGCACGCTGCAGGAGGAGACGGGCGTCCGCGTCGCGTTCCTCACCCGTCTGGGTGAGGCGATGCTGCCGACGTCCCAGACGGTGCTGCAGGAGGGCGATCTCGTCCACGTGATGATGCGGACCGACGAGATCGAGAAGGTCGAGGCGTCATTCGCCGAGGGTCCGGACGGAGGCGGGAACTGATGCGCGTCGCGATTGCCGGGGCAGGTGCGGTGGGCCGTTCCATCGCGGGCGAGCTGCTGGAGAACGGACACGAGGTCCTGCTGGTCGACAAGGCGCCGACCGCCATCTCGGTGGAGCGGGTGCCGCTGGCCGAATGGCTGCTGGCCGACGCCTGTGAGATCACCTCGCTGGACGAGGCGGCGCTGCAGCGGTGCAACGTCGTGATCGCCGCGACCGGCGACGACAAGGTCAATCTGGTCGTCTCGCTGCTCGCCAAGACGGAGTACGGCGTGCCGCGGGTGGTGGCCCGGGTCAACAACCCGAAGAACGAGTGGCTGTTCAACGAGGCCTGGGGCGTCGATGTCGCGGTCTCCACGCCGCGGCTGATGTCGGCGCTGGTCGAGGAGGCGGTGAGCGTCGGCGATCTCGTACGACTGCTGCGCTTCAGCCACGGCGACGCCAACCTGGTCGAGCTGACGCTGCCCCCGGAGTCGGCCGTGACCGGCACCCAGGTCGGCGATGTGGCCTGGCCGGAGGACACCTCCCTGGTCACGATCATCCGGGGTACGCGCGTGCTCACGCCGAACCCCGAGGAGACGCTTGAGGCGGGCGACGAGCTGCTGTTCGTGGCGGCCCAGGCGCGCGAGGAGCAGTTGGAGGATCTCCTGTCGGTACGCCGCGAGGACGCGGCGGGCTGATCAGCGACGTAGAAGGGCCCGGCACCACTCGGTGCCGGGCCCTTCTACGTCGTGAAGATCAAAGCCGGACAGGGCCCAGGTCCTGTCCGGTCGGACAGGGCCTAGCGGCGGTGGCGGGCCTGGCCGTCTGCGGTGGGCGCGGTGGCGGCTGCCGCCTTGCGCTCCTTCTCGGCCTGCTCCTCCGCCTCCATCTCCGCGAACACGTCGATCGGCGGCGGCGCCTTCGCCAGGAAGACCCAGGTCAGATAGACCGCCAGCAGGAACGGCGGGATCTTGAGCGCGATCAGCACCCAGCCGAGCTGCGCGGTGTCGGCCCACCAGTAGAGCGGGAAGAGGATCGCGCACTTGGCGAGCAGGATCAGTCCCCAGGCCCAGCTGGCCTTGGCGTACGCCTTCTTGCGGCCGGGGTTACGGGTACGCCAGGAGAGGTTCTCCTTGAAGATCGGACCGAGGATCAGTCCGATCAGCGGCACGCCCGCGAGAGCGGTGGCGATGTACGCGACCGCGAGCCCCAGCGTGTAGAGCATGCCCGGCAGATAGAAGTCCTTGGCATTGCCCGTCATCATCGCGAAGACGACGCCGAAGGCGACTCCGAAGACACCGCTGAAGGCGTGCTTGACGGTGTCCTTGCGGACCAGCCGGACCGCGACGAGCAGCAGCGAGACGACCAGGGCCGCGATGGCCGAGGTGTGCAGGTCCTTGTTGATGGTGAAGATCGTGACGAACAGCAGGCCGGGGAGAACGGTCTCCACCATGCCGCGCAGGCCACCGAATGCCTCGAAAAGGGCCGCCTCGGTGACGGCTTTCGCGTCACCGTCCTGATCGGGTGAGGCGGGGGCGTCGTTCGAGGCAGGGGCGTCGTTCGAGGCGGGGGAAGCGTTCGAGGCGGGGGAAGCGTTCGAGGCGGCGGGCTTGTCGAGTGACGTCACCGGCTACTCCTGTCCGAGCGGTCGGAGTTCGTATTTGGGATTGAACAGCACCCGCCGGCCGTGGCTCAGGGAGATCCGGCCGGAGGCGATCAGCTTACGGCCCGGCTCTATGCCCACGATGGAGCGCCGGCCCAGCCACACCACGTCCAGCGGCGCGGTGCCGTCGAACAGCTCCGCCTCCAGTGCGGGCACACCGGCCCGCGGACGCAGGGTGACCGTCCGCAACGTACCAGTCACCCGGACGATCTGCCGGTCGTTGCAGTCGGAGATCCGCGTGCACCCCGATGCCTGCGCGTCCTCCCGCAGCTCCTCGGACTCCAGATCCTCCTGGGAGCTGGACAGCCGGTCGAGCATCCGGCGGAAGCGGCCGGTCGGCTTCTCAGCACTCATGCGTTAGAGCGTACCGGGGTACGCGGGTGCCGGATCAACGCTCGAACCTGTAGCCCATGCCGGGCTCGGTGACGAAGTGCCTGGGGTGCGAGGGATCCGCCTCCAGCTTGCGCCGCAGCTGGGCCATGTAGACCCGCAGATAGTTGGTCTCGGTGCCGTAGGAGGGCCCCCAGACCTCCTGGAGGAGCTGTTTCTGGCTGACGAGCCGGCCGGTGTTGCGTACGAGCACCTCCAGCAGATGCCACTCGGTCGGGGTGAGCCGTACGTCCCTGCCCTCCCGGTTGACCTTCTTGGCGGCCAGGTCGACGGTGAACCCCTCGGTCTCGACGACGGCGACGCCGTCGTCACCCTCCCCGCCGACGGGCTCGGCCCGCCGGACCGCGGCGCGCAGCCGGGCCAGCAGCTCGTCCATGCCGAAGGGCTTGGTGACGTAGTCGTCGGCGCCGGCGTCCAGCGCCTCGACCTTCTCGTCCGAGGTGTGGCGGGCGGAGAGCACCAGGATCGGGACGCGGGTCCAGCCGCGCAGACCCTTGATCACCTCGACACCGTCCATGTCCGGCAGCCCGAGGTCGAGCACGACGACATCGGGGTGGCGGGCGGCCGCGAGTTCCAGCGCGCTCGCGCCGTCGGCGGCCGCGTCCACCTCGTACTTGCGCGCCTTCAGATTGATCACCAGGGCACGTACGATCTGCGGCTCGTCGTCGACGACGAGCACCCGCACGGGGGTCCGGGGATCCCCCCCGGAGGGATGCTGCATACCGGTCTGCCTTTCTGCTGTCCCGGTCATGAGACGACCCGGGCGGGTTGTTCGGGGCGTACCGGCGCGGGTCCGGGTGCCGCCCTGAGGGTGAGAACCATGGTGAGGCCGCCGCCGGGCGTGTCCTCGGCGGCGAGGGTGCCGCCCATCGCGTCCACGAAGCCGCGGGCGACCGCGAGGCCGAGGCCGACCCCGGCCCCGCGCGGCGCGTCGCCGTGGCGCTGGAAGGGTTCGAAGATCCGGTCCTTGGCCTCGTCGGGGACGCCGGGGCCGCGGTCGACGACCCGCAGCTCGACCCGCTCGCCGAGCGCGCTGCCGGCGATGTGGACGCGCCGGGCGTCGGGGCTGTACTTGACGGCGTTCTCGACGATATTGGCGACGGCGCGCTCCAGCAGTCCCGGGTCGACGGCCACCATGGGCAGCGATTCGGGAATGTCCAGGTCCACGCTGTCCTCCGGTACGCCGCCGAGCGCCATCGGGACCACCTCATCGAGGTCGATCTCGCGGATCAGCGGGGTGACGGTGCCGGTCTGCAGCCGGGACATGTCGAGGAGATTGCCCACCAGGTGGTCGAGCCGGTCGGCGCCGTGCTCGATGCCTTCGAGCAGCTCGGCCTGGTCCTCCTCGGACCATTCGACATCGTCGGAGCGCAGGGACGTCACCGCGGCCTTGATGCCGGCCAGCGGGGTCCGCAGGTCGTGGCTGACGGCTGCGAGCAGGGCCGTACGGATGCGGTTGCCCTCGGCCAGTTCGCGGGCCTGCTCAGCCTCTCCGACCAGGCGCTGGCGGTCGAGTACGACGGCGGCCTGGGCGGCGAAGGCCGAGAGCACCCGGCGGTCCTCGGCGGGCAGCACACGGCCCGTGAGCGCCAGCGCCAGATGGTCGCCGACGGGCATGTCCACATCGGCGGACTCGGGGCGGTCCACCGGCTGCGGTCCTACGCTGCCCGCGCGGGTCCAGGGGTCGACATCGCTCGTACGTTCGAGGAGCGCCACGGACTCCATGGAGAAGGTCTCGCGGACCCGTTCCAGCAGCGCGTCCAGGGTGGTCTCGCCGCGCAGCACGCTGCCCGCGAGGAAGGAGAGGACCTCGGATTCAGCGCGCAGCCGGGCGGCCTGATGGGTACGGCGCGCCGCCAGGTCCACCACGGAGGCCACCGAGACCGCGACCGCGAAGAAGATCACGATGGCGACCAGGTTCTTCGGGTCCTGCACGGTCAGGGTGTGGGTGGGCGGGGTGAAGTAGAAGTTCAGCAGCAGCGAGCCCACGGCGGCGGAGGCGAGCGCGGGCCGCAGCCCGCCCAGCAGCGCGGCCAGCACGGTCAGGAAGAGGAACAGCAGGACATCGTTGGCGAGCCCGAGGCTGTCGCTGAGGGCGGTCAGCAGCATCGATAGCAGGACGGGCGCGGCGACCCCGGCCAGCCAGCCCCAGATGATCCGGGAGCGGCCGAGCCTGACCCCGCGCGCCACGGGCAGTCCGCGGCCCTTGGCGGCCTCTTCGTGCGTGACGATGTGCACGTCCAGGTCGGGCCCCGACTCCCGGGCGACGGTGGCGCCGACGCCGGGTCCGAAGATGTACTGCCAGGTCTTGCGGCGGCTGGAGCCCAGCACGATCTGGGTGGCGTTCACCCCGCGTGCGAATTCGAGCAGCGCGGAGGGGACATCGTCCCCGATGACATGGTGGAAGGTGCCGCCGAGGCTCTCGACCAGGGTCCGCTGGACCGTGAGTTCCTTGGGCGAGGCCGAGGTCAGGCCGTCGCTCCTGGCTATGTAGACCGCGAGTACCTCTCCGCCGGCGCCCTTCTCGGCCAGTCGCACGGCGCGGCGGATGAGCGTACGTCCCTCGGGTCCGCCGGTGAGGCCGACGACGATGCGTTCGCGGGCCTGCCAGGTGGTGCGGATGTTGTGCTCGCCGCGGTACTGCTGGAGGTATTCGTCCACCCGGTCGGCGACCCAGAGCAGGGCCAGCTCCCGCAGCGCGGTGAGGTTCCCGGGCCGGAAGTAGTGGGAGAGCGCCGCGTCGACCTTGTCGGGCTTGTAGATGTTGCCGTGCGCCATCCGCCGGCGCAGCGCCTGCGGGGACATGTCGACCAGCTCGATCTGGTCCGCCCGCCGGACGACCTCGTCGGGGACCGTCTCGCGCTGCCGTACGCCCGTTATCGATTCGACGACATCGCCGAGTGATTCCAGGTGCTGGATATTGACGGTGCAGACGACGTCGATACCGGCCTGGAGCAGCTCCTCGACGTCCTGCCAGCGCTTGGCGTTGCGGGAGCCGGGGACATTGGTGTGGGCGAGTTCGTCGACCAGGGCGACGGCGGGCCGGCGTTCCAGGACGGCGTCGACATCCATCTCGGTGAAGACGGTCTCGCGGTATTCCAGGTCACGGCGGCGGACCTCTTCGAGGCCGCGCAGCATGACCTCCGTACGCGGCCGGTCATGGTGCTCGACGAAGGCCACCACACAGTCGGTGCCGCGCTCCACCCGGCGGTGTGCCTCGGAGAGCATCGCGTAGGTCTTGCCCACGCCAGGTGCCGCACCCAGATAGATCCGAAGCTTGCCGCGTCCCATGGCCCCATTGTCTTCCAGAAGCGCCGCCGCGTCGGACGCGCCGGCTGAGTCGAATTTACAACCAGCGATTACGGCAAATAGGGCAGATCAGGGCCCCGGAGTGGGTCTTGACGCGATTCTGATGCGCGGCCCGGGGCCTCGGGCTCCGGCCGGCCCGGCAGCCGGAGACGGCCCGCGGTGGTCGGTACGGAAGGGGACCACCGCGGGCCGCGGGCGAGCGGGACGGCGTCAGCCGGCCAGCTCCTTGAGGGCGAGGTTGAGCGCGAGGACATTCACCCGGGGCTCCCCCACGAAGCCGAGGACGCGCTCGTCGGTGTGGTCCTCGACCAGCTTCTCCACCCGCTGGACGGAGAGGTTGTTCCGCTCCGCCACCCGGTGCACCTGGAGCTGGGCGTACGCCGGTGAGATGTCCGGGTCGAGACCCGAGCCGGAGGAGGTCACCGCGTCGGGCGGCACGGCGGACGCGGCGACCTGGTAATCGGGCGTGGAGTTGTCCTTCACGACGGCGGCCTTGGCGTCCTTGACCCACTGGATCAGCTCTTCGTTGTCGCCGGACCGGTTGGTCGCCCCGGACAGGATCAGTGTGTACCGCGTATTGACGCTGTTGCTGCCGAGGCCGTTGGACGGGCGCGGCTGGAACCACTTGAGGTCGGGTGAGGGCGTCTCCTGCCCCTTCTTCAGGGGCAGGTCGTAGCGCTGGCCGATGAGTGAGGAGCCGACGACCTTGCCCGCCTGCCTGACCTCGGAGCCGTTCGCCTGGTGGCTGAAGAGCCCCTGGGCGACGCCGGTGACGGCCAGCGGGTAGATCACACCGCACAGGACGGTGAGGACGAGGAGGGCGCGCAGCCCGGCCCAGAGCAGCCGTGCGGTAGTCCCTGCGGAGGTGTTCATAGAAGACATGCCGTTCACCCGATGCCGGGGATGAGGGAGAGGACCAGGTCGATGATCTTGATGCCGATGAACGGGGCGATCAGCCCGCCGAGACCGTAGATCCCCAGATTTCTGCGGAGCATCCTGTCGGCGCTCATCGGCCGGTACCGCACCCCCTTGAGGGCGAGTGGCACGAGCGCGACGATGACCAGCGCGTTGAAGATGACCGCGGAGAGGATCGCGGATTGCGGTGAGGACAGCTCCATGACGTTGAGCTTGTCGAGGCCCGGGTAGAGCACGGCGAACATGGCGGGGATGATCGCGAAGTACTTCGCGACGTCGTTGGCGATCGAGAACGTCGTCAGCGCGCCCCGCGTGATGAGCAGCTGCTTGCCGATCTCGACGATCTCGATCAGCTTCGTCGGATTGGAGTCCAGATCCACCATGTTCCCGGCCTCCTTCGCGGCCGAGGTACCGGTGTTCATCGCCACACCCACATCCGCCTGAGCCAACGCCGGGGCGTCATTCGTCCCGTCCCCCGTCATCGCGACCAGCTTGCCCCCCGCCTGCTCACGCCGGATCAACGCCATCTTGTCCTCAGGCGTCGCCTCCGCCAGAAAATCGTCCACCCCCGCCTCCTCCGCAATCGCCCGCGCGGTCAGCGGATTGTCACCGGTGATCATCACCGTCCTGATCCCCATCCGACGCAACTCGTCGAACCGCTCCCGCATCCCCTCCTTCACCACATCCTTGAGATGGATGACCCCGAGGACACGGGCTCCGTTGTCGTCGTCCGAGGCGACCATCAGAGGGGTACCGCCGGCCGTGGAAATCGTGTCGGCGAGCGCCCGCGCCTCGTCGGAAACGGTGCCCCCGCGTTCCCTGACCCAGGCGATGACCGAGCCGGTCGCTCCCTTACGGACCGTGTGCCGCTCGGTGTCCACCCCCGACATACGGGTCTGGGCGGTGAAGGCGACCCAGTCGGCGCCGGCCAGCTCGCCCTGGTGCCGCTCGCGCAGCCCGTACCGCTCCTTGGCGAGTACGACGATGGAGCGGCCCTCGGGCGTCTCGTCGGCCAGCGAGGAGAGCTGGGCGGCATCGGCCAGTTCGGCCTGCGTCACCCCTGCGACCGGGACGAACTCGGCGGCCTGGCGGTTGCCGAGGGTGATCGTGCCGGTCTTGTCGAGCAGCAGCGTCGACACATCGCCCGCGGCCTCGACCGCGCGCCCCGACATGGCGAGCACATTCCGCTGTACGAGCCGGTCCATGCCCGCGATACCGATCGCGGAGAGCAGCGCGCCGATGGTGGTCGGGATCAGACAGACCAGCAGCGCGACCAGCACGATCATCGACTGCCGCTGACCCGCGTAGACGGCGAACGGCTGGAGGGTGACCACCGCGAGCAGGAAGACGACGGTGAGGGACGCGAGCAGGATGTTGAGCGCGATCTCGTTCGGTGTCTTCTGCCGGGCCGCGCCCTCGACCAGGGCGATCATCCGGTCGATGAAGGTCTCACCGGGCTTTGTCGTGATCTTGATGACGATGCGGTCGGAGAGGACTTTCGTACCGCCGGTGACGGCCGAGCGGTCGCCGCCCGACTCACGGATGACCGGCGCCGATTCACCGGTGATGGCGGATTCGTCGACGGACGCGACCCCTTCGGCCACATCGCCGTCGCCGGGGATGATGTCGCCCGCCTCGCAGACGACCAGATCCCCGACGCGCAGCTCCGTGCCCGGTATTCGCTCCTCGGTGGCGCCGCGCAGCCGCCGCGCGACCGTGTCGGTCTTGGCCTTGCGCAGCGTGTCCGCCTGCGCCTTGCCGCGTCCTTCGGCGACCGCCTCGGCCAGATTGGCGAAGAGCGTGGTCAGCCACAGCCAGCCGGCGATGGCCCAGCCGAACCAGTCGCCCGGGTCCAGGGCGGCGAAGACCGTGGTCAGTACGGATCCGATGAGGACCACGAACATGACGGGTGACTTCACCATCACCCGCGGGTCGAGCTTGCGTATCGCTTCCGGGAAGGAGGTGAGCAGCTGCCCGGGGTCGAACAGACCCCCGCCGACACGTCCGCTCACGGAGCTGTGACCGGTGGGCACGTCCTGGTGCGGCGCACGGGTCGGAGTGACTGTGGACATCGAGTCCTCTTGCTTCAGACGAGTGGTCATGACGCCAGCCCCTCGGCCAGCGGCCCCAGCGCCAGCGCCGGGAAATAGGTCAGACCGGTGACGATCAGGATCGTGCCGACGAGCAGCCCGGCGAAGAGCGGCTGCTGCGTACGGAGCGTGCCCGCGGTCTCGGGTACGGGTTTCTGCTCGGCGAGCGAGCCGGCCAGCGCGAGGACGAACACCATGGGAAGGAAGCGGCCGAGCAGCATGGCGAGGCCGATGGTGGTGTTGAACCACTGGGTGTCCGCGTTGAGTCCGGCGAAGGCCGAGCCGTTGTTGTTGGCGCCCGAGGAGTACGCGTACAGGATCTCGGAGAAGCCGTGCGCACCGGAGTTGGTCATGGAGTCGGCCGGAGTGGGCAGCGCCATGGCCGCGGCGGTGAAGCAGAGCACCAGCGCCGGGGTGATCAGGATGTACAGCGCGGCGAACTTGATCTCGCGGGTACCGATCTTCTTGCCCAGGTATTCGGGCGTACGGCCCACCATCAGGCCGGCGATGAACACCGCGATGACGGCCATGATCAGAATGCCGTAGAGGCCGGAGCCGACACCGCCGGGTGCGATCTCACCGAGCTGCATGCCCAGCATCGTGATGGCGCCGCCGAAGCCGGTGTAGGAGGAGTGGAAGGAGTTGACCGCGCCGGTCGAGGTGAGCGTGGTGGCCACCGCGAAGATCGACGAGCCGGCGATCCCGAAGCGGGTCTCCTTGCCCTCCATGGCGCCGCCGGCGATGTCGAACGCCGGTCCGTGGTGCGCGAATTCGGTCCACATCATCAGCGCGGTGAAGCCGATCCAGATCGTCACCATCGTGGCGAGGATCGCGTACCCCTGCCGGACGCTGCCGACCATCCTGCCGAAGGTGCGGGTGATCGCGAAGGGGATGACCAGGATCAGGAAGATCTGGAAGAGGTTCGATATCCCGTTGGGGTTCTCGAAGGGGTGGGCGGAGTTGGCGTTGAAGTAGCCGCCGCCGTTGGTGCCCAGCTCCTTGATGGCCTCCTGGGAGGCGACGGCGCCGCCGTTCCACTGCTGCGAACCGCCCGTGAACTGACCCACCTCGTGGATCCCGGCGAAGTTCTGGATCGCGCCGCAGGCGACGAGCACGAGCGCGCCGATGACGGCGATCGGCAGCAGGATACGGACGATGCCGCGCACCAGGTCCGACCAGAAGTTGCCCAGTTCACCGGTGCGGGAGCGGGCGAAGCCCCGTACCAGCGCCACCGCGACGGCCATACCGACGGCGGCGGAGACGAAGTTCTGGACGGCGAGCCCGCCGGTCTGTACGACATGGCCCATGGCCTGTTCGCCGTAGTAGGACTGCCAGTTGGTGTTGGACACGAAGGACGCGGCGGTGTTGAAGGCCTGGTCCGGGTCGATCGAGGAGAAGCCGAGCGACCCGGGCAGGCTGCCCTGGACCCGTTGGAGCAGATACAGGAAGAGGACGCTCACCGCGGAGAAGGCGAGGACACCGCGCAGATAGGCGGGCCAGCGCATCTCGGTGGTGGGATCGGCGCCGATGGCCCGGTAGATCCACTTCTCGGCCCTGAGGTGCTTGGGCGAGCTGTAGACACCGGCCATGTAGTCGCCGAGCGGGCGGTACGCCAGACCGAGCGCCACCATGAGCGCGAGCAGCTGGAGCACACCGGCGAGGACGGGGCTCATCGCTCAGAACCTCTCCGGGAAGACGAGGGCGAGGACGAGATAGCCCAGCAGGGCGACGGCCACGACAAGGCCGACGATGTTCTCGGCGGTCACAGCTTTGCCACCCCCTTGGCGATGAGGGCCACCAGCGCGAAAACCGCGATCGTGGTGACGACGAAGGCCACATCGGCCATCGTGTGCTCCTAGATGAGTTCCGGGAATTCTGACTCCCTGAGGAAACCCTCTGATCCGGCGGTCCAGCCGTTTGTTGACGGGTCCTGTACGGCGCGGGCCCCCGGCTTGACGTACTCCATATGGCAACACGCATGACCAGCGAAAACGCCGGTGGGCCGCACCCCTGGAAAAGGGATGCGGCCCACCGGCCACGGCTGTGTCGAGTCGGGGTGTCAGCGCACCTCGGTGATCTCGGGACCGCGCTGCAGCTGTCCCATGCCACCGGAGAAGCGGGAGCCCTCCTGCTCGTCCTGCTGGACGCCCTCGGCCACCATCTGCGCGTCGTCCGGCAGCTTGAGGACGATCGGGTCGCGGGGCGCCATCGGTCCCTCGCCGCGTACGACGACGGTGTCCCGGAAGATCTGCTCCAGCAGACCGGCGGCCTCGGGCTGCACCGCGCCCTGCCCGGAGATCACCCCGCGCAGGAACCAGCGCGGTCCGTCGACACCGATGAAGCGCACCAGCTGTACGCCTCCGGTGCCGTCCGCCAGCTGTACGGGGACCTGGGCGCGCAGCTCCCAGCCCAGCGGACCCTCGACCTCGTCGATGATGCCGCCCTGCTGGGTGATGCCCGAGGCGATCTCCTCGCGCACCTCGCCCCAGATGCCTTCCTTCTTGGGTGCCGCGAAGGCCTGCAGCTGTACGGCGCTGTCGCGCACGACGACCGTGGCCGCGACGATCGCGTCACCGGCGACCTCGACACGCAGCTCCATCCCCTCGACTCCGGGGACGAAGACGCCGCCCAGGTCGACCCGGCCCTCGTCGGGCCTGGAGACCTCGGAGATGTCCCACGGCCCGTCGGGCCGGGGCGCCGGCGGAAGGTTCGCCCTGCGGGGCGCCGGCTTCGCGTCGTTGCCGACACCATCAGCGTCGGCACCGGCCCCGTCTACGGACTGCTCGGCCTCGCCCGCTGCGTCCGCCGCGTCCTCTGCGGAACCACTTTTCTTGCGACGTCCGAACACGTCACTGTCCTTCCCGGTCGGATACGACCGAAGCGTATCGATTCCCACCCTGAATCCCGCCCACAGCGGCATGACCGCCGGTGGACCCGAAGCCCCCCTCGGCCCGCGCGGAGCCGGGAAGTTCCGCCACCTCGTGGAAGCGCACCTTCTCGACCTGCTGGACGACCAGCTGGGCAATCCGGTCGAACCGCTCGAACCGCACGCTCTCGCGCGGGTCCAGATTGACCACGATCACCTTGATCTCTCCACGGTACCCGGCATCCACCGTCCCCGGGGCATTCACCAGGGCGACACCGCAGCGGGCGGCCAGCCCGGAGCGCGGGTGCACGAAGGCGGCGTACCCGTCGGGCAGCGCGATGGACACCCCCGTCGGCAGCACGGCCCGCTCCCCCGGGGCGAGTTCGGCGGCTTCCGTGGTGACCAGATCGGCTCCGGCGTCGCCCGGGTGCCCGTACGACGGAAGCGGTACGTCCGGGTCGGTACGGCGGATCAGTACGTCGACAGGGGCTCGGCTCATGGGTTCACCTCGAACGCGCGGATACGCTTGATCTGGTCGGGATCGGCCATCGCCGCCCGGATCTCCTCCGGGCGGCCGTGGTCGGTGAAGTGGTCGACCTTGACCTCGATGAAAAGGGCGTCGGCACGGACGGCGACGGGGCCTTCGGGGCCACCGAGCCTGCCGGTCGCCGTGCAGTAGATCTTGCGCCCGTGGACGCCGGTGGTCTCGGCCTCCAGATACAGCAGCGTGCCCACCGGTACGGGCCGTACGAAGTCGGTCTGCAGCCGCCCGGTCACCGCGATCACCCGCAGCAGCCAGTTCAGCGAGCCGAGCGTCTCGTCCAGCGCGGTGGCCAGTACGCCGCCGTGCGCGAGGCCGGGGGCGCCCTGGTGGGCCGGCTGCACCGTGAACTCGGCGGTGATCCGCACGCCCTCACCGGCGCGGGCCCGCAGCCGCAGCCCGTGCGGCTGTGCCTCGCCGCAGCCGAAACAGTGCTCGTAGTGCGCACCGAGCAGCTCACCGGGGGCCGGGGCATCGGGGTGCCGTACCGGCGGCTTCGCGTAGGCCGGCGGCGTCAGATACCCCGCTCCCGCGGGGGGTCCGGGGGGCGTCCCCGGGGATGGCGCGTTACTCACAGGCGCAGACCTTACCCGCGCGGTCGCCCGTGAACAGCACCGTGCCAAGCTTGGCTTCATGGAGCCATCCGCCGCGCACTACGACGAACGCCTGACCGCACCCCGTTCCTGGTGGGGCATCGCCGCCCTGATCGCCGTCGCGGGTGGCCTGATCCTGCTGCCGCTGGGGACGCTGCCGCTGCTCGGAGGGCTGATCGGAGCGGGCGCGCTGGCCGCGGCGGGGGTGAGTTCCTACGGCTCCGCCCGGATCCGGGTGGTGGCGGACTCGCTGGTCGCGGGCGACGCCAGGATCCCGGTCTCGGCGCTCGGTGCGGCCGAGGTACTCGGCAGCGAGGAGGCGCGCGCCTGGCGGCTGCACAAGGCCGACCCCCGTGCCTTCATGCTGCTGCGCAGCTATGTGCCGACGGCGCTGCGCGTGGAGATCACGGACCCGGACGACCCGACACCGTACGTATATCTGTCGACCCGGAACCCGAAGGCGCTCGCGGCGGCGCTGGACGCCGTACGGACCGGCTGACGCCGGGCCGGAAGAAGTGCGGGCCCGCTTCTCCGCGGGCCCGACAAGATCGATAAGACACCCCCAGGGCGCCGGACGGGCGCTAGCGGTCCAACTCCCCGGGCAGCTCGGGCGGAAGCTCCTTGGGCCCCTCCAGCGGGGGCAGCGCCGGCAGCGCGTCCCAGGGAATCTGGCGGGCGCGCAGATCCTTCCGGATGCGCTCGGCGACCTTCATGGTGTCCCGCCGGTTCATCATCGCGCCGACCGCCGCGCCGATCATGAAGGGAACCAGGTTCGGCAGGCTGCGTATCGTGCGCTTCATGATCTGCTGGCGCAGCTCGCGCTTCATCCGGCCGCTCAGCGCGCCGTTGAACGTCGACGGTTTGCTGATGTCGACCCCGCGCTCCTCCGTCCAGGACGTCAGATAGGCGGTGCTCCGCTCCTTGAGGCTGCCGGGCGGACGCTGTCCGTAGACCTCGTACAGCTCGGCGATGAGCTTCATCTCGATCGCGGCGATGGCCGTGATCTCGGCTGCCAGCTCGGCCGGCATCGCGGGCGGTACGGGCAGCATCGCGGCCGCGCCGATGCCCGCGCCGACCGTGGAGCTGCTGTTCGCGGCGCCCGCGACCAGCTTGTCGGCCAGCTCCTCGGGGCCGAGGCCCGGGAACTGTTTGCGCAGGGTCGCGAGATCGCGGACCGGAACCCGAGGAGCGTTCTCGATGATCCGGTCGGCGATATGGGCCAGCGCCGTCTTGGCGCTGTCGCTTCCCTTGCGTACTCCGCGCTTGACGGCGTCCAGGCGCCGGCCCCGGGTCGTGGAGCCGCCGTGGTCGTCCTGAGCCGCTTCGAGCGAGGCCCTGAGGCCCCGCTCGTCGTCGTGCGCGCCGGGGTGGGGCAGGAGGGCGGAGTGCTCGGCAGGTGGCTGAGTGCCATCTGCCGGGCCTGTGCCGCCCTCATGCACCTCCGGTGAACCCTTGCGCCGGAAGCGCCGTTTCCGGGACGGTGAATCGTCTGTCACGCCGACCTGACCTCAGTCGCAGTCGCGGCAGATGGGCTGACCGTTCTTCTCCCTGGACAGCTGGCTGCGGTGGTGCACAAGGAAGCAGCTCATGCAGGTGAACTCGTCGGCCTGCCGGGGCAGGACCCGGACGGACAGCTCCTCGTTGGAGAGATCCGCGCCGGGCAGCTCGAGGCCTTCGGCCTGTTCGAACTCGTCGACGTCTACCGCGGAAGTCGACTTGTCGTTCCGACGGGCCTTCAGCTCTTCAAGGCTGTCCTGATCGACGTCGTCATCGGTCTTGCGTGGGGTGTCGTAATCCGTTGCCATGTCGCTCTCCCCCTCTGGGTGTCTGTGGTGTCTTCAGCGCACGTAACGCGTGAGAGGCCGGACTTGTGCCCGACCTGAGGCGGAGATTTTGCCTCACATCAAGGTCTGTTACTCAATCGACACCCAACCGCACTCTTGATGAGTGATCGGCTTCAGGTGGCGAAGGGGACCGTACACGGTCCTGAGGTCGCACTCCACGGGCGCCACCCCGTGTACTTCCCGTGATCCCGGCCCCTGGAAACCCGGACTTTACCGGCTTTCCACTGGAGTCCTGATCACGGAGAGTGGATAGGCGGGAATTCGACCCTGTGATCGATCACACATGGCCCCGCCGGAAATCCGTCCTGTAAATTCCGCGCAAAGCGAACAAAGTAATCTGTCGCCGATCGCCGAGCGCTTCATCTCAGACCGGAAGAGTGACGCGCATCACGAGGCCACCGCCCTCGCGGGGCTCCGCGAAGATACGTCCGCCATGGGCGCGGGCGACGGACCTGGCGATCGACAGGCCGAGGCCCACGCCCTTGTCACTGCCCGTCCGCTCCGTGCGCAGCCGCCGGAACGGCTCGAAGAGGTTGTCGATCTCGTACGCGGGAACGACCGGCCCGGTGTTCGACACCAGCAGGACCGCCTGGCCCTGCTGGATCTCGGTGGTCACCTCGACCCAGCCTCCTTCAGGAACGTTGTACCGGACGGCGTTCTGCACCAGGTTCAGGGCGATCCGCTCCAGCAGGACGCCATTGCCCTGGACGACGGCGGGCACCCGCTCACCGCGGATCTCCACCCCCTTCGTCTCCGCCTCGGCCAGACACTGGTCCACCGCGTGGCTGGCGACCTCCGCGAGATCGACCGGTTTTCGCTCCACGATCTGGTTGTCGCTGCGGGCGAGCAGCAGCAGCCCCTCCACGAGTTGCTCGCTGCGCTCATTGGTCGCCAGCAGGGTCCTGCCGAGCTGCTGGAGCTCCGTGGGCGCCCCCGGATCCGAGAGATGGACCTCCAGCAGGGTGCGGTTGATCGCGAGCGGTGTCCGCAGCTCGTGCGAGGCGTTGGCGACGAAGCGCTGCTGCGCGGTGAAGGCCCTCTCCAGCCGCTCCAGCATCTCGTCGAAGGTGTCGGCCAGCTCCTTGAGCTCGTCGTCGGGGCCGTCCAGCTCGATCCGGCGGGACAGGTCGGAGCCGACCACGCGGCGCGCGGTGCGGGTGATCCGGCCCAGCGGCGACAGGACCCTTCCGGCCATCGCGTAGCCGAACGCGAAGGCGATGATGCTGAGGCCGACCAGGGCGAAGAGCGAGCGGGTGAGCAGATCGTCGAGCGCCTGCTTGCGCTGGTGGTTGACGCAGCTGTTCATCGCCGCGTTGAACTGCTCGGGCGGTGCCTGGTCGGGGAAGTTGCAGACGTCGCTGCTCACCTTGCCCGTCACGATCTTGAAGGGCAGCTCGCTGCCCACATGCAGGGCCTGTGCGGCCAGCAGATAGATGATCGAGAGCAGCAGGATGCCGGCGATCAGGAACATCCCGCCGTACAGCAGCGTCAGACGTATCCGGATGGTCGGCCGTACCCAGGGGAGGGCGGCCGGTTCCGGCCGCCTCGGATCCCAGGTGGGTTTCGGAGGTGCCGTGGGAGGCACCGGGGTCGTTGCCACGGGCATCAGATCCGGTAACCGGAGCCGGGCACCGTGACGATCACGGGCGGCACCCCGAGCTTGCGGCGCAGGGTCATGACCGTCACCCGGACGACATTGGTGAACGGGTCGGTGTTCTCGTCCCAGGCCTTCTCCAGCAGCTGCTCGGCCGAGACGACCGCGCCCTCGCTGCGCATCAGGACCTCGAGCACCGCGAATTCCTTGGGTGCCAGCTGGATCTCCCTGCTCTCGCGGAAGACCTCACGGCGGTTGGGGTCGAGCTTGATCCCCGAGCGCTCCAGGACGGGGGGCAGCGGCACGGTCGTACGGCGGCCGAGCGCCCGCACCCGGGCGGTGAGCTCGGTGAAGGCGAAGGGCTTGGGCAGATAGTCGTCCGCGCCCAGCTCAAGGCCCTCGACCCGGTCGCTGACATCGCCCGAGGCCGTGAGCATGAGGACCCGGGTGGGCATCCCCAGCTCGACGATCTTGCGGCAGACGTCGTCGCCGTGGACCAGCGGAAGGTCCCGGTCCAGCACCACCACGTCGTAGTCGTTGACCTCGATACGCTCCAGGGCGGCCGCCCCGTCGTACACGACGTCGACGGCCATGGCCTCCCGGCGCAGTCCGGTGGCCACCGCATCGGCGAGCAGTTGCTCGTCCTCGACGACGAGTACGCGCACGTCGCTGGTCCTTCCTCTGGGCCCGTCATCGCTGATCAGGGCAGCTTGTATCACTGGTTGTGCGGCTCCATCCTGCCCGTTACGCCCATAAACCGGCGGTAAGACGTTCCCGGTGACCAGGCGCATCCGGGAATGGACCGGATTCTTTGCAGGTTGAGGTTTCTCGATGACGGTGCCTGGGCAAGACGACTTCACACCCGAGATCACGCCCTGTTTGTGGCATGCCACACCCTTATCTGTCATCCAGAGGCAGAGGGTGCGTGATCCATCCGCCGTCGGCACACCCCCGTGCCACTGACCAAGACGTCGGCACACCCCCGTGCCACTGACCCACGACGAGGGGGCGCAATGGACGCGTTCACCGCCGGGCTTCTGCAGCGCATAAAGGCCACGGAAACAGATCTCAACCATGCCCGTGAAACGGGCGACGACTTCCTTGTGGATGTCGATCAGGAAGAGCTGGACGATCTTCGCCGGCTCGCCGCCGAACACGGTGTGGAGGTCGGCGCCGCCAGCGTCTGACCCGCACACCCCAGCCGTACAGGTCCTGAACAGCCCTAACGATGGCTAGAGCCGCACAGAGCCGTACACCTGTCGAGCCGCACATCTACCGAGAAGGGCCCCGGTGCCAGGGGATGGCGCCGGGGCCCTTCCATGTGCCCCGCCCGGCGGGGACCACCCCTCAGTCGTGCCAGGCGCCGTACTCCTCCAGCAGCGCCGTCAAGGGCTCGAAGACGCCCGGCGCGGCGGCCACCGTCAGGTCCCAGCCGGGCCGGGTGCCGGGGCGGCCACCGGTGAGCGCGCCCGCCTCGCGGGCGATGAGATCGCCGGCCGCGAGGTCCCAGGGGTGCAGTCCGCGCTCGAAGTAGCCGTCCAGCCGGCCGGCCGCGACATCGCTGAGGTCCACGGCCGCCGAGCCACCGCGCCGGATGTCGCGCAACTGCGGGATCAGCCGGGCGGCGATCTCCGCCTGGTGGCTGCGGACGGAGGTGACGTAGTTGAAGCCGGTCGACACCAGGGCCCGTTCCAGGGGCGGGGCCGGGCGGCAGGTGACCGGCCGGTCGTTGACGAAGGCGCCGCCGCCGCGCACGGCCCGGAAGGTCTCGCGGCGCATCGGGATCTCGACGACCCCGACGAGCGTCTCGCCGTCGCGTTCCGCGGCGATGGAGACGGCCCAGGTCGGCAGCCCGTAGAGATAGTTGACGGTGCCGTCCAGCGGGTCGATGACCCAGCGGATACCGCTGCTGCCGGCCGAGCTGGCGCCCTCCTCGCCGAGGAAGCCGTCGTCGGGGCGGTGCTCGGCGAGATAGCCGGTGATCAGCTTCTCGGCCGCGATGTCCATCTCGGTGACGACATCGATGGGGCTGGACTTCGTGGCGGCGACGGCCAGATCGTCGGGGCGGCCGTCCCGCAGCAGCGCGCCCGCCCGGCGCGCCGCCTCCAGGGCGAGGGAGAGCAGTTCGCCGGCCAGGGCGTCGGTCGGTGCGTCGGTCGGTACGTCGGTCACAGCTGGGCTCCTTCAGGCGTACGGGCTGTCGGCGCCCGCGGCCGCGGGCCTGGGGGCACGGGCCGGGCAGCAGCCGACCGGGCAGAGGTCATGGCTCGGGCCGAGCGCGCCCAGCGCGCAGCGTTCCACCGCGCGCCCCCGCTCGGTGGCGGCGCGTTCCAGGACGAGATCGCGTACGGCGGCGGCGAAGCGCGGGTCCGCCCCCACCGTCGCCGAGCGGCGGACGGGCAGCCCCAGCTCGGCGGCCTTGGCGGTGGCCTCGGTGTCGAGGTCGTACAGGACTTCCATATGGTCCGAGACGAAGCCGATGGGGGCCATCACGACGGCCGGGGCGCCCTCGCCGTGCAGCGTCTCCAGGTGGTCGCAGATGTCCGGCTCCAGCCACGGGATGTGCGGGGAGCCGCTGCGCGACTGGTAGACGAGCCGCCAGGGGTGGTCCACGCCGGTCTGCTCGCGCACGCTGTCCACGATCAGCCGGGCGACGTCGAGATGCTCTGCCACATAGGCGCCGCCGTCGCCGTGTGCCTCCGGGGGCCCCGAGGTGCCGGCCGCGGCAACCGGGATGGAGTGGGTCGTGAAGGCGAGGTGCGCCCCGGAGCGTACGTCCTGCGGCAGGTCGGCGAGCGAGGCGAGCACGCTGTCGACCATGGGACGCACAAAACCGGGGTGGTTGAAGTAGTGGCGCAGCTTGTCCACCCGGGGCGGTTCGAGCCCCTCGGCGGCCAGGGTGGCGAGCGCGTCGGCGAGGTTCTCGCGGTACTGGCGGCAGCCCGAGTACGAGGCGTACGCGCTGGTGGCGAGGACGGCGATCCGGCGTCGGCCGTCCGCGGCCATCTCGCGCAGGGTGTCGGTCAGATAGGGCGCCCAATTGCGGTTGCCCCAGTAGACCGGCAGATCCACGCCGTGCCCGGCGAAGTCCTTGCGCAGGGCGTCCAGCAGGGCACGGTTCTGCTCATTGATCGGGCTGACCCCGCCGAACAGGAAGTAGTGCTGCCCCACCTCCTTGAGCCGCTCCGTGGGGATGCCACGGCCACGCGTCACGTTCTCCAGGAACGGCACTACGTCGTCCGGGCCCTCGGGGCCGCCGAAGGACAGCAGGAGCAGGGCATCGTAAGGAGAAGTCGCAAGCTGTTCGGGCATGTTTCGATCCTGCCATCCGGCCCGGTCCGCCGGACCACCGCGCCCCGGTTCCGCACCCGAAAATCCCGGCGCGCACCGCGCGGACGCGGCCGTAAGCTGTACCGGCCCAATTCATTCCTTACCGGAGCGTTCCGTTGCCCAGTTCCTACCACGCGATCTTCGCCGCTCCCGGTACCAGGGGATTCAGCACGGCCGGCCTGATCGGCAGGATGCCGCTGGCCATGATGGGCATCGGCATCGTGACGATGATCTCCCAGCTCACCGGCCGTTACGGGCTGGCCGGAGCGCTCACCGCGACGCTGGCGATGTCAGCCGCGGTGCTGGGCCCGCAGATCTCCCGGCTCGTCGACCGGCACGGCCAGGGACGTGTCCTGCGCCCGGCGACCCTGATCGCGGTGGCGGCCGTCGCGGGGCTGCTGATCTGTGCCCAGCGGGGCGCCCCCGACTGGACCCTGTTCGTCTTCGCCGCGGGCGCGGGCTGTGTGCCGAGCGTGGGCTCGATGGTGCGGGCGCGCTGGGCGGCGATCTACCGGGGCTCACCCCGCGAGCTGCACACCGCGTACTCCTGGGAGTCGATCGTCGACGAGGTGTGCTTCATCTTCGGCCCGATCATCTCCATCGGGCTGTCGACCGCCTGGTTCCCGGCGGCGGGGCCGCTCCTCGCGGCCGTCCTGCTGGTGGTCGGTGTCCTCTGGCTGACGGCGCAGCGGGCCACCGAACCCGTACCGCGGCCGCGCGACGAGCACACCGGCGGTTCGGCGCTCCGCTCCCCCGGTCTGCGGGTGCTGGTGCTGACCTTTGTGGCGACCGGGGCGATCTTCGGCGCGGTCGACGTGGTGACGGTGGCCTTCGCCGAGGAGGAGGGCCACAAGGCCGCGGCGAGTCTGGTGCTGGCGGTCTACGCGCTGGGATCGTGCCTGGCCGGCGTGGTGTTCGGGCTGCTGCATCTCCAGGGCCCGGCCCCCCGCAGGTGGCTGGTGGGAGTCTGCGCGATGGCCCTGAGTATGATCCCCCTCCAACTGGCCGGGAATCTGCCGCTCCTGGCCGCGGCGCTCTTTGTCGCGGGCCTCTCCGTCGCACCGACGATGGTGACCACCATGGCCCTCGTCGAGGCGCACGTACCGCGCACCAAGCTGACCGAGGGCATGACCTGGACCAGTACCGGGCTCGCGGTCGGTGTGGCGCTCGGCTCGTCGGCCGCCGGCTGGGTGGTCGACGCGGCCGGGGCCGAGGCGGCGTACGTGGTGCCCGTCGCGGCGGGCGCGGCCGCGGCCGTGGTGGCGTTGCTGGGGTATCGCCGGCTGCGCGAGCCGGTACCGATTCGGGGAGGGCGCGGGGCGGATGACCAGGAACCGGACAGGCACGACGACCACGAGGGCGTGGCGCAACTGGGCGGGTAACGTCACCGCCCGCCCGGCCCGGGTGGTCTCCCCGGCCTCCGTCGAGGAGCTCATCGAGACCGTACGCGAGGCGGCCGAGGCCGGGCTCAAGGTCAAGCCCGTCGGCACGGGACACTCCTTCACCGCCGCCGCGGCCACCGACGGGGTGCTGATACGGCCCGATCTGCTCACCGGCATCCGGGACATCGACCGGGCCGGGGGCACCGTCACCTTAGAGGCCGGCACCCCGCTCAGACGGCTGAACGCGGCGCTGGCCAGGGAGGGCCTGTCGCTCACGAACATGGGCGACATCATGGAGCAGACCGTCGCCGGCGCGATCTCCACCGGCACCCATGGCACCGGCCGTGACTCGGCCTCGATCGCCGCCCAGATCCGTGCGCTGGAGCTCGTCACGGCGGACGGCTCGCTGCTGCGCTGCTCCGCCGAGGAGAATCCCGACATCTTCGCCGCCGCCCGGACCGGGCTCGGCGCGCTGGGCGTGATCACCGCTGTCACCCTCGCCGTGGAGCCGGTCTTCCTGCTGACGGCCCGTGAGGAGCCGATGACCTTCGACCGGGTCACGGCCGAGTTCGACCAGCACGTCACCGAGAACGAGCACTTCGAGTTCTACTGGTTCCCGCACACCGGCAACTGCACCACCAAGCGCAACAACCGCAGCGCGGGCCCCGCGGCCCCGCCCGGCAGGGTCGGCGGCTGGATCGACGACGAATTCCTCTCCAACGGCGTCTTCCAGGTGGCCTGTTCCCTCGGCCGGGCCGTTCCGGCGACCATCCCCGCCGTCGCCAAGCTCTCCAGCCGCGCCCTGTCCGCCCGTACGTACACGGACATTCCCTACAAGGTCTTCACCTCGCCGCGCCGGGTCCGCTTCGTGGAGATGGAGTACGCGCTGCCGCGGGGGGCCGCGATCGGGGCGCTGCGCGAGGTCAAGGCGATGATCGAGCGTTCGCCACTGCGGGTGAGTTTTCCGGTGGAGATACGGACGGCGCCCGCGGACGACATCGTGCTCTCGACGGCCTCGGCCCGGGAGACCACGTACATCGCGGTGCATCTCTACCGGGGGACGCCGTACCGCGCGTACTTCACCGCGGTGGAGCGGATCCTGACCGCGCACGGCGGCCGGCCGCACTGGGGGAAAATCCACACTCGAGACGCGGAGTATCTGTCCGGGGTGTATCCGCGCTTCGGTGAGTTCACGGCGGTACGGGACCGGCTGGACCCGGACCGGCTGTTCGGCAACGACTATCTGCGGCGGGTCCTGGGGGACTGACGGCCGATGCCTGCCTTACTGACCCCGATGCCTGTCCTACTGACCCGCCGTGCCGGAGCCGGAACGGGAGCCCGAACCTGTGTCCTGGCTCGCCGCACCGCTGTTGCCGGGGCCGGTGCCGGTGCTGTCGCCCGCGCCGTCGCCCTTGCTCTCGGAGGGGGTCGGCGTCGGGCTGGGGGTCCGCGACGCGCCGTCACCCCCGGAGGGCGAGGGGCTGGGCCCCGGAGAATGCGAGGCGCCGCTCCCGTCGCCCGGTCCCGTGCCGGTGCTCGGCCCGCCGTCGGGCGACCCGCTCGGGCCGGCGCTCCCGCCGTCGCCCGGGGTCGCGCCGCCCGGCGTCTGCCCCTGTTCCCCCCCCCCCCGGGATCCGGGGAGTTGGCGGGATCGTCCGACGGTACGGTCCTGTCGCCGCCACCGCCCACGACGGAGCCGACGGTCGTCCCCCGGCCCCCGCTGAGCTCCTGACCGGAGATCAGTTCGTACCCGGTGATACCGAGCATCGCCACCATGAAGACGGCGACGGCCGCGAGGACCGGGCGCTTCCAGCCCCGTACCCGGGTGCCGTGCGTCGTGGAGTCGCCGAACTCCCCGTCCAGGCCCTCCGGCTGAGGCAGCATCCAGGTCGCGTCACCCGGATCGCGCGGATCACTCGGCTGCGCGTGGTCCCGGGAGCCCGGCTCACCCGGTCGGCCCCGTACCGGAACCTGACGGCCTCCCGGCTTCGCCTGGACCGTGACCACGCGAATCTGCTCGCCGGTGCGCCGGAACAGGAACTGGAACACCGAACCGCCACATGTGGCCACCACACTCACCACACCCGCGCCGATCATCGTGCCGTACACGCCGAGCTGGGAGGCGAGCACCGCTGCCGTGACCGCCGCGAGCGCGCTGCCCGCGACCTGCGGCACGCTCAGATCGAGTCGCCGCCCCGTCTTCTCTGCCCCGCTTTCGCCGCTTTTCGCACTGCCGTCCAGCCTCTGATGCATCTCCAGCCCCTGCTTGCCCATCTGTCCCACCGTGCACCAGGAAAGGACAGTTGAGCGGAGCGAATAGTTCCGTTTTTGTAGATTCTGTGAAGCATGCCACTCGTTCGTGGCCGCTTCCGGACCCCAACTCCCCTGCCCAGGGAGAACTTGGGCGGCGCGGCGGTCCACCCGCATGGCCCGAATGGAGTACTGTGGCGAGCCCTGGGGCCGGACTCCCTCATGGGCGTCCGGAACCAACGGGAAGGGGGCCGAACGTGGCACTCGAACCGGCGGCGCCGCGGCACCGCACGGGCGCCTGCTGCACGGAGTGACCAGGTCTGTCACTCCGTGTCGCAAACAGGTAACCGTGCCAGAACGGCGATCCAGGGCCCATGCCCGACACGCCGGGCAACACGGCAATGTTGTGGCAGGCTGCACCCGGGCACGCCACACTCGACTAGCGGAAGCAGCGACGCACGTGACGTCGGCAGGCACCACCCGGGAGGTTCCCATGCCCGAACTGCGTGTCGTGGCCGTCTCAAACGACGGCACACGACTGGTGCTCAAGGCTGCCGACAGCACGGAATACACGCTTCCGATCGACGAGCGGCTGCGCGCCGCCGTGCGCAACGACCGTGCCCGTCTCGGTCAGATCGAGATCGAGGTGGAGAGCCACCTCAGGCCGCGCGACATCCAGGCCCGTATACGTGCCGGTGCCTCCGCCGAGGAGGTCGCCCAGTTCGCCGGGATCCCCGTCGACCGGGTCCGGCGCTTCGAGGGTCCTGTGCTCGCCGAGCGCGCCTTCATGGCCGAGCGGGCCAGGAAGACCGCGGTGCGCCGCCCCGGCGAGAACGCGGGCCCCCAGCTCGGCGAGGCGGTGCAGGAGCGGCTGACGCTGCGCGGCGCCGAGAAGGACACCGTGCAGTGGGACTCCTGGCGCCGTGATGACGGCACGTGGGAGGTCCTGCTGGTCTACCGGGTCGCGGGCGAGCCGCATTCGGCGAGCTGGACGTACGACCCGCCGCGGCGGCTCGTCCAGGCCGTCGACGACGAGGCGCGCGCGCTGATCGGTGACACCGACGACACGGTCACCACCCAGGAGCCGAGCTTTCCGTTCGTTCCGCGGATCGCGCGGCTGCCGCGCGACCGTCCGCTGGACCGTTCCCTCGACCGTCAGCTGGAGCGGCCCGCGCTGCCCGAGTCCGACGAGACCAGCGAGCGGGACTCCCTGACCAGCCTGCTGGAGGCGGTGCCGAGCTTCCGGGGCGACATGGTGGTGCCCGAGCGGCCCGCGCCGCCGGAGCCGCCTGGTATCGATCCGGCGGAGGATCCCGACGCCGAGGAGCCGATCGCGCCCGCCGCCTCGGCCGGCGCGGGGTCCGCGTACGCGGATGTGCTGATGCCCCGGTCGGTGACCGGTCACCGGGACCGGCTCACGGGCACGACGGACCGGCAGGCGGAGGCGGACGGCGTGCGCCCGGGCCGCCGCGCCGCGGTGCCGAGCTGGGACGAGATCGTGTTCGGTACGCGCCGCAAGAAGCAGGAGTAGCTACGTACGACGGAACGGAGGGGCCCGTACGCCGTGCGCGTACGGGCCCCTCCGCCATGAGCGCGGGTCGCCCCGCCGGGCGCTCTACTGCGGGTCGGGGCCCTTGGCGACCGGGCGGGACTCGTCCGCGGACCACTCGGACCAGGAGCCCGCGTACAGCGCTCCCCGGTAGCCGGCGATCTCCAGGGCGAGGACCTGGTGGGCTCCGGAGACACCCGAGCCGCAGTAGACGCCGATCTCCTGGGTGTCGTCCGTGGCGCCGAGCCCGGCAAAGCGGGAGGCGAGCGTCCCGGGCGCGAGGAAGCTGCCGTTTTCAGCCACATTTTCCGTTGTAGGGGCGGAGACGGCGCCCGGGATATGGCCGCCGATCCGGTCGATCGGTTCGACATCGCCGCGATAACGCTCGGCCGCCCGCGCGTCCAGCAGCAGACCGTCGCGGGCCAGCGCCGCCGCGCCGTCCGCGTCCAGCAGCGGGAGGGAGCCGGGGACGGGATCGAAATCGCCCGCCGCCGGGGTGGGGGTCCGTGTGGAGAGCGGACCGGGCCAGCCGGCGAGGCCGCCGTCCAGGACCCGGACGTCCGCGTGGCCCGTCCAGCGCAGCAGCCACCAGGCACGGGCCGCCGCCCAGCCCTGGCCGCCGTCGTACACCACCACCTGCGTGTCCTGGGAGACACCGGCGCGGCGCATCACCGCGCCGAAGGCCGCCACGTCGGGCAGCGGGTGCCGGCCGCCCGCGCCGGGCGGACCGGCGAGTTCCGTGTCGAGGTCGACATAGACGGCGTCCGGCAGATGCCCGGCCTCGTACTCCGGGCGGCCGGGAGGCCCGCCCAGCCGCCAGCGGACGTCGAGCAGCACGAGCCGGCGCGGCCCGGCCGACTCGCTGGCGAGTTCGGCTGCGGTGATGATGGCTGTCATGGGTGCCATCCTCCCGTACGCTCCGCCCTGCCCATAACGGCCGAGAAAAGGGTGGTAAACACCGAATCGAGATCACGCCAAGAGCGGCGCGGCCGGGCAGCGCCGCGCGCCGGCGGGTGCGAGCATCTGCTCCGGCGCACGGCCGTTCCACTCGGCGTCGCGCGCCCGGCCCCCCGCACGGCCGCCCCGATGGTCGGAGGAGAGAGTGACGATGACCGAGGCAGCGATCCGGCGCACACCCGGCACACCCTGCTGGGTGAGTCTGATGGTGCACGGCCTTGCCGCGACCGAGGAGTTCTACGGAGCGCTGTTCGGCTGGGACTTCCACCCGGGACCGCAGCAGCTCGGACCGTATGTCCGCGGCACGCTCGACGGCAAGGAGATCGCGGGCATCGGTCAGCTGCCGCCCGACCGCCATCTCCCGATCGCCTGGACGACCTATCTGGCGACGGACGACGCCGATACGACCGCCGATACGATCAGAAGCCGCGGCGGTACGGTCGGCGTCGGGCCGCTGGACGCGGCCGAGGCGGGCCGGATGGCCATAGCCTCGGACCCCACGGGCGCGGTCTTCGGGATCTGGCAGGCCGCGGCGCACGTCGGAACGGCGGTGGCCGGGGCCCATGGCACACCGGTGTGGAACGAGCTGATCACGCGCGAGACGTCCACGGTCGGCAAGTTCTACGAGGCGCTCTTCGACTATGACGTGGAGCCGGTCGTCTCCGCCGACTTCGACTTTCTGACGCTGCGCCTGGAGGGACGCCCGGTCGCCTCACTGCACGGGGTGGGCCGGGCCCTCGCCCGCGACCGGGGCGCGCACTGGATGACCTATTTCGAGGTGGACGACACCGACGCCGCCGCGCAGCTGGTGACCGAGCTGGGCGGCCATGTGCTCCAGTCGCCGCGGGAGAGCGCGAACGGGCGGCTCGCGACGGTCGCGGACCCGGAGGGCGCGGTCTTCACGATCGTACGGTCGGCCGGTCACTGACCTCGACCGGCAGCACGTCCGGGGAGAGCGTGGCCGCCCGGGCGGAGGCGGCGGTCATCCGGCGCCGGTGATGGCGCCGGCACAGCACCTCGTACCCGACCTCGTCCCCGGACTGATGGACGTCCCCGACGACGACCTGGGCGCCCTCGACCACCATGGCGCCGCCTATCGTCCGCGCGTTGTGCGTGGCCCGGGCGCCGCACCAGCAGAGCGCCTCCACCTGCAGGACCTCGACCCGGTCGGCCAGCTCCACGAGCCGCTGCGAACCGGGGAAGAGCTTCGAGCGGAAGTCGGTGGTGATACCGAAGGTGAAGACATCCAGCTCCAGGTCGTCCACGACGCGGGCGAGCTGGTCGACCTGGCCGGGGGCCAGGAACTGCGCCTCGTCGGCGATGACGTAGTCGCAACGGCCGCCCTTCGAGAGCCGGTCGACGAGATACGCGTAGAAGTCGAAGTCCTGGGGGGCCTCGACGGCGTCGGTGACCAGGCCGAGGCGGGAGGAGAGCTTGCCCTCGCCGGCCCGGTCGTCACGCGTGAAGATCATGCCCTGGAGTCCGCGCGCGGAGCGGTTGTGCTCGATCTGAAGAGCGAGGGTGCTCTTTCCGCAGTCCATCGTTCCGGAGAAGAACACCAGCTCTGGCATCGGGGGGTGACGGCCTTTCGGGTCGTGGCTGCGCGAAGGGAGTCGCGATCGGGATGGCGCGAGGCGGCTAGGAGCGTACTTCGAGGAGCGGGACGAGCTGCTCGACCCGCTAGGAGCGTACTTCGAGCAGCGGGACGAGCTGCTCGACGGGGGTCATCGAGCCGTGCATCCCGACCATCGCCGACTCGTGCGGCTCCTGGACGGAGGCGGTGATCACCACATCGTCGTGGGCCGCGGCGACGACGTCGCCGATCCGTCCGTACACCCGCTCGTCCATCGTGCCGGGCGGGCCGAACCAGCCCGCGCTGATCGCCTCGTCCCTGCTCGCCACCCAGAACTGCTCGCCGAGCACCTCACGCCAGACGGTGAGGACATCGGCGGCGGCGCCCGGCACCGCGTAGACGTGGCGGGCCCGGCCCTCGCCGCCCAGCAGGGCGACCCCGGCGCGCAGTTCCCAGTCCTCGTCGAAGTCGATGCGCGACTGCTCGTCGAAGGGGATGTCGATCATGCCGTGGTCGGCGGTGACGTAGAGGACGGCGCGGGGCGGCAGTTGCTCGGCGAGGCGCTGGACGAGCCGGTCGACGTACATGAGCTGGCCGCGCCAGGCGTCTGAGTCGACACCGAAGCGATGGCCCTTGCCGTCGACCTCGCTGTAGTACGTGTAGACCAGCGACCTGTCCCCCGCCGCGAGTTGCTCGGCGGCCAGGTCCATGCGGTCCTCGCCGGAGAGCCGGCCGAGGAAGGAACCGCCGCTGAGCGCGACCTTGGTGAGCGGGGTGTGCGCGAAGGTCGGGGAGGACACCTGCGCGGTGTGGACGCCCGCCGCGTCGGCGAGCTGGAAGACGGTGGGGTACGGCTGCCAGACGTGCGGCGCGGTCCAGGGCTTCCAGCGCAGCTGGTTCATCAGCGCGCCGGTCGCGGGGTCGCGGACGGTGTAGCCGGGCAGGCCGTGCCTGGCGGGCGGCAGGCCCGTACCGACGGAGGCGAGGGAGGTCGCGGTGGTGGCGGGGAAGCCGGTGGTGAGGGGGCGGCCGGTGAAGCCGCGCGAGCTGCCGAGCAGCGAGGTGAGATAGGGCGCTTCGTCCGGATGGGCCTTGATCTGCTCCCAGCCGAGGCCGTCGATCAGAAAGACGCAGTTCCGGTCGGCGGGGGTCAGTTCCGTGATGGCCGCGGTCAGGTTCGGTACGCCCTGGCCAGCCGCGAGCGTGGGCAGCAGGTCGGCGAGCGAGCCGCTGCCGTACTCGGGCAGCGGCGCGGTGTCGAGGGCGAGCGGGACGGTGTCCTGCCAGAGGGGCTCGGCTGCCATCAGCGGCCGGGCGCCGCGGTGGCCGCGGTGGCTTCTGAGAGGGCCTGGGCGAACGCGAGCGTCTGGCGGACGGCGTCCGGGCCGTCGCCGGCCTCGCTGACGCGCAGGCTCAGGTCGTCGGCGGTGGAGCTGCCGGTGTAGCCGTGGTCCGCCTCGCAGTTGGTGTCGCCGCAGGCGGCGGGCTCCAGATCGATCCGGGAGACGGCGCCCCAGCCGATGGTGAGGACGACCTCGCGCGGCAGTGTGCCGGGGGTGTACGACTCCGGGTTGGCGACGACGCGGCTGACCACGACCGAGGAGATCCGGTCGAGCTTGACCGACTCGGTGGAGGTGGTGGCGTACGGGGTCGGGGAGCTGGAGTCGGCGGTCTGCTCGTCGGTGTGGCTGACGATGAAGCGGTGGGCCGTCAGCACGAGGACGGTGACATGCCGGCGCACCTCGTTGGCGTCGAACGTGGTCTCCTGGTGCACCAGGTACGACCCGATCTGCTCGCCACCGACAGCGGCCTCCACCGCCTCGGCCACGAGAGCCGGGTAGTAGCCGCTGCGCTCGATCGCCGTGCGCAGCCCCTGGGTCGTCGTACCGGTCTTCGCCATGGGCTCCATCCTACGGTGGCCGGATGGCTGCCGGAGACGCTCCCGCAGGCGTTCGGTGGCCGTCTTGTGCGGCCGCTCAGTAGCTCGGGAGGCGGCGCGGGCCGAGGTCGTCGCGGGCGGGGGGCGGCGCCAGCCGGACGCCGGCGCCGAGGACGGAGAGTCCGTGCGTGGCGACGACGACGGGCTCCAGGGTGACGGAGACGACCTCGGGATGGTCGTGGACCAGCCGGGAGACCCGCAGGAGCAGCTCTTCCAGGGCAGGGGTGTCGACGGGCGCGGAGCCGCGCCAGCCGAACAGGAGCGGAGCCGTCCGGATGGATCTGATCAGCTCGGCGGCGTCCCGGTCGGTGGCGGGGACGAGCCGGTGGGCGAGGTCACCGAGCAGCTCGGAGGGGGCGCCCGCGAGCCCGAAGGAGAGGACGGCTCCGGCGGCGGCGTCGATGGCGGCCCGTACGACGGTGTCCACGCCGCGCGGGGCCATGGCCTGGACGACGGGCCGCAGCTCGGCGGGGGCGCCGAGCTGCTCGGTCAGCTCGCGGTAGGCGAGGCGCAGTTGCGCCTCGTCGGCGAGGTCGAGCCGTACGCCTCCGAGGTCGGCGCGGTGCCGCAGATGGGGCGCGGTCGTCTTCAGCGCGACGGGATAGCCGAGCCGGGCCGCCGCGCCGACGGCGGCGTCGGGTCCTGGCGCGGGCAGGGTCGGCCGTACGGAGATGCCGTACCGGGCGAGGAGTTCCCGCGCGTCGTCGGCGGCGAGGGGCACACCGTGGGGATCGGCCGTCCCGCCGAGCAGCCTGTCGATCAGCGCGGCGGCGCCGCTCTCGTCGATGTTCTCGTACTCGGGCACCTTCCCCGGCTCGGCGGCCTGGCGCCGCCACTGCGCGTAGGTGACGGCTTCGGCGAGCGCCCGGACGGCCCGCTCGGCGGCGGGATACGCGGGAACGCGCCCGGGGGTGGGGGCGGGGGTTCCGGGGGCGGGGGTCTCGTCGGTACCGGGCCGGGCCTCCGCTCGCGCCCCGGGCTCCGCGGGCGCCGCGCCGGATCCGCTCCCGGCGCCCGACTCCTCGCCCGGTGCGCCGGAGACGTCGACCGCCCGCGGGGCGCCCCCGGTGGCGGGGACGGCTCCCGCGCCCTCGGACGTGTGCCCCGGGCCGTCGCCCGGCGGGGCGGGGCGGGGATCCTGCTGGTCGTCCCCGAGGACGGGCTCCGTACCCGGAGCACCGGAAAGGTCGGTCAGCGGCGCGACGCTCGTGGCGGCGGAGACATGCCACGCACCGTCACCGTCCGACGGGGCGGACGTGCCGGGCAGGGCGCCGGATCCCGGTTCCGCACGGGGCAGGGCGCCGGATCGCGGTTCCGTACGGGCCTTGTCCGCGGTGTTCGTCGCCGCCGCCAGCGCCTCCGCCAGACCGCGGATCTCCACGTGGACCACCGCGACCGGCTTGGCCGGACCCCTCGCCGCCGCTTCGCGGAGGGCGGTGCCCAGGGCACCGCCGTCGGTGGGGTCCATCGAGCCCGTCTCCCCCACGCGGGGGATCGCCGTGACGACGACCGCGTCGCAGGCGGGGTCGGACAGGGCCGTCGTGAGGGCGGCGCTGAAGTCCGCCGGGTGCGCGGCGGTCGTGAGGTCGAGGGGCGGGAGGGGGCGCAGGCCCTCCGCGAGGCAGGCGTCGTAGGTGAGGAGGCCGAGGGACTCGGAGTTGCCGAGGATCGCGACGCGCGGTCCTGCCGGTAGCGGCTGGGAGGCGAGCAGCAGGCCGGCGTCGACCAGTTCGGTGACCGTGTCGACGCGGATCACGCCGGCCTGGCTCATCAGCGCGGAGACGGTGGCGTCCGGGATGCGGGTGACGGGCACCGCGTGCCCCGGCGGCGCGCTGCCGCTGTGGCGGGCGCCCTTGACGACCACGACGGGCTTCACCGCCGCCGTACGCCGGGCGAGCCGGGTGAACTTCCGTGGGTTGCCGATCGATTCGAGGTAGAGCAGGACGACGTCGGTGTCCGGGTCCTCGTAGCAGTACTGGAGGAAGTCGTTGCCGGAGACGTCCGCGCGGTTGCCCGCCGAGATGAACGACGAGAGGCCCGCGCCGCGCCGGTAGAGGCCGGAGAGCAGGGCGATGCCGATCGCGCCCGACTGTGTGAAGAGGCCGATGCGCCCCCGGTCGGGCGGCTCGGGCGCCAGGGACGCGTTCAGCCGGACGGCGCCTGCCGTGTTGATGATCCCGAAGGCGTTGGGACCGACGATGCGCATCCCGTACGAGCGGGCCTGCCGCACCAGTTCGCGCTGGCGCTCCCGGCCTTCGGCGCCGCTCTCCGCGTAGCCGGAGGAGAGGACGACCACTCCCTGGACGCCGTGTTCACCGCAGTCCGCGACGGCTTCCGGCACCCGCTGCGCGGGGACGGCGAGGACCGCGAGGTCGACGGGCTCGCCGATCTCCGCGACGGAGCGCACGGCGGGGACGCCGTCGATCTCGCGGAGGTCCGGGGCGAAGGCGCGGTTCACCGCGTACGTACGGCCGGTGAAGCCGGCGTCGAGCAGATTGCGCAGGACGGTGCGGCCGACGCCGCCGGGCGCGCGGCCGGTACCGACCACGGCGACCGACCCGGGCGTGAGGAGCCGCTGCACGGAGCGCGCCTCGGCGCGCTGTTCGCGGCCGCGCTGCACGGCGAGGGACTCGACGGTGGGTTCGAGGTCGAGGGTGAGGTGTACGGACCCGTCCTCGAAGCTGCGTTTCTGGGTGAAGCCGGCGTCCCGGAACACCTTGATCATCTTGTTGTTGGCGGGCAGCACCTCGGCGGCGAAGCGCCGGATACCCCGCTCCCGGGCGACCGCCGCGATGTGTTCCAGGAGGGCGGAGGCGATACCGCGCCCCTGGTGGGCGTCCTGGACGAGGAAGGCGACCTCGGCCTCGTCGGCGGGCGTGGAGGCCGGCCGGCCGCGTCCGTCGATCCGGTCGTAGCGCACGGTGGCGATGAACTCCCCGCCCACCGTCACCGCGAGCCCCACCCGGTCCACGTAGTCGTGGTGGGTGAACCGGTGGACGTCCTTGTCGGAGAGCCGCGGGTAGGGGGCGAAGAACCGGTAGTACTTCGACTCGTCCGAGACCTGCTCGTAGAAGCTGACCAGCCGCTCGGCGTCCCCGGTGGTGATGGGCCTGATCCGGGCGGTGCCTCCGTCACGCAGCACCACGTCTGCTTCCCAGTGACCGGGGTACGCGTGGTCCGGCGGGGTCTCCATGACCCAAGCCTACGGCGCGGGCCCCTGGCGCACGCGCGGGTCGCGGCGGTGGATGCGCCAGGCCACTCTGAGGCACTCTGGGGGAGCCGATCGGCGGCCGGACAGGGGTCCGGGGTCAGCAGGAACGTACTCCGCGGCACATGAGAGACTGGTCTAGACAACATCATGAGACTTGAAGGGCAACACCATGGCTGAGCGCCGCGTCAACGTCGGCTGGGCCGAGGGCCTGCACGCCCGCCCCGCCTCCATCTTCGTCCGTGCCGCCACGGCCACCGGCGTCGCCGTGACGATCGCGAAGGCCGACGGCAACCCGGTCAACGCCGCGTCCATGCTCGCGGTGCTCGGCCTGGGCGCGCAGGGCGGCGAGGAGATCGTGCTCGCTTCCGAGGCGGACGGCGCCGATGTCGCTCTGGACCGGCTGGCGAGGCTGGTCGCCGAAGGGCTGGACGAGCTTCCCGAGACCGTCTGACGCCGATTTCCCCGGTCGGCCGGGCCCGTACGGAACATTTCCATGACAGAGCTGCGGTGCGCTGAATTCAGCCCACCGCGGCTCTGTTTATTTCGTGCGGGCAGCAGAAAACAGGTCCTGCGGAATTCTCTTCTTTGTATACGGCCCGATTGTTAAGTGCGGGCACTCGCGGTGTTTACATCATGTTGCGAAGCCCTCATCTTTTCCCGGCCGCGCTCGGGGCGCCGCAGCCGGTGCACCCCCGCGGTCCGCTCCGCGTGCAGCGCCGTCAGCGCCCGGGCGCGCTCCGCGTCGCCGCGCGCCACCGCGTCCACGATCGCGCCGTGCTCCGCCCAGGACTCCACGGGATGGGCGGGCTGCTCGACGGTGTACATCCAGGCGATCTTGTGTCTCAGCTGGGTGAGCGGAGCGGTGAGCGCGGGGCTCCCCGAGGCCTGGGCGAGGGTCTCGTGGAACCAGGCGCCGAGCGAGCGCAGATCCTCGCCCTGGCCCCGGCGGGCCCGCTCCTGGCCCAGCCTGACCAGGCCGCGGAGCACCTTGAGATGGGCTTCCGTACGACGCTGGGCGGCGCGCGCCGCACCCAGCGGTTCCAGCAGCAGCCGCACATCGAGGAGATCCGCCGCCTCCTGGTCCGAGGGCTCGGCCACACACGCGCCGACATGGCGGCGGGTCGTCACGAAGCCCTCCGACTCCAGGGTGCGCAGGGCTTCGCGCACCGGGACGCGGGAGACCCCGTAGCGCCGCGCGAGCTGTTCCTCGGTGAGCCGGCCGCCCCGCTCGAATACGCCGGAGATGATGTCGTCACGGATCGCTGTGCATACCGAGTGCGCGGGAATGCGCATGTTCAAACCTCCGCTTTAATCCGCGCGAAACGCTGCCGATCGACACCTGTTCCGTGACTCTATTGCAATGCACGCGAATTTCCGATGGGTGCCCGGAATCGTTGGATATCTCTTGGCCGCGGCAGCCGGGCGGACGCGGAAGGCCCCGGCGGGGAGCCGGGGCCTTCGGGCGGACGGAGCGGGACCGGAGCGGTCCGGACGGTCAGAGGCTCACGCCGTGCGCGCGCAGATACGCGACGGGGTCGATGTCGGAGCCGTAGTCCGGGCTCGTCCGGGCCTCGAAGTGGAGGTGCGGTCCGGTGACGTTGCCGGTCGCGCCGGACCGGCCGATCCGCTGCCCGGGGGTGACGGACTGGCCGACCGAGACGCCGACCGAGGCGAGATGGCCGTACTGCGTGTACGTGCCGTCGTTCATCCGGAGGACGATGTTGTTGCCGTACGAGCCGCCCCAGCCGGCCTCGACGACGGTGCCCGTGCCCACGGCCACGACCGAACTGCCGGTCGCGGCGCGGAAGTCGATGCCCGAGTGGCTGCCGGAGGACCACAGGGAGCCGCCGGACTGGTAGCCGGTGGTGACGTACGAGCCGGCGAGGGGGAGCCGGAAGGAGTTGAGGCGCTTGCGCTCGGCGGCGCGGGCGGCGCGCTCCTCCGCCTCGCGGATCTCCTTGGCCCTGGCTTCCGCCTTGGCCTTCGCCGCGGCCCTGGCGTCGGCTTCCGCCCTGGCCAGGGCGGCGGCCCGGTGCTGCGCCTCGGCCTGGGCCTCGATCACTCCGGCGAGGGAGTCGTCGATGACGATGGCCCGGTCCTGGCCGCCCTGGCGGCCTGACGGGACGTCCGTACCGGCGGCGTGCGCCGGGGCGGCCAGAGTGCCGATGACGCCGGTGGCGGTGAGGGTCGCGAACCCTGCGATACGCGCGCCCCTGCGGGTCGTTCGGCTCCGGGCACGATGCTTCCCGGTGGCACGGGTGAACGCCATGAAGTGGCTGGTCCTTTCCTTCCTTCTCGCCTACCGGGTTAGCTGACGGGTTCGGAGCAGGAAGGTCTCCTACGGACTCCTCCGCACGGGTGAGCGCGAAGGTGTCCGATTCACCCCAGGGACTGCGTGTGGGTCCCCGGCTCCCCAGGCTCGCGCCTGACGGGGACTCGGCGATGGCTGCCCGATGCCGCGAATACGGCGTAACTGGCGAACAGCCGGACCGACGCTAAGCGGGCCGTCTTTCAATCACCAAACAGACAGGCCCCTTTGTAGCGCACACCACAGGGCAGATAGGCAATCTCTCCAATAAAAGGGACATAAGAGAGCCCCGGCGACGGCGTCGCCGGGGCTCCTCTCACGGCGGGATCAGCCGGTGACCACCGTCACGTCACCGATGCCCAGAGCCGCGACCGGCTCCTTGATCTGCGCGGCGTCCCCGACAAGAACCGTGACGAGCCGGTCCACCGGGAAGGCGTTGACCGCGGCCGCCGTCGCCTCGACGGTGCCGGTCTCGGCCAGCCGCGCGTACAACTGCGCCTGGAAGTCGTCCGGGAGGAACTGCTCGACCTGGTCGGCCAGCGTGCCCGCGACGGACGCCGCCGTCTCGTACTTCAGCGGTGCGACGCCCACCAGATTCTGGACGGCCACGTCGCGCTCGGCGTCGGTGAGGCCCTCCGCCGCGAGGGTGCGCAGCACCTTCCAGAGGTCCTCCAGCGCCGGGCCCGTGGACGCGGTGTCCACGGAGCCGCTGATGGCGAGCATCGCGGCGCCCGTCGCCCCGCCCGGGGCGGACGGCGCCGAGGAGCGCAGCACCTGGCCGAAGGACCGCACGCCGTAGGTGTAGCCCTTCTCCTCGCGCAGCACCCGGTCGAGCCGGGAGGTGAGGGTGCCGCCCAGGCAGTACGTGCCCAGCACCTGGGCCGGCCAGACCCGGTCGTGCCGGTCGGCGCCGATACGGCCGATCAGCAGCTGGGTCTGTACCGCGCCCGGCCGGTCCACGATCACCACACGGCCCGTGTCGTCGGCGGTGATGGGCGGCACCGGACGGGGAGCGGCGGTGTTGCCGGCCCAGTCGCCGAGGGTGTCGGCGAGCACCGCGTCCAGATCGACCCCGGTGAGGTCACCGACGACCACCGCGGTGGCCGTGGCGGGGCGTACGTGCGCCTCGTAGAAGGAACGCACGCCCGCGGCGTCGATCCGCTCCACCGTCTCCTCGGTGCCCTGGCGCGGCCGGGACATGCGCGAGGAGGCGGGGAACAGCTCCTTGGAGAGCTGCTTGGCGGCGCGGCGGCCCGGGTTGGCGGTCTCGTGCGGGATCTCGTCGAGCCGGTTGCGTACCAGCCGCTCGACCTCGCTGTCCGCGAAGGCGGGGGCGCGCAGCGCCTCGGCGAGCAGCCCGAGCGCCTTGGGCAGCCGGGAGACGGGGACCTCCAGGGAGATCCGTACGCCCGGGTGGTCGGCGTGCGCGTCGAGCGTGGCGCCGCAGCGCTCCAGCTCGGCCGCGAACTCCTCGGCGCTGCGCTTGTCGGTGCCTTCGGAGAAGGCGCGCGCCATGATCGTGGCGATACCGTCGAGCCCCTCGGGCTCGGCGTCCAGCGGGGCGTCGAGATTGATCTCGACGGCCACCACCTGCTGGCCGGGGCGGTGGCAGCGCAGCACCGTCAGGCCGTTGGGCAGCGCCCCGCGCTCGGGGGCCGGGAAGGCCCAGGGCCTGGCCTCGCCGGCGGTCGGCTGCGGGTGGAAGTCCATGGTCACGGCAGCGTCGGTCACTGGTCCGCCCCCTCGTGCTCGTCGGTCTCGTCGGCGGCCGTGTCCTCGGCGGTCACCGGTTCGTACACCAGCACCGCCCTGTTGTCCGGGCGCAGCCGCGCCGCGGCGACCGCCCGCACCTCGTCCGCGGTGATGTCCAGCACGCGCGTCACGGCGCTCAGCGCCAGCTGCGGGTCACCGAACAGCACGGCGAACCTGCACAGTTCGTCGGCGCGGCCCGCGACGGTGCCGAGCCGGTCGAGCCACTCGCGCTCCAACTGGGCCTGCGCCCGCTCCATCTCCTCCGCGGTCGGGCCCTCGGCGGCGAGGCGGGCCAGCTCCTCGTCGACCGCGGCCTCGATCTGCGGGACCTCGACGCCACCGGACGTCTTCACGTCCAGCCAGCCGAGCGAGGGTGCGCCGGCCAGCCGCAGCAGCCCGAAGCCCGCGGCGACCGCGGTCCGGTCCCGGCGCACCAGACGGTTGTGCAGGCGGGAGGACTCGCCGCCGCCGAGGACGGTGAGCGCCAGGTCGGCGGCGTCGCACTCGCGGGTGCCGTCCTGCGGCAGCCGGTAGGCGGCCATCAGCGCGCGCGCCGGGACCTCCTCGTGGATCTCCTCGCGCAGCTCCTCGCCGATGACGTCGGGGAGCGTGCCGTCACGCGGCGGGTTCTTGCCGTCGTGGGACGGGATCGAGCCGAAGTACTTCTCGACCCAGGCGAGCGTCTGCTCGGGGTCGATGTCGCCGACGACCGACAGCACCGCGTTGTTCGGCGCGTAGTTCGTACGGAAGAACGCGCGGGCGTCCTCCAGCGTCGCGGCGTCCAGGTCGGCCATCGACCCGATGGGGGTGTGGTGGTAGGGGTGGCCCTCGGGGTACGCCAGTGCGGTCAGCCGCTCGAAGGCCGTACCGTAGGGCACGTTGTCGTACCGCTGGCGGCGCTCGTTCTTGACGACGTCCCGCTGGTTCTCCATGGACTGGTCGTCGAGCGCGGCGAGCAGGGAGCCCATCCGGTCGGCTTCCAGCCAGAGCGCCAGCTCCAGCTGGTGGGTGGGCATCGTCTCGAAATAGTTGGTGCGCTCGAAGCTGGTCGTGCCGTTCAGGGAGCCGCCGGCCCCCTGAACCAGTTCGAAGTGGCCGTTCCCCGGCACCTGCGCCGAGCCCTGGAACATCAGGTGCTCGAAGAGGTGGGCGAGGCCCGTACGGCCCTTGACCTCATGGCGTGAGCCGACGTCGTACCAGAGGCAGACCGCGGCGACCGGGGTCAGGTGATCCTCGGAGAGGACCACGCGCAGGCCGTTGGCCAGCCGGTGCTCTGTCGCTGTCAGGCCGCCGGAACCGGCCTGCGCTGTGGCCGTGTGACCCATGGGCATGTACGTCCCTTCGATCGCGATATGGAGAAGTCCTGCCACTGTATGCAAGCGTGCTGACACCTGGCGAAGTTCCCGTGCCGCACACGCTCAACGACGGGTCGAGGTCGGCGGTGTCAGCGGCTCGGTCCACAATGGTCCGCGTCAGTTCCAGAAGTTGCCGTACAGAACCTGTGAAGGAGCCGCAGCAGCGATGGCCCGCCGCAGCACGAAGACCCCGCCGCCGGAGGACTTCGAGGAGAAGATCCTCGACATCGACGTGGTCGATGAAATGCAGGGCTCCTTCCTCGAGTACGCGTACTCGGTGATCTATTCCCGGGCCCTGCCGGACGCCCGTGACGGTATGAAACCGGTGCACCGCCGCATCGTGTACCAGATGAACGAGATGGGCCTGCGCCCCGACCGCGGCTATGTGAAGTGCGCGCGTGTCGTCGGCGAGGTGATGGGAAAGCTGCATCCGCACGGCGACGCGTCGATCTACGACGCCCTCGTCCGGATGGCACAGCCGTTCTCGATGCGACTGCCTCTCGTCGACGGACATGGCAACTTCGGCTCGCTCGGCAATGACGACCCGCCGGCCGCCATGCGGTACACAGAGTGCCGGATGGCGGACGCCACGTCACTGATGACGGAGTCGATCGACGAGGACACCGTCGATTTCGAGCCGAATTACGACGGCCAGGAGCGGGAACCGGTCACACTTCCCGCCGCGTATCCGAATCTGCTGGTCAACGGCGCCTCCGGGATCGCGGTCGGCATGGCGACGAACATGCCGCCGCACAATCTCGGTGAGGTCGTGGCGGCCGCACGCCATCTGATCAAGCACCCGGGCGCGGACCTGGAGACGCTGATGCGTTTCGTGCCGGGCCCCGATCTGCCGACCGGCGGCCGGATCGTCGGCCTGACCGGCATCAAGGACGCCTACGAGAAGGGCCGGGGCACCTTCAAGATCCGTGCCACCGTGACGGTGGAGGATGTCACCGCGCGCCGCAAGGGCCTGGTCATCACGGAGCTGCCCTTCACGGTCGGCCCCGAGAAGGTCATCGCGAAGATCAAGGACCTGGTCTCCGCCAAGAAGCTCCAGGGCATCGCGGATGTCAAGGACCTCACGGACCGTGCGCACGGCCTGCGTCTGGTCATCGAGGTCAAGAACGGCTTCGTGCCCGAGGCCGTGCTCGAGCAGCTCTACAAGCTGACGCCGATGGAGGAGACCTTCGGTATCAACAATGTGGCGCTGGTGGACGGGCAGCCGCTGACGCTGGGGCTGAAGGAGCTGCTGGAGGTCTATCTCGACCACCGGTTCACGGTGGTGCGCCGCCGCAGCGAGTTCCGGCGGACGAAGCGGCGTGACCGGCTGCACCTGGTCGAGGGGCTGCTCGTCGCGCTCATCGACATCGACGAGGTCATCCAGCTGATCCGGTCGAGCGACAACTCCGCCCAGGCCAAGGAGCGGCTCATCGAGCGCTTCTCGCTGAGCGACATCCAGACCCAGTACATCCTGGACACGCCGCTGCGCCGGCTCACCCGGTTCGACCGGATCGAGCTGGAGAGCGAGCGCGACCGGCTCAACGGCGAGATCGACGAGCTGACCGGGATCCTGGACTCGGACACCGAGCTGCGCAAGCTGGTCTCGTCCGAACTGGCCGCGGTGGCGAAGAAGTTCGGCACCGCGCGGCGCACGGTGCTGCTGGAGTCCTCGGGTTCCGTGGCGGCGTCGGTGCCGCTGGAGGTCGCGGACGATCCGTGCCGGGTGCTGCTCTCCTCGACCGGTCTGCTGGCCCGTACGGTCAACGGCTCCCCGCTGGAGGGCGGCGACGGCAAGCGCGTCAAGCACGATGTGATCGTCTCGGCGGTGCCGGCGACGGCGCGGGGCGACATCGGCGCGGTGACGTCCACCGGGCGGCTGCTGCGGATCGCGGTGATCGACCTGCCGCAGCTGCCGGACACGGCCTCGGCGCCGAATCTGTCGGGCGGAGCGCCGGTCTCCGAGTTCCTCGCGCTGGAGGGAGACGAGTCGCTGGTCTGTCTCACCACGCTCGACGAGTCGTCCCCGGGGCTCGCGCTGGGCACGCTCCAGGGCGTCGTCAAGCGCGTGGTGCCCGACTATCCGGCCAACAAGGGCGAGCTGGAGGTCATCTCCCTCAGGGAGGGCGACCGGATCGTCGGTGGCGCGGAGCTGCGGACGGGCGAGGAGGATCTCGTCTTCATCACCTCCGACGCCCAACTGCTGCGCTACCAGGCCTCGCAGGTACGGCCGCAGGGCCGGCCGGCGGGCGGTATGACGGGGATCAAGCTGGCGGACGACGCCACGGTGATCTCCTTCACGGCGGTGGATCCGGCGGCGGACGGAGTGGTCTTCACGGTCTCCGGCTCGCACGGCACGCTGGACGACTCGGTGCGTACGGCGAAGCTCACCCCGTTCGACCAGTACCCGCGCAAGGGCAGGGCGACGGGCGGGGTGCGCTGTCAGCGGTTCCTGAAGGGCGAGGACATGCTGGTCCTGGCCTGGGCGGGGGCGAGCCCGGCACGCGCCGCGCAGAAGAACGGCACACCGGTGGAGCTGCCGGAGCCCGACCCGCGCCGGGACGGCTCCGGTACGCCGTTCGCCTCGCCGGTCGATGTACTGGCCGGGCCCGCGCACTGACGGGCCCTGTCCACGGCCTGTCCGGGTCCGGTCCTTCCGGCCCGGACCCGGACAGGTCGGGGACGTACCGCAGGGGCCCCGCCCGCCCAGGGCCGTGCCCTGGGCGGGCAGAGCGCTGAGCGGGCGAGGCCCCCGTAACGCCGGACGCTCAGCGGCGGTCCGCCGCCTGCTTTCCGCTCGCTGCGGCCGCGGGCTGCGGCCAGCTGTTGCAGTCGTTCCAGACGGTGTCCCAGCCGGAGTTGCCGCCGCCGTCGGTGACCGCGAAGGTGCCGCTTCCTCCCGGGAACGGGCAGTTGTAGATTCCGGCGGCGCCGAGGCCCGAGGCCTGGACGTTGCTGAACTTCGCCGACCCCGGGGTCTCCGCCTGGACCGCTACCGTGCCCGCTCCGTCGATCGTGGCACGGTCGACGGTCACGTTCTGAACGGCCTTGCCCGTACCGCTGCCGGAGACGAACTCGAAGGCGCTGTAGGGGCTGTCGGTGAAGGTGGTGTCGGTGATGTTGACGTTCGCGTCGATGGAGCTGTCGTACGCGTCGACGCGCAGCGCCCCCATCGGATGACCCCAGTTGGGGTTGATCGCGCCGGTGCGGACGAGGGTGTTGCCCGAGACCGTGATGGTGCCGGCCAGCGGGAAGAACGGATCGGCGAACTTCTGGTTGGAGATCGCGATACCGCTGCCCAGGGCATTGGTGTCCTGCACCAGGTTGTCCTTGACCGTGATGTCCCGGCCACCGTAGATCGCGATCCCGTTGGCCAGGTTCGGCTGCGAGATGGTGTTGTTGGCAAAGGTGCTGGAGCTGTTGGTCGTATTGAGCGACCACATGGCGAGGGCGTCGTCACCGTTGTTGCGCAGGAAGTTGTTGCGCACCTGGACACCCTTGGCGGTGCCGTTGAGGTTGAGGCCGTCGGCCGTCGTGTCGAGAATGCGGTTGTTCTCCACCACGAGGTTGTCGTTGTTCCCCATCAGCCAGAAGCCGACCTTGAGATGCTGGATCCACACCCCGGACACGGACGAGTTCGGACCGAGCGAGCCGTTGACGAAGTTGTCGGGGTTGTTGTCGACGCGCTCGGTGACCTCGCCGAAGACGGCGAAATCATGGAGCCCCACCTTGCCGGTCGGTGCGCCCGACTGGTCGATGAAGCGCGAACTGTGCACCACTGAGTGCCAGTTGCCCGCGCCCCTGATCTCGACGTCGTCCACATTGCTCAGCGACTGGGTCAGCTTGTAGTCGCCCGGCGGGATCCAGACCACGCCGCCCCTGGCCGCGCTGATGGCGTCGCGGAACGCCTGGGTGGAGTCGCCCGCGCCGCTGGGGTCCGCGCCCTTGTCGACCACCGAGACCGCGCCGGGCGGGGCCTGGGCGGCGCCCGCGACCTGCTCGAAGTCGGCCACGTCGATGGCGGTCGGGAGGGTCGCCTCGAACTTCACCTTGGCGCCGGCCGGCAGGTCCCGGCCGAGCAGGAGACGCGTGTTGTCGAAGAGATGGTGCGTCTTGGCGCCGGCGATCCAGGGGGTGTCGACGTAGGAGTACTTGGACGTGACGGCGAGCGTCTTGTCGATCTTCTGCCCGTCGATGTACACGGCGAGGGTGCCCGACTGACCGTCGGGGACGCTGTACGCGAGGTTCACGGCGTTGGCGGCCGCGGGGAGGGTGAACTCGACGCTCTGGCCGGCGTTCAGCTGGACCGCCCGGCGTCCCGACGCCTCGGAGGCGAGCGTGCCCTGCGTGTAGTCGGGGCCGATCGTGGAGCCGTTCGTGGTGGCGCTCTCCGCTTCGACGGACCTGAAGGGGAGGTTCGCGCCGGCCGCTGCCGCCGCGGTCGCCGTGGGGGCGACGAGGACGAGCCCCGTCGAGGCGACCGCTACCGCGGTGGAGAGAGCTATTGTCATGCGCCTGACATGCGTATTCATGTGCGGGTCCTGCACCTTCCTGTGGGGGGAGGGGTATGGAGGCCTGTGCCTCCGACTCGCGCGGACGGCGAGTGGTCTGCCGGCGGGCCGAGAAGGCCGCCGTGGGGGGCCGGGGCCGTGCGCGACAGCGTTGTCAGAGACGCTGCCACGCACCCCCGGGGCATGGAAGAGAAAGAGGAAGAGGGAAAAGGCAATCAGGTCCGCAACCAGGCCGCCGTGTCCTGCGGGAGCCGTCCGTCACCGTCCAGCGGGCCACTGGTGAGCAGGACATGGGCGTGACCGGGGAGCTCCGCCGGTTCACCGGCGAAATTGACCACACAGACCAGACCGCCGGCGCCCCCGGTGCGGGCGAAGGACAGTACCCCGGGAGCGGCCTCCAGCCAGTTCATGGGCCCGTCCCCGAAGCCGGGTTCGGTACGGCGCAGCCGCAGGGCCTCGCGGTAGAGGGTGAGCATCGAGGCCGGATCGTCCGACTGCAGGTCGGCGGCGTACGAGGGCCAGGACGCAGGCTGCGGAAGCCAGGGTTCGGTGCCGGAGCCGAAACCGGCGTACGGCGCGTCCGCCGTCCACGGCAGCGGCACCCGGCAGCCGTCGCGGCCCGGGTCCGTACCACCGGAGCGGAAGTGCATCGGGTCCTGGATCCGGTCGAGCGGAATCTCTACTTCCGGAAGGCCCAGCTCCTCGCCCTGGTAGAGGTACACGGCACCCGGAAGCGCCAGCGAGAGCAGCGCGGCGGCGCGGGCGCGACGGGTGCCGAGCTCCGGATCCGTCGGGGTGCCGAATGCCTTGGCCGCGAAGTCGAAGCCGGTGGCCTCGCGCCCGTAGCGGGTGACCGTGCGCGTCACATCGTGGTTGCAGAGCACCCAGGTGGCGGGGGCGCCGACCGGCGCGTGCTCGGCGACCGTCTCGTCGATCGCGGTCCGCAGCAGACCCGCGTCCCAGGGACAGGCGAGGAAGTTGAAGTTGAACGCGGTGTGCAGCTCGTCCGGCCGCAGATAGCGGACAAAGCGCTCGGTGTCGGGCAGCCACACCTCGCCGACGTAGATGGCGTCGTACTCATCGGCGATAGCACGCCAGGAGCGGTAGATGTCGTGCAGCTCGTCCAGGTCGACATATGGATGAGGGTCGCGGCCCGCGGTGAAGTCCGGCAGGGCCGGGTCCTTGGCGAGCAGCGCGGCCGAGTCGATCCGTACGCCGGCGACACCGCGCTCGAACCAGAAGCGCAGCACGTCCTCGTGCTCCTGGCGCACCGCGGGATGGGCCCAGTTGAGGTCGGGCTGCTCCGGGGCGAAGAGATGCAGATACCACTCGCCGTCGTCGAGACGGGTCCAGGGCGTACCGCCGAACTCGGAGATCCAGTCGTTCGGCGGGATCTCGCCGTTCTCACCGCGCCCGGTCCTGAAGTGGAACAGTTCGCGCTCGGCGCTGCCGGAGCCGGCGGCCAGCGCCGCCTTGAACCACGCGTGCCGGTCGGAGACATGATTGGGCACGACGTCGATGATCGTACGGATGCCCAGCTCGCGCGCCTCGGCGATGAGCTTCTCGGCCTCGGCCAGGGTGCCGAAGGCCGGGTCGATGGTGCGGTAGTCCGCCACGTCGTAGCCGCCGTCGGCGAGGGGCGAGAGATACCACGGGGTGAACCAGAGGGCGTCCACGCCCAGTTCCACGAGATACGGCAGCTTGGCCCGTACACCCGCGAGATCTCCGGTGCCGTCTCCGTCACCGTCGGCGAAGCTGCGTACGTAGATCTGATAGATGGCGGCGTCCCGCCACCAATTCGTGTCGGCGGGCTCCAGAGGGCTGCCTTCCATGCGATGTTCCTTTCGGGCTGCTGCGGTGGCCCTCACGGCGGTGCCTTCCGTGACGAGGCGAGGGTGGTTCGAGAGCTGCGCACCGCCGCCCCACAGCGGGGACTGATTCAGGTGGCGGCGGTGCGCAGGGTGTTCGGCCGGACGTCGGGAGGGCCGGCGGGTAGCTGGTCAGCCCTTGGTGCTCCCGGCGCTGATGCCGGCGATGATGTGCCGCTGGAACACCAGGAACATCCCGACCATCGGGATACTGGCGATCACCATGGCGGCGATCAGTACGGACAGCGGGATGTTCTGCGACAGCTGGACCAGCGCGACGCTGATGGGCTGCTTCTCGGTGTCCGGGAAGACCATCAGCGGCCAGAGGAAGTCCTGCCAGACGGCGACCAGCGCGAAGATCGACACCACGCCGAGGACCGGCCGGGACATGGGCAGCAGGATCGACCAGAGGGTACGGAACCTTCCGGCGCCGTCGATCTCGGCGGCCTCCAGCACATCGCGGGGTATCTGGTCGAAGAACCGTTTGAGCAGATAGAGGTTGAAGGCGTTGGCGACGGCCGGCAGCCAGATGCCCAGCGGATCGTTGAGCAGACTGACGTGGATCAGCGGCAGATCGGCGATGGTCAGGTACTTCGGTACGAGGAGCGCCTGGGCCGGGACCATCAGGGTGGCCAGGATGCCGCCCAGGATCACCTTCCCGAACGCGGGCTTCAGCTTGGAGAGGGCGTAGGCCGCGGCCGTACAGAAGACGAGCTGGAGGATCCAGGCACCGGCGGCCTGTACCACCGTGTTCCACAGATGCGTGGGGAGCTGCATCAGGTCCCACGCGTCGGTGTACGCGCTGAAGTGCCAGGTCTCGGGGATCAGCGTCGGCGGCGTCTGCACCAGTTCGTCCGGGGACTTCATGGCGCCTGAGGCCATCCAGTACACGGGGAACAGGAAGGCCAGCACGAAGGCGAGGACGACACCGCTGAAGACGATCCAGTAGAGCGTCCTGCCCCGGGCGCTCGCGAGCGTGAGCGGGGACACGAGCGTGCGTACGGCCTGGCTGTCCGCTTTCTTGCCGGTGGCCTCGGCGGCCGCGGGCGGTGCCTGCCGGGGAGGCGGCGCGATCTGGGTCATGGCGCTGCGCTCCTCTCAGTCGTCGGTGCGGGTGAGCCGCAGATAGAGGGCGGAGAAGAGGCTGAGCACGATCAGCAGCATCACGCTCAGGGCGCAGGCCCCGCCGAAGTCGTTGTAGAGGAAGGCGTATTTGTAGATGAGATACAGGATCGTGACGGTGGAGTTCTCCGGTCCGCCGCCGGTGATCACGAAGGGTTCGGTGAAGACCTGCATCGTGGCGATGATCTGCAGCAGCATCAGCATCAGGATGATGAAGCGGGTCTGCGGGATCGTCACATGGCGCACGCGCTGCAGGATGTTGGCGCCGTCCAGCTCCGCCGCCTCGTACAGCTCCCCGGGGATGCCCTGGAGCGCGGCGAGGTAGATGAGGACCGTGCCGCCCATGTTCGCCCAGGTGGCGACGATGACGAGGGAGAGAAGGGCGGTGTCCGCGCCGTTGGTCCAGTTCGACGTGGGCAGATGGAGGAAGCGCAGCCCTTCGTTGGCGAGGCCGGCGCCCGGATCGTAGAACCACTTCCACAGCAGGGCGCTGACCACCGGCGGGATCATCACCGGGAGGTAGACGACCACCCGGAAGAACGACTTCGCGTGCCGCAGCTCGTTGAGGACGAGCGCCATCACGAACGGCACCGCGAAGCCGATCAGCAGGGCGATCAGCGTGAAGGTGAGGGTGTTGCGCCAGGCCGCCCCGAACTCCGGGTCCTGGAAGACCTGAGTGAAGTTGGCGGTCCCCACCCATTCCGGAGCTGATCCGGGGGTGTACTTCTGGAAGGCGATGATCACCGCGCGGATCGCCGGGTACCAGGAGAACAGCGCGAAGCAGATCAGGCCGCCGATCAGGAAGCCGTAGGCACGCACCTGATGGGACAGCTTGCGGCGGAAGGGGCTGGGGCCCCCGCGGCCCGCCGGGCGCTGCCCTGGAGTGGAGGGCGGCGCGGCGGCGGACCGCTGGGGAGCCTGGGCAGTTTTCATCGGTACGTCAGCCTCGAGCCAGGATTCCGTCGATCTTGGTCTGTGCGTCCTTCAGGAGCTTGTCGATGTCGGCGTCCTTCTTGGTGAGGACCGAGGACACCGCTCCGTCGAGGACCGAGTAGATCTGCTGGGCCTTCGGCGGCTCCAGCTTCGCGGTGAGCTGCTGGCTGCCGTCGAGGAAGGCCTGGTAGTTCTCGACCGGGACGTTGGCGTACTGCTTCCTCAGCGCCTGGTCCTTGGTGTCGGTGGCGCCGGTCCACAGCCGGGGCTCGGGGAGACCGACCGGGGCCTTCAGATCGGAGGCGCGCTTCCAGTTGTTGAGGCCGGTGCCCGGGGCGTTCGTCTGGTACTCCAGCCACTTCAGGCCGGCCTTGATCTGCTCCGGGGAGGCCTTCTTGCTGAACATGTAGCCGTCGCCGCCGATGAGCGTGCCCTTGCCGCCCGGCATCGGGGCGAGCGCCAGGTCCTCGTACTTGCCGCCCTTCTCCTTGACCAGGATCGGCACATTGTCCGGGGCGGAGATGTACATGCCGAGCTTGCCGGAGCCCATCATCTGCTGGACGTCGTTGAGGATGAGCAGCTGCTTGGTGCCCATGGAGTTGTCACCCCAGCGCATGTCCTTCAGGTTCTGCAGGACGGCCTTGCCCTCGGGGGTGTTGACGGCGGACTGCTTGCCGTCCGGGCTGACGATGTCGCCGCCCTGCGAGTACATCTCGGCGGTGAAGTGCCAGCCGCCCTGGTTCTGCGCGCTGTAGTCGGCGTATCCGACGTAGCCCTTGCCCAGGCCCGCGATCTTCTTGGCGGCGGCCCGGACCTCTTCCCAGGTGGCCGGCGGCTTGTCGGGGTCGAGGCCGGCCTGCTGGAAGAGCTTCTTGTTGTAGAGCAGGCCCATCGAGTAGTTGGTGCGCGGGACGCCGTAGATCTTGCCGTCGACGGTGTAGACGTCACGCAGCGACTGCTGGATGTCGCTGTAGCCCGGCATGTCCTTCACGTACGACGTGATGTCCGCTGCCTGGTTGATGTCGACGACGTGCTTGGCGTCGGTGAAGTACGTGTAGAAGACGTCTTCCATCTGGCCGCCGGCGAGCTTCGCGTCGAAGGTCTTGGGGTCCTGGCAGGGGAACGCGTCGTGACCGACGACGTCGATGTCCGGGTTCGCCTTCTCGAACGTCTTGATGTCGTCCTCGAAGCTCTGCCGGTCGATCTTGGCACTCTTCGGAGGCATGCAGTTCACGGTGATACGCGTCTTGCCCCCCGAGGTGTCCTCACTGTCCGAGCCGCACGCGGCCAGTCCAGTGAGGGCCAGCGCGGAGGCTATGGCGGCGGTACAGGTACGGCGGAACCCGGGACTTCTCATCGGTGGGACCCCTCTTGGGCAGGAGCGTGGGAAACCCACAGCTGCTCGCTGTGTGGCGGCGCTCACTCAACCACTAACTACGGATGTCCGCAATATGTCGCTCCGATTTCGCAAATACTTGACAGCTAACTGCATGCACTGATGCTGTTGGAGGGTCCGAACCGGCTACTTTCGGGCCGTACCGTGAGAGGGTGGAGCGCTGTCCGCTCGGCGCTCGGAGGGTGCGATTCCGCCTGCGATGGCGGCAGCGCCGGGCCGGCGCGGGGCGTTTCCGACGACGCCGCACCGAGGCCGGGGTGTCGCTTTTCTTGCGGATCTTGCGCTGCGCGAGCGCAAATCTTACGCAAATACCGCAAGCGGCTTGCCCGCGCGTAGCCCTGGCGCAGTCCTGGCGCCGCCCGGAAGGTGCCGCACGCACGGAGGGCGGCCCGGTCTCAGCCGGGCCGCCCTCCGGCAGGTGTCCGTATTACTTCGTGCCTGTTTTATTTCGTTCCTGTTTCGACCCGGCCCGGGCGTCGGGGACGGCCCGGGGCCGTCAGCCGCGCGCCGCCGCTTCCACCCGAAGCGCCTGGCGGGGGGCCTGCGCCGTGGAGCCGCGTACCACCAGCTCCGGCTCGAACAGCAGCTCACCGGGCGGCACGGAACCGCCCTGGATCTGGGCGCTCAGCATCTCCACAGCGGCCCGCCCCATGGCCTCGATGGGCTGGCGGACCGTGGTCAGCGGGGGCTCGGTGCAGTTCATGAACGCGGAGTCGTCGAAGCCGACGACCGACACCTCGCGCGGTACGTCGAGACCGCGCCGGCGGGCCGCCCGTACCGCCCCCAGCGCCAGCGGGTCGCTGGCGCAGATAATGCCCGTGACACCCCGGTCGAGCAGGCGCGATGCCGCGGCCTGCCCGCCTTCCAGGGAGAACATGGTCCGCTCGATGTGCTCGTCGGGAAGCTTCGCTTTGGCCGCCTTCGCCGCCGCGAGCGCGGCGGCGAGCTTGCGCCGGGACGGCACATGGTCGGACGGGCCGAGCACCAGGCCGATGCGCTCATGGCCGAGCGAGGCCAGATGACGCCAGGCCTGTTCAACCGCGACCGCGTCGTCGCAGGAGATGCAGGGAAAGTCGAGATTCTCTATCGGGGCGTTGATCAGGACGACCGGAATCTTGCGCTCGGCAAGCTGCCGGTAGTGGTCGTGCGGGGCGTCCGCCTGGGCGAACAGTCCCCCCGCGAAGACGACCCCGGACACCTGCTGCTGGAGCAGCAGCTCGACATAGTCCGCCTCGGAGACACCGCCCTTGGTCTGCGTGCACAGCACGGGGGTCAGCCCCTGCTGGGCCAGCGCTCCGCCGATGACCTCGGCGAATGCCGGGAAGATAGGATTCTGCAGCTCCGGCAGCACCAGACCGACCAGCCGCGCACGCTCCCCGCGCAGCTGGGTCGGCCGCTCGTAGCCAAGGACGTCCAGCGCGGTCAGCACCGACTGCCGCGTGGCCTGCGAGACACCGGGCTTGCCGTTGAGTACCCGGCTGACCGTGGCCTCGCTGACCCCAACCTTCTTCGCCACCTGAGCAAGTCGTCGCGTCATACACGCAAGACTATCGCAAGAGATGCAAGCTACTTGCTTCAGAGCGTAAAGAGCCCGGCAAGCGCGGTGCCGGCCGGAATAATCCGGCCGGCACCACCTTACGGACCCGCTGCCTTCCTACGGGTTGATGTTGATCTTCATGGTGGAGGTGGTGTTCTTCACGTCCACGGCGTTGTTGTTGAGAGTCAGACCGTTGAAGGTGACTTCACCGACCGCCGGTCCCTGACCCGCCTCGGGCATCTCGTTCGCCCACAGTCCGAAGCCGGACTTGGCGTCGAAGGCGTCACCGCTCTTACGGGCGCCGGTGATCGAGATGTCGGTGAGGATGGTGTCCTTGATCGGGAACTGCGGCTGACCGCCCACATAGTTGGTCTGGAACATGATCCCGCTGTAGGTCGGATCGACGATGTCGACATTGTTGATCCGGATGCCCTGGAACACCTTGGACGCCGAGAACAACCAGATACCCGGGAAGGTCTGGCTGCCCCAGAAGTGCCCACCGGACCTGACGACCGACACATTCTCGATCGTCGTCGGTTCGGTCCCGAAGCCGTTCATCGCGTAGCCGAAGTCCAGCGAGCTGACCGTGATGCCCGAGTAGACCAGCGTGTCCGCGATGTGGATGTTGCGGAAGGTGTTGCGGTAGCCGCCGTATACGGCGAGACCCGCGGCACGCCACACGAGAGTCGCGGAGAGGTTCTCGTAGACGTTGTTGAACATGTCCGCGCCACCGGCGTCGATCGCCGAGAACAGCGCGAAGGCGTCGTCTCCCGTGGCCCGCGCGTCATTGTTGACGACGTGGTTGTCCGTGCTGCCGTTGGTCATGTTGATGCCGTCGGCGAACGTGTTGCGGATCCGGGAGTTCTTGATCGTGATGCGGTCCGCGTTGGCGCCCCAGTAGAGGCACACGGTGTGCTCGTTCCAGATGTTGTCGATCGTGATGTCGGTGACGTTCGACAGGTCGAACACCTTGCCGGGACCGTCGATGCGCGAGGTGTAGTTGCCGAAGTAGGCGAAGTTGGTGAAGGACGAGCCCTTCGCCGCGGCCTCCACCCGGAAGCCGACATCGGTGTTCTCCTGCGTCGACGGGGCGTGGAACCTGGTGTACCAGGGCCCCGCGCCGACGACCTGCACCGGCTTGCCGTACACCTGGAACTTGCTGGACGTCTGGTAGTCACCGGCCGGCAGGTAGACACCGACCAGCTTGCCGGTGGTGTCCATCCGGACCTTGTCCAGCGCGTTCTGCACGTCCTGCTGGGCGAATCCGGTCGGCACCGTGTAGGTCGCCGGGTCCGGGTTGGCGACCTGCGAGACCTGCTCCAGGTTGATGAAGTCGATCGCGTACTTGGACGAGTTGGCCGCGTCCTTCTGAAGCCGGATCTTGCTGCCCGCGGGGACGGTCCTGCCCAGCATGACGTTGGCCTCGTCATAGATGTGCCGGGGTCCGCCGGCGCCGGGCGAGTTGCCGGGGCCGGTCTCCGAGCCGTACAGCCAGGCGTACTTCGAGGTGAGGTCGATCGCCTTGAGGAAGGTGCCGTCGACGTAGACGTTCAGAGTCGAGTCGATGCCACCGCCGCCCGCGGAGTCCGGGATGGAGAACCGCGTGACCAGCGTGTTGGTGCTGGCCCTCGTGGTGAACTCGACGTAGTTGCCGTTGTCGTTGAGGGTGACGGCCTTACGGCCGGACGCCTCTCCCGCGGGGTCGCCCACGTCCCGGTTCGGACCGACGACCTGCGCGCCACCGCCTGCGACGCCGTCCTCCGCCTCGTACATGTCGTACGGCATGTTGGCGCCGCGACCGACGAAGAGCGCCTGCGTGCTGGTGTTGTTCGCGCGCTTGACCGGCAGTTCGTTGGTGTCGTCGGCGAGGACCACCTTGACCGTGTACGAACCGTTGGCGGCCGCCCAGGTACCGAGACCCACCGGAGCGGAGGTCGCGCCCGGGGCGATGGTGCCGTTGTACGCACCGGTCAGGGTCTTGACCGTGGCGCCCTTGGAGTCCAGCAGGGACAGCGTGATGCCGTGGCTGCCGGCCGCGGAGGCCACCGTGCCCTGGTTCTTGATCGCCACGGAGAAGGCGACGGTGTCACCGGCCGACGGCGAGGACGGGGACGTGGAGACCGTGGCGGCGATCAGGTCCGAGCTGGCGACCTGCTTCACCACCAGGGAGGCCGGGTTGACGTAGGTGTTGTTGGTCTCGTTCTGCTCGATGACCGCGTTGGCCGGGTCCGCGACAGCGCTGAGCTGGTACGTACCGGCGTCACGCGCACCGATGTCCGCCGTGACGGTGGAAGAGGCTCCGGCCGCCAGGGCGCCGACCGACGCGGTGCCCACCTTCGTGCCGCCGAGCCGGAGCTCGACCGTGCTGGCCGGTGCCGCGACGGCCCCGGCGTTGCGTACGGTCGCCGACAGGGTGATCGGGTCGGACTCGACCGGCGCCGCGGGAGACGCGGTCACCGCGGTGACCTGGAGGTCGGGGTTGGGCGCCGGGTCGCCGAGGATCTGGAACTCCGCCACCTGCCCCGCGCCGGAGCCGGTGTTGGAGGTGAACTTCAGCTGGACGTCGGCGGTGCGCGCGCTGACCGGGATGGTCACCGAGTTGCCGCTCGCCGGGCTGAAGTTGTAGTCCTTGGCGGCCACCAGGCTGGTGAAGCCCGAGGCACTCTGCTCACGGCCCAGCACCTGGATGTTCTGGGTCCGCGCGCCCCAGCTGCTGTCCGGGTTGAGCTTGACGACCACGCTCTGGGTGTCGGCGTTGGCGCCCAGCTTCACGGTGAGGGTGTTGGGGTAGCTGCCGCCCGCACCCTCCCAGTAGGTCGTGAGGCTGTTGTCGTTGGCGTTCTCCGCGACGAAGGTGAAGACCGAGGAGGACGCGGTGATCGGCTTGCCGACGGCGAGGTTCGACGCCGTGCCCGTGCTGCCGTTCCTGGTCACCGTGTTGCTGTTGCCGGACTGGTTGCCCGCCGCGTCCTTGGCCCGTACGTAGTACGAGACCGTGGTGCCCGCGGCCTGGGTGTCCGTGTACGTGGTGACGTTGCCCGCCACGCTGCCGCGCAGCACGTTGTTGGCGTAGACGTCGTAGGCCGTCACGCCCGTGTTGTCCGTCGAGGCGCCCCAGGTCAGCTTGATCTGTCCGGAGGCCGGCTCGGTGAAGGCGAGGTTGGCGGGGACGGTCGGCGCCTGGGTGTCCCCGGTGTCTCCCTGACGGGTGACGGTGTTGCTGTTGGGCGACACATTGCCGGCCGCGTCCTTGGCCCGTACGTAGTACGAGATGGTCGAGCCCGTGGGCTGGGTGTCCGTGAAGGTCGTGACATTGCCCGCGACGCTGGTGCGCAGCTCGTTGTTGGCGTAGATGTCGTAGCCCGTCACGCCCGTGTTGTCGGTCGACGGCTTCCAGCTGAGCTTGATCTGACCGGTGACCGGCTGCGTGTAGGTCAGCTCGGTCGGGGCGGTGGGCGCCTGGGTGTCACCGGTCTCGGGGCCGTAGATCTCCAGCTCGGACAGCTGGCCGCCGGGCTGGCCGGTGTTGGCCGTGATCAGCACCCGCACATAGCGCGTGGTGGTGGCGTCGAAGGAGATCGTCGCCGCCTGACCGCCCGCGGCGTTGAAGGTGTACGCCTTGGAAGCGGTCAGATCCGTGAAGGCCGAGTTGTTGGTGCTGCCCTGGATCTTCAGCGTCTGGTCCCTGGCTCCCCAGCCGTCCGGCAGGCGCAGCACGACCTGGTTGACGCGGACCGACGAGCCCAGGTCGGCCTGGATCCACTGCGGGAGTGCGTTGTTCCTGCTCTCCCAGTAGCTGGCCTTGTTGCCGTCGTTGGCGTTGCCGGGCCCGTAGACCTCGGTGAAGCTGCTCGCGGTGAGGGTCTTGCCGAGGGCGAGGTTCACCGACGCCGCGGCGGCGGTGTGCACCTCCAGTTCGGAGAGCTGCGCCTTCTTCCCCGCCGTATTGGCCGTGATGGTGGCCCGTACGAAGCGCGCCTTGGTGGCCGGGAAGGAGACGGTGACCTTGTTGCTCGCGCCCTTGCTGAAGGTGTATTTGGCGGAGGCCTTCAGCGTCGCGAAGCTGGTGCCGTCCTCACTGCCCTGGAGGGACAGGGTCTGCTGACGGGACTCCCACCCTGCGGGGAGCTTCAGCACCACCTGGTCGACGCGCTTGCTCGACCCGAGGTCCGACTGCACCCACTGGGGGAACTTCTTGCCGCCGCCCTCCCAGTAGGTCGACTGGTTCCCGTCCGTGACGTTCCGGGCGGTCGCGTCGCCCACGGTGGAACTCGCCGCCGCGGTCCGCCCCGCGGCGATGTTGGGGCCGTCGGCCGCCGCGGCGGTGAGTGACGGCCAGCCGATCATCAACAGACTGGTGGCTATGGCGGTGGAGAGGACCCGCCATCTCCGGCGTTGCGATCTCATGGATCCCCGATCTTCGGCCTCGGCGCGGGGGGCGGCGAGGGCGCGGCTCTGGCTGCGTGCTTGCGTGGCAAGCGTTTCTGCACTGATGAACGGAGTCTTTTGCGTTTTGCGGTCAGAGAGTTGCAGAGAAATGCGAGTCCGTCCACAGCTCCGACAGAACAAAATCGCGTCATCCGTCACCCGTGTTGGCGTCGACAGGGGCACAACTGCGGGTTTCTGGCCGCTCATCAGGCAAACGTAAGTGATCTGCAAAAGATGCAAACCATTTGCGTCATGATGGAAATTTCAGAAAGGACGCCCGGCCCTCTACCGTTCGTACACATGAGCGCCGGACCGAACACCGCGGGCAGACGACGGCGATTCGGCTGGCCGCGCCGGGTCTTCTCGCAGGTGCTGCTGATGCAGCTCGCCATCGCCGCGGGCGTCACCGTGCTGGCCACCGGGCTCTTTCTCGCGCCCTTCAGCCGTGAGCTGGACGACCAGGCGATGAGCCGCGCCCTCGCCATCGCCGAGACCACCGCCTCCGCGCACGTCGCCGACGAGATGCTGGGATCACTACCGGTGACCGACGGGCCCGTCCAGGCCGAGGCCGAACGCATCAGACAGTCCACCGGCGCCGAATACGTGGTGGTCATGGACCGGCGCGGAGTGCGCTGGTCGCACACCGACCTCAGTCAGATCGGCAAGGTCGTCTCCACCGACCCCAGCGAAGCCCTCGCGGGCCGGCACGTGATGGAGATCGACAGCGGCACCCTCGGCCGCTCGGCCCGTGGCAAGGTCCCGCTGCGCGACCACCAGGGAAAGATCGTCGGGGCCGTCTCGGTCGGTATCGCGTACGACAGCGTCCGCGACCGGCTGCTCGCCGCGATCCCGGGACTGCTCGCCTACGCGGGCGGGGCACTGGCGGCCGGGGCGCTCGCCGCCTATCTGATCTCCAGACGGCTCCAGCGGCAGACCCATGACCTGGCCTTCTCCGATATCTCGGCGCTGCTCACCGAGCGCGAGGCCATGCTGCACAGCCTGCGGGAGGGTGTCGTCGCTCTGGACGGGGCCGGCCGGATCCGGCTGATGAACGACGAGGCGCAGCGGCTGCTGGGGCTCGGTCCCGATGCCACCGGACGGCCGCTGGACGAGGTGCTCGGCGACGGGCGCACCACCGAGGTACTCACGGGACGGGTGCTGGGCGTGGATCTGCTGGCGGTACGGGGCAGCCGCGTCCTGGTCGCCAACCGGATGCCGACCGACGACGGGGGCGCCGTCGTGACGCTGCGCGACCGTACGGAGCTGGAGCAGCTGGGCCGTGAGCTGGACGCCACCCGTGGCCTGATCGACGCCCTGCGCGCCCAGGACCACGAGCACGCGAACCGGATGCATACGCTGCTCGGGCTGCTGGAGCTGGAGATGCACGAGGAGGCGGTGGACTTCGTGACCGAGGTCGTCGGCGTGCACCGGGCCACCGCCGAGCAGATCACCGAGAAGATCCACGATCCGCTGCCGGCGGCCCTGCTGGTCGGCAAGGCCACGGTCGCCGCCGAGCGGGGCGTCTCGCTGCGGCTGTCGCCCGGCACCCTGCTGCCTGACCGGCTGGTGGATCCGCAGGGGCTGGTCACGGTCGTGGGCAATCTCGTCGACAACGCGCTGGACGCGGCGGCCGGCTCGCAGGACCCGCGGATCGAGGTGGAACTGCGCGCCGAAGGCCGTACGGTCGTCCTGCGGATATCCGACACCGGACCCGGTGTCCCGGTGGAACAGCGGGAACTGGTCTTCTCGGAGGGCTGGTCGACCAAGAAGCTGCCGGCCCACGGCAAACGCGGTCTCGGTCTGGCCCTGGTGCGCCGGCTCGCCGAGCGGCAGGGCGGCAGCGCCCGGGTCGGCGAGTCCGCCCACGGCGGCGCCGAGTTCACGGTCGTACTCCCGGAGGCGCTGACCGAAGCGGGACGGGACGGGGCCGCCGGTCCCGGTACGGGGCCCGGTCCAGCGGCTGATACGACACACGAGCAGGCCACGGCAGGGGAGACACGATGATCGACGTACTGGTCGTGGACGACGACGTCCGGGTCGCGCGGATCAATACGGCCTACGTGGCCAAGGTGGCCGGCTTCCGGGTCGTCGCCCAGGCCCACTCGGCCGCCGAGGCGCTCACGCGGATCTCCGAGCACTCCGTCGATCTCATCCTGCTCGACCACTATCTGCCCGACGAGAACGGGCTCGCGGTGGTCCGGGAGCTGCGCCGGCTCGGCCATCAGACCGACGTGATCATGGTGACAGCGGCGCGCGACGTCGCCACCGTCCAGGCCGCGATGCGCCACGGCGCACTCCAATACCTGGTCAAACCGTTCAACTTCGCCGGGCTGCGAACCAAGCTGGAGGCGTACGCGACACTGCGCCGCACCCTGGAGAGCGGCGGCGAGGCCGAGCAGTCGGAGGTGGACCGGATGTTCGGTGCCCTGTCCGCCGCGACCGCCCCGTCCCTCCCCAAGGGCCACTCCCCCACCACCGCGGAGCTGGTGCGCCAGGTACTGATGGGCGCGGACGGACCGCTCTCGGCGCAGGAGATCGGGGAGCGCTCGGGGATGAGCCGGCAGACCGCGCAGCGCTATCTCAAGCTGCTGGAGCGGACGGGCCGGGTACGGCTCAGCCTCCGCTACGGCGAAACGGGACGCCCGGAACACCGCTACACCTGGGCGGCAAGCGCCTGAGGCGTGTCCGGAAAACCCGCCCTACACCGCTCCCGCGCCGGTCAGCGAGCGGACCTCGGTCTCCGCGTGCCTGGCCTCGTCCGGCGGCTCGGACGAGAGGACCGTACCGATCCAGCCCGCGAGGAAGCCCAGCGGGATGGAGACCACGCCGGGGTTCTGGAGCGGGAAGAGATGGAAGTCCGCCCCCGGGAAGATCGCTTCGGGGCTGCCGGAGACCACGGGCGAGAGCACGACCAGCAGCACGGCCGGAATCAGCCCTCCGTACACGGACCAGACCGCACCCCGGGTGGTGAAGTTCCGCCAGAACAGCGAGTAGAGCAGCACGGGCAGATTGGCGGAGGCGGCGACCGCGAAGGCGAGACCGACCAGGAAGGCGACGTTCAGGTCCTGGGCCAGCAGGCTGACCGCGATGGCCACCGCGCCGATCCCGGCCGCGGCCACCCGGGCCACGGCGACCTCACTGCGCTGCTTGGCGTGCTTGCGTTTGAGCGAGGCGTACAGATCATGCGCGACGGACGCCGACGAGGCGAGCGTGATGCCCGCGACGACCGCGAGGATGGTGGCGAAGGCGATAGCGGCGACCACCGCGAAGAGGACCGTTCCGCCGGTCGATCCCGCTCCGCCGCCGAGGTCGAGGGCGAGCAACGGGACCGCGGTGTTCCCCGCGGCGTTCGAGGCACGTACCGCGTCGGAGCCGACCAGCGCCGCCGCCCCGAACCCGAGCACGATCGTCATCAGATAGAAGCCGCCGATGAGCCCGATGGACCAGACGACCGAGCGGCGGGCGGCCCGCGCGGTCGGCACGGTGTAGAACCGGGACAGGATGTGCGGCAGTCCGGCCGTGCCCAGCACCAGGGCCAGGCCCAGGCTGATGAAGTCGACGCGCGCGGTCCAGTCCCCGCCGTACTTCAGTCCTGGCGAGAGGAACTCCTTGCCGTGGCCGCTGTGGGCGACGGCGCTGTTCAGCAGGTCGTCGACATCGCCGTGGAAGCGGACCAGGACGAGCACGGTCAGGGTGATCGCACCGGCCATCAGCAGGACGGCCTTGACGATCTGGATCCAGGTGGTGGCGCGCATCCCGCCGAGCGAGACGTAGATGACCATCAGCGCACCCACACCGATCACGGTCCAGGCGCGCGCCGCCTCGCTCGTGCCGCCGAGCAGCAGCGCGACGAGGCTTCCCGCCCCGACCATCTGCGCCACCAGATACAGCACGGACACGGCGACCGAGGAACTGCCCACCGCGATCCGCAGCGGGCGTTCACTCATCCTGGCCGCGACCACGTCGGCGAGGGTGAACCGGCCGCAGTTGCGGACCAGTTCGGCGACGAGGAACAGGACCACCAGCCAGGCGACCAGGAAGCCCACGGAGTAGAGCATGCCGTCGTAGCCGAAGAGGGCGATCACGCCCGAGATCCCGAGGAAGGAGGCGGCGGACATGTAGTCGCCGGCGATGGCGAACCCGTTCTCCATGGGAGAGAAGAGCCGGCCGCCCGTGTAGAACTCCTCCGCGGAGCCACGGCGGTTACGGCTCACCCAGGTGGTGATCCCCAGGGTGACCGCGACGAACGCGCTGAACAGCAGCAGCGCCAGGGTCTGGTGGTCGCCGCTCACCGTTCGCTCCCCCGCGCCTTCTCCTGGATCCGCTTCTGGTCGAACACGGTCCAGCGCAGTTCGAGGGCGGCGCGGTCCCTGCGCAGCCGGGCATGACGTGCGTACGCCCAGGTCAGCAGGAAGGTGGAGAGGAACTGGCCCAGCCCGGCGGCCATCGCGACATTCACCGCCCCCACCACCGGTCTGGCCATCAGCTCCGGCGCCACCGTCGCCGCCACCACATACGCGAAGTACCAGACGAAGAAGGCCAGCGAAGCGGGGACGACGAACCTCCGGTAGCGGCGGCGTACCTCCTGGAAGGCAGCGCTGCGCTGCACCTCCAGATAGATGTCGGCGGCGCTGTGGCCACGCTCGGACGCCGCGGTGTTGCCCTGCGGGGCAGGTGCCGAAGGTGTGCCCGTACCGTCCGGCTCGCCCCAGCCGTCGTCCAGCGCGTCGTACCACGGGTCGTCGAGCCGCACCGCTGCGGCGTCACGCCCTTCGTGCTTCTCCACCGGTCAGCTCTCCTTGTCAGCGGACCGTTTCGGCCGCGCCTCAAGGATGGGCAGAACAGGAAGATCCCGGACTCTTCTCTCCCCCGACTTCACCCCATCAGGTGATGTTGGTCGCCAGAGACGGAAAGCGGCCTCCACCCGTGGGTAGAGGCCGCCTTACGCGGACCGGCTTCAGAACCTTCAGACGCTTCAGACGCCTCAGGCTTCAGGCTTCAGGCGGCTTCAGGCGTCGATACGCGAGCGGTCCAGGGTCGCCGCGGAGCTGGTGATGAACTCCTTGCGGGGCGCGACCTCGTTGCCCATCAGCAGGTCGAAGACCTGCTCGGACGATTCGAGGTCCCCGATGTTGATCCGCCGCAGGGTGCGGTGGCGCGGGTCCATCGTGGTCTCCGCCAGCTGGTCGGCGTCCATCTCGCCGAGGCCCTTGTAGCGCTGGATGGAGTCCTTGAAGCGGACGTTCTTGCGCTGGTACTCCAGCAGCGTCTGCCGCAGCTCGTTGTCCGAGTACGTGTAGACGTACTTGTCCTGGCCCTTCTTGGGCTGCACCAGCTCGATCCGGTGCAGTGGCGGCACCGCGGCGAAGACCCGGCCGGCCTCCACCATCGGCCGCATGTAGCGCTGGAAGAGCGTGAGCAGCAGACAGCGGATGTGGGCGCCGTCGACATCGGCGTCGACCAGCAGCACGATCTTGCCGTAGCGGGCGGCGTCGATGTCGAAGGTGCGGCCAGAGCCCGCCCCTATGACCTGGATGATCGCTCCGCACTCGGCGTTCTTCAGCATGTCCGAGACGGACGACTTCTGAACGTTGAGGATCTTGCCGCGGATCGGCAGCAGCGCCTGGAATTCGCTGTTCCGGGCGAGCTTGGCCGTACCGAGCGCGGAGTCGCCCTCGACGATGAACAGCTCGCTGCGGTCCACGTCGTCGCTGCGGCAGTCCGCGAGCTTGGCCGGCAGGGAGGAGGACTCCAGCGCCGTCTTCCTGCGCTGTGCCTCCTTGTGCTGGCGGGCCGCGATGCGCGTACGGGCGGCCGCGACGGCCTTCTCCAGAACGGAACGGGCCTGCGCCTTGGCGTCGCGCTTCGTCGACGTCAGGAACTCCTTGAGCTCCTTGGCGATGACATTGGAGACGATGCGGTTGGCCGCGGACGTACCGAGGACCTCCTTGGTCTGGCCCTCGAACTGCGGCTCGGCGAGCCGCACCGTGACCACGGCGGTGAGGCCCTCCAGGGCATCGTCCTTGACGACGTCGTCCTCGGCGACGCGCAGCATCTTGGCCGAGCGCAGCGCCTCATTCACCGTCTTGGTCAGGGACCGCTCGAATCCGCTCACATGGGTGCCGCCCTTGGGGGTGGCGATGATGTTCACGAACGACTTGACCGTGGTGTCGTACCCGGTGCCCCAGCGCAGGGCGACATCGACGCCCAGTTCGCGGGTGACCTCGGTAGGAGTCATGTGTCCGCGGTCGTCCAGGACCGGCACGGTCTCCTTGAAGGTGCCCTGACCGGTCAGCCGCAGCACGTCACAGACGGCCCTGTCCTGCGCCAGATACTCACAGAACTCACTGATGCCGCCGTCGAAGCGGAACGTCTCCTCGATCGTGCCGTTGCCCTCGCTCTCGCCGGCGCTCCGCTCGTCCCTGACGACGATGGTCAGTCCGGGGACGAGGAAGGCGGTCTGGCGGGCGCGCTGGTGCAGCGTCTCCAGGGAGAGCTTGGCGTCCTTGAGGAAGATCTGCCGGTCCGCCCAGTAGCGCACGCGCGTGCCGGTACGGGCCTTCGGCACCCGCTTGCCCTTGAGAAGGCCGTTGGCCGGGTCGAAGGGGGCATCGGGGCCCTGCTCGGTGAACATCCCGGGGACACCGCGCCGGAAGCTGATCGAGTGGGTGGCGCTGTTGCGGTCCACCTCGACGTCCAGCCGGGCGGAGAGCGCGTTGACCACGGAGGCACCCACGCCGTGCAGACCGCCCGACGCGGCGTACGAGCCGCCGCCGAACTTTCCGCCGGCATGCAGTTTGGTCATCACGACCTCGATACCGGAAAGGCCGGTTTTGGGCTCGACATCGACCGGGATGCCCCGGCCGTTGTCCTTCACCTCGACCGAGCCGTCCTCGTGGAGGATCACATCGATGTGGTCGCAGTAGCCGCCCAGGGCCTCGTCGACGGAGTTGTCGATGATTTCCCAGAGGCAGTGCATCAGGCCACGGCTGTCGGTCGAGCCGATATACATGCCGGGGCGCTTACGGACCGCTTCGAGCCCCTCAAGGACGAGCAGGTGCCGCGCGGTGTAGTTGGAGCCGTCACGGTCTGCAGTCAGCAGCGCAGTGGACGGCACGGACGTCTCGGCGGTCACGCGGTTCGCTCCTCGCTGAATTTGAGATGGGGCCCTGTGGGGTAAAGGCCCGGCGTCTGTCACCGGTCAGAGGGTACAGAGCCCTGGTAGAGCGGTTGTCACGCCACCCTCGTGAATTCTCATGCTAGTCCAAGGTCGCATAGGTGTTCGATCCCTCGCGGGAGTGAAGCACACATCACGTTCCCTTCGAGGCATGAACCATTTAGGCTCCGGGCACGTCCTCATCAACAACCGGCAAGCCGGCCGGGAGGGCGCACCCCCCTGACAAGCACTGTCAAGCAACGCGAAACCCGTAGAGCGAAGCCAAGCGAAGCAATACGGCTCATTCGCCGCCAACCACCAGCACCAGCCACCACGGAAAGAAGTTTCGAGGAAATGCCGCGAGCGGGAACGTTTTCGGCCTGGTTGGATGTTGACCCTGGTACGACAGCTCGTCGAGCTAGAGAAGAGGCGACGTGACTACTGTTCTGACCCCCGCGAGCCCGCTGACCGCGGCTGACCGCTGCGACCGCTGCGGCGCCCAGGCCTATCTGCGCGTCGTCCTGTCCAGCGGTGGTGAACTGCTCTTCTGCGCCCACCACGGACGTAAGTTCGAGCCGGAACTCAAGAAGATCGCCGCGGAAATACAGGATGAGACCGACCGACTGACGGCCGTACCGGCCGGCGGCGGTGAAGAGGAACACTGACACCTCGCATCCACGACGAGCCAAGGGGCGGTCCTGGACCGGCCGACGGGCGGCTTCTCTGCACAGCAGAGTGGCCGCCCGTTCTCATCATCGTGAGACGCGTGCTCCGATCGCCTCGGCGACCGGCTGCACGGCCGTGGTGATCCGGGTGTAGACCCCCGGGCTCCCCGCACGGCCACAACCACTCCCCCAGGAGACCAGGCCGATAAGCCGTCCCTGGGCCACCAGCGGCCCTCCACTGTCTCCCTGGCACGCGTCATGCCCGCCCTGGGGATCGCCCGCACAGAGCATCGTGGAGGGCCTGTAGCGGCTGCCTGAGCCGCCGGGGTACGCCCGCGCGCAGCTGGCGTCCGGCAGGACCCGCACCGGCGCCGAGCGCAGCGTGTTCGCGTAGGTACCGTCGCCGGTGGTGTCGCCCCAGCCGTAGACCGCGGCCGCGGTGCCCGGCGCGGAGGCGGGATCGCCCGGATCCGCCGGCCGGATCGCGTACGCGGAAGGCAGCGGGTCCGACAGCGTCAGCACGGCCAGGTCCGGCGCTCCCGCGCCCATGACGTACGCCTGATCGAGCTGGACGGACTGCACGGCGACCTCCCGCCCGCCGCTGCCGCGCAGCCGTTCGCGGCCCGCGATGACCCGCAGGTCCCCCACGTCGTCCGGCGCCACCCCGAGGATGTCCCGGCCCATGCAGTGGCCCGCCGTCAGCACCTTGGTCGGGGCCACCACCACGCCTCCGCAGAACTGACCCGCGCGCGTACCGCCGAAGCGGTCACGGCTGGACAGGGCGACGACCCAGGGATGGTCCGCGGACCGTACCGGCCGGCCACCGATGACCACACTGTCCGCGGCGACCGGAACGGGCGAGACGAGCGGCAGCACGGCCCCCGTCGCGATCATGGCCAGTCCTCCGGTCAGGACTCGGGCAAGAGAATGACGCACTTCAGGCTCCTGACTCTCCGGTGGACTCCGATCTACCCAGAGTCATCCAACCGGTCGAGTCTCGCACCCCGCGCACAGCGCGAGGGCCCGGATTCTCGAAGGAATCCGGGCCCTCGGGCCGAAGTGCTTCGCGCGCCCCTAATCCAGGTAGTCGCGCAGCACCTGGGAACGCGACGGGTGACGCAGTTTCGACATCGTCTTCGATTCGATCTGACGGATGCGCTCCCGCGTCACGCCGTAGACCTTGCCGATCTCGTCCAGCGTCTTGGGCTGGCCGTCGGTGAGACCGAAGCGCATGGAGACCACGCCCGCCTCACGTTCGGAGAGGGTGTCGAGCACCGAGTGCAGCTGCTCCTGGAGGAGCGTGAAGCTCACGGCGTCGGCCGGGACGACCGCTTCGGAGTCCTCGATCAGGTCTCCGAACTCGCTGTCGCCGTCCTCGCCCAGGGGGGTGTGCAGCGAGATCGGCTCACGGCCGTACTTCTGGACCTCGATGACCTTCTCAGGGGTCATGTCGAGCTCCTTGGCCAGCTCCTCCGGCGTGGGCTCACGGCCCAGGTCCTGGAGCATCTGGCGCTGCACCCGCGCGAGCTTGTTGATGACCTCGACCATGTGCACCGGGATACGGATGGTGCGGGCCTGGTCGGCCATGGCGCGGGTGATCGCCTGACGGATCCACCAGGTGGCATACGTGGAGAACTTGTAGCCCTTGGTGTAGTCGAACTTCTCGACCGCGCGGATCAGACCGAGGTTGCCCTCCTGGATCAGGTCCAGGAACAGCATGCCGCGGCCGGTGTAGCGCTTGGCCAGGGAGACCACGAGCCGGAGGTTGGCCTCCAGCAGGTGGTTCTTGGCGCGGCGCCCGTCCTCGGCGATGATCTCCAGCTCGCGCTTGAGCTTGGGCGCGAGCTTGTCGGAGTTGGCGAGCTTGTCCTCGGCGAAGAGGCCGGCCTCGATGCGCTTGGCGAGCTCGACCTCCTGCTCGGCGTTGAGGAGCGGGACCTTGCCGATCTGCTTCAGGTAGTCCTTGACCGGGTCGGCGGTGGCACCGGCGACGGCGACCTGCTGGGCCGGCGCGTCGTCCTCGTCGTCGTCGGAGAGGACGAAGCCCTTGTTCTCGCCTTCGGTCTCCTCCTCCTCGCCCTTGCCGGCCTGAGCCTCGTCGGCGAGCTCTTCGCCGTCCGCGGCCTCGTCGGAGTCCTTCTTGCCCGCGGTCTTCTTGGCTGTTGTCTTCTTGGCGGCGGTCTTCTTGACCGTCGCCTTCTTGGCCACGGTCTTCTTCGCGGCCGCCTTCTTGGCGGGGGCGCCGGCCTCGTCGGCCGAGGCGTCCACGGTCTCTGCCGCCACAGCGGCGCCGGCGGCCGCGACGGTCTTCGTCGTGGTCGTCTTGGCCGTGACGGTCTTGGTGGCGGTGCGCTTGACCGGGCTCTTCGCTGCGACGCTCTTGCGGGTGCGCTTCGGCGACTCCGCGGCACTGACCATCAGCGTCACACCCTCTTCCTCGAGGATCTGGTTGAGGCTGCGCAGAACATTCTTCCACTGGGTTGGCGGAATCTGGTCAGCCTCGAAGGCCCGACGCACGTCATCGCCGGCGATCTGCCCATCAGCCTTTCCCCGCTCGATGAGCGCCATCACAGACTCGGACTCGGCGATCTCCGGCGGGAGCGTACGGGATGTGCTGGCCGACACGAACAACCTCTCGGAACGATGGAAACGGCTTCCGGCCCCGCCCATGATCGGGCCGGAGCCGACGACCGTCGACTGGGGATGTTGCCGACGGCGCGGGCTTGGACCTCAGAGGGTGAATACAGCGCCACACGTGGTGGTCGTATTCCCTCCTCGGCTGTCACCTCTTAGGTCATCGCCCTGTGCCGAGGAGTGTTACGCCCAATCCACGTGGCCCGAGTCACACCTCATTTGCGACAAAGCGGCCAGAAGGAGGATTTAAGGCCCCACAATCGCGTCGCCGGACCCTCAGGGTCCGGCGACACACGATACGTACACCCCTGTACGCCCTGGCCCGGGGCAGCGTTCAGTGCTCGCGCGGCGCGGGAACGACGCGCTCCACTTCCGGGTGAACCGTGAGCAGTTGACGCATGGCCGATTCCGCGGCGGACGCGTCACCGGCGCCGAGGGCCTCGACGATCCGCGCGTGGTGGGCGAGCGAGGCGTCGGTGGGCCGGTCACATCCGGCGATCGGGCCGCCGGAGACCTGCAGGGCCGCGGAGACGATGCCGGAAAGGTGCTCCAGCATGCGGTTGCCGGCGAGCTGGATCAGCAGGGAGTGATATTCGGCGTCCGCACGGGCAAAGGTGATCGAGTCGCTCTGAGCGAGGGCGTGGCCCATGATCTCCACCATGTCGGAGAGCCGCTGCTGGACGTCCGCCCGGCCGTGGCCGGCCGCCAGCCGGGCGGCGAGGGGCTCGATCGTCCAGCGCAGCTCGCTCAGCTCACGGCGCTGGTCGTCACGCTGCGGCCCGAAAGCGCGCCACTCGATGATGTCGGGATCCAGCAGATTCCAGTCGCTCACCGGACGGACACGCGTACCGACGTTGGGACGGGCACTCACGAGCCCCTTGGCCTCGAGAACGCGCAGCGACTCCCGCACCACCGTGCGGGAGACCTCGAAGCGCTGGCCGATCTCCTCGGGCACGAGCGGCCGATCGGCGCCCAGGTCGCCGGAGACGATCATCTGACCGAGCTGCTGAACCAGTTGGCCGTGCAGCCCCCGGCCGCGACTGCTTGCCGTACGTCGTCCCACCCGGCCCAAATCGGTGTCGGCGCCGTCCCAGACGGGGGCGGCGGGACGGTCGGCTCCTGACGCCTCCGGGAAGGGGTAGCGGTCGAGTTCACCCGGGCCGGCGAGGCCGGACTCGACGGAACGGGCGGCGGTCATCATGGTGTGCGCAAGGGTACTCACGCATCCTTTGTCGGCGTTGCTTCCACCACCCTTGAGGTCTTTGGTGAAAAGCACACGAAAGGGTGATCGGCGCCCGCCCTTCGATTGACGCCTTATCGGAAAGAAGCGGGCTTTATCAGGGGAGTTGTGGGCAGTAGGGCACACTCCGGTCGTTCTCCGGTCACCAACGGGCCCTGCGGCGAAGGCCGGTGAGCAGATACGCGCAGAGCAGGGCCGACAGCGACAACGCCAGCGCCGCGGCGACCGGTTGGGCGACGAGTCTGACCATGGCCATCAGCCACCGGTCGGCCTGCTGCGGCCATTCCAGCCACGCCAGCTCACGCAGTCTGACCGGGAGTCCGACGATCGAACGGGCGGACGGGCCGGCAAGCGTCTTCTGGAGCAGCGGTACGACCAGGGTCGGTACGGCGACGACCGCGGCCACCCCGGCGGCGGCGACCCGGAAGACTCCGGCCCCCAGCAGCCCCGCCCAGGCGGAGCCGACGGCCAGCCCGGCCCAACCGGCGCTGAGACCGGGCCAGTTGTCCGGGACGGGCACGGCGGCGGAGCCGTACACGAGGCGCAGGGCCTGGGCGTCCACGGCCACCACCAGGAACGCGAGCAGCAGGGCCGCGCCCGCTGTCACGGCGAGCTTGGCGAGGAGCAGACCGAGCCGGCGCGGGACGGTGCCCCGCGCACCGGCGAGGGCGGGATAGCGGAACTCGTCGCCGAACGAGAACGCTCCGAGCAGTCCCGCGCCGAGCGCGGCGGGCGGCAGGGGCAGGATGGCGGGCCAGGCCACGAGCAGGCCGGGCAACGGGGTTCCGCCGGTGCGGGCGAGGGGCACGGCGAGGGCCACCGACACCGCGAGGACGGCGGCCACGACCAGCGCCGCGGTGCGGACACCGAGCATGCGGCGGAGTTCGTAACGCACCGGCCTGAGCGGGCTGCGGACCGGGCGCTCCGACAGCGGAGGCGGCAGCAACTCCCGGTCGTGGGCCGCCGGGCCGGCCGGCCGCGGCTCCGTGTCGGGACCGGGCGCGAGGCCGGCGTCAGGGCCCGGGCCGGGGTCCGGTGCGGGGCCCGGTGCGGGGCCCGGTGCGGGGCCCATGTCACCGACCTCGTCGGCGAGCTGATGGACCAGCACTCCGTGGCGGAAGGCGGTCTCACCGATCTCCGGGCAGCTGCTCCCGTAGACGGTGAGCCGGCTGCCCGCCTCGGCGACGACCTCGACGGAGCGCCGGTCCGCGCGGGCCTCGCGGCTCAGCGCGTCGGCGAGGCGGGCGGCGTGCGGTGTCCTGACGGCGACGCGGGGACGCAGCCTGGTGCGGGCGAAGGAGACGGCGTCCTGGTCGGCGACGAGGCGCCCCTCGTCGATGGTGACGACGTGATCGGCGGCGCGGGCCGCCTCCTTGGGGTCGCTGGTGGTGTACAGGACGGTGCCGCCCTCGGCGGCGTGGGCGCGCAGCAGTGCGTGCAGCCGGCCGCTCTCGTGGGACGAGAGGCCCTCGGTGGGCCCGTCGAGCAGGAGCGTGTGCGGGTCGCCGAGGAGCGCCGAGGCGAGCCCGACTCTGCGGTCCATGCCGAGCGAGAGGGTGCCGAGGCGTTCGTCGCGCAGAGCACCGAGACCGATGACATCGAGGAGTTCGTCGGCGCGCGAGGCGGGGACACCGGTGGCGGCGCAGAGCAGCCGGAGCTGGCCCCTGACGGTGCGCGCGGGATGTCCTGGCACATCACCGAGGAGCACCCCGATCTCGCGGGCGGGGTGGGCGATGAGGTGGAGCGGGCGGCCACGGAAGTACGCGGCCCCGCGGCCGGGTTCGAGTTCGAGCATCAGTCGCAGCGCGGTGGTCTTGCCCGCGCCCGGCGCGCCGAGAAGCGCCGTGACAGAGCCGGCCCTGGCCTCGAAGGTGAGATCGTCCACGGCGCGCGTGAGGTCTCGGCGGGGGGTGCTGGTCAGTCCGATGGCCTGGAGCATCGCTTCTCTCGCGGGGAGGTGAGACCGCTCGGCGGCAGAGTGGGTACCGCAGCAAGATAACGCGACATGTCGGACTTGTGGCGCAGGGTCGGTGTCTGGGTGTCTGACATTGAGACGCGCCGGGCCCTGGGCCCCGGGCGCCGCGAGCGCGCGAGGCCGGCCGGATCCCGGATCCGTCGGGCCGTCCCTCGACCCGTCGGACCTCGGGACGCGGCTCAGACCTCGGGACGCAGCATCGGCGGATTGAGCACGGTCGCCCCGCCGGCCCGGAACAGCTGGGCGGGCCGGCCGCCCTGCCGGGTGGTGGTCCCCCCGGACGGGACCAGGAATCCCGGAGTGCCCGTCACCTTGCGGTGGAAGTTACGGGGATCGAGCGCCACGCCCCACACCGCCTCGTACACCCTGCGCAGCTCGCCCACGGTGAACTCGGACGGGCAGAAGGCCGTGGCGAGCGAGGAGTACTCGATCTTGGACCGGGCCCGCTCCACGCCGTCCGCGAGGATCCGCGCGTGGTCGAAGGCGAGCTGGGCGGGCTGCTCGTCCTCGCGGGCGAATCCGCCCTCCTGGTTGAGCAGGGCTTCGACGGGGGCCCAGCGCGCACTGTTGGCGTCGCCCCCGGCCCGCGGCGCGGGAAGGTCGGGCGAGAGCGCCAGATGCGCCACGCTGACCACCCGCATCCGGGGATCACGCCCGGGGTCTCCGTAGGTGGCGAGCTGTTCGAGGTGGGCCGCGTTCCCGGGCGCCGGTGACACCGGATCGTGCGCGCAGAGCCCGGTCTCCTCGACGAGCTCCCGGGCCGCCGCCTCGGCGAGGTCCTCGTCGCCCCGGACAAACCCCCCGGGCAACGCCCACCGGCCCTGGAACGGTGCCTCTCCGCGCCGTACGACCAGCGCGCAAAGCATATGGCGGCGCACGGTGAGCACGACCAGGTCGACGGTGACAGCGAAAGGCGGGTAAGCCGACGGGTCGTAGGGCGACATGCCGCGATCATAGTCGTCTTCCTGACGATAAACACTCCTTCCACCATCCCGCCGTCCACTTCTTCGCGCGGGTCACGGCCGTCATCGCCCGCTCCGCGTCCCACGCCGGCCGACGCGCCGGATGCCACGGTTGTGCGCCGCCGGCACGCCGGGGCGTGCCGCGGGTGGCAGGTCCTTCCGCCTCCCGGGCGGCCGCACCGGACGGGTCTTGGGCCGGCGCCCCGTCTCGCGCGCGCCGCGCTCCGCGCGCAGACACTGCCGCAGCGCCTCGGGGTCCAAGCCCTCATTGCATGCCTGGTGCAGCAGTTGGGCGAAGACGTACTGCGGGTCGAGCCGCAGGGCGAGCCCGAGAGCGACCCGGGCGCTCGGCTCATCGCCGGTGGACCAGGCGACCCAGCCGGCCAGGGTCAGCGGCGCGGTCGCGTGCTCGACGTACGGACCGACGCAGCGACGTGACAGCGCCCGCCAGAGCCGTAGCGCGGGCCGCGCGTCCGGTCCCTCCATCCACTCCGCGGCCCGGTCCCGCGTCTCCCTGTCCTGTAGACCGAGAATGACGGTGGCTGCCTCCTCGTGGCTGATCAGCCGGTCGTCCTCGGCGTCCGGCCCGGCCGGACCCGCGCTCGGCGATTCCCCGAGCCGCTTCATCAGCACGCGCGCCAGTCGCAGGGTCTCCACAGCGACCTGTTCCCGGTTCCCCTCGACCAGGATTCTGGGTACGAGGGCGGCGCCCGCGTCGTCCAGCGCCCGTTCCTGCTCCGCTGCGGCCGGGGTCCGCCAGGGCTCCAGGCGCGCCTCCATCTCCCTCAGCGATCCCCGCACCTGGACGCCGGCGTAGGTGGCGGCGGCCGCCATCACCGACGTACCCGGCATGGCCAGCCCGGTCCCCTCGGGCGGGCAGCAGCGGACATCGGGGCAGCAGTAGGACCAGAAGCGGCCGCCGGAGATGCACAGAGCTTCGTACACGGGCACGTCACGGCTCCCGCACGCGGTACGCAACCGCTGGGCGAGGGGGCGCAGCCGCTCCATCACCTGCCGGCCCGTCTCCCCCGCCGCCGGATCCTGACAGAGGAAGACGACAATGCCGGCGGGGCGGGAGCCGCGTCGCTCGCTTCCTTCGATCAGGCATTCGGCCAACTGCTCGGCCACCGGCGGCCACTCCCTCGGCGCGCGGGGAATACCGAGCCTGAGCCGCCCGCCGAAGCGCCCGCGATCACCGTGGAGCGCGACCATGACGACGGAGTCGGTGGGGTGGAAGCCCAGCAGATACGGGAGAGCGTCGGCTAGCTCCGCGGGACTGCGCAGGGTGATCTGCTGCTCGTCGGCGGATCCGGTCGGTTCGTGGTGCTTGTTCATGGCACGACCGTCTCGTGGCAGGCCGGATCCCGCGACCCCTGTGGATAACGTTATCCACAGGCTGCCGGTCGCATTCGCGCTTTGTCCGAGCCATCAGGTTGCATGGGGGCATGACCAACGCAGACCGCGCAGCTCTCCGGGCCTCGGCCGACTCCGTACTCGCCCGCCTCGTCGGTGACGCCACCGGCGCCGCCCGGCTGCGCGAGGACCAGTGGCGGGCCATCGAGGCGCTGGTCGCCGAGAAGCGCAGGGCGCTGGTCGTCCAGCGGACCGGCTGGGGCAAGTCCGCGGTGTATTTCGTGGCGACGTCGCTGCTGCGGGAGCGCGGCGCCGGACCGACCGTGATCGTCTCGCCGCTGCTCGCCCTGATGCGCAATCAGGTGGAGGCCGCGGCGCGGGCCGGGATCCGGGCCCGCACGATCAACTCGTCCAATGCGGAGGAGTGGGACACGATTCAGGACGAGGTGGCCGGCGGCGAGGTCGACGTCCTGCTGGTCAGCCCCGAGCGGCTCAACAATCCGGACTTCCGCGACCAGGTCCTGCCCCGGCTCGCCGCGGCCACCGGCCTGCTGGTGGTCGACGAGGCGCACTGCATCTCCGACTGGGGCCATGACTTCCGGCCGGACTACCGCCGGCTGCGCACGATGCTCGCGGATCTGCCCGCCGGCGTTCCGGTCCTCGCCACCACGGCTACGGCGAATGCCCGGGTGACCGCCGATGTGGCCGAGCAGCTGGGCACGGGGGCCGGGACGGACGCGCTCGTGCTGCGCGGGCCGCTCGACCGGGAGAGCCTGAGCCTCCATGTGCTCAGGCTGCCGGACGCGGCACACCGGCTGGCCTGGCTGGCCGACCACCTGGACGAGCTGCCCGGCTCCGGGATCATCTACACGCTGACCGTCGCGGCGGCCGAGGAGGTCACGGCGTATCTGCGGCAGTGCGGGCACACGGTCGCCTCGTACACCGGCCGTACGGAGAACGCCGACCGCCAGCAGGCCGAGGACGATCTGCTGGCGAACCGCGTCAAGGCGCTGGTCGCCACCTCGGCGCTGGGCATGGGGTTCGACAAGCCCGACCTCGGATTCGTGGTGCATCTCGGGTCGCCCTCCTCCCCCATCGCCTACTACCAGCAGGTGGGCCGCGCGGGCCGCGGGGTGGAGCATGCCGAGGTGCTGCTGCTGCCCGGCAGGGAGGACGAGGCCATCTGGCAGTACTTCGCCTCGGTGGCCTTCCCGCCCGAGGAGCTGGTCCGCCGCACCCTCGATGTCCTGGGGCAGGCCGACAGGCCGCTGTCGCTGCCGGCCATGGAGCCGCTGGTCGAGCTGCGGCGTACGCGCCTGGAGACGATGCTCAAGGTCCTCGATGTGGACGGGGCGGTGCGCCGGGTGAAGGGCGGCTGGACCACCACGGGACAGCCGTGGGTGTACGACACCGAGCGGTACGCCTGGGTGGCGCGCCAGCGGGCGGCGGAGCAGCAGGCGATGCGCGACTACGCGTCGACGGCCAACTGCCGGATGGAGTTCCTGCGGCGGCAGCTGGACGACGAGGAGGCCGCGCCCTGCGGTCGGTGCGACAACTGCGCGGGCGCTCGGTTCGAGGACAAGGTGACCGCCGCCGCCCTGGACGCCGCACGGGGTGAACTGGGCAGGCCGGGGGTGGAGGTGGAGCCCCGCAAGATGTGGCCGACCGGCCTCAGCGCGGTGGGCATCGACCTCAAGGGACGTATCCCGCCGGGCGAGCAGACCTTCTCGGGAAGGGCGTTGGGGCGGCTGTCCGACATCGGCTGGGGCAACCGGCTCCGCCCGATGCTCGCCGCGCACGCCCCGGACGGCCCGGTGTCCGACGATGTGCTGAATGCCGTGGTGAGTGTGCTCGCCGACTGGGCGAAGGGACCGGGCGGTTGGGCGTCCGGCGGGTCCGACGCGCCGCCCCGGCCCGTCGGAGTCGTCACCGTCGCCTCGCGCAGCAGGCCCCAGCTCGTCGGATCGCTCGGCAGCCGTATCTCGGAGGTCGGCCGGATGCCGCTGCTCGGCACGGTCGCGTACGCGCCGGGCACCGCCGATGCCCGTATCTCCCGTACGAACAGCGCCCAGCGGGTGCGCGCGCTGCACGAGGCGCTGACCGTACCGGCCGCGCTGGCGGAGGCTCTCGCGGCGGCGGGCGGCCCGGTCCTGCTCGTCGACGATCTCTCGGACACCGGCTGGACTCTCGCGGTGGCCGCGCGGCTGCTGCGCAAGGCCGGAGCGGAGGGGGTGTTTCCGCTGGTCCTTGCCGTTCAGACGTGACGCGAGGCATCAGCCGTGGCCGAACTGGGCAGGGATATCACCGTCATAATCAGGCATTCCAGTCAGCAGTGCCAATTGCTCGTTGCCGCACGCCGATACGCCAGCGAGAATTGAACTGCCCCCCGCACGGCCCCGATCCCGGTCCGCAAGGGCTGTGCCGCGGTGCGTCCCCACCCGACCCTGCCCGCACTGTGGGCGCGTATGCGAAGGGAGGAACGTGACCTTCGGATTCGCTCCGTCCGCAGCCACTTCGATCACCACCCCGGCCGATTCCGTCAGCCGCCTCGCCAGGATGCTGGAGCCCGCCGAATGGGCGGCGGCGGGGATACCGCTGCTGCGCAATCCCCGCGAAGTGGTCAGCGGTCTGCACAGCCGGCACCGGCCGGCGCCCGCGACGGCGGTGGTGGCCGTTCTCGACCATGAGGAACGGCTCGCCGCCAGCGCCTCGTTCGTCCCGCGCGCCGCGCCGGTGGACGGCTGGGAGTTCCGCAACGCGCTCCTGGCACATCTGCGTCGGGTCATCCCGCACGATCTGCGCCGCCGTACGCCCGTCCGCACCGCCGTACTGCTCTACTGCCGCGAGGGCGACGAGCGCTGGACGGAGGAGGACGGGGCCTGGATGTGGGGGCTGCGGGACGCCTGCACCCTGCACGGGCTGCGCTGCGGTGCGTACATCACGCTGACGCGCGGCGGCTGGCAGGTGCTGGGCGAAGGCCGCGGTGGCCGCCGGCCCACCTCCGAGTCTCCGCCGGCCGGTCTGGCGGAGACGGCGGCCGACCCCGGACCGTCACCGCTGCGCAGTGGCGGCGGTTCGGTGGAAGCACTGCGCCGCACGGCCGCGCGGTGACTCCGGTTGCCCGGGGAACAACGGCCCGTTGAGCGAGCGGCCGGCCGCCGTACGCCCGGTGCGCCGCAGCGGCCCGGCCACCCCTGAAAGGGGCAGCCGGGACACGACCGGGGCGTACGACGGGCGAACGGGCGACGCGGCGGGCGTCGTACGGCTCAGACGCCCGCGCCGAGCACGGCGTTGATCCGCTCGGAGTCGCCGCACACGACCAGCAGCGCGGCGGCCCGCTCCCGGGCCAGGGGCAGTACCTGAGCGGCGGCGTCGTCACCGCCTCCGTTGAACGCGACGACCACGACGGGCCGGGACTGCGCACGGGCGACAGCGGCGGCGTCCGCGAAGAACACATCTTCGCGGGCGTCGTCCTGGGCCCAGTAGGCGGTTTCGCCGAAGGACAGCTCGTGGGTCGCCCAGGGGTGCTGCTCACCGGTGGTGAGCACCAGGATGTCGCCCGGCGCCCGACCGGAGTCGAGCAGCAGGTCGACCGCCTCGTCGGCGGCGTCGAGCGCCCCGTCCACCGGAGCCGGGATCAGCTGGATCTGGGGAGCGGAAGACGTGACCGGCCCGGACGCCTGGGGCTGCCCGGCGGAGCTGTGCGAGCGCTGCGCCGGCGGCGCGGGCCTCGCGGGACCGGGGCCCGGACGCCCGGGCCTCGGTGTGGCAGCGGAGCGCGGCCCGGGTACGGGACGCGGACCGGGTACAGGACGGGGGGTCGCTGCGCTGTGGCCGGTGGCCGGAGTGGCGCTAGGACCCTGGGCTCTCTCGTGAATCTGAGGCTCCTGAGGGATGAGAGGCATGGCTGGTTGTCTATCAAACACCGCTGCGAAAAGCATCGGCGGGTGGGTGCTTTCGCACCCGTGCCTGCGGCCGGAAGGCGCGCGGGCCGGAGGGTTCACCGGATGTTTCAGAAATCGAAGCCGAGTTGGCCCCCGCTTTCCATGGCGGCGGCCTCCAGGGAGAGCCGGACCTTCTTGAGGTGCCGCCACCGGGGCAGCGCGTCGAGATAGGACCACGAGAGCCGGTGGTGGGATGTCGGCCCCCACTCCTCCAGCGCCGCCTTGTGCACCGGCGAGGGGTAGCCGGCGTTGGCGCCGAAGGCGAACGGAACGCATTCCTGCGACCCCGCGCCCAGTTCGGCCATCATCGCGTCCCTGCGCACCTTGGCGATGACCGAGGCGGCCGCCACCGAGACACAGGACTGGTCGCCCTTGATGACCGTACGCACCTGCCAGGCCCCTCCCAGATAGTTGTGCTTGCCGTCGAGGATCACCGCGTCGGGCCGCACCGGCAGCGCCTCAAGGGCGCGTACGGCGGCGAGCCTGAGTGCCGCGGTCATACCGAGCGTGTCGATCTCCTCCGGGGAGGCGTCCCCGAGGGCGTACGAGGTGACCCATCCCGACAGTTCACCGGCCAGCTCCGTGCGGCGCTTGGGGCTGATCAGCTTGGAGTCGGTGAGACCGGCCGGGGGTCTGCGCAGTCCGGTGACGGCCGCGCACACCGTGACCGGCCCCGCCCACGCTCCGCGTCCGACTTCGTCGACGCCGGCGATGATCCTGGCGTCGGTGGTCGCGCGGAGCGAGCGCTCGACGGTGTGCGTGGGAGGTTCGTACGGCATGGCGCCAGCCAGATTACGCCGCCGGGACTCCGCGCGACAGACCGGGTACCGCACGTCCCGCACCACGGTGTCCGGCCGGCTCCCTCCGACCGCCTCAGGCGGTGCGCGACCGGAGCGGGGGCACCATGACCTGGACGGTCATTTCGACGATCTCCTCATCCGCCCGTTCGCTCACGCAATCACATCGAAGACCAGCCCGCCGGTGACCTCGGGACGCATGGTGGACGGCTCGACGACTCCCTTGAGGATCAGCCCGCAGAATCAATCGGCGGTCGAAGAATCGCATTCGTGAAGGACCGAGCGGAGTGCGAAACCGGGCCGTGAGGCGCTGCCGCAGGGGATCTCGACCGCGTTCGTCGCGGCGGTCGCCATGGGCGGAGGCGGCGGGTCCGGTGGCGTGGGCCACCGGACCCGTGATCCCGGCCTCCGTACGGGACTTCCGGAGGGGAACGTCCCGTACCGGATGTCACGACCCGTCGAAAACGGACTCGCCGTCGTAGCCGTCGCGCTCGCCGTCGTACGCGTCCCGCCCGTTCTGCCCCGGTCCGTAACAGCCGTCGGCAGGGCCGGAGAAGTCCCGCTTCAGGATGTCGCGGGCCCTGCTCTCCGCCCAGCTGGTGGCGTACCAGGGCTCGGCCTCGTCCCGCAGATTCCGTTTGATACCCGCCAGGGCGCACGAGCGCAGCGGCTCGGGCAGCCGGTCCAGCGCGGGCACGGCATCGGCGGACAGCTCCTGGAAGTACGCGATGTCGATCTTCTTCGAACTCTCGAACCGCTGCACGTTCCGCTCCGCGACCAGCGCGTCCGGCGAGAGCAGACCGAAGGCGAGGACCGCGGCCGCCGCGCTCGCGGCGACGGCACGCGGCAGCCAGCGCCCGCCGAAGGCCCCGGCCGCCAGGATCAGGACGATCACCAGACCGAGCCACAGTTCCATCGCCGCGACCGTGACCCGCAGCCGGGTCAGTCCGTAGGCGTCGACGTACAGATCCATCCGGCGCAGCGCGGAAGCGACCACGACCAGGGTCAGCACGCACAGGACACCGAGCACGGCCCGCACCAGGGTGCGGTCGGCGGCGCCGTCGCGCGGGGCCCAGCGCCGGGCGAGCCCGATCACGAGCAGGACGAGCAGGGTGACCCAGAGCAGCTGCCAGAAGCCTTGGCGCGCGTATTCGGCATAGGTCAGTCCGGTCTCCTTCAGGACCCTGTCGTATCCGCCGAAGAGCACCGCGAGCTGGACGGCGATGAAGGCCGCGAACAGCAGATTGAGGACGATCAGTGGCAGCGCCCACTCCATCCGGCTGCGGGCCCGCCCAGGACGTACGGTGATGCGGTCCCAGCGCAGGGGTGCGGCCGCGCTGTGCGCGGCGGCCAGGGCGCCGACGAGACCGAGCACGAACAGGCCGGTGCGCCAGGGCCCGTCGGCGACCGAGACATCGGGGGTCAGCCCGCCGAGCAGATCGGCGAACGCCGCGTCGGCGCCGGCGAAGAGGGCGCCGAACACGATCAGCAGGACCGCGGCGACGGCGACCGTACGGATCACGGGCATCCAGCGGCTGCGCGACCCCTCGGCGCGCCGGCGCACTCCGCGCCAGCCCCAGACCGTCCCGGACCCGATCGATCCGAACAGACCCAACGGACCCAGCACGACACCGGGCCAGGTGCGGCAGCCGTGCAGGGCGAGCGAACCGAGGGCCAGCGCCGAGACGACGGCGAGGAACGTCGGAAGGCCGGCGTCCCGCAGGGCGGGGACGGCGAGCAGAGCCACGCCGCCGAGGGCCCAGACCAGCGTCCAGGGGCGCGGCCGGCGGCCGGCGCCCCGGGCGGCGAAGTAGGCGGCGAGCGCGGCGGGGGCCGCCACCATGAGCAGATTCAGACCGAGCCCGTCGCCCATGACCAGGGCGCTGAGCAGGGCGGTCGCCAGGGCCGACCAGAGCGTCGCGGCCCGGATCCCGGCCGGGGTGGCGGGCTGGATCTCGGTGAGCCAGACGGGCGGCTCGCTCCGCTGCGGCTGCCACTGCCGGTAGTCAGGAACCGGCGGCGGGCCCTGGCGCTCCTTGGTCGTCGTGGATGCGGCGGACGTGGCCGCGGCGCGCGGCCGCGGAGTCGCACCGTGCAGGACGGCGTCCCGCGGTTCCTGTCTGCGGCCCGGATCCGGCTCGGCGGCCGGCTCGGGTATGGACGGTGTGTCTGTCACGGGACCCCCTCCCAACCGGGTCCTTCGCGGCGACGGAGCGGCGCGCACGGCCCGGTGTCTCATCGGCGCCGCCGTCGAAGATCAACAAGGCGACGTGGCCGAAAGAGTAACCGCGCGCGGCCGGACCGACCCTCTCCCGCAGGCCAGGTGTGGCAGGACCGTGACAGTCCGAGCCGTCGCGCCGTGTCGACCGATCAGCCGATCAGCAGCTCGGTACGTGAACTGCTGAACGGTTCAAAGGGTCAAAGGCTGAACGGGTCAACGGATCAGCCGGCCACGCCGGTCGACAGCCAGCCCGGCAGCGTCTCCGTCTGCTCCAGCCACCGCTCCGGCGGCGCCCCTGCCCGCGCGGCGGACACCACTCCCCCGACGATGGCGCAGGTCGTGTCCACATCACCGCCCACCTGGGCCGTGGTCCAGAAGCCCCGCTCGAAGTCGCCGAGCGCACGCGCCGCCGACCAGAGGGCAAACGGCACGGTGTCATGCGCACTGGTGCGTCGCCCGCAGCCGAGGACGGCGGCGACGGTGCCCGCGTCGTCGTAGTCCAGCATGTCCCGCGCCCGGCGCAGCCCGGCCCCCACCGCGCTGCGCGGTACCAGAGCCACCACACCGTCGAGCAGGGCCTCAGGCGTGGGCGGCCCCGCCGGGGCCGCCGCGAGGGAGGCCGCCGCCGCCACCGCCATGGCGCCCACCACGGCCTCGCGGTGCTGGTGTGTCGTGTACGCGGAGACCTCGGCCTGCCGCGTGGCCTGCTCCGGGTCCTCGGCGTACCAGGCACCGAGCGGAGCGATCCGCATCGCGGCCCCGTTGCCCCACGAGCCCTGGCCGTTGAAGAGCCCGGCGGCCAGCTCACGCCAGTCGCCGCCTTCCCGGATCAGCCGGAGCATCCGGTTCACGGCGGGGCCGTAGCCGCGGTCGAAGTCATGTCGCTCGGCGAAGGAACGCGCGAGCGCGTCCTGATCGATACGGCCGTGCCCGGCCAGCACGGCCAGGACCGACGCGCCCATCTCGGTGTCGTCGGTCCACCGCCAGGGGCCCGGCGGCAGCTCGCGGCGCTTCAGCAGCGGATAGTTCGAAGGTACGAAGAACTGGGAGCCGAGGGCGTCTCCCACGGACAGCCCGCGCAGGCTGGCCAGGGCGCGTTCGAAGCGCCGGTCGAGTGTGGAGTCAGCGGTCATCGCACGGTCACTCTATCCGGTGATGCCGTACGGCTCAGGGACGCGCCAGCGCTCGAATGGCCTGTCCAGGGTGTATTTACCGTCCGCGCCGAGCTCCAGAGTGCGCGTCTCCCCGTTGCCGGGGTTCGACAGTGATTCGAACTCCGCCACGGACCAGTGGAACCACCGCATGCAGAACAGCCGCATGGTCAGTCCATGGGTCACCAGCAGCACGTTCTCCGGTGAGTCCGGCGTCTCGAAGCTCCGGTAGAGCGACTCCAGGAAGGCTCCGACCCGGTCGTACACATCGGCACCGGACTCGCCCTGGGCGAAGCGGTAGAAGAAGTGTCCGTACGCGTCGCGGTAGGTCTTCTGCAGCCGTACGTCCTCCCTGTCCTGCCAGTTCCCCCAGTCCTGCTCGCGCAGCCGCGGCTCCTCCCGCGCCCGCACCAGCTCCGGGTCGAGGCCGAAGGCCCGGAAGGTCTCATGGGTGCGGCGGTAGGGGGACACATAGACGCTGACCGGCTCCCCGTCGAACAGCTCGCGCAGCCGTACCCCGGTCTCCTCGGCCTGACGCAGGCCGGTCTCGGTGAGCTTCAGGGCATGGTCGGGCCGACGTTCGTACACCGTGTCGTCAGCATTGCCTTCCGACTCTCCGTGCCGGACAAGGACGATGCGCCGCGGTCGTGCCATGCCACGACCCTAGAGCGGCCCGGATCGGGCCGTGCGGCCGCCCTGTCCTCCGGGCAACCATCCGGCGTAGCAGGGCGGGCTCGCCGGGGCGGGCTCGCTGGAGGCAGCCGGGTCAGACCGTCCAGGACGACTCGAGGTCGACGACGTCCCCCGCGAGCGCCGCCACATCGGCGGCGGTCTGCGCGCGCAGCGTCAGCCGCTCCACCCGTTCGACCCGGTACTTTCCGTGCTCGGCCGCCGACTGCCACATGGACAGCACAAGGAACTCGTGCCCCGGCGCTTCCCCGAACAGTCCGCGCAGCATCCCGGGCGACCCCGCCATCGCGGGATTCCACACCTTCTCCTGCATCAGTGCGAAATGCTCGACCCGGTCCTCGTGCACCTTGCAGTGCGCGACCCGGACCACATCCGCGTCGGTGAAGCGCGGCTCGAAGCCGGTCTTCACATCGAAGCGGTAGTCGAACAGCTTGGCCTGGACATCCTTGAACGTGCCGGACTGCGCGGCGGCCAGCCGGTCGTGCGAGCGCGCCATGAACGAGTCGTAGAACGCACGGCTCTCCCAGAACGCGAAGACATGGGCCACACCCGGCCTCGTTCTGCTCCATCCCCCGCTCTGCCCCCGAAATCCCGGCTCACCGAGCAACCCCGCCCATTTCCGCTGCCCGCGTTCGAAACCACGTCGGTCGATCACGGTGCAGCGAATCCACTTGACCAGCACCGCGCCATCGTACGGCGCGGAACGTGGCAGGGGTTCCGCTCGGACAACACGGGGTGGACGACGCGGGGCGGGCCTGCCGCGAGTCGAGTATCGGCCAAGGTGGTGTCAACTGGACAGATCGCGCCGCGTGTTGTCGGTGCCCCGGTCTAGCCTTACTCATGAAGGCCGGAGATCCGGCCGGTTCCGAGGAGGGGTAACGACTGGTGAGCAGTCTCAACAGAGGGGTGGCGAAGGTCGAGGTCACGCTCAAATGGGATCCCAGTCCCCTGGGCAGGCCCCCGCATGATCTCGACCTTGTCGCCGCAACCTACACATCGGACGACCCGAGCGGCAAACCCGCCTATCTGGTCCATTTCGGCAGCCGCTCACCGGACGGCACCATCACCCTGGACCGGGAGAGCCGCACCGGTCAGGGCTTCGGCTCGGACGAGGAGATGACGCTGGAGCTGGACCGGCTGGCGGCCCGCTACAGCCGTGTGGTGGTGGGGGTGGCGATCCAGCAGCGCGACGGGCGACGGACGTTCGCCGACATAGTCAATCCCGGAGTCCGCATCCTGGAGGGGTACACCGAGCTGGCGGAGCACGACTTCGCCGCTGTCCCCGGCTCCACCGCGGCGACGTTCGCGGAGTTCACCCGGGACGGATCGGGAGCCTGGCAGTTCCGCACGTCCGTCCGGGGGTTCGACACCGACCCGCAGTCCTTCGGCGCCCTGATGGGCGGCGCCTGACCCAGGCCCCCGACAAGCCCCTGAGGGGCGGCGAGCCACTCCGGCTCACCGCCCCTCAGAACGCTCAACTCTTCCGGACGGCTCAGCTGCAGCCGCTCGTGGAACCGCATCCCTCGCAGATGTAGCAGGACCCGGCCCGCTGCATCTTCGTACCGCAGGAGAAGCACAGCGGTGCGTCGGCGCTGATGCCGAGCTGCATCTCGACCAGCTCGGCCGAGGTGTGCGCCTCCTTGGGCGCCGGGACCACGGCCGCCTTGGGCGGAGCGGCCGGGGACACCGCCTTCAGCGGCTCCGGCCGGCGCGGGGCCGACTGGACCAGGCTCTCGATGTCCAGGTCGTCATCGTCCATGAAGGGCTCGTACGAACCGGTGTCCAGGTGACGCTGGCGCTCCTCGGCCGAGTGGATCCCGAGGGCCGAGCGGGTCTCGAAGGGCAGGAAGTCCAGCGCGAGACGGCGGAAGATGTAGTCGACGATCGACTGCGCCATCCGTACGTCCGGGTCGTCCGTCATACCGGCCGGCTCGAAGCGCATGTTGGTGAACTTGGAGACGTACGTCTCCAGCGGAACGCCGTACTGCAGACCGACCGAGACGGCGATCGAGAAGGCGTCCATCATGCCCGCGAGGGTCGAGCCCTGCTTGGACATCTTGAGGAAGACCTCGCCGAGACCGTCGTCGGGGTAGGAGTTGGCGGTCATGTAGCCCTCGGCGCCGCCCACCGTGAAGGAGGTGGTGAGACCGGGACGGCCCTTGGGGAGACGCTTGCGGACCGGGCGGTACTCGATGACCTTCTCCACCGCCTGGCGGATGGTGTCCTCGGCCTTCTCCGCGACCTTTTCTTCCTTCTTCTTCGCGGAGAGCGGCTGACCGACCTTGCAGTTGTCGCGGTAGATCGCGAGCGCCTTGACGCCCAGCTTCCACGCCTCGAAGTAGACCTCCTCGACGTCCTCGACGGTGGCGGTCTCCGGGAGGTTCACCGTCTTGGACAGGGCACCGCTGATCCACGGCTGGATGGCCGCCATCATGCGGACGTGGCCCATGGCGGAGATGGAGCGCTCGCCCATCGCGCAGTCGAAGACCTCGTAGTGCTCGGTCTTCAGGCCGGGCGCGTCGATCACATTGCCGTTCTCGGCGATGTGGGCGACGACCGCCTCGATCTGCTCCGACTGGTAGCCGAGCCGGCGCAGCGCCTGGGGCACCGTGCCGTTGACGATCTGCATCGAGCCGCCGCCGACCAGCTTCTTGAACTTGACCAGCGCGAGGTCGGGCTCCAGGCCGGTGGTGTCGCAGGACATCGCGAGACCGATGGTGCCGGTGGGCGCGATGACCGAGGCCTGGGCGTTGCGGAAGCCGTTCTTCTCGCCGAGGCGGAGCACGTCCTGCCAGGCCTCCGTGGCGGCGGCCCAGATGGGGGTGTCCAGGTCGTCGATGCGGACGGCGGTGCCGTTGGCGTCGGAGTGCTGCTTCATGACGCTCTTGTGCGGCTCGGCGTTGCGGGCGTAGCCGTCGTACGGACCGACGACCGCGGCCAGCTCGGCGGAGCGCCGGTACGACGTGCTCGTCATCAGCGAGGTGATGGCGCCGGCCAGGCCGCGGCCGCCGTCGGAGTCGTACGCGTGACCCGTGGCCATCAGCAGGGCGCCGAGGTTGGCGTAGCCGATGCCGAGCTGGCGGAAGGCGCGGGTGTTCTCACCGATCTTCTGCGTCGGGAAGTCCGCGAAGCAGATGGAGATGTCCATCGCGGTGATGACCAGCTCGACGACCTTGGCGAAGCGCTCGGACTCGAAGGACTGGTGGCCCTTGCTGTCGTCCTTGAGGAACTTCATCAGGTTCAGCGAGGCCAGGTTGCACGAGGTGTTGTCCAGGTGCATGTACTCACTGCACGGGTTCGAGCCGTTGATCCGGCCGGACTCGGGGCAGGTGTGCCAGCGGTTGATCGTGTCGTCGTACTGGATGCCCGGGTCGGCACACGCCCACGCCGCCTCGGCCATCTTGCGGAAGAGGGACTTGGCCTCGACCTCTTCGATGACGTCGCCGGTCATCCGGGCGCGCAGCCCGAACTTGCCGCCGGCCTCGACGGCCTTCATGAACTCGTCGTTGACCCGGACCGAGTTGTTGGCGTTCTGGTACTGGACGGACGTGATGTCGTCGCCGCCCAGGTCCATGTCGAAGCCCGCGTCGCGCAGGGCGCGGATCTTCTCCTCTTCCTTGACCTTGGTCTCGATGAAGTTCTCGATGTCGGGGTGGTCGACGTCGAGGATGACCATCTTGGCCGCGCGGCGCGTGGCGCCACCGGACTTGATCGTCCCCGCGGAGGCGTCGGCACCGCGCATGAAGGAGACAGGGCCCGAGGCATTGCCTCCGGAGGAGAGCAGTTCCTTGGAGGAGCGGATCCGGGAGAGGTTCAGGCCGGCGCCGGAGCCGCCCTTGAAGATCATCCCCTCTTCCTTGTACCAGTCGAGGATCGAGTCCATGGAGTCGTCGACGGACAGGATGAAGCAGGCCGAGACCTGCTGCGGCTGGGGCGTACCGACGTTGAACCACACCGGCGAGTTGAAGCTGAAGACCTGGTGCAGGAGGGCGTAGGCCAGCTCGTGCTCAAAGATCTCGGCGTCGGCGGGTGAGGCGAAGTACTGGTAGTCCTCGCCGGCCTTGCGGTACGTCTTCACGATCCGGTCGATGAGCTGCTTGAGCCCGGTCTCGCGCTGCGGGGTGCCGACGGCCCCCCGGAAGTACTTGCTGGTGACGATGTTGACCGCGTTCAGCGACCAGAAGTCGGGGAACTCGACGCCACGCTGCTCGAAATTGACCGAGCCGTCGCGCCAATTGGTCATGACGACGTCACGGCGCTCCCAGACCACCTCGTCGTACGGATGCACGCCGGGCGTGGTGTGGATTCGCTCGATACACAGCCCCTTGGCGGCCTTCGGTCCCTTGGTTCGGGAACCTCGTGCCGGGCCGCTCGCCGTCTCTGTCATGCCGCCTCCCATATACGTACAAAAACGCCCTGAAATGCCATGTTCTTCCCGTGGCGCAGGGTGTGTGCCTGATGCCTCGGGCGCCCCCACAGAGCGCCCGCGACAGGTCTTGTTACCGCGGAGCGGCCGGGCGAAGGCCGTCCGCTCCGGCCGGCCGTGCGAGGGCCGGCCGGTCAGTCCGCGGTGATGGTGGCGGGCACGGGGACCTCACGGCCCTCGCCGACGCCACTCTTCCCGGCGGGGGGCCGCTCGCGCAGTTCCGCGATGGCGGCCTCGAAGTCTTCGAGCGAGTCGAACGCCCGGTACACGGATGCGAAGCGCAGGTACGCGACGAGGTCGAGCTCCTGCAGTGGGCCGAGTATGGCCAGCCCCACGTCGTGGGTGGTCAGCTCGGCGCTCCCGGTGGCGCGCACCGCTTCCTCGACCCGCTGGCCGAGCTTGGCGAGGGCGTCCTCGGTGACGGGCCGTCCCTGGCATGCCTTGCGTACGCCGGAGATGACCTTGGTGCGGCTGAACGGTTCCGTCACGCCGCTGCGCTTGATCACCATCAGCGAGGCGGTCTCCACCGTCGTGAAACGGCGGGAGCAGTCGGGGCACTGGCGGCGGCGGCGGATCGACGTCCCGTCGTCGGTGGTGCGACTGTCGACGACCCGGCTGTCGGGGTGCCTGCAGAAGGGACAGTGCATGGCTCCCAACCCTCCTTACACAGCGCGACGAAATAGCCCCGTCAGGGCCCGTGAAGAGCCCCTCGAAGCAAGCCCCAGCATAGGCGATGGCCTCGACCGTGAAAGACGGGGGACCACAACTTCTGGGCGGCCGAGACAATCCAACCACTAGATCTGGGGTTCGGCCGCATCCTATGCCCCGGCGCGTGTCGCGCGTCGCGGCGGGTACGGCGGGGCCGCGCGGACCGGCCACGAGCGTACGAGAAGGGCGCGGCGGCCCGGATTCCGGGCCGTCCGGTGGAAGACTGGGGACCGCTCCGGATCACGGGGCGCGGCGCCGAACGGTACCGTGAGGACGGGGCCCCGGTGCCTGCGGAGCCCGGCCCATACACCCAGCCAGATGCTCACGTAAGGCCCTCTTCGATTTTTCACTCGAACGTGTGTTTGGCGCAACCTTTCGAAAGCTACTACCGTTGTCCAGCTAGGGAGAACACTTCGAGAGGGGCCGACGTGACCACCACCGCAGACAGTGCCACCATCACTGCCCAGGACCGCTCCCAGAGCCGACTCGAGCCGGTGCATGCCATGAATGACGCAGTCACGAACCCGGAGGGGCCCAAGCCCAGCCGTTCGCTGCCCGGCCGACCTCCCGGAATCCGGGCGGACAGCTCCGGACTCACGGACCGGCAGCGCAGGGTCATCGAAGTCATCCGCGATTCCGTACAGCGGCGTGGGTACCCGCCATCGATGCGGGAGATCGGCCAGGCCGTGGGCCTCTCCAGCACCTCGTCGGTCGCCCATCAGCTGATGGCTCTGGAGCGTAAGGGCTTCCTGCGCCGGGATCCGCACCGGCCCAGGGCGTACGAGGTACGGGGGTCGGACCAGCCGAGCACCCAGCAGACGGACACGACCGGCAAGCCCGCCGCCTCGTACGTCCCGCTGGTCGGCCGGATCGCGGCCGGAGGGCCGATTCTCGCGGAGGAGTCCGTCGAGGACGTCTTCCCGCTCCCCCGCCAGCTGGTGGGTGACGGAGAGCTGTTCGTCCTGAAGGTCGTCGGTGACTCGATGATCGAGGCAGCGATCTGTGACGGTGACTGGGTGACGGTCCGCCGTCAGCCCGTCGCGGAGAACGGCGACATCGTGGCCGCGATGCTGGACGGCGAGGCGACGGTCAAGCGCTTCCGGCGCGAGGACGGCCATGTCTGGCTGCTCCCGCACAACGCGGCATACCAACCGATCCCCGGCGACGAGGCGACGATCCTCGGCAAGGTGGTGGCGGTCCTGCGCCGGGTGTGACGACTCCACCGGCTTCGACCGGGCCCCGGGATCCGCTGCGCCGGTCCCGGGGCCCTGCTGTGTGCCGTGGACCGCGACAACCGATCGTGTACACGGCCACGGCTACCGTCCGTCGGCCTTGGCCACGGCATCGATCGACGCGAGGGACCGCCGCGCTTGGTCGCGGTCCGTGGTGTACCAGAAATCGGGCAGCGAGCTGCGCAGAAAACTGCCGTACCGCGCGTTGGCCAGCCTCGGGTCGAGAACGGCCACGACACCACGGTCTCCGCTCGCCCGCACGAGCCGTCCGGCGCCCTGGGCCATCAGCAGGGCGGCGTGCGTCGCCGCCACCGCCATGAACCCATTGCCGCCGCCCTCCTCCACCGCCTTCTGGCGTGCGCTCATCAGCGGGTCGTCCGGTCGCGGGAAGGGAATCCGGTCCATCACCACGAGCTGAGAGCTCGGACCGGGCACATCGACCCCCTGCCACAGGGAAAGCGTGCCGAACAGGCAGGTCTTCGGATCGGCGGCGAAAGCCTTGATCAACTCGCCGAGAGTCTCCTCGCCCTGCAGCAGAATCGGGGCGTCCAGCCGGCCGCGCAGCTCCTCCGCGGCGGCCTGGGCGGCCCGCATCGAGGAGAAGAGCCCGAGCGTACGACCGCCCGCCGCCTCCACCAGTTCGGCCAGCTCGTCCATCATGTCGTCGCGCGAGCCCTCGCGGCCGGGAGGGGAAAGATGGCGGGCGACATAGAGGATGCCCTGCTTGCGGTAGTCGAAGGGCGAGCCGACGTCGATGCCCTTCCACTGGGGAATGTCGTCGCCCTCCGTGCCTTCCGGCGCCAGACCGAGCGAGGCACCCACTCCGTTGAAGTCACCGCCGAGCTTGAGCGTGGCGGAGGTGAGGACGACGGAGCGGTCGGCGAAGAGCTTCTCCCGCAACAGCCCCGATACGGAGAGCGGTGCGACCCGGAGGGACGCGCCGAACCGCTCGTGCCGTTCGTACCAGACGACGTCGTACTCGGAGCCGTTGGCGATGCGCTCGGCCACGCCATGGATGGCCTCGACCGAGGCGAGCGCCTGCTTGCGTACGACGTCCTCGTCCTGCACGGACTTGTCGCGGGTCGAGCCCAGGGCCGAGATGACCGTGCGGGCCGCGTCACGCAGTGCCATCAGGGCATAGCCGAGATCCTCGGGGATCTCTTCGAGCCGCCCGGGAAGAGCGAGCTCCATCAGCCGTTCGAAGGTCTCGGCCGCCGTCTGCAGCGCGTCCGCGGCCTTCTCGTTCACCAGTTTCGCCGAGCGGCGCACGGCGCGGTTGACCTGCCCCGGGGTCAGCTCGCCGGTGGCGACTCCGGTGACGCGGGAGACCAGCTCATGGGCCTCGTCGACAATCAGCACCTCGTGCTGCGGAAGCACCGGGGCGCCCTCGATGGCGTCGATCGCGAGGAGCGCGTGGTTGGTGACGACGACCTCGGCGAGTTTGGCGCGCTCACGCGCCAGCTCGGCGAAGCACTCGGCGCCGTACGCACATTTCGTCGCCCCCAGGCACTCCCGGGACGAGACGGAGATCTGGGACCAGGCGCGGTCGGAGACACCGGGCGTCAGGTCGTCGCGGTCACCGGTCTCGGTGTCGTCCGCCCAGTCCCGCATCCGCAGCAGGTCCTGGCCCAGCTTGCTGGTCGGAGCGGCCGCCTCGAACTGGTCGAAGAGCCCTTCCTCCTCGTCCTGCGGCATGCCTTCGTGCAGCCGGTGCAGACAGAGATAGTTGGAACGGCCCTTGAGCATGGCGAACTCAGGGCGCCGGCGCAGGAGAGGGTGCAGTGCGTCGACCGTACGCGGAAGGTCACGCTCCACGAGCTGGCGCTGCAGCGCCAGGGTCGCGGTGGCCACCACGACCCGCTCTCCGTGCGCCAGCGCGGGCACCAGGTAGCCGAGCGACTTACCGGTGCCGGTGCCGGCCTGGACGAGCAGATGGGACGGGGCGTCGATGGCTTCGGCGACGGCCTCGGCCATGGTGACCTGGCCTGGCCGTTCCACGCCGCCCACAGAGGTGACGGCGGCATGGAGGAGCTCGGGAAGTGATGGCTTCGTCATAGCCCGACCACCCTACGGGGCACCACTGACATCGGCGATCACTCGCTCGGCTGCCAAGACGCCAGCGGATTGGGAACCGTGCCGTGCACGGCGGCGTGCGGCCGGACCGAGCGGTCCCGGTACCCGTCGAGATGGAGACGGTTACGGTTGAGGCAGAGGCGCTCGATACGGGGCGTGAGCAGGTCGAAGGTCTCGAACCGCTCCTTGGACTCCGGGAAGCGGACCTGGTAGCGCAGAATCTCCGCCCGTACGAGGGACCAGAACTCCTCCTCCGGCACACCCAGCTGTTCCTGGCACAGCGGCGCCAGGAAGCGGAAGACACCGACGAAGAGCCCTGAGTGGATGAACTGGGTGAGGAAGGCCGGTTCCTCCTTGAGGAGGACGTCCTTCACGTCGCTGGGCATCGCGTCGTGCTCGGGCAGCGGCTGGGCGCTGATGTTCACGTCGTCGACGAAATCCTTGATCGCGAGCCGTACCGGCACGTCCCGGTCGTCGAAGACGACGATGGCGTTCTCGCCGTGCGGGGAGAAGACGGTCCCGTAGCGGTAGAGGAAATGCAGCAGAGGCGGGAGCAGGGCCGAGAACAGCCGCTGCAGCCAGACGGCGGGGGCGAGTCCCGAACGGGCGACGAGTTCGGCGGTGAAGGAACGTCCCTGCTGATCCGTGTGGAGCAGAGCGGCAAGCGTACGGGCGCGCTCGCCGGGGGCCAGCCGGGTCAGGAGAGGCTCACGCCAGATCGCGCCGAGCAGCTCCCTGTACTGGTACGGAACATCGGGGAGGTGATCGTAGAGGGGGTGCTCGACGGTCACGGAGGCGACTTCGCCGAGCAGGATCACCGAGCATTCGTCGCGCAGGAAGGGGTCCGCGTCGCGCAGTCCGTGCACCCAGGCGGTGACAGCGGGGGCGGCGAGCGTGCGCTCCGTGGGCAGTCCGCGCCAGACGAGGGTGTTGAGGATGGACAGCGGCAGTTTGACCGTGTGCCGGTCGGGCCGTGCGACGTTGAGGAAGGTACGGATGGACTGCTGCGGCAGTCGGAGATCACCGTCGGTGGGGAGCGGGACGATCGCTCCCTGGGCTATGGCGGGGGCGTAGAGCTGCACCAGCACTTCGTCCCACTGCCAGGGGTGCACCGGGAGGTAGAGATAGGCGGCGGGGTCCAGGCCACGGCCGCGGAGTACGGAGTCGAAGCGCTCGCGGACCGGGGCGTCGAGTTCGAGGCCGTAGAGCCGGTCGGGGGTGTCCAGGGCGGAGACGCCCCGGTAGGTGGCGAGCGAGGTGCTGACCGCGATCCAGGGCAGCTGGGCCCGCGTACGCGCCTCGGGCGACCAGCGGGCGGCATCGGTGGTGGAGAAGCCGATCCTGCCCTTGTTCAGGACGATCCAGGGATGGCCGGTCTGGTGCCCTTCAAGTTCGGCGTAGCCGAGGTCGGCGAGGTGTGCGGCGGTGAGGGCGGTGTGGTCGAGCCGGGCGTCGGCGGCGAGTGTGGTGGTGAGTTCGCGGACGAGATGCCCGAGCGTTTCGCCGTCGAGTCCGAGCAGCCGGCGGGACAGCAGCAGGAACCGCAGGGGATCCGTGAAGGGCTCGGTCCCGTATTCCATCGATTCCGGATCGACGCGCCAGCTGCCGTAGGCGCCGCGTGCGGCCCGGAAGGTGAGCGCCTCGCCGGTGTCGACCGTGAGCGCGTACTGGCCGTCGGCGGTCCCCGGGACCGGCTCGATGATCTCCTCGTACGCGAATTCCCCGAGCAGTTTGGCGAGGAGGCGACCAGCCGCCCGCCCCCAGGCCCCTGGATTCAGCTCGGGTGGTGAGAAGAGCGCGGTCGGCTCGGCGGAGCCGGTGGGGCCGGTGGAGTCATCGGGGACGGGGAACTGCGGCACATGGACTCCTCGGGACGGAACCGATGGGGATCGAGCGGTGTATGTAAGGCAGCGGACCGTTCACAGCAGGTCGCGAAGGGCGCGGTCGCGGACCATGAGGGCGGCTCGCTTGTCGGGGAGATCGACTTCCGCCTGGAAGCGGAAGCCGGCGCTGAGAAAGGCGGACACGGAGGGGGTGTTGCGCAGGTCGGGTTCGGCGATGACGCGCCCGCAGCGCGGGCGGTGGTCGAGGACAAGACCGGAGACCGCTCTGAGGAGGGTGGTGCCGACTCCGCGGCCGCGGTCGGCGACGCCGGCGACGAGCAGATGGATTCCGGTGTCGTGCGGACGGGAGGGGTAGTGGCGGGCGAGGGGGTCGAGGTCCGCGCGGTAGATCTCCCAGTAGCTCATGGGGATCCCGTCCAGCACGCCGAGACAGGGGATGCTGCGGCCGTCGCCTTCGAGCTGGGGGCGCAGATGGGCGGCGGTGACGGCTTCCGGACCGGAAAGTTCCCAGAAGGCGGCGACGGCGGGGTCGTTCATCCAGCGGGTGATCCGTGCCAGATCACGCTCGATGCGGACGGGGACGAGCCGGAAGACACCGACGGACGTGGTGACCGGGCCCCAGCCGGCGGGGGCGTCGAGCAGGCCACCGGCCGAGGCCGCGTCGGACGGCACCCCGACGGACGTCGGGGTGCCCTCTCCGAACAGTGCGATGAGCTCCTCGGGCAGCCGCAGATCAAGAGTGTCGTCGGCGCCCCCGCCGATATGCGGGGTGGGGCTGGTTCCGGTGTCGGTGCTCGCATCGGTGGGAGGCACAGTGGCGCTCTCCTCTCAGCAGTTCGGAAGAGTCGTGTTCGTTCAATGGCGAAGGGGGTTGGTGATGGTGACGTAGACGGACTGGGTGTCGACGGGGCCGACGAGCTCGTCGAGGCCGTGCAGCCGGGTGAGCAGATTCGCCTTGCAGCGCAGCGTGGGTGACTCCAGGAGCTGGCCGGGCAGCGCTGAGCCGAGCTCCGCCGCGCGGGAGAGGAACTGCCGGAAGGCGGCGAGGAGGACGCGTTCGTCGGCGAGGCCCTGGGCTCCGAACGCTCCGATCAGACCAAAGACGTTGTTGATGCCGAGGTAGTAGGCGAAGCGCTCGTCGGTGACCTCGTCGGAGACAAAGGTGTCGCTCACCGAGCCGATGCCGGGGAGACGGCTTTCCAGCGAAGGGCGGTGGGATTCACGGAAGTAGTAGCCCTGGTTGTCGCGGTAGCGGCCGCCGACGGGCCAGCCGTCGGTGTCGAGGAGCACCAGGGTGTTCTGCTGGTGAGCCTCCAGGGCGATGCCCGCTGTGCCGTCCAGCCAGAGCACCGGGCGTACCACCTGGTCGAGGTAGCGCAGGAACCACTCGGCGGACACGGCTCCGGTGGAACGGCCGGTACGGGCGGCGAGGCCGGCGATGGTCTCGGCCAGGCGCGAATACATGCCGGTCCGGCCGGGATAGGGGCGCGGAGCGGTCAGCCCGGCGATGCAGACGGCGTCGTCGCCGGGGGCGAACGGGTTGTGGCGCAGCATGACGTCGAGTCCGCCCACCGCTTCGCCGTCCGGGGTGTCGACGGCGAGCCAGGCGGGGTCGCGGACGATGTCGAAGCCGGGGTGGGCGGCGTGCCATTCCTTGGCGAGGCCGCTGCGCAGCAGCCGGTGGACCTCGACGCCCCGGTGGAGTTCCTTGCGGAGGTTCTCGCGACGGGAGTTGGTGATGCGCACGCCGAGGGAGAGCTTGAGCATGGCCCGGGCGCCGGGCCGGTGCACGGTCCGGATCGAGGAGGTGGGATGCCAGGGGGTTCCGTGGGGCCCGAGGTCGTGGAGGAGGCCGGCGTCGAGGAGTCCGGCGACGGCGGGTCGCTGCCGTAATTCGCGGGCCTGCCAGGGGTGGAGAGGCAGGGGCACGGTGTGATCGGGAAGGGGGACGTCTCCCAGCAGGCGGGCCGTCAGCAGGCCGGCGGGCACGATACGGCCCTGCTCGGTCCAGGCCGAGTCGGCGGCGAGCACGGACCGGTCGACGGCCATCCAGTGCAGCGGGAAGGAGCCGCGCAACTCGGGTGAGTAGAGGCGGGCTTCGGCCTCGGAGAGTCCTTCTCGGCTCTTCGGTGTGGGATGGAGGGGATGCCCGAGGAGCAGCGACTGTTCGGCGGTGAGGAACAGGTCCGCGTCCGCGGCGGCTTCGGGACGGCGGCGCCGGTCGGTGAGGAAGTCGGCTGTGTGGCTGACGGAGTTGGCGACCCTGCCGACCAGATCGGCGCCCTGGTAGCGGCCGGACTCACGGCTGAGGAGTGCGGCGACCGTGACGGCCTCGGCGGCGGGGGCGTTGTGCGGGCCGCTCTCCAGGAACGGCATGCCGAAGCGGTGCCAGCCCGTCGCCGACCAGTACCGGACGGGGACCAGAAGGGCGATGCCACTGACGTCGAGCGGGATCCGCAGCACATTGCCGTCGGGGCGGGGCAGGTTGTTCTCCCTGACCCAGCAGCGCAGCAGATTCTCGACCGCCGCGGAGTCGGCGGCCTTGTGGGGGTCGGGATGGTCGAGGTAGTCGGCGGCCGGTAGCCCCGCTGACAGGTCGGCGGTGGAGGCGAGGTGTTCGTCGAAGCCACCGGCCGGTTGGCGGGGCACGGTCGGTGACTCGACGGTCCGGGGGGCTTGCGCCGGGTCGTGCCCTCGGCGGTGTCCCCGGTCCTCGGCGGTGGGACGGCCGTGGGCCTCGGGCACATCAGGTGCGGGAGTGGAGTTCACGGAAGGCTTCCTTGTGGGGGTGTCCAGAGTCAGTACGACGGGCCGGTTTCTGTCCGGCGGAGCGCGGCACGCTCCGCGGCGGCCAGGGCGTCGGCGAAGCGGTCGAGGACCGCCACGGCCTGTTCATCGGTGAGGGTGAGGGGAGGGAGCAGACGTACGACGGCGGACCGGCGTCCACCGAGTTCGACGATGAGACCGCGGCTGAGACATTCTCGCTGAACCGCCGCGGCGAGGGCGGGGTCCGGCGGGGCGGGGTCGCCGGCGTCCGTGGCGACGAGTTCAACACCGATCATGAGCCCGCGGCCGCGTACGTCTCCGATGCACGGGTGGTGCACGGCGAGGCCCTGGAGCTGTCCCAGCAGGCGCGCGCCGAGGGTCGCGGCACGATCGGCGAGCTTGTTCTCCCGTACGTACGCGAGGGTGGCCGCGCCCGCCGCCATCGCGAGCTGGTTACCACGGAAGGTGCCCGCACGGTCTCCGGGCGGCCAGCAGTCGAGGTCCGAGTGGTACACGATCACGGCCAGTGGAAGGGAGCCGCCGATCGCTTGGGAAAGCACCATGACGTCAGGGGTGATCCCGCTGTGCTCCACGGCCCAGAAGGTACCGGTCCTCCCGACTCCTGTCTGCACCTCGTCTGCGATGAGCGGGATGGACCGGGCCTCGGTGATCTCCCGCATCCTGCGCAGCCAGGCGTCGGGGGCGGGGATGATGCCGCCCTCGCCCTGCACCGGTTCGAGGATCATTCCCGCGGGGGCGGGCAGTCCGCCCCTGGAGTCGTCGAGCAGGCTCTCGGTCCAGCGGGCGGAGAGTTCGGCGCCGCGTTCCCCGCCGATACCGAAGGGGCACCGGTAGCTGTACGGATAGGGCAGCCGGGTCACCCGGATGTCCTGGGCACCGCCGGAGGCGGCGAGGGCTCCGGCCGTCATCCCGTGGTACGCCCCGGTGAAGGCGAGGAGGCCGCTGCGGCCGGTGGCGGCGCGGACGAGCTTGAAGGCGGCCTCGACCGCGTCCGTGCCCGCGGGACCGCAGAACCGCACGCGGGCGTTGCTGGCGAACTGCCGTGGCAGGGTGGCGAACAGCTCAGTGAGGAAGGCGTCCTTGACGGGCGTGGCGAGGTCGAGTGCCTGCAACGGCGCACCCGAGTCGAGGACTTTCCTGATCGCCTCCAGGACCACCGGATGATTGTGTCCGAGCGCCAAGGTCCCCGCGCCGGAGAGGCAGTCCAGATACCGCCGCCCGTCCGCCCCTTCGATCGTCAGCCCCCGTGCGCGCACCGGCACGATGGGCAGCGATCTCGCGTAGGTACGCGCGGCCGGTTCGCGCAGGGACTGACGCCGGAGAATGCCCTCGTGGGCGATGGTCGGCGCCGCCGGAGCTGGTTCGGTCACGGCCACGGCTGTCGGTCCTTCCGCTGTCACGTTCAGTCTCACGTCAGTACGGCGCTCACCTGCCGAGTGTTCGACCGTGAGCGCTGACGTCGCCCCCTATGTACCAACGACGGCGGGTGCCGGGGATCACGGCCGATCGGAAGATCCTTCGGGTCGCGGAACCGCGGCCCTGCCGTACGCCGTCCCCATCGGCACCGGCATAGTGGGGGGCCGCGTCCCGGCTCCGGCACCGTGACCGGGGTGCGCACTCTGTTCCGAACTGTTCCGAAGTCCCAGGGGGATCACGCCATGCGACCCATTCGCCCGACGCTCGCCGCACGCCGTGGGAGGAGCGCACGGCGCAGAATCTCTCCTGTACTCGGCGCCGTCTCGGTCGCCGCGGCCCTCGCGCTGACGGCCACCGCCTGCGGGCCGGGCGACGACAACGCGTCGGCCCAGGCGAGCGAGACCGCCGGCGGTTCGTCCGACGGCAAGATCACGATTCCCGACGATCTCAAGGACCGGCTCAAGGATCGCGGGATCGATCTGGACAAGTGGCGCGGCGGCGAGTGGAAGAACTGGGACAAGGACACCTGGCTGCGTGAGGCCAGGGACTTCGTCAATCCGATCATCGAGGGCCTCTGGGACCAGGACCGGATGCGGGACGCGGAGGAGCCCGACAAGCCGGTCGACGAGCAGGACATCTCGGGCGACGAGGGAGTCACCGACCCGACGCCGCAGCCGGTCGACGCGCAGGCCGTGAAGACGCCGTACGGCGACAACGTGGCCGAGGCGGGCAAGCTGTTCTTCGACGGGCCCGAGGGCTCGATGGTCTGCTCGGCGACCGTGATCAAGGACCCGGCCCACCCCGGTAAGTCCAACATGGTGTGGACCGCGGGTCATTGTGTGCACGCGGGCAAGAGCGGCGGCTGGTACCGCAACCTCGCCTTCGTGCCCTCGTACAACAACGGCGGCCTCTCGATGGCCGAGTTGGAGAGCGCCACCAAGGAGCAGGCCGCTCCGCACGGCGTGTGGTGGGCCGACTGGGGCCAGACCTCCGAGCAGTGGATCTCCCAGGGCGCCTCGACGGGCGGTCAGGGGGCGCCGTACGACTTCGCGGTGATCCATGTGACCCCGGAGAAGGGCAGCGGCGGCAAGTCGCTGGAGGAGACGGTCGGTTCGGCTCTGCCGGTGGACTTCAACGCTCCGGCCACCGCGGAGATCGCCGCCATGACGGCGACCGGATATCCGGCGGCGCCGCCGTACGAGGGCCAGAAGCTCTTCCAGTGCCAGGACAAGCCGGGCCGGCTGTCGCTGACGGCCGAGGACCCGACGATGTACCGCATCGGCTGCACCATGACCGGCGGTTCGTCGGGCGGCGGCTGGGTCGCGAACGGCCGGGACGGCAAGCCCGCCCTGGTGTCCAACACCTCCATAGGCCCGGTGACGGCCGGCTGGCTGGCCGGACCGCGCCTCGGCGATGTGGCCAAGGGCCTTTACGACGGCGTCAGCGAGAAGTTCGCAGGCCAGTAACGCGCGAGCCGGCCATGGGCGTTCGCGTCCATGGCCGGCTGCGGCGGAGACGCACAGGACGAAGGCCCGCACCCTCGCGTCGAGGGTGCGGGCCTTTGTCGTACGGTCAGTCAGCTACCGGTGCGCTCAGCGGGCCACCGGCACATAGGGAGCGAGCGCGGCGGCCAGCTCCTCATGGACGCGGGCCTTGAGCGCCGTGCCCTCCGGGGTGTGTTCCTCGGACAGCACCTCGCCGTCGGCATGCACCCGCGAGACCAGTCCGCCCTGCGTGTACGGCAGGAGCACCTCGACCTCGACCTCGGGACGGGGCAGCTCGGCGTCGATGAGTGCGAGCAGCTCACCCATGCCCATGCCGGTGCGCGCCGAGACGGCAATAGCGTGCCGCTCCATGCGCAGCAGGCGCTGCAGGACCAGCGGGTCCGCCGCGTCCGCCTTGTTGATCACCACGATCTCGCGTACGTCCACGGCGCCCACCTCGCGGATCACCTCGCGCACGGCGGCCAGCTGCTCCTCCGGCGCCGGATGCGAGCCGTCGACCACATGCAGGATGAGATCGGAGTTGCCGACCTCCTCCATCGTGGAGCGGAACGCCTCGACGAGGTGGTGCGGCAGATGCCGGACGAACCCGACCGTGTCGGCCAGGGTGTAGAGACGGCCGCTCGGTGTCTCGGCCCGGCGCACGGTCGGGTCGAGGGTGGCGAACAGCGCGTTCTCCACCAGCACGCCCGCGCCGGTGAGCCGGTTGAGCAGGGAGGACTTGCCCGCGTTGGTGTATCCGGCGATGGCGACCGACGGCACCTTGTTGCGCCGCCGCTCCTGCCGCTTGATCTCGCGGCCCGTCTTCATCTCCGCGATCTCCCGGCGCATCTTCGCCATCTTCTCGCGGATCCGCCGACGGTCCGTCTCGATCTTGGTCTCACCGGGGCCGCGGGTGGCCATGCCGCCACCGCCGCCGCCACCCATCTGCCGGGACAGCGACTGACCCCAGCCGCGCAGCCGCGGCAGCATGTACTGCATCTGGGCCAGCGCGACCTGTGCCTTGCCCTCGCGGGACTTGGCGTGCTGCGCGAAGATGTCGAGGATCAGGGCCGTACGGTCGACGACCTTGACCTTGACGACATCTTCGAGATGGATCAGCTGGCCGGGGCTCAGCTCACCGTCGCAGACGACGGTGTCGGCGCCGCTCTCCAGGACGATGTCCCGGAGCTCCTGGGCCTTGCCCGAGCCGATATAGGTGGCCGGATCGGGCTTGTCACGGCGCTGGATCACCCCGTCGAGCACCAGCGCACCCGCCGTCTCGGCGAGCGCCGCCAGCTCCGCGAGGGAGTTCTCCGCGTCACGCACGGTCCCCGAGGTCCACACACCCACCAGCACGACGCGCTCCAGGCGCAGCTGGCGGTACTCGACCTCGGTGACGTCTTCCAGCTCGGTGGAGAGGCCCGCCACACGCCGCAGCGCGGCGCGCTCGGAGCGGTCGAACTGGTCGCCGTCCCGCTCTCCGTCGATCTCGTGGCTCCAGGCGACGTCCTCTTCCATCAGGGCATCGGCCCGAAGGCTGTCCGTGCGAGTGTCCGCGAAGCTCTGCGCGTCCTGGGAAGGGGATGAAGAGGAGGTCATTGGATCCTTACGTCGATGGAGAAGTCGGTTATGCCAGTCACAACGCGTGACGGCCAGGATTGATTCCCGGCCGCGTCGCCGACTCATGAATGGTGGCACGGTTCGGGTCGGCCGTCACTCGGGTTTCACGCTCTGTTCCGGGACGATGCCACGGCTGAGGGGCGCTGTCTCGCTTCCCGGGCGGTGCCGGGTTTCCTGCTCGGTGCCGGTCGTCCTCGTCGAGGTGACACTCCGCCACTCCGGGTGACCGGGCATCGGCGGGGTCTTCCGCCCGTACAGCCACGCCGTGAAGAAGGCGGACAGGTCACGCCCCGCGATGTCCGACGCCAGCGCGGTGAAGTCCGCCGTGGTCGCGGTCCCGTCCTGGTGGTCGCGCACCCAGTCCCGCTCCAGCCGCTGGAAGGCCGTCGCGCCGATCTCGTGCCGCAGCGCGTAGAGCACCAGGGCGCTGCCGTCGTACACCACCGGCCGGAACAGGCTGATCTGGTGCCCCGCCGTCGGGGGCTCGGGGGCCGCCGGGGGGCCGCCCGCCGCCCGCCAGCCGTCGGACTTGCGGTAGGCGGCCCGCATCCGCGCCTCCAGTGACTTCTTGGCGTGCTCCTGCGCGTACAGCGCCTCGTACCAGGTGGCATGTCCTTCGTTGAGCCAGAGATCGGACCAGGTGCGCGGCGAGACACTGTCGCCGAACCACTGGTGGGACAGCTCATGGACCATGACCGAGTCGACGTACCACTCCGGGTACTCGGAGCGGGTGAACAGGGAGCGCTCGAAGAGCGAGAGGGTCTGGGTCTCCAGCTCGAAGCCCGTGTCGGCGCCGGCGACCAGCACGCCGTACGTCTCGAAGGGGTACCGCCCCACCTGCTGCTCCATCCACCGCACCTGCGCCGGTGTCTTCTTGAGCCAGCGCTCCAGTTTCCCGCGGTCGGCGGCCGGCACCACGTCCCGTACGGGCAGTGCGTGCGGCCCCGCGCGGCGGATCACGGCCGAGTCGCCGATGGAGACCTGGGCCAGTTCGGTGGCCATGGGGTGGCGGGTGCGATAGGTCCAGGTGGTGTTCGCGCCGTGGCGGGTCTTCCCCTCGGGCAGACCGTTGGCCACCGCCGTCAGCCGCTGGGGCGCGGTGATGCGGAAGGTGAAGTAGGCCTTGTCCGCGGGGTGATCGTTGCCGGGGAAGACGCGGTGCGCCGCATCGGCCTGGTTGGCCATCGCCAGCCCGTCGGTGGTCCGCACCCAGCCGCCGGCCGTGCCCCTCGGGTCGCTGGTGTGGCTGACGGTGATCCGCATCCGGGAGCCCGCGTCCACCGCTTTGGCGGGGGTGACGACGAGGTCCTCACCGGCCGTCACGAACCGCGCGGGTGCGCCGTTGACGGCGACCGAGCGGACCACGCCGTGCGTGAAGTCGAGGTTGATCCGCTCCAGTCGCTGGGTCACCAGCGCGTCGATCTTGGTGAGGGCGGCCAGCGGCTTGCTGTTGTTGCCGCTGTAGGTGAAGTCGAGGTCGTACGTGAGGACGTCGTAGCCGGGATTGCCCAGCTGCGGGAAGAGCGGATCGCCGATGCCGAGCGGCTCGGGCGCGGGCAGGGTCGCGGCGACGAGGGTGACCGAGGCGGCGGCCAGCAGAGCGGCGCGCAGACGGCGGGAGGTGAGCAGCATGAGCCACCGCTACCAGCGCGGGCCCCGCGCGCGCAGACGGCGCGCGCCGCACCCACCCGAAAGGGGCAGGTCCGGGCCCCGGCGGCGGCCGGATGCCGTTCTTCACGCCCGGTTGACGAACGGGCCTCCGGCGCGGCCTTGAGTGCGGTCGCCGGAGGCCGGTCCTCAGGCGGTAGCCGGATGCTGGGCCCGGCTGACGTCGTACACCCCGGGCACGTCGCGCATCGCGCGCATCAGCCGGGTCAGCCCCGCCGCGTCGGGCAGCTCCAGCGTGTACGTGTGCCGTACGCGCTGCTCACTGGGCGGCTCGACGTTGGCCGAGACGATCGCGGCGCCCGCCGTGGCGATGGCTTCCGTGAGATCGGCGAGCAGCCGGGGACGCCCGAAGGACTCCGCGTACAGCGTGACCCGGCACCCGGGCGTGTCTCCCCAGCTCACCGTCACCGGGGCCCGGTCGGTGGCCCGCATCCGGGCCACCGCCGGGCATTCCTCCCGGTGGACCGTGACGGCGCCGCCGCGGACCGAGAAACCGGTGATCGCGTCCGGCGGTACGGGCGTACAGCAGCCTGCCAGCCGTACGGTCGCGCCCGGCAGGTCCACTACGGCGTTGGCGGCGCCGCGCCGGTCGGCGGTGACGGCGAGGCGGGCACGGGGCGCGACGGCGGGAAGCCCCACGGCCTCCGGGTGCGCCGCGAGCCATCCGGTGATCGCGATCCGGGCACTGGCCGTACGGGCGTGGTCCAGCCACTCGCGCGAGGGCCCCGAGCCCCCGTCCTGGGCCAGCAGCAGCTGGACCGTGTCACCGTCGCTCAGGACCGTGCTCAGCGTCGCCAGCCGGCCGTTGACCCTCGCCCCGAGGCAGCCGTGCGCCGCTTCGCCGTACTGGGCGTACGCCGCGTCCACACAGGTCGCCCCGACCGGCAGCCCGAGCATGCCGCCCTCGGCGCGGAAGACGGTGATCTCCCGGTCCTGTGCGAGGTCGGCGCGAAGCGTCGTCCAGAAGGTGTCGGGGTCGGGGGCCGCCTGCTGCCACACCAGCAGCCGGGAGAGCCAGCCGGGCCTGGTCGGATCGGCGCGCTCACCGTCCTGCGGCTCCACCACATCGACCGAGGCGTAGGGGTTGCCGAGCGCGACGACTCCGGCCTCGGCGACCTGGTGCATCTGATGCGTACGGATGAGGACTTCGGCGACCGCGCCGTCCGGCCCCGCGACCGCCGTGTGCAGCGACTGGTACAGGTTGAACTTGGGGGCGGCGATGAAGTCCTTGAACTCCGAGATCACCGGGGTGAAGCAGGTGTGCAGCTCGCCCAGGACGGCGTAGCAGTCGGCGTCCTCGCCGACCAGCACCAGCAGCCTGCCGAAGTCCGTGCCGCGCAGCTCGCCGCGTTTGAGCCTGGACCGGTGCACGGAGACGAAGTGCCGTGGTCTGACGAGGACCTCGGCGGTGATGCCCGCCTCGCGCAGCACCCGCCTGACGTCCTCGGAGATGACCGCGAGCGCGTCCCCCGCGGTGGCGTTGTCCGCGATCAGGGCCCGGGTGATCGTGTACTCCTCGGGGTGGAGGATCGCGAAGACCAGATCCTCCAGTTCGGTCTTGAGCGCCTGGACGCCGAGGCGTTCGGCGAGCGGAATGAGCACGTCCTGGGTGACCTTGGCGATACGGGCCTGCTTCTCGGGACGCATCACCCCGAGGGTGCGCATGTTGTGCAGCCGGTCCGCCAGCTTGATCGACATCACCCGGACGTCGTTGCCGGTGGCGACGAGCATCTTGCGGAAGGTCTCGGGCTCCGCGGCGGCGCCGTAGTCGACCTTCTCCAGTTTGGTCACTCCGTCGACCAGATAGCAGACCTCGTCACCGAACTCCGCGCGCACCTGGTCGAGCGTCACTTCGGTGTCCTCGACGGTGTCGTGGAGAAGAGAGGCCGTCAGTGTCGTGGTCTCGGCGCCCAGTTCGGCGAGGATCAGGGTCACCGCCAGCGGATGCGTGATGTACGGCTCGCCGCTCTTGCGGTACTGCCCGCGGTGCGAGGTCTCGGCGAGGACGTACGCCTTGTGCAGCACGGCGAGATCGGCGTCCGGGTGGTGCGCGCGGTGGGCGTCCGCGACATGGCCGATGGCGTCGGGCAGCCGGTCCCTGGAAGCGGGACCGAGTAACGCGGCCCTGCCGAGCCTGCGGAGGTCGATCCTGGGAATACCGCGTCTGCGGCTATGGGCACCAGGGTTGGTGGCCTCTGCACTCATGGGCACCTCCGGCAGCTTCGTCCGGCGGTGGAAGAGCAGGAGCGCCCTCCGGGCCGGTGCTTGATGCTACCGAGCCCACCACGTGGAGCAGTCCCGCCCTTGCCCGGCGGGAAACGGATCACCCATTCGAGCGAAGCGTTATGCGAAGGCCGTTTCGAGCCACACCGGGTCGATGTGACCCTCAGCGACGATCACGGCGGGCCCGGTCATCTCGATCTCGCCGTCAGGACGCTCCGTGATGACCAGTCGTCCGCCGGGGAGATCCACGGTGTACGTGACGGGGACGCCGGTCACCGCGGGGTCGTCGCCGTCCCTGCGTGCCGCGGCGACGGCCACGGCGCAGGCGCCCGTGCCGCAGGAGCGTGTCTCTCCCGAGCCGCGCTCATGGACGCGCATGGCGACATGGCGGGGGCCGCGGTCGACCACGAATTCGACGTTCACCCCGTCCGGGTAGACGGACCCGGGGCTGACGGGCGGCTCGGAGAACAGATTCCCGGCGTGCGCCAGGTCGTCCACGAACGCGACCGCGTGCGGATTGCCCATATTGACGTTGAGGGCGGGCCAGGCGCGGTCGCCGACGGTGACCGTCACACCGTCCTCGGGGAGCGCGGCGCGTCCCATGTGGACCGTGATGGCGCCGCCCTCGATGCCGTTCTTGGTCTCGGCGTTCTTGGCGAGGTGCACCTTCTTCACGCCGCCGCGCGTGGCCACGGCCAGGTCGCCCGCCTCCACATGGCCGGCACGCTGCAGGTAGCGGGCGAAGACCCGCACGCCGTTACCGCACATCTCGGCGATGGACCCGTCGGCATTGCGGTAGTCCATGAACCACTCGGCCTCGCCGGCCATGGCACGCGCCTCGGGGTGCTCCGCGGACCGCACGACATGCAGCAGCCCGTCTCCGCCGATGCCGGCCCGGCGGTCACAGAGGCGGGCGACGGCCCGTGCGGGCAGGTCGATGACGTTGTCCGGGTCGGGAACGATCACGAAGTCGTTCTCGGTCCCGTGGCCCTTGAGGAAGGCGATCGGTGCGCTCTGCGAGGTGCTCACGGGACCATCGTACGAGCCGGCACCGACAGATCCGCTGTCCGGCGTCCCGGCGGGGCGCCGAGGTCAGCGCAGCCGGGCGACGCGCCAGACGGCGAGGGCGACCAGGGCGGCGGCCACGGTCACGTACAGGGCGATGACCCGCCAGTCCGGGCGCTCGCCGGAGGAGCGCGAGGGCAGCCCCGGCCAGGTGTGGCCCACCCGGCGGGCGGCCATCATGCCCCAGCCCGCCGCGCAGCAGCTGATCAGCAGTCCCAGCATGGCGACGACCGCTCCGCCGTCACCGGTGCCGAAGGCGAGGGGGAAGGCGAACATCAGGGAGCCGATCGCCGCGAGCATCACGATCGGGGCCAGCTGCCAGATCCGCAGCCGGCGCTGCGGCCGCAGTTCGACCTCGACCTCCGGGGTCACGGTCTCTTCTTCCGGCCCGTCAGGACTCAGCCGTGGGGCGTCATCCTGCGTGTCCGGTACCGCGGGTTGTCCGTTGCGAGGGCCGGCCTCCATCGCCACGCGCCCTCCCAAGTCCGACTCCACTGGCTGATCGATGCCCGATGGTCGATCGATGCTCGATGATGGCACGCTCATGGGTACCGGAATGACGGGCGGAGCGTCCCGATGCCATCACGTGATCAGGCTGTAACCGCCCGTTCGACCAACGCCAGCGCCCGGTGCGGGAGTTCCTCCCGGTGCTCCGTTCCGCCGCTCAGCCAGTGCACGCGCGCGTCGCGGCGGAACCACGAGTCCTGGCGGCGGGCGAAGCGTTTGGTGGCGCGCACGGTCTCCGCACGCGCCTCGTCGTCGGTGCACTCCCCCGCCAGCGCCGCGAGAACCTGCTGGTAGCCGAGCGCGCGCGACGCGGTACGCCCTTCGCGCAGGCCCCGGGCCTCCAGGGCGCGCACCTCGTCCACGAGTCCCGCCTCCCACATCCGGTCGACCCGCCGCGCGATCCGCGTGTCCAGCTCGGGGCGGTCGACATCGACCCCGATCTGCACGGTGTCGTATACCGCGTCGTGGCCCGGCAGATTGGCCGTGAAGGGCTTGCCGGTGATCTCGATCACCTCCAGCGCCCGGACGATACGGCGGCCGTTGCTGGGGAGGATCGCGCGGCCGGCCTGGGGGTCCGCGGCGGACAGCCGGGCGTGCAGGGCGCCCGATCCGCGCAGGGTGAGCTCCGCCTCGAGCCGGGCGCGCACCTCGGGGTCGGTGCCGGGGAAGTCGAGGGCGTCGATGGCGCCCCGTACGTAGAGCCCCGAGCCGCCCACCAGGACGGGGGTGCGCCCCGCTGCGAGCAGCCGCTCGATCTCCGCCCTGGCGAGCTTCTGGTACTCGGCGACGCTGGCGGCCTCGGTGACATCCCAGATGTCCAGGAGATGGTGCGGGACGCCGGCCCGCTCCTCGGTCGTCAGCTTGGCGGTTCCGATGTCCATCCCACGGTAGAGCTGCATGGAGTCGGCGTTGATGACCTCACCGTCGAGTTGCCGGGCGAGGTGGACGCCCAGATCGGACTTACCGGCCGCGGTGGGACCGACGACGGCGATGACCCGCGGTGCGGGAGCTGCGCTTCTCACGTCCCCAGTCTCGCAAACTTGAGGGCCCCTACCCGAACGAGTTACGTGACGGCACACGTCCGGGTTCGTTGCCTGTTGCGAGGTTCCGGCCGCCGGTTTTCTGGCCGGTGCCCCTGAGCGGCGCAATGGAACGCTCCGGGCGGCGCGGAATTTCACCCCCACGAGTAGGCTATGGAGTAGATATGGGTGTTTTTGCGTGGTTCCGCCGTACGTCTGCGGCCACGTCCGCGGCGTCAACCCCGGAGGCACAGGCCGTCCCTCCAACGGTAGACGCCACGGCGGAAGCCGGGCCGGCCGAGGGCGGCGAGGCCGGGGCCGTGGTCTCCGAGAGCGCCGTGGTCTCCGAGAGTGTGGAGATCCCGAAGCAGCAGTCGGCGGAGGCCGCCGCGGACAATGAGGCCGGGGAGAGCGCCCGCAAGTAGGCTGTTGACTCCTCTGAGGGAAGGTGGCCCATGGGTTTCCTGGATTCACTGAAGGCCAAGATGTCTCCGGCCAAGGACAAGGTCTCTGACCTCGCGCAACATCACGGGGACAGAATCGGCCACGGGCTGGACAAGGCCGCCCGAGCGGTCGATCAGAAGACCAAGGGAAAGTACAGCAGCAAGATCGATTCCGGTACGGGCAAGGCGAAGGACGCCCTGGACCGGCTCGCCCACAAGGACGACGGTAAGGGCGGTACTCCCCCGCCGCCGCCCGCCACCTGACCCTCGGCTCCCGGCCGACGACCTCGGCCATCACGGCCGCGGGGCGCACCACAGCGCCTCGCGGCCGTTGCCGTACCCGGACCCGGCCCGCGTCCCGGCCGGCCCGGTCGGCGCGTGAGGCTAGGACCAGGCCGCGACGAGATACCCGACGCCGTAGGGCGCGTCCTCGTACAGCAGCTCACCGCCCAGGCCCGCGCCCTCGGCCGCGCCCGCGAGCACCTGCCACGGCGCCCGGCCCGCCGCCTTCAGTTCGTACGCCAGCTCCGCGTCCAGCGCCTTCAGCGCTGCCACGTCCGCCGTCTCCAGGGCCCGGGCGACCCCCTCGTCGAACCCGGCCGCGCGCTCGTCGAGATAGCCGGGCGCCTTCAGCGAGCGGCACGCGCCGGCGTCGCCCATCACCAGCAGTGCCACCCGGCCGGAGCGCGCCGCTATCTCCTGTCCGGTCTGAATACACCGCTCGGCGGCAAGAGGTTCCCCGACACCGAGCCCGGTGACCGGAGCGGCGGACCAGCGGACACGCTCCAGCAGCCAGGCGGCGACGGCCAGGGAGGCCGGCAGCTCGCGCTCGTCGTGCTCGCCGACGACGGCTCCGCCTCCGCCTCCGCCCAGCACGACGTCGAGATCCACCCCGAAGCCGCGGAAGGACCCGGTGGCACCCTGAGGATGCGGCCCCCGGCCCTCCTCCTCGGCGGGTCCGACGACGATCAGCCGGTCGGGCCGGGCGGCGGACAGCACCCCGAGGGCATCGGCGCACGCGGCGCGCAGCGCGTCCAGCTCGGGGGCCGCCCCCGCTGCCACGGCGGGCACGAGCAGCGGCGGACAGGGGCAGACAGCAGCGGCGACCAGCATGATCGCACCCTAGCGCGGGGGCGGGAGCGCTCGGCCCCGCGCCCGGTTCAGGCCTGACCGGGCCCCGCTCACTCGACGCTGCAACCGCCGCTCACGGCCGGCAGCGGGGCGGGTACGCCGATCGTGGGAAGGCCCAGCAGCACACCCGCGGGCTTCGCGGCCCCGGACGCGTTCCGCTTGTCCCAGGCGTCGCCGGCGCGGGTCCTGCGCACCGTGCGCGTCGGCCCCTCTGCGAGCAGATGGTGCGGAGCCGCGTACGTGATCTCGACGGTCACCACATCGCCCGGGCGCACCTCGTCATCCGGCTTGGTGAAGTGGACGAGGCGGTTGTCCGGGGCACGTCCCGACAGCCGGTGGGTGGCGCCGTCCTTGCGTCCCTCGCCCTCGGCGACCATGACCTCCAGCGTCCGGCCGACCTGCGTCTTGTTCTCCGCCCAGGAGATCTCCTCCTGAAGGGCGGACAGGCGCATGTAGCGCTCCTGGACGACCTCCTTGGGAATCTGGTCCGCCATCTCGGCGGCGGGTGTCCCGGGGCGCTTCGAGTACTGGAAGGTGAAGGCCTGCGCGAAGCGCGCCTCGCGCACCACCCGCATGGTCTGCTCGAAGTCCTCCTCGGTCTCGCCGGGGAAGCCCACGATGATGTCGGTGGAGATGGCGGCGTGCGGGATGGCGGCGCGCACCTTGTCGATGATGCCGAGGTAACGGTCCTGCCGGTACGAGCGGCGCATCGCCTTGAGGATGATGTCCGAGCCGGACTGGAGCGGCATGTGGAGCTGCGGCATCACATTCGGCGTCTCGGCCATCGCGGCGATCACATCGTCCGTGAAGTCACGCGGGTGCGGTGAGGTGAAGCGGACGCGCTCCAGGCCCTCGATCGCGCCACAGGCCCGCAGCAGTTTGGAGAACGCCTCACGGTCGCCGATGTCGGAGCCGTACGCGTTGACGTTCTGGCCCAGCAGCGTGATCTCGGAGACACCCTCGGCGACCAGCGCCTCGATCTCGGCCAGGATGTCGCCGGGGCGGCGGTCCTTCTCCTTGCCGCGCAGGGCGGGGACGATGCAGAAGGTACAGGTGTTGTTGCAGCCGACGGAGATGGAGACCCACGCGGCGTAGGCGGACTCACGGCGGGTCGGCAGCGTGGAGGGGAAAGCCTCCAGCGACTCGGCGATCTCGACCTGCGCCTCTTCCTGGACACGCGCGCGCTCCAGGAGGACCGGCAGCTTGCCGATGTTGTGCGTCCCGAAGACGACATCGACCCAGGGCGCGCGGCGCACGATGGTGTCGCGGTCCTTCTGGGCCAGACAGCCGCCGACGGCGATCTGCATGCCGGGCCGCTTGGTCTTCATCGGCGCGAGCCGGCCGAGATTTCCGTACAGCTTGTTGTCGGCGTTCTCCCGCACCGCGCAGGTGTTGAAGACGACAACGTCGGCGTCGCCGTCGGCGCCTTCGGGCGCGCGGACGTATCCGGCTCCCTCCAGCAGGCCTGACAGCCGCTCGGAGTCGTGGACATTCATCTGGCACCCGTAGGTGCGCACCTCGTAAGTCTTCGCGCTCATCTCGCCCACCAGGGTACGGGGTCGTCCGGGCCCGGTGCCCGTGGCTTCCCCAAGACAAGGCCTGGCCATCACGGGGAGTGAGCTGACAGGATCGCCGCATGTTCACCGCTCCGTCCCGTATGAGCCGCGGCCGTGCCGTCCAGGGCGCCGCCGCGCTGCTGGTGGTGCTCGGGCTGCTGATGTGGTGGCTGCTGCCGATCGGGACGTCGTCGCCGAGCGGCTCGATCACGTTCAGTACGGGGGTGACGAGCGGGGTCTATCAGCGGTACGGAGCGCTGCTCAAGGAGGACCTCGCCCATGATCTGCCGAATGTGTCGATAGACCTGAAGACCAGCGAGGGCTCGCAGCAGAACATCGCGCGGGTGGCCACCGGCGATGCCGACTTCACCATCGCCACCGCCGACGCCGTCGCCAAGTACCGGAAGGACGGGAAGCCGGGGGCGGACCGGCTGCGCGGATGCGCGCGGCTTTACGACGACTATGTGCAGCTGGTCGTGCGCAAGGAATCGGACGTCCGCTCCGCCGGGGACCTGCGGGACAAGACAGTGGGAGTGGGCCAGGAGGGATCCGGGGTCCGGCTGATAGCCGACCGGATTCTGACGGCCGCGGGGCTCGACCCACAACACGACATCACCCCCGACCCGTCCGGGATAGACACCATGCCGGGCCTTCTCGAACAGGGCGCCCTCGACGCCTTCTTCTGGTCGGGCGGGCTGCCCACCCTCGCCCTGCAGGACCTGTCGGAGCGTCTGGACATCCGGCTGGTGCCGCTGGAGGCCGGGCTGATCGGCAAGCTGCACTCGGCGGACGAGACCGCCTCGCGCTACTACCGCGCCACGGACATACCCGCCGACGCCTACCGCAAGGCACAGAACGGCAGAGCCGTCCCGACGGTGGCGGTGGCCAATCTGCTGGTCACCACCGACCGGATGGACGCCGGGCTGACCGAGGGCTTCACCCGTACCGTGATCGACAGCCGGGACCGGATCGGCAACGAGGTGCATCCGGCCCAGCTGGTGGATCTGCGGACCGCGATCTACACGGACCCGCTGCGGCTGCACGAGGGCGCCAAGCGCTACTACCGGTCGGTCAAGCCGTAAGGCGGAGCCGAAGCGGAAGCAGAGCCACGGAGCAGGCGGAGCCGCCCGGTCATCCCGTGGGGGACGACCTCGGGACGGTGAGCGTGACCCGCAGACCGCGCGGCTCACCGTGCGCGTACGTGATCGAGCCACCGCTCGCCGCCAGGAGCGCTCGCGAGATGGACAGGCCGAGGCCGGACCCCTTGATGTTCTGGTGACGGTTGCTGCGCCAGAACCGGTCACCGATCCGCGCGATCTCGTCGTCCGTCAGCCCCGGTCCGCCGTCGTTGATGACGACCATGGAGGTCGACCCGTTGCGGCCGACCGTGACCACGACCTCTTCGCCCGCCGGGGTGAACTTGAGGGCATTGTCGATCACGGCGTCCAGGGCGCTGGAGAGCGCGATGGGGTCGGCCCAGGCGGTGACCGCGGCGCGGTGCTCGGTCAGCCGTACGCCCTTCCCCTCGGCGACGGCCCGCCAGGCGGCGACCCGCTCGGCCGCCAGCTCGCCTATGTCGGTGAGCCGCAGGTCGGCGGCGGTGTGCTCGGCCAGCGCCAGGTCCAGCAGGTCGTCCAGGACCTGGGCGAGCCGCCTGCCCTCCGTGCGTACGGAAGCGATCTCCGCGTTCCCGTCGGGCAGTTCGAGGGCGAGCAGTTCGATACGGAGCAGCAGGGCGGCGAGCGGATTGCGCAGCTGGTGGGAGGCGTCGGCGACAAAGGCGCGCTGCTGCTCCAGCACATCCTCGACGTTGTCGGCCATCTCGTTGAACGCGCTGGCCAGGCGCCGCAGTTCCGGGGGCCCGCCGGCCGCCGCGACCCGGGATTTCATCCGGCCGGTGGCAATGTCATGGGTGGCCGCGTCCAGCACCCGTACGGGGCGGAGCACCCAGCCTGTCAGCCGGAAGGCGGCCGCGACGGCGAGCAGCATGGCCCCGGCCTCGCCCACGGCGATGAGCAGCCAGCCCTCGAGGATGCGGGAACGCATCTGGCCGGTGGGCGAGTCGGTCACCACGACCGCGACGACGTCTCCGCCCCGTACGACCGGCGAATCGACGATGAGCCGGCCGTTCTGCCACGGCCAGACCTGCTCGGGGTCGTCGCTCCGGCGGCCCAGCAGGGCCTCCTGGAAGGCTTGCCGTCCCTCCCCGGTCCTGGGCACGGTCCAGTTCCCCGGGGCGCCGGCCATGGCGTCGCCGTCGCGGTAGAAGACGCCCACCCTGATCCCGTACACCTGGTGGTACCGGGTGAGTTCCTCTTCCAGCAGGGTGCGCCGCTCGTCGGTGGCTGAGCTGCTCTCGGCGACGAACTGGGCGCGGGCCGCGACGCGCGCCGTGTCGTCGATGCGGTCGACGACGACGCGCTGCTGCTGCGCGGCGGCGAGACTGACGGCGAGCGGAAAGCCGAGGGCGAGGAGCACGCCCGCCATGAGGATGATGAGCAGCGGCAGAAGTCGGGTACGCACCGGCCGTTACGGACCCTGGTGCGCGGACGGGACGACCAGGCGGTAGCCGACGCCGCGCACGGTCTCGATCAGCGCCGGCATCCCGAGCTTGCCGCGCAGGGACGCCACATGCACTTCGAGCGTGCGGCCCGTCCCTTCCCAACTGGTGAGCCACACCTCGCTGATGATCTGCTCACGGCCGAAGACGACACCGGGACGCTGCGCGAGCAGGGCCAGCAGGTCGAACTCCTTGCGGGTCAGCTGGACGGCCGTGCCGTCGACGCTGACCCGGCGGGTGGGCAGTTCGAGGGTGAGGCGCCCGAGCCGCTGGGAGGTCTCCGTGACCTGGCCCGGCTCCTCGCCGCTCGCGTTGCGCCGGCTGACGGCATGGATACGGGCGAGCAGTTCACCGGTGTCGTACGGCTTGACGACATAGTCGTCGGCGCCCAGGTTGAGGCCGTGGATCCGGGACCGGACGTCGGCCCGCGCGGTGACCATGATCACTGGGGTCGCGGTGATCTTCCGGATCTTGCCGCAGACCTGATAGCCGTCCTGGTCGGGCAGCCCGAGGTCCAGCAGGATGACCGCGAACGGCGACTTGCCGGCGTTGGCGGCGGGCAGCAGGGCCTGCAAAGCCTCTTCACCGCTCCTGGCGTGCACGACCTCGAAGCCGTGTTTGGCGAGCACGGCCGACAGGGCGGCCGCGACATGGTCGTCGTCCTCCACCAGCAGCAGTCTCATGGCCCCCTCCGCGGTAGCGGTCGCATAAAACGTACCTGGGCATCCACGCCCATGGCGTCGCGCCAGTCAAGAGCGTTCCCGTTACACCCACGTTTCCGTTACCCACCCGGTACTCCTCGCACTGCCCTCTTCACGCGGAGTGTCCGGTTGCAGCCGGATCGTTATGCTCAATTTCAGCTCAGATGTAATGACGCTGATCGCAGTGCGTGACTAAGGTCCTCCCAACCGAGGAGGACGGAGCATTAAGCCGATGAGCGGAGTGTCAGTGACCAAGGGCACCGAGGACGCCATACCGGCGACGGGCGACCTGGTCGTACTGAGCAACGTCAACAAGCACTTCGGCGCGCTGCATGTGCTCCAGGACATCGACCTGACCATCGCGCGCGGCGAGGTCGTGGTCGTCATCGGGCCTTCCGGGTCCGGCAAGTCCACACTGTGCCGCACCATCAACCGCCTGGAGACCATCGATTCGGGCGCCATCTCGATCGACGGTAAGCCGCTGCCGCAGGAGGGCAGGGAGCTCGCCCGGCTGCGCGCCGATGTCGGCATGGTCTTCCAGTCGTTCAACCTCTTCGCACACAAGACCGTGCTGGAGAACGTCACGCTGGGCCAGATCAAGGTTCGCAAGACGGACAAGAAGGACGCCGAGGAGCGGGCGCGCGCCCTTCTGGACCGCGTGGGCGTCGGCTCCCAGGCCGACAAGTACCCGGCCCAGCTCTCGGGCGGCCAGCAGCAACGCGTCGCCATCGCACGGGCGTTGGCGATGGGCCCCAAGGTCATGCTCTTCGACGAGCCGACCTCCGCGCTCGACCCCGAGATGATCAATGAGGTCCTCGAGGTCATGCAGCAGCTGGCACGTGACGGGATGACGATGGTCGTCGTCACCCACGAGATGGGTTTCGCGCGCTCCGCGGCGAACCGGGTCGTCTTCATGGCGGACGGCCGGATCGTCGAAGAGGCCGCCCCCGACGCGTTCTTCAGCAACCCGCGCAGCGACCGTGCCAAGGACTTCCTGTCGAAGATTCTTCATCACTGATCACAGCCATCACTGATCGCGGCTCTTCAACTGATCACGGCTCTTCATAGGGCTCTACCGAGTTCGGCAGAACCTGTCGGCAGAACCTGTTCGTCCACGTCTCACCCGAGGGAAGTTCACGCATGAAGCTTCACAAGGCAAGCGCGGCAGCCGCTGCGGCACTCGTCCTCGCCCTGACCGCCACCGCCTGCGGCGGCGACAGCAGTGACGACAGCAAGGACAGCGGTGACGGCGGTGGCAAGATCACCATCGGCATCAAGTTCGACCAGCCGGGTCTCGGCCTCAAGAAGACCGACGGCTCCTTCGCGGGCTTCGACGTCGACGTCGCCACCTATGTCGCCAAGGAACTGGGCTACGACGCCAAGAGCATCGAGTGGAAAGAGTCCCCCAGCGCCCAGCGCGAGAACCTGATCTCCAACGGTGACGTGAAGTTCGTCGTCGCCAGCTACTCGATCACCGACGAGCGCAAGCAGAAGGTCGACTTCGCCGGCCCGTACTTCCTCGCCCACCAGGACCTCCTGGTCCGCGCGGACGACAGCTCCATCACCAAGGTCGCGGACCTGAACTCGAAGAAGCTCTGTTCCGTCACGGGCTCGACCTCGGCGCAGAACGTCAAGGAGAAGCTGGCCCCCAAGGCCGACCTCCTGCAGAACGGCGGCTACTCGGAGTGCCTGACCAGCCTGGAGAACAAGGCTGTTGACGCCCTGACGACGGACGACTCCATCCTCGCCGGTTACGCGTCGCAGAAGGAGCACCAGGGCAAGTTCAAGCTCGCGGGCCTCAAGCTCAGTGACGAGAACTACGGCATCGGCCTCAAGAAGGGCGACACCGAGCTCCAGACCAAGATCAACGCCGCTCTGAAGAAGATGGTGTCGGACGGTTCCTGGGAGAAGGCCGTGACGGCGAACTTCGGTCCGGCCGGCTACAAGAACGAGCCTGCCCCGCAGATCGCCGAAGGCAGCTGAGACAGCAGTGACGCGCCGCCGGCCGGGCCGGCGGCGCGTACCGACCAGCCAACCAGGGGAGAGCGCGGGGCATCGTGTTCGACTTTCTTGATTCCGGGCAGTACGACCTGCTCGGCGCCTTCTGGGTGACGGTGCAGCTCACCCTCTACTCGGCAGTTGGTTCCCTCATATGGGGAACGCTGCTCGCGGGGATGCGCGTCAGTCCCGTGCCCATCATGCGCGCCTTCGGTACCGCGTACGTCAATATGGTACGAAACACCCCACTGACCGTGCTTATCGTCGCCTGTTCACTGGGGCTCAGCCAGACCCTTCAGATCACGCTCGGTGGCGGGGACTTCACGTCGATCGGCTTCCGGCTGGCCGTACTGGGTCTCGTCGCCTACACCGGCACCTTCGTCTGCGAGTCCCTGCGCTCCGGCATCAACACCGTGCCGGTCGGCCAGGCCGAAGCGGCCCGCGCCCTGGGCCTGAGCTTCTTTCAGGTACTGACCCTGATAGTGCTCCCGCAGGCGTTCCGTTCCGTCGTCGCACCGCTGGCCAACGTGCTGATCGCGCTGACCAAGAACACCACGGTGGCCTCGGCGATCGGCGTCCTCGAGGCGTCGGCGCTGATGAAGACAATGATCGAGAACGAAAGCGACGCGCTCTTCGCGGTCTTCGCGGTGTTCGCCTTCGGATTCATCGTTCTCACCCTCCCGACCGGTCTCCTTCTGGGCTGGGTCAGCAAGCGAGTGGCGGTGAAGCGATGAGTGCCACGTCCGTTCTGTACGACACTCCCGGTGTACGCGCCAAGCGGCGCAACATCATCTACACGATCGTGTTCCTGGTTCTCTTCGTGCTCGCCGCCTGGTGGATGCTGGCGGCGATGGCCGAGAAGAACCAGCTGGCGTCCGAGAAGTGGAGCCCGTTCGTCACGGACTCCCAGGTGTGGACGACGTTCCTGCTGCCGGGACTGGTGGAGACCCTCAAGGCCGCGGCCCTGGCCATCGTGATCGCCCTGCCGTTCGGCGCGCTGCTCGGTATCGGCCGGCTCTCCGACCACGCCTGGGTGCGGGTACCGGTCGGCGTCGTGGTGGAGTTCTTCCGCTCCATCCCGGTCCTGCTGATGATGTTGTTCGCCTTGCAGGCGTACGCGCAGTTCACCGATGTCTCGTCCGACATCCGGCCGCTGTACGCCGTGGTGACGGGTCTGGTGCTCTACAACGCCTCGGTCATCGCCGAGATCGTCCGGGCGGGTATTCTCTCGCTGCCCTACGGCCAGACCGACGCCGCGAAGGCGATCGGGATGCGCAAGGGCCAGACCATGTCGTACGTCCTGCTCCCGCAGGCGGTGACCGCGATGCTGCCGGCCCTGGTCAGCCAGCTGGTGGTCATCGTCAAGGACACCGCCCTGGGCGGCGCGATCCTCGGTCTGCCCGAACTGCTCTCGCAGGTCCGCGCGATCACCGCGAACTTCGGCGCGAACACCATCGCCGCGCTCACCGTCGTCGCCCTGATCTACATCGCCCTGAACTCCCTGCTCACCACCTTCGCCGGATGGCTGGAACAACGCCTGCGCCGCGCGAAGAAGAGCACGGGTGCGGTTCTCGGCGCCGATGACGTACAGCAGCTCAACGGTCCGGGGGCGATGTAGGACGGCAGCGGCTCCTGAGGCCGGCGGGACGGGGGGTGTACGCGCCGCTCAGGCCGTCGCTTGACGCGGGCACCCCCAGTAGGTTGCATACGTTCTGTGATCACGCACCGGGCTCCCACTGCCACTGACCGCATGACCGCACGGGCCGGAGGGGTCGCGCCGTGGACCCGGTGATCGTCGTCGGCGCGGGCCCCGTCGGGCTCGCGCTCTCCCTCGCCCTCGCCGCGCAGGGCGTGCCCTCCGTCGTCCTGGACGAAGGGCCGGGCACGGACGATCCTCGCCCGGCCCGCACCGCCATACTGCGGCCCGACACGGCCGCGCTGGTGGCCCGCCTGGGCTGCACCACCCTCCGTGATGAGGGAACCCACTGGGTCGGCTGGCGCTCGATGCGGCGCAAGCAGCTGATGCGGCGGCTGCCGCTGGGCGAGGACGACGCCCCGGCGCCGCTGCACATCCCGCAGCACGCCCTGTCCCGCGGTCTGCGGGAGGCCATCGCGGGCCAGGAACTGGTGCGGGTGGTCACCGGCAGCCGGCTCGACTCGCTGGAGCAGGACGCCCGCGGGGTCACCGTGCACACGCGCGGCTCCGCGGCGACCTGGTGGCGCGGCAGCCATCTGGTGGGCTGCGACGGCGCCAGGTCCACGGTCCGCAAGCTGCTCACCATCCGTTTTCCCGGGCGTACGGCGGTGGAGCGGCATGCCGTCGCCGCGCTCCGCGCCGAGCTGCCGTGGCCCGGCGAGGCGATGCTGCACCGTCAGCCGCCCTGGCGCTCCGGCGGCGAGGAGGTGTCCGCCAGGCCGCTCGCCGACGGCGTTTGGCGGCTCGACTGGCTGCTGCCGGCACGGGGTGACGTGGTCACGCCCGATGCGCTGGTGGCGCGTTTACGGGACACCCTGGCCGGCTGGTGCGGTGAGACACCGCCGTACGAACTGCTCGATACGGGCGTCTACACGCTGCACCACCGGCTCGCCAGGCGCTGGCGCGTGGGGCGGGCCTTCCTCGCCGGGGACGCCGCCCATCTGCTGGGCGCGGTCGGCACCCAGGGGCTCGACGAAGGGCTGCGGGACATCGGCAACCTTGCCTGGAAGGTGGCCGAGGACTGGCACCACGGCGCGTCGGAGACACTGCTGGACAGCTACCAGGCGGAGCGGCGCACCGCCGTCGCCGCACGGCTGCGCGCGGCCGACCAGTCCCTGCCGATACTGCGGGGCGGCGGCGCGCTGCGGACGTACATGCCGGGGTCCTCGCGCGGTCACGACACCCTGCTCGCCGACGGGCATCTGGGGAACGGGCCGCTGGGAGCACCGCCCGCCTATCCGCACTCCCCCCTCGCACCTCCGCCCGCCGAGGCGCAGACAGCCGTCGGCACGCCCCCCGGCGGTCCTGTCGCCGATGTACGGGTGATGGCACCCGACGGCACGACCGCGCGGCTCCGGGACCGGCTCGGGCGGGGGCGGCTGCTGGTGGTACTGGTCGCGCCGGGGACCGGCGTGTGGGACCGGCGGCACTGGCAGACCGCGGGGGTGATGCCGCGACTGGCCGCGGCGGTGACCGCACTGCCGGTGCGGGCCGAGCTGCTGGTGACCGAGGCCTATCCGGGCGCCCCGGCGCACAGTGTGCTGCTGGTGCGGCCGGACGGACATCTGGTCACCGCCTTCGGCGGGGTACGTCCTGCGGACCTCTACGCGGCGGCGGACGCGGCGCGGGGAGGCACCCCGCCGGAGCCGACCGTTCCGGTGGCGCCTGACCGGACTGCGAACATCAATTGACCGCCGCAGGCTCGCATGGTGTACTCCGGATTGTGACTGACACCGATGTGCGCCTGTGGCGGAGAGTCCATATGGACTTGCTCCGCTATGCGGGCTGCGTGTGTCGCCCGTCCTGCTGATTCGCCCTTTTTCCCTCGCGCCCGCCGGGTTCCGGCCGCGCTTCCTCGCGAACTTCTCAGGACGGACACCATGTCTTCTCCGGTACGTGCCTCCGCAGCCGCCACCACCACCGCTGCTGCCGCGCCTGCCGTTGCCGCCCCCGCGGCCCCCGGCCCCACCCCCGCCGAACTGCTCGACTTCGTGCGCCGGGCCGCGGCCGACGCCGAGCTGATCAGCTCGCTCCCCCTCGACCCCGAGGGCCGTACCTGGATCCGGCTCGACGGGCCGGCGGGCAGCGAGGCATGGCTGATCGGCTGGCCGCCGGGCACGGGCACCGGCTGGCACGACCACGGCGGCTCGCACGGCGCGTTCGCCACGGCGGCGGGCACGCTCAAGGAGGACTCGCTGGCGGCGCGGCTGCCCACCGAGGGGTGGAAGACCCTGGAGCTCTCCGAAGGGGTCGACCGCGAGCGGCAGCTGACGGCGGGCGAGGGCCGGGCGTTCGGCAGGCACCACGTGCACGAGGTGCGCAACGAGTCCGGGGCCGAGCACGCCGTGTCCGTGCACGCGTACTATCCGCCGCTGCCGCTGATGCGGCGCTACAGCCGCACGGGCCCGGTGCTCCGTCTCGAGCAGGTGGAGCGTCCCGAGGAATGGCAGTGAGCCGGACGGGAATCGAGCCGACGGGCAGCGAGCGGGTGGGGATCGAGCCGGTGGGGATCGACGAACTGCTGGAGCGGGTCCGTGCAGACCTGGACCGGATATCACCGCAGGACGCCTTCGAGGCCGCCGAGGCCGGCGCGCTGCTGGTGGACATCCGGTACGCGGCGCTGCGGGACCAGGACGGTCTGATACCGGGAGCCCTGGTCGTCGAGCGCAATGAGCTGGAGTGGCGGCTCGATCCACAGGGCAGCCACCGCGCCGCGGAGGCCACGAGCCACGATCTGCGGGTGGTGGTGATTTGCAACGAGGGGTACGCGTCGAGCCTCGCGGCGGTGTCCCTGCGCCAACTGGGACTGCACCGCGCGACCGACCTCGTCGGGGGCTTCCAGGCATGGAAGGCCGAGGGACTGCCGGTCGCCCGCTGAGCGGGTGCTCGCCGTCCGCCGCCGCCGGAATTCAGCGCCCGGACAGGGCCTGGCTGACCCGCCGGTAGCTGCTGCCGTCCTTGGGCCGGTCCAGCAGACCGGCCACGAAGACATGGGCGGAAGCCTCCCAGCCGGCCCACCACGGGGCAACGCCTTTCGCGCGTGCCACCCCAACACGCTCTAGTACGGGCTCTCGTCCAGCCCCTCGGTGTCCTCGCCCTCCTCCTCCAGCGCCTGCTTGACCACCCGCAGCGCCATGCCCTCCGGGTAGCCCTTGCGGGCCAGCATGCCCGCGAGCCGGCGCAGCCTCCTGTCACGCTCGAGACCGCGAGTGGCGCGGAGCTTACGGGCGACCAGCTCGCGGGCGGTCGCCTCCTCCTGGTCGGAGTCGAGCTGCCCGACCGCCTCGTCGATCAGGGCGGAGTCCACCCCTTTCGTCCGCAGCTCGCGCGCGAGGGCACGCCGGGCCAGGCCCCGCCCGTGGTGCCGGGACTCCACCCAGGCGTCCGCGAACGCCGCGTCGTCGATCAGCCCCACATCCTCGAAGCGGGAGAGCACCTCCTCGGCGACGTCCTCGGGGATGTCCCGCTTCTCCAGCGCGTCCGCCAGCTGTTTACGGGTGCGTGGAGTCCCGGTGAGCAGGCGCAGACAGATCGCCCGCGCCCGCTCCGCCGGATTCTGGGGCGGCAGCTCCTGCTCGGCCCTCGACGAGCCGGAGCTGTCGCCCGGCCATTCCGTTCGCCGCCTCTTCGCATAAGGCACGGTACGAACTAGCTCTTGGCCACTGCCGCCTTGGCCGCCTTGGCCTTGGAGGCAGGAGCGGCAGCCGACTTCACCGGGTCCGCGGCCGGGACCGGGGCTCCGGCCGCGTCCACGCCGGGCTCGGCCGTCGGCGCTTCCGGCCTGACGCCGACACCCAGCTTCTCCAGGATCTTCTTCTCGATCTCATTGGCGAGATCGGGGTTGTCCTTGAGGAAGTTACGGGCGTTCTCCTTGCCCTGGCCGAGCTGGTCGCCCTCGTACGTGTACCAGGCGCCGGCCTTCCGTACGAAGCCGTGCTCCACGCCCATGTCGATCAGGCCGCCCTCGCGGCTGATGCCGTGGCCGTAGAGGATGTCGAACTCGGCCTGCTTGAAGGGCGGCGCGACCTTGTTCTTGACGACCTTGACGCGGGTGCGGTTGCCGACGGCGTCGGTGCCGTCCTTCAGGGTCTCGATACGGCGGATGTCGAGGCGCACCGAGGCGTAGAACTTGAGCGCGCGGCCACCCGTCGTGGTCTCCGGCGAGCCGAACATCACGCCGATCTTCTCGCGGAGCTGGTTGATGAAGATCGCGGTGGTCTTGGACTGGTTGAGCGCGCTGGTGATCTTCCGGAGCGCCTGGCTCATCAGCCGCGCCTGCAGACCGACGTGCGAGTCGCCCATCTCCCCCTCGATCTCCGCGCGTGGCACCAGGGCGGCGACGGAGTCGATGACAATCAGGTCGAGCGCCCCGGAGCGGACCAGCATGTCCACGATTTCGAGGGCCTGCTCGCCGTTGTCCGGCTGGGACAGGAGCAGGTTGTCGATGTCGACGCCGAGCTTCTTCGCGTACTCGGGGTCGAGGGCGTGCTCGGCGTCCACGAAGGCCACCGTGCCGCCGGCCTTCTGCGCGTTCGCCACGGCGTGCAGCGTCAGGGTCGTCTTGCCGGAGGACTCCGGCCCGTACACCTCCACGACGCGGCCGCGCGGCAGGCCGCCGACGCCGAGCGCGACGTCGAGCGCGGTCGACCCGGTGGGGATGACCTCGATGGGCTCGTTCGGCCGCTCACCGAGGCGCATCACCGCGCCCTTGCCGAATTGCCGTTCAATTTGTGCGAGAGCGGCGTCGAGCGCCTTCTCGCGGTCGGTTCCTGCCATGGGTTCCACCCGATTTGCTTGAGTCGATCGCTTCACGTCAAGGACGCTATCCCCTGCCACTGACAATGCGTCCCGACGCCCTCCCGGGCCTGTGGACAACTCCACTGAAAACAACGCCGCGGCCGACCCCGGGAGACATCGGCCTCTCTCCCATAAGAATGGATGTTCGATTTTGGTGTCAAGCGCACCACCCGGCGGGGGCGCCGGTCTTTGTGCGGCCGGCTACCGGCCGTCGTCCGCGCGCCGTGTGCGCCGCACCTGGCGCAGGAGCGTGGCACCGGGGCGTGGTCTGCCGCCGCGCACTCTCGGGTCGTCCATCACGTCGTACCGCTTCACATACGCGCCGAGGAAGGCCTGCAGCGTGGCGACCGCGGGGATCGCGATCAGCGCGCCGACCGCGCCCAGCAGCGCCGTCCCGGCGATGACCGAGCCGAAGGCCACCGCGGGATGGATGTCGACGGACTTGGCGGTGAGCTTGGGCTGGAGCACGTAGTTCTCGAACTGCTGGTAGATCAGGACGAATCCGAGCACCCAGACCGCGTACCAGGGGTTCACGGTGAAGGCGATCAGCATCGGCAGCGCGCCCGCCAGATACGTGCCGATGGTCGGGATGAACTGGGAGACCAGCCCCACCCACACCGCGAGCGCCGGCGCGTACGGCACGCCCAGGATCTCCAGCAGGATGTAGTGCGAGACACCGGAGATGAGCGCCATCAGCCCGCGCGAGTAGAGATAGCCGCCGGTCTTGTCGACCGCGATCTCCCAGGCGCGCAACACCTCGGCCTGCTTGGCGGGCGGGAGTACGGAGCAGAGCGCGCGCCGCAGCCGCGGCCCGTCGGCCGCGAAGTAGAACGAGAACAGGAAGATCGTCAGCAGCCGGAACAGTCCGCCCAGCACGGTGGCGGAGACATCGAGCACCCCGGTCGCGCTGTTCTGCACATATCTCTGCAGCCAGTCGGAGTGCAGCAGGCTGTCCCTGACCGCGACCCGGGACAGCTCCGTGTGGAACGTCTGGTTGATCCAGTTAATCACCGAGTCGAGGTACGCGGGGAATGACTCGACCATGTCGACGATCTGGCTCGCCAGTATCGAGCCGAGCATCACCACAAAGCCGACGCTCGCGATCAGCACCGCGAAGAAGACCAGGAAGGTGGCGAGTCCACGCCGCATCCCGCGGGCCGCCATCCTGCTCACGGCCGGCTCGACCGCCAGCGCGAGGAAGAAGGCGATCAGCACATTGATCAGCAGCCCGATGAGCTGATGGAACGCCCAATTGCCCAGTTGGAAGCAGGCGACGAGCGCCAGCGCCAGGATCATCGCGCGCGGCAGCCAGCGGGGCATACGGACCTGGCCGCCGTCCCCGGAAGCCGGAGGCGGCGTCGTGATCGGAGCCGAGTTCGGCGGGGTGATGTCCGGTTCTACGTCCGGTGCGGTCTTGTCAGTCGGTGCCACGGAGCCAGTCTCGCCTACCGGTACGACAGCCGGTCGCGCGGTCCCGCGTCATCGGGCCGCCGGCCCGGGCGTCATCGCTTGTCGGCCGGGACGCCCACGGCGGCGCAGACGCCGCGCCAGACGTCCTTCGCCTCCCAGCCGGCGTCGAGTGCCTCGTGCACCGTACGGCCACCCAGCTCGGCCATCACATGGTCACGGGCGAAGGACTCGGCGTAGGCCGCGCCGAAGTGGTCCGCCATCCGCTCCCAGAACATCGTCAACCGCATGGACTCAGTATCCCGCCCTTGGGAGTGCGGCCGGCAGCGGGCGATCGGCCTGCCGTGTCAGCCGCCCATCGCCCGCACTCCTGCCGTCACGAGGACGGCGGCCCCCACGACCACCAGGAACGGGGCGCGCAGGACCAGTGCGAGCGCGGCCGCCGCGAGACCCGCGCCCCGGGCGTCCAGGACGAGTGCGCTGTCGGCGCTGAAGGTCTGCTGCGCGGTCAGCGCGGCGAGCAGGGCGACGGGCAGCAGGGCCGACAGCCGCTGGACGAGCGGGCGTTCCAGCGTTCCCGCGGGCACCAGCAGTCCCAGGAGCTTGACGAGATAGCAGCCGACGGCGGTCGCGCCGATCGCGATCCAGATGGTCAACGGTCTGATCCCTTCCTGCGGCCGGTGATCTTGCGGCCTTCGAGCCAGAGGACGGCGGGTGCGGCCAACGCCGCGACGAGCACCGGGACACCGGCGGGGAGCACCGGCAGGAATCCGAGGCCGAGCACGACCGCGAGGCCCGCGACCGTCCGCTCGGTGGTCGTACGGAGCATGGGCGCGAGCAGCGCGAGGAAGACGGCGGGCCCCGCCGCGTCGAGCCCCCACGCGTTGGTGTCTCCCAGGGCTTCCGCGCCCAGCGCCCCGGCGAAGGTCGTGAGGTTCCACAGCGCATAGAGCGTGAGCCCCGTGACCGTGAAGCCGATCCGGGCACTGCGCCGGGTGGGCTGGGCGAGGGCGACGGCCGTGGTCTCGTCGATGACCCACTGAGCCGCGAGAGGCCGTACGGGGCCCGGCAGCCGCAGCAGCTGGGACAGCCTGAGCCCGTAGAAGGCGTTGCGTACGCCCAGGAAGAACGCGCCCGCGGCGGCAGCGAGCGGATTGCCGCCTGCCGCGAGCGCGCCGACGAGCGCGAACTGCGAGGCGCCGGTGAAGACCAGCAGGCTGAGCGCGCAGGTCTGGAGGACGGTGAGGCCCGCGCCCGCCGAGGTGACGCCGAAGGCGAAGCCCGAGAGCCCGACGGCGATGCCGACGCCCAGAGCGTCGCGTACGACGGCCGAGTCGGGCTTGGGTTCGGGCGCTGACCGGGCGGCGGACCCCGCGCGGCTGTCCGCCGGTATGTCCGGGGACGCTGATGCTGTCTGTTCTGGCACGACCTGGACGCTACGCGGCCGGGCCTGACCGGTCTTGTACGTTCTTGCGCGCTGTGGCGTCTTCGCACGGCGGGTGGCCGTGGGTCGGACCCTGGCGGCCGTCAGACCCTGGCGGCCGTCCGCTCCCTGCGGTAGGCGCCCGGCGGCACGCCGACGATCCGGGTGAAGTGCCGGTGGAGATGAGGCTGGTCCGTGAAGCCGACGGCCACGGCCGCGTCCGCCGGCGCCGTACCCGCGTCCAGAAGGTGGCGGGCACGGCGGACCCGCGCGTCGGTGAGCCAGGTGTGCGGGGGCAGGCCGTAGGTGTCCTTGAAGGCCCGCAGCAGCGCGAAGGGGCTGCTGCCGAGAGTGGCGGCGAGCTGCTCCAGGGACGGCGGGTCGGTCATCCGCTCCTCCAGCACGGCACGCGCGCGTGCCGCGATCCGCGCCCCGGCGCCCCGCACCGGGCGCTGCGGGAGAGGGCCGCCGTTCGACCGCAGCAGCCGGGTCACCGCGATCCGCAGCAGGGTGTCGGCGGCGAGGGCGTTGCCCTCGTCGGCGGCGCGCAGCACCCGGTGGACGAGCCGGGCGGTGTACGGGTCGTCCACCACGGGGGCCGTGAAGCCGGGGGTGCCGCGGATCGCGGTGGTCTCCGCGGCGATGGAGGCGACGACATCGACCGCGGGGTAGACGGCCCCGTACCGCCAGCCCTCCGGGCCCTGGGCGTGGCCGGTGTGCGGGGTCTCGGGGTTGATCAGCGCGAGCGAGCCGGGGCCCGCGTACTGATCACCGCCACCATGGTGGAAGACCTCGACGCCCTCCGTGATCGCGGCGATGACGAAGGTCTCGTGCGTGTGCCGCAGAAACGTCTTGTCGATGTAGCGCGCACGCAGCAGATCGACGCCGGGCAGCTCGGGGTAGCGCCAGTGCCGTGCCTGCTCCCGGGATGCCATGCTCCCATTCTGCGCTGCCGTCCGCGGGCCGTTTGCCCAGGTCGGGGCGTTTGTCAGTGGCCGGGTGCACGATGGGGGGCATGGCACGGACTGCGCTCGACTCCTTCTCCCCCGCGACCCGCGGCTGGTTCACGGGGGCTTTCTCCGCGCCCACCGCGGCGCAGGAGGGGGCCTGGCGTGCCATCGGGGAGGGCTCGGACGTGCTGGTGGTGGCCCCCACCGGCTCCGGCAAGACGCTGGCCGCCTTCCTCGCCGCCCTGGACCAGCTGGCGTCGACGCCCCCGCCCGCGGAAGCGAAGAAGCGCTGCCGCGTGCTGTACGTCTCGCCGCTCAAGGCGCTCGCCGTCGATGTGGAGCGCAATCTGCGCAGCCCGCTCACGGGGATCCGGCAGGAGTCCGTGCGGCGGGGGCTGCCCGAGCCGGAGGTGCGGGTCGGTATCCGCTCGGGCGACACCCCGCCCGCCGAGCGGCGTTCCATGGCCACGAAGCCGCCGGACATCCTGATCACCACCCCCGAATCGCTGTTCCTGATGCTCACGTCCTCGGCGCGGGACGCGCTCGCGGGGATCGAGACGGTGATCCTGGACGAGGTGCACGCCGTCGCCGGGACGAAGCGGGGCGCCCATCTCGCGCTGTCCCTGGAGCGGCTCGACGAGCTGCTGCCGCGCCCGGCCCGCCGGATCGGACTGTCGGCGACGGTGCGTCCGGTGGAGGAGGTCGCCCGCTATCTGTCGCCCCAGCGCAGGGTGGAGATCGTCCAGCCGCCCTCCGGCAAGGAGTTCGACCTCTCCGTCGTCGTCCCGGTTGAGGATCTGGGCGAGCTGGGCGGCTCTCCCGCATCGGAGACGGACAGCGCGGAGAAGCCGTCGATCTGGCCTCATGTGGAGGAGCGGATCGCCGATCTCGTCCAGGCGCACCGCTCCACGATCGTTTTCGCCAACTCGCGCCGGCTGGCCGAGCGGTTGTGCAACCGGCTGAACGAGATCGCGTACGAACGCGCCACCGGGGAGCCCCTGCCCGAGGCGCACTCCCCGGCCGAGATCATGGCCGAGTCGGGCGCGGCCAAGGGGGCGCCTCCCCTGCTCGCCCGCGCGCACCACGGCTCGGTCTCCAAGGAGCAGCGCGCCCAGGTCGAGGAGGACCTCAAGGCGGGCCGGCTGCCCGCCGTCGTGGCCACCTCCAGTCTGGAGCTGGGCATCGACATGGGAGCGGTGGATCTGGTCGTCCAGGTCGAGTCGCCGCCCTCGGTCGCCTCGGGTCTCCAGCGGGTCGGCCGCGCGGGTCACCAGGTGGGCGCGGTCTCCACGGGCGTCGTCTTCCCCAAGTACCGCGGCGACCTGGTCCAGGCGGCCGTGGTCACCGAGCGGATGCGCAGCGGATCCATCGAGGCGCTGCGCGTCCCCGCCAATCCGCTGGATGTACTGGCCCAGCAGCTGGTCGCCATGGTCGCTCTGGACACCAGGCAGGCCGACGATCTGCTCGCCCTGGCCCGCCGCGCCGCGCCCTTCGCCGCGCTGCCCGAGTCCGCGTTCACCGCCGTGCTCGACATGCTCGCCGGGCGCTATCCCTCCGATGCCTTCGCGGAGCTGCGTCCACGGGTGGTGTGGGACCGCGTCGCCGGTACGGTCACGGGCCGCCCCGGCGCGCAGCGCCTGGCCGTCACCTCCGGCGGCACCATCCCCGACCGCGGCCTCTTCGGTGTCTTCCTCGTCGGGGCCGACCCCAAGAAGGGCGGTGGCCGGGTCGGTGAGCTGGACGAGGAGATGGTCTACGAGTCCAGGGTGGGCGATGTCTTCACGCTCGGTACGACCTCCTGGCGGATCGAGGACATCACCCGCGACCGCGTCCTGGTCACCCCCGCCCCCGGCGTCCCCGGCCGGCTGCCCTTCTGGAAGGGCGACCAGCTGGGCCGTCCGCTGGAGCTGGGCCGCGCGGTGGGCGCGTTCCTGCGCGAGGTCGGTTCCCTCTCCGAGGAGGACGCCCGGCTGCGGCTGCTGACCGCGGGCCTCGACGCGTGGGCCGCCGGCAATGTGCTGTCGTATCTGGACGAGCAGCGCCGGGCCTGCGGCCACATTCCGGACGACCGGACGATCCTCGTCGAGCGGTTCCGCGACGAGCTGGGCGACTGGCGGGTGGTGATCCACTCACCGTTCGGAGCGCAGGTGCACGCGCCGTGGGCACTGGCCCTCGGCGCCCGTCTCGCCGAGCGGTACGGCATGGACGCGCAGGTCATGCATGCCGACGACGGCATCGTGCTGCGGCTCCCCGACGCCGACCTGATGGGGCTGGATCTCCTCGATGCCGAGCCGGACCGCCTCAGCACGGCCTTCGACAGCGAGCAGGCTCCCCTCGGAGCCTCGGACGTGGTCTTCGACCGGGGCGACATCAGCGGGATCGTCACCGAGCAGGTGGGGGGCTCGGCGCTCTTCGCCTCCCGGTTCCGGGAGTGCGCCGCGCGGGCGCTGCTGTTGCCGCGCAGGAGCCCCGGCAAGCGCACCCCGCTGTGGCAGCAGCGCCAGCGCGCCGCCCAGCTCCTTCAGGTGGCGAGCGAGTTCGGCTCGTTCCCGATCGTGCTGGAGGCGGTGCGGGAGTGCCTCCAGGATGTCTTCGACGTCCCCGGCCTCACCGAACTCATGGGGGACATCGAGTCCCGGCGGGTCCGGCTCGTCGAGGTCACCACCCCGGAGCCCTCGCCCTTCGCCAGGTCCCTGCTCTTCGGCTATGTCGCCCAGTTCCTGTACGAGGGCGACTCCCCCCTCGCGGAGCGGCGGGCCGCCGCGCTGTCCCTGGACTCCCGGCTGCTGGCCGAGCTGCTCGGCCAGTCCGAGCTGCGCGAGCTGCTCGACCCGGAGGTCCTCACCGAGCTGGAGCAGGAGCTCCAGTGGCTCACCGAGGACCGGCGCGTCAAGGACCTCGAAGGCGTCGCCGACCTGCTCCGGGTCCTCGGACCGCTCACCGACGAAGAGCTGGCGGAGCGCGGCGCGCAGGCACCATGGGCCCAGGACCTCGCGGCGGCCCGCCGCGCCATCAAGGTGCGGATCGGCGGAGCCGAGCACTGGGCGGCGGTCGAGGACGCGGGCCGGCTGCGGGACGCGCTGGGCACGGCGCTGCCGGTCGGTGTCCCCGAGGCGTTCACCGAACCGGTCAAGGACCCCCTCGGCGATCTCCTCGCCCGCCATGCCCGTACGCACGGCCCGTTCACCTCGTCCACGGCCGCCGAGCGCTTCGGTCTCGGCACGGCGGTCACGGACGGCGCCCTGCACCGCCTCGCCGCGAGCGGCCGGGTCGTCCAGGGCGAGTTCCATCCTTCCGGCATCGGTCAGGAGTGGTGCGACGCCACCGTGCTCCGCCGGCTGCGCCGCCGCTCCCTGGCCGCGCTGCGCCAGGAGCTGGAGCCGGTGGCCCCCGGCGCGCTCGCCACGTTCCTGCCGCAGTGGCAGCATCTGGGCAGCAACAGCCTGCGCGGCATCGACGGACTCGCCCGCGCCGTCGAGCAGTTGCAGGGCGCTCCTGTCCCGGCGTCAGCGCTGGAGAAGCTGATCCTCCCGTCCAGGATCTCCGGCTACACGCCCGCGCTCCTGGACGAACTGACCACCACGGGCGAGGTCCTGTGGGCCGGAGCGGGCGCGCTGCCCGGCAAGGACGGCTGGATCTCCCTCTATCTCGCCGACGCCGCACCGCTGTTGCTTCCTCCCCCGCACCCGCTGGAGCTGACCGCCCTCCACGAATCGCTCCTCACCACCCTCTCCGGGGGCTACGGGCTGTTCTTCCGGCAGATCGCCGACCAGATCCGCGCCACCACCCACCCCGAGGTGACCGATCCTCAACTGGCCGACGCCGTCTGGGATCTGGCCTGGTCGGGCCGGCTCACGAACGACACCCTGGCCCCGCTGCGCGCACTGCTCGGCTCCGGCCGCACCGCGGGCTCCACGGCCCACCGGGCGCGGCGCCCGGTGCCGCGCGGGCGGTACGGCACCCTCACGGCCGCCGCCAGGACCGCGTCCCGTACGGGCCCGCCGACGGTCAGCGGCCGCTGGTCGCTGCTCCCGGCCCCGGAGCCGGACCGTACGCACCGGGCGCACGCGCTGGCCCGCACTCTGCTCGACCGGCACGGGGTGGTGACCCGGGGCGCGGTGGCCGCCGAAGGTGTGGAGGGCGGCTTCTCCGCGATCTACCGCGTGCTGTCCGCCTTCGAGGACAGCGGACAGGCCCGTCGCGGCTATGTCGTCGAGGGCCTGGGCGCGGCCCAGTTCGCGATGGACGGCGCGGTCGACCGGCTGCGCGCGGCGGCCACGGCCCGTGACCGAGCCGAGTCCCAGCCCTCGCCCCGCGCCGTCGTCCTGGCCGCGGCCGACCCCGCCAACGCCTACGGAGCCGCGCTCCCCTGGCCGGAGCCCCCGACCGACGCCGGCCACAAGCCGGGCCGCAAGGCGGGCTCGCTGGTCGTCCTCGTCGACGGCGAGCTGACCCTCTACATGGAGCGCGGCGGCAAAACCCTGCTGGCCTGGGAGACGGACCCGGAGGCCCCTTCGCTGCGAGCCGCCGTCGAGGCCCTGGCGGCAGCGGCCCGCGCGGGAGCGCTCGGTACGGTCACGGTGGAGCGCGCCAATGGCACGCCGGCCCTGACCTCCCCGCTGGGCCGCGCCCTGGAATCAGCGGGCTTCCATGCCACGCCCAGGGGGCTGCGCCTTCGGGCCTGACGTTGTTCGCCGCCAACGGGACGCGCCCCGGCGGCAAGGGTGTTCGTTTCGCCCGTGTTCGTTTCGCCTGTCAGGAGCGGGAGTTGGCGACTCGTCAGATATCGCGGCGGCCGCGTGGCCGCGCGGGCCTGATGCCTTGCCTGATGTTTTGCCCGATGCCTCGCCGGAACGCCGGCGCCCCCGCCGTGACGACGCGACATGCACCGGCAGCAGGCTCAGCCCCCAGCCGCCCGCCACCACCGCTCCCTCCACGATCCCGGTGTGCTCGGGCTCCAGCGCGAGCCGCAGTACGGCCCACCACCACAGCCCGCCCAGAGTGAGCGCCGGCAGAAGGACCCATCGCCCTGCCATGGCCGCCTCCTCCGGTCGACGCTGGACCTGCCCGATCGCCCGCCGGGAGGGCGCATCGAATGCACGCCCCGGCGCGCGCAGGCCGGGCTCCCGCCGCCCGACGTGCACACCAACTCGTCATCAACACCGTGCTGTTCGTGGCGCCCGCTGTTGTCACGGATGCCCCTCTCTGCCGGCCCCACACGCCGTGGCCAAGCCCGCGCCGGCGTCGCCCCGGTCGACGCCGGCGCGACGCTCTCACTCGGTCAGGCGCTCTCCGCCTGGAACATCCACGCGTGCTTCTCCAGATCGCCGGCCACCTGGATCAGCGCGTCCTGGGTCACCGGGTCCGGCTCATCCGTCACCTCGACGCGCTCACGCATCCGTGTGACGACCGCGCCGAGTGCCTCCACCATGATCCGTACGGCGTCCCCGTCCTTGATCCAGCCGTTGGGTACCGTACCGATGGCGCTTGTCGCCGCCACCGTTCCGGCCCGCCCGTCCGGGGTCACTCCGATCGCGGACGCCCGCTCCGCCACCGTGTCCGAGTGCTGCCGCGCCGTCGACACGACCTCGTCGAGCTGCAGGTGTACGGAGCGGAAGCGCGGCCCGACGATATTCCAGTGGACCTGCTTGGCGACCAGTGAGAGATCGACCAGGTCCACGAGCGCACCTTGCAGCGCCTCACCGACCAGCTTCAGATGCTCCTCGGACAGGGAACTCTTCACGACAGACATGCGTGTCCTCCAGTTCCGTTCACCGTTGTATTGGCACGCACCATCCACCATGGCATAAATGAGACAAAGCGGTCATTCGGAGATGGCGAAAACCCCGGCCGGTACTCGCGTACCAACCGGGGTTCAGGTCAAACTCTGGGGAATCTAGGCGGCGACGACGTCTACCGCCTCCGTAGGCGCCTTGATCGTCACCCGCTCCGTCGGCACTCCGGCCACCGACGTCACAGAGACGGAATTGAGCATTGGGCGTACTGGCGCAGGCACCGGCTCGTTCGCCGCCGCCGACGCTGCCAGCTCGGCCAACGACAGTTCGTCGCTCACTTCTCGCATGAGCTCGGACATCCGTACATCAAGCGCGTCGCAGATCGCGGAGAGCAGCTCGGAGGAAGCCTCCTTCTGCCCCCGTTCCACCTCGGAAAGATAGCCGAGCGAGACTCGGGCGGAGGAGGAGACTTCGCGCAGAGTACGGCCCTGGCGCTGGCGCTGCCGACGCAGCACGTCACCCAGCAGGCGACGGAGCAGAATCATCGGTGGCTCCCTCCTCGGACCGCGTAGCCGCATCCTTCACGCCCCACCGTACCGCCTCGCGCTGCGGCCGTGCGGGGAGCGATGTCGTGTTCACTCAGGGCTGCAAACATCAATACCCCCCGTTCTGTTCCGTATCCTGTGCCCGCCTGTTCCCGGAGAGTTCGCCGAGGAGCAGGGCGAGTACACTCCGCACACTCTCTTTACGGATGTCCGCCCGGTCGCCGTTCAACCGCAGAGCGCTCACTTTCCCCGCGCCCTCCGGCCCCACCACCGCCACGTACACGGTCCCGACCGGCTGCCCGTCCTGCGGATCGGGGCCCGCGACCCCGGTGGTCGCCGCACCCCAGCCGGCCCCCAGCACCCGCCGCACGCCGGCCGCCATCTGCCGTGCCACCTCGGGGTCCACCGCGCCGCGCTGTTCCAGCAGGACCGGGTCGACGCCCAGAACATCCCGTTTGAGATCCGTCGCATAGGCCGTGACGGACCCGCGGAAGGTCCGGGAGGCCCCGGGGACGGACGTCAGCTCCGCGGCCAGCAGACCGCCGGTGAGGGATTCCGCGACGGCCAGCGTCCCGCCGCGCTCCAGCAGAGCCGCCAGCACCCGCGCCGCACGGTCGTTGACCGCGCCGACCCCAGCCACCGCACCGGCCCCGGCCGCCGCACCCGCCCCGGCGTCGGTCACCGCGCGGACTCCGCCGCCGCGCGCTCCGCCGCGAGCCCCTGACGCCGCAGCACGACCGCCTGCCGCACATAGTCCAGTGCGGTCAGCACCGTCAGCACGACGGCCACCGCCATCACCCAGAAGCGCAGCGTGGCCAGCGGCCCGGTCAGCGCGAGTACGTACATGCCCACGGCCGTGCCCTGCGCCAGGGTCTTGATCTTGCCGCCGCGGCTGGCCGGAATGACCCCGTGCCTGATGACCCAGAACCGCATCAGCGTGATGCCGAGTTCACGGAAAAGGATGACCCCCGTCACCCACCACGGCAGATCGCCGAGCGAGGACAGACAGATCAGCGCCGCGCCCATGATCGCCTTGTCCGCGATCGGGTCGGCGATCTTGCCGAAGTCGGTGACCAGGTTGTACGTACGGGCCAGATGGCCGTCGAAGATGTCCGTGATCATGGCGACGGCGAAGGCGGCCCACGCCCAGGCACGCCAGACGGGGTCGAACCCGCCGTCCTGGAGCATCAGCACAACGAAGCAGGGCACCAGCACCAGCCGCAGCATGGTGAGGATATTGGCGATGTTCCACAGACTGGCCTGATTGACCGCCACAGCCCCCAGCTTGCCACCACCGGGCACCGACTTCGCGCTGGTGCCGCCCGCCGCGGACGCCGGGACTCCGGTCATCTGGCCGCCTCCTCGCCCGGGATCCGGGATTCGTCCCCCAGCAGGCCGCGGTACTCGGCCACCAGGTCCACGCCCTCGGTACCGACCACCTTCGCCTCGACCATACGGCCGGGGAGCAGACCCTCGCTCGAAGTGAAGATCACCTGGCCGTCCGTCTCGGGGGCCTGGTGCGCCGCCCGGCCGACCGCCGCCTCCCCGGTGCCGTCCTCCGGGTCGACCGACTCGACGAGCACTTCGAGGCTCTCGCCGAGCCGCTCCTCGGCCCGCTGGGCGGTCAGCTCCTCGGCCAGCCGCGACAGATGTGCCAGCCGCTCGGCGACGACGTCACCGTCCAGCTTGTCCGCGTACGTGGCGGCCTCGGTGCCGTCCTCGTCCGAGTAGCCGAAGACGCCGATGGCGTCGAGCCGCGCACCCGTGAGGAAGCGCTCCAGCTCGGCGAAGTCCGCCTCGCTCTCGCCGGGGAAGCCGACGATGAAGTTCGAACGCACACCGGCCTGCGGCGCCTTGCCCCGGATGGTCTCCAGCAGCTCCAGGAAGCGGTCGGTGTCCCCGAAGCGCCGCATCGCGCGCAGCACGCCGGGCGCCGAGTGCTGGAAGGACAGATCGAAGTACGGCGCGACCTTGGGCGTCGACGTCAGGACGTCGATCAGTCCGGGGCGCATCTCGGCGGGCTGCAGGTAGCTCACCCGTACCCGCTCGATGCCGTCGACGGCCGCCAGCTCGGGCAGCAGGGTCTCCAGCAGCCGGATGTCGCCGAGGTCCTTGCCGTACGACGTGTTGTTCTCGGAGACGAGCATGAGCTCCTTGACGCCCTGCTCGGCCAGCCAGCGCGTCTCACCCAGGACGTCCGAGGGGCGCCGGGAGATGAAGGAGCCGCGGAACGACGGGATGGCGCAGAAGGAGCAGCGCCGGTCGCAGCCGGACGCGAGCTTCACGGAGGCGACAGGGCTGTGGTCCAGTCTCCGCCGCAGGGGCGCCCGCGGCCCGGAGGCCGGGGCGATCCCCTCCGGCAGGTCCTCGGCGGCCGGCAGGATGTCCGCCTGTCCGGCCACCGGGGAGAGGTCTCCGTGCCCCGGCAGGGCCACCCCGGCGGCGGCCTGCCGCTCGACCGGGCTGAGCGGCAGCAGCTTGCGCCGGTCACGGGGCGTGTGCGAGGCGTGGATGCCGCCGTTCAGGATGGTCTGGAGGCGGTCGGAGATATCGGCGTAGTCGTCAAAGCCGAGCACGCCGTCCGCCTCGGGCAGGGCCTCCGCCAGCTCCTTGCCGTACCGCTCGGCCATGCAGCCGACGGCGACGACCGCCTGGGTCTTGCCCTGATCCTTGAGATCATTGGCTTCCAGCAGGGCGTCGACGGAGTCCTTCTTCGCGGCCTCGACGAATCCGCAGGTGTTGACGACAGCGACGTCCGCGGCGGCGGCGTCCTGGACGAGCTCCCAGCCGTCCGCTGCCAAGCGGCCTGCAAGCTCCTCCGAGTCCACCTCGTTACGGGCGCAGCCAAGAGTGACAAGGGCGACGGTACGGCGTTCGGGCATGGGCGCAAGACTACTTTGTCCTGGCCCTGCCCCCGCCGTGCAGGGGTTGCTCAGCCGACCTCGGGGTCGCCCTTCGTGTACGAGAGCCGCTCGACCTGCCCGGCCTCGAACTCGTCCTCGACCTTCTTGCCGTTGACGAACAGCTCGATCGCCCCGGCGTTCCCGATGATCAGATCGATCTGCTCATCGTCCTGGAAAGTCTTGGAAGCGCCCTTGAGGAGCGTGCCGTCGAACAGCAGCTTGCCGTTGTGCGCCTTGGCGGAGATCCAGCTCTTGTCGTCTATGGCGGAGAGCTTCACCGTGACCTTGTCGCGCGGCGCGGCGGCGATGGCGCTTTCCGACGGGTCGGGCTTGGGGGCGGTCGACTTCGTCGCACTGGGCTTGGCGCCCTTGTCGGGCTTCGCTCCCTCGGCGACGGACTTGGTCTTTCCTCCCTCGTCCCCATCGCTGAACAGGGTGAAGCCGGCGAAGCCGACCACGGCGACGATCGCGGCGACCATGGCGGCGGTCCAGTTGGGGCGGGCCCGTTCCGGCCGGATCCGCTCCGCCTCGAACATGGGCGCCGCGCCCGTGGGCATCGGACGCCCGCCGTGCGCGTCGTCGAATCGCTCGACGAGATCATCAGGGTCGATCCCGACCGTACGGGCGAGCATACGGATGTGCCCGCGGGCGTAGACATCGCCGCCGCAGCGCGAGAAGTCGTCCTGCTCGATCGCCTGCACGATGGGGACGCGCACGCGGGTCGAGCTGCTGACCTCATCGACCGTCAGGTTCGCCGCGACGCGTGCCTGCTGAAGAATCTGACCGATCGAAGGCAGGTCGTCTTCGGGCTCGGTGTCGAAGGCCGGGGCGTCGGAAGCCGAGCTGTCCGAAGCCGAGACGTCGGAAGTAGTGCTGTCCGAAGCCGGGGCATCGGAAGCCGAGCTGTCGGAAGCCGGGGCATCGGGAGGACTGACGTCGGAAACGGCGCCGTCGGAAGGATTGACGTCGGGGGCGTTGTCGTCAGGTTCTGGGGCGTTGCCGTCGGGGGAGTTGCCGATGGACACGGGGGCGCCTTTCGAGCGTGTAGCCACCTGCTGGACGTTCAGTCTATGGGTGGTACGAAAGGGTGGGGCAACCGGGCGGATGCACTTTGTACGCCATCAGAAGGGCCTGACGACGTGGCAGAGGGACACGATGCACTTCCTCTCTCCAACTTGACGTCTGACCTAGGGAAACGGTTGCCTTCCTTTTCCCTAGGATTGAGCCTCCCCGCGTATCACGGCGAGCACTCCATCCAATTCATCCGCCTTCACCAGGACATCGCGGGCTTTGGAGCCCTCGCTCGGTCCGACGATGTTCCTCGATTCCATGAGGTCCATCAGCCGGCCGGCCTTGGCGAAGCCGACACGCAGCTTCCGCTGAAGCATCGAGGTCGAGCCGAACTGCGTGGAGACCACCAGTTCGGCGGCCTGGCAGAGCAGATCGAGATCGTCGCCGATGTCCTCGTCGATCTCCTTCTTCTTGGCCGTCCCGACCACGACGTCCTCACGGAAGACGGGTGCCATCTGATCCTTGCAGTGCTGGACGACCGCCGCGACCTCGTCCTCGGTGACAAAGGCACCCTGCATACGGGTCGGCTTGTTCGCGCCCATCGGCAGGAACAGGCCGTCTCCCTTGCCGATCAGCTTCTCCGCGCCCGGCTGATCGAGGATGACCCGGCTGTCGGCCAGCGAGGACGTCGCGAAGGCGAGCCGCGAGGGGACATTCGCCTTGATCAGCCCGGTGACGACATCGACCGAGGGCCGCTGGGTGGCGAGCACCAGATGAATACCGGCGGCACGGGCCAACTGGGTGATACGGACGATGGCGTCCTCGACATCACGCGGCGCGACCATCATCAGGTCGGCCAGCTCGTCCACGATGACCAGCAGATACGGATACGGCGAGAGCTCACGCTCGCTGCCCTCGGGCAGCTTGACCTTCCCGTTGCGCACGGCCCGGTTGAAGTCGTCGATATGGCGGTAGCCGTAGGCCGCGAGGTCGTCGTAGCGCAGATCCATCTCCCGTACGACCCACTGGAGCGCCTCGGCGGCCCGCTTGGGGTTGGTGATGATCGGCGTGATCAGATGCGGGATGCCCTCGTAGGCGGTCAGCTCGACCCGCTTGGGGTCCACGAGCACCATCCGGACGTCCTCCGGGGTCGCCCGGACCATCACCGACGTGATCAGGCAGTTGATGCAGGAGGACTTCCCGGAGCCGGTGGCGCCGGCGACGAGCATGTGCGGCATCTTCGCGAGGTTGGCCATCACATAGCCGCCCTCGACGTCCTTGCCGAGCGCGACGAGCATCGGGTGGTCGTCCTCGGCGGCGTTCGCGAGGCGCAGCACATCACCCAGGTTGACCATTTCGCGGTCGGTGTTCGGGATCTCGATACCGACCGCGGACTTGCCGGGGATCGGGGAGATGATCCGTACGTCCGGGCTGGCCACGGCGTACGCGATGTTCTTGGTGAGCGCGGTGATGCGCTCGACCTTCACGGCGGGCCCGAGCTCCACCTCGTACCGCGTGACCGTCGGTCCGCGGGTGAAGCCGGTGACGGCCGCGTCGACCTTGAACTCCATGAAGACATTGCTGAGCGAGGCGACGATCACGTCATTGGCGGCGCTGCGCGTCTTACCGGGACCGCCGCGCTCCAGCAGGTCCAGTGAGGGCAGCGCGTACGTGATGTCCCCGCGGAGCTGGAGCTGCTCGGCGCGCGGCGGCAGCGGTTCGTCCTCGCGGGGCACGGGCTTGGTCAGGTCCGCGACGACCCCGGTGGTGGCAGCCGGCTTCTCCGCCTCACGCGCGCTGGGTACGGGTACGGAGCGCTCCCCGGCGGTGTCCTCCGTGCGCGCCCCGGGCGCCTCCCCCCGCTTGCGCGTACGGTCCACGGACACGCCCTGGGTGAGGTCCGCGACGATCGGCGAGGGCGGCATCCCATTGAGGACGGCGCCGTCCAGCGCCGCCGCCGCGGCGGCCGCCACATCCACGGCGTCCATGGGCCGGCCCAGGTCCGGCTGGGCGGAGGACCGGCGTGGCCTGCGCCGCGCGGAGAGCGCCTCCCCCTCGGCCTGGTCGGGGTCGTACTCCTGCGGTGTCGCGCTCCGGCGTGCGGACGGACGGCGCGCGCCGGGGGGCAGCGTCTGGCGCCACTGCTCGTCGTACCGCTCGTCGTCGCTGTCGGGCTCTTCCGGTTCGTACTCTTCGGGCTCGTAGGGTGGTTCGACTATCCCCAGCTTGGAGCCGAGCAGCCGCAGCCGCTGCGGGATGGCGTTGACGGGGGTGGCGGTGACGACCAGCAGGCCGAAGACGGTGAGCAGCAGGAGCAGCGGTACGGCGAGGACCTCGCCCGTGGTGAAGATCAGCGGTGTGGAGGCGGCCCAGCCGATGAGCCCGCCCGCGTCCTGCATCGCTTCGGTGCCCTCGCCGCGCCCCGGGGCGCCGCAGGCGATATGAACCAGCCCGAGCACGCCGATGACGAGCGCGGAGAGTCCGATGACGATCCGTCCGTTGGCCTCGGGCTTCTCGGGATAGAGGATCAGCCGGACGGCGACGGCGCCCAGCAGTATCGGCACGAGCAGATCGAGTCGGCCGAAGGCTCCGGTGATGAGCATCTCGACCAGGTCGCCCACCGGGCCTTGCAGGTTCGACCAGGTGCCGGCCGCGACGACGAGGGCGAGGCCGAGCAGCAGCAGGGCCACCCCGTCCTTGCGATGAGCCGGGTCGAGCCCCTTCGCGCCGCGTCCTATGCCGCGGAACATCGCCCCGATGCCGTGCGCGGCCCCGAGCCAGACGGCGCGTACGAGCCGGTACACGCCCCCGGTCGGGGACGGTGCGGCTTTGGGTACCGGCTTGGCGACCGCTTTCTTCGCGGGGGCCTTCTTGGCCGGTGCTTTCTTCACAGGCACGGTCTTCTTCGGCGCCGCCTTTTTGGCGGGCGCCGCTTTCGCGGCGCCGGTCGTACGGCCGGGCCGCGGCTTTGCGGTGCCCGCCGTGCCCTGGGAACCCTTGCCGGACGTACGTGAGGCCATGGTGGTGAGGTTACCGGTGTGAGCAGCCGCGGACACGTGTGCCCACGGCTTCACCCGATCGTGTCGTCCGTGGGGTGTCGGGTAACTGACGCTGCTTCAGCTGCTCAGTTCTGCGAGGGAAGTGTGGGCGAACCGCTTCCCGTGCCCGGCTCCAGCGCGTCCAGCGCCCGCCGCAGACCGGTGAGTTTGCGCTCCAGGTGGGCGGCGGTGGCCACGGCGGAAGCATCCGCCGAATCGTCGTCCAGCTGCTTGGAGAGCGCTTCTGCCTGCTCCTCAACTGCCGCGAGCCGCGCGGACAGTTCAGCCAGCAGACCGGTCGGCTCCTTGGCCTCGCCCGCCCCCGCCAGCTGGAGCCTGAGCAGCTCGGCCTGCTCCTTCAACTGGCAGTTCTTCATGTACAGCTCGACGAAGACCGAGACCTTGGCGCGCAGCACCCACGGGTCGAACGGCTTCGAGATGTAGTCCACCGCGCCCGCCGCGTAACCCCGGAAGGTGTGGTGCGGGCCGTGGTTGATGGCCGTGAGAAAAATGATCGGGATGTCGCGTGTCCGCTCCCGCCGCTTGATGTGCGCGGCGGTCTCGAAACCGTCCATCCCTGGCATCTGGACATCCAGCAGAATGACGGCGAAGTCGTCCGTCAGCAGCGCTTTGAGCGCTTCCTCCCCTGACGATGCCCGCACCAGCGTCTGATCGAGCGCAGAGAGGATGGCCTCCAGCGCCAGCAGATTCTCCGGCCGGTCATCGACCAGGAGGATCTTGGCCTTCTGCACCATGGCCACCCGCCCTCCTCGCCCCGGCATGGGGCGTCCCCTGCTCGCAAGGCCCGGCGAAGCACCGGGCGCCGCCCCAGGGGACGACTCCGTTACGCCGTCCGTCCTTGTGCCGGTCATCGTAGCCGCACCCCGCCTGTCGCCACACCCTGTCACCGTGATGTCACTGTGCACGAACGAGAAACGTTGCGGGAGACCAGAAGGTTCCCCGAATATCGCCGCCTCACACGCCGCCGGGCACAGTCGATCACGACATCGGGCTGATTCGCGCAGCCACTGATCATTTGTCGCGCATCCACCCCTCCATCACCGACAACAGATGGTCAGGATCGACCGGCTTCGTCACATAGTCGGAAGCACCGGAGTCGATCGCCTTCTCCCTGTCGCCCTTCATCGCCTTCGCGGTGAGCGCGATGATCGGCAGCCCGGCGAACTGCGGCATCCTGCGGATCGCCGTCGTCGTCGCGTATCCGTCCATCTCCGGCATCATGATGTCCATCAGAACGACCGTCACATCATCGTGCTGCTCCAGGACTTCGATGCCTTCCCGGCCGTTCTCCGCGTACAGCACCGACAGACCGTGCTGCTCCAGCACGCTGGTGAGCGCGAAGACATTACGGATGTCGTCGTCGACGATCAGCACCTTCTCACCGGCGAAGGTGAAGGTACGGCGCTCCTGGGGCGCCTCCTGACGGCCCATACCGCCCGTACCGACGGTCCAGGACTCCCGTCCCGCGGAAGACCCGCCCGAAGCGCCCGGCGCCCCTGCCGGCGTCGCCTGGCCGCCCTGTCCTGACGTATCGGAGCCCTGCTCCGCGGCGGCGACGCTCCTGCGGCGGCGCCGGAACAGCGCGGCAGGACCCGGCAGCTCCGCGGGCGCGGGCTCCTCCGGCCGCGGCTGCCCCGCGGTCTCCGCGGTGACACCGCTCGTCACACGCCCCAGCGGCTTCATGCCGGCGGGCGTCAGCTGCGGATAGCCCTGCGGAGGCAGTTCGCTCGGATGGAGCGGCAGGTAGAGCGTGAAGGTCGAGCCACGCCCCGGCTCACTCGCCGCGTGGATCTCACCGCCGAGCAGCCGCGCGATCTCCCGGCTGATGGACAGGCCCAGACCCGTACCGCCGTACTTCCGGCTGGTCGTGCCGTCCGCCTGCTTGAACGCCTCGAAGATCACACGCATCTTGCTCGCCGCGATACCGATCCCGGTGTCGGTGACCGAGAACGCGATCAGGTCACCGTCGGCGTCACGCAGCGAACCCGCCTCCAGCAGCTGCTCCCTGATGGCATGCGGCACATCCGTACCCGCCGGCCGGATCACCAGCTCCACCGCTCCGCTGTCGGTGAACTTCACGGCGTTGGACAGGAGGTTGCGCAGCACCTGCAGCAGACGCTGCTCGTCGGTGTGCAGGGTGGCGGGCAGCTCCGGCGACACCCGTACGGAGAAATCGAGCCCCTTCTCCGCGGTGAGCGGCCGGAACGTCGCCTCCACATAGTCGACCAGCTGGACCAGCGCGATACGGGTCGGGCTGACGTCCATCTTGCCCGCCTCGACCTTCGACAGATCGAGGATGTCGTTGATCAGCTGGAGCAGATCGGAACCCGCGCCATGGATCGTCTCCGCGAACTCCACCTGCTTCGGGGAGAGATTCGACTCCGCGTTGTCCGCGAGCAGCTTGGCAAGGATGAGCAGCGAGTTGAGCGGCGTACGCAGCTCGTGCGACATGTTCGCCAGGAACTCCGACTTGTAGCGCATCGAGACGGCGAGCTGCTCGGCCCGCTCCTCCAGGACCTGCCTGGCCTCTTCGATCTCGGTGTTCTTCACCTCGATGTCGCGGTTCTGCTGCGCCAGCAGCTCGGCCTTCTCCTCCAGCTCCTCGTTGGACTCCTGAAGGGCCTTCTGCCGGTTCTCCAGCTCCGCGGAGCGCTCCCGCAGCTGCTCGGTCAGCTCCTGCGACTGCTTCAGCAGCACCTCGGTCTTGGAGTTGACGCTGATGGTGTTGACGCTCGTCGCGATCATCTCGGCGATCTGGTTGAGGAAGTCCCGCTGGATATGGGTGAACGGCTGGAACGACGCCAGCTCGATCACCCCGAGGACCTTCCCCTCGAAGAGCACCGGCAGCACGATCACATGCGCCGGCGACGCCTCCCCGAGCCCGGACGAGATCTTGAGATACCCCGGCGGCACATTGACCTGGATGGTTCGTTTCTCCTCGGCGGCCGTGCCGATGAGGGTCTCGCCGGGCCGGAAGGCCGTCGGCATCGCGCCGGCCGAGTAGCCGTAGCTGCCGCGCATGCACAGCTCGTACGAGGCGTCCTTGCCGACATCCGTACCGACCTGGGGCACCGCGCCGGTCTGCATCGCCAGGAAGAACGCGCCGTGCTGCGCCGAGACCACCGGGGTCAGCTCGCTCATGATCAGCGAGGCGACGTCATCGAGATCGCGGCGGCCCTGCATCAACCCGGAGATCCGGGCGAGGTTGCCCTTCAGCCAGTCCTGCTCCTCGTTGGCGAGGGTGGTGTCCCGCAGGTTGGCGATCATCGTGTTGATGTTGTCCTGCAGGACCTGGATCTCGCCCGCCGCGTCGACATCGATCTTGAGGTTCAGATCGCCGCGGGTCACCGCGGTGGCGACGGCGGCGATGGCCCGCACCTGACGGGTCAGGTTGCCGGCCATCTCGTTCACCGATTCGGTGAGGTCGCGCCACGTGCCGTCGACGTCCCTCACCCGGGCCTGGCCGCCCAGCTGCCCGTCCGTGCCCACCTCGCGGGCCACCCGGGTCACCTGATCGGCGAAGGAGGAGAGCTGGTCGACCATCGTGTTGATGGTGTTCTTCAGCTTCAGGATCTCACCGCGCGCATCGATGTCGATCTTCTTGGTGAGATCGCCCTTGGCGATGGCGGTGGTGACCGTGGCGATCTGGCGCACCTGCCCGGTCAGGTTGGACGCCATCGAGTTCACCGACTCGGTGAGGTCCTTCCACGTACCGGACACGCCGGGAACCCTGGCCTGGCCGCCCAGTTCGCCCTCGGTGCCCACCTCGCGGGCGACTCGCGTCACCTCGTCCGCGAACGAGGACAGCGTCGTCACCATCGTGTTGACGGTGTCGGCGAGCTCCGCGACCTCGCCGCGCGCCTCCACCGTCACCTTCTTCGTCAGATCGCCGTTGGCCACCGCCGACGAGACCCGCGAAATGTTGCGCACCTGGCTGGTCAGGTTGTTGGCCATCGTGTTGACGTTGTCGCTGAGGTCCTTCCAGATGCCGGTGACACCCCGGACCCGGGCCTGACCGCCGAGGATGCCTTCCGTACCCACCTCACGGGCGACTCGCGTCACCTCGTCCGCGAAGTTCGACAGCTGGTCGACCATCGTGTTGACGGTCGTGACCAGGTCGAGGATCTCGCCCCGGGCATCGACGGTGATCTTCTTCGACAGATCGCCCTTGGCGACCGCCGTGGTGACCTCGGCGATATTGCGGACCTGCGAGGTCAGATTGTTCGCCATGAAGTTGACGGACTGGGTGAGGTCCTTCCACGTACCCGAGACACCCTGCACCTCGGCCTGGCCGCCGAGGATGCCCTCGGTACCCACCTCGCGGGCCACCCGGGTCACCTGCTCGGCGAAGTTGGACAGCTGGTCCACCATCGTGTTGAGGGTGTTCTTCAGCTCCAGGATCTCGCCGCGCGCGTCCACGTCGATCTTCTGCGACAGGTCGCCGCGCGCGACCGCCGTGGCAACGCCCGCGATGTTCCGGACCTGCGCGGTGAGGTTCCCCGCCATGCCGTTCACGGAGTCGGTCAGGTCGCGCCAGACGCCCGCGACGCCCGGCACCTGCGCCTGACCGCCCAGCCGGCCGTCCGTACCCACCTCGCGGGCGACCCTGGTCACCTGCTCGGCGAAGGCCGACAACTGGTCGACCATGGTGTTGATGGTGTTCTTCAGCTCCAGGATCTCGCCCCGGGCGTCCACATCGATCTTCTGCGACAGATCACCCCGCGCCACGGCCGTGGTCACCTGCGCGATCTGCCTCACCTGATCGGTCAGATTCCCCGCCATGAAGTTGACGGAGTCGGTGAGTTCCTTCCACGTACCACTGACGCCGTCCACTCGCGCCTGGCCGCCGAGCCGCCCTTCCGTACCCACGTCCCGCGCCATGCGCGTCACCTGGTCGGCGAACGAGGAGAGCTGCGCCACCATCGTATTGACGGTGTTCTTGAGCTCCAGCATCTCGCCCGCGACATCGACCGTGACCTTCTGGGACAGATCACCATTGGCGACCGCCGTCGTCACCTGCGCGATGTCCCGCACCTGGCCGGTGAGGTTACGGAACGCCGTGTTCACCGAATCGGTGAGGTCCTTCCAGGTCCCCGCCGCACCGGGAACTTCCGCCTGGCCACCGAGCCTGCCCTCGACGCCGACCTCCCGCGCGACGCGCGTGACCTCGGAACCGAACGACTGCAGCTGATCCACCATCGTATTGACGGTGTTCTTCAGCTCCAGCATCTCGCCCGCGACATCGACGGTGACCTTCTGGGACAGATCGCCGTTCGCGACCGCCGTCGTCACCTGCGCGATGTCCCGCACCTGCGTGGTCAGATTGCGGAAGACGGTGTTGACCGAGTCCGTCAGGTCCTTCCAGGTCCCGGCGGCGCCGGGCACCTGTGCCTGACCACCGAGCAGACCCTCGGCTCCGACCTCGCTCGCGACACGTGTCACTTCGTCCGCGAACGTGCGGAGCGTCTCGGTCATCTGGTTGATCGTCTCGGCGAGCTGGGCCACCTCGCCGCGCGCGCTCACCGTGACCTTCTGCGACAGATCACCGTTGGCGACGGCCGTGGTGACCTCGGCGATGCCCCGCACCTGGTTGGTCAGGTTGCCGGCCATCGTGTTCACCGAATCGGTGAGGTCCTTCCACACCCCGGCCACACCCGGGACGGTCGCCTGACCGCCCAGCTCGCCTTCGGTGCCGACCTCCCGTGCCACGCGTGTGACCTCGGAGGAGAAGGACGACAGCTGGTCCACCATCGTGTTGACGGTGTTCTTCAGCTGGAGCATCTCGCCGGCCACATGGACCGTGACCTTGCGCGACAGATCACCCTTGGCGACCGCCGTCGTAACGAGAGCAATGTCACGTACCTGAGCGGTGAGCCGGTACGCCATCGTGTTGACGGAATCCGTGAGATCTTTCCACGATCCGGACATACCGCGCACCTTGGCCTGGCCGCCGAGCTTGCCCTCGGTACCGACCTCCAGCGCCACCCGGGTCACCTCGTCGGTGAACGCGGAGAGCTGGTCGACCAGATTGTTGACCGTACGGGCCACCTTCAGGAACTCGCCGCGCAGCGGCCGCTCCGCCCCGTCGGTGGAGTGCGAGCGCAGGTCCATCCGCTGTTCCAGGTCGCCCTCGGCGACCGCGGAGAGCACCCGCCCGACCTCGGACACGGGCCGCGCCAGATCGTCGACCAGCGCGTTCGACGCGTCGATCGCCGCAGCCCAGGACCCCTCGCAGGCCCCGGTCTCCAGGCGCTCTGTGAGCTTTCCCTCGCGCCCGACCATGCGCCGCACGCGGGCCAGCTCACCCGTGAGATGGATATTGCGGTCGGCGACCTCGTTGAAGACGGCGGCGATCTCCGCCATCACATCGTCACCGGAGACGGTCAGGCGCTTACGGAAGTTGCCGTCCCGCATCGACACCAAGGCCGTCAGCAGTCTGCTCAGCTCCGCCGCGTCCACCTCGACTGTCCCATTGCTCCGGGATCGTCCGCCTTTCACGCGTGTGTTCGCGCCACGCGCCGCCATGCCAGACTCCACCGTGTCCCTCCCGCAGGGGTTGACCGAACTGTCCGGGCTGTTTCGGAAAGCCTGCCCAGTGTTTCACCATGGCCGAACCAGGCCATAACAGTTCGGCTGCTTCGCATAGCGTCCCCGAACACGGAGGACGGAAACTGTGGTGACCGGCATCCGCTCGGACAGCGAAGGTAAGTAACCTGGCATTCGGCTGTCCAACCGCCCCGGTCCGCCCGGCAGGGGCGGTGTGGCGAAGGTACTACCACCGGGCACCTGGAGGGGCGGGGCCGATCATGGCGGAGCCGGGCGTCGAAACGCGTACGAGGAGTTCTGTGATCACCGCGCGGGCGGCTGCCAGCTTCGACCCTGTCGGGCGGTCCGTCGCGACGGCCCGCGCCTTCGTCCGTGACACGCTCCAGGGATGGGGCTACTCCGATGTCGTCGACGACGCCGTCGTCCTCACCAGCGAGCTCGTCACCAACGCCGTCATCCATGCAGGCACCTCCGCCGATGTGCTCTGCCTCCGTACGGAGGACGGTGTCCGGGTCGAAGTCGCCGACCGCTACCCCGAACGCGAGGTGCCTATTCAGGGCACCGGACAGTCGTTCGGCAGCCCGGACCGCGAGAACGGCCGGGGACTGCTGCTCTGCGCCGCGCTGGCATCCCGCTGGGGCGTCGAGTACACGCCCACGTACAAGCAGGTGTGGTTCCAGCTCGACCTCCCCCAGCGGCCGGTCGGCACCCGCTCCGCAGGCCCCGTCCTGCCCACCAGTCTGCTCCCCGTCGCCGACGAACGGGTACGGGTCGCCGTCGTCCAGATCGACGGGACCGGCGCCGTCGTCCGCTGGAACGAAGACGCGGAGCACATCTTCGGGTACGCCCCCGAGCAGGTCGTCGGCAAGCCCCTCACCGACCTCGCCGCCTGGCCGCAGACCCCCGGCATCGGCACAGGCATCGTCGAGGCACTTCAACTCTCGCGCTGGGAAGGCAGTTACGGCATGCGGGGCGCCGACGGCCGGGTCATCCCCGTCTACGCCTCACACCTCCGGGTGCGTGACACCCAGGGCGAGCCGTCCACGGTCTGCCTCCTCGTACGTGATTACGAACGCGCCGTCATCCAGACCCCGCTGCGCGCCCCCGCCACCGAGGCGGGCGCCGAGAGCCGCACCGCGGACCCCTTCGAGATCTTCATCGGCTCCCCCGCCCCGGAGGACCTCGACGGACTCCTCCAGCGCACGGTCGAGCGCGCCCGCGACATGCTCGACGGCGACTCCGCCTTCCTCCTGCTGGCCACGGACGACGAGACGGAACTGGAAGTACGGGCCTCCACCGGGCTCCCCTCCGCCCGCCAGCGCTTCGCCAGGGTTCCCGTGGAGGCCGGCACCGGACGCTACGGCTCCGCGCGGATGCCGGCCGTCCACGACGACCTCACGGCCGTCCCGGGAGCGGTCCCGCTGCTGAACGGCACCGGGATGCGCTCGGTCGTGACCGTCCCGCTGAAGGTCGAGGGCCGGCTCACCGGCTCCCTGGGCGTCGCCGCCGAAGGAGCGAGCCGCTTCTCCAACGAGGAGGCGCTGCGCCTCCAGTTCGCCGCCGACCGCATCGCCCTGGCCGTCGAGTCGGCCCGCCTGGGCGAACTGGAGCGTCTGCGCCGCGGCTCGCTCTCGTTCCTCGTGGAGGCCTCGGACCTGCTCGCGGGCACCCTGGACCGTGACCAGACACTGGCCCTGATGGCTCAGATGACCGTGCCCACCCTGGCCACCTGGTGCGCGGTCTACACGATCGCTGACCAGTCGTCGGACCCGTACCTCTCCTACGTGCTGCACGAGGACGAGGAGCGCATCGACGGCCTCAAGGCCCTGCTCTCCAAGATCAACCCGCCGGACCCGGTTCCCACCCCAGGCGCCCGCATCTGGACCGCCCCCGCGGACGCCGCCCACCAGGCAGCCCTGCGCACGTCCATGCGCCAGCTGGGAGGCGGTTCGGCCCCGACCGCGTCGAGCGTCGGCACAACACTGGCCACAGCGGCCGCTGTCGGCGGCGAGACCGTGGTGCTGCCGCTGGTGGCCCGTAACCGGGTCATCGGCATGCTGACCCTCGGCAAGCCCTCCGACGACCACTTCCGCCAGGAGATCCTGGAGCTCGCGGAAGACCTCTCGCGCCGAGCGGCGCTGGCCCTCGACAACGCCCGCCTCTACTCCGAGCGCACGGCCATCAGCCAGGCCCTGCAGCGCAGCCTGCTGCCGCCGGGGCTCCCCCAGGTGCCCGGGGTCGAGGTCGAGGTCATCTACCGCGCGGCGGGCGAAGGCAACGAGGTCGGGGGCGACTTCTACGATCTCTTCCCGATCCGGGACGGTGCCTACGGCTTCGCCATCGGCGACGTCTGTGGTACGGGCCCGGAAGCCGCGGCCGTCACCGGCCTGGCCCGGCACGCCCTGCGGCTGCTGGCCCGCGAGGGCTTCGGCGGACCCGCGGTGCTCGAGCGGCTGAACGCGGCCATCCTCGACGAGGGCGCCCGCAGCCGCTTTCTCACCCTGCTCTACGGGGAGTTGTGGCCGCAGGAGGACGGCAGCGCGATTCTCAAGGTGGTCTGCGCCGGCCATCCGCTCCCCCTGCGTCTGCGTCAGAACGGCACGGTCGAGCCGGCGGCCGAACCGCAGCCGCTGCTCGGTGTCATGGAGGACCTGGAGCTGTACGAGCAGACGATCACCCTGGACCCGGGAGACGTCCTCCTGTGCGTCACCGACGGCGTCACGGAACGCCGGGAGGGCACGCGCATGCTCGGGGACGACGGCCTGGCCGATGTTCTGACGACCTGTACGGGCCTCACGGCCGGCGCGGTCGCCTCCCGCGTACTGCGCGCGGTGGAACGCTTCGCGGCCGAGCCTGCCTCGGACGACATGGCCATCCTGGCAATGCGTGTCCCGGAGCCCCACGCCAGCTAGGCCCTGTCAGGACAGAACGCGGAATGCGAAAGGCCCCCGCCAACTGGCGGGGGCCTTTCGTTGTTCCTTGAGCCCCAATACGGAATCGAACCGTAGACCTTCTCCTTACCATGGAGACGCTCTACCGACTGAGCTATTGGGGCGAGCAACAAGAGAAAGCATACCCGATGCTCGACCTGCTCAGCACCCTCCGCCGGCCGCGAAGTGTCGGCCGGTCAGGCCGGATCAATGACACAGGTCTGCGCAAATGGGTGGTGAACGCAGAAATGCCCCGCACCATACGGTGCGGGGCATTCCCACAAAGATTGTTCGGCGGCGTCCTACTCTCCCACAGGGTCCCCCCTGCAGTACCATCGGCGCTGTGAGGCTTAGCTTCCGGGTTCGGAATGTAACCGGGCGTTTCCCTCACGCAATGACCACCGAAACACTATGAAGATGTCGAACCAGACGGATAACCACACGACTGTTCGTTACTTCAGAACTAACACAGTGGACGCGAGCAACTGAGGACAAGCCCTCGGCCTATTAGTACCAGTCAGCTTCAACCGTTACCGGTCTTCCACATCTGGCCTATCAACC